>NZ_PDUD01000038.1 GCF_002646595.1 Flavilitoribacter nigricans DSM 23189 = NBRC 102662
GGATCGGTCCGCAATTGTCAGAGCTTCCTTCGTCGATGTCGTCAGCGTATACGCGAGCCAGTCCCTGGCCACCGATAGATACGTTCAGATCGTCGTCGCATACTGCGATCGGCTCAACCTGGTCTTCTACCTGGAAGGCGCAGAAGATCACTTCTTTGTTACCGCAAGCATCAGTAACCGTGTACTTGATGAAGTGGCAACCCAGAGGAATACCGGATACATAGCGAGATGCACCAGGAGCGATGGTAGCAACAACAGGACCGTCAGTAGAGAAACCAACAATCTCAGTCAGTACTTCCCAGCTGGAGCAGTTGTCTTCCACCACCGGCATCGGTACTGCAAAAGCAGCAGTACAGTCGTAAGGACCGGTAGAGTACGTACGCAGGTCTTTGTGACCGTCGTTGTCGTAATCCACTTCTTCGCAGCTTACCACCGGCTTGGACAGGTCGCCCACTTTGATGGTTTGCTTGCACTCACGAACCCGGGCGTAGCCCTCAACACACCAGTCGAGGATCTCCCAGGTACGAACGATTTTGTAAGTTCCTTCACAAACTTCGATCCGCTCACCGTCGGTGTAAGAAGCACCCAGGTTGCAGAAAGTCTGGTTCAGGTAAGCTTTGTGCTCGTAGTCTGCCCAGTCGTCTTCACCTTTTACGTAGTCAACGTCAAAAGCCTGGTACAACCAAGGATAGCCGGTCTCATCGGGATGAGGGTTACCTTTAGCGTCCAGTTTGATGTCGTCTTCGCAGTCCAGCTCAGCATCTTTCGGGCAGTAAACGTCGTCCAGAGAAGGCTTGCCGATGATGATATCCTGGTAGCATACATCCGGAGATGCCAGCTCTTTGCAGGAATCCACAGCCGTGAATTTCCGGCGGATCACTACGTCATCGCAGTTAGGGTCATATCCGGTAATCACCTCATCCGTTACCGTTACGGTGATGTCACCGCAGTTGTCGGTGAACTTAGCGTAGCCGGAAACGTGCTTGAACAGCCACTTGGCGTGCTTGGAAGAAATGGAACCTTCGATCAGGTTACCGTCCGCATCCAGTACGTAAGTTACCGGGCCGTCCAGCAACAGTTTATCGATATCCGTGCAAATGAATTCCTGGTAGCCGTAGTTATAAGTATCCCAGCCGGATACATCTTCCGGGCAGTATTCCAGTACCGGAGCCTGCTTGTCTTCGGCCAGTACATAGCCCCAGCAGATAGACTCACCTTCCGGTCCGGTTACGGAGTATTTGTATTTGCCACACTCATCAACGGTTCCACCGTTGGAAGTGTCTCCATCTTCTACGATGATCTCATAGTCGGACTCATCCAGGCAGAAGAAAGTACCATTCAGTACATCGTCCCAGTCCAGGGTAGCCTGGCAGTTATCCTGCAGATTGACATTCACCTGGCCAACACAGACCAGATTGTAATCCGGCGGTACTACTTCGATAGTGAACGGAGTTTCCGCTATACAAGAAGGGCAGTCAGAATCCCGTACTTTAAATACGAAGTTGTAAATACCCGGTTCGGTATCTCCGGACATGGAGTAGGTCAGCGGAGAACCCGGCAGGGCCGTCCAGTCTACATCCGCAAATCCGGCAGCTTCGGCCGCTGCGTCCGCATCGATCATATATTCGTCGGGAATACCGGGCTCACCGGCAACCGCGTAGGAGATCAAGACTTCGGTAGCATTGGAGCAAACTACGTCTTCTACCGTTTCTGCCAATACGGAAACCGCACGGCTGATCGTGACGAGACGAGAATCCTCAATGGTCCGGCCACACTCATCCGTGTAGGTCCAAACTTCGCGGAAAGAACCGTTACAACCGTCATAAGGCACTACCTCTTCGAGCGTAGAAGTTACGGTTCCGCTGATCTCGCACTCGCCGTCTTCACCATTATCATAGGCCAGATCATTGGTTACTACATCATCAATGCAATCAACAGTAATGTCTCCCGGCTCAGACTCGAATTCGGGAGCAGCTGCTGGCTCAACCTCGATCTCGTAAGTGATGGTATTGATGGCATTACCACAGATAACTCCAGAGTAAGCCACAAAGATCGTACCGCCACACTTGTCAAAATCGCGTCCGATCGTCGGAGTCAGTGAACCACTGATCTCACAAACGCCATCTTCATTGTTATCATACAGTACCAGTCCGGCATCATCTTCGTCAAACGCAAAGGCGTCAGCGCAGCTCAGGCTTGCCGGCAGGTCCGGTTCTCCGATGGTCGGGAAAGGAGCCGGTAATAC
Organism: Flavilitoribacter nigricans DSM 23189 = NBRC 102662; assembly: GCF_002646595.1. Lineage (GTDB taxonomy): Bacteria > Bacteroidota > Bacteroidia > Chitinophagales > Saprospiraceae > Flavilitoribacter > Flavilitoribacter nigricans. The sequence goes on from NZ_PDUD01000038.1 coordinate 2,246, forward strand.
ATCGATCACAAACGGCCCCAGCTCAAGTGGCCGGCCACATTGATCCGAAGAGCTGTAGGAAACCGTTATGGTTCCTCCGTCACATTGATTAAAGTCAGGTATAACGGTCGGCTGAACGGTTACGGATATCTCACAGTCATCGGTCTGGCCATTGCTGAATACCACACTAGGTGCAATGAATGCAACCGCTTCGGCACAGCTGATCTCGTCATCAAATTCCGGTGCAGTAGCAGTGGCTTCTGCCGGCGGCAGCCAGCTAAAGTTCTGCTCACAGCTTTCGGAAACATTACCACATTCGTCGGTGATCGTATAGATGCGGGTCAGTGTGCGACCACTGCAGATATCTCCGGTCATTTGCTCTTCGACATCAATGGTCATATCTGCCACGTCAGAGCATTCCTCAAATACGGTACCGCCCGCCGCTATAAAACCAGATACGGTGGTGTAGGGAGGATCAAGAACGAAATCACAGGGCAATCCTAGGATACCCACCGGGCAAGTGATCTCCGGTGCGGTATTATCTTCGATCAGATATTGTTGGTTACACTGTACGAACATTTCCCCCTGATCAAATTCACCGTTTTCGTTCAGGTCATCAAAGAGGAAGTAACGACGAATAACGGAAATTCCATCCGGGCAAAGTGTACCACCGACAACATCGTCGGCCACCATGACCAAATCCCCGCAGGGGCGGTCGGTAACCATAGAGAATACGTCAGTAATGTCGGTCAGGAACGGATTATCCGCCAGGAACGCATCGTAGTCGCAGTATTCCACCATTTGCACGGCGTCATCCAGCGCACAAGTTGCGAAAAACATGCAGCACTGCTCCAGATCGAGCATCAGGTCTACTTCAGCGGAACAGCCGTTGGCATCCGTAAAGGCAAAAGTAATGGTAAAGACACCAACATCATTTACCGGATCATTGGTGAAACTGGCCGTGCCGTCGCCATTATCCGTAAAGGTTCCGGCCGGTGCCGGATTGATTGTAAATGTACCACCCGTCGCATTCGCGCCGTTGACCATGCCGGTAAAAGTCAGGGTTTCATCATCGCAGGGGACTCCGGTTTGACTAATAGCCACTTCGGGGGTCGGATTGACCGTCACGACGAACGTGTCGTCATCGGTACACTGGTTATTATCCGTATAGGTGAAGGTGATGGTGTATTCACCGTCGCCGGCCAGGTTGGGATCGAGGGTAGCCGTACCGTTACCGTTATCCGCAAAGCCGCCGGTATTCGGGTTGATGGAGAACGTACCACCGACGCCGCTGCCGCCATTAATGCTTCCGGTAAATAATACCGGATCATCTTCTTCGCAGAGTTCTTCCGGACCGGTAAGGCTCACTACCGGAGAATCGTAAATGGTAAAAGGAATGGAAGTTTCACAACCATTTTCATTCGTATAAGTAATAGTGTAAGATCCTTCGTCATCGATACCCGGAGTCAGGGTAGCGGTATCGTCTCCGTTATCAACGAAACCGGCCAGAGGCGGATCTATGCTAAAAGAGCCGCCGTCACCGTCACCGGAGAATTCAGCTTCATCATCATTATCACAAATAGCGGCAGGACCGGTGATTACCGGCAGTGGATTCACTGTGATCGTCACATAGTCTTCTGCACTACAACCATCAGCTGTGGTATATTGGTAGGCAATAATATAGGTACCAACGCCGGCAATTGCGGGGTCGAAGGTAGCCATACCCATACCGATATCGGTCAAAGCACCGGGAGCCGGGGTTGACGCATCCATCATAAAGCAACCCAAATCACCATTCCCTAGGGGTGTGGGAGAACCGGTTAGTTTTGCCGGATCGTCATCGACACAAAGTTCGAAGTCATCATCCACGGAAACGGTCGGAGGCTCGGTGACCATCACCTCGCGCACGCAAACCACTTCCTCCAACATGCCCATACCGTTACACACCAAGCCGTCGGGGCAGTAGGTGATCGTGGCTGTCAGTGTGAAAGTGCCACCGCTTACACCGGTTACACCTATAGTATATGGTGCGGAGTTATCCGAAGCGCTGTTGTTGCCGGTGGTAGTAAAGTTGGCAACATCACCACCCATTTCGGTGATTTCCCAGTCTACGGCAACGATCGTGCCGGTGCCCGCAGGCAGGGTGGCGGTATAGAAACCCTCATCATCGCCACAGATCGGATTAGGACCGGTAACGAAACATTCGGCCGGTGCAACTACGGCACTTGCCTGCAGCTGTACTTCTTTATTACCGCAACCGTCCAGGTCGCCGGTAGCAGCGGTCAATTCACCCATGGTACACTGGCCGTTGACGTTACCCTGGTAATCATCATTACCACAGGCAGCAACGAACATATGGTAGGGGCTACCCGTAATATCGGTAGCGGAAGTACCTTCTCCCCATACTTCCGAAGCGGCGATATGACCACCCCAGGCTAATACTACGGTGCTTTCATTCGCGTCTACCTGAAAGCAAACTTTCACTCCGGCAAAAGCATTATCGGTATTCAGGTCCGATTCCGTTTGCATGCAAGGCATACCGACGAAAGTACCGTTCCAGAGAGAAATGTAATCTTCACCGGCACCGACCACTGCATTCTGATAGTGCGTACTCGGATCGACCGGAGTTACACCAGCCATCGGGAAAGAGGGAGCCGGCAGAGCAATTTGTTGCTCGGTAAGGGTCAATCCCTCCAGGTTGGTGTTGATCAGCGGATCGATCAATTCGGGCATAACATCCGGATTATGCGGATGGCCGAAAATATCGGTATGCTCATTGACTACATCGGCCCGATATGAGGTCAGGAAGTCAATAGCGTGCCGATCTCCCCGCTTAGTATCGTAACCCAAAGTGACGCAGTAGGTCGTTCCGGGTACCAGATCCAAAAGTTCTAAATGATAGGGAATGGTCATGCACTCGGCAAAGTGCGCTTTTTGCTCGTTGACGTTACCGGTAACCCAGTCCACCGTATTCAGCGGTGTTTCGGCCTTACCATTGGCGCCTTGTTCGAGCTTTTCTACTTTCTGGGCTTGCGAGGTGGGTAAATAAAATACGAATGCCAGTAAGACAAACATACAATATCTACCTAAAGCTAACCCCTTAGAGGAGAATTGCTTCATGAGAATAATGATTTGATTTGTAGTAATTAGTAGTATAAAAATGTTAAAAAACCTTGCCGGTTGCCCGACAGGGTGGTCGTCGTCTTTTTATATATAGTCTTCAGTTATAAACTGAATGAACTTATTGCTTAGCTAGAAAAATTTATATCTCTGTGATCCACAATAGCTTACAGCACACATTTCTTAAAATAAATCGGAATCAGGGCTGCATAAAAACACCGTTATGGCGCCTTACAGCATCAAGATAAGGGTAGATTGAGGATGAGGACAATGTTTGTTCAACTGGAACAACGTAGCAAAAATAAAAGAAAAATCAAGCTTTTACAATAAATGCTCCCTTTTGTTTAGGACATATTAAAAAAAAACGGGAGGTTGTTCATCAGACAGAACAACTCTCCCGCGCTATTTTTTTGTTTCATGCGAAGTTTAGCCTATAATTGTGAGTAAGAAAAAAAGCTGGGACATTTTTTGCCCCAGCCCAACATATTTAGGTACAACCATCTTACTCAAAACAGTAATCAGTATCGGCAAACAGCTGACAGTCAGTAAAAACTGTCTCTTTATCGCCTCCTTGCAGAGCCGAAACTGACCGGTTACGGAGCTTAATTTCCGAAACCTGGCGGACCATTGATTCCCGCAAAACCGAACTACCGGCGCGGGCTCTCCCGCCCGGTAGTCTGCACTTAATCAAAACATGGTCACATAAAGTATCTTAATAGTAAGGGTAGAACTTTTTCTCTTTCTTATTAAGTACATTACAAAGATAAGGGCCCTCTCCTTCATAATCTAGGACAAATTACACATCCAACCCCTATCTATTTCACCACCACTTTTAAATACTAAATCAATCAACTAATTGTTTTTCAATAATTTACGATTTTCAAAAATCTCCCAAAATTGAAATTTAGCCGATAGTAAGCTGGTTTTTATTAAAAAAATCCGGCGCTGTACAGAAGTTCGACAGCAGTCCGGTGCGGTAGCATTCATGCCAAAAGAAAATCCCGAACCTCCACGGGGGAAGTTCGGGATCCTGTCTTAGGTCAGAACTAAAGTAAAAAGACCGGTTTATTTTTTGCCTTTTTTGGGGCCGATGATATCTACGATGATCTTTTTGCCTTTTGATTGACCGTTTACGGACATAGTTCTGGTTGAGATCCGGGAAATACCGGATGGGGCATTTGTGTAAATTTGTTTCATGATAATTGTCGTTTTAAAAAATTTTACATGAGATTATTTAAAAGTTTGTGTTGACAAATTACTGCCAAATAACAACGGAAACAAGGACAAAAAACGAGTTAAACCCAGGTAATTCAGACTTGTGTTTTGAATTTACAACTCTACAACAATCTGATTAACAGCACTTTACTCGATTTAAAATTATGCAAAATATCATCACATCCTGAGATCTGTCAAAAATCTCACATTTCAATAATAATATATACATAACTGCTTCCGCGCTTTGGCAAAAACGAGACCGTACAACCGTCTGGCAGCGGCATAAAACCACTACTCCATTCCGTTGCCGGATAGATTTAGAATAAACTTGGGTGTCAGGTTCAGATTTAGTAAAGGAGACGAGAAAATCGCGAAGATCAGGGGGTTCAAACGGGTTTCAGAGGATTGGTTATTTTTAACTCGAAGCAGCCCTGGATTTTCGACCGGCGAAACTTCTTTCCTTACGGGATTTCCCGGAACGGAAACTGGTATCCAGCGAGCTGATCACCATGGTCCAGAGTTCCTCGTAGGGAATGATCTCGATTTCGTGCGTTTGTTTGGCCATATCCAGGGGGACTGATCGTAATTTCTTCAGATATTTTGCCGTTTTCCGTTCCACAGCAACCCGGTGAAAATTATTGGCCGGGATCTGCAACAGCATCTTAATGAAGCAGTTGCTGCGGTAGGTATCATCCTTGGTCAGATAACGACTACAGTATTTCTCAATGGCTTCGATCCGCTCGATCGCCCGCGTGTATTTGCGGTGAATGATCAGGGTCAGGATCTGGGCCACCAGGATCGGAATATTCATTCCGCGTTTATCCCGGTTGAGGTGGGGAGTGGCATTGATAAAGCGACCGTAACGGAATTTACTCAAGTGGTCGTTCCCGTCTTCCTCCTTCACCTTCTCCAGGTGATAGAGCGCCTGCAGGAAGGCCTCGAATATATTCCAGATCTCTTTCATATTGGCCGGCAGCTTATCGTACTGCCGGTGATTTACCGTATTCAGGAAGACCCGGTAGGCCTGCTGATAGTTCTGAGTATGCGTGCTGAGAATAAAATACAGCTCCTGGTACTTGAACCAGTTGAAGGATCCTTCTTCCAGGAGGTCCAGACACTTTTCCGCAGCTTTTTTTCCAGCATTGTACTGTTTCAGCTGGGTGTGGCACACGATCAGCTGGTAGTAGAATACCTGGAGCGGTAAATGGGCCGCGTATTTTTTCTTTTCGAAAAAGGTGATCGCCTCTTCACAGATCCGGATCGTATTCTCGTAATCATTCACACTGGTGTGGGCGATGATCCGGATCAGATTACCACTGAGGTGCAGGCGGTAGGCATCATACTTTTGCATTACCTCTTCCAGCTCGGCGTAGTAGGCCTTCGCTTTCAGGTGCCGCTCCCGGTCGATCCCTTTTTCCTTAACCAGGCCCATACTCAGTTCGGTGTAGTATTCTTCGGCCAGGTCCTCGTAATAATTGATCTGGTGGTATTTTTTATAGAGTTGGTTGTATTCGTCGAACCGCTTCTGGTTCCCTTCCCGGGTACCGTAAGTGATGCGCAGGTTTTTCGCCACATCCATTACGATGTCGGAAAAGTCGAAGAACTTGGCCTGTTTCAGTACTTTCTCGGCGATGTTCGAACCGATCTGACGGCCGTACAGTCCCCAGAGGATCTTGGAAGCAGCCCAGTAGCGGTAGCACCGGAAATAGGCCCGCTGGCGATTGGAAAAATCGGAATTGTTCTCGTTAAGAAAAAAGACATGGTTGAGCAGGGTGCTTTTGGTCCGGCTTTTCAGCTTCTGATAACTGGAGTGATTGCGATCCGCATCGAAAAAATAGTCGGCCGCATCGTCATCATCGTCGAACCGCCCGTCCAGCAGCGCTTCGTAAAACTCGCTGACCTTGGAGGCATCCTTACCCTCCGACCCGAGCAGATCAACCTGCTCCAATCGGTTATTTTGAATAATCCTTGCTAGTTCTTTAAGTGAATCCATGTTTTACCTTTTCTCTTGTATCCGGCTTCGGGAAGACGGGCTTGTCCGGGTATAAGACAATCCACCGTCATCCCAAGAGCGCTGTCTTCGGACTTTTGTGTTTACTTGCTTTTAAAAATCAATTGAGCGCACAATTGGGTAATTGCGTGTGGGGAGTTGCTCTAAATACCAATGGTATGCTTTTTGGATCGCCTATTTTTTGTATTGATGTCTATAACTTGCAGATAATATGGTATATAAAAATACCGCATTAAGTTTGCGCTACAAAGCTTTACCGCATTATTATGGAATAGTGCGGTGTTTTTTAGTTGTAATTTAGTAAGGAGTGATTCGGTCTGAGGGAAAATACTTCGCTATATCGGATATCCTGAAGTATTGCTTATGGTTCAAATTTAGGATAAGGATAAGGCCAGCACAAACAAATACTCACAAATTTGTGACATAGTAAAAAATAATAACTGTAATTTTCAAATGCTTTTGAAAAGCCGAATACCCCCTTTAAACCCTCATTTTTAACATATATTGTTTATTTATCTCCACTTATCCCCTCCCGCAGCGCAATTTATACTTTATGCAGTATGCGGTTTTGTTTATATCCATTGGACGGCATTTTTATGAATCTATCCGCTTTCCGCCCGATATTTTGGGATATTTAACTTTAGCGGGCCACTTTCTGGCGCTGCAGAAATTTTTCGCGGATAATATCCTGAACGTTACGGTCTTCGATCTTACTTTCCAACCAGGAAATGATATCCAGGTACAGGAAGGGCCGACGCTGGAAGGGATCGCTTTCCAGTTTTACGAGCTTTTCTTTTAGCCGGATGAATTCCTTGCGGAGTTCGGAAGCCCGCATCTTGGGCGTTTTGCGCAAAAAACGGAAGATCTCGCGCTGGACTTCCTGCAGGTCCTTGTTCTTGGCCAGGAACCGATAGACCGATTTGACCTGGTATTCCACCAGTTGGGCGTTGCCCAGTTCGAAGTGAGCGATGAGGTTAAGGATACGGGCAAAAGCCTGAATGTCTTCGCGGTAATCCGGATTTCGCTGGTTGATGATCAGGTTCAGGTAATCAATGGCCTTACTGTTGTCACCACTGCCGAAGTAGAGGCAGGCAATGCGGTAATAAAAGATGAGTTCGCGGTGGTGGTCCCAGTTGTACTCGTCGGATTCGATCAGTTCGATGATCTCCGGCACCAGCGACAGCCCCTCCGTGAAAGTACCTTCCAGGTAGTGCCTTTCAATACTGTGGACGTAGCGGAAAAGCAGATACAGGCCTTCCGTGTTCTTCTCCTGCTTGACCGGGAAGCGCTCCGGCAGGCTTTCCAGTTCGGAAAGCACGTCTACGAAGCGATCGTAGTACATGGCATTGAAAAGTGATCCCAGCAGATTATGCACACCTTTTAAATAAAGAGGCAGGTTCAGCGTGATCATATCCTGGTTGTCGTCGAAAAGATCGACCCACTTCTGGGCGTAGCGGTAACTCATTCGAAAATCGTGGGTCATGTGGTACAGCCAGACGTAAGACTGGCAGAAGTAGACCTTTCCCCAAAACTCCAGATCATCGTAACCCACGGCGGGCAGATGCGACTGGAAGAACTCCTTGACAAAAAAGTGATCCTTTTCGTTACGGACATAGCCCACCTTTATATACAGGCTGTAGAGTTGCAGCGCCAGATTGGAAAACAAGTGGGTCTGTTCGTTGACGCGGTTGAGGTGGATGGAGCTTTCCGTCAGTTCTTCGGCCCGGCCTTCAATGCTGCGGGTAATGTACTGGCCTTCGATCAGTTTTTCAAACTCGACGATCTCCAGTGCCTGGCTGCTGAACTTGAACTTCAGGGCCCGCGCCTTGGCTTTATCCAGAATATCCAGGCTCTGTCGGTACAGACCTTTATTATACAGCACCCGGGCGTAGTCGATCGTCTCCCGGATCTGAATATCCTCGTTGTAATTTTTGTTCAACAGGCGCAGACTGGTGAGCAGCTGCTTGTATAAATGGGCCTTTAAATTGGATAACTGACTCTTCTTTATTGCGGGCAGTTTGCGTAGGATCAATGCTTCATCGTATTCCTTATGCCGGTCCATGACATCAAACAACTGCAGGAAAAGGATCTCATCGGAAGACTGGTTGCGGCGCACAAAGAGGCGAAAATGCCGTTTTTCCGCGCGAGTGAGCGACCTTATCAACTGGATGAGATCATCTGTCTTCTGTTTAGGCATTGTAGTTCTATATTTTTTAAAACCCTGTTGTTCAGCCATTTGCAAAAACTGTATTCGGCTGAAACTTTGGAGTAATTCTAATTTTAGTTTTTAGATCTCCCTCTGTCCTGAATATATTTGAGATACTAAAGTCGTAAGTTGTGAGTCTTCAGTCGTAAGTCCACTCCAAACCTGACCTGTGACCTGCGACTAACTTACTTGTGACTCCACAAAGTGGCAAACAAACATAAGCTTTTTTAAAAAAATCCATTCATGGCCGACAATAGGATTTACATTTTTGATACGACCCTGCGCGACGGAGAACAAGTGCCGGGCTGCAAACTGAACACCGAACAGAAAGTAGAAATAGCCAGAGAACTAGAGCGACTGGGAGTAGATGTAATCGAGGCTGGTTTTCCGATATCCAGCCCGGGGGATTTCCGATCGGTGGTAGAGATTGCCAAAGCGGTGAACGAACCGGTAGTGTGCGGCCTGTCCCGGGCCGTTGCCAAAGATATTGAAGTAGCTGCCGACGCCGTAAAGAACGCTAAACGCCCACGGATCCATACCGGGATCGGCACCTCGGAATCCCACATAAAATTCAAACTACAGACCACGCCCGAAAAGATCATTGAAAAGGCGGTCATGGCGGTCAAACACGCCAAGCGCTTTGTAGAGGATGTGGAATTCTACGCGGAAGATGCCGGACGCACCGACAACGAGTTCCTCGCCCGGGTGATCGAGGCCGTAGTGGCGGCGGGAGCTACCGTGCTCAACATTCCGGATACGACCGGGTACTGCCTGCCGGAAGAATACGGCGCCAAGATCCGCTACCTGCGGGAGAACGTGAAAGGCATCCACAAGGCGATCCTTTCCACCCACTGCCACAACGACCTGGGACTGGCTACCGCCAACTCCATCGCCGGCGCTCAGAACGGAGCCCGCCAGATCGAATGTACCATCAACGGTATCGGCGAGCGGGCCGGCAACACTTCCCTGGAAGAGGTGGTCATGATCATGAAACAACACCAGCACCTGAATTTGGTGAATCAGATAAATACTCCACTGCTCAATCCGATCAGTCGTTTGGTATCCGAGCGTATGGGCATGCCAGTACAGCCGAACAAAGCGATCGTCGGCGCGAATGCTTTTGCCCACTCTTCCGGTATCCACCAGGACGGCGTGATCAAAAAGCGTGAAACCTACGAGATCATCGATCCGTTAGAGGTAGGAGTAGATCATTCCAAGATCGTACTGACGGCACGTTCCGGTCGGGCGGCAATCGCCTACCGCGCCAAAAACATCGGGCACAACCTCACCAAGGAAGAACTCGATGTAGTCTATTCCGGATTTCTGGAGATCGCCGATCGCCAGAAAGAAGTTTCGGATGACGATCTGAGCAAACTGATCAACTCCAAATTGAGTAGTGCTACTGCGTAAGGCTAATTTTAAGCAGTATAACATACTAGTAAGAGTGACCGTATCGATGGCGATAAAAATCCGGTATTCGTAATACTTTCGTTTTTATTGTCATTGATATAGTCATTATATTTGTACGGCTTCTTTTTATACCAATCCTTACTAACCAAATTTCACCAGAATTTACCGTTGACCGTCGACCTTCAACCGTCGGCCTTCAACCGTCTACCTATATATTTATTTTGTCAATTTCATTATTTGATCACAATCATGAGCAAGACACTTTTTGATAAGATCTGGGATGCCCACGTAGTGGCCCAGGTGGAGGGTGGAACCGAAGTGTTGTATATCGACCAGCAGTTCATCCATGAGGTAACCAGTCCGCAGGCTTTCGCGGGCCTGGAAAAGCGCGGTATTCAGGTAGCACGGCCCCAACAGACCGTAGCCACCGCCGACCACAACGTACCGACCAAGAATCAACACCTGCCCATCAATGAAGAACTCTCCCGCTTCCAGGTCAACAAACTGGCCGAGAACTGCGAAAAGTTCGGCGTAGACTATTACGGACTGGGGCACCACCACAACGGTATTGTACACGTGATCGGGCCGGAGCTGGGTATCACCCAGCCGGGTATGACCATCGTTTGCGGCGATAGTCACACCTCTACGCACGGCGCTTTCGGCACCATCGCTTTCGGCATCGGTACCAGCCAGGTAGAGCAGGTACTCGCTACCCAGTGTCTGCTGCAAAAGCGTCCGAAGCGGATGCGCATCACCGTGGACGGTAAATTGTCCAAAGGTGTACTGGCGAAAGATATCATCCTGTACATCATTTCCAAGCTGACCGCCAGCGGTGGAACCGGGTACTTCGTGGAATACGCCGGCTCGGCTATCCGCGAACTGTCTATGGAAGGCCGGATGACCATCTGCAACATGAGCATCGAAATGGGTGCCCGCGGCGGTCTGATCGCACCGGATGAAAAGACCTTCGAATACGTGAAGGGACGCAAATTTGCGCCTAAAGGCGAAGCGTTCGATCAGAAAAAAGCCTACTGGGAAACGCTGTTTACCGACGAGGACGCCGTTTTCGACAAGGAGTTCAACTTCCCGGCCGAAGACATCGAACCCATGGTCACCTACGGGACCAACCCGGGTATGGGTATTAAGATCACCGGTAATATCCCGAAAATGGAGGACGTGGACAATCCGACCACTTTCGCCAAATCCCTGGAGTACATGGGCCTCAAAGCCGGCGAACAACTGCTGGGTAAATCCATCGACTACGTATTCATCGGCAGCTGTACCAACTCCCGCATCGAAGACCTGCGACTGGTGGCCGACTACGTACGCGGCAAGAAAAAAGCCGAACACGTCAACGCCATGATCGTACCGGGATCGCAGCAGGTAATGGCCCAGGTACAGGAAGAGGGACTGGATCAGATCTTCCGCGAAGCGGGATTTGACTTCCGCGAGCCGGGTTGTTCGGCCTGTCTGGGCATGAACGAGGATAAAGTGCCCAAAGGCAAATACTGTGTCTCTACTTCCAACCGGAACTTCGAAGGGCGTCAGGGACCGGGTGCACGCACCATCCTGGCCAGTCCGCTGGTAGCGGCCGCTACCGCCATCGAAGGCCGTATCGTTGACGTACGGGAAGCACTAAATTAAAAAATTGGAGGGGGCAGATAGCTGTCGATACGGTTACCCGCCCGCTCCCCAGCAAAAAATATCATGGACAAGTTCAAAAAGATAAATTCAACGGCGGTGCCGATCCCCATCGAAGAAGTGGATACGGATCAGATCATTCCCGCCCGTTTTCTGAAAGCGACCACCCGCGATGGATTCGGTGACAACCTCTTCCGCGACTGGCGCTACAATTCCGATGACTCGCCCAAGGAGGATTTCATTCTGAACAATCCGACCTACAGCGGGACCATCCTGGTAGCCGGTAAGAACTTCGGCTGCGGATCCAGTCGCGAACACGCCGCCTGGGCGCTGTACGACTACGGCTTCAAGGTAGTGGTATCCAGCTTCTTTGCGGATATTTTCCGCGGGAACGCCCTGAATAACGGCCTGTTGCCGGTACAGGTATCGGAAGCATTCCTGCACGATATCTTTACGGCCATAGAGAACGCCCCCCAGGCTGAGTTTGTTGTAGACCTGGAAGCTCAGACTTTCACCATTGCAGCTACCGGCCAGTCGACCTCTTTCGAGATCGATCCCTACAAGAAAATGTGCCTGATCAATGGCTACGACGATATCGATTATTTACTGAGCTTAGAAGATGAGATTAAGGCTTACGAAGCCCAAAGAGCATAACCACCAACAATTATGAAAAAGAAGATAGCCGTATTGCCCGGCGACGGGATTGGACCGGAAGTTACCTGGCAAGCCATCAAAGCCCTGGATGCCGTCGGAGACCGCTTCGATCATTATTTCGAATACTGTTTTGCGGATGTAGGTGCGACCGCCATCGATAAGACCGGCTCTCCCCTACCCGACCTGACGCTGGAAGCCTGTATGAACGCCGACGCGGTACTGTTCGGCGCCATCGGTGATCCCAAGTACGACAATGATCCCAACGCCAAGGTACGTCCGGAGCAAGGCCTGCTGGCCCTGCGTAAGGGACTGGGACTGTACGCCAATATCCGGCCGGTAACTACTTATTCCAACCTCCTCCACCTTTCTCCGCTGAAGGAGAACAAAGTGAAGGATGTGGACCTCGTTATCTTCCGCGAACTGACCGGTGGTATCTATTTCGGAGAAAAGGGACGGGCCGAAGACAACAGCTCGGCATTCGATACCTGCCTGTACAAGCGGGAAGAGATCGAACGCATTACCCATCTGTCCTTCCAGCACGCCCGTCAAAGACGCAAAAAGGTAACGCTGGTAGACAAAGCCAATGTGCTGGAAAACTCCCGGCTGTGGCGCCACGTGGTGCAGGAACTGAGCACCGGCTATCCGGATATCGAACTGGACTACATGTTTGTGGACAACGCGGCTATGCAGCTGATCCAGTGGCCCAAGCAGTTTGACGTAGTACTTACCTCCAATATGTTCGGAGATATTCTTTCCGACGAAGCGAGTGTGATTGCGGGCTCGATGGGCCTGCTGCCTTCCGCTTCCATCGGTTTGCACACCTCTATGTTCGAGCCGATCCACGGTTCGTACCCGCAGGCGGCCGGCAGTGATATTGCCAACCCCATGGCGGCTATTCTGTCCGCAGCCATGCTGTTGGATAGTCTGGAGCTGTTCGAAGAAGCTAAAGTGATCCGCGCCGCAGTAACCACCCTGCTGGAAAAAGGTATCGGTACCCCCGAACTTTCTCCACGCATCACTTACGGAACAACGCAGATCGGTGACACCATCGCTCATATGATCGCCGAACCCGACTTCATGATCAAGGATGATCAGGTGAACGAGGGGATCTCAACGATCATTTAAGCGGGTCCGGTGCCGTGCACCGGAAACCGAATACCGATATCGACTAGAGTTGAGTTTTTAGAATAACATTAATGATTTGAGTTTTTAAGGAGCGGGGCCTTTGGTCCCGCTTTTTTTATTTGGCCGGCTTTCCCTAACTTTGGAATAACAAATTTTCTTAAATTTCCTCCATGAAAATCAACCGGAAATCCTTCTTTAAGAGTCTGGCCATCGGCACTATCGGCCTGCCCGTATTCCTGCGTACTTTTTTAGGTAAGAACTTCGCCCAGTCCCGGCAACAGGTGGGCGCGATCGACGGCCAGCGGCACAACTGGAAAATGGTGACCACCTGGCCACCGAACTTTCCGATCATCGGGGAGGCCTGCCAGTTGTTTGCCGATTCGGTGGAAGCGATGTCCGGTGGCCGCCTGCACATCCAGGTGTACGGCGGCGGTGAGCTTGTTCCTCCCCTGGAAGCTTTCGACGCAGTACGTACCGGAGGTGCGGAAATGGCCAGCGGCTCGGCCTATTACTGGGCCGGAAAGTTGCCGTCCGCTCCGTTCTTTTCCACCGTACCTTTCGGAATGAACGCCCAACAGGCCAACGCCTGGATGATCTCCGGCGGTGGGCTGCAATTGTGGGAAGAGCTGTACGCGCCCTACAATCTGCTCCCCATGCCCGGCGGCAATACCGGCGTGCAAATGGGCGGCTGGTTCAACCGGGAGATCAACAGTCTGGCCGATCTCAAGGGCCTGAAAATGCGGATTCCTGGCCTGGGCGGTAAAGTATTCGAACGGATCGGCGGTTCGCCGGTACTGATGGCCGGCAGCGAACTATATACCAACCTGGAACGCGGCGTGATCGACGCCACCGAATGGCTTTGTCCTTTTCATGACAATTTGATGGGTTTCCAGGAAATTGCTAAATATTATTACTATCCTGGCTGGCACGAACCGGGCACGGTTCTGGAACTGCTCTTTAATAAGGAAAAATTCGAAGCCTTACCCGCTGATCTGCAGGCCATCCTGCGTACCGCTGCGGCCCAGATGAATATCTGGGTGCTTTCCACCATGGAAGCGAGAAATGCAACAACGCTGGCCGCTATGATCGAAACCGGTGTAGATATTCGCCCTTTCCCCGAGGATGTCATCAGCGAATTGCGTAATCAAACGAAGCAAGTTATTAAGGAAATGACCGATCAGGATCCGTTTACCAAACGGGTGTATGAATCATACAAGACGTTTCAGCAACAGTCCAACAATTGGGCGAACCTGTCGGAACGGATGTATTATGATTCTCTGACTTGATGTTAGAAGGTGTGAAAGTGCTAAGGTGGAAATGTTATTATGTGTTGATGTTTTGAGGTGTTAGGGTGTTGACTTTAGAAAGTGTGAACGTGCTAAAGTGGAAATGTTTTAAGGTTGATTTGGAAGGTATTCCTATCCCTAGCATCCGGCAAAACAATTGAGTAAAACCATTGATCCATCAGCACCAGAAAGGACGTCAGTACAATTTTCAGATCAACCCTAGCCGACCACCAACATTAACACATTACAACCTCAACACTTCAACACATTTAATAAAACGAAAACCAATGCCAAGTAAAAAAATACTCATCATTACCGGCGACGCCGGAGAGAGTTTCGAGGTACTGTACGCCTCCCACCGTTTCCGGGAATCCGGGTACCAGCCCGTGATCGCCGCCCCCAGCAAGAAGCGCATGAACCTGGTGATCCACGATTTTGAGCCGGGTTGGGATACCTACGTAGAACGCCAGGGCTACCTGGTGGAATCGGATATTAGTTTTGACCAGGTCGATACCGCCGACTACCACGCGGTGATGATCCCCGGTGGTCGCGCTCCGGAATATCTGCGCAATGATAAGCGTCTGATCCGGATCGTCCAGGAATTTGCCGAAGCGGGTAAATTTATCTTTGCCATCTGCCACGGCATCCAGTTGCTGGTGACGGCCGGCCTGGTGGACGGAAAGCAGATCACCTGTTACGAACACGTCAAGTTTGAAGTAGAATCCTGCGGAGGCACTTTCATTGGCCAGCACCAGGCCATCAAGGACGGCAGACTGGTGACCGGTCAGACCTGGCAGTCCCACCCCGAATTCTACAAGCTGGTTTTTGAATGCCTTAAAGAGGAAAGCCTGGTTGCCTGATCGCAGGGTAACCTTACACGTATCGTTTTTAGTTTTTCTGGTTTATCTGTTATGATCCCCAATTAGTCGGCTTGCGCCGTTCCGGTTGGCTCTTAGAGCCTATCCAGAAACCGTTTTTGCTGTCGAAAATGACCAGATTTGGGTGCTCACGAAGTCATTTTCGAGTTTCGTAGCAGCGCTACGGAAGGAGGGAATGACGAAATGAGGTTCCATAAATGGTTATTTTAAGACCAAAGGATGGTTTTTGGATAGGCTCTTAGTTCATTTTTTGTTGCTCTAAACACTTAACATTTTCTAGTATGAAAAAACTCACTCTACTCCTGCTTTATTTAGTGGGGATGTCCGGCCTGTTGCAGGCGCAGGAAACATTTCCGGTAAATGATGTACAGGACGTCCGGTCAAAAGCCTACGCTTTTACCAATGCAACCGTTTTTACCAGCTCCGATACCAAAGTAGAAGGAGCCACCTTACTCATCCGCAACGGAAAGATCGAAGGGGTCGGCAAGGGCCTGAGCGTGCCTCAGGGTTATACGACTGTCGATCTTGGAGGAAAATTCATTTACCCTTCCTTCATTGACATGTATACGAATTACGGTATGCCCGAAGCCGAGCGCTCGCGCGGTGGCGGATTCGGTGGTGCCGAGCAGATACAATCCAATACCGCCGGTGCCTACAATGGCAATGAGGCCATCAAGTCCGAATTCAACGCAGCGGAGGTCTTCACCGTTAACGACCGTGATGCCAAGGGCTGGCGCGATCTGGGTTTCGGTTCGGTGCTGAGTTTCCGTTCCGACGGTCTGGCCCGGGGTACTTCTACCCTGGTTACCCTGGCGGACAATACGCCCAACCAGGTCGTACTGGACCCGAAAACGGCCGCCCACTACTCCTTCAATAAGGGTTCTTCCCGGCAGAATTATCCCTCTTCGGCCATGGGGTATATTTCGCTTCTGAAACAAACTTACCTGGATGCCGAATGGTACGGCAGTTTCGCCGTACAACCCTTTACGGATCTCTCGCTTCAGGCCTGGAACAACACCCAGTCTATGCCGCAGATCTTTGAAGCCAACAACTGGGTGAACATTCTGCGGGCGGACAAACTCGGAGATGAATTCGGGGTACAATACATCATGCGTTCCGGTGGCGACAGCTACCAGCGCCTGGATGAGGTAAAAGCCACCGGAGCCTCCCTGATCGTTCCCCTGAACTTCCCGGATGCCTACAATGTGGACGATCCCATCGATGCGTACAAGGTCAGTCTGGAAAACATGAAGCACTGGGAACTCGCTCCGGCCAACCTGAGCTACCTGGAAAAAGCGGGCATCGACTTTGCCCTGACCGTAGATGGCCTTTCCAAAAAATCTGATTTCTGGAGTAATCTGAGAAAAGCGATCGATTACGGTCTGTCCGAAGATGCCGCTTTGAAGGCCCTGACCGAAGTACCCGCCAAACTAATGGGTGTAGCCGATATGGTGGGCAGCCTGAAAGAAGGCATGGTGGCCAACTTCATCATTACCTCGGGCAACGTATTCGACGAGGATGCCACCATCTACGAGAACTGGATCCAGGGTAAGCCTTACAAGCTCAACGATATGGTAGCTCCCGATCTGAGCGGACAGTACGTTCTGGCTCTGGGCGGAGACAGCTATGACCTGGAAATTTCCGGCAAACCCGGTCGCCCGCAGGCTAAGATCGTCGTCAACGACACCACCGATGTAAAGGTCAATCTCTCACTCGACGAAGAAATGGTGAGCCTGAGCTTTAATCCTGATCCCAAGGATAAGGAAGGCGGCATGATCTCGCTTTCCGGCTGGATCCAGGACAAATCCCTGGCGGGTACTGGACAAATGTCCAACGGTGCCTGGGTAGACTGGTCGGCCAACTACGCTGACCCGCTGGAAGCCAAAGGCGAACGCGGTGGTCGCGGCGGCAGCGATAAGGCTCCCGAACTGGGTGAGGTCATTTATCCCTTTGTGGCCTACGGCAATAAGGAAGTCCCCCAACAGGAAAATATCCTGATCAAAAATGCTACCGTCTGGACCATGGAAGAAGCCGGCATGCTCGAAAATACCGACGTATTGCTGGAAAACGGCAAGATCACTCAGATCGGCAAAAACCTGGCTGCCCGCGGTGCCCGCGTGATCGATGGTACCGGCAAACACCTGAGCCCGGGCATCATCGACGAACACTCTCACATCGGTGCCAGCTCCATCAACGACCGGGCGACCAACTCCTCCATGGTGCGCATCGGGGACGTAGTTGATTCCGAAGATCAGGAGATCTACCGGGCTTTGTCCGGTGGCGTGACGGCCATTCAGATCCTGCACGGATCGGCCAACCCGATCGGCGGACAGTCCGCCCTGATCAAACTGCGCTGGGGCCATGCTCCCGAATCGATGAAGATCGACAATGCCGATGGATTCATCAAGTTTGCGCTCGGTGAGAACGTGAAACGCTCCCGCAGCGACAACTCCATTCGTTACCCGCAGACCCGGATGGGGGTTGAGCAGGTGTACGTGGATGCTTTTCAGAGCGCCCGGGACTACGAAAAGAAATGGAAAACCTACAATGCGCTTTCGGCCAGCGCCAAAGCTAAAGCCGAAAAGCCACGAAAGGACCTGGCCATGGAAACCATGCTGGAGATCCTGAATAAAGAGCGCTTCATTACCTGCCACTCATATGTACAATCGGAGATCAACATGCTGATGAAGGTTGCCGAGCAGTTCGACTTCCGCATCAATACCTTCACCCACATCCTGGAAGGTTACAAAGTAGCCGACAAGATGGCGGAACACGGCGTGGGTGCCTCCACCTTCTCCGACTGGTGGGCCTACAAATGGGAGGTGCGTTACGCCATCCCCTACAACTCGACCATCATGATGCGCGAAGGCGTGGTTACCGCCGTTAACTCGGATAATGCCTCTCTGATGCGCCGTCTGAACCAGGAAGCGGCCAAAGCGGTCAAGTACGGGGATCTCGATCCCTACGAAGCCTTCAAAATGGCAACCATCAACCCCGCTACCCTGCTCCACCTCGACGATCGGATGGGCAGTATCAAAGTGGGTAAAGACGCGGATGTGGTGCTGTGGTCGGACAACCCCTTGTCCATCTACGCCCAGGCGGAAAAAACCATCGTAGACGGCACCGTCTTCTACGATATGGAGAAAGATCAGGAAATGAAAAAGGAGATCCGCGAAGAGCGGGCCCGTCTGGTACAGAAAATGAGGGATGCCAAATCCAAAGGTGGCAGCACCCGTCCGGCTCGGGCCACGTACCGCCACCACTGGGAATGTGACGATGTACACGTTTACGAAGGAAATTAGTACGGAGAATGGAATGTACAAACGTCCCAATTTCCTTTATCCTAATTTCCCAATCTTAAATTTTGGAAAGAAATAACTATGAAAAAATTCCATATATCATTTTTGATCATCATTGCGCTGTTCCTGGGTAAGAACGGGACGGCTCAAACCCGGGTGGTTCCCGCACCGGCCCAGGACACACCCATTTTGCTGCAGGGTGCAACCATCCACACCGGCACCGGTGACGTAATCGAAAACGGGATCGTTGCCTTTGCCGACGGGAAGATCACCGCTGTCGGCCCCGCCGGCACCAGCGTGACCGATCAGGGCAATTACGAAGTCATGGACGTCAGCGGCAAACACATTTATCCCGGACTGGTACTCACCTCTTCTGATCTGGGCCTGGTGGAAGTCAGTTCCGTACGCGCTACGGCCGACTTTGCCGAACAGGGAGATATCAACCCAAACGTTCGCTCGATCGTCGCGTACAATACCGATTCCGAATTGATCCCGACCTTCCGTTTCAACGGTATTCTGCTGGCCCAGACGGCGCCGAGATCCGGAGTGATCTCCGGTTCTTCCTCCGTGGTACAACTGGATGCCTGGAACTGGGAAGACGCCGCCTACCACACGGATGACGCCATCCACATGGGTTGGCCCAATAAGGAATTCAGTCCCCGCTGGTGGATGGGTGAGACCAACAGCAGACCCAATCCCAATTACGACAAGACGGTAAGTGAGGTGGACCAGCTGTTCACCGATGCTGCCGCCTACGGTCGGATCGGCAATCCGGACATCATCAACCTGAAGCTGAAAGCAATGCAGGGCTTATTCGACGGATCCAAAGCGCTGTTCATCGGGACGAATGACGCTAAAGCGATCATTTCGGCGGTGAAAATGGCCAGGAAGCACGGTGTCCAGCGCATCGTGGTGGACGGCGGTTACGAAGCCCTGCTCATCAAGGATTTCCTGGTGGAAAACAAGATCCCCGTCATCCTGAGCGATATCCACGGTCTGCCCTCTTACGATCATGAAGACACCATCTTTCCCTACAAGATGGCGAAGGAGTTTTCCGATGCGGGTATTGAGATCATCATCAGCGGCGGTGCGGGTTATGCGGCCCGGAACATGCCTTTCTATGCGGGTACGGCGGTTGCCTACGGTCTGGATTACGAAGAAGCGATCAAAGCCATGACGCTGAATCCCGCTAAAGCGCTGGGCATTGCCGATCGTGCGGGTAGCCTGGAAACGGGGAAAGACGCCATGATCCTCATTGTGGAAGGCGACCTGCTGGACATGCGCACCAGCAAAGTGGAGCAGGCTTACATCCAGGGTCGCAAGATCCAGATGGACGCTCGCCAGCAGTGGTTGTACAAAAAGTATTCGGATAAATACGGCCACGATACCGGAGAAGGTGGACGGTAAGAGTGTGTTAAGGATGGAGTGATCCGGACCTTACTTGGGCCTCCAATATGCACTACCGGAAAACGGTAGATGGGATCCAAATCCTGTCTACCGTTTTTTTAATGCCCCGACCACCCGGTCCGCGATCGTTTGCCATTCTTTGGAAGCCGGATCGACGAACTCATTGTGGTCCGTATCGGGGAAGATCAGTAGTTCGGCCGGGATGCCGCGTTGCTGCAGGATCTCGTAGGTATATTCGCTGAGTTCTACCGGGACGTAGACATCGAGACTGCCGTGGGCCAGGATCAGTTCCGTATCCGCTGCGTAGTGCAGATACCCGACGGACAGCGCCTGCCGGAGAGATGGGTCTTCAGCGGCAGATTTCAAAAAATGGGTTGCGGCCTCTTCTCCGCCCCCGTGTTTGTAAGCTTCATCCAGGTCCGTCACCCCGGCCAGTGAAATGCCCAGACGAACCGGCACCTGCGGTTCGGGCATAATTTCCGCCAGTGATCCCTGCGGAATACTACTGGCCCAAACCGACAAATACCCTCCCGCTGAATGGCCAACCACCGCTACCCGCTCCAGATCGAGCGGATGGGCTTTGGCCAGTTCCTGCAACTGGTTGAGGGCCAGCAACACATCCCGGTGGGATTCCGGGAAACCGCCGCCGCTCTCTCCTACCCGTCGGTACTCGATATTCCAGACCGCGATGCCCTTTTTGGCCAGATCCGCCGCAATGCCGTGCATACTGTCCCGGTAATAGCCGTCCCGCCAGAAACCGCCGTGGATCAGCATCACGACCGGATGCGGACCAGCCCCGGCGGGGAGCATCAGATCACCGATCTGCGAATCCAGCGTACCGTAAGCAAGGGTTTCGTAGGGATAGTCATTGGCGTGCAACAGGAAATGAATCGACCAGAATACCCCGCGTTCGCGGCGGCCGTAGATCGTCCGGATGATCTTCCGGTCCGCTTCGGGTTTATCGATGCGCCGGTGTTGGCCCCGGCTGTTCAGGAACAACTCTACCACGGGGAAATCGGTCTTTTCGAAATAATGCTCCAGCTCCCGGGAAGGGACTGGATCCTCCGGGGATCGCAACAGGATCACCCCCAGCAGTTCGCGGTGGGAAGCCGCCAAGGCGACGATGGGTATAATGGCGTCGGCAGCAGCACGATGGATGTCCAGGGTAACGGACAGGTCCGCCGCGGATTCCTGGAACAGCGCATAAGTAGATGCTGCGTCGGAAAGCGTTCCCGTACGCGTATCGATAACCATGATCAGCGGCTTGGACATCCTCAGTTGTTTTGGGTTTGGATCGGGAAATTACTGAACCAGGATCAGTGCAATATCCGGGAAAAAGACGACCAGCAGTAGCACCAGCAACTGGATCACCAGAAAGGGAATGATCCCCCGGTACAGATGTCCCGTAGTCACTCCCGGCGGGGCGACGCCCTTCAGATAGAAAAGCGAGAAGCCAAATGGAGGTGTCAGGAAGGAGGTCTGCAAATTGAGGGCCAGAAGAATTCCGATCCAGATCAGATCGATATTGAGTTCCACAAAGATCGGGCTCACTACCGGTACGATTATAAAAATGATCTCAATAAAATCAATGAAAAATCCGGCCACAAATACGATCGCCATCACCAGCAACAGGAAGATCATCGGCGAAAGATTGGAATTCCGGATGAGGTCCACCAGGAAAATATCGCCCTGCATCTCGCGAAAGACAAACGAAAAGGTCGTTGCGCCCAGCAGGATCAGGAATACCATACTGGTCAGATGCGTAGTTTCCCGCATGACGGACTGTAGGGTTTCCAGGTTGAATTTGCCCTGGATCATCGTTAGGATGGAAGCACCGAGCGCCCCCACGGCCGCGGCTTCCGTCGGCGAAGCGATACCGGCAAAGATCGATCCCAGCACGGCCACGATCAACAGGATGGGCAATACAAAAGCCTTAACTACCTTCTTACCGAAATCCTTGCTCTTAAATTGTTCGATCTCCTCCGGCGGGATACTCGGAGCGAGTTCCGGGCGCAGATGCGCAAAGATCAGGGTGTAGATGATGTAAGCCACCACCAGGATCATACCCGGTACCAGCGCCGCCGCAAATAGTTTACCAACCGAAACGTTCAGCACACTACCCAGCAGGACCAATACGATCGAGGGCGGAATGATCTGCCCCAGCGTACCCGATGAGGCAATCGTCCCCGTAGCCAGTTCCGGCTGGTAGCCCCGCTTGAGCATAACCGGCAGGCTGATCAGTCCCATAGTGATCACCGTCGCTCCCACAATTCCCGTAGAGGCCGCCAGCATCGTACCCACGATCAGCACCGAGATCGCCAGGCCTCCCTTGATCTTGCCGAAAAGAATGGCCATGGTCTCCAACAGGCTTTCCGCCAGCCCCGATCGTTCGAGCATGATCCCCATGTAGATGAACAGGGGTACTGCCAGCAGCACATAGTTGCTCATGACCCCCATGATGCGCGGAGGCAGTGCGGAAAAAGCAGCCGGATCCAGAAAGCACAAGGCGTAGATCACCGAAAGCCCGCCCAAGGTAAGCGCTACGGGATAACCGTAAAGGATCAGGAGGAAAATGCTGATAAACAGGATAATAGCAAGTATTGCCATGGATGGTTTTTCTTATTCGGTCGTTTCGGAAGACGCTTCCTTGATTTCGAGATAGGATTGCAGGATATTGGCTATCCCCTGCAGCAACAGCAGGAACACACCCACGGTGATCCCGAATTTGATCACGTACAGAGCCGGCAGACCTCCCGGGTCGGGAGATCCTTCCCCGATCCGGAAAGATTGCATGGCGTAACCCCAGGAACTGTAGATCACCAGTATACACCAGGGAACCAGAAAGATCAGACCGCCGACCAGGTTGACCATCGCCTGATCCCGTTTTCCGAAGCGGGAATAAAAGAGGTCAACTCTTACGTGCCGGTCGTGCTTAAACGCATATCCCGAACCCAGCAGGAAGATCAGCGCGAACAGATGCCATTCCAGTTCGATGGTCCAGGCTTTGGTCGTATTGAAAAGATAACGGAAGATAACGTCCGTCACCACCAGCACCACCAGTCCGGTGGTCAGCCAGGAAACGGCTCTTCCGATCCGTTCGTTGATCCGGTTGATCCCATCGACTATCTTTTGTAATCCCTGCATATCTTCTGATCTAGAGGGCACAATTTAATAATTTATTTTAAGCCTTTAAGGTATCGGGCAATAAGGTTTCGCCCGGAAGTTGCGGGAGCAAAAAAAAGTTCCGATCCCTTCTTTCCGCGCAATTCACACCCGGATTTTGCCTGCGGAGAATCCTCTATCGCCTGCCCTGCGGCCGAAAATCCGCATCGTAATCCGGATTGAGCTCCGTTGGTACCGGAGCCTGGGTACTTTCCCGCCAGGTCTGCATCATCTGGTGCAATTCGGCGGCTTTTTCCGGATTGGTGGCGGAAAGGTCGTTGGTTTCTCCGAGGTCGTCCTCCAGGTTGTACAGTTCCAGGGCGCCATCTTCGAAATATTCGTGCAGTTTCCAGTTGCCCAGGCGCATGACCGTGCCGGGGCGCGTCCGAAACAGCGAATCCCGGCTTTGGTCCTCGCCCTTGCGGTAAGCCTGCAGGTAGATCGGAAAGTGCCAGTACAGCGGTCGCTCGGCGATTGCATCGCCCTCCAGGATGTGGTCTTTCAGGCTGATCCCGTCCAGTAATTTATCCGCCGGTTTTTCCAGATCCAGCAGATCCAGCACGGTCGGATATACGTCCATCAGGGTAACCGGAGCATCGGACTTCCGGCCGCCTTCTACCCGACCGGGCCAGGTGACCATGAAGGGCACCCGGATACCGCCTTCGTAGTAGCTGCCCTTTCCGGCCCGCAAAGGCGATTGACGGGACAGATAAGAAATGCCGCCATTGTCCGAAGTGAAAATGATGATGGTATTTTCCTCCAGCTGCAGGCTCTTCAGGGTACGCATGATGAAGCCGATGCCTGAGTCCATGGTCTCGATCATGGCCGCGTAGTGCGGATTGCGGCCCTGACCGCCACTCATCTTCTTGCCCTCGTATTTATCGACCAGTCCCGGTTTGCCCTGCAGCGGCGTATGGATGGTGAAGTACGGCAGGTACAGGAAGAAGGGTTCTTCGCGGTGATTGCGGATGAAGTGTACCGCTTCCGAAGACAGCCGTTCCGTGAGGTACTCTCCTTCCGGTCCGTCCTTCAGATTGGGATTCTGGTACGGGCTGAAATAGGTTTTCGGGTGCCCGGCGTGCGTTCCCCCGACATTGATGTCAAAACCCTGCGTGGTCGGATCGTCCCCTACATGCCATTTCCCGATCGAACAGGTGGCATAGCCGTTGGATTGCAATACTTCGGCGAGGGTCAGTACTGAGTCCGCCAGGGTTTTGGTGTTGGGCGTTGGGATCAGCTTCCGCGTTTTCTTATTCCCCCGGTCCGAAGGGCTGACGGTGTAGATCCCGTGCCGGGGCGTATTTTGCCCGGACAGCAGACAGGCCCGACTGGGCGCACAATTGGCCGCACCGGCGTAGCCGTTGGTGAACACCAGACTGCGCTGGCTCAGAGAGTCCAGGTGGGGTGTTTCGTAGTAGGTGGATCCCATAAAGCCGACATCCCGCCAGCCCAGGTCATCGACTACTACCAGAATGATATTGGGCGGCCCGGAAGTAGCCGGAGTTTCCGCCGGATCGGCGCATTGGGAAAAGATCAGCAGGCAGAAAAGCAGGAGCAGGCCAGTGGTGGATCGATGCAAAATGGTATATTTTGGTATAAAAATCAGTTACTTTCGAATTGAGGCAAGATCGAAATTTTAGCCAAGACAACACAAACAATTCCCTTCTTTTTCCTTTCTACTGCTACGGTATCGATTCCGTTTCAATTATCCGGTGCTGCTGTTGATCGGGATCATGTCCATTTTCCCGCTCTTGGAGTAAAACAAGGTTGCGCTACCAAAAACGGACTGGTCCCAAATTTTCTCCCTGGGGAACGATTTCCGCCGATCGTTTGAAACACCGGGCCCCTTCGGGCGTTTATTTTTCGGGTACTATCACCAGAAAGTTCCCGTTTTCTTCGGAGCTATCTACCAAATCCGGTAGATTCGCGCTGCGAAAAACCGTATATTCCTATTCGACCTTTCCGAGCAAAAGGATGCAGTGGTTGAAACCTTTTATGCTTACGGCTCCAGTCCAGCCTGGCGGGTGGCGATCACTTCGGTCACAAAAAATAAAATTATGGCTTTTAGAAAAGAAAAAGACAGTATCGGTTATGTAGATGTACCGGCCGATAAGTACTGGGGCGCCCAGACCCAACGCTCATCCGAAAACTTCAAAATCGGCGGCCAGAAAATGCCCAAGGAGGTGATCCGCGCTTTCGCTATCCTGAAAAAGGCGGCCGCCCTGACTAATCACGATCTGGGTGTTTTGTCCCAGGATAAAGCCCAGCTCATTGCGAAAGTGTGCGATGAGATCCTGGCGGGTAAACTGGACGGAGAGTTCCCACTGGTCGTATGGCAAACCGGATCCGGTACCCAATCGAATATGAACGTCAACGAAGTCGTGGCCAACCGCGGACACGTACTGCAGGGCGGCGAGCTCACCGACGAAAAGAAGGTGCTGCACCCCAATGACGATGTCAATAAAAGCCAGTCTTCCAACGATACCTTCCCCACCGCCATGCACATTGCGGCCTATCAGATACTCGTAGAGACTACTATCCCCGGCATCGAAAAACTGCGGGATACCCTGGCCGCTAAATCCAAAGAACTGATGGAAGTGGTCAAGATCGGCCGCACACACTTCATGGACGCTACGCCACTGACGCTGGGTCAGGAGTTCAGCGGCTACGTCAGCCAGCTGGATCACGGGCTGCGCGCCATCAACAACACGCTGGCCCACCTGAGCGAACTGGCTCTGGGCGGTACAGCCGTAGGTACCGGTCTCAATACGCCGGAAGGTTATTCGGAGCAGGTAGCGGCCAAGATCGCCGAAATATCCGGTCTTCCTTTCGTGACTGCCGAGAACAAGTTTGAAGCCCTGGCGGCCCACGATGCCATTGTGGAAGCGCACGGCGCTCTGAAAACGGTAGCCTGTTCCCTGATGAAGATCGGCAACGATATCCGGATGTTGTCCAGCGGCCCGCGCAGCGGCATCGGAGAGATCATCATTCCGGCCAACGAACCGGGCTCTTCCATCATGCCCGGCAAGGTCAATCCGACGCAGTCCGAAGCGCTCACCATGGCCATGGCCCAGGTGGTCGGTAATGACGTTGCGATCAACGTGGGCGGCATGACCGGACATTTCGAGCTAAATGTATTCAAGCCGGTCATGATCTTTAATTTCCTGATGTCGGCCCGGCTAATCGGAGATGCCTGCGTCAGCTTCAACGACAACTGCGCCGTGGGTATCGAGCCCAACCGCAAACGCATCAAGGAACACCTGAATAACTCCCTGATGCTGGTAACGGCCCTGAATACCAAGATCGGTTACGACAATGCCGCCAAGATCGCCAAAAAGGCCTACGCGGATGATTCTACCCTCAAGGCAGCCGCCATTGAACTCGGGCTGCTCACTTCCGAAGAATTCGATGAATGGGTACGTCCGGAAGATATGATCGGCTCGCTGAAGTAAAACCTCGCTAACCGCAATCGGTCGGCTTTGACCGTCGGTTAGCCCCTTTCCGTCGCCTGTCGCTTACCGTTGGTCGGTAAGCGGCAAGCGACCACCCAACCCTTTCCCCACTCCCATTGGTCTAGCAGACGCAAGTCGGATAGTCAATCCGGCCTGGACACCCGAGGTGCAGGCCCGGTCTTGCTTTCCGTATTTCTATCAAATACCAATCAACCCATTTCAAATGTTCAACCCAAAGATCATCTTGCTGTTATCAGGCCTGTTTTTCACCCATTTTGCTATGGCTCAGTGGACCCCATTACCTACCAATACCAACGAAGACCTCTACGCTATCGATTTTCTGGACGCCATGCGCGGCGCAGCCGTCGGCAACAACAGTACCATCCTGCTCACCACCGATGGTGGTAGCAGCTGGACGGCCGCCAATACCGGCGAGATCAAGGAAGATTTCCGTTCGGTACTGATGGTCAGTGCCGATACCATCCTCGCCGGAGCCGGCACCATTTTTGAAGGTCGCCTGTACCGCAGTATCAATGGCGGTCAGGACTGGGAGGCGATCTTCGCAGTTCCCGAGATCGCTGCCGGCGGGGCCGGTACGGTCGGTTTCGACGATGAAACTGTCTACTATTCTCCCGATCACGGCGACACCTGGGACACAACCGATCTGGAGATCGGCAGCACCGTGCTGATGGAAGACCTGCAGTTTGCCCATCCCGATACCGGCTATCTGACCGGCAACGTTTCCGGCTTCACCACCTATTCCTTTTACGGATATCGCACCGTAGACGGTGGTGCCGGCTGGGCGCCGTTTTGGGTATTCGACCTGCCCAATAATAATGCTCATACCAGTTTCGCCGCGCCGCATCCGGATACCACTTTCCTCTTCAATAACCGCTTTGAAAATTACGTGCCGGCCAGTGAAAATCAGCTCGTACGGCTTACCGATTTCTATTTCGATGACGACCAGGAACGGAACAGCTGGCGGTTCACGGCCGAGATCGTAAATGACAATATGCCCGGCCTCATGATCAGTTCGCTTTTCCTCGACGGCAGCCGGGGTTTCGCCGGTAGTGCGGCGGGGGACCTTTACGAAACCATGGACGGTGGAGAAACCTGGACCACGGCTTACGATGGCGATACCAGTATCTTCGAGATCACGCTGGAGGAGTCTGAGGTCCTGTACGCTACGGGGGGTAACGGCCTGATCCTCAAGTACAGTCTGAGTACCGATACGCACGAGCCGGTACCGGTCGGTACCGTACGGGTATTCCCCAATCCGGTACGGGACCTGCTGAACTTACGCGATCTTCCCGGGTTTTCCGGCCGGCTTTCGCTGCACAGCCTGAACGGTCAATTTATTCGTTCCGTCGAATGGACGCCGGAAATGCCCGTTTTTGTTGGGGATCTGCCGGCCGGCGCTTACCTCCTACAGGTGCGTTCCGAAGGGGGGATCTACCAGGGCCGATTCATAAAACAATAAATCCGATCCAGCATCGTTTTATCGGTCTTGTTTGATAGGTAAACCGTCGCAATAAGTTTGGTGAATAATTAATCGTATAGGTTCTCAGATCATCCCTATATAATGCCCCGATTAATTTAGCTGAAACACCTATGTCCCTCCCCGGTCCACAAAAAGACGGTTAATGAGAACGACAAAACTGATGTTTGGAAATGACAGATTCCAAATCTACACTTTTATTACAGCTGGTAATAACAGTACTGGCATCCCTATGTTTTAATTCAACTTTTGCGCAACGTTCCGGTCCGGTCGTCGCACCGGATCCGGAAACTGCTCCGGCCTCCATTTCTTCCTGCGGTTTTACGCGGGCCTACGAACAAAAAATGCAACAGGAGCCTTTCCGGCTCCGCCAGGAGGCCATTGAAAAACTACTCTACAACAACGCCCGGGATATCCTGGAAAACCGCGGAGCGGGCCGGAGTAGCGCCGCCGAGGAGATCCTGACCATTCCGGTCGTGGTCCACATTGTGCACCTGGCATCCGAACCCAATCCGGGAGACGGACCTTCCAACCCGACCGACGAGCAGATCATCGCCGGTATCGAGCACCTGAACAAGGCGTACCGCAACATCGGTGCCTACGCCGGGAACGGTCGCCAGTCCCACGCCGCGCTGCAAAGTGTAGATGTGGGTATCGAGTTCTGCCTCGCCCAACGCGACATTAACGGCAATCCGAGCACGGGTATCCTGCGCTACGCCAATGATGGTTTTTCCAATATGGATATGGAGGCGGATGATCCGCAGATGCAGCAGTGGGTGGCCGATCAGTCCGGCAACGCCTATCCGGGTTCGGACTATGCGAATGTCTGGCTGGTCAATGAGATCTGTTCCTCGGGTAGCAGTTCCTGTAGTGTGGCGGGATATGCGTACTTTCCGGGCAACCACGGCAGCGTCAGTAACGGAGTGATCAATCGCGCCCGCTACTGGGGAAGTTCGGAGGACAACTCCAAGGTCCATATCCACGAGTTTGGGCACTATCTCAACCTCTACCATACCTTCCAGGGCAGTTGTTCCAACAACGATTGCCTGGCCGACGGGGACCGTGTTTGCGATACGCCGCCGGACGCTTCCACCTCCTACAATGCCTGCGGTTCGGATGTGAACAGCTGCTCCACCGATGCGGATAGTCCGAACAGCCCGTTCCAGACCGATGTCGGCGATCTCTACGAAAACTACATGGATTACAGTTCCAACAATTGCCAGAACACCTTCACTCAGGGGCAAAAGGAACGGATGCGGTCGGCGCTGCTCGGCGCCCGCGGCAGTCTGCTGAACTCGCAGGCCTGTATTCCCGTGGACGGCGCGGAAGCCGGACTCGTCAGTATCCTCTACCCTGCTCAAAGTTTGTGTTCAACTGATTTTGCACCCGTGGTGGAAGTGGAAAGTAACGGCAATCAGCCAATTACCAGTCTGGTACTGGGTGTTAGCCTGGACGGATTCCCCCAGCCGAATGTAAACTGGTCCGGTAATATCCAGCCCGATCAGACGGCCCGCATCACTCTGGACCAGATCGGATTCAGCGGTTCCGGTGTACATGAATTGAAGATCCAGATCCTGTCCTCCAATGGCGGGCCCGATCCATTTACCAATAACAATGTACAGGTCCAGCGCTTCCAGTACGCCGAACCGTTGACCAGCCTGCCGTTCTGCGTGGATCTGGAATCCGGGCAACTAACGCCGGACTGGGTGATCAGCAATCCGGACAACGGTGTAGGATTCGAGTCCTTCCCGATCAATACCTGCTCCGACGGAGGTAATTTTGTACTGGGGCTGCAGACCTGGGGGGCTTTCCCCAGCCAGACCACTACGGAGGATATCCTCACCCAGACCATCGACCTGAAGAACGCCAGCTCGGCGGCTTTTCAGTTCGACGTGGCCTACGCCACCTACTACTCCAATTTCAATACCGTCCTGGAAGTTGCCGTTTCTACGGATTGCGGACTGAATTACACGGACGTCTACAGTAAGACCGGTCGTGATCTGTCGACCGCCCAGCGGGTAGCCAGCGGGGCCAGTGACCTCAATGCTTTTTTCATCCCCTCCGATTGCAGTGAGTGGCGGTCCGAAAGTATTGCGCTGGACCAGTTTCTGGGGCAGAACATTCTGATCCGCATCCGGGCAAAAACGGCAGATCTGACCAATAGCACTTACGGATTCTACTGGGGTAACAATTTGTATCTGGATAATCTCTGCCTGTCGGGCACCAATTCCGGAGGCAACAATGGCGGTGGAAGTGATCCGAACGGAGGAGGCAACACGGGCACCGGCGACTGCACCTCCGAAGAACTCGAGCTCATCAACGGGACCATTACCTCCGGCAACTACGATAATGTCGGCATGATCTACGCGGGCGAAGCCGTAGCCAATAATGCGGACGTCACTTTCCGGGCTTCCGAGATGGTGGTGCTGCTGCCTGGTTTTAAAGTGGATCGCGGTACGCAATTCCAGGCGACGATCGGAGACTGTCAGACCGGAGCGATCGTGGAGGAAGAGCCCGTTGCCGAATCCGGACTTTTGGAGGATCGGGCGAACACCGCCGATCATTTAGGCGTTATGAATTTGAATATCGCACCTAACCCCTTTAGTGCTCAAACCCAAATAAGTTATCAATTACCGGAAAACGCCTCCTCGGCAGACCTGATGCTGCTCGATTTAAATGGTAAGCAGTTACGTAAATTCTCTCTTCCAAATTCCCAGGAAACCCATCAACAACAGTTATACCTGAACCGGGACGATCTCCCGGCCGGAATGTACTTTCTGATGTTGCGCTATCAGGGACGTCAGATCACCAAAAAACTCATGGTGGTTGGCGAATAAAGTCCCTTTCGATCGGATGCCGGGCTCGGCTTACCGGCTCCGCGTCCGATCGAAATTTTGCGTTTCGGAAAGCACTGCCTCACCCGGGAGGGCCAGATTGCAACCGTTTGCATAAGAAATAGGGCAAATTTTCCCGGAGGAGATCACAGAAGTGTAATAAACGGTCATTTTTTGCTTTTACTTGGCCATTTATTATCTCCGGGAGCAATGTTCGCGTATATTTGTTAGCTGAACCATACACTTAGATATTCATAGTCATTACTAAAGGTACGAACATTTTACCCCTTCCTAAACAGCACTTTTTACCTGGTGCTGGGTTTTGATACTTACCGATCAGAGCCTACCTCCTCATTTTGAACCGTGATGAGGATATGTTCCCTTATTCTACTATCTGCCATGCAGTAGCCCTGCATAGGTAACGCTTTTCAGTATTGAACTGGAATTGGAACGACAAAGAGTAATTACTCATCCTGCGGGATGGGTAATT
Source organism: Flavilitoribacter nigricans DSM 23189 = NBRC 102662 (assembly GCF_002646595.1). Classification (GTDB taxonomy): domain Bacteria; phylum Bacteroidota; class Bacteroidia; order Chitinophagales; family Saprospiraceae; genus Flavilitoribacter; species Flavilitoribacter nigricans. Next base: position 33,913 of record NZ_PDUD01000038.1, read on the forward strand.
AGGCTATTCCCCATTTTCTAAACCAAGCAAACACAAGAACAACACTTACACATGACAGCCAGATTTTTATCTCTGCTGATAGCCATTGTTATGCTATCTGCAGACCCTCTATGGGCTCAGCCCGTGGAGCCTACGCCTGTGGGTACTACCCCACATCCTTCCAATACCATCTCCGGGAACTGTGCCTTCGATCCCATCCACGAGCGCCAGCTGCGGGAACCGGCTTTTGCCACCCAGCAGGAATTAGTCGAACGAAAACTATACGAGCAAGTTCGTGAGATCGCCCGTGTGCGCAAACGGTCCCGTAGTACGGCGGCCGCCGTGCAGGAGATCCTGACCATTCCGGTGGTCATCCACGTGCTGCACCGGTCTTCCGAACCCAATCCGGGCGACGGGATCTCCAACCCAAAGGATGAACAGATCCTGGCGGGATTGAGCCACCTCAACCAGGCATTTCGCAATTCCGGAAATTTCCAGGCTAGCGGTCATAACGACCATCCGGCCGTACAAAGCGTAGACGTCGGCATCGAGTTCTGCCTGGCTCAAACCGACATTTACGGACAGCCGACCACCGGCATCCTGCGCTACGAAAGCGACGAATACTCGGAGCTCAATGCCGATCTGGAAGATCCGGAAATGCAGCAATGGACGGATATGCAGGACGGGCAGGCCTTTCCGGTAACCCACTACGCCCACGTCTGGCTGGTCAGCAAGATCTGCCGCGGCACAGGGACCGCTCAGGATCCCGTGAACTGCAACAACGGCGGATATGCGTACTACCCGGCCACCTACCAGCAGGTCCACAACGGGGTCGTATCACTCTCTTATCTGTGGGGTACCTCGGAAATGGGCTCCAAAAACCACATCCACGAATTCGGCCACTATCTCGGGCTCTACCACACCTTTCAGGGAGGCTGCCCCAACGGCGACTGCCTGCTGAACGGCGACCGGGTCTGCGATACGCCACCGGACAGCCGCACCAGCTTCGGAGCCTGCGGAGAACCGGACAACAGCTGTTTCACCGATGCCGATGATACCAGCGCCAATAATCCGTTCCAGACGGATCAGGATGACCTTTACGAGAACTACATGGACTATACCTCCAATACCTGTCAGAATACCTTTACCCAGGGCCAGGCGGACCGCATGCGATCCGCGTTGACGGAAGTCCGCAGTCAATTGCTGACCTCACCGGGTTGTCAGGCCGACGGGGTCACTTCTCCCAATCCCAACGGAAGTGATCCCGGAGGATGCACGGAAGAAGAACTGATGCTGATGGACCAGGAGATCATGTCCGGCGTCTACGAAAACGCGGAGACCATTTTTGCTTCCGGTTCCGTTACTACGGGCGGGCAGGTGGTGTTACACGCCTCCCAGGGGATCAGCTTCCTGCCGGGTTTTTCCGCCGGTAAGGGCAGCAGTATGATCGCCTCCCTGCAAAACTGCTCCGCCGGAAGCAATGCGACCACTACCGGGCAGGATGAAGCTGGATACGCGGCGCGTACGCTTACGGATCAACAACTTGCTCCGGCGCCGGAACACGCCCCCGTCGATCTGCAGATCGCCCCCAATCCGGTAGTGCAGGAAAGTACCGTGCGATACTACCTGCCCGAGTCGGCAGAGATCGTGAGTCTGAGTCTACTGGATGTGAACGGCCGGGAAATGCGCCGCCTGGATCAACCCGGTCAGCACACCGGAGGCTGGCAGGAAAGCAAACTCTCCGCGCAGGGTCTTCCCGCCGGAATGTATTTTGTGATGTTAAGAGTAGATGCGGAATTGGTGAGCCGACAGGTCATGGTCGTAAGATAAACGATGGAGGAGACGGGCCGGAGGCAATTACCCCCGGCGCTCGTCTCCCCTATTTTTTATTCTACCCGTACTTTACCGACCCAGAGCGCGATGCTGCTGTCACCGGTAGTGATCACCCCGTAATACAGGGCCGGAGATAAGTTCGTTTCGCCGGTATACGCGGCTATGTAGTCCTTCGGTCCGGCGAAGGCCTGCGGAACATTCTCCTTCACTTCGGAGAAAGTCATTTTTCCGCGGAGCAGACGGTTATCCGGATATTGGTTCGAATAGAGATTCAGGTAAAAACCCTCCTCAACCGACCGGGAAGTAGTCAGTTTACCACTAAAGGTAATGAAGCCCGGATTGTACGTAAGATCGCCTTCGGTGAAGGAGTAACGCCGGGAAGGCGGCTCATCGGAAATGAGCAGTTCCAGCTCCCGGTTGGTGCCGTAGGCATCGGGCCGGGCAGCAGCACCCTGCGTGGCCGGCGTGGCCGCACTGGCGGCCGGTTCTTCAGCGGGCGTTTCCTCTTCCGTTCCCGCTTCGGATAAAGCAGTATTGGTCTCAGCATCCGTCGTTGCCGGATCTTCCTCCGCGGGAGGGTCCTCCGTAGACAGGGTACTGACCGTCTCATCCTCCATGGTCAGCAGGTACCAGGTAACCCCGCCGCCGATGACCAGGAAGAAAGCCAGGCCCCACATCCAGAAGGGTAAGCCGCCGGTACTTCCTCCGGTGCCGTTGGGCGATTGGGGTTGATCGCCGGCATCCAGATCCGATTCGGGAAAATCTTTAGCAATAGCATCCAGGGTGGTTCGGAGCGCCATCTTGGGCTGATCGCCCAATTGATTCTGGAGGCTGCGGTGCAGGGCCACTTCCCTGGCCAGGGACTGATCGGTAGTGAGTTCCCGCTCGAAAGCGGCTAACTCCTCACCAGTCAGCTCACCCTCCAGGTAAGCCTCAATGGTCTCATATAATTGTTCCTTTTCCATCCTATAATCTTTTAGGGACTAAAGCAGATAAAAGCTTGGTGTGTAGACAAAAGAAAATGATAATGGTCGTCGTCAGATACTAGTTCGTATTCTTGCCAGCGGGAGGGAAATGACAAAGTCAATTTAACCGGTCTTATGTGCGAGTTCTTCGAAGCGTTCGTCCTCTTTAACGAAGCGAACCAGTTGTTCCTTGCATACGAACTTTCTTTTCTTGGTGTAATTAACACTTCCGTAGCCCATCAATGAAGTGATCTCCTCCATCTTGGTCTTTTCAAAAAACAGTCGCATAAGCCGCTGACAATCATCTCCGAGTTTTTTAAATGCATCCCAGAAGAGGCGGTTTTCCTCGGCCTGGAAGATCAATTCCTCGGTATCCGTGTCGCTTTTGTATTTGGCATCGTCGGGTATAGTTACCTCGGTACGCGACTTTTTTTGTAGACGATTGCCCCAAATATTTCGACAAACGCCAAAAAGAAAGGTATAGAATCCACTGGTAAGTTCGAAATCGGGTTGGCGGGCCTTTTCGTACAACACGATGATGGCGTCCTGAAAAACGTCTTTGGCATCATCGAAACTTCCACCTTTATTCATTATGTGTCTGGCCACCCTTGGTAAGAATTCCTGATAAATGGATCGCAGCCCCGCTGCGTCACCACTTCGCACAATGGAGAGAAAGTCAGGTTGGGTACTATTCATACGCTAATATTATTGGGCATGTTTCTATGGATGAAGTTACTAGATTTTTTCCTAATCGGGGGTAACCTTTCCCAAGACCTTCAAATCTAGATGGTGAAGGTTGACAAAGAGGCTGGCGGTAGACAGCCGGGATAGCTTCCCAATTTACTCACCTTCAATCAACTACCGATTACCATCATTTTCCATTTATCAACCCAGGACTGTCTTGAGTCGTTCGAGACAGCCCCTAAAAACCTTTTGCCTGATGAAAACCCAGATCAGCATCACTACCCCCAAAACCTCACTGAAGGACTTTCAAAATGCCAAAATTAAAAAAGGACAACTCATCCGTATCAAAGGTGGAGACGGCGATACGCCCCCCGATGACGGTGACGGGGTGATCGGTATCGAGGATATCGTGATTCCGTAACTTCCGCGCATATCCTGATACGGACCAGTGGCAGATCGGCCCCGCGATTTACCCCGATATCGGTGCCGTTCTGTTTTAAAGATAAAGATCCGTAAAGGTCCAAATAGTTGCGGGCCTGGTTTTTAAAACCGGGCCCGTAGTCATTTTTCACCTATCCTTTAAGCGTTGAGCTTTTCCAGCAGCCATTCCTTGTTGGGAATAAGTTCGATCTGTAGTATCTTGTTTTTGAGATCCTCCCGTTCTGCCTGATTGGAGGGCATCATATTCACCTTCACGACTGCTTTTAACTGCCGGATGAAAGCCAGGTAGGATTCCCGCTGGATGCCGCTCAACTGCGTATTGCGGCGCAAAAACTTATCGAACGCATCGATGCGCGCCTGGAGCAGATCGAAAAAGCTGTCGTCCGTCACAAAGGATTCGTACAGCGCCCGCAGCAGAATGAGTTTTGCCCGGAGTTGGTAAAAGATCGAATCGAAACGCGCATTGCCGATCAGATCGTCGATCCGGGTATAGGCCTTTTTCAGGAACAGCAGATTGGCCATAGCCAGATTTTCGGCATCACTCCGCACCTTCTCATCCAGATCCTGCGAATGCTCTTTGATGAAGCGCTCCACTTTATCCAGTAGGCCGAACTTACCCCCCAGAAACACAATGTTGGTGTAGGAACTGTCCGTCAACTTGCCGTTCTCGAACAACAGCTTATGCTGCAGACCGAACCAGTACAGATCGAATGCTTCCCGCAGCAGATCCGTTTTGCCCTGGTTGCCGTTCCGGATGGCGTAATTCAGCAACTGGAACAGAATAACCTGCCGGTCGTTGAACCCCAGCGCTTCCATACTTTCCAGGAACATTTTTTTCAGGGCGTAAAACTGTTCCTCCGCTTCGGTCTCATTGAGGTGATACAGCAGCGCGTGAAAATGGATAACCGAATTGGCTCCACGGTCTGCTCCGGACACCTTCAATACCTCATCCACAAACTGCATCGGGATCTTTTGGCGGACTACTTTCCGGCGGGCCTGCACCTCGTTGGCCAGTCGCAGTTTATTGGCCATAAAGTAATGATCCATGTTTTCCAGGATCGCTACCAGGCTTTCCTCTCCGTTTTTCACCTTGTCCGTTGCCGGATGAAAATAGTATTGTTCCTCCAGGTTCAACAACTCCCAGTAGGTATTCACATCCCGGTAAGGCCGATCGCTGATCTCCCGGATCAATTCCCGGTTCTTACCGGCAAAGGTTTCGTAGGATCCTCTTTTTTCCAGGGATTCGACCAGCAATTTCTTGCGGGTAAGCGGTTCATCCCGGACGTGCAGTTGCACCAGGAAGTTTTCGAGATGTCCGAAAAATTCGTGCAGCAGATTCCGCATCTTCTTATCGTTATACGTCTCTTCCGGGAACAGGCGGGAAAAGGCCTTGCGCCGATCCACCGCCGGATGATCGAAATCCGGATAATACTTGCGGATATATTCGTACAGGGCGACCAGAGACGGACTGTAATTGAAGAAAGGAGATCGCAAGTATTTATGGAGTAGCCTGAACTCTTTGGGCTCCAGATTCTTAAGCAGTCCGATAATTTTACTATCTTGCATGAGTAGTTTGAAAAATGGCTTTGGTATAAAACTACTATCAAATCTCCGTCCCTCCAATTATTGTCCGCTAAGTATTTTGAACCAGGCCGAATATTAAGCATCACATTTGCATAAAGTCCTTTCCCTAGGCATTAAGACCATATTCTGAGCGCAATTCTAACAATTTGAAGAACGTCATGTTGTTCCGGCTGACCCTGGTATTAACACTGTGGGCCCAGTTGGTAAGAAGTGAAGTGTATCCCGTTCTACACCCGGATCCTCAGCTTATTTCCAATGAAGTTTGGGTAATGCCTGAGGATAAACAGCCGTTATCACCCGCGCAGGTAACGGGCAGGGACGACTTCGTTCCGCTTTCGGCCTTCCGCGACAGCCTGCGCGGACAGGAATACTACTGGCTTAAATTCGATATCACCAATCAGGTACCGGACCGGCGTCTGGAAGAATGGGTTCTCCGGCTAACCATCTCCATCAGTCGGGCCGAGGTATTTGTCCTGGACGGGCAATCGGTGGTTGATACCTTCCTGACCGGCTTTTTTATCCCCGTTGAACAACGAGATTTTGCGCCCATCCTTAAGGCTAATCTTGTCAAATTTGATCTCCCTCCGGGAAGCAGCCGTACTATGCTGATCCGTTTGCGCAGTGACCGTAGTTCCGTACCGCCGGATCCGGAACTGCGTCTGGAATCCGCCGTGAGCTTTTTTCACGCGCTGCAGCAAAAGAAACAATCCAATGCGCTTTTCCTCGGCTTTTGCCTGATGATGCTGATCTATACCCTGATCCTGAATGTGTATTCCGGGGATCGAACCTATGCCCACTACGCCGTTTATTTGGTCAGTATCGGGATCTACGTGGCCTACGCAAACGGCGATATCCACGATCTGGTGATCCCGACCCTGATCCCCGATCATCCGGAATATGTTTACCTGGTCAAATTGAGCCTCTACGGCGCGTTGGTCGGCTACATGAGTTTCTTCCGGTCGTTCCTCGATCTGCAGCAACTCCTCCCCTTCTGGGACCGTTTCTTTCGTCTGCTCAGCTGGCTGGCGCTGCCGGTACTGCTGCTGGACCTGTATCTGATCATCAGCACTGATTTTAGTTATCTCGTGTCGGACCGGGTGACCCTTCCCTACATTTTTGCCTTCGTCGGGACCAGCCTGGTGTTTACCTTCTTTCTGTACCGGACCCGCGACCGGAAAGGATATTTCGTAGTGGCCGGTCTGATCTTTATGGGCCTCGGCATTCTGATCACCGCTATCGACCGGCTGCAGAACGTCGATTTTTCGATCCGCAGTTTCGAGATCGGGGCGACCTTTGAGCTGGTGGTCTTTTCCATCGGCCTGGCCTACCGGCAGGCTGTGATCCGCCGGGAAAAACAGCGGGCCCAATTTGAGTTGGAAAAAAGTCAGCTCATCCAGGAACAGGAACACGCCGAAGTGGAAAGGCAACGGGAACTGCACCATTTAAAAAGCGAACTGTACACCAATATCACCCACGAACTGCGCACGCCCCTGACGGTGATCAAGGGCATGAGCGACCAGATCCGCGGGCACGAACGGGAAAAAGAACTGATCAACCGGAATATACACAGTCTGTTGCGTCTGGTTAATCACGTCATGGACCTCTCCCACCTGGAGGCCGGCAAGATGGAATTACAGCTGGTACAGGCCGACGTCATTCATTTTGCACGCTACCTCTCCGAGTCCTTTGACTCCAGTGCGGAAAGTAAAAATATCGACCTGATCTTTCAAACGATCCCGGATCAGTTGTTGATGGATTTTGACAGTGAAAAACTGCAGCAGATCATTTACAATCTGCTGTCCAATGCCATTAAGTTTACGCCCGAAGGCGGTAGCATCCAATTCAGCATCAGCACCCGGGAACAGGAAGCAGATAACTGGCTCGTGCTGAAAGTAGCTGATACCGGCCGGGGGATCCCCAGGGATGAGTTGCCCCATATTTTTGATCGTTTTTACCAGTCTCAGATCCATTACCACCAGCAATACGGCGGCAGCGGCATTGGCCTGGCCCTGACCAAACAGTTGGTTCACCTCATGGACGGACGGATCGAAGTGACCAGCACTCCCGGAAAAGGCACCACCTTTCGGGTAATTCTACCGATACGCCGGGAGGCCGCCCGGGAAACACCCGACCGGATCGATCTTTCAGGGAAAGCGACAGCAGTAACACCGGAGATCAATCGAGCAAAAGGCCGGGAGGAACTGCCCCAGATCCTCATCGTAGAGGACAATAAGGATGTGATCACGTATTTGCAGACCTGCCTGGAGGGGCGTTACCAGATCACGAAGGCATCCAACGGTAAAAAGGGCCTCGAATTAGCCCTGTCGAGCATCCCTGATCTGATCATCAGTGACGTCATGATGCCCGAAATGAACGGTTACGATCTCTGCCAGCAACTGAAATCCGATCACCGGTCCAGTCATATCCCAATCATCATCCTTACCGCTAAAGCCGATCGGGAATTCCGGCTGGACGGGCTGAACCGGGGAGCAGACGTATACCTCACCAAACCTTTTGACGAACAGGAATTGCTGATCCGGATCGAGCAGTTGCTGGAATCGCGTAAAAATCTGCAACAACACTTTTTACGCTCGGGCTTACTGGATCAGGTCCAGTCCCCTGCGGAGGAAAACGAGGAAGCTTTGTTCCTCAGCCGACTGAAGGGAACGGTGATGGAGCAAATTGATAATACGGAACTGAATGTGCAGGATCTCGCAGCCGCTGTGCATTTGGGACATTCCCAGCTGTACCGAAAACTAAAAGCACTGACCGGGCTGACGCCGCTGCAGTTCCTGAAAAAGATCAGACTGGACCGGGCTTCGGGCTTGCTTTCCACGGAAGGCCTGTCTGTAGCCGAAGTGGCCTATGCCGTCGGCTTCAGTGATCCAAACTATTTTTCCCGGGCGTTTCAGCAGTACTTTGGCCACCCTCCCCGGGAGCATTCCCGCCATCTCCGCCGGAATGGTCTCCCTTAGTCAGCTGTGCCGGAAAAAGTTCTGCACAATTTGAAAACACCTGACCGTAAAACCCGAAAGTTCCGGGCTTTTTATTAAATTGTAAGCCTCTTCCGGGTATAAAAATTAGCCGGATGCAAAATTTATCCAGTAGTATGCAAAATTTGTCCAGATGATTGCCCGGAGGATTTCCCACTTTTGTCAGGGTTGTTCTTTGAAAACTCTGACAAAAGATCGTTTCTAACCCAAACGACGAGTTATGAACCCAAACCTCCTCTGCATGAAACAAAACTACTTTTTCTAAAATTAAGATTCTTTTTAAAGGTCCCCCCTCTTTTTTTCTCAATTTTTATCCAGACAACACTCCCTATTTAAAACACTATTAATCAAACACTTAGGAAATCAATCGGGTATTTTTTTTCAGACAAGATGCTTTATTTGTCCATGAAAAAGGGTCAAGTATGGAATATCTTGCAGGTGTTATGAAAAGAAAATGAATACCATGCCTCCTCAGATCAACTATCCGGAAATTCTGCTAACGGTTGCCGGTGAACAGATCTTTGTTCAAATCGAGGAGATCATGTATCTGGAAGCAAAAGGTAGTTATACCGATATCTACCTGGCTGACGGGCAAAAATGCAGGATCAGCAAGAAATTAAAGCTGGCCCTGAAGATCCTGAACGCAGATTATTTTGTCCGTATTCATCATTCATACGCTCTGAATTTGAAATATCTGGCTGGTTTCTGTAATGGCGACAGCGCGAGTGTAAAACTTAAAGACGGCTCACAATTACCCCTGAGCCGAAGCCGAAAAACGGATTTTTTAAGTTTTTTTAAGCGCCTCTAGGTAACCTTTTTATCGCCTCCCAAATAAACAGATCAAACACCAGTAAAGAAATAGGGACTGTTGAAATCGAAACGGTAAGTCGTTTCGAGACATTTTACAAAGTAGGGGGACGACTTTTTACAGGGGAATGGTCCTCCTGCTTTTTTTTCAACTTTATCCGCACAACAACTTCAGTAATCGGAACATACAATCCACCCCATCCGAACCCCACCTCAGTCAACACAGCACCCAAGCAATTCACAGCACCCATCCGCCACCACGGATGGGTTAAACTACTTTTTGCTATGCGGATCACGATCCGCCCGGGCCTGCATCTGCGCACCCCGGATCATCCACACTTTCGGAAATAAACGAGGAGTGGCCTCCATACGGAGATCACCACTCCTCACCCGGTTTTACTTCTTCCGTTGACTTTCCATCAACCATGGCTCCCTGGCCCCTTCCTGGCCGGGGAGTTGTTTTTTTAGCCTACATCAGATCCACGGCGTAGGTTTCCTGTAGATCATCGATCCGCAATTTGAGGTCCGTCACTACCGATTCGTAGGCCGGCTCTCCGTAAAGGTTATTCATTTCGTGGGGATCTTCCCGGAGGTCGTACAACTCCCAGGTATCGATATCGCCGTAGAAATGGATGAGCTTATAGCGGTCGGTCCGCACGCCGTAATGCTTCTTCACACCGTGTTCATTCGGGTATTCGTAGTAGTGGTAATAGATGGCCTGCCGCCACTCGGTTGAGTCGCCCTGCAGCAGCGGGATCAGCGATTTTCCCTGCATGTCTTCCGGTACGTCCAGTCCGGCCAGGTCCATAAAGGTGGGCGCGTAGTCGATATTCTGAACCAGCGCCGGGCTTTTACCACTGATATTCAGGCTCTGGGGGAAACGCATTGCCAGCGGGGTGCGCAGGGATTCCTCGTACATGTAGCGTTTGTCAAACCAGCCGTGCTCTCCCAGGTAAAATCCCTGGTCCGAAGTGTAGACCACCAGCGTGTTTTCGGCCAGTCCGTTGTCATCCAGATAATCCAGCAGTCGACCGACATTGTTATCCACCGAGCGCACGCACTTCAGATAATCCTGCATGTAGCGCTGGTATTTCCAGAGCGCCAGGTCTTTTCCTTCCAGTTTTGCTGCCATAAAATCCTTGATGACCGGGTCGTAGAAGGCGTCCCAGGCGGCCCGCTGTTCGTCGTTCATACGTCCGTACATGCGCTCGTAGGCCGCGCGGTAGCGGGTCTTGAACTCACCTTCCTTATCCAGCATCTTCAGGTCATAGACAATGTCCATGTCCTTAAACACCCCCATTTCGTGGTAGGTGGCCGCTTCCCGGCCTTCGTAGGCGTCGAAGTAATTGTCCGGCACGGGGAATTCCACCCCGGCAAAATCATTCAGCAGTGCGGTGTCCGGCATCCAGATGCGGTGGGTCGCCTTGTGGTGCACCAGCAGACAGAAGGGTTTGTTGGGATCCCGCTTGTCCAGCCAGTTGATGCTTTTATCCGTGATCACATCCGTGACGTAACCCGCAGACTGTTTGCGTTCTCCGTTCTCAATAAAATCCGAATTGTAATAATTGCCCTGTCCGATGAGCCGCTCGTAGTGATCAAAACCGGTGGGTTCGCTCCGCAGGTGCCATTTTCCGACCAGAGCGGTCTGATAGCCGGCAGCCTGCAGATATTTCGGGAAAGTAGCCTGCGAACTGTCGAAGCGCACTCGGTTGTCGATCTGTCCGTTGAGGTGGCTGTGTTTACCGGTCAGCAACACCGCCCGGCTGGGCGCACAAATGGAATTGGTCACAAAGCTATTGGTGAACAACACGCCTTCCTCCGCGATGCGATCCAGATTCGGCGTCTGGATGTACCGGTCATCGTAGGCGCTCATCGCCTGGTAACCGTGGTCATCCGTCATGATGAACACGATGTTCGGCCGGGCGGGCGGGTTGCCGTCCGTTTCTTCAGCCTCCGGCGCACAGGCTGCGAACCCGAACAGACCGATGAGCCCATACAGGAGGTAAGGCAGATTTATGTGCTGCCGGGCCCGGGCCCGGAGTTTTTCCAGTTTAGGTGCAGATACAATAGTCATAATCAATTGGTGCCGGCGAGCTGCCGGATTAAATTTTATAAAACGTTTTGAAAGCTCTTATCCTGTCGGATGGCTACACTACAAATGGCAATGGCAATGGCAATAGCAATTTCAATGGCAATGGCAATGGCAATGGCAATAGCAATAGCCATCGAAAGCATAAACCTTCCGGATCAGTCCCGCCGGCTGGAAGTCGGGGAAGCTGCACTCGATTGTACGATCGGCAGACGGATCTGCGTAGGATGGTCCGCCGAATGATGGATCGTATTGTGAGCGATCACGCCCTTGGATTCATCGTAATTATTGCCGCCCGTATTCAGGTTTCGCTCGAAACGCGGAAAATTACTACTGGAGATCTCGACGCGGATGCGGTGCCCCTTGGCAAAGTAATTGCTGGTCGACATCGGCGTCATTTCCAGTTTGTACACTTCGCCGTCTTTCATAAAAACTTCCTGATCGTAGCCTTCGCGGTAGCGGGCCCGCTGGATGGTCTCATCCAGATTGTAGGCCGTTCCGTCGGGATAGACGTCAATAATCTTGATGGTGAAATCCGTGTCTTTGGCATCGGAAGAAACGTAGAGCGTGCTCTCAATGAATCCGCTCACCTCGATCCCTTCTTCGAGCGGCTCGCTGGTATAGACCAGGATATCGTGCCGGGTCTCCATGACCTGCTGATCAAAAGCACCGCCCTGGACGGCGTTGCCCGTGCAACAGACGTTACCGCCGTAAGACGGTACCGGATTCATGGGATCGTAGGCAAATTTATCCGGCTTGCTGCCTTTGGTAGGTTGCAGGCTCAGCCGGCCGTCACCGTAGAGGCTGTTGGCCTGGCCTCCGCTACTGAAATAATAGGTCGTCATCTTGGCCGATTCGGGCGGCCAGGTGTCCGCGTGTTGCCATTTATTGCTGCCCATGGTATAGTACTGCACCTTGGGCGTTTCCTCCAGGAAACCGTTCTTCTCGCCCTTCAGCCAGTAGTCGAACCAGGCGTAGATCTGTTCGTCGTAATTGAGGCGGGCATCTCCCACACTGCGTTCGCCGACAATGGTATTTTCCGTAGCCCGCGTATACGCGCAGTGCAGCGTAGGCGCGATCACCAGGTACTGGTTGTTGGCCACTTCGGGATCCTTGGCATTATTGCGCACGTGGTTATAGAGTTCCAGGTTGGGACCGGTAGAGACATCGTACCAGGAAGCGAACCAGAAGCTGGGTACGCCGAAGGGCATATCGTCGTGGTACAATCCTCCCTTGTACCAAGCCGGGTCGTTGGGTTTGCGGCGGATCATATCGAAATAGATGCCCTTGGAACCGTGCTGGTTCTTGATGATGTCCTGCACGGGCAGGTGGGCCAGTCCTTCGGACCAGTCGACCCGCGGCATTTCCGGAGCCAGATCAAAGAAACGGGAGATCCGGATCAGGTCTTCCTGGGTAGCGCCTTCCGGAATGCGGGGCCGGAACTCATCGTTCTGTACGCCGTACAGCCAGGCGGTAAATAACATCTGCTGGGCACCGCCGCGGTACCAGTTGCCCTGTTCGTGGAAACGGCCTACGCGACCGACTCCGGCTCCGTAACCTTGCGGTACCATGGCCGCGTGGGCGGGATGATCGAGGGCCGCAACCGCCATCTGCCATTCGGCGGTGGAGGAGCACCCAAGCGTGGCGATCTTACCGTTGGACCATTCCTGGTTTTTCATCCAGCTGAACGCATCGTAGCCGTCCGTTGTGGGTGGCCCGAGGATGTCCCATTTGCCTTCCGAGAAATAGCGGCCCCGTTCGTTCTGTACCACATAGGCATATCCGCGCTTCACGGCCTCGATGGCGCGCTGGTAAGTGCGGGTCCGTTCTTCTCCGTCGCCCCAGGAATTGAAATTGTAAGGTGTTTTGGAAAAGATAATGGGTACGGGCTGGTCCGTTTTGGGCCGGTAGATATCCGTGGCCAGTCGGATCCCGTCGCGCATGGGCATCATGACCTTCTGATCGATAATAGCGATGGCCTCCAGTTGTTCGCGGATGTTGTCCTGTGCGCCGAGAAATACCTGACTGCTGAGCAGCAGGGTGAGTAGTAGGATAATTTGGCGATAGTTAGGCATTTTCATTGAAATGTTTTGATGTTTTGACGTTTTGACGTGTGAAAGTGTTGATGTGTTAATGTGTTGGGGTGAAGTTTTGTGTTTATTCGCGGTTTTCGAAGGGAACGATGATACCTTTTTCAACATATTGCTTCAGCCCCTGCAGGAGGATTGCCCAGCAATAGGAAGAGCGACGAAAATGGTGGTTGCAGGCCGGCCAGTCTTTGTGCCAGAATTGGAGCTGCACTCCGGCTCCTGCCGGTTCCAGATCGAAACCGAAAGCAGTCGGATCCCAGTCTTCATCGGATCGGGTCATTTTGATGTGGAAAGCCCGGTCGGGCGTACACTTGATCACCTCACCGTACCAATCGTATTCCGGAGTAAAGTAAAAATTGTATTCGGCTTCCGGTTGCGGTTTACCGCTACAGCGGAGCGGCCACCAATTGACCAGATGATCCGGGGAAGTGACGGCGTCGTATACAGCCGGTGCAGATGCTTCGATCCAAAGGTCGTGATAAATCGCATACATAACAGTAAATTTTGGTGATTTATAATTTTTCCTCACCTGCTGTATATCCGCAATTTAAGAATAATTCGGGTACCCTGGAAACCGGCTCTAAAGCCCCGTACCGCCTGGTCCGGGAGTGATCTAAATGCGAGATTGCGCCAAACTTTAACGTATTCCCGGGTATGAAATAAAGCATAAAAACAAACACGACGCTCCGTATTGAGGTATATAGAGAGACGAAAAAATATTCTGCAGAACTATTCCTTTCGTAAATACCGGAGACCGATAATGCTGCCGACCGGCTGTTTGGACGGGTTTGCCCGCACCATTTCTACCCGGTGACGTACTGTCGTCTGCTCCGGTTTTCCCGCCCCAATTGAAATACCCTTACTAATTTCAATTAAAATCTTTATGAAAAACTTACAGGAGTTGTTCGTCCATGAGATCAAGGACTTATACTCAGCTGAAAAACAGCTTATCGAAGCTTTACCGAAAATGGTAAAAACCGCCAGTGATTCCAAACTCAAAAAGGCATTTTCCCGCCATCTGGATGAGACCAAACAGCAATTCGCTACCCTGAAAGATATCTGCGATCAGATGGATATCAATCCCGGCAATACGAAATGCGACGCCATGGAGGGACTGATCAAGGAGTGTGAAGGCCTGATCAGCGAAGATGCGAAAGCAGCCGTTAAGGATGCCGGTCTCATTGCGTGCGCTCAGCGTATCGAACACTATGAGATCTCCGGTTACGGTACTTCCGTGCAATACGCCAAGACCCTGGGTCACGAAAAGATCGCGGTCATGCTGGACGAGATCCTCGATCAGGAAAGCAACTGCAACGAAGAACTGAACGATCTCGCAGTATACGGGATCAACAAAAAAGCAGTGTAATCCGTATTACGCTGCCATAAACCATCATTGAGAGCCCCATCAAATTCAACCATTCTTTAACCAAATAATTTTTTCCTATGCAAAACCACAATGAGATCATCGAAGAACTCAATGATGTAATCGAAAAGAACCACGACGCCGTACGCGGCTACCGGAAAGCGGCCGAAAACGTTCGCGAAAGCCGGCTGATTAGTTTTTTCAATCATCAGGTCACCGAACGTGAAGGCTTCATCCGCGAATTGCAGAATGAAGTGAGAAACCTGGGCGGCACGCCCAAAGCGGAAGGTACCTTCAAAGGTACTATGCACCGCGCTTGGATCGACTTCAAAACGGCACTGTCCTTTGATAAGGAAGAGTCCGTCCTGGAAACCTGCATCACCGGTGAGAGAAACTGCATCAATGAGTATGATGACATTCTGGAAGAAAGTGGCCTGCCCGAATCAACCCGCAGCCTGCTGACCAGACAGAAAAACGCCGTACAGGCAGCACTCCGTCAGGTAGAGGCTAAAGAAGAATTCAGAGATTAGTCTCCTGGCCGGGAGGAAACCCATTAGTCTTCCCTAAACGATAAGGCAACTGAGGTTGCTTTTAGCCACGGACCGCACAAGCTTCCAAGCCGCCAAAAGGGTCTCACCTTTGCAGCAGGATATCGTGCCGGTTTGTGGCTAATTTATTTGCGGCCAGCGGAGACTTTTCTTTCCCCAAATATTACCGGAAGAGGTCGCCGCGGAAACTATTTTTCCGAAGCAGATGTTTTGCCACCAACCCTGGCCTTAAAACAAATCCTGCACTATGCTCCTCAACGAATCCGGAAAACTGACCTTCTCCAAAGTTGCCGCTGATTACGATCGTTTCCGACCGCTCTATCCACCGGAATTGATCTCCACTTATATTCGCGAAGCGCCGCTCTCCCCTACCGCCCGCATTCTGGAAGTCGGTTGCGGTACCGGGCAGCTCACGCGGGCACTGGCTCCCCTGGGTGCCGCGCTGCACGCCGTCGACATCGGAGCGGACCTCATCCGGATCGCCCGGCAACACTGCCGGACTTTTCCTCACGTTTCCTTCGAACAGATCGCCTTCGAAGCGCTGCCGCTTCCGGAAACCGGATACGACTCCCTGGTATGTGCTACTTCCTTTCACTGGCTGGATCCGGCTACCCGTTTCGAACGGGCAGCGGCTCTACTGCGGGCCGGCGGCACCCTGGCCATCATTAAAAATGTGAGCAAACACCGCGACCAGAATAATACCCTGCGCAAAACACTGGATGATATCTACGACCGGGTCATCCCACCGGAGATCGGCCGACAGTACGTGTCGCTCGAATCCAAAAGTGGTAGCCTGGAAGATTCTTTTGCCGCATCGCCTCACTTCGGCCCCGTGCGGGCTTTCGCCTATCCACACACTCACCGACTGGCCGCTGCGGATTATATCCGGCTGATGGACACTTTTTCCTACCAGCACAATCTACCGACCGGCATTAAGGAACAGTTGTTTCGGGAAGTGGAATCAGCGATCAGGGATTTTGGCGGATCTATCGACTTACCCTACGAGGCCGTCCTGTTACTGGCCGGCAAAGCTCCCGGCTCAGCATCTCAAAAAAAATGACCTTCTCCAGGTTAAACCGGAAAAGGTCAAATGCTGAGAAAACAATACTAAATTTAACAGCTTGGGGAATCAATTGCGATCAGATCGCAATGGTAGTGATCCACTCGGATCAGGCTACCTGCCCGGCGTGTTTTCCTTCCGCCAGCTCTTCTACTGCTTTGGAGCAGAAGGCATCCAGGTCTTCGGGTTTCCGGCTGGTGGTCAGTCCTTCGTCCACTACAACTTCCTGATCTACCCATTGTCCGCCGGCATTTTCAATATCGGTTTTCAGACTGGGCCAGGAGGTCATTTTGCGGCCGCGAACGACACCTGCTTCCACGAGGATCCAGGGACCGTGGCAGATAGCAGCTACCGGTTTGTGTTGTTCAAAGAAATCTTTAGTAAACTGCACGGCCTTTTTGTTGGTACGCAGGGTATCCGGGTTGTGGACACCTCCGGGCAGTACCAGCCCGTGATAATCGGAAGCTTTCACTTCATCGATCGATTTATCGACAGTAAACTGATCACCTTTTTCGGTATGATTATAACCTTGGATCTTTCCTTTTTTTAAAGAAATGAGTTCTACGGTCGCCCCGGCATCTTTCATTGCCGCCCAGGGCTTGGTGAATTCTACTTGTTCAAAACCGTCAGTTGCTAAAAATGCTACTTTTTTTCCTTCTAATTTGGTTGACATACTAATGCTCTATTTTATAATTCTACAATTTGAAAATATGCGTCGATGGTTTCCGAATGGCACATCGGTCGACCCCAAAGGTCCACAATAAAACCTGGCGAATATCCCTGCCGCAGGCAGCGTATTCCACTCCATTCTTTTCCACACGCCATTCAGATATCGCGCATTGGATTTATTAATAAAACCTATATATAAAGTGGTGTGTTCGTCGGAGAAAGGACCTTAACATTCCCGATCCCAATGATCTGTGCTGATCGAAGCAATTTGGGAATCCTGACGTTTATAAGCACGTCAGTACTAATCCACTTCGCGTCAGGTAGAACTACGCGCCAGCCGCTTCAGAGCGCTTTGCGCCGCATGGTAACCACACATCCCGTGCACGCCGCCGCCGGGAGGGGTGGATGCCGAGCAGATGAAGATCCGCGGATTGGGGGTGGTATAGGGATCGAAACGGGCTACCGGACGCGTAAACAGCTGGGTGATATCATTGCTGCCGCCGGAAATGGAACCGCCGAAATAATTTGGATTGTAGGAAGCCAGTTCCCGGGTATTGATCGTGTGGCGATCCAGGATGAGGTCCCGGAAGCCAGGAGCAAAACGCTCCACCTGCCGCTCGATGGCTTCGGTCATATCTACCGTGGACCCGAAAGGCACGTGGCAATAGGCGTATCCGGTGTGCTGGCCCTGCGGTGCCCGGAGCGGGTCAATCTGACTCTGCTGACACAGCAATACGAACGGTTGTTCGCTGTGCCGCCCCAGCCAGGCGTCGCGTTCACTGGTAGCGATCTCCGCCAGCGTACCGCCAAGATGCACAGTCGAAGCTTCCAGACAGCGTTTATCTTTCCAGGGGATAGGCCCGTCCAGTGCCCAGTCCAGTTTGAAGGACCCCGGACCATAATTGTATTTTTGTAAACGCCGGACATAAGCGGGCGGCAGTACGGGGCCGGCGATCTCCGCCAATTGCATGGGGTCCGTATCGAAAAGATAAACCCGGGCTTCCGGCAGATCTTCTAGTTCCCGGACCCAGCTCCCGGTGCGAATATCCCCTCCGAGATCGATCAGATAATCCGCCAGCGCCCGACTGATACGCGCCGAACCACCGGCGGCTACCGGCCACTCGACCACGTGGCCGCTCACAGCAAAAACGAGCCCGATCGCCGAGGTGAATACCTTGTCCAGGGGCAGTACACTGTGCGCCGCCAGCCCGGCGAAAAATCCCCGGGTGCGTTCTTCCCGAAACAGGTAGCGGGCCAGTTGTTCGGCGGGCCAGATGGCCTTCATACCAAAGCGCGCCAGTTGCAGCGGGCTTTCGGGTAAGCCCAGAGGACCGAGAATATCCCGCAGCAGGCTATCGGGATCCCGCAAAAAGGGGCGCACCAGCTTTTCCCAGGCCTTCCCATCCGAACCGAGGTTATCCATCGTCCGGGCCAGATCCCGGTAAAAGAGGACCGCTGGCCCGTCGTCTACCGGATGCGCCACGGAGGCTTCCGGGTAGATCCATTCCAAACCGTAATCCTCCAGCGGCAGACTGCTGAAGAAGGGAGACAATACGCCCAGCGGATGCACGGCCGAACAATAATCGTGCTGAAATCCGGGGAGGGTCAGTTCCGCGGTGCGCGTACCACCACCGATCTGATCGGAAGCTTCCAGCACCAGTACTTTTTGCTGATTGCGGGCCAACTCTACGGCCGCCGCCAGTCCGTTCGGTCCCGAACCGATAATCACCGCATCGTAGAGGGTATCATTCATGTTCCAGTCGTTCCAGTTCCAGATAGAAGGGCGTCAGCAGTTTACCGCCCGGTGCGGTAAACCAGCCGTCGATCTTAAAATCGCCCGTTACGAGCGGGAGACTTTCGTAGACCAGTTCGTTCACCTCGCCACCGGAATGCTCTTTGGTAAAAGTGCGGTTGCCGATACGAAGAATGAAGCGCCCCCGTTCCGGCAGGGTTTCAGTAAAATGTACTTTCGCCCGGTAGGCTCCCGCCCGGGCAACCGTGACATCCCAACTCACGTACACGTCCGGCTGGGCCCAGATGATCTGGAGGCCGCGGGCATCGTTGCGATTGAGCAGACTTGGATTTTCGTGCGGGCTGCCGACCACGATCCGCGGTAGATCATTGATATGGGGGCTCGCCATGATATCTGCGTGCCAACGATCCAGTTCGGCTTTCAGCCAGCGGGCAATGACCGGCTTTTCTTCGACGATATTCCGGGCCTCGTAGGGATCTTCTTCCAGGTTGTAAAGCTCAAACTCACTGATGTCGGCATCTCCGCCGACAAACCCCATCAGTTTATAACCATCCCGGATGACGGCCATATTGCGGTACAATTCAGGATAAGAGCGTTGCCATTCGAAAAACAGGGATCGTTCGAGCGCGGGCGTTTCGGCGGATTGCAGGAAAGCAGACAGATTCCGTCCGTCCAGCGGGGTATTTTCCGGGAGATCCAGTTTACAGAGGGACGCCAAAGTGGGCAAGACATCGATGTGAGCCGCTGTCTGCTCCACGGTATTCACCTGCGCCATGCCCTCCGGCAGTCGCATGTAGAAGGGTACGTGAATGCCGCCCTCGCGCACGGTCCCTTTCGTTCCCCGGAAGCCGCCGACATAGCGATACTGCTGGGGACCGTTATCCGTCAGGAAGATCACAATGGTATTTTCGGCCAGATCGAGTTCCTCCAGGGCGTCCATCAGTCGTTGGATATTGTCATCGATATTGGTGACCATGGCGTATACGCCTCTGGCCGCTTCCTGGTGGTTGGCGGAAATATCGTGCACGTACTCTCCCTTATTCCGGAAGACCTCGGGATCAATTTCCATATCCTTATAGCGATCGTAATATTCTTGCGGCACCTGCAGGGGCGTATGCGGTGCATTGAACGCCAGATAGGCCAGGAAAGGGCCGTCCCGGTGCGCCTGCATAAATTGGATCGCTTCGTCCGTAAAGACATCGGAACAATAACCTTTGGTTGGATATTTTTCACTGTTCTTCCACAGGATGGGATCAAAGTAAGCACTGTCCCGACGGTGGTAATTCGGCACATCCCCTACCTGGGCCAAACCACCCGACTGGTGCCAGACGGAAGTCATAAAACCCTGATCGTGGGGACGGGAAGGGTAATTGTCTCCGAGGTGCCACTTCCCAAAATGCCCCGTGGCGTAACCCGCATCGCGGAAGATCTCGGCCATGGTGTTTTCTTCCGGAGCCATGATCGCGCCGCCGCAGTAGGTATCGAAAATGCCGGTGCGAATGTTGTACCGGCCGGTCATCAGGCTCGAACGGGTAGGTGCGCAAACCGGGCTCACGTAGAAATTGGTGAAACGGACACTTTCGGCGGCAAGTTTATCCAGGGCCGGTGTATGGATCTGCGGATTACCGTGGTACGCCAGGTCTCCGTATCCCTGATCATCCGTCATGATCAACAGGATATTGGGCGGTGCGCTTTGGGAAAACAGATTAATGATGCCAAGGGCAAAAAAGAGGGTCAGGCAAAAGGTGCGATTGGAAGTCATGTAAGGAAATTTGATGCCTAAAATAACATTAATTTCCATTCAGGGGTATTTCTACCACCGTATCCGGTTTCCAGGGTGGATTGGGCGGTTTGGGAACACTGGCCTGCCGGCCCCGGGTGAAGATCCCGAAGACCACCGGGGTCTTATACAGCTGCTTCGGATAGGGCGTGTAACCGTCCGTCAGCACCAGTACACTATCGGGTGCCGGTTTGCCGGCCAGCGCCGCCTCGATGCCCACGATTATATTCGTTCCGCCACCGCCTTTGAGGGTCTTTAGTTTGAAAGAATCCGAAGGCGTCGCGATCATAATGGGTTCGTAAGCCCGGGCGTCGCAGGGGATGATCGTCACCGGTATCTGAAAAGCTTCCAGTACCGCACAGACCTCTCCCACCGCCTGGCCCAGTTCCTCCGGCC
The DNA here is from genome assembly GCF_002646595.1 of Flavilitoribacter nigricans DSM 23189 = NBRC 102662. Classification (GTDB taxonomy): domain Bacteria; phylum Bacteroidota; class Bacteroidia; order Chitinophagales; family Saprospiraceae; genus Flavilitoribacter; species Flavilitoribacter nigricans. The sequence goes on from NZ_PDUD01000038.1 coordinate 54,947, forward strand.
CCATGGAACCGGACGTATCCACCACACAGGTGATCCGGGCGCTCATATCGCCGCCGAGTGAGGGAGGCAAAATGGGGTGATAAACAGCCTGCCGGCGACTGGGTCGGCGGTAGGAGTAATCGATGCGGCTGCCGACGCCCTGATTAATGGCCACGCTCATCCGGTGACGGAGCACCTGCCGCCAGTCGACCCGGGGTTGCAGTTTATCTTCTACCCAGCGGCTCCAGTTGCCGGGCATACTGCCCATACCCGAACTCTTTTTCATTTCCATGGCTACCGAACGGCGTACCATATCCACTTCCATTTCATCCAGTTGCTGACCGTCTGTATGCCGGACTTCCCAGGGGCGCGAGTGCCCGTGCACCCCACTTCCTTCATCCGGCCAATCCCAATTGCCATCGACCTCCTGTATTCCCGCCAAACTGGCCACTACGGCCTCTCCTTTACCCCCCAGCATCTGGTAATAATATTCCGTCAGTTGGCCGTTCCGCATTTGAAAACGGGACGGCAGGAGTCCCGGGAACCGCCTGGGCATCGTCAGACCCTTCCAGTCGCTGTCGTTGATCTCCAGATCAGCGGCGACGTTCCAGAGGTAAGGCCGGGCGTTCCTTTCCTTAGACCGCAGATAGTGTTCCCGCAGTACGTGCGATATTTCGTGGATCCACAAAAAGCCGATCTGGGCCAGGCTTCCGTCCCGGTCGGTAGATCCGTCAATAGCCTCGATCGCCCGGGGATTAAAATAAATATTGAAATTAGGATCAATAGCCGCGATCTTCACCTGTTCCGTCAGGTGGATCCGGCACTGGAACAGGGCCGGCGCAAACCACGGCAATTTCTGGGCGCAATAGGCCCGGGCAAAACGGATGAGTGCTTCGGGAGTCATGTATTGTCGGATATTTGGACGTTAAGACGGTTAAATAGGATCAACGTTCGAAAACATGGATGAACTCCTTCAGCCCTTCGTCCGAAAAGAGGGACTGTATCGCGTCCATGATCCTTTTCGAAACATTCGGCCCTTCCCGCTGGGCGGCGGCCATGGCTTTCATGAGCAAGCCCTCCCGGCTGATCTGCTTGAGGGATACATAGATGAGATCCCGCCGGCCGTCGTTGAAAATATCCTGCGTCAGGTCAAAATAGGTCAGGGTAGCATCGATCAGATCGTCCTGATCGAAGCGACGCTGGAGTGCCCGGTTCAATCCGCCGAAAAGGACGTAAACCTCTCCGTCATTCAGATCGCTTACCTTGACCCGGATCTTTCCATCCAGTACTTCATCCGGATCCGGCAACTTTAGATTTTTGAGAAATTCCAGGAACGGAATGGCCACACCTTCTCCCAGACAGCCCTTCAGTAGTTCCAGACAATCCTTACTGCCGGCCTGCCCCTGTACGGGAGCTTCTCCCAGTAGTTCGCAGGAAGTGAGCAGGGCGGCCGCAAAATCCCAGGAACGGGGGCTCGCGAAAGCATAGGGATCACTGTCGGGCGTGGTGTGCAGCAAATTGGGCGACCGCTTCAGGAAAGCGCCGATCCGCAGCTTCCATTCCGGGAGCAGGTTCGCGTGGGCCACCGGGTCGATCCCGGGCATCTCCGCTGTCGGGAAACCCGACTCCAGGGCATTCAGATAAGTCTCGGTGATAAGATCCCACTGCAGGTGAACGAAGCGATTGCGCAAAGGTGGAGACAATTCCCAGCCGCCGGTCATCAGATCCGGCGGATTGGCGGCGGCCACGATCCGCACGGCGGGTGGAAGCGGATGAAAACCTACTTTTCGTTCCAGTACGACCCGCAGCAGTGCGGCCTGCACGGAAGGCGGTGCGGTGGTCAGTTCGTCCAGGAACAACAGCCCCACACCACCGGCTTCAAAACGGTTCACCCATTCGGGAATAGCGTAATGGACCTTCCCTTCGTGGTGGATCGGCAGACCCGAAAAATCCGTCGGATCGTGAATGGAAGCGATCAGGGTCAACACGGGGAATTCGGGCCGGGCCAGGCTTTCCAGAAAACTGGATTTACCAACCCCGGGTCGTCCCCAGAGCAGTACCGGAACGCCCATCTGTCCTTTGGGCCCCGGCGTTTGTAATGCGATCATCAGAGCGTGCGCGCCGTTTGGGTATTGTTGCATATATTCAATGATTAAACTTTCTTTCTACTGGATTACAGCTACCGTCAGCGGGAGACTATCCACTACCGCTTGCCAGCAGACATCCTTTCACCGCCAGCACCATCACAAAAATGTAAATAAAGGTGATAAAAAGAGAAAGCCCCTCCTCATAAATCACTTTCGGATTTGCTTTCTGCCTGTTTCTGACCGCCCGGGCGGCCTGACTGACCACCGGTTCCGGATCCGCCTTCAACTTTTCGATCTCCTCCTCGATCTCTTCGTACCGAAATACCCCCAGCGCATGGATGGCCGCCACCCGGACTTCCGGAGCCGGGTGCTGCAGGGCGCTCAACAGGGGCCTGATCACATACTGGTAGTTCTCCTTGCCGAGAGCCGGTTTCATCGTTTGGATACAGGCTGCCTGCAGACTGGCATCGGCCTTTTCCATTCTTTGGATCAGCGGCGCAACCGCATTGGGAATAAAGTACCGTTGGAGCAGTACCCGGATGGACCGAAAAGCCGCGGCCCGCCACACTGCGTCCTCACTTTCGGTTTCCCGCAGCAGACGGGGATAATGCTCCGGCTTTGCGACATGGGGCAACAGCATGAGCGTTCTTCGTCGTACAGCTTCTTCCGGATGATCCAGACCTGATGCCAGTTTACGGATCCACCGGGCCGGAGCGATAGTCCGCAGTAACTTGGATAGCTCCGGAAAGATCCGTTCATCGTCGACCTCCCACCGCGTCAAAAAATGGCGAAAGATCCGCCGCTTCTGGTTGGGTAAGCGGTACCTTTTTAGTCCGTCAATGATCTGGGGATGTTCTTTTAGCCGGGACGGATCGAACAATCTGCTGCATAAAAAATCCAGGCTTTCGTCGGTTCGGCACCGGCCCAGCGCCCGGTAGGCTGCCTCCAGCAATTCCTGGGGTAGCCCTTCTTCCACCAGCCGGATCAACACCGGGACCATAACCTCCGCTTCCCGGCCCGAGATCTCCCGCAGAGCAGTTAATATCTCTTTCTCGCGGAAGACCAGCTTTTGGGCCAGGTGATAGCCATTGATCGTACGGTAATGGGCGCGCAGCCAGCAGTTGCGCACCCAGGGCTCCAGAATATGGACTTCCGGATCCAGCGTAGGGAAGGCCGGATCCTGCTGAAGCGAGGTCAATTGTTCCAATAATCCCTGCCCATCTTCCGACCAGTGAAAATTTGCGGCCAAAAGTGGGATCTGTAAAGGGATCATGCGTCGGATCCGTTCCATTTCTTCCTGGATCGGATGCAGAGTGATCAGCCGCTGGGCGACCTCCGGCAACTGCAGGAAATGACAGTTCACCTCCAGTACCTTGCCAAACACCGTACACCGCCCCGTAAAATCAAAAGCGGTCCCATTCACCTCCCGGGTGAACCTGAACGCGGTTTGAAATTTTTCCGGTATGGGGTGGATCTGCATGTTTACAAAATCGAATCAGTAGTTTTTTAGTTCCTTACCGCAAATTAATTCTCCGGAAAGAACAATTGGTTCACGCGTTTTCGCACACTGGGATGGCGGTCCTCGCGGATATCCGACAAACAGGGGGATGCCGGGTCCAGGCCGAAGCGGCGGAGTGCTTCCAGTGCGGCTATCCGGACACTGGGACTCGAATGGTTCAACTGCCCGATCAGGATATTCAGAAAATCATCCGTTCCGTCGCTCCACATCTGCGGTGTGACCAGTTGGAGAAATTTCAATTTTTCCATTTTATCCTCGTTATTGATCCCGGCAACGAAAAAAGCCAGGAGCTCCGGATCGTGGTATTTTTCCAACAGTTGCTTGCAGGCCGTCAGCGCCTGGGAAGCTACCGAATAGCGTTCATCATGTACTTTGGCAAAAACCGCTTTAATGTGGGCCGGCGCTCCCAGCATACCTAGATAATACAGGCCCGCAGCCACCACTTTTTCGTTCTCCTGCCGGGTCATGCCCTGCAGAAAATCTCCCATTTCGGGCGCCGGCCGGCGTTGCAACAAAGCGGCTATCGACGGACGAAGGGTATACCCCTCGTCCTGAGCGGCCGCCCATTCGATCAATTTTTTCAAATCTTCAACGGGAGGCAGTAAGTCCGTTGCCTCCATAGCTACGAAATGCTGCAAAGCGCTATAGATCACTTTGATCGGGGCACGGCCCCTGATCTTTTTGAGCAGGATGCCGGCAATTTCGGTCTCCGGCATTTCTGCGGACCGGAGAATATCCAGCAGCACCTCGCTCAATCGGATATACTCGTGGGGGAATTCCCGCAGTGCCCATTTTTTAAGCGCCGGATCCCGGTCCGAAGCAAGCGTAGAGAATATATGCACTTTGCTGTTATCCGGCATTTTCGGATGCCGGCGGTAGTATACCCGCAGACCCTCCCGGACCTGGGGAGAAGGATGTAAACACAGACCGCAAATGGCTCCTTCGTGCTGCTCTTCCAGACTGCGGTCTTCCAGTACCCGCAGGAGTACTTGTTGCCCGTTTTCGGTATTGAGCCGGCCCAGGGCGACGTACACTTCCCGGAAATGATATTCCGGTATCCACTCCAGCAAATTGAGGAGTACGGGTTCCATAAAGGCAGCGGGTTGGTCCGGCATTTCCCGCAATACCCGGCTCCGGTGTTTATTCAGGAACAGATCCGCTACCATTTCCAGGTCCAAAGCAGAGGTGCCCTCCGGTGTATCGTGCCAGACCCAATGCAGCCAGGGGTCGGCGATCCAGCCCGTTCCCGGTCGGTCCCGAAATTCCGGCAGCTCCCGCAGTGTCTGTATGTTTGCGGTGAGCGTTTCCCACTCCCCTATCGTTAAAACGCCCTGTCCGGCCAGCGCAACGCCGAGGCGGAAATAAGGTTCACTACGCCGGAGTTCCCGTTCTATCGTTTCCCAGTCGTCACCGAAAGTCAGTCGGCGGGCGCCTTCGGGCCAACGCAGGATATCGGCCTGCAGGTCCACAAGTTCTCCGTAGGCCGTGCAGGTCAGGTCAAAATAAAGGCTGTAGCCGGCAACTTTTCGTTGCAGGCGGGCCTGAGTGATCAGATTTTCCGGAATTTGATTCTCCATTGCTATTTTTGGAACTGAACTGGTTTGCCAAATCTCACCAATCCAGCCTTAATTCGTTTTTTATGCCTGGCTGAGCCATAATTGCCCGCTTGTTTTTAATAGCCAATTCCCCCCAAAACCATTCTAATAATTTGGAGGATACGATTAACAATTCCTGAACAGGAGGACGACCACAAAAAGGATAATCCCAAATATCCGGTACAACTCCCAGGTATCCGCTCCTTCCGCCGACTTCGTCGCTTTTTCTTTACGATGGATGGCCTGACGGGCCGTGTGCTGAACCATGGCGTGACTATCCCGCAGACCGCGCCGAACCCCTTCCAACGCTCGCGGCGTAGCGATCTCGCCTAATGCACGGACAGCCTCCGACCGCACCGAAGGGATCTCACTTTTCAGCAGGTCTAAGAAAAGATTGGTATCCACTGATCCCCGGTGGCGGGCCAGTACGGGAGTCAGGATCCTGACCAGTTTTTCCTGTCGCGGGGGAACGATCTCATTCCGGAGTTCCCGGATCAATCGAAATACATGGTCCTGCTTAGGATACTTACGCATCAGATTTTCCAGGGAAAGGAATGCCTGATTGCTCACACCGGTATCCGGATCCTGAATGAGCGGGAATAGCACTTTGAAATGGGAGGCCCGACCGGCATATCCCAGTTGAACCGCCGTCAGATATCGCGTATATGCGTTCGGGTCCGTCACCTGACTGGTCAATCGGTCCAGCACTGCTGCTCTTACGGAACGACGGTCGAACAAGCCGGCCAACAACAGGCGTATTTGGTGGCGGTTGTTGATTTTTTCGGACCACACCAGTGTACCCAAAAGCATATCTCCATCGGGTAACAGGTCATTTCTTTTAAACTTGGTATATAATTTCAGTGCCATGACCACCTGGTCTACCGAAGGACGATCCCGCAATACCCGCGATAGTTTTTCATGTAACTCCTGCTCGCCCACTCCATTTTGCTGAAGTCGCTTGAACAGACGTTCGCTGTTGCCGTGGAATTTACCGACTGCCTCCCGCAGACAGATCTGCCGCACCGCAGGATTGGTATAGAACCGCAATCCGATCAGCAGGTATTCCAGCCTTTCCGAATCCAGGTTCGGTTGCGCGTGGTAATAGTCGACCAGCGCCTGCCCCACGGCTTCGTTGCGGGAATATGCCAGACCGGCCAGTGCACCTTTCTGCTTATCGATGTCCTGCTCATCGGTTAATTGTTTTAGCAGGAACTGCCGGGCCGTCTCGCTGCCCAGTTTACCCAGTACGGTGAAGATCAGCCGGCGGTATATCGCGTAATCCTCGAGAAGCAGGAGGTTGTAGAGTACCGGCTCCAACAGAGTTGCATGGCGGGGATATATCTTTTCCACAGTTCTTAACCGGACCTCATTTCTTCCAAAATACAGCGTGCGGAGTAGTAAGAGTTTATCCGTTCGATTCTTATATTCCAGCCAGGAGAGGCGTACCCATTCGTCAGCGATGTGCTTGCGGTAGGATAGTTTGCGGTAGCCATCCAGTTTTTTCATAGCCCCGAGCTTTTCACTAATCTCCCCCCAGGCATCACCGCCGACCGTACCGTATCCCACCAGCGGCACCAGAAAGCGAAAACGATCAACCACTCCCCGGACCTTTTCCGAGATCCGTTGGTACCGATCTCCCAGCATCAGTTGCTGCGCCACCGGCGGCAGGTCCAGAAACGTACATTTGACGTCCAGTACCTCTCCGAAAACGGTAAACTGCACCGCAAATTCGAAGGTATGCCCGGCCAGGTCTTCCCGGTACGTCGCCGAATCGATGAATCGATCGGGGATAAAGGTCGCTATGGCGTTTTTTTGTGACATCAGATTCAGCATTGCCCGAAAGGGCCGTTTATATTAATTCAACGATCACCCGAATAATTCCCCGGCTAATGCAGTTTGTTTGCGTTTGTGAATTCTATACTTGACATAATTTGGTTTGATCCTACGTCATTTTGCTACCTACTCTTTATGCCTAACGGCACATTTCCTCCAACTGAACTCCTGATTCGCATAACTCACGTTTACCTCAACAGACCGTCCGTTCATCCTAATCGATGAGCATAAAACTTTCCCCACCGAAATCCCGATTATGCCAGGCAAAGCGGATGGCCTCCTTTCGCTGGATCAATCCCAGGATAACCATCCCGCCGGGTTTGTAGCGGAATGTTTCGTAAACATTTAAGCCGATCCAGGATCTCGAATGTTTAATTTCCGCCATTTGTAATAACTCATATCGTTTGTCCGGCAGGCGCTCCAGCAGGTAATCAAAATTTTTCCAGAATGCCCGCATTTCCAGATAATTCTCGGGCTGGTAATCTTCCATAGCGGCTTCCAAAAGCAAATCATTTGGAAGCTGCTCCAAACGTTGTCGGATCTCGCTGGCTCTCTTGATCACCTCCAATTCCAGCACCCCGTCTCCCGCTTTGGATCGTACCAGAGGATCCAGTTCGAGATTGTCGTACAATTCCCGCATCAGCGGAATGAAACGCTCATCCTGATAAGCCGGTAAAACACTGATAATGGCGCGTTGGGTGATCGGCTTTCCCTGGGGCAGTTCCCGCACCAGCCAGTCGAGCGCCCGCTCTTCCGGAGTACGCTGCAAAACCCGGCAAAGGGTCAGCAGGGCAACTTCCCGCAGACCGCTGCTATTTGAAGTCCGGAAGGTCAACAGCCTGGGTATTACCTCCGGAATGGCATGATCATCAGCCAAATCAGCGATGGTTTCCAGCGCCTCGATCTTCAGAAAAGGATCCAAACTTTCCAGCGCATCCAGCACCAGTGGTACCAGCGCTTTTATGTTGATGGCCCGGATCAGGTCCAGGTAAGGTGCTTTATTGACGGGCGATAGCGTTTTCCATTCCTCTTTTAATTGGGTCAGTACCAATCCCGGTGGCAAACGTCTCATTATTTTTCCCAGATCCTTTTGCCACGCCTGATCCGGACCGGTAGCTTCCAGGCGGCGGAACAAACCCAAACATTCCGCTACGGTCAATTGACTCTCCAATGCTTCAAAGCTGCTGTAGGCGCTTAATGTCTGCTTTAGCAAGTCCGGATCCCCTTCCGAGCGAATTATATTTTCCAGCGTTTTTGCTATCTGCAGGTGCGGCTCACCGAGCAGTCTCAACCCCCAGAAAGCGACATAGTGAATCTCACTATTGCTTTGTTGGAGTTCCCGGTATAAGATCGGCTTCACAGCAGCGGATGGGTTATTGATCATGTTGATCAACAACTTTTTACACTTCATCGGAGACATCACTCCTTTATAGGCATGGTAATACGCAACCAGGTCATCGGTTCGGCCCTGCAGGTCCAGCTGTTGGATCTTTTCCAGGATCAGCTCGTGTAATCTACTTTCTTTGGGTAACGCTAGCTGATCCATCAGATAATCCCGGGCCGTAGTCGTACCTAAATTAGCCAGGAGTTCGATAATGATGGCAGGCTCCCCGTGATCATTATCACGCTTTAGCAGTCCAAAGAATAAGGGTTCCAAAAAAGAAAAAGGGTAATGGATCAGTCGGTTGAGCACATGGGACAGGTCTCCAGTACCGAACAACAATTGTTCCAGCAACTGGAATACCGGATGGGCGGGGTCTTCTTCCTCCAACCGGTACAATCCCAAAGCTACCGGACAGCTCACGTAATCGGAGTGATCGGGAAAACTCCGCGTTTCGAGCAAAGTACGCCAAACGGAACTGATCCATTTTCGGTAATCGAGCTGCGATGCATCCACCGGATAATACCCCAGGGCGATCATGGGGAGCATATATTTTAAACGTATGATCTCAAATGCTTCCCGGGTTTGAATGGATTCTTCCTGTCTTTTTCCCATTATCAACAGGCGGGCGGATTCCGGCAACTCAAAAAAATGATTCTTCACCTCCAGGATCTCTCCGAATAAATTGACCTGGTAACTGAGTGCTACCCCCCGATCGGGCGGACCGAGATCATGAAAAAAAGTTGCTACCCAGTTGGAAGGCATGTCGTGCATATCTTGCGTTTGAACAGTTTTGGTATGTACTCACCAGGATGCGTAGCCCATTTCAATTAAAGTCTCGTAGCGAATCCAATCGGGAAAATCCCGGGTCCTTTGGGGAAATTGGATGTAATCGTAGAGTTCCATACCTCCCATCTGCCCCATACTGGCAATCAGCACAAATCCTCCCGGCCGTCCCAGCAAGGGCCGCCGCATTTCCATTTCACTGGCCCAGCCGTAACATTTCCATTCCGCCAATCTCCGAAAATCGTAGGATACCGGTCCTAATCGCTCCAATAAATAATCCAGGGTAGCCCAGCATCCCTTTCTCTCCAATTCATCCGCCGATTGACTGAACGCTAAGAAAGCGGCGAGTACCTCATCGTCGGTTTTGCTGTCCAGTGTTTGCCGGATCCTTTGGGATATTTTGCGAACCCGAATCTTCTGTAAGGACTTTTGGGCACCATAGTGCCATCCGCTATTATCATTCGCACAGAGTTCTTCCAAAATGGCCTCGCCTTCCGGTAGTCCCCAGGCATCCTGTACTTCGGCAATCTCTTCCTGCAGGTAGGTATCCTCCATCTGCCGGGCCCGGTCCGCCAGCCACTTCAGCGCAACGGCATCATGGGTCAGCTTCAGCACCGCACACAGGGTCGAAAGTGCTTTCGCCTGTACTTCTTCGTTTTCCGACGCACTCAGTTCAATCAGCTTGGGGACAACTTCCGGTAATTCCATTTTTTTGCCCAGCGATTCCACGATAGACATGGCCTTCATTTGCAGATCATCCGGTCCGGAATCCAATACGGATAATACGAGGAATAAAAGGTCCGTCCGGCCTGATTCGTAGATCACCTCCAGCAGCAGCTCCCGGGCCCGGGAGTGATCATCTTCCCAGAGTATCTTCATCTTCGGGATGACCTCCTCCTCCGGTATACGCTTCAGGATCCGCCCCAGATATACCGGTAGCATATCGTCTTCCGGCTGATCATAGGCCCAGCGGAGAAATGGTATTGTTGTTGCCATCGGCAGGTATAGTGCCGGATCTTCCAATTCCGATATCCCACTTAGGCAGGCCCTTATCTTACCAGGCGCTTTTGTCTCGTTCAGTTGTTGGGATAAGCAATCGAATATGGCTGTCTCGGTAGCTCCGGTAATGCTTAATGTTTCCAGGATTTTACCCGCAGCGTTCACTGTATCCGTGCTCAGTGCCCGGTAGAGCAGAGGTTGTAGATCACTCGTTCCGTAAGCGGCAAAATGTTCCATTAACTGGTAGGATGTAAAAAATCCCATCTTGTCATTTCCAACCATTTGTTGCTCGAGGAAAGTTTTTAATTCCTGCAAAATTTCGGGATGACGGAACGCCTGCAGTCCTTCCAGGATCGAATTTTGCATTTGTTGATAATCCGGTCTCTTGAGGGCTGCCAGCAAAAACCGCCAGGCGCGCTCCGTCCGAAAAAGCCCAAACTGCTTGAACATTCTTTCTTTGAGGTAATCCTTTTGCATAACCGGCAGAAAATTGATCCATACCAGCTCCCAGGCGGGATCGGGCACCACAAAAGTCTTTTCGATTTTTTCCTCCCAGGCCGTTCCGGCGGTAAGGATCTCCCGGATCAGGTCCAGTACTTTCGTTCCGGACTCATCTTCCAACAGGTATATTCCATGCGTCAGCGGATCGGTCAGATAAGTAGCATGATCAGGAATGGAATGCGGACCAAAGGTCTGCCAGGTATTTTGCAGCCACTGCTGGAAGAGCGCCCATTCCGGCCCGGACAGGTACCCGAGGGCCGCCATCGGAAAAGCCAGCCGGTGATAAGCGATGGCCCGTTCCAGTTCCCTCTCAATCGGCCGAAAATCGATATCCCCCAGCATAAGCACTCTGGCAGCCGGAGGCAGTTGGGCGAAATGATTATCCACCCGGATCACCTCACCGAACAGGTTCACCCGAAAGCCCAGCGTAAACGCCTGGCCGGCGTGTTCCACGGACTGGATAATATCGGTCGTCCATTCGGGCGGGAGCATTGACATGAAAGCGGCGTTTTTTTATCATTATTTAATTCCAGTGTTCGATCTTACCAACACCAGGGCCGGACCTAAAATTCCGGTTGTACGGTTTTTTACCGGCAATTCAGCCGAAGACTAAAATTTTTACTTTACATAATCCTGCTTCATGATGCGGGCCAGAACGGTAGCTGCCAGATCCATATAATCCGCCTCCAGCAAGTCCACCACATAATCAAAGCATTCCCACACCGCCTTTTTGGTGAGCTCGTCCGCAAAATTCAATTTTACGAATTCATTCAACACCTGGTCCTTCGGCAGCGCTTTCAGGTCCTCCAGGATCTCTTTACCCCGCTCCGGGGCCTGAAAACTGATCATGGCTTTCTGGGCGTACTCTTGTACGTACTGGTCATTATCCCGCAGCAGTTGCTGGATGGCCGGGTAGATCTCCGGACTCTGGAAGTGAGCCAGTGCCCGGGCGATCGACCGCCTGACCGCCGGTTTTGGATGCCGGAGGTGTTCCATCAGGAACGGTAAGGTCCGTTTCCGCGGAGCGTTTTCCAGAATAGAGGCAAGCGTAGACATGATATCTTCCTGAAATTCCGGGCCTACCTGCTCCCACATTCGCACCAACGGATCCAGGGCCTGGGGTGCCCGAAAACGATGAGACATTTCCTGAATGTTACGGAGCGCCCGCTTTTTCACCCGATCGTCCGGATCTTCCAGCAGTTTCACGATCTGCATAAATTCTTTACCCTGTCCCATTTCAAAAAAATCCAGGGCCGCTATCCGGATCTCCGGATCGGGATCTCCGAGCATCGGTTCCAGTTGGGTAAAATGGATCTCCTCTACGCAATTCCGCAGCACTTCTTTCAGCTGCCACTGAAGTTGGTTGGATCCTTCCGCACTGCTATTCCAGAGAAACAAGTTTACCAGTTCTTCCGATGTCGGCAGATAAGCTTCGTTATCCAGTGATTTCAGCACGTGTAAGGCGCTCAGGACATGCTGGGCACTTTCCTTACGTCGCAGTTGTTCGTGAAGTTTTCCGGCCATAACATCGGGGTCGGCTCCTCTTTCGCGAAAAAAATTAAAAGCGTATAGCCCCGAATAAGCATGCGGTCCATTCAACGCTTCCTTCATGATAAGCTCCACCTCGGGGCCGGAATACGGCAGCAGGGCCCGAATAAAATAGTCATGATAATCGTTCACAATTGTCTCCCGGTCCTCTTGGTAGAGTTTCAGTAATTGTAGCCGGATCTTATCGTGTTTGTATCCTGCCAGTCCATGCAGGAGAGGTCGGTAGAGCGAAGCATTTTTCTTCCGACTCAGTTCTTTACACAAAAAGCGACGGGAACGCTCGTTTTTTAAAATGGAGATCCCATCGATAATCTCCACCCTTACCTCCCTATCGCTTTCCATCGGATAAAGGCAATGCAATACTGGTTCGGCGAGAGGACAGGGGCTTTCGTTGAACATCCGGAAAAATACCCAGCGATTGTCCTTTTTATGATCAATTAATAGCGACAGATTTTCCAGTAATTTTTTTTCTCCTTTTTCGTGCAGCCGGTACAATTGCTTTACCCAGTCATCCCGGAGCAAGTCTTCAAAAGGAGGAAGCTCCTCCGGCGGGATCTCCTGTTGATGCAGACGAATTTTTTCACCGATACCGGCCCATTCCTCACCGGAAGAATAACCCAAAGTGGCCAACGGAACGTAAAAGGGAATAATGGACTGGATCTGCTTCAATTTGCGGCGAATGGCTGCAGTCTTTGATCCAACCAGCAGGGATTGGGCAGCCGGGGGCAGATCCAGGAAATTGTTGCGTATCTCCAGCACCTCCCCGTAGGGATTGACGGTCAGCGTAAACACAAAATCCTGACCGTCCACGTTCGCGACGAAACTTTCAGTCTGCAGCCATGCGGCCGGAGTCAGAGACATACCTAATACCTTGGAGCACTGCCCGAAACGTACAGGAGGGGATCATCAGGAGCGAGCGCCGGTTAAACAAATCGCCCCTAATTTAGCCATTTGACCGAAAAATCCGGGCTAGCGGTACAACAAAGTTTCCGTATCGTTTTTCTGGGCCGCTCCCGGCGTACTTCTACCCTCGGCGATGTATCGCTCCATCAGGGCCGTCAGGCGACTGACGATTTCCGGATGTTGTTCCGACAGGTTGTTTGCTTCCGCCAGGTCCGATTCCATATCGAAGAGCTGTACGGGCGGCAATTCCATTTTTTCGGCCTCCTGCGGCCGGGGTGCACTCCAGCCACCCGATCCCGGACAGAAGGCCAGCTTCCATTTGCCCTGACGAATGGAAAAACTGCCGTTGATGGAATGGTGGACGGTCGCTTCCCGCACGGGCGCGGAGAGGGTTTGGCCTTCCAATAGCGGCAGCAGATTATAGCTGTCCTCCCCTTCCCCGGCGGAGAGGGAATCCTGTAGTATAGCGGCCGCCGTGGCCATGAGATCCGTCAGGCAGACGGTCTCATCGGAAACGCTTCCCTGCGGAATGGTGCGGGGCCATTGTACCAGAAAAGGTACCCGGTGACCTCCTTCAAAAATATCTGCTTTGTGTCCGCGAAAGACGTAGCTGGGATTGTGGTCGAAAGTAGCCAGTTCTTCGAAATCCGCCATCGGTGAGCAACCGTTGTCGCTGGTAAAAATGACGAGGGTATTTTCGGCGATCCCGTTGGCCTCCAGCGCCCGGCGCACCTGCCCCACCACATCGTCTACCATCAGCACAAAATCGCCGTAGGCATTTGTTTTACTTTTCCCCTGAAAGGCCGATGTAGGCAGAATGGGCGTATGCGGCGCCGGCAACGGAAAATACAGAAAAAAGGGTTGATCATCCTGGGCGTGTCCGGAGATATACTCGACGGCTTTTTCTGTCAGTTTGGGCAATACTTCTTCGTGTTTGAAGTCATTACCTACCGGTCCGCGCCGCCAGAAACGTTTACCGGTTTCCGCCTCCACCGTATCGATGGAAGTAGCGGTAATGCGATCATTCTCGATGTAGACGTAGGGCGGAATATCCAGGGAGGCGGTGATGCCGTAGAAATAGTCGAATCCTAAGTGCACCGGTCCGCCCTTGATGGGCTGGGTGATGTCCGCCATGCCGCTGGTGTCCTTGGCCCAGCCCAGGCCGAGATGCCATTTACCGATGCAGGCCGTTTGGTAATCTCGCGCCTGCAGGTAGCTGGCCACCGTGGGCCGCTCCGGCTGGATCAGGGGTTCGCTCCAGCTCCAGCTCACCCCGTTTTTCAGCGAGCTGCGCCAGGCGTATCTTCCGGTCAGAATACCGTAACGGGTGGGTGTACACACCGCCGAATTGCTGTGCGCATCCGTAAAGGCCATGCCGTTGGTCGCCATCGCATCGATATGGGGCGTTTGCAGTTTGGAGTTTTCGTTGAGGGCGGAAATGTCCCCGTAGCCCAGGTCATCGGCCAGGATGTAGATGATGTTGGGCGGATCATTTTCCGCGGCCGGTTCGTTCTCGCAGCTCATCAAAAGCAGACTGGAAAACAATACGAACAGAATGGACAGTTTTTGCATGTGGTATTGGCTTAGGTGCATATGGATCATCTTACTGGATTAGCGAAATTGGGTGGCATCCGATTGACGGATGCGGTCACAAAATAGAAGATTTTTTAGCTATACTCGGAGGTAGTAATGTTGCGCGAAGCGCAGTCTTCACTTTAAAAGACGTCCGCCAGTCGCATTGCCCTGATGATCCCCTCCCTTTCGTAGAGGAAAAGCTTTCCCTGCGGACCGATGGTCGGCGTTAGTTCCCAGATATCGGGTTCGTTCACCTGGTCCAGCAGCGCCGGTTCGGACCAGTTTTCCCCGTTCCAGGTGCTATGGTAAAGATCGATCGATCCGTCCTCGAACTGGTAGCGGTTGAAGATCAGGTGCTCTCCGTCCGGGCTGACGGTGAGATCATTTTCACTCGCAGCGGAATTAATGTGGTGCACCCAGTGCGGCCGGATAAAATCCTCTATGCCGGGATCATAACGCCAGATATCCATCGAACCGAAACCGCCGCTCCGGTCCGAATTAAAGTAGAGGATGCCCCGCTGATCCACCGACGGATAACTTTCCTGCATCGGGGTATTAATGGCGTACAGATATTCCGGTTCGGACCAGCCGCGCCCCTTTTTCTCCACGTACCAGATATCCATCGTTCCTTCTACGACCGGACTGCCCGGTTTCGGGCGGTTGGTATTGAAATAAAGCCGCTTCCCATCCGGGGTCAATACCGGGTGGTAATCCATGTAGCGACTGTTGAAACTCACCTCCTGCGCTTCGCCGTAGCCGGTACCGCCCCAGGCCCGGACGTAAATGCGGGTAAGGGGTCGTCCGCCGCTATTGGTCTCATCCGTCGGCAGGGATACGTAGAGGTAGCGATAGTCGGGCGTAAGCGCAATACCGTTCTGCGTGGGAATGGAATCGCGGTTGATGGCCTCGATGACCGCTTCGGCGGAAGGCGCCGGCCCGGAGCAGGAAAAGAACAGCGCACTGAGCAGAAGCCCTACCGCTGGAATGGATAAAAAAGATCGCATGGTGCTTAATGTTCGTTACCCCCGTAGATCCACATCGGTACGGTATCGCCCGAGCGACGGAAGCCGCACTTTTCGTAAAAGGTTACCGAGCCGCCGTCTGCTACCAGTTGTTGCTGGTGAAAGTCTCCGTAATGAACGGCCATCCGGTCCATGATCATCCGGCCGATACCGCGTCCCTGATAATCGGGCAGAACCACCAGGTGGGGGAAATAAACTACGAGATGGCCGTCGGAAATGGCGTTGCCCAGACCGACTAACTGATCACCGTCCCAGGCCGAAATCAGGCGATGGGAATTGGCCAATGCCGGCAATAATTGTTCGGGCTTATCCGCCGAAGACCAGTGATTGGCCCGGTAAAGTGCTAAAATGGCTTCGCCGGGAATGGATCTGGTCTCCTTAATCTGAATATTCTGCATGGAAACTCCTTCTGGTGGACAGGCACCAAATTAAACAAAAGGTGCATCTATCCCAGTTAGTTTTCGTCGATAAACCACACCCGATATGAAAAAATTCCTACTTGCCGCAGTTTTTCTGCCGGCCTTCGCCCTGCTGTACGCCCAACAGGCACCCGATCTGGATTACCAGCCACTCATTACCAGTCCCCAATACCCGGAAGGTTCGGGGCCCGTTGTCTTCATCGACGGGGCGCACAACAATTTCCATACTTACGCGGGAGGATTCCGTCCATTTGCCCAATTGCTGGAACGAGACGGCTACCGGGTACAGGGGAGCGAAAAAGCTTTCACTCCGGCACTGCTGGACCAGTGCGATCTACTGGTGATTGCCAATCCGGTAAGCGATGATGATCTCGGCGGCTGGATCAAACCCAACCCTCCGGCCTTTAGCCGGGCCGAAGTGAAGGCGGTACGCCGGTGGGTGAAGTCCGGCGGTAGTTTACTTCTGATCGCGGATCACATGCCTTTCCCCGGGGCCGCTTCCAATCTGGCCGAAGCCTTCGGATTTCGTTTCAGCAATGGTTTTGCCATGGCCGAAAAACAGGAGTTCCCGCCCTCGCGTTTCGATCGGGCCAGCGGTACGCTGCGGGAGAATACGATCACCAACGGTGCAGGAACGGCGGAACGCATCGACCATATTGCCTCCTTTACCGGTTCGGCCTTTCGGATACCCAAAGGAGCCGTGCCCATTCTGACCTTCGGAAGCGATCATCATTCGCTGGAGCCGGATACAGCCTGGCGGTTTCAGCCGGATACGCCCAGCGTACCGTTGGCGGGCTGGCAACAGGGAGCTTATCTGGAATACGGAAAAGGCCGGATCGTTGTTTACGGAGAGGCCGCAATGCTGACCGCTCAGGTCGTGCAGGAGCGTTTTAAGGTAGGATTTAACCATCCGCAGGCGGATCAGAATGCGCAGTTGGTGCTGAATACGATCCACTGGTTGGACACGAAAGAAAATGGACGTTAGGCCGTTGGGGGATTTTGGGATCCAACCTGGTAGCCGATCCCAAAATCCCACAATCCATTAGCAGTCCGTATCCATCTGGTCGGCATTCCAGCAGTGCCAGTCTTCGTCCTTAAACCAGTTCGGGTTTTTCACCCGCCCTTCGAAGGAAGGAACATCCCACTGAATCTCCAGGAAATTGTTGTCTTTGATCTGCCGGACGTCGTAGGCCCGGTTGAATGCTTCGCCCGGCCGGGTGCGGTATTCGATGTAGGCTCCCTTATCGGCGTGGCCCGGAATGATGTTGGTGTAGCGCAGGGTAAATCCGTTGGCCGACTGGTTCAAATCGTAGTCGATCTGAATAAACGGCTGGGGATTTTCGGGCTGGTGGTTCAGCGTCCAGCTGGCCCGGGTCAGATCTTCGGAAACGATGCCGGTGTACCAGACCACGTCCGTAAACCCGCCGATCTGCGAAACCTTCATCTCCCACTTGATCTCCTGATTGTTGTTGATGAATTGCCCACTCAAGGCGGCGATGTAGGTCTTGCCGGCTACTTTGAAATCGTAGCTCCACACGAACACACCCGCTCCGGCGTAAGTAGCCTGGTGGTTAAAAGATTCGCGGAAGGAAGCCACGGGAACGGCGGTAGACAGACCGACTACCGAATTCCAGATGGCGACGCTGCTGGCCGCCAGAAACCAGTTGCCGTAAGTAGTGGGTCCGGATTTATCTTCCGGTGAATTATTGGTCTTAAAACCGGTCGTATCCGCATCTTCAAAACCGGTGAAGGGCATGATAAAGGATTCCTGCGGCGGCAGTTGGGGCGGCACTTCTTCTCCGCCCGGAGCGAGCGCTTCCTTTTCGCAGGCAGTTAGCAGGGTAATTCCGATCAAAAGGACCAACCAAAAAGCGTAATGTTTCATTTTCGTGATTTTTGATGTTTTCAAATGGTGCAGTTCTCACTGCTTTTCGGTGGTAATACCCGGTGCTTACCGGATACCCTTAGTCGGATATTATTTTTTTGAAAAAACTTTACAGACCGGCGAGAGCCGCCGGAGAAGGACGGATGGAAAGGTTGAACGGCATGTGGATAGATATCTTTTATTTATAAGATTTTACTCGGCCACCAAAGTGTCGGCATCCACCGCACAGGCGCTGAAGAAACCCAGCGCACCGTTGGAAATATTGCCGCTGAGGCTGGCTGCGGCACTGTAGAAGGCTCCGCCCCGCCATTCGGTTTCGATCACCAGAGCCCGCAGATAATCCGCATAGGCATCGTTGAGCCCAAACTTACGGGCCACGATCACACTACCCGGCGGGAAAAAAACGGTATCCCGTAATGGCCGGACCAGGCCGCCGACATCCACCGAACTGAAGGTATAATAATAGAGCAGCGCCCGGTCCGACGGTCGATTGCTCAGGTGCGACCAGTCGACCTGCATCCGATACATCGCCTGTTGATCGGGATGGTAGATCGGGGCGAAATCGGCGAAGGCCAGACTGTCCGCTTTCCCGTAGTGCTGAAAAGTGATCGGCGGTAAGGGGGCCACGGCGGCCAGTTCGGTGCGCGCGGTATATTCCCGCCCCTGCCAATCGATCAGCAAGGTGTATTCGAGATCATCAATGACCCTAAACGACCTTTCGCTGCGATACAAACCGGCATCCTGAATATCCGGCAAAAAAGCGACCATCTGGCCGTTGGCCACTACCGTCACCGTTGCATCCGTTACGGGCAATGCGGCACCGTTCAGCTCCGAATAACTCTGCGATAAACGGATCTCCTGTACCCTGGATTCGTTTGTCAAGGTGGCTTCCACAACCAGTTGGCCGTTATCCCCCGCTTCCAGTTGCCAGTCGGTCGCTTCCTCACAGGCCAGAAACAGCAGTGGGATACAGCAATACAGTACATTCTTCATAATCTTCATAGGATCACAATTTAAACTGGTAGGTCAAAGACGGAAAAAACCGGATCAGATCGATCTGGCTGGGGCTCAGCGGCACCTCCGATAACAGATCACTCTTCACCAGAGGGCGGCCCTCTTCCCGCGAGAATTTATTGAAATTGACGGCAACGATATTTTTATGGGCACTGGCATTGTAGATCGAAAAGGTCAGATAATGTCGGAACCGGCGGGTCTCATCCTTATTCAGGCGGAATTTAAAAGCGATATCCATTCGGCGGTAAGCCGGAAGCCGGTCGTTGTTTTTCTCCGCATACACCGGCACCGTCTGATCGTTGTAGGTGTAAAAGCCCGTTGGCGACGAAAAGGTCGACCCACTATAAGCCGTGTAGTAAAAAGAAAATAGCGCCCGGGGAGCAAGCTGATAGTTCAGCAGTAAGGAAAGATCGTGCGGGCGGTCCTGGAAAGCCGGATAGATCCGCCCCCCGTTGAGGTCCGGTGTTTTCCGCAAACTGCGCGAATAGGTATAAGCCAGCCAGCCGCTCAGCCGGCCCAGTTTTTTTTCCAGCATAAGCTCCAGACCATAGGCTTCCATGCTACCGAAACGCAGCTCTCCCTCCACCAGCGGATTGAGCAAAGTGGTCGCATGCGGTTGGTAATCAATTTGGTTATCCAGCTTTTTGTAATACAGGGCAGCGCTGAACTCCAGCTGGGAAGGCCGAAGGTATTTGGAGTAGTTGAGTGCAAACTGCCAGGCCGCCTGGGGCCGGATATTGGGACTGGCCGGCAACCACACTTCAAAAGAATTGAAAGGCGAGGTCGCATTGGAAATCAACTGCAGATACTGGTGGTAACGCCCCACACTCAGTTTCACCTGGGCGCTACTGTCGATGCGGTACCGCAGGCTCAGCCGGGGATCCAGATTGACGTAGCGGTTGTAGATCTCCTCTGCCGCCCGAATGGTATCCGTCACCGCATAATCTTCCCCGAACTCGTAATAGGTGGCCGGCCCGGAATTGGCCCAGCTGATCAGTCGGGCTCCGGCACTGAGTTGTACACGTTCCGACAGCTCGAACTCTCCCTGATAGTATGCTACTGTTTTGCGGGAATAATTGGGCCGGATCTCCGGAAGAATTGCAATGGAAGAATCGACGGATGCACTGCCCGGATCAATAAAATAGGCCTGCAATTCCAGACCAAAGCGGGAAGTCACGCGGGGACTGTTGTATTTGGTAAAATCCGTCTTCAGGCTCAGGGTGCCCAGTGCCGACTGCCAGTAGTTGGGTTCCTGAAACAGGCGATAGGCATAGTTCCCGGTGTAAAGGGTCGTATTGGCGAACAGACGCGGGTTGAAAATATGGTTCCAGCGCAGGGTGGCGGCCAGGTTTCCCCAGCGAATACCGGCGTTGGTGCCGGAAGCACTGTTGGTGAAATTATCCAGGCTCGTAATGGCCGTCAGGTACAATCGATTATTGGGATTGAGCTTGTGGTTCCATTTCAGGCTGAAATCCCCGAAGCCCAGGTCTGCATTGGGGGCCGCTCGTTGGTACAACCATTCGAAATTAGAGCGCCGCCAGGAGACGAAGATTGAACTGCGTTGTTTTACGATCGGCGCTTCCAACGCAAAGCGATTGATCAGGGGATTGAGCGCTCCGCTGAATTCCAGTTTATTCAGATTGCCGTCCCGGGTCCGGATGTTGATAATGGAGGAGAGACGATCGCCCAGATTAGCCGGAAAATCGCTTTTGTACACCTCGATGCTTTTGGCGAAATCCGGAATGATGATGGAGTAAAAGCCGAAGAGGTGGGATGGATTGTAGATGGGCGCATCGTCCACGATGATCAGGTTCTGATCCCGCTCTCCGCCCCGGGTGTAAAAGAAGGCCGAGCCGTCACTGTGCATCTTGATACCGGGCAAACTTTGCAGGCCCTTCACCAGGCCGGACTCGCCGCCGAATTCGGGCATATTATTCAGTCGTGCGGGGTCCATTGCTACTTTTCCCAGATCTCTTTTGTCGAGCATCCCGAGCTTCGGCAGTTCGACGATCACACTGGGTAGGTCCAGCGCCCGCGGCTGCAGGGCAATATTCTGCCGCTGGTCATTCCGGAGGGTCAGGTCCATTTCCTTTTGCTGGTATCCGATGTAGGAATAGTTCAGTCGCCGCTCGCCTCGCTCCAACGGTAGTGCGTAGTAGCCGAATGCATTCGTCACCGTTCCGCGGGAAGTTCCCGGGATGCTGGCCGTAGCCCCAATCAGGCTTTCTCCGGAGTTTTGGTCCTCGATGAATCCACTGAGGGTCAGCAATTCCGGTTCCCGCTCGTCTGGCGTCAGTACGATCTGATCCTTGATCAACTGGTAGCGGATCGGGATCGCTTCGCTCAGGGTGCGGAGAGTAGTTTCCAGACTAGCCCGGTTTACGGTAAAGGCGATCTGCTGTTCGGGGTCAATACTCCGCGGATTATAGGTGAATTTCACCCCGGTCTGCCGGGTGATCTGATCCAGCACCTCCGCCACCCGGATACTTTCCGACGCGATGGAAATGGGGGGATAAACGTCTGCGATCTGGGCCCGGACGACAACGGTAAAACTCAGCAAGAGTAAGAGGATGATCCCTGGTTTCCACATGGTTTTTATTGCTTGCGGGGTTTTCGATACTCAATGTAGTTTTTGGTATAAGGTCGCAGCAGCAAGTGGCAATTTTATTCACAGGCCGTACCCGATAGCAGGACGCGATCACCGTCACGGGTGGCTTCAATGCCCCAGGTAGTCCGCAGATACGCCAGGATCTCCTCCAACGTATAATCGGGATAGTCGCCGTTCAATACGCAATTGCTGGTATCCCCGATATCCTCGTAAACGACCGCTATACCGTAATGCCGGCTGAGGGCGAAAGCGATCTCCTGGATCGTAGCCACCGAAAAGCTGATCGTTCCGGTCTTGATCGACTGGAAATTGGGATCCTCGTTGGCCTGCAGGTATAAACTATCCACCGCCTTTTCGTAGATCCCCTGCTGCCCCGCTGCCAGTGTGATCGTATCCGCATTGGCGGAACGTACCGCCACCGAACCGGATGCAACAATTACCTGAGTCTGGGGCTGCGGCTCCCGGGCATCTATGTAGAAGGACGTTCCGAGTACCTCTACCTCCAGTTCCGCCGCCCGGATGATAAAGGGACGATCGACCTCCCGTTCGACATCGAAAAAAGCATCCCCCGCGAGCGTCAGCTGCCGACGGGCCGATTGGCTATTGCCCGGGTCGGCTTCCACCGGCACATAGCGCAGGCTGGAAAAGCGGTTCAGGGTTACGGTACTGCCATCGGGCAGGTCAACGATCCGGACTTGGTCCGTCGTTGTGACGTACAGTTCCCGTTCCCCGCCCCATTGCAAGAAAGCCCAGACGGAGATCGCTCCGACCAGGGTTATTGCCGCTGCGATTGCCAACCAGCGGTAAGTCCGCGAACGCAGCGGAACTACTTTCGTTTCCGGGAACAGCGCCTTTGCCGTTTGCTGCCACTGCGCGTCCACGTCTACTTCGGCAGACCGTTCGCGCATGCCTCCCAGTACCCAGGCTTTCCGGTAGGCGATGAACTGCCGGCGGTGCGCTACATCGGACGACACCCAATCCTCCAGCTGCTGCACTTCAGCATCCGTAGCATTCCCACTCAGGTACTTCGACATGAGAGCGGGATAGTCTGTATGTAACTCCTGGTCGGACATAATTGGTGCCGGTCACAGACCGACGGAAACTTTATAAGTTAAATTTTCGGTGCGGACCGTTTCGGTTCGCACGCTCTGTAAAATCTTCATTAAATCCTACAACATCTGCAGCAGGATCAGCACTGTCAGGTAATCGCCCAGATGGTCTCGCAGACTTTTGATCGCTTTACTCATATGGGCTTCCACCGTCTTTTGGGAAATATCCAGTTCATCGGCAATCTCCCGGTATTTTTTCTGATCGTAGCGGCTCATCTCGAACACCTGCCGACATTTCGGCGGCAGGGTAGCCAGTGCAGCGTCAATGCGCTGCTGCAGCTCTTCCACCGCAAAATGATCCTCGGTAATGGCCGTACCGATCTCGAATTCGCCGCATTCCACATCCAGCAGATGACTCCGGTACTTTTTGTGATCCCGGATATGGTTCAGGCAGCGATTCCGGACGGAAGTGAACAGGTAGCTCGCAATAGAGCGCCCGGTATCCATCTCTTCCCGTTTTTCCCAAAGCCGGATAAAGACCTTCTGGCAAATATCCTGGGCGGTATCCAGGTCCGACACATACTGGCGGGCAAAACTGCACAGTCGCTCGAAGTGCGTTCTGAACAAATGTTCAAAATGCGTTTTGTCCATAGTCTGTTGTGGGCTCGTGCCTGGCATATTCCTGGAAACGGATCCGCTTATTTTACCCGGTTTTAGTGCTTTTGGGAACATCATATTCATGGGTAATACCCCAGCCGATTGATCTACCCTTAGTCTAAAACCGCAAAATTTTAATTTTTTTTGATCTGCACAAAATAAGGAAGTTGCCGAAGCTTTCAGTTCTAATCTATGTTGGCGGACATTTTTTCCAGAATCCATCACCCAATCTCCCCCTCACCCCGTCTCCCCCTCACCCTTTCTCCAACCCTCCCCCACCACACGCCTCAAATATTTTCCTTATTTTCATAGCTTCCACCGCGAATCACCCAAGGTTATGAGCAAAAACGAACGACTGCAATCCACGATCGCGATCTTTATTGCCACGATCGCGCTGATGATCTCCGTCTGGCAGGGATGCGAGCAACGACGGCACAACCGCCTCTCCGTGCGGCCATTGCTCGGTTTTGAAACGATCTCCCACAATGATACCCGGAGTATTAAGCTGATGAACAGCGGACTCGGTCCGGCCGTGATCGAATCTTTCCAGATCGGCCTGGACGGAAAACAACTGGATGCAGAAAGCGGAAATCCGTGGCGGCCGGTCATCGATGCGCGAAACCTGCGGGGTAAATATTCCGCCATGTACTACTTTGCCGAAGCATCGATCATCAAACCCGAAGAGACCTATAGCCTGCTGACCTGGACACCCGGTGACACGCTCGCGCTGGGCATTACCATTAGCATCCGTTACCAATCGCTTTACGAAGAAGATTATACGATAACGGAATCCTTTTGAGCTAATTGCCGGAAGGTCATGGTACGAATAGTATGCAGGGCTTATCCGTTCCGCTTCCGGCCGACCAATAGCAGATATTCCGGGAGTCCCTCCAGCGGTGCCCCTTCCCAATCGCCGACGTGCTCTCCGAATTCGGCCGAATCGATCAGGTTGCAACCGGCGCTCAGCATGGCGTTGATCAGATCGGTTACCCGCCAGTGGAATTCGTATTGGGTGTAATCCCCCCGCTTCCGGTCCAGTACGTCCTCATCGTGTTTAAACACAAAGGGCCCGCGATCGTAATAATCGTAGGCCACTTCCAGATGATCGACTTCCATTTTCCAGATCCGGCGAAACGGATGGTACTCATTGACGAGGAAAAGACCTCCCGGTTTTAATATCCGGCCGGCTTCGCGGTAATACCGGTCCAGATCCGATACCCAGACCGCCACGTGCCCGCCCGTATAGACGAGATCAAAAGTGGCATCGGCCAGCGCACTGAGGTCGGTTACATCGGCCTGCAGGAATTCCATGTCCAGTTGTAGCTCCCCGGCGCGTTCCCGGGCAATTTCCAGTTGATTCCGCGAAATATCGACGGACGTGACCCGGGCCCCCAGACCCGCCAGAGCAAATGCAGCAAGATTATCGCCGCTGCCAAGTACGGCGGCACGTTTACCCGACAAGCCCTGCAGGTGTTTCATTTCTTCGGGTACGAAGACCAGTTCCGGAGATTGGGCACATAGTTTCCAGGTTCCCCGCCGGTCGTGCATGGCTTTCCAGTTGCGGGCAGTAGCTTCCCATCTTTTTTGGTTAGCGCGGTGAAATGGGTTCATTTTTTCGAAGGTTTTAGAAAATACTTGAAGGATCTATTGGGTAATTGGTGATGATCGGAAACAGACAACCGCACAATCGTGTGAATGTGCTAAGGTGGAAATGTTTTGAAGTGTTCTGACTTTTTAATTGTTACCATAACCATCGACCGTCAACCATCAACCGTCAACCGTCAACCATCAACCGTCGACCACCAACCAGAATAATCACCCGACCTTATGCAAATCCAATTCCTCCGCCAATAGTTCCCCGAAGTTCGAGAAAGCTTGTAACTTCCCGCGAAAGTCAAAAACTAGTATGAAAAAAACAATCTTACCCGTATTCCTGCTTTTGGTGGGGATGCAGCTACAAGCACAATTGTCCGGTTTTTTTCCCGATGGCCAGGACGAACAACAAACCATCGAGCAGCTTTTCCTGGAACTGCCGAAGTCCGAACGCTTTAAAGAACACCTGCGCGAACTGACCAAAGTACCGCACCGCGCCGGCACCCCGGAAAACAAGGCCGTTGCCGATTACATGCAAAAAGTGATGGCGGACGCCGGACTGCAAAGCGAACAGTTTCCCTACGATATTTACCTGCCGACCGGGCCCGGAGAGATCGAGATCGAACTCGTCACGCCCATTCGCATGCCGCTGAACAATCAGGAATATATACTCGAAGCAGATCCGTTCTCCCAGCAGGATGTCGGCCCGGGCTGGAACTCCTACTCCGGATCCGGTGACGTCACCGCCGAGGTAGTCTACGCCAACTACGGGACCAAGGAAGATTTTGAACGCCTGGCCGATCTGGGCGTCTCCGTAAAAGGCAAGATCGTCATGGCCCGTTACGGAGGTAATTTCCGGGGATACAAAGCCAAGTTCGCCGAAGCTGCCGGCGCGGCCGGACTGATCATTTATACCGACCCCGAGGATTCGGGTTATATGCGTGGACTGGGCTATCCGGACGGCACCTACTTTAGCGAGAGTACCATTCAGCGGGGTTCGGTGCTGACGCTGGACTACTCCGGTGATCCGCTTACTCCCTTCGAACCGGCCCTGCCGATGGACGGACCAACCAAAGTCGAACGGCTCGATCCCGCGGATGTTCCCTTCCACACCATTCCGGTGA
This sequence comes from Flavilitoribacter nigricans DSM 23189 = NBRC 102662, assembly GCF_002646595.1. GTDB lineage: Bacteria > Bacteroidota > Bacteroidia > Chitinophagales > Saprospiraceae > Flavilitoribacter > Flavilitoribacter nigricans. The sequence continues at coordinate 81,024 of NZ_PDUD01000038.1, forward strand.
CACCCCTCCCCTACGGCTCCGCCAAAGAGATCCTCAGCCGGATGCAGGGTGATGTGGTGCCCGGTGCCTGGCAGGGTGGTCTGCCCTTTACCTACCGGCTCACCGGCGGCCCCGAGCTGAAAGTACGGCTGAACGTACAGCAGGAAAAGGATTTTGTCCGCGTGCAGAATGTCGTGGGTACGCTCGAAGGCAGCACCTATCCGGACGAGTGGATCATCATGGGTTCGCACTACGATGCCTGGGTACACGGCGCCAGCGATCCGAACAGCGGCACGGCGATGCTTCTGTGCCTGGCCGAAGCCCTGGGAGAACTCGCGAAGCAGGGATACCAGCCAAAGCGCACCATCAAGATCGCGCACTGGGATGCCGAAGAACACGGCATTATCGCCTCTACCGAATGGGTGGAGCAGTTCAAAGATGAACTGGACGCTAAGGCTATTGCCTATTTCAATGCGGACGGTGCCTGTTCCGGACTGAGCTTCGGGGCTTCCTCCGCACCTTCGCTCAAGGGATTACTGGTGGAATCGACCAAGGTCGTTCCCTACACCGATCAGGATATCAGCGTTTACGAACACTGGACAGCCCGGCTGGAAGATAAAAGTCAGGGGCCACGCATCGGCAACCTGGGTGGCGGTTCCGACCACCTGGGCTTTTACGCACACCTGGGCATTCCGAGTATGGGTGCCGGCATGCGCGGGCCGACGCTCTACCACTCCGCCTACGACGATTTCCACTGGTATGCTACCTACGCCGATCCGGAATTCCAGAGCGGACCAACCGTAGCCAAGGTATTCGGCATCATGGGGCTGCGCCTGGCCAACGCGGATATACTCCCGCTGGATGTGGGCCGCTACGGCTCGGACCTGCGCACGCATATCCGCACGGCGGAAAAAGCCATCCAGGCCTACGCGCCGGATTACAAAACGACCAAATTGCTGGCCTCTGTGGATCAACTAGCCAAAGCCACCGAAAAGTACGTGGAAGTGATGGAAGCCAGTGCCGCGAAGGGCAAATTGAAAAATAAGAAACTGGAACAGGTCAACAACACCCTGCTTAAACTGGATCGCGCCTTTATCGACGATGAAGGGATGGCCTACGGCAAGTGGTTCCGCTCGCTCTACGCTTCTTCCGATCCCTATAGCGGTTATGCATCCTGGATGTTGCCGGGTTTGCTGTACGAAGCGTCCATCGAATCTACCAGCAATCTTCCCAGCCTGGAAAAACGCTACATTGCAGCTTTTGACCGGCTACGGGCGGATATTGAGTCTCTGATTAAGATGTTGGATTAGGGAAAGAGAATTTTTCGAGTAGCAATAAAAAACGGGACGAAGAGCAGATGAATAGCTGCTTTTCGTCCCGTACCTTTTTACAGCAGGAGCTTACAACCCGCTGTTATTCTTTCTGAGTGGAATTAATTTACCGTAACCTGAAAGGTCGCTTCCACATCCGTTTCCCCCGTGCTACAGGGAGTAGCGGAATCTTTTACAGGCTCGTGCTTCAGGCTCACTGTGAGGTCACCGCTGCCGGCATCTCCGGTCATCATGGTGGCGATCAGCCCAAGGGCATCACCGTTCATATCCTGGTCCTTGATGGTCAGGGGAGACAGATCTCCGGTAACTTCATAGCATACGAGGTGCTCTTCCGCTTCTTCCTGCACTTCATCCGTGATGAAAACCGGGGTGGAACCGGAATTGTCAATGAATTCCACCGTTACTTCGTAGGTGGTATTCGCAGCCAGTTCGATATTATCGACAGCCGGGGCCTGTCCGCCGGGGCCATCGGGATCCGAGAATACGAAAGTAAGCACATCGCCGCCGAGTTCCGGGGTGAATTCAAGTTGGACGGTGGTGATCACCTCCTGTTCGTTGCCCGGATCGGTCATATCGTCGTCATCCTTTTGACAGGCTGTAATGCCGATCAGGCTAAATGCAATAAATCCTAAAGTGAAAAATTTCAGTATCTGATTCATGATTGATTTAAAAGTTTAAAGTGTTAACAAAGTACCTTTCCACGGTTCCCACTATTCCGCTTATTCTTCTTTAAAAGGGTACTTTAATCCGCAGCGATACGTTCCGGCCGATCTCATCGGCGAAGTAGCGAAAGCGGTTGAGGTATTCCCGGTAACGGGTATTCATCAGGTTAAACACGGACAATCCCAGTTCAACCGGCTGCCGCCCTAAATTAAGCGTGGTACCGGCTTCCAGGTCCAGTAACAGGTAGGCCGGAGGCGCCGGCGCGTAGTCTCCTTTGGCCGGCGTACGGCTCTGGCGAAATACCTGACTTGCATTAAGACGAATAAAGGGAGCATTCGATGCCGCTTCTTTCGTTCCAAACTGGTACCGCAGGGCCGTCGAAACGCGATCGGCCGGCATGAAGACCAGGTGATCTTCCAGATCCCGGTTCCATCCCCGCAACAGGGAGGTCTGAGCGGACCATTGCAATTGCCCGTTCAGGTCCCAGCTCGCCCGGGCATCCAGTCCCATGATCCGCGCATCCGCCTGCTGGTATTCAAAAGCCGGGAAGGCACCGCGGATGGTCAGCACCGGTTCGGCACTTGGTTCCAGAAAAATATAATTGCTGATCTGATTATAATACAGGTTCAGGCCCGCGCGAAACGGACGGTTTTCCGGTTGCCAATCAAACCCCAGACTCGTATTCAGAGCCCGTTCCTGGGTCAGCGAGGCATTACCCGATTCAAAGGAGGCCGAGCCGTGGTGGACACCGTCGCTGTAGAGTTCGTTTACGTGGGGCGCACGCCAGGCCGTACCTACGCTGAGTCTTGCACGCCAGGCGGGTTGTTTGAAGATCAGACCGAGCGCGCCGGAGAAGTTGGCAAAGTCCAGCGACTGGCCGATCGAATCCCGGCCCTGCATGCCGACATCCATTTGCCGGATATCGTAGCGCAGTCCACCTTCCAGTTCGAACGGAGAAGGATAATGACGCCAGCGTTCGATCCAGTATACTCCGGCCGTGAGGTTTTCGTAATTCGGGATGAGCGCTCCCCGGTCCGTAGTATTGACCTGGCTGATCAGTTGCGCTCCGATATGGCCCCGCAGGTTACCGATCGGTTTGTGTTCCCAGTCGATCTCGCTGCTGTGAGTAGTCACCTCGAATTCGATCTCCGGATCATCCAGGCTTTCCGGCGGCGTACCGTAACCGCTGTGCGCATCGAATTCCTGCCGGCGGTTGAACTGGCGGGCGTACTGCAAACTCAGCGTACCGATATTGCCCGTTTTCAGCCCGAATTTTGCTTTGAATAATTCGTGGGCAATGCGCTGCAAAGGACGCCCGAGCTCGTAGGTGAAATCTCCCGTTTGTAGTGGCTCTTCACGTTCGATCGCATTTTGCAGATCCGTAAGATTTCCGATATGTGCGCCCGAGAAGATCCCCAGCTTGGAAAAGAAACTGCTGTAGTACAGCTCCGCCGACCAGGTCTCTTTTTTCGTGCCCAGGGCCCAGGAATAGTTGTATTCCTCCAGACCGGTATTTTCCAGAAAATAGTCCGGTGTACGCATATTGCCGCCCCGTTTGACCGTTCCCTGGATCCGGGCGCTGATCGGTAGTTTTTTACCGACACTGGTCTCCAGAATGCCCGAGGCCAGACCGGTACGGCCCTGACTAAACCCGGCCAGATTGACTACGCCGTGCAGTCCACCTGCTGTCGGCAGCGCTTTCGGTTCTACCAGAATAACCCCGCCCAGCGCATCGGCACCGTAGCGCAAGCCACCGGCCCCTTTAATCACCGTCAGTTTTTCGGCGACGAAGGGATCGATCTCCGGCGCGTGCTCCAGTCCCCATTGCTGGCCTTCCAGTCGCACCCCGTTGTTCATGATCAGTATCCGCTGACCGGACATGCCCTGCACGACCGGTTTGGCGATGGACGACCCCGTCTTCAGGGTATTGACACCGGGCAATTTTTCGAGGCTCTCCCCCAGGTTGATGCCCTGGGTACCGGCCATTTCCGCCTGATTGAGTTGATCCTCTCCGCTGATGGAATGGAGGTGGACCGCCTCTCCGGTGACCTCCACCGTACCCAGTTCGATCGAATTGGGCTGCAGGCGAAAATCCTGGACCAGGACCGCTCCGTTCTCCACGCTGAGGTGGTGTTCGGCGTGATCGCAATCGATCCGGCTGCAGACCACCGTATAATCGCCGGCACAGAGGTCGGTCAGCACATAATTGCCCTGATCGTCCGAAACGGTGCCGATATTCTCACTTCTGATAATGATATTGGCGTAGGGAATGGGCTCCCCGGTCTCCGCGTTGATGACCCGCCCTTTGATGGTTAGGTTGCAACTCTGGGCCGAAAGGCTATGGGTAAAATGGAAGCTACCGATGATCAGCGACAACAGGAGGCCGAACCCGGATTGTAGTGATAGATATCCCATACTGCTATAGATTGGATAGAGGATCACGACCGCTACACCCTGTTCCAAAGCGTGCCATCCGGCTCATTAAAACCAGATAACGCACCCGGAGCTCGGATGATAAACAGTCGGCAGTGGTCCTTTAAAACGGAAAAACTAAGTGCATATCCGAAGCCTGTTCGTTGGAAGGGCTTCCATATGCGCCTGGTGTATATTGGTCCGGATCGGCTCAATCCGCTCAAAATGACGGTGATCTATCCGGCGGGAAATTTCCGAAGCGCAGGGCAGTTCGGAAAATTTAAGCAGTGGGCGGCGCCCGGGAAGAACGAGTGGATAGCGATGCTTTTACCGGCATCTGATGTCCCTCGATCATCAGATCCTTCAGTATCCAACCCGGATGGTGTGAAATAAAACTCGAGGATGGTTCGGTATAGTGGGAAAAATGGAAAGTACAAACGAAGCAATGGTCGAAGGCGTAGGAATGGTCGTGAATGTGTACCTGTCCGAGGTCGGGGTCACAGTGCGCCTGCTCCTGGTGCTCGTCTATCCAGGGATGTACCCCCTGGATACCCAGCGGAAGGGCCAGGACCACCAGCAGGCCGTAAGCGGCCAATAACCTGTATATAGACAGTTTTCTCAAATATCAGACGATTGCTTAATTGGAGTAACACAAATATAGGAAAGAATGTTTAGTTGGAATGTGGTAATGTGGAAATGTGTTAAGGTGGAAATGTGTTGAAGTGTTGAAGTGCTGGGGTGTTGGAGTTCGGTTCAATTTACTGGAATTCAATTGATTGTCATTTTTTGAATTTTCATTGGATATGGTTTTCTGGACTTCGCGCGCCTATCCTGGTTGGCCCGTTATTTTGAGCGCTTCTATAACCCCTTTTATTGAAAAACACCCTAACGAACTGTAAACCAACTAATTAAAACAACCTTATCAGAAAAGACGTCAGCTGCTCATCTGCAACAAAAATCGTAAAAACAACACATTCACACATTCATACATTCATACATTCACACTTTAGCACATTTCCACATCAACACCTTAACACAAATTACTTCTCCGTTCCGATACTCACCCGTCGTTTCACCTCCTGGTAAGCATCATCTTCCTGGCCATCCTCATCCCAATCGCGCAGGCCGATGTAATACAGCAGGCCTTTGTCGTATTTGATCTTTCCCTGGATGGTCTGGTCCTCTTCGATCATCATGAGGGTATCGCCCATGACGTTCCAGATGCCGCGGGAAACACTGATGATCGAATCGCGCCGATCCCGGTATTCGATGCGGTATTTATTATTCGATTCAAAGTAAGTGCGGGGAGGTAGTACGGTAAACAGACTTTCCCAGTCGCCATCGTTGATGCGGAAGACATAGCTGGAATCGGGCACATTGTCGGCGCTGTAGACATTCACTTTCAGGGAAACATTTTCCCAGGTACCGGGCAGGATGCCGGCCAGCGAAGACTGGGTGTCGGAGGCTGTATCCTCGTCCACATTATCCGGTGCATTCTGACAGGCGGTGAGCAGCAGTACCGAAAACAGGATCGTACAGAAACGTATATTGAAATTGCGATTCATTTTACCAAGATTTTGTATAGAAGCGCAAAGATAGTATTCAGATCAATATCGTCATAGGGTCATTTTTCAGAAGTGGCCGGAAACGACAATTCGCCCGCCCCCCGAAGAGGACGGACGAATTGGTTGGCTGTCCGATCGGAGATCAGATCAGGAACGGCCGCGGATATCGCCGGAGCCGGAGATCCGGGAGCTCACGCGCGGGCGGCCTTTGTAATTGACATCACCCGAACCGGAGATCCGTACTTCCAGATCCTCCTTTACTTCTACTTCGCAGTCCCCGGAGCCGGAAATGCGTACCTTACAGGAGTCACTGATCAGATCGTAAGCTTCTACTTCCCCGCTACCGGAAATGGAGATACCGTGTTTGTCAGTAGTACCCGCCAGACGGATATCACCGGAGCCGCTGATGTGCGAGTCGATCATATTGGCTTCCACATCGAGGCTGATATTGCCGGAGCCGGAAATACTTACACCCAGTTCGTCCAGGCCGGTGAAGGTATTTTCACCGATGATGCTCCCGGATCCGCTCACGCGGGCCCCTTCCAGGGTTGGGATGGTGATGTAAACCTTCATTCCCTCGTACCGACGAACGGATTTATCGAAACGGATCTTCCAGGTATCACCGGAAACTTCCGTAACCAGATTGTCAATGATATTTTGCTGGGCTTCTACTTCTACGGATTGTCTGCTTCCCTGACGCAGGTAAACTTTGGCGTTATTGGTCAGGACTACTTTATCAAAAGAACTCAGATCGAGCGTGCGTTTCACGACCGGGCCTTCACCGCTGATCCCACCGTTCCACCAATTCTGCGATTGGGCTTCAAAAGTGAATAAGGCAACCAGGCCAAGAACAAGCATTAGATTTTTCATAATAACAGTTTTGATAATTGGATTTGTCTTTAAGAGACTGTTTGAAAACCTCTCACTGGGTTGCAAAACGCGGCTTTTGCCGCCACTTTGCACCTATTTTTAACTCCGTAGCTGGGCTATGCAGTGAAAAATAGCTTTCAATTGACGCCAAAATCCGGGTTTTTCCCCGGCAGCAGAAGTTTTCAAACCGTCTCTAAGATGTAAGACGAGGAGTAATCCCCCTAAGTTACAGTTGAAAAAAGTGCAGCCGGAAAAAGTAAGACGAAGAAAGGGATTGCTTAGACGAGGAGCCCTGGAAAAACCGAAGCCGGCCGTCAGGCATAAATATACACGATGCGAAGTGGTTTAGCCCTGACGTGCTTGTAACCGTCAGGATTACCCAAACCGCTTCGGTCCGTATCGGCGGTACTCAAATTGGTTGGGATTTCCCAAGCCAATTTGACGTCAGTATACCTATATTTGTCGCCGTCAAACCGCGAAAGCTAAAAACTGATACATGAAAAATCTGATCCCTGTTCTGTTGTTCACCCTGGGTTGTGTATTGAGTGCCTGTGATGCCGTGGGCACCCAGGAAAAGGTACACCAGTTGCCGGCCCTCACCGGCGAAGGATTCCAGGTAGTGGTAGAGATCCCGGCCGGTACCAATAAAAAACTGGAATTCCAGAAAGACGATAAGGAATTCCGGGCCGAATTGATCGATGGGAAAGAGCGTATGATCCACTTCCTCCCCTACCCGGGCAATTACGGTTTTATACCTTCTACCCTGATGGAGGCCAGCCGGGGCGGCGACGGAGATCCGCTCGACGTACTGCTTGTATGTGAAAGCCTGCCTACCGGAAGTGTGGTGGAAGCTCTGCCGATCGGCACCCTGAAATTATCGGATCGCGGCGAGATCGATACCAAGATCATTGCCGTGCCGCTGGATTCCAGTCTGCGCGTGTTCCCGGCGGCCAATTTTCAGGATCTGTTGCTCGAATACGATCCCGCCCGCCGCATCATCGAAGAATGGTTCCTCTACTATAAGGGTTACGGGGTAACGGAACTGATCGGCTGGGAAGATGAACAATACGCCTGGCGGGAGATCCAGAAGTGGCAGGTAGACTGATGGTCCGATAAGGGTAAATGTTAAAAGATCAACTAAATAAGCGCCAGACTGTTTCTTATAGAGCTTACCTGAGACCAAACTGTAAAATATCCAATTCCAACGTTTATGAAGTTATGCGCCGCGCATCCCTGTTTTTCCAGCAGATCCCTTCGAAAGGGAGAATCGGTTCCCTTGTCCGGTTCGGACTGTTCCTTTTCTCTGTTCACGTCAATCGACAGCGTACCGGAAACTTACTGGGAACTGGCGCAGCGAAGTGGGGATTATTTTTTACAGCGGGATTATTTACAGTTACTGGAGGACTCGCCTCCGGGAAATCTCCGTTTTAGCTACCTTTTATTCTTTCACCGGGGCAAGCCGGTGGGTATTGCTTACGGCCAGTTACTCGAATTTCGGGCGGAGGAACACATTCGTCAACAAGATGCAGACGCGAGCCGTTTGCGCCAACTCGTCGCCGCCCGCGTGCAACTGAAGGTGCTCATCTGTGGCAATATGCTGCTGACCGGTCAGCACGGTTTTTATTTTGAGCCGGAACACGCTGCCCTGGCCCACGCACCGCTGCGGGAGGCTTTAAGGAAAACGGCCGATCTGTGGCGCTCCCGGGGAGTGACCGTCAACAGTATCCTGGTAAAAGACCTGGACGAAGAGCAGGCCAACCTGATCGAGAACTGGAATGCGTCCGAATACCATTCGCTCAAATTTCAACCGAATATGGTGCTGCCGATCCGGCCGCACTGGCACAGTATGGATGATTATCTGGAAGACCTTAGTTCCAAGTACCGGGTGCGGTACCGGCGGGCCAGGAAAAAACTCCAGCGGGTCCAGTGCCTGGAACTGAACGAAGAGCAGATCCGCACCTACGAACCGGAGCTCTATCCCCTGTACCGCAAAGTGGCGGAAAGTTCCGGCTTCTGCGTCGGCTACCTGGCTCCGGATTATTTCTCAGAGCTCAAGGCCGCAGCCCCCCGCGATTTTCGGCTGTGGGCTTATTTCCAGTCCGGTGAACTGATCGGATTTTGCACGGCTATCCGGAATGGGGACGAACTCGAAGCTCATTTTCTCGGATTCGGGGAAGAGCAGCAGCCGTATCAACTTTATCTCAATATGTTGTATCACCTGATCGAAGTAGCCATCCAGGAACGGGTCGGTCAGCTGGTATTTTCCCGGACGGCCATGGAGATCAAAAGCTCCGTAGGGGCCGTGGCCGTACCGACTACGGTATTCCTGCTTCACCACACCAGTAGTCTGCTGAACCACCTGATCCCCTGTCTGGTGGGACTGTTGGAACCCAAAGATGCGTGGCAGCCGCGCCATCCTTTCCGCACACCGGAAGCGCTGGGCATTGACTAAATATTTTTTCAAAAAAATATGTTAAAACTTGAAACCGATATGGTTAAAACCAGTTTAACTGAGCAAACCGAATAAATGTATTTGGTCAAAGTGTTTAGGTCACATAAAGCCTTTTTTAACATCCGAACTATCCTAAACACATTTTGCATGAAACAGTTAAACTTAAACTCCATCAGAGAACTGAAACCTAAAGTGCTCGACTCTGAGGAACAGAAAAAAGTAAAAGGCGGGTCCACGATCATTGTTGATATCATCGGTCCTTAGGCCTTTTCCAAGATCTAGTTTTTTCCCTGACGGCTACTCCATCCTACGATGGCATAGCCGTTTTTTATTTTTTGAAAACTTCATCCTTGTGTTAAACTCCTGGATCCCCTTGTCTGGCATTATTATTATTAATATTATTACCGCTCTGAATATTAATTACTTAACCCTTAAACAGTTTTATTATGAAAAAGCTATCTCTGAAGAGCTTGAAAGAGCTAAAGCCCATCGTACTCTCTGATCAGGATTTGAAAACCATTAAAGGTGGTGACGGTGATGATGATGGGGATGGAATCGTAGTTGATGATATTACTGGATTCTAAATCTATAGCCTGAAAATGGTTTAGGTCTCGGGTTACTTCTAAAAGGTAACCCGAGACTTTGATAATCTTAATAATTTCCTTCCAGCTCGGCTATCTTCTCCCGCAGCCAACGAATGCTGGCGATATTTTTTGTCGCTTCAACTTCATTTTTCAGCTTCTGAATACTTTCCTGATCTCCGGGTAAAACCTTTACCAATTTTTTAGTGAATTTAATGAGGTTCAAACACAAGTTTCTGATCTGTTCGGCAATATCCTTATGCCGGTTTAGGTAAACCCGAAAACTTTCCAACAAAGAATACAGTGGTTCTATCTCGTCCAACTCATAGTAAGTAGCAATGAGCATGGTTTTGGAATTGATGTTGTAGCTCAGGTCGTCGTATTCCACAAACTGCAGCTGCTCGATCACTTTATTGTATTTTTTTTGATAGAAGTATAGCTGCGCGAGGTTGAACGTTATGGCATTATTCCGTAGTTCTTCCGGTATCCTGTCCTTATATTTGAAAATAAATTTTTCGGTCCATTCAAATTTACCCAAGCGTAAAGCCGTGGTAACAATGTTTTTAAAATGCCAGGGACTTATCTCTCCCTTATCAAAAATAATTTCCTTGTTCAAAGTTTCGACGTATAGATCAAAATATTCGTGTAGAAACTTCTGGTTACCACGGTTAATTTTTCGGGTACAATAGTTAAGCGCATATTTATAAATATTGGATGCTTCGTTGAGCGGGAAAAGCAAACCGTAGTGTTCCAGCAAACTTTTTAGTTTGAAATAGTGCTCTTCATTATCAAAATCTTTCAGAGCCAAATAGATCTGAAGGTAGATGGCAATTGGAGGCGTATCCTCGTAGTCGTTCTCCTGCAGATGTTCAATAATCTCGTCAATAAAACGGATCTCGTATTTATGAGCTACCGTACTCTGGCTACTCAAGACTGAGCAGTAGTATTTCAACTTTTCCGAGATATAAAATTTGTCGAGATTGGCCGCAATCTCTTCAACATTACTCACTTTGCTTCGCTTGATATCGTAGTCGGTGAGTTTGTAGTAATTTTTCTCAATTTCGTACTTATGGTAATAATGTTCGGAAGAACGGTGAGGGTAACTCTCGGACAGCTTCTTTGCCACTCGGATAGAACTGTTGTACAATTTGTCGATTTTCTTCTTATCAATACTTTCCATCAGATAAATGGACTTGCCAATCTTATCATCGTCAAAACATTGTTGGGCAAGAAAGGACTCCACTAATTTGGAAAGATCAGAGGTGTATTTTCGAAATCGGGTATCATCGTACTCTTTGCCGGGAACGACTTCTTTCCATATCTCTTCTTTCTTAACCTCCTCCAGGCGATCCTTATTGATCATTGTAATCAGAAAGTTGTAGAGTTTGATCAGCTCTTCATTTCGGTTGAAATACGGGGATTCAACAAATTTTTTACATTTATTCTGTTCGTATTTATCAAAATGCCTGAGTATACCTATCAATTTGCTGTTTAGCATCTTAGTGCATTAATTGGAAAATTCTATACTTTGGTAATGCAGGGAGTCATAAAAGACCTCTAATTTCAAAGGCCTAGGGAGTTCCCTGGCAAATTTATTCAATTTTTCTTTCACAACAATCTGATGCAAATAATTTATACCTAATTAGTTGCCCAACAAACTTCCATCTTACCAATTCACAATAATTGTTTTTTTCTAATACTACTTTTTCTAAGTTCAAATTTAAATTGTATCTTTGAACGTAGTCCACGAGCAATGAGTTAAATCCACGATCCATGAATGTATCTCTACGAAGAGCTTACGTCCTAGTACTGATGTTGGTGCTATTCTCAGCACCCGTCTGGGCCGTCAGAGATACCCTGCACACCTTCTTAAACCAGGAGGTGGAATGGGAGTTTGTCTCGATGCCCAACGAGCCTAACACGGTAAAGTTACCCAGCCACGGCGAGCTGGATGTATCTAAGAACATTTCCACAGCAAACAATTTTGATTATGTCCTGACCTACACACCGGAGGAAGATTACCTCGGAATGGACCACTTCACCCTCAAGCGTTGGGTGACGTTCGGTTCTTTTAGTTACCTGGAGATTGTTGAGTTTACAGTATTTGTCGAACCCGCGGCCATCAACGCCCGGCACGATTACGTAACGACGATGATGAACGAAGCGGTTGACATCCCGGTAACGATCAACGATTACAGCAGTAACGGTATATTAAAGGTGGCTGCGGCCCCGATGACCAACAACGGACAGGTTACCGTCCTGGATGACCAGACGGTCCGCTTCGTACCAGCAGGTGGTTATACCGGCCTCGCTCACTTCAACTACTCCCTCTGCAACGGCGAAGGCGTTTGCACCAACGGGACGGTGAGTGTGAGCGTACTTTCGGAAGAAATGCCCACCAACGAGCGGATCAAGATCTTCACCAAGAAAAACATTCCTCAGGATGTGCTGGTGCCCTACCTCTTTGAGCTGGTATCCAGCCCGGAGCACGGTACCTTCGATAACAGCGGCACCGTTCCGCAGTATTATCCCGATCCTGATTTCGTTGGCACCGACCAACTTACCTTTGCTTACGATGGCCACGAGATCATCGTAGATGTTCAAGTATTAAATATCAAACAAAACACCTTTGCCTTTGACGATGAAATTTACACTACTTCTGGAAGCACTGTAGAATATAACGTACTCAAGAATGACGCTTACGGCCAGGCGGCCAACAGCGTTTATATCGGCCAGCCCCGCTACGGGAGCCTGGAGGTCCTTTCCGAAGGAGAGGTAGCCTATACCCCTAATCCGGGTTTCGAAGGTGTCGACCAGTTTACCTATACCAGCAATTCTCCCGGTGGCCAGACCGAAACCGCCACCGCTTTCGTATACGTCAGTAATTTCGAACCGGCTTATACCAAGTTCAAAATGCTGACGCCCAAGCGTACCCCGCTGATCATCGGTTACAACGTACCCATCAAAGGTTTCAAGTTCAAGATCACCGAACAGGGTGAACTGGGTACGGTGATGTTCTTTCCGGGTAACGTCAACAAAAAGATCTACGATACCGAGATCACCGGTTACAACCTGATGGTCTATATTCCGAACGAGGAGATCGTTTCCGGCGTCGATGAATTCGAGGTTGCCTACTGCATCAATGAGGGCGATCAGGATTGTACCTTCACCAAATCGGTAAAGGTGGAAATGGAGATCCTCGACGTCAGCCAGGAGGACGGCCCCATGTGTTTCGGGGACTGTGTATGGCCCGGTGATACCAACTTCGACGGTATCGTCAATATGGAAGACCTGTTACCGCTGGGTCTGGAAATGGGTGAGGTGGGCAAACCCCGTCTCGATCCCACTACCGACGAGTGGTACGGTCAGTACGCGCCGGACTGGAGTGAATTGTTCAGTACGAATCCGATCAACTCCAAGCACATCGATGCGGACGGTGACAGCGTAATTACGGCGCTGGATACCATTGCCATCAGTCAGTTTTACGGACGTACCCACTCCCTGACCCCGAGCCGCGTTCCTTTCTACGATTTTGTGATCCGGCTGGATGGCGATATATTTGCCCAACCGGGTGATCTGGTAGAACTGGATCTGTACGTAGGTACGGAAGATCTGCCGGCGGAGGATGTATATGGTTTCACGTTCCCGTTTGCTTACAATAAGGACTTCTTTGTTCCGGAAAGCGTAAAGGTGAATTTTGAGACCAGTAGCTGGCTAAGTTACAACTCGCCGATCCTGCATATGAGTCGCAACGATAAGGAAAGCGGCGTATTGGAGAGCGGTTTCACCCGCACCAGCGGCGTTTCAGCTTCCGGTTTCGGTAAGATCGGTACGGTTAGCTTTGTAATCGTTGAGGACATTGTCGGCTTTAAACCTTCCGGCGACATTCAGGACGAAGAGAGAGTTTCCCAGACGATCCGGATCGGTGGTGGCATTTCCAAGGCCATCAACAGCGCCGGCCGTAGCATGGGGATCAGAATTGAAGAATTTGACCTGAAGATACAGCTACCCGAGGAAAGCGAAGCGGACCTGGCTCAGCCAATTGATGCCCGTCAGCTGAAGGTTGCGCCCAACCCGGCCAACAACCAGTTGCGTCTGCATCTGAACGGCAGCACCGACTTTGACAGAGTAGTTGTTTATAATTTAATGGGACAGGAAGTTTACAATTCCGGACGCGTAAAAAATGACCGGACCAACATTGACGTAAGTCAGTGGGCCAACGGCTTTTATCTCGTAAAAGTGTTTACCGAAAGAGGGACCATTCAGAGAAAAATCGAGGTGCTCCATCCGTGATTTTTTCGGGAATGATTCCTTGCATGTAATAAAAACACTATATCTTGCGTTCTTTAAAGGATTTGTAAACGACAACAAGAGAATTCATTGCTTTTTTATATTCGTGGAATTATAATCATTGCTAGTGAGTCGCACAGAAATGTGCGACTTTTTTTTTGTCGTTATTCCGCATTAAATGGTTTTGTCTCTCCCTTTTATTGGTGAAATGATCACCTTTGCCTCCTGAAGCAATACGGGAAACCTTTGCTACCGTATCCATCTAAATTATTCCGAATACATGATCCAATATGCCCCCCGCTTCCGTTTTGGCCTGATACTACTGACGCTGATCAGTTTACTGCCGCACTGTACGACCGACTTTGAGATCGAAGCCGGAGGTAGGGACATACCCGTCGTTTATGGCTTTATCGATATCCGGGATACGGCTCATTACCTGCGGATAGAAAGAGCATTTCTAAGCGGGGACAGCGATGCGGCCTCCGTTGCCCAGCGGATCGATTCCTTGTATTACGACGCCTCGGTAAGCGTACAACTCGAAAAGGTAAACAACGGAATCGTTTATCCGCTGGAGCGTGTCGACGGAGATCAGGAGGGTTACCCCCGGCAATCCGGTCCTTTCGTTACTGCACCCAATATCCTTTATAAGATCGACGCGGCCTCCCTCAATCTGCAGGGAGGCGAACAACTCCGCCTGATCATTGACCGGGGCGGTGAGCTACCGCTGGTCAGTGCCGAGACTACCGTGCTCTCCCCCATCGAACTCGTAGACAATTTACCGGCGGATCCATTTTCCCTCGGCAACTATCTCTCCTCCCGGCGGATTGCCTGGCGGACCGATTCGGAGGAAGCCGAGATCTTTGATGTGCGTATGCTGATCAACTACCGGGAATCCGTTCCCGGAAATCCATCTGTAATGGAAGACAAGACCCTGGAATGGGTGCTGAGCCCGGCCTTCCGGCGGGAGGACAACAGTATTCAGGTCAATTATACCTTTCAGGTGGAGGAATTTTATCAGTTTATCGGAGGTAGTCTGGAGCCGCTCGCGGAAGGGCGCCGGCAGTTTGTGGATCTCGAAATCCGGGTTACGGGTGGCGGACCCGAGTTTTCCGAGCTGATCACCATCGCCCAGGCGAATGTCGGGATTACCAGCGGGTCCGATGACATCCCGGTCTATACCAATATCCCGGAAGGCCGGGGCATTTTCTCCTCGCGTACCGGAGACCTCAGAACGGGCATCCAGATCACAGCCGTGTCGTTGGATTCTCTCCAGAACGGGATCTATACCAAAGATCTCGGTTTTTAGAACCTGCTATTTCAGCTTACCTTCCAGCGCCCGTAAGGCCCGGTCTGCTTTGGCGTAGGACAAACGGGCCAGCTTGCGGGTAGTGTGATAGGCATCCAGACCGGATACGGTAATAGTACCGGCTTTTTCGATATCCAGATAACCATCCGCCTGGAGGCAGTCTTCCGGCACGTACAGTTCTTTCACCGCTCCGATCATCAGGATGGTCCCGTTCAGCTGGATCTCCATTTGCTCCCGAAATTCCAATCCGATCTGGATCGGGCTCTCGGCCACGTAGGGTGCGGGGAAATCATCCTTGTACTGAGCGGTCAGATCAACGGCGGCAAATTCGGAGATATTGGCCGGATAACGGGCCGAACTCTGGTGAGCTTTTCCAAAAAAATCGGCCGTGATATGATTGAAGGTATAATGGCCGGTGGCCATGATGTTATTGTAGGTATCCCGCGTAACGCTCACAGGCCGCATGATGAAGCCCATCAGTGCCGGGTTGGCTCCCAGGTGGATTACCGAACTGAACACCGAGACATTGGTGGTGCCCTCCGCATCGACCGTACCGATCAGGTTGACGCTTTTAAAGCCGCTCAGGGAGTTTACCAGGTTGGTCCGGTATCTCTTATCCAGATCCGCAATATCTTTCGACTGAAAACGCTGCATGGATTATTGCTCTTTTTTCGGATTACGTAATGCTTCGATCCGCGCCCAGATCTCCTCTGATTTGGCCATCATGGCGGAATAGGCCTTGATGTCTCCCGCACGTTGAATATCCCGCGCTTTTTCCAGCGTTTCGTAGTATTCTTTTTCCAGTTTTTTAACGGGGTCTTTTTTAAATAGTCCGAACATTGGTATTTTGTTGTAAGAACCTATTTAAACTTCATCCTTTGGTCTGCCCATACGGGCCCGTGCCGGGGAAATAACCATCTAATGAACCTCACTTTACCTTTTTTTCGCCCCGTAGCGCTGCTATGAAGCTCAAAAATGCTTTCGTGAGAACCATTATCTGGTCATTTTCGCCATCCAAAAACGAACTTTAAACAGGTTCTGATTCCCGGAAATCAGATATCACGAAGTCAACAGCGATTTTCGCAAAAGGTTCTGAAATTTAAACATCGTCTTATGCAAACCATCCTAGGCTCCGGTGGTGCCATTGGCCTCGAACTGGCCAAAGCCCTGCCCGACTTTACCGATCGTATCCGGCTGGTCAGCCGCAATCCCGAAAAAGTCAATCCCACTGATGAATTGCACCCGGCGGACCTCCTCCAGGCGGAAGCCGTAGATGCAGCCGTAGCCGGCTCGGATATCGTTTATCTCACCGTTGGGCTTCCCTACAACACTGAGATCTGGACCACGAAATGGCCCCTCATCATGGACCACACCATAGCCGCCTGTAAAAAGCACGCTTGCCGGCTCGTTTTTTTCGACAATATCTACATGTACGATCCGGATCACCTGGCCCCGATGGATGAAAATACCCCGATTCGCCCCGTGAGTAAAAAAGGGAAGGTCCGGGCGAGTATCTCCTCCCGTCTGATGGATGCCGTTAAAGCCGGGGAACTGGAAGCCCTGATTGCCCGTTCGGCGGATTTTTACGGCCCGTCCGTCAAAAACACCAGCGTACTGACCGAAACGGTCTTCAACAATCTGGCCGCCGGGAAACCGGCCGACTGGATGGGCAGTCTAAACTTCCAGCACTCCTTTACCTACACCCCCGATGCCGGCAAAGCTACCGCTCTGCTCGGAAATTCCTCCGATGCGTTCGGACAGGTCTGGCACCTGCCTACCGCATCCCAGCCACCGACCGGGCGGGAATGGATAGATGCGATCGCCGGAGCCCTGGGTGTGCCTTCCAAATCCCGGGTGGCTCCCAAATGGCTCGTCCGGATCCTCGGCCTGTTCAATCCGATCATGAAGGAAATGGTGGAAATGATGTACCAGTACGATCGCGATTACATTTTTGACAGCTCTAAATTTGAAAGTCATTTCAACTTCTCCCCTACGCCCTATGCGGAAGGGATCAGAATCATTGTCGAAACGGATTATCGCTAGTCGTTATAAGCGTACGTAAGGTCCCATAAATATTGGCGCTTCGCCCATTCGTTCGGCAGGTGATCACAACGGATACGGTCGAAATGATCTTGGCTGTTTGCAACGAGCGCTGCCGGGTAAAATTCGGACTCAACTCCCCCCTCCAAATGGTCAGGGTCGACAGAAAAACCCCGGTAAGGAACCAACCATTTCTCCCGGAGCCCTCTCTTTGGGATAAACAACATCAATACACCGACGCCGGTTAGACCGCACCGAAAACCGGTTCCGTCCTTGATTTACGGGAAGGCGTTCGGAGCTTATCGGCAACCGATCTTTCTGCTGGCGGGGCGCTTGGCGTCCGGCAGCAACCGGTAGCGGTGTATCCTGCTTTCTCTAACTGAAAAATAGTACCATGAAATCACTCAACTCGCTCTTTCTGGCTGCTGCATTATTAATGGCCAGTCACACGGTTTCCGCCCAGCTTTCCACCAATGATCAACTCTGGAACGGTGGGCTCAGTCTCTTCCACATGGATTCGCGCACCACTTTCCAGGCCAATCCATCCGTTCAGCACTTTTTGAGTCCCCGCTTTTCCATCGGCGGGCAATTGGGCCTGAACGGCAGTACGCGGAACGGTCTCGAAAACATCCTGCTGGCCCCGGAGATGCGTTACTACCTCAATCCGGAAGCAAAAGGCACCAACTGGTTTCTTTCGCTGAGTAGTCCCCTGGAAATTTATGAGAACGGCTCCTTGGTTTCAAAGCCGGAATTTCAGCTCCAGCCCGGTCTGGGCAGCATTACGCCACTGAACGGCGGATTGGCGCTGGAAAGTAACCTATCGTTCAATTTCCGGCATTTCGGTTCCAACTCATTCTTCGAAAAACCCCGTATGAAATTTGAGCTCGGTTTCGTACACCTGGCCCGATCCAATTCAGATAGCGACGAGGCATCCGGGCCCCGGCTGGGCCGCGGCAGCTGGCTGCTGGGGGGCCAGCTCATCAATGCTGAATACGCGAATTTTAGTGCCATTGAAAACTTTTCGATCGGCATTGCTCCCTCGGCAGGTTATTTCCTGACGGATCGACTGGTGGCCGGTATGGACCTTTCGTTGACCTACAACTATCTGAAAACGGATTTCACGATCGCCGAAACCAATATCCACTCCCGCACTTTCGGACTCAGTGTCAATCCATTCCTGCGGTACTACACCGCCAGGCCCGACAACAAGATCCAGCCGTATCTCGAACTACGGGCCGGACTGAATTATCAGCAAATACATACGGAAACCGGCAATGCCGATCCGCTGCAAATATCCCGGAGCTTTTCGGCCGGTCTGGGTGGCGGCGTGAATATCTTCATCAACCGGAATACGGCCCTGGAACTGGGACTCAATCTGGGCGTGCGCGACGGACAGCCCCAGTTCGGATTCCAGACCGGGCTGAAATTTTTTCTGAACCGGCGGAAATAAAACGCAAAGGGCCTTGCAGATATCTTCTGCAAGGCCCTCCCCTATCGGTTCTTGGGAACCCGTAATTAACTTATTCCCAGGTTTTTTTCACCTTGATCGGCACACTGACCAAAGCCGTGTCCCAGTAGATCAGCAGTTCGGCAGAGGTAGGTTTTACGTTGTTGAAGCCCATGGTGAAAGTCTCCACGGAGAAGGGCAGTTCCTGTGTTTCCGCAGTTACCCGGACCACATCCTTGGAATCTTCGTAATTTCCGGTTCCTCCCTGTTCGGTGTTGGAATTGAAGATGATCGTCCATTTATCGGCTGCGGGAATGCTGAAAATAGCATAGCTACCCGCCGGGACCGTTTTATCACCGATCATCACGTCCGTGCTGAATGAAATTTTGGTTGCACCATTGGCACCGGTACGCCACAATTTGCCGTAAGGCACCAGGCCTTCAGCCGCGAAAATGCTCCGTCCTTTCACTCCGGGACGGGAATAGGTAACTTCCACATCCGTAACCCCCACACGCTGATAAACTTTGCCCAGCGGGCTGGGAGCCGGCTTATCTTGTGCATTTAACTGAAGTGTACAAGCCATGGCCAGCAGACCGACAATCAATTGAAAACCAATTCTTTTCATTGTCTTGCGTTTTAATTTTAACGGTTAATAAGTCTTCCGAAGATAGATATTTAAGTTGATAATCGTAGGAATAGCTTTACTATCTTCCGAAAAAGCGGCCCCACATTTCCGGCACCTGTATCCTTTCCCGGATGGATGATCTGCCGGCCTTTTCCACACCCTTATTTACCCAAAAATCAGATTTCCCTCAAAGTCTGCACGCCATTTTCACTTAGTTTTGTGTAAAAACTATTCAGGATCGATTAAGTAGTCCGGTCTTCATTCTCGTCTACTGGTCAAATAGCATTACACTCCAATGAAAAAGACATTATTCTTCATCTTTGCCCTTATACTCATTAGTCCGATCGCCTACGCTCAGGTCAAGATCACCGGAAAGGTGGTGGATGAGCAAACGGACGCCCCGCTGGGGTACGCGACGATTCAATTGATGAAAGCAGCCGATGACGCTCTGGCGGGTGGGGGGCTTTCCGACGACGACGGTAAATTCTCCATGGAAGCGGAAGCCGGAGAATACTACCTGCTCCTGGATTTTATGGGCTACCAGCAAATGAAGACCGATGCCTTCACCGTAGGGAAAAAGGCCTATGACTTTGGCTTGATCAAACTGGCCTCCCGCACCAGTACCCTGGATGAGGTGGTAGTGCAGGCGGAAAAAAGCACCATGGAACTCGCCCTCGATAAACGCATCTTCAATGTCGGTAAGGACCTGGGTAATGCCGGTGGTTCTGCCATCGAGATCCTGAATAATATTCCCTCGGTCACCGTGGATGTGGAAGGCGGTGTACGCCTGCGCGGCAGCAGCAACGTTCGGATACTCATTGATGGCAAACCTTCCGGACTGGTCAGCTTCAAAGGCGGCAGCGGTCTGCAGCAATTGCAGGCCAACCTGATCGAAAAAGTAGAGATCATTACCAATCCCTCCGCCCGCTACGAAGCGGAAGGTATGGCCGGGATCATCAACATCGTACTGAAAAAAGACCGCCGGCAGGGACTGAACGGATCTTTTGATGTAACGGCCGGCTATCCCCTAAACGTAGGGGCTGCCGCTAACCTGAATTACCGGCGCAAGAATATCAATTTCTTCATCAATTACGGCCTGAACTACCGGAAGACGCCCAGCTATACCACCATTTACCAGGAAGTATACGCCAACGATAGCACCTTCATATCCGAGCAAATATACGACGGCGTGAAAGACGGTTTCGACAACAACATCCGCGGTGGACTCGATTTCTTTTTTAATGAGAGAAATATCCTGACGGCCTCCTACATGCTCAGTCGCAGTGACGGCAAACGGCTGACGGACCTGCGCTACGACGACTACATCGGTAGCACCAGCAATCTGGACAGTTACACCCTGCGTACCCAGGATGAGACCGAAACGGAGCCCATTTCCGAATACGTGCTGAGCTACAAAAGCCTGTTCAAACGGGAAGGACACGAACTGAACGCGAGTATCCGGTACATGGATCACTGGGAAACCTCGGATCAGATCTACGAGCAGTCTTCCTATTTCCCGGACGGCAGTCGCGACTCCAGCCGGGATCTCTACCAGACTTCCCTCAATGACGAAACGGAGGAACAACTGCTGCTTCAGGTGGATTATGTCCAGCCCTTTGCTACCGAAGGTAAACTGGAGATCGGTTTGCGCAGTAGCTTCCGCGACATGGAAAACGATTATATCGTCAAGGAGAGAAATGAAAGCGGCGTACTGGAAGTGCTCCCCGGGCTGGATAACAACTTTATCTACCAGGAAAACATCCACGGTCTGTACGGGATCATCGGCAACAAATCCAAACGGTTTTCCTACCAATTCGGCCTGCGGGCGGAGTGGACGGATATTGAGACCATCCTGGAAAAAACCCAGGAATCCAATCCGCGCAACTATACCAATCTCTTCCCCAGCGCCCACTTCACCTACGACCTGCCGGCCGGCCACGCGGTTCAACTGAGTTACAGCCGCCGGGTACAGCGCCCCACGTACAATGATCTGAGCCCGTTCGTTACCTTTTCGGACAACCGGAACTACTTCAGTGGTAATCCGGACCTGAACCCGGAATTCAGCGACGTATTCGAACTGGGCCACGTCAAATATTTTGATAAAGGGTCGATCTCCTCTTCCGTTTATTACCGTAAGGTGAACGATAAGATCATTCGCATCCGCAGCGTGGACAGCCGCGGGTTCTCCACTACCCTACCGGAAAACCTGGCAACCGAGGATGCCTACGGTGCGGAATTTACGGCCGGTTATACCGCTACCAAATGGTGGAAGCTGGATTTCAATTTCAACTTCTTCCGGTCCATCATCGACGGCACGAATGTAGATAGTGACTTTTCCAGCGATACTTATACCTGGTTTACCCGGCAGACTTCGCGTTTTACGCTCAGTCCCACTACGGACCTGCAGTTCCGCGCGAACTACGAAGCGCCGATGAATACGCCCCAGGGAAGCCGGAAATCTCTTTATTTCTTCGATCTGGCCATCAATAAGGATATTTTCAAGGACAAAGGCACGCTTACGCTGAACGTATCGGATATCCTGAATTCGCGGAAATATCGCTCGGTTTCGGAGGGAGAAACATTTTATACCTTCGCCAATGCCCAGCGGATACGCCGGCAGATCAACCTGGTCCTGAACTATCGGTTGAATCAGTAAGCAAACATGAGGAAGTGGGTGCGTTAGAATTGATTTTGTGTTTCTGCTAATGATCCGCAACTTACAATTCCTTATTTTAAGCGTGCATTGCTCACTGACGCCTTTAAACCTAACCGTATATGTTGCACCTGAAATATCGCTTCGTCTTTGCCTGTTTGTGGTTCGTTATTTCCCTGCCGGGGCAGGAAACGAGCTTTCCCTGGCCCGATGGTAAAAAAGCGGCCCTCAGCCTCAGTTTTGACGATGGCCGCAACTCGCAGGTCGATGTAGGCCGGGACCTCTTCAAAAAACTGGACGCCAAAGCTACCTTTTACGTCGTACCCGGTAATATGCAGGACCGGATCGACGGGTGGAAGCAACTCCTGGCCGATGGGCATGAGATCGGAAATCACACAGTTTACCATCCCTGTACCGGCAATTTCCAATGGTCCCGGGATAAAGCGCTGGAAAATTATACCCTCAGCACGATGCGCCGCGAATTGACGGCAGCCAATCAACAGATCAAGGAATTGCTCGGTGTGCTCCCCGAATCCTTTGCCTATACCTGCGGCAACACTTTTGTCGGTCGCGGCCGGAATACCCAAAGCTACGTCCCCCTGATCGCCGAACTATTCGAATCCGGCCGGGGCTGGCTCAACGAAGCCTCCAATGATCCCGCTTTCGCGGATATGGCCCTTTTGCAGGGCATTGAAATGGACGGTAAGGATTTTGAGACGGATATTAAACCGCTGGTCGACGCGGCGCTGGAAGACGGCAGCTGGCTACTGCTCGCCGGACACGATATCGGACCGGACGGCCGACAGACCACCCGTACCGCCATGCTGGAAAAGCTGGTGGCCTACGTCCAACGACCGGAAAGCGGGATCTGGCTGGCTCCGGTGGGTACCGTTGCCGCCTACGTCAAAGAGCAGCGGCAACGGCAGTCGGATCAACTCCGCGATGCGCTGGTTTTCGCCACGACTTTTGACCAGGGAGTTACCGCTGATTTCGCACGCGGCGACGCCCGGCTGTACAGCGCGGCCTCCTACGAGCAGTTGGAAACCGCCACCCCCAATCTCCTGCCGCAGGAAATCACGCTCGCCGAAAACCAGGGCCATTTCGGCCACGCACTGGAATTCAAACGCAAGGGCCAGCCCGTCGTTTTTTACCAGGTGGATGGGAACCTTCCCTACGCCACCAAAGACTGGGGCGGCACAATTTCCCTCTGGCTGAGCCTGGATCCGGAGACGGACCTGGAGCCCGGCTATACCGACCCCATCCAGATCACGGATAGCGGCTACGATGACGCCGCACTTTGGGTGGACTTTTCGGATAAAAATCCCCGCAGTTTCCGGATGGGCGTTTACGGTGATGTCGATCAATGGAATCCGCAGGGCATCGGACCGGATAAAAACCCGGCCTTTAATCAACGGCTGTTACCGGCGGAAGATCGTCCCTTCCAGCGGGGCCGCTGGACCCACGTGGTGATCAGTTTCGATCAGCTGAACGATAAGGCGGGTATGGCCCGCTTTTACATCAACGGTCGGCCACAGGGCGAACGCAAGATCACCGAATCTTTTACCTGGAAAATAGAGGAAGCCAAGATCTTTCTGGGCCTGAACTTCGTGGGACTGATCGATGAAGTCGCGCTGTTTGATCGGGCGCTTTCCACTGAGGAGGTAAAGTGGCTTTATCAGTTGGCGGAGGGTTTGCCTGCGCTTTTGGGGAAGTAGAATTGCTAAGGCCAGACTTTCCTAAGGCCAGACTTTCTAAGTTTGCGAAACTTAGAAAGTCTTATAAAAGAGCAAAAAGCCTTTTTATTGCCTACCCCCCACACGGCACATCCCTGATCTCCGTCCCCGGAATTTCCAGGATCAACTGCCACCCATACGCACCCGCCGGCGTCTGGTAGCCCGGTGTAAAATCCCGGGCCAGTACCTTCCCGGCGATCAATACCGTACAAAGTGCCGTCAGCCAGTAGGCCTCCGGCGCCGAGAGGATCGCACACTGCCGGCCGGTACCGTTTTGTACGCTACCGTGCACGTAGGCCGCGCCATCCCGATTTTGGGACGCCGTTGGCCCGGTCACCTTCTTATCAACCCAAAATTGCATTAGCTTTTTCACCAGGCTGTTGCGCAGCAGCGGATTGAACCACCGCTGGTATTTCATTATCCGGATCGCCTGTTTCGTCATGGCCGAGAACACTTCGATATTAGGGATACCGGTAGAAGTGTAGGCCGTGGAGATATCTCCCCAGGGGATGGTCGCCACCGTTCGGGAAAAATCCCCGAAATCCACTTTTTTCTGTTTGTGCGCCGTTTTTACCCGCTTGATCTGTCCGTTGCTTCTGACGGCTCCGGGATCACCCAGATTCTCGACCATGGTGCTGAGGGTGCCGTGGGATATCCCGCCACCGCGCATGGCGATGGTTAGTTCCAGCCAGTCCGCATCCGGCATTTTTTCCTTGAGGTAATTGGCCATACAATCCGAAGGGACCACGTCGAACCCAACGCCGGGCAGGATCACGATACCCGCCTGCTTCGCTTCGCTATCCAGCCCTTTCAGTTCTTCAAATACTTCAATCTCTCCGGTAATATCCAGATAGTGGGTTTTGGTAGCCAGACAGGCATCTACCAGCGGGCGCGCCGTCCGGGTAAACGGTCCGGCCGCATTAACGCAAAGCAATTGATCCTGTAGGTGTTCCCGGATGGCCGCGGGATCATCCAGATCGAATACCGCGGACGGCAGACCGTATTCGGTCGCCAGGGCCTCGATCTTTTCCCGGTTGCGTCCGGCCAGTACGGGCTGCAAACCTTTAGCTCTGCATTCCTTGATGATCAACTGACCGGTATAACCGTAAGCTCCGTAAAGTAGAAATGACATATTGTTTGGGTTTATGGGGCGATTAATTCACCCCCAGGGTTTCCTTGGACAAATGCATCGTCACCAGCATATTGGGCATATCTACCACTTCGGCGATCTTCAAATCTCCCGCCAGGGAGCAGAGCGCATAGGCCTCTTCCGTGCTTAGCCCGTGGGCTTCCCTGAGGTATTCGATCATGTACAGGGTTGCCTTTTTGGCCGCTTCGTCGATGGTGGGCGCAAAGCCGGTAGTGGCGTAATAATCGTCCGTTTCGTATTGCGGTTCCTGAATGGAGCGGTTCTTGACCAGTTCGATCTGATAAACGATGCGGAGCGGTGCTTCGATAGCCGTACCGCATACTTCGCCCAGCCCCTGGGTGGCATGGCCGTCACCGATCGAAAAAAGGCCGCCCTCAACAAATACCGGAAAGTAAACCGTGGTGCCCTCCGTAAGATTGGGATCATCCATATTTCCTCCGTTGGCTCGCGGCGGAATGGTCGAAAGCATTTCTTCCGTAGGCGGCGCTACGCCCATCACGCCGGGAAACGGCCGGAGCGGTATGCGGATGTTTTCGTTGAATTGCACGTATTCCTTATTCGCTCCCAGTTCGTAGATGCGAATATATTTGCCGGGTAAGGTATCCGCCAGGAACCCGAATCCGGGTACAATGGCATTCCAGCCCCAGTCGCCTACTTCCACTTCGTGCAGGGTTACCTTCAGGACATCTCCCGGCATAGCTCCTTCGACGTACACCGGTCCGGTGATCGGGTGAATGGGGCCGAAATCGAGCGCGTCCAGGTCTTCCAGTCCCGAATCCAGGTCGAACTGTTCATCGCTGGCATCTTCGGTAAATGCCTCGATTACCGCTCCGGAAGCCACCCGCAGGATCGGCGGTATGGCGCTGCTGAATTTATTGTGGGTCTGGTCCTTGGTCAGTGTATACTGGACCTCGGGGACTGCGCGATCTTCAGGGGTAGTTTCCGCCGCCGGCGTTTCCGTAGCGGTTGTTTCCCCGGCCGGCGATTCCGAGCAGGCGAAAAATGCCATTCCCGACGAAAGGCAGAGTAAAAAGAGTATTTTTTTCATAAACTAGTGTAATTGAGCGTAAATAGTACAATCACCAAGGTAGTGGATTTTAGGTGGATTGTCCGCTCTGCTGACTGCAAAAGATCATAGTTATCCCCTGGTGAGCGATACATCAACCCATCAGCTCACTGCTGCCTTTAGGCAGATCGATACAGACGATCGTGTCCCGGCCGGTACGGCACCAGGTATTGCGGCGCAGTTCCTTTTCACTATCCACCCGTGTTAAGGCTATTTGCTCATTCCCCCGCCGGAATTCCGGATCCGATAATTTCTGACCGACCTTAAAGGTGAAGAGGTCCGTTGCGAAAGGCGCTTCGATATGGAGGCGTTTTCCGTCCCGGACGATGCTGGTAAATTCCTTGGCGGCCCAGTAGCGCGAGATCTCGCTCAGCTTCATCCAGATCAGGTTATCGTACTTCTGGTGCAGGCGGGTGACCACCGTCTTAAAGATATCGAAACCCAGTTTGTCCCCATTGTAGTAGATCCCCGGCCAGTGGCAGATAAAGATGGCCGGTTCTTCCTGCTCGATCACTTCTACCATTCGGCCCTGCGCAAGGTCCGCAGTGATAAAGCGATCGGCATCGCCGGGGGTGAGTCCGTCCCAGCCGCCAAACCAGTCGCCGGTGCAGGCAATAATGTGAACCGAACAACTGGCGTGATCCGTATCCAGGTCCTGGGCGTGGAAGATCTGCGGCTGCACGCTTTTCCCCGGATCGGTGATCACATCCCGGAAAAAGTGAGCGACGTCAACCCCGTACACCTCCTGCATGGCCCATTGGGTACCGCGGGCCAGATTGGGGATATTCCGATGGGCAAATCCTCCCGGAGTGGTTACCCCTTCGCAGTACAGATCGGCTCCTTTCAACACATTTAGGGCGTACTGAATGTATTCGCCCAGTTCTTCGGCACTTTTATTCTGACTCCATTCCCAGTTTTCCATAAATTCCGGAGTGGCATCGGGGAATGGTAGCCCGGTCCGGATATCGATCACCCGGGTGTGACTGATCATTTCCGGATGGATATCCCAGTTCGGTTGGGCCCGCTCCCGCACCAGCCGGATACTGGCCTGAAGGTCCGATTTCGACCAGCCCGGAATAAAACGGTTCAGCCAGCCCGTACAGGCCGGATAGGGCACCATGCTGTATTTACCTTTCACACCGTGGCTATCGCACCAGTCCAGAAATTCCCGAACAAAATCGTCGGGTATTTCCCGGGGCAGTTTACGCCAGTCCTGCTTGTAGTTGTCGGGGAAAACTTCCGCAAACTGGGGAATACCGTAATGTGCCATATTCACCAGGGCCGTACTGTCATCAATGATAAAACTGACCGGAACGCGGTGAGCGGGATTAAGGACCTCGACCGTATTTTTCGTCTTGTTCACCGTTGGCGTATTTTCGCGGCCGGTCCGTTCGGCCGGAACCATCTCCTGGGCCAGTGCAGCGGTATTGGCGGCACCCAGCAGCGCCGCAGTTGAGTAAGTGGAGTGCTTGAGGAAAGTTCGTCTTTTCATATCGGGAAAGGATTTTGCCAGGAAAATATGCCTATGATCAACAATATAAGCATTAAAGCAATCAATATGCAGACGCTCAAGTACCGGATAAGCCCTTTCCTGATCCTCCTTTTTCTCCTGCCCGTGTACGGGATGAGCGGACAATCCGGCATCGAACCGGCCGATATTAAGTTCGTGCGTCAGGGAGTCAAACGGCTGATCTTCGATCCCGAACAGGCGATCCCATTGGCTAGCCTGGATCCCGGCAACATTATCGGTATCGCCAGTATGCACCCAGTGCACCAATATACTTCCGATCCCGCCACCTATCAGCTTAGCGGCGATCAATTGCGGATAAGCTCCGAGGCGCACAGCGAAAGTAGCATCTGGCTGGGTGGTTTCAATCCATTTGCCACCTACACGCTGGACCTGGAGGCCTGCTCTGGCCGGGGTGCTCTGGGATTTGAATTTGCGGACAAGGATAAAAAAGAGCGCTTCATCGTCAGTATCCGCTTCGATGGATCGCAATTGCAGGACGCACGCCTGCAGGTGATCCTCGACGGCCGGACGATAACCGATTCCTCCATTTTACTCGAAAGTGCCCGGGGCGCTACCCTGCCCGCCCGGATCAGGCTGCAAATGCTGGGCAGCGGGCTGAACCTGTTCTTTCAGAACGAAGGCCTGCCGGTGGCGATCGGTCAGGTAGATTTTAGTCAGCACCTGGATCTCCGGCAAAAGCGCTGCCTGAGTACTTTTCAGTCGGGACTGTATTTTGACCTGTCGGATGCTGAAGTGCGAATAAACGGCGCCCGTTCCGAACTGAGCACGGGGCTCGGGCAGGCAGACATCCGGGTGATCACCTATAAGGACGGACACCCCCTGCTTGACGAGGGCCGGCTCTGGTATACCCTTTCCATCCGTGGGCGGGCCCTGCCCCACCACATTCAGGGCGTGTTCAGCCTGGATCCATCGGTATTTGACCTGCGACTGGAAGGCGTTATTGTGTTCGATCAAAACGACGGCATCCTGCGCAATGAGATCTCCACGCACCTTTTTTACGATGAGGAAGCAGATCGGTGGATGGGACTGACAACCGGATTCAGCGCCTACGCCAATCCGGACGAACAAAAGCAAATACTGGCCATCGAGAGTAAAAAAGATCCCCGTTTTGGATTTTCCATCATGCAGGCCCGGCCTACCGGTATAGTCGGGGATATTGAAGACTCCCATATTCTTTTCGATGAGGAAGCCGGCAAATGGAGACTGCTGACCTGCGAGAACCTCGACGGGTACAAGGCCGTGATCATGGAATCCGATACCTGGGATCGCGGTTACCGGCGGATCGCCGGTCCCGTGGCCAATAACTCCACCGGCACCTCCATCGAAATGATCGACGGGAAACGCTACTGTTTTTCCGGCAGCAGCGCCCGGGAGGTTTTCGTTTATACCTATCCGGACTTGCAGGAGGCCGGCACGCTGCACATGGACCTGCCTCCCTGGGACGATAAGTCCGGCACCCGCATCTGGCCCAATGTGGTGGAACTGCCCGCCGGGTATCCGACCAAATACATCGCACTGATGATGGATCGCTACAATTTTCCCGGGCAAAAGGGGCCGCACTGGACTTACGGAGCGCTGTATCTGTACCACGGAACGCCGGAGTGAGACGAAAATGAACACCCCGTTCATCCATCGGGTTTCAAGGGCAATAACACCTGCAACCTATGGACTGGATCTTTTCGTCACTTGATACATTAGGCACCACTGCGCTGAAAGCGCTGCTTATTTACCTCATTATCATCATCTATACCCGCATCTCCGGTTTACGGACTTTTGGGAAGCTCAGTAGTTTTGATTTCGCGATCACCATTGCGATCGGTTCGATCCTGGCTAGCGTCATTCTCAGTGGAAATGTATCGCTCATGCAGGGCATGGTCGCCCTCGGGGTATTGATCACGCTGCAACACATCATTTCCATAATTCGCCGGTGGTGGAAACCCTTTGATCACCTGGTATCTAACACCCCCCTCCTCCTGATGCTGGACGGCAGAATGCTGGAAGAAAATATGCAAAAGGTAAGTCTCTCGGAAAGTACGCTGATCTCCAAGTTGCGGGAAGCCAACGTTCTCAATTTATCGGAAGTACGGGCGGTGATCATCGAAACGACCGGCGACATATCCGTTCTGCACGCTTCGGATCAGGACCGCGTTCTGGATGACTATTTACTGAAAGGAGTGAGCGGGAAACCGGGCGAAGAGAATCTGACAAAAACACCCTGAAAATTCTATACGGATGAAAGAACAATCCATGCATTTGGCCGAATGGATCGCATCGATGATCGAGATCTTCGGCATATTGATCATTGCGTCTTCCATCGTTTACGCCACTATCTATGCCATTTGGGGATTGTTTAGGAGATCCCCAAAGGAAGTCTATGCCAAATGCCGGCAACAGATCGGTAAAGGCATTTTGTTGGGACTGGAACTACTGGTCGCAGCCGATATTATTCTCACCGTAGCGGTCGAACTGACTTTCGAGTCGGTAGGTGTGCTGGCGATTATCGTGCTGATCCGTACTTTTCTCAGCTTTACGCTAAATGCCGAGATTGAAGGCAAGTGGCCTTGGCAGGACAGCTCCGCTGAACAGGAAGTCTGAATATCTGCCTGCCAGGCTATAAGGCATCCTACCCCCGCCGGAGGCACGCCAGCAGCAGTAAATAATTTGAAAAGACCTAAAGGGTATAAATTGTTACAGCAGGTTTGCTGGGAAAAGCAGATCTCTGTTTCAGTGTAGTTACTACCCGCCGTTGCGCACCGCTTCCACCTCATCAACGGTCTTGGGGATCGGAGCTCCCAGAACCCGGTGCCCGTCCTCGGTGATCAATACATTGTCTTCAATGCGTACGCCGCTAAAATCCCGGTATTCCGCCACCTTATCGTAATTGATAAAATCTTTGAACTTACCGGCTGCCTGCCACTGGTCGATCAGCTCGGGGATGAAATACAGGCCGGGTTCAACCGTCAGTACGAATCCCGCTTCCAGTTCGCGGCCCAGGCGCAGGGCACTCAGGCCGAACTGCGGGCTCCGCCTGATGGTATCGGTATATCCTACGTAGTCCTCGCCCAGATCCTCCATATCGTGCACATCCAGCCCCATCATGTGGCCCAGCCCGTGGGGAAAGAACATGGCGTGGGCCCCTTCGGCCACAGCCGCTTCCATATCGCCCTTCATCAGTCCGAGGTCTTTCAGTCCGTCGGCCATGATGCGGGCCGCCTGCAGGTGAATGTCCCGGTAGGGAATACCCGGTTTCAGGGCGTTGATGGATTCCAGCTCCGCCTGAAGCACCAGTTCGTAAATATCTTTCTGCCGTGCGGTAAATTTGGTATCCACCGGGAACGTCCGGGTGATATCGCCGGCGTAGTGCGTAGCCGTTTCGGCTCCAAAATCTCCCAGTACCATCTGACCGGATTGGAGGACGTTACCGTGGTAATGATTGTGCAGGGTCTGCCCATTGATCGTCAAAATGACGGGATAGGCAACATCGCCACCGGCGCCGATGGCAATACCTTCTACGATGCCGGTGAGTTCCGCTTCCCGGATACCCGCGCGCGCCGAACGCATGGCCGCTACGTGCATTTGTCCGCTGATGGTAACTGCCTTTTCGATCTCCGCGATCTCTTCCGCTGATTTGTAGGAGGCCTGCTTGATGATCGCCTTAACCAGGGGGACGGAATGTCCGTTCTCGACTGCATCCGGCGTTTGCCCCAGCCAGCGACTGATCTTCAGCAAATTTTCCGCCCGGTAGGGAGGCAGGTAGTGGATCTTCCGCCCGCTTGCGGCCGCGTTGGCCAGCGTATCGGCCAGACTTTTGTAGGGCGCAGTTTGTTTAGCCCCTACCCGATCGGCCATTTCCCGCATACCCGGCTGTGGGCCCATCCAGACAATGTGGTCAACCGAAAGATCGTCGCCGTAGAGTGTAGTCTCTCCGGATTCCGGATCGATCACTGCGGCCAGATGCGGTTGATCCCAACCCAGAAAGTATAGGAAATTGCTGTCCTGCCGGAAGCGGTAGGTATTATCTTTATAGTTCTTGCTGCTTTCTTCGTTGCCCAACAGCAGGATCAGACCGCCGTCGTTCACATCCGCCATAAGCTGCTGCCGGCGATTTACATAGGTGTCTTTAGGGAACATCTGTATTTGGTTATGGTAGGAATATTAAAGGATAAATGGGGAGTGCACCGTAGGTTTCGGATCGAGCTATTACCCCTCCAGCCTTTTCAGTTCGTCCCGGATCTTGGCCGCCGTTTCGTAATCTTCCTTTTCCAGTGCCTTTTCGAGCATGCCGCGGAGTTCCTCCTCGCTTCTTCCCTTGATGTTACCTTCTTCCGCCCGGGGGATGTCCCCTTCGTTGGCAGATTCGTTCTCCACCACTACACCGGCTTCATCCAGGATAAAATCGTAGGCAAAGATCGGACAGGAAAAACGGACCGCCAGCGCAATCGCATCCGAAGTACGGGAGTCGATATTGAGCAGGCTGCCGTCCCATTTTCTACAGACGAGCGTTGCGTAAAAGATGTTGTTACGAAGATCGGATATCACTACTTCTTCCAGCTCCACACCCAGTTGATCCAGTACATTTTTGAACAGATCGTGGGATAATGGACGGCTGGGCCGAATCTTTTCTATAGCTATGGCAATAGCCTGGGCTTCGAATCCACCTATTACAACCGGTAAGCGACGGTCTCCCTCATTTTCTTTTAAAATAACTATAAAATTATTCGATTGCGGCTCACTATTGGCCAGGGCCGCAATGTTCATTTCTATCTTCTGCATGTAGGACGATTGCCTTTGTAAAATCTTTGTCGCAATATCGACATATTTTTTCTCAATCGGTAATTAAAGCCCAAAAGAGCCCCATTAAATCAATTATTGCCCGAATCTGCTAAACAAAAATCCTATCTTAGAATTTTAAGGGTACCCGGCTTTTTGGATCTAGGGCCGGACTCCCATTTTCTGAAAACAGGTACCCGGTAACGGTTGCCGGTTGCCGTAAATTGACTTTATGAAAAAATCACTTGCACTCATCACCTTCTTATGTTTATACGCTATACTCAACGGACAAAATGAAGATCTATTATTGCTGAGACACCCCGGTTTGAACCCGGACGGTAGCCAGGTCGCTTTTTCTTACCAGGGCGATATCTGGACCGTGCCCGCCGTGGGAGGTACGGCCCGCCGGCTGACCATCCACGAAAGCTACGAAAGCCATCCCCGCTGGAGCCCGGACGGGCAACAGATCGTCTTCCAGGGCAACCGCTTCGGCAACGAAGACCTGTTCGTCATGAGCGCACAGGGAAGCCGCCCCGAACGACTGACCTACTATTCGGGAAGTGACGGATCGGCAGCCTGGCAGGCGGACGGCAAACTGCTGTTCAGCACCCGCCGGTTTTTCGCAGCGGTAGAACGGCTCAGTGAAATCTATTCGGTACCGGCTACCGGCGGTACGCCCCAACGTCTGCTGGATGCGCTGGGCAACAATCCGGCACCCTCTCCGGACGGTCGTTACATCGCTTTCGAGCGGGGCTCCTGCCGGATCGAACGCGAAGCCTACCGTGGCCCCGCCAATCGCGATATCTGGCTCTATGATACCCAGACCAAGGAATACACCCAATTGACCGACGATGACGGCCAGGATATTATGCCCGAATGGGGACCGGACAATACTCTCTATTTCCTCAGCGCCCGGGACGGGCGCTACAACCTTTACACCATGGGGCTGGACGGCTCTGACCAACAGGCCATCACCAGCTTCAAGGGCGAAGGGATCCGCTATTTCGACCTCAGCGCCAACGGTAAGAAACTCGTTATCGAACGAGGGGTGAATATTTTCACCATGAACCCGGACGGTAGTAACAGTGAACTCCTGAAGGTATTGGTCACCGGAGATTACCGTTTCGATCCCGAAGAGAAAAAGACCCTGACCAGCGATGCCAGCGAATTCGCACTGAGCCCGAACGGCAAATACATCGCTTTCAGCCTGCGTGGAGAGATCTTTGTCTACCCGGAGGATAAGGATAAAAAGCGGGCCAACCGCATTACCGATCACGCCGCAAGGGAGCAGGATGTAGCCTGGCTGAACGACTCCACCCTTGTTTTCATTTCCGACCGGAACGGCAATCGCGATCTCTTTATGGCCAGGGCCGCGGCCGAAGATTCCAGTGATCTCTACCGCGCCTTCCGTTTCGATATTCAACCGCTGACCAAAGGGACGGAAGAAGAAGGCAATTTCATACTCTCTCCGGACCGGAAACAGATCGTCTTTATGCAGGGCCGGGGAAAAATGCTGGTAGCCGACATCGACCCTACCCGCGGCCTGAGCAACCAACGAACCCTGCTCGACGGCTGGGACACGCCCGGCGGAGTAAGCTGGAGCCCGGACAGTAAATGGATCGCCTACTCCATGGATGATCTCAATTTCAACAGCGAGATCTACATCCACGCCGTGGATCAGTCCCAGGATCCGGTGAATGTAAGTCTCCATCCGCGCCGCGACTACAATCCGGTCTGGAGTCAGGACGGCAGCAAACTGGCCTTCCTCTCCGACCGCAACAACGGCGACGCCGATGTCTGGTTTGTCTGGCTGAAAGCAGCCGATTGGGAAAAAACCCGCAGAGACTGGGAAGATACCGACGAACCGGAATCCGGGAAAAAAGACAAAAAAGGAGATAAAGACCAAGTAGCTACCGTGCAAATCGATTTCGAGGACATCCACGAGCGGCTGGCCCAGGTCAGCAATCTGCCCGGCAACGAATCCGATCTGATGATCAGCCACGACGGAGAGACTTTCTATTACTCCATCAACGGCGGTGGCCGGCAGGGACAGGCCGGAAAGCAGGCGTTTCTCAGTACCAAGTGGGACGGCACCGAGACCAAGACCATCTTCGACGACAAGTCTATGTATGATCTCAGCTGGGATCCGGACGGCAAAATGCTCTACTATCTGGAGCGGGGCCGGATCAGTAAAGTCAATCCGGACAACAAGAAAAACGAAAGTCTGGCTTTCCAGGCCAGTATGAAGATCGATTATCCGGCCGAACGGCAACAGGTGTTTAACGATGCCTGGCGGGCGCTGCGGGACGGATTCTACGATCCGAATTTCCACGGCCAGAACTGGCAGGCCCTGCACGACAAATACGAAGCCCGGGCGCTGGCGGCGTCCACCGAGCAGGATTTCCGCGACATGTTCAACGAAATGCTGGGGCAACTCAACGCCAGCCACATGGGAATGTACGGCTCCAATCCGGAAGAGACCCAGCGGGATCGCACCGGACTGCTCGGAGTGGAAGTGGTACCGAATGAAACGGGAGTCACGATCCTGTCTGTATTACCGGACAGTCCGGCGGACCGTGAATCCAGCAAACTCTATGTAGGCGAGACCATTACCGCCATTAACGGCAACCCGGTACAGCCCGGTCAGAACTATTACGCGCTGCTGGACGGTACGGTGGACGAAAGAACCTTACTCACCGTACGCACCCCGCAAAATGCTACCCGGGAACTGGTCATCCGTCCCGCCGGCTCCCTGCGTTCGGAGATTTACGAGGCCTGGGTCGACCAGCGTAAAGCACTGACCGATCGTTATTCCGGCGGCAAATTGGGCTATATCCACATTCAGGGCATGAACTGGCCAAGTTTCGAACGTTTCGAACGGGAACTGATGGCCAGCGGCTACGGTAAGGAAGGTATCGTGATCGATGTGCGTTTCAACGGCGGCGGCTGGACGACGGATATGCTCATGGCCGTACTCAACGTCCGCCAGCATTCTTATACCATTCCCCGGGGAGCGGCGGAAGACCTCGGTCGGGAAAATAAAAAGTTTGTCAACAATTATCCTTTCGGAGAACGTTTGCCTTTCCCGGCGTTGACCATGCCCTCCGTAGCGCTTTGCAATCAGAACAGCTACTCCAACGCGGAGATTTTCTCCCACGCCTATAAAACATTGGGTCACGGGAAACTAGTGGGTACCCCGACATTCGGTGCGGTGATCAGTACCGGCAGCTACAGTCTGCAGGACGGCTCCCGCGTGCGCATGCCCTACCGCGCCTGGTACGTGAAGGCTACCGGTGAGAATATGGAACACGGACCGGCCGTTCCGGACATCATCGTGGAGAATGCTCCGGACGACAAAGCCAACAACGAAGATCCGCAATTGAAAAAAGCGGTAGAAGTACTCTTGAACAGTGCTAAAGAGACCGATCCCAATCAGGGACGGTAAGCGAAAATAAATTGAGGGAAGTCCCCATTATCCATCGAGCGTGATCGGTTTGTCCGCAATTGGACGATAGTGAACGCTCCCTTGACCTTAGGGTAGGATTGTCAAAAAACAGGGCTGGTTTCGGTAATTGCTACCGAAACCAGCCCATTTTTTTGCTTCTTATTTGAGTTCCGATAAATACGCAACCAGGTCCACCAGTTCCTGTTGATTCATTACAGCCTGCAGGTTAGCCGTCATCAGCGACTGGTCCAGCGGTTCCATCTCGGAGATCTGGTCCCGGGTGATGGTTTGGGAAATACCGCCCATCATGCGCAGGGTGACTTCCTGTTCGGTTTCCCCTTCGATATAGCCATTGAATACTCCACCATCCTTAGTGCGCACCAGGTAGCCTTCGTAACCGAAGTTGATCCCGGCGCTCGGGTAAAGAATGGCCGAATAGAGAGCGCTTTTGGCGAGTTTGCCGCCGATCTGGGAAAGATCAGGTCCAAACTGTACGCCTTCTCCATTCACCTGATGACAGCTGGCACAGGTAATGGTGAATACCGTTTTCCCGTTGGAAGGATATCCCTTCATCTCCACCAGGCGGGCAACGGGCGGCAGTGCGCCTTCCTTGCCTTCGGATGCCTCCATAAATCCGGCGGCAGCCTCCCGTACGACGGGATCCCAGCAGCGCATCATGTGCAGGACGGCCGCCGTTTTAAGATTGCCTTCCAGTTTCCCGGCTTTCACCCGGTCGAAAAGCAAGTGCTGACCGTGCCAGCCGTTGCCGAGCGCATTGACCAGGGCATTATTCACCGCAAAGGTCTGCTGTCCGCTGTCCAGTATTTTGGCCCAGAGTTCCACCAGTTTGTTATTCTGGATCGGGCCGTATTCCCGGATCAGGGCCAGTTTCGCCTGATCGTCGGCCGCTGCGCGGAAATCCTTCTCTACCAGTTGCACCCCTCCGAGGTCCATATAGGTGCCAATGGCCTGGTTGGCCAGGGAACGATCCTCGGTGTTTTTGTACATGTCCATCAGGGCCGGCAGTTCTTCGCGCAGTTCCATTTTCTGTACGGCTTCCAGCCACTCCGGAGTACCTTTCAATTTCGGCAGTAAGCCCTGGATCCGTCGTTGCAGAGCGGCATTATTATCCAGATAATCGCCGTCAATCGCGCTCAGGACGTAGGAGTTGATCAGATCCGATTTGGGATGATCGATCTCCAGCAAACCGGCGATCGTTTCGTTGCGACCATCGGCCGGTTTGAAATGAAAGGCCCGGAAATAGCGGGCGATCGCCGCTTCGTCTTCGGTTTCCTTCCGGATGAAGTCGGCCATTTTCTGAGTAGAGGAAGCCGCGCGTACCCGCCAGTAGATATCTTTGGTTGCCGCATCCATTTCGGCTTCCGCGGCCTGACTGTCCAGTTGCGCCAGGTAAAGCTCCGGATACAGATCACTACCGATACCGAGCGCTTCCAGGTACCAGCGGTCTTCACCGTCATAGCGACGGGCCAGGCTCGCCCAGAGTTCCGCCGCCTGTGGGGTACCGATCCGACGCAGCGCAATTGCCGCTTCCCGGCGCACCGCCGGCGAATCGTCCGCAACCACTTCGGCGATGTAGTCCGTCAGTTTTTCGGGAGTCAGTTGCCGGGCAATCCGCAAGGCCTGGATGCGAAAGCGTTCGTCTTCCTCGGCCAGCCCGGCCTGGATATACAGATCCGGATCGTCCGCTGTACGGGCCAGCATCCATAATGCCCGGGCCCGGGCCATATCGCGATCCCCTTCCCAGAGTTCTTTCAGCATGGCTTCTGCCCCCTCGGAGTTTTCCAGATGCATACTCGCCCGGTAGAATACATCCTGGTTAGGACTCAGAAAAGCATGCTTCAGGGATTCGGGATCATCCAGATCCAGAGCGGGCTTTTTATAGCGATCTACCTGGGGTGCAATCCGGTAGATCCGACCCTGTTGGGCATCTTCCATACGGTGGCCACCGACACCGCCGTCGTACCAATCCGACACCAGCAGGGAACCGTCGGGAGCAACCGCTACATCGGAAGGCCGGAACCACTGATCCCGGCTTTTGAGGATCACCACACTATCCGCCGTAAAGCCCGCACCATCGGCCGTGACGGGATAGGCTCTCACCTCATTTTTCAAGGCTTCACAGTGGATCATTTCCTGCTGGAAGGGTTCGGGCAGCAAGGTGCCTTCGTAAAAGGCCAGTCCGGTCGGTGAGCCGGCGTAGTTATAGCGCAACACCGGAACGGAGCCGGGATCGTTCTGGTGCCAGTGCCGCTGCGGGATCTCACTTTCCCAACCGATCCGGCGCGTACGCCAGCCGGCACCGGTGATCTCATCGCTGTAGCCGTAGTTGCCGTGTTCCAGTAGAAAATTGATATGGGTCCCCTGATTGCCGTCGTCGTCATTATCCGATTGCCAGACGTTACCGAAAGCATCGACGACCAGTTCGTAGGGATTCCGGAAATTGTGGCCCAGTACCTCTACGTTAGATCCGTCGCGGTCACAGCGAAGTGCTACTCCCTGCCGGAAAGGCTGACCGTTGGTACGGATGGGCCTACCGTCGGGATCCTTGATATAATTGCCAGCTTTATCCTTCAGACCGTTTACTTCGTTACCGAAATTAAAATACAGTTTTCCGTCCGGCCCGAATTTGATGGCGTGTAATCCGTGATCGTGATCGTAACCGCCTTCGGTAATAAAGAGCGTATCCCGGCTATCGGGCAGATCATCTCCATCCTCATCCGTGAATACCTGCAACGTCGGACTGCTGGAAACGTATACCTTGTTGCCCAGCACGGCAATCCCCAGCGGGGAAAGCAGATCGGTTCCCTGGTAAAAAACCTTTTGCTGATCCGCCTCTCCGTCTTCATCGGTATCCTCCAGGATGATGATCCGGTCTCCCTTCTCCTGTTTTTCGAACTTATCGTTGTACGGCAGCCGGTAGTTGCGGGCTTCGCACACCCAGACGCGTCCCCGTGCGTCAATGGCGATGTTGGTCGGGTTCGCCACCTGCGGCTCGGAGGCAAAAAGACCGACTTCCAGTCCATCCGCCACTTCCATACTGGCCAGCGCATTTTTCACCAGCCGACGCTGGGCTTCGTTGAGCTCCGCGTAGTCGGTTTTGGGAGCTTCGGTTTTACAACCCAGCAGGCCCAGCAGGATCGCCAGGCTGAAGATCATTCGATTCGTCATGTTAAGCTTGTTTTTCGTTATCGGAGTCTAAATTAGGAAATTCGGGTAGAATCTGCGGAATAATAGCCAGTGAGGAGGGTTGTTCGGTAGATAATGGACCATTCGACAAGGAACATCACCAAATGGACAAAAAAAAGGCGCTGACATGCAGCGCCCAACAACCAATTTGCGATTTGCGATAATCTTAAAAGATTGCAGTTGAAAGCCTATTCGAACAACTGCAACGCTAATATAAAAATAAATGTCGGTTTGACATTTATTTTTTGCAATTTTTATTCCCTAATTTGCTCAACTAGTTTGAACTTATCGCATCAACCAACTTTATCAAGAACATCATGCACACAAAAAGCATTCTTTTCTTTCTTCTACTTTTCGGTCTTTTCAGTTGCGGGAACACTACTGAAAACACTGACAACCAACCCGATCCCAATCAGGAAGAATGGGTGGCCCTCTTCAACGGCACGGACCTCGAAGGCTGGGAGATCAAGATCACCGGCTTCCCGATGGGCGAAAATCACAAAAACACCTTCCTGGTCGAAGACAGCATTCTGAAGATCAACTATACGGAATACGACAGCTTCGACAGTGAGTTCGGACACCTCTATACCGTCGAGCCTTATTCTTATTACAAATTGCGCACCGTATACCGATTCGTCGGAGAACAGGTACCGGGCGGCGCTTCCTGGAATGTGCGCAACAGCGGGATTATGCTACACTCCCAATCGGCCGGCAGCCTGGAACTGGATCAGGATTTTCCGGTTTCGGTCGAAATGCAGTTTCTGGGTGGCCTCGAAGAAGGTGTAGACCGGCATACGGCCAACGTATGTACTCCCGGTACGGCCGTCTATACCGACGGCGAACTCAACCTCGATCACTGCATCGAATCCGACTCCAAGACCTATTACGGAGATCAGTGGGTGGAAGTGGAAGCCATCGTACTGGGCGATTCGATTATCCACCACGTCATGGAAGGCGATACCGTACTTACCATGACCAAACCAATGGTGGATCCGGACAGTATCTTCATCAATCGCAATCAGCCGGAAGCGGATTGGCCGTCATTCGGTATTTCCGAACCGCAAGGCTGGATCGACCGGGCCGGCCAGTTACTCAGCGAGGGGCACATTGCGCTGCAGGCGGA
Source organism: Flavilitoribacter nigricans DSM 23189 = NBRC 102662 (assembly GCF_002646595.1). Taxonomy (GTDB): domain Bacteria; phylum Bacteroidota; class Bacteroidia; order Chitinophagales; family Saprospiraceae; genus Flavilitoribacter; species Flavilitoribacter nigricans. The sequence continues at coordinate 121,263 of NZ_PDUD01000038.1, forward strand.
AAGTCACCCCATTCAGTTCAAAACTGTAGAATTGCTCAACCTCAAAGGCTGCATGGACCCTGAAGCCAAAAATTATAAGTCCTATTACGTAGCGGCGGATAACAGCCAGTGCGAATACGATTAAAGTAATACGGGGCTCCCCTACGGCTTTTATTGGAAAGCCGTAGGGTCCAACGCTCATTCCTCCTTTGCACATTCAACCAAATTTGCCTCCCGCGCATTTATATGGTATGCAACAAGTGATTTTCGAAGATCTGGGATTGATCAGCTACCAAACGGCCTGGGATTATCAGGCCGAGCAACAGCGGGCCATCATCGACCGCAAACTGGCCAACCGGCAGCGTAAGAAGGACGGGCAGCCTATAGAAGCGTCCGGCCACCGGCTCATTTTTTGCGAGCATCCGCCGGTATATACTCTGGGTAAAAGCGGATCGATGGATCATTTGCTGCTGAATGAATCCGAGCTGCAGGAACAGGGATTTGAATTTTTTAAGATCAACCGCGGTGGAGACATTACCTACCACGGTCCCGGTCAGATCGTCGGCTACCCGCTTTTTGATCTGGATGAGTTCTTTACGGATATTCACCGCTATGTGCGTTATCTGGAAGAGGCCGTTATCCGGACCATCGCCGAATACGGATTGAGCGGGCAGCGGGTAAAAGGATATACCGGCGTCTGGCTGGATGCCACCGACCGGCTCCCGGAACGAAAGATCTGCGCCATCGGCGTTCACCTCAGCCGCTGGGTGACCCTGCACGGCTTTGCCTTTAACGTGAATACCGACCTGTCTCATTTTGATAACATCGTTCCCTGCGGCATTGCCGATCAGGACAAAGCCGTGACCTCACTGGCCAGAGAATTGGGCGAATCGCTTCCAATTGAGGAAGTTAAATCGAAACTGAAATTACATTTCGCCCAGCTTTTTGGCTATCAATACGCCTAGAATAGCCTCTATATCGATAACTTTTTTATTTTTGCACGCCTTTTGGCAAGAAGCATGGATTAATCGAATAGAAGCATGAAAAAAGACATCCTGCAAAAAGAGGTCGACCAGTTAGCCGTAGTCATTGCTCCGCGGGAAGATCATTCCGAAAAAGACGAACTCTGGGATACCTTTCTGGTCAACCTTTACGACGAACCGATCAGCAGTGTGCTGGTCAGTTCGAAAGGATACGGCGAGATCGAAGGCGAGAAAATGTCCACCACTACCCTAAGGCATTTTTTCGAAGAAATCGCTCCGCAGCAGATGGTACCGATCGAACCGATCCAGCCTACCTTGTTCCAGCTAACCAACGAATTTTGGGTGAGTTTTGTGCACGAGGGGTATATGTACGACAAAAAGTACGTTTTTGCCAAAGGCTCTATCCACGAAAGTAAGGTTACCAAACTCCCCTTTTCCGACCGGCAGGGAGTAATGCTCAAATAATACGGTCTTCCGCTTAAGGCCCGTATACCGTCCACCTAATTGACTGTGAATCTATGGAATTACGACCCAAAAAAGTAAGTGAAAGTCATACGACGATGACCCAGATGGTGATGCCCAACGATACCAACCCGATGGGCAATCTGATGGGCGGTAATCTGCTGCGGTGGATGGATATCGCCAGCGCTATCAGTGCCGGCAAGCACTGCGAAGCGCACGTCGTGACGGCCTCCGTAGACCACGTCTCCTTCGAAAAGCCGATCCGTATGGGCGAGATCGTCACCCTGGAATCTTCCGTCACCCGGGCTTTTCGCACTTCGGTGGAGGTGATCGTAGAAGTATTCGCCGCCAATATCAAGGGGCACGATCCACGTCGCTGCAACCACGCTTATTATACCTTCGTCGCTCTGGACGAAGAAAATGGCAGCCCCACCCCCGTCCCAAAACTGCTTCCCCTGAATGAGATCGAACAGCAGCGTTTCGATAGTGCTACCCGCCGCCGCGAGATGCGCCTCATCCTCAGCGGCCGCCTGAAACCGGAAGATGCGTCGAGCATCCGGGCACTATTTGAAGATATTATCCAGCGGTAGGAAACTAACTAGTAATATTAAGAATTTGAAGATCCATCGTCAAAGCTGACGCTCTGCAGGCGTTGCACCAGCAGATCGGTTAAGCGGCGTCTCAATTCCTTTTCATCCGCAAGGTAATCCGCATACTCTTCCCGGGTAAAATGTCCCAATATTATACCGATCAGCAGATTTCTGAATTGCCGATCCTGGCGAATACTGTGCTCAATGTACTCCTGCTTTTTGGGAGCGGTCAATTCGTAGTATTTATTTTTTCGCAGCCCGATGTAATGTTGAAAAACAGCGACCAGCAACTCATGCTGGAATTTCAGGATAGGACGTAAACATTCATTTTGAAACTGCTCCGCGGAACTGTAATCTTCAGAAGCAACGATGGCGGGAATTTCGGGGCGCAGGTCCTTGATAGCTTTTCGGTCGGTCATGATCGGAGGAATGGTTAAAGTTTTTTTGATGGGAGTGTAAATTCAATTCGTGGCACCTCACCAAATCTTGAATTGGTAAAGTGAGGATACGAATGGTAGTTAGGCTCAGAACACCCCCTCAGTCCTTTGGACAGCTCCCCGGAGGGAGCACAGTTCTCTTCAGCGTACAAGAAATAGCAGGCAGTCCAGGATCAGAAAACCAACATTTCCACATTTCCACCTTAACACATTAACACTTCAACACCTCAACACATCACTCCCCCCGCTTATCCTTATAAGCATTGATCAAACCATTCGTCGAAGCATCATGGCTGGTGATCACCTCATCATTTTCCAGTTCCGGCAGGATGGATTTAGCCAGTTGTTTACCCAGTTCCACGCCCCACTGATCGAAGCTGAAGATATTCCATACCACGCCCTGCACGAAGATCTTGTGTTCGTAGAGCGCCGTGAGGATCCCGAGGGTACGCGGCGTCATTTTGGTAGCCAGGATGGAGTTGGTCGGTTTGTTGCCTTCGAATACTTTGAAGGGTACCAGTTTGTCGATCTCCTCCTGCGACTTTCCGCTGCCGGACAGTTCGTCCCGCACTTCGGTTTCCGTTTTGCCCTTCATGAGGGCTTCCGTCTGGGCGAAGAAGTTGGACAGCAGTTTTTCGTGGTGATCCCCGACAGGATTGTGGCTGACGGCCGAGGCGATGAAATCCGCCGGGATCAGTTTGGTGCCCTGGTGGATCAGTTGGTAAAAGGCGTGTTGGCCGTTGGTGCCCGGTTCGCCCCAGATGATGGGACCGGTCTGGTAGTTGACCGCTTCGCCGCTGCGGTCTACGTATTTGCCGTTGCTTTCCATATTACCCTGCTGGAAATAGGCCGGGAAACGATGCAGGTACTGGTCGTAGGGTAAGATGGCTTCGGTTTCGGCCCCGAAGAAGTTGTTGTACCAAATCCCGATCATCGCCAGGATTACCGGCAGATTCTTATCCAGTTCGGTGGTGCGGAAGTGTTCATCCATGGCGTGAAAGCCCTCCAGGAGTTCCACGAAATGTTTGAACCCAATGGTACAGGCGATGGACAAACCGATGGCGGAAGTGAGCGAATAGCGGCCACCGACCCAGTCCCAGAATACAAACATATTATCCGGATCGATACCGAATTTGGTAACGCCTTCCTTATTGGTGGATACCGCGACGAAGTGTTTGGCGATCCACTTTTCATCCTCCGCGGCGCCCAGCAGCCAGTCGCGTGCGGAGTGGGCATTGGTCATGGTCTCCTGGGTGGTGAAAGTTTTGGAACTGATGATGAAGAGCGTGGTTTCCGGCGACAGGTCCCGCAGGGTCTCTTCCAGGTGGGTGCCATCCACATTGGAGACGAAGTGCGGTTTGATATTTCCCCGCCAGTACGGACGCAGCGCTTCCGTGACCATTACGGCTCCCAGGTCCGATCCTCCGATACCGATGTTGACGATGTCCGTGATTGGCTTGCCGGAGTATCCCTTCCAGGCACCGCTCAGCAGCTGTTCCGAAAAAGCCTCCATTTTGTCCAGGACTTCGTTCACTTCCGGCATAACGTCCGTTCCGTCCACAATCACCGGCGTATTGGAGCGGTTGCGCAAAGCAGTATGCAGCACCGCCCGTTGTTCGGTTTCGTTGATCGCCTCCCCGCTGAACATCTTTTCAATGCTTTCCGTCACCTTGGTTTCCCGGGCCAGCGCCATCAGTTTTTCGAGGGTTTCGACGGTGATCCTGTTCTTGGAATAATCGAACAGGATATCCTCAAATTCCGCAGAGAATTTCAGGAAACGCTCGGCGTCCTGCGCAAACAGGTCCCGCATGTGTACGTCCTTGATCGACTGATAATGGGCCTCAAGAATTCTCCAGGCTTCGGTCTGGGTTGGGTTTTGACGGTTCAGCATGATATTACTTTTGTCCGTCGCAAAAATGGGATATTCTAAACAATTCAGCGAAAATCCATCCTCCTTTATTCCGGCAGGCCTCACTTTTCTTGTCCGCCAATCTCAATTTTCACGGGCCTGGTGGCAAAGGCCGGCGGCAGATCTCCGGTCTGGATACAAAGGAAAAAATCGTAGGTCCCGGCGGGTAGTCCGTCTAACACCCGGATTACGGCCCGCAGAGATATGGTGCTATTCGCCGGCCAGACCGACGGTGGATCGATCAGTTGCAGATTCGCGTGATCTTCCAGGCAGTCAAACGGTCCGTAACGTTCTTTTACCGATAACGGAAGGTCGCCTTTTGCCGGAAAGATATCGAAGGAATAAGGGTTGGTTAAAGCGATGGAAAATTCGATACGCTCACCCGGTATCCAGGGGCCGGCCGGCAGTTCGGGTTGCAGCGTGACCTTCTGGCTGATCTGCAGGCTGTCTACCCGCAGGAGCTTGAACGTAGCGCCGGGCAGAGGAGCGATCTCAGCCGCCGGCTGTTCCCAGGTAGACTGGCCCGCTATCAGTACCCGCTGGTTGTGCAGATCGGTTTCCCAGTAGCGCAGGTCATACTGGTTTTTGCGGTAGCAAAGGTCGGTAAAGGTGTAAGCCCGCCGGCCGGTGTAGAACTCGTACAGGGCCGGATTGCGGTAGGAGTCCTGAAAGACGACCGGCAGATCACCGGCCACCTGCTCCAGTTCCGGCACCCAGGCCTGGCGATTGAACGGCGTTCGCAGCCCGCTATCGGGCCAGGCCAGCACGATCCGCGCGATCACCAGCAAACCGAAGGAGACCGCCGCCATGCGCTGCACCCACTTAGCCAGCCAGGCATCCGTTTCGCTTTCGCGGTACAACAGCACGATAAAGCACAGGCTGAGGATAACCGTCCATTGTGGCTCCACGTGGCCTTTGAAGGTCGTATAAAAGAAGAAGGCCCAAAATCCGAAGATCACCCAGCGGAAGGCCCGTTCGAGCTCATCCGCCGGTTTCCGTCGCCACAGTGTACGCACGATCAGTGGGAACAGCAACGGACTGAAGATCAACAGCTGGTTGAGCAAATAATTGAAGGTGTGTTTCAGTTCGTAGGGGTCATCCCGGCCGCTGAGGTGGTAGCGAAAGGACGGGAAATCGTTAGCGTATTGCCAGTACAGGTGCGGCAGGAACAGAAGCGCCCCCCAGAAACCGGCTAGGTAAAAGTAGGGTTGCCGGAGCAGGCGCCAGTTGGAAAGCACCGTGAAAAAGATCAACAGTACACCGTGATACTTACTGTAGAGCAACGCCGCCATCACGGCTCCCCAAAGCAGCGCCCGGTATAGGTCGGGTTTTTCCAAAAACCGGCGGTAGGACCAGAAAAAGAGGGCGGAAAAGAACAGGAGTGGCGCATCCGGCGTCGCGACGAAAGCATATACCTGCAACAGCGGCATGGCCCCGAACAGCAATGCCAGTCGAATGATCGCTGCGGGTTTCTGCGGTCGGCCCACGAGGTCCCAGAGCAGCAGAAAAGTCCCGACGCTCAGCAGAGGCATCAGCAGACGGACACCGGCCTCTCCCGGCACCAGACTTTTGCCCAGAGCGATCAGGAGGGCGATCACGGGCGGATGGTCAAAATAACCCCAGTCCAGCGCTTTGGCGTAGATCCAGTAATAGGCTTCATCGGGATCCAGTCCGAGCAGGGCAGCCTGTAACAGATTGAAAGCCAGCCAGCCGGCCGACAGTAGTAGCAGTAGTTTGACGAAAGGTCTCAATTGTTCGGTATTGGGTACCTGGAATTGGGGCGTAAGGGGTAATAGGTGGATCCGCGAAATAGCTTCCATAAATCCCGGTCAATGCACGGATCACACTACCGGGTACGTCTATGGTTTTTACGGCTGCCGGATGACCTCTTTCAGGTCTTCGTAAGGAATGGTAAATTCCGTGGATCCCAGCGCGTAGGCCGCTGCTTCGTAGGGATTGTAATGAAAATAAACCCCTTCTTCCTGCAGGGCGAAATTTTGCGGCAGGCTAAAGGAATCTCCCCAGAAAAAGCCGGCATCCGCGATAGAAATACTGGGTTCGATCTCGCGTACTTCCCGGAACTTTTTCTCTACCACCGCCCGCAGTTTATCTTCGTCCGTAAAAATATCCCGCAGGTTGAGCTTTTTGCCGTTGGTAAGATCAAAATTGATCAGATCGAGAAAGATATTGGGGTGAGCGCCACCGGTATAGGAATAGGCATTGAGCGCTACCGAAAGTACCTTCGCCGATTTGTGCAGGATAGAGCCTTCCACTTCAATTTCCCAGGCAAACGGATAATCCGGAGTTTCCTGCATGAGCTGTTCAAAATCCAGGATGTAGGCATCCGCGATGCTGTCCAGACTACCGTCCAGTTCGGACTGGTCTACGGCAAAAACGGCCAGGTTGGACTTGAGGTGATAGGCAATGGTATCATTGATCGCCTGGATGACCGCAGAAGGGCCGGTCACCAGATAGGGATAACTCGCATTGATCCGCATACAGTGCGTACTGTCCTGCTGGCAGTAGGACGATTCTTTTGCAAAAGTCTTTTGTTCTATGGTAATTTCCTGGCCCGTCTGGCTGTAATCGGTTGCCTGCTGATCGTCCGGGTCGCTCTGGCAGGCGAATAAAAAGAGCAGTAAAACCAACGGGACGTATTTACTTTTCTTAATTACATGTTTCATAATAATTCGCTATTTGGAATAAAATAATCGGGAAATGCTATAAAATAATGTCTTGTCGATTTTACGCGCGAAAGTAAAGCATTTGTAAGATATATACTTTTTTTATTTTATTGCTTCCTCTCCTAACAACGCTTTTTTGGCCAGAATTCTTATTAATCATCCACGTCCTCTTATCACAGTTTTATACCTTTGGACAAATGGAACCTTTAACCATAGAATTTTAGAAAAAATAAAGCGAAAATGACGCACAGGATCAACTCCTTCGACGAGTACAAAGAACAATATGAAAAAAGCGTAACAAATCCGGAATCCTTTTGGGCCGAGGTAGCCGAGACCTTTTCCTGGTACAAAAAATGGGACCAGGTACTGGAGTGGGATTTCCGTAAGCCGGCCGTTAAATGGTTCAAAAATGCCAAACTCAATATCACCGAAAACTGCCTGGACCGCCACCTGGAAACCCGCCCGGATCAGACCGCGATCATCTTCGAACCCAACGATCCTGAAGCACCCGTACAAAAATTCACCTACCGCGAATTGCACCTGGCCGTATGCCGCGCCGCCAACGCGCTGAAAGCCAACGGCATCAAAAAGGGCGATCGCGTGTGTTTCTATATGCCCATGGTCCCCGAACTGGCCATCGGCGTGCTGGCCTGCGCCCGGATCGGGGCGGTCCACTCCGTGGTTTTTGCCGGATTTTCGGCCCAGGCTCTGGCCGACCGGATCAAGGATGCAAGTTGTAAAATGGTGATCTGCTCGGACTTCAACAACCGGGGAGCCAAACACATTCCCGTCAAAAATGTAGTGGATGACGCCCTGAAGATGGACTGCGACAGCATTGAGACGGTACTGGTACATCGCAATACCGGTGACGGGATCGAATGGACGGAAGGACGCGATAAGTGGTGGCACGAGGAAGTCGATCCGCAGAGCGGAGATTGCCCGGCCGAAGTGATGGACGCGGAGGATATGCTGTTCATCCTGTACACTTCGGGGTCCACCGGCAAACCCAAAGGCGTGGTGCATACCTGCGGGGGTTATATGGTGTACACGACCTATTCATTCAAAAATGTTTTCCAGTACCGCGAGGGGGATGTCTACTGGTGTACGGCCGACATCGGCTGGATCACCGGTCACTCCTATATCGTATACGGCCCGCTGGCCGCCGGTGCAACTACGGTCATGTTCGAAGGCGTACCGACCTACCCGCACGCCGGCCGGTTCTGGGAAGTAGTGGAAAAGCACAAAGTCAATCAATTCTACACCGCTCCGACCGCCATCCGGGCCCTGATGGCCTTCGGCGACGAGCCGGTTAAAAAATACGATCTCACTTCCCTGCGCATTCTGGGGAGTGTGGGCGAACCCATCAATGAAGAAGCCTGGAACTGGTATCACGAAACGGTCGGCAATAAAGGTTGCCCCATCGTCGATACGTGGTGGCAAACCGAAACGGGGGGCATCATGATCTCCGGACTGGGTGGTCTGAGTCCCATGAAACCGGCCCACGCCGGTTATCCGCTGCCGGGCGTTCAATTGTGTCTGGTCGACAACGAAGGCGTGGAGATCGAAGGGAATGATGTGGAAGGACTGCTTTGCGTCAAGTTTCCCTGGCCGTCCATTCTGCGGACGACCTACGGCGACCACGAACGCTGCCGCACCACCTACTTCGCCATGTTCGAGGATAAATACTTTACCGGTGACGGCGCCCGCCGCGATGAGAACGGCATGTACCGTATTATCGGACGGGTAGACGATGTACTCAACGTCTCCGGTCACCGGATGGGTACCGCTGAAGTGGAAAACGCCATCAATGAACACCCGAAAGTCGTGGAATCCGCCGTAGTCGGCTATCCGCACGATATCAAGGGGCAGGGCATCTACGCATATGTGATCACGACCGAAGAGGTCTCCGACGAAGATGCCTTCGCCAAAGAGGTGCGTGATGTGGTGACCCGGGAGATCGGTCCCATCGCCAAACCGGACCGCATCCAGGTCGTATCCGGTCTGCCCAAGACCCGCTCGGGTAAGATCATGCGACGGATCCTGCGCAAAGTTGCTTCGGGAGATACCAGCAACCTGGGCGATACCTCTACCCTGCTGAACCCGGAGATCGTCGAAGAGATCAAGTCCGGCGCTAAACAATAAGACATGATTGGTCCGCTTCGGTCGATGATCGGGGCGGACCGATATTTTATCTCATTCGGCTTACTGCCGTCCCCATCTTCCCGCTCGGGACATTCCTCCTTAGATTAATTATCTATCTTTGCCGCTCATCAAAGAACTAGTCAACGCTGGTTAAGAAGCTATGTCCGTAAACAAGGAGATCAAGCGCATTACCACCCATGTGCTGCAGGCCATGAAAGGCCGGGGTGAGAAAATTGCCATGCTTACCGCCTACGATTATTCCATGGCCCGCATCCTCGATGCCGCCGGTATCGATATCCTGCTGGTGGGTGATTCGGCCTCGAACGTAATGGCCGGTCACGAAACGACCCTGCCCATCACCCTGGATCAGATGATCTACCACGCCAGTTCCGTGGTGCGGGCCGTAAAACGGGCCCTTGTAGTGGTTGACCTGCCGTTCGGTTCCTATCAGGGCAACTCTAAACTGGCGCTGGAATCGACCATTCGCATCATGAAGGAATCCGGAGCCCACGCCGTAAAACTGGAAGGTGGAGCGGAGATCGCCGAGTCCATCAAACGGATTCTTTCCGCCGGGGTACCGGTCATGGGCCACCTCGGTCTCACACCCCAGTCGATCTATAAATTCGGTACGTACACCGTGCGGGCCCGGGAAGAGGAAGAAGCTAAGAAATTGATCGAAGATGCCCTTTTACTGGAAGAACTGGGTTGTTTCAGCATAGTGCTGGAAAAGATCCCGGCCAACCTGACCAAAAAAGTAGCCGAAAGGCTGGTGATCCCCACCATCGGGATCGGCGGCGGTGCGGATGCCGACGGGCAGGTGCTGGTGACCCACGATCTGCTGGGCATTACCAAAGATTTTCAGCCGCGTTTCCTGCGCCGGTACCTGGAACTGTTCAACACCATTCAGGAAGCCGTAGAGCAGTACATCGACGATGTGAAGTCTCAGGATTTCCCCAACGAGCAGGAGCAATATTAGAATCGATATTGAAGTTTAAGCGGGAAGTGGTCGGCTATACCGGCAGGACCACCGGTAAAACTGATCTCCCGGATACCAAATGCCGGAAACGCCGTCGTTTTGGACTAATGAGGCACCTCTTGACCGCAGGCTGCCCGGCTGATTGCCCGCACTCTTGACAAGTTAAATTATGAAGAAGACCATTCTGATCGCGCTGATCGCGGTGGCGGTAACTGCCCTGGGTATTGCCCTTTATTATTACAACCAACTGGCGATTAAAGCCGCCGTCCCCCGGGACCTGCAAGATCCGATCGTATTGATCCCTTCCAACTCTTCCTACGAGGAAGTCGTGGCCATCCTCCGGGAACGCAATATGCTCGGCAACGAGCAACTCTTTCACCAAATGACCAAACGCATGGGCTACCGGCGCGACCCCATGCGCAACGGCCGCTTTGCCGTGGAACCCGGCTGGTCCATGATCGAACTGATCCGCCATCTGCGGAACGGCAAACAGGATCCAGTGGATGTGGTGCTGACCAACGAGCGCCTTCTGGAAAACGTGGCGGCCAAAGTGGCCCGTTTTATCGAACCCGACTCGCTGAGCGTTATCACGACCTTTAAAGATCCGGAGATCCTGCAACAGATGGGCTTCACGGAGGAGACCCTGATGAGTCTCTTCATCCCCAACACCTACGAGCTATTCTGGAATACCACGCCCGGAGAATTCCTCGAACGGATGCAAAAGGAACACGATCGTTTCTGGAATAACGGCCGCCTGGAAAAAGCCAAAGCCCTGGACATGAGCCCGGCGGAAGTCTATACCCTAGCCTCCATTGTGGAAAAGGAAACGCTCCAGGATTCGGAAAAAAAGCGGATGGCCGGTGTTTATCTCAATCGCCTGCGGACCAACATGCGGCTCCAGGCCGATCCGACTTCCGTATTCGCCCGCAGGGATTTCAATACCCGGCGGGTCACCGATTATCATACAAAATTCGATTCTCCCTACAACACTTACGTATACAAAGGCCTGCCTCCCGGACCGATCGCGATGGCCTCTATTTCCAGTATTGATGCGGTTTTAGGTGCGGAAGACCACGACTATGTTTATTTTTGCGCCCGGGGAGACGGCAGCGGTTTCCATAATTTCGCCAAAACCCTCGCCGCTCACAATCAAAATGCCGCCCTCTACCGCGAAAATCAGCGGAAACGGGGCTTGCGTTAAATCGCCAGGCGCGACATTCGAACTCAGATTTCACTTTATCGCATTAAAACTCACAGACTTTTGCAATTAGCCATTAAGACACTTGCCGGATTAGAACCATTATTAGCCGGGGAATTGAAAGCCCTTGGAGCCCGGGACATCGAAGCCGGCACGCGGATCGTCACCTGTACGGGTGATCCCGAAGTGCTCTACCGGGTCAATTTCGAAAGTCGCACCGCGCTGCGCGTACTCGTACCGATCGATAGCTTCCGGGCCACCCACGAAAAAAGACTGTACAATAAGATCCAGCAGATCGACTGGAGCCAGTACATGCAGGTAGACCAGACGCTGGCGATCGATGCGGTGACCAATTCCCAGCATTTTCGCCATTCCAAGTACGCGGCGTTGAAAACAAAGGACGCCATCGTCGATCAGTTCCGGGATAAATTCGGCCGTCGCCCCAATATCAACGTGCGTAATCCGGATCTTCGGATCAATATTCACATCAGCAACGACATCTGTAATGTTTCCCTGGACAGTTCCGGGGATAGCCTCCACAAACGCGGCTACCGGGTAGATACCGTGGAGGCCCCGCTCAACGAGGTACTGGCGGCGGGGATGGTGATGCACACCGGCTGGAGTGGTGACCGGCCGCTGGTCGATCCCATGTGCGGATCGGGAACCATCCTGATCGAAGCGGCCATGATCGCCGCGAATATTCCCCCGCAGTTGCCCGGCCGCAAGTTCGGTTTTCAGAACTGGGCCGATTACGATGCCAAACTGTGGGAAGCGGTCAAGGCCCGGGCGCTGGATCAGATACGTCCCATCGAGGTGCCCATCCTGGGGTATGACAAAGCATTCAAAGCCGTGAAGATCAGTCACCAGAACATCCTGGCCGCCCGGCTTTCGGGAAAGATCGAGGTCGAGCGCAAGGCTTTCGAAAAAATGGATCCCCCTCCCCCACCGGGTGTGCTGATTATGAACCCTCCTTACGACGAGCGACTGGCCGTTGAAGATGTAAAAGCGTTTTACCAATCCATCGGCGACCGACTCAAACAGGCTTACGCCGGCTACGAAGCCTGGATCATTTCCAGCAATCTGGATGCCATGAAAAGTATCGGACTGCGGGCTTCCCGCCGCCTCACGCTGTTCAACGGGCCGTTGGAATGTAAGTACATGAAGTTCGAACTCTACGAGGGTAGTCGCAAGCGCTAAGACTGGTATTCGGTTTGCCGGATATGGCTACTACACCGGCACTTAGTGATCCGCGGCAGACAAAACAGCAACCCGGATCGTAATTATTCCCACAACGCTGAGAATTTAATTGGCCGGTTTGCTTATATTTATAGGCGTCATAAAGATCATCGGACTGTATTCAAGGCATATTACTATGCAAAAACTGCTACTGCTTTTCGGTTTATTCGTTGCCACCGGCACTGCTTTCGGGCAGTCGGCCGACTGGACGCGGGTGCAGCAGCAGAATCTGGTGGAGTTGCGCCGCAGTCTGGAGGAGGTCCCTACGATCTCCTACCTGAGTCATTTGCGGATCGCTCCGGTATTACAGGCTGCCGGCTCCCGCGGGCAACGACCGGCCGATCTGGCCACCGCTCCCGTACCGGCCGCGTGGAATTATCAGGATCTCGCCTTCTTCTGCAAACTGGAAGTGAAGATGGAAAAGGCGCTCAATTTGCCCGTGAAGTTCCGGTTGGGCGAAGTACAGGCCGTTGAAAAGAAGGAAGGAAAATTAAAAACCCATTTTGCCGATCGGCAATAAACCTTCACGCATAAATATTACTTTATGAAAACGCTCTGTTCTGCTCTGGTCGCGGGGATATTGCTCTGCCTGCCCCTTTCCCTGGCCGCCGTTACCATCGAAGGCCAGGTCCGTAATTTTACGTTTCCTGAAGTCATGTTCAATCTGCTTTTCGGTCGTTTCCACCTCTTCATGGATGATGAGATCATTCTACCCGACGCAGCCGGCAACTTCCGCTACGAGCTCGAAGTGGATGAGATCCGTTTCGCCCAGCTAAAATTCAAAGACAAGACCATTCAGTTATTTCTCGACCCGGCGGCCGAAAGGCTCATCGTCGAACTGGACTACGCCGCCGATGATCTGGCGCTGCGTTTTTCGGGCGATTCAGCCGCTGAGAACACCTTTATCAACCAGCGGCTCTACCCGAATTATCACGATAAATTGCGGACGCTCCTGCCCGAGCAAAGCTCCAATCCCGATGCCGTAGATCATTTCGCCACCGAAGAAGAAACCGTTGAGGTCGATCAGTTGAACGAGATCCGGGATCAGATCAGCGAAGCCAATTATGAACTCCTGCGTCGGGAGATCAGCGCTTATTATCTGACCATCCGCCTGCAGGCCGGGAACAACATCGGCTGGCGCAACCACGAAGAGTACGAAGCCCACTGGATGATGCGCAGTGAGGAACTGGGCAAATTGATCGACTGCCAGAGCGCGAATAAGTTTGCGCCTTATTTTAACCACCTCATCCACACCTATTACGATCACCTACGCATCAAATACTATTACCTCCGTTCTCCTGCGGATTCAACGCTCTGGCAACAACGGTTCGGGGTAAATTCCGAAGCGGCACTGGCGGATCTCAAAAGGAACGATAAATACAATGTCGACCTCTACGCCATAGGCAAAGCCGGCTTCTGCGAAGCCATATTTGAAAAATTACTCTCCAACCGGATCTTTCGCAGTCAACGCGACGGCGATTACGAAAATCTCATCCGGATCTACGAAGCCTTTGAGGAGCAATTTCCGGAAAGTAAATACCTTCCCGTGCTAAAAGCGGGAATGGAAAGAATTTAAGGGGCTAAAAACAAAAGGCTCACCTTCAAAAAACTGCGATTTTTTGTTTAAGTAGCTGTTATTCATACACTTGCGTGGATTTTAGCGGATTTTGCAACTCAAATCAAAACACT
>NZ_PDUD01000039.1 GCF_002646595.1 Flavilitoribacter nigricans DSM 23189 = NBRC 102662
GCTGTCAGACTGGTTGGTCGGGGGTAGTCGGCGGAGCATTCCAGGGTGAGGCTCTGCGGGATGGTGTCCACGACAACCGGCGGCAGCGTATCCAGAACGTTGATCGTCTGGGAGACGCTGGTGGTATTGCCACAAGTGTCGCTAAAAGTCCAGGTGCGGACTTCGGTGAAGTTATTCGGGCAACCACCAAAAGTAAACTGACTGACGGGAGAAGAGACGATGACCCCGTCACAGTTATCGATCGCTGTCAGACTGGTTGGTTGGGGGTAGTCGGCGGAGCATTCCAGGGTGAGGCTCTGCGGGACGGTGTCCACGACCACGGGCGGCAGCGTATCCAGTACCTGGATGGTCTGGAAGACGCTGGTGGTATTGCCACAGGTATCACTAAAGGTCCAGGTGCGAACTTCAGTGAAGTTATTCGGGCAACCACCAAATGTAAACAGACTGACGGGAGAAGAGACGATGACCCCGTCACAATTATCGATCGCTGTTAAACTAGTCGGTTGGGGGTAGTCGGCGGAGCATTCCAGGGTCAGGTCCGGCGGGATCGTGTCCACGACAACCGGTGGCAGCGTATCCAGTACCTGGATGGTCTGGAAGACACTGGTGGTATTGCCGCAGGTATCGCTGAAAGTCCAGGTGCGGACTTCGGTGAAGTTGTTCGGGCAACCACCAAATGTAAACAGACTGACGGGAGAAGAGACGATGACCCCGTCACAGTTATCGATCGCTGTCAGACTGGTTGATCGGGGGTAATCGGCGGAGCATTCCAGGGTGAGGCTCTGCGGGATCGTGTCCACGACCACGGGCGGCAGCGTATCCAGTACCTGGATAACCTGGGAAACACTACTCGTATTACCGCAGGTGTCACTAAAGGTCCAGGTGCGGACTTCCGTAAAATCGTTGGGGCAACTACCAATAGTAAACTGGCTGACCGGACTGGAAACAATAATCCCGTCGCAATTATCGATCGCCGTTAGGTTGGTGCGCGGTGGATAATCCGCGAAACAGTCCAGCGTCAAATCCTGGGGGATGGTGTCCACGACAATTGGTGCCAGGAGATCCGCTACCCGGATGGTTTGCACGCAACTGGCCGCATTATTTTCCTCATCGATAGCAATCCAGGTGCGACTGAGGGTCCATTCATTGAAACAGGTGTAGGTGAGATCATCCGTATAGGAATAGTTGACCAATCCACAGCCGCCCGTAATAACCGGTAAACCGATTACGGCAGGATCCGTTGAAATATTACAATCGACCTCCAAATCCGGTGGGCAACTGATGGTTGGGGGCTCGCATTGGGCATTGGCATGCAGGAAGCCCGAAACCAGCAATACGAACAGCACCAGCATTTTCTTGAAAATAGAAAATGACCGGGTACCGCAAAAATGCCTGCGCAGGAATAATGGGTTAAAAAGGGTTTTACAAAATTGCGTGGTGGTAATGGCAAGCATACGTTTAGGTGTTTAAAGATGAGTTAGTAAAAGACCTGATCATTCCACAATCGACCTCTAGACCGTGCATCGTCAGATGGACGGACCAAAAGGAAAATAGGAGCTATTGCTTCCCGTTCATCGTACAGGGAAGATGCTGGCTGCAGAGATACGCTATGGCCGGAGGGGGCAATTATGGGTGTCAATTGCAAGAGGGAACTGGGGAAAGGAGAATCCCTGGATACTGAGATTGCGGAAAATCAGACTATGTGGAAGTTCTATAGCGGTTGTTATTCAGATCTATGGTAGCAATATCTCGAATCTGTAAATGGCTGAGTTGGATTTTCTGATCAAAAACCTGGATTTTTCTTGCATTAGCCCGATATGGAGATCACCTGGCGCCGAAAAACCGGGGCAACTCGCAGGTTTATCCGGCCAAAGACGGAAAAGTATGGTGAGCAATAAATGAGATAAAGGAATGAATCGGAAAATAGTCATCGATGCCATCCGATTATCCAGTAGGAATTAATACCAAAATGAATGGATTACGGGATCCTGTACATCTCACCTAAACACCCGCAACACATCCAGGAAATTGATGATCAGCACCAGTAACCAAAATGCGATGATAAAACCATTGCCGATCAGTCCCATATACACCAGGACCTTTGGCTCTTCCCCGGCCCGATAGGCTTTTACCGCACTAATAAATCCCAACAGGAACAGCAGAAAGATGATCAACACCAGCAGTACCAAAACGAAGACGAGATGGTCCGCAACCAGACCGATGGAGGCAAAGTAAGCGCCACCGAAAAAGGAGATCAGCAGGAGTCCGATGCCCGTCAACAAGTAGATGAGGGCAGTTTTGGCGTTTCGGTTTTCCCGAATGGGGGGTTGGTCGAGGATGGGGGGCATGGGGTTGGGGTTTGGAGGGGTCAGGGGTCAGGGAGAAGGTGTCAGGAGTGCAGGTGTCAGGTGTCAGGAGAGTAGGTGGCAGGTGGCAGGGACTTAAAATTTACCTTATTGTTTCTATTACCTCCACCCAAACACATTAACACCTCAAAACATCAACACCTCAACACAATCAAAAAACACCCCTGAATCCGGCTCAACACCAGATTCAGGGGCGTCCCGCCGACCGGCGAACCGGTTATTTACTGCGTCATATCGGCGCCGGAACCGGCCTGCTTGAATTCAAGCTGTTCCATACCGATCAGGATTTGTCCGTCTTTGGCTTCCGGATTTCTGATGACAAAATACACATCGTGCATGCCCTCTACTCCGTCCACGGCGATCGTATAAGTTGGTCGGAACATTTCGCGAACCGTACGGAAGTTCGGCTGCGGGCCTTTTTTACCGTTTTTCTCCCATTCATCGCGTAGCTTTTGCAGTTCCGCACGAAAATCGATCTCTACCGGTACGATCTTTTCGGTCGATCCCACCAGAGTGCCATCCGGTGAATCCAGATGCATTTCGATGATACCGCCGGCCGCATCGACCCGCGAGGCAGCTTCGGCGTTGATCACCACTTCGCTGATACCGCTCAGGTCCAGGTCTTTGAAAGCCAGGAAGGCGTTGTCCTTAATGATGTTGAAAGAACGCCCGGGGGTGGTCATCAGGTGGGTACCTTCCGCTTCGTCGTAACTTTCAACGTTGATGACCGGATTGCGCAGGGCAATGATCTTCTCGGTCGTCAGCGGACGGAGATTCCCGTTGCCCTTGTCGGTGTAGGCCGCCCGCAGCAGGTAACCGCCTTTACCGTTCTCTCCGGCCGGCACTTTGGTCACGTAGGTCCCCGACAGGGGAATAGAAGCCGCGGCACCTTCGGCATCGTTCAGTCCCATGATGTAGTGAACGATCGATTCGGCATCCGATTTGGAGAGGTCCGGGTGGGCACTCATGGCGTGTTCGCCCCAGATGCCGACACTACCATTAATGATCCGGTCGGCGATCAGGCTCTGGGCCTGCGCATCGCCTTTATATTTTGCGGCAACTTCCAGATAGCTGGGGCCGATGGATTTGACATCTACCCGGTGGCACGACAGGCAATCGCTTTCGCTGATCAGGGTTTTACCCCGGGAGAAAGTCACCCATTCGTCGGTACTCCGGTGGTTCTGGGCGATCTCGATGGGATCGAATCCTTCCGGCGCGTAATCAAAGTTGACGGCTACTTCATCCGACTGAATGCCGGATGCCAGGGAACCGTCTTCCTGATCCTGCACGTTGATAGCGTAATTCAGGCTGTTGCCGGGGAAGAAAAAGGTCTTATTCCCCTGCTCAATGACGATATCTACTTCCGGTGGCGCATTACCCGCGACGATCTCAAAGGTCTGTTCGTTGCTTTCCCCGTCGGGATCGGTCACTTTCAGTCGGACCGTATACAGGCCTTCTTTATCCAGAGTCAGACTTGGATTAGGCTTATTCAGGGTTTCGGAAAATCCGTTATCCGATTTCACCGTCCATTCGTAATCCAGATCATCTTTATCGTAATCGACCGTTCCTTCGGAAGAAAGCTGTACCGTCAGCGGCAGAGCTCCCGCCATCTTATCGGCTCCGGCTACCACTACCGGCACCCGGTTGCCGCCGTTGTAGCGGATCTGTTTGACCTGGGCGTTCTCATTCCCCCGGAACCAGGCTGAACCGTATTCCAACACGTACAGATCGCCGTCCGGACTGAACTGCATATCGATGGCGCTCGAAAAGTTCTCCTTCGGCAGGAAGGGTTCCATAGAAACGTAATCCCCTTTATCGTCCATACTGACGGCCATGATCCAGCCGCGCATGAATTCCACCATCAGCCATTTTCCTTCGTAGTAGGCCGGGAAACGCTTATCCGATGCCGGGAAATCCGCCTCGCGGAAAACCGGCCCACCGGTAGCACTCCGCCCAGCGCTCCCCATTTTCGGGAATTCCTCGGAGTAGGTATAAGGATACCAGATGAAAGCTTTCGTTGGCGTCGGCAGTTCCGTCATCCCGGTATTGTTCGGCGAATCGTTGATCGGTTGGGCTACATCGAAAGCCGGACCGACCGAATCGGTAGTGAAATCATAATCCGTATAAGGGATGTTATCGCCGATGAAATACGGCCAGCCGAAGAACCCGGGTCCTTTGGCCTGGTTGAACTCATCGTAACCGCGTGGTCCGCGCTCCGTATCTTCGGAAGCATCCGGGCCCACTTCACCCCAGTAAATGTAGCCGGTCTCACTGTCAATGGAAACCCGCCACGGATTGCGGTGCCCCATGGTGTAGATCTCGGCCCGCGTTTTGGGCGTTCCTTCCGCGAAGAGGTTCCCTTCCGGAATGGTATACGTACCGTCATCCTCCGGATGGATACGCAGGATCTTACCCCGCAGGTCATTGGTGTTACCCGCCGTACGCTGGTCATCCGCATTTTCAAATCCGGGTCTTTCGTCCAGATTGGAAGTTCCCGAAGGCGGGTTGGCCGTATTGTTGCCTGTGGTCAGGTAAAGGTTTCCGTTCTTATCGAACACCATACCGCCGCCGGTGTGGCAGCAAACTTCCCGCTGGGCGGGGTATTCCAGTACGATCTTTTTAGTGGCGTCCTGCAGCGAACCGTCCCGGTATTCCCAGCGGGCCAGCACGTGCTTCGGTTCGTCCGGATCGGCGTACAGCATAAAGACCCAGTTATTTTCGGCAAAATCCGGGTGGGCCACTACCCCCATCAGCCCTTCTTCGGCTTCGCGGGTTTGCCCTTCCTTATTGGTGTACTTGGTGTTGACCGGCACGTTACCAACCGTTTTCATTTCGCGGCCAACTACGTTGAAGGATTTTACGCCACCCTTTCTTTCTACGATCAACATCTCCTCGTCATTCAGGAAGGTAAAGGCCATGGGCTCATCCAGAGCGCCGGGTTCGGAGATCACCGTGGTGGTAAAACGGTTTTCCTCCGGTGGCAGGTTATGGTCCATCGGTTCTTTCGTACCCTGACAGGACCATTGGAGCAGCACCACAACCAGCGCAAACGCCAGGGAGCCGATGCCTCCCAAATGGAAAAATTCTGATCTTTTTGTAATCATTTTAAGCATTGGACTGTAATCTTCTTTTGCGAAAACCATGCATAATTTCGCATGACTCCCGGGTTACCATAATTTCGTTTGGCAAAATAATGGTTTATGTCTAGATATAATACAATTAGGCTTAAAAGATAGATGGAGGTCCGGCGGCTTGCCTTTTTTCGCCTCCAATAGTAGCGATCGCCGGCATTTTTCCGGCGATAAGGGCCGCATTTTATACCGGGCGGATGGGTATCCAGATCTGCTCTTCCGAGTCGGGATCGTCGTTTTTGTACCGCGCGCCCAGCACCTCAAAATGGGGGCGATCATCCAGTTGGTAACCGGAAGCCGGCAGCCACTCGGTAAAAATATACTGGAAAATTCGGCCGTCCCCGCTCCGCCCCCGGTAATTGAATACCGCATAACTGCCGCCGGGCAGGGTAAAGGTTTGCAGTCCTTCGGGGACCGCAGCGAAGTCGGTCACTTCCACCAGGGCCCACTTCTCAAAATTCCGTGTAGGATCAAAATCCCGAAAATGACCGGGGCTGTAGATCTGCAACGAAAACAGCTCACCGGACACCGCCCGGGTGATCTCGTTTCTCCGGGGCAGGAAGGAAGCCCACAGCTCCCCCGTCCGGTTCTCCGCAAAACTCATTTTCAGGGACTTCCCGATCAGTTGTTTAGCCTGCAGTTCTTCTATGCGGGCTTCGGGATACTTCATCTTTTCCATTTCACTTTTACCAATAGGAAGCGTTTGACAGGTCGGCAACAGAGCACCATATCTGGTCGTGTTAGAGGTTCAAAGCAGCCGTTATCCAGTCGTTGACCAAAGTCTTCAGGGCCGTCCGCTGCTCTTCGATCTCTGCGCGCTCGTTAAAGGTCGCAACGGCCCGCAGCTTATCTTTCCAGTCCAGCAATCCCGTGGGATCGCTGATGAGCCTTTCCGAAGGTTGTTCTTTCACCTTGGCCCCGCAGTGGAAGATCAGTTGCAGCTTCCGGGGAGGGTTGATCCGCATGGTGATGCGGTCCGCTCCGGCGTACTCGTAATTGGGCGCATTCCACTTGATGTTTTCCGTAAGTTCGTTGTTGGCGGCTAATAGCTCCCGGCGCAACAATTCGATCTCGGCCCGCAGCGGGTGATCGAGATCGTCCAGAAATAGGGAAACTGCCTCGTTTAAACGTCCTTCGTTCATACCTGTTATTATTCTCTGATCGTGGTATTAGCCGCCACCGGCTTCAACGGCCGAAAAGATCGGACCAGAAACCTCCTTTTTTACCGCCGGACTTTCGGCCGCCATTCCGCTTTTCCGGCAGGGGCGGCTCGTTGAGGCCCGTCAGGTCCTGGGTCATTTTTTTGATCGCATTGTGCAGGGGAACCATTACCGGCATCAAGGGAGCATTGGGTTCCAGACTGAAGAATTCGTGTTTCAGATCCAATCCGACTGGGAAGTTGGTTCTTTCCAGCCACTGCTTTTCCTGTAGGGCCGGCGGGACCTCCGCCTGCAGTTTCTCGTCGAGACTCAGTCTCGCTCTTTCGATGATCTGTTCTTCAATATTCTGTCCGTCCAGTTTGAGGACGCTCTGCCGGAAAAAATCTAGGCCCGCGTAGGGAATATGGAGCAAAAAGATCTGCGTGACCCCTTCCCGCTGGTAAATATCCAGTACCTTAAAGTAGCTGTTGCAGTTGATGACGTGAAAGCCCCATTTTTCCGTGCCCGGATTCACCTGATAAATGGGGGCAGCCTTGCTGGAAGCGATTACATAGCGGCAGTTGGCGGCCGGTTTGCCGGCATAGCTGGAAACATCGACAAAAGTCTGGGAGCGAAATATCTGATTTAACTCGTACTTAGCCAGGCTCTGCTGCGGCAGATCGGTATCCCGGTAATACATCGTCAATCCGGGTAAGGTCCAATTTACAATCTCTTCCACCTTTGCGTAGGACTCACTACTGCTGTTCTCCTTGGTCATTGATATCTTATTTTCAAGAAAGGGGCTTGTCGTTCTTCTCTCCTGGTACGCGTAATTTATGCTTCTGTTACAGCGTACTGGCCGCAAAAATAAATCATTAACCGAAAAATCTACCGCTATATTTTCCGCAATCCGTTTATCGGCGACATTTCTCCATTTTTTCCAAATGGATTGCAGTTCTGCATCTGTACCCCAACGCTCCAACCGCCAGGATGGGTCCTGACAATAAGCGGCCATCCATCCACCGGCGGCGGATGGAAAGGAGCGCTTACCAAATGTTGTAAAGAAAAAGCGGGCTTCCGGGGCGACCCAATCGTCGGGCAGCCCATTTGCACTTACTTACTCATTCGGACCAGATGTTCTTTCCATTCGGCCGGAATGTCGTCCAGTCCGTAGATCTTGAGTTCCTGCTCGTTTTGGGTGGTTCCCGTCTGGGTGAGGGTTTCGTTCAGGTATTCCGTTTCCAGTTTGTACATTGCTCCGGTCGCGGGATCGACGATTAACATGCCGATCGCACCGCCAAAAATGATGTTGCCCCAGTACCAGCCGTCCACCTTAAAATTGATGGGAACGATCCTTTCGTCGTAACCGGCTTTACTGAATTTCACCTGGTAGGTAGCCCGTTTAAAGAAGCCTTCGCCGGCTTTGAGATTCACGACGGCCGGCGTATTGCCTTTGTAAAGCTCCGTGCCGTCGGAAGTTATCACGGAAATGTTGGCGCCGGAAGGGGTACTGTTAATACTGATCGGATAGACTCCTTTACTAACAATACTTGCACAACTGGAGAAGAGGATTGCTGACGTGAGCAACCAGAGAGATACGTTCTTGCGTTTCATGTACTTAAATTTGAAATTTGACCCAATCAAGATATGGATTTATCCATTTCCATCCTATCATTTACCGATCGATTTTTCCATCAGGATCCGCCAGACGTTCATGGGCAACCAGGCTTCGTAGTTTTTAAGATGTTCATATTGGGGTAGTTTAACGGTGGTCGGGATCTCAAAGAATGGCGTCCCGTTTGCGAGGGCCTCCTCCACGGCTGCGTAGAGGTCGGCGAAATAAGCCTGCATCAGATCGATATCCTTTCGGTCGCCGATCGCCCGGAGGTGGGCCATGTAGACGGTATCGAAATCCAACTGCTGGATCTCCTCCAGGTCCTCCACCCAATTCCGGGGAGACGCATCGGGCAAATAAGCGTAGAGCACGCGGTCCGGCACCACCAGGTCGATCACAAAAATGGCGCGATATGCCGGAAAGCGAAAAACCGTCATCCCGTTACCGTGGTTTCGCCCGTAGTAATAAAGTTCCAGCTCCTTCCCGCCCAGCCGGAAGGTGGTCCGGTCGCCGCTCCAGGTACTGTCCGGTGTTACCACGTCCGGATGGGGCGTGATGTGCTCTTTCGCTTCCCGGTGACTGATGAACTGCGGGCCATCTTCCGCAAATACCCGGCCACCGCTGATGTGATCCCAGTGATTATGACTGTAAAAAACGTATTTCACCGGCTGATCGGTCACCTTACGAATAGCCGCCAGGGTGGCCGTAGCGCGAACGGAATCGAGCGGATCAATGACGATCACGCCCGCATCCGTTACGTAAAAACAGGAGTAAGTGCGGTCTCCGACGAAATAAAGGTCTTCCTGGGCCTGAATGGTTGCTATGTCCTGAGCCGGTAAAAGAACGGGTAATACCAAAAGAATACTGAGTGCAAAAGTGATGGTGAGTTTCATAGTACATGTGGTTTTGTTCGGTGGAAATTCGGCGGTAATCAATTCCGGCGAGCGGTCATAAGTGCGTATCCGTTGTGCTCCGCAAAGAGATAGAGAATAGCGAAATACAGCCCGTAAAATAACTGAGTAGCTACTGCCGACCAGTTTTCCTGCAGGCTGGAGCCGAAGATCAGTATACAGATCAAAAATACGCCCGCCACAGCGGACTGTCGCATGGCAATCCCGAGCAATAGCATGATCCCCAGGATCAGTTCTATGATGGGCAGAATGTAGGCAAAGGCCAATACAAAACCTTCGGGAAGCAGGGTACCCTGAAAGGAATCGGCCATACCCTGGGCAAAAGTCGCCAGTTTGGGAATGCGAACGAGGCCATGACCGAAAAAGCTAAAACCCATCGGCAGCCGCGCCAGTGCGTAGGCGCTTGTTTTGTGGTCCATAGTTGGTGTTGTTAGTTTTCATCCCAACAAATCTCCAGGCGGTGGGTTCTATACGCTGATCAACATTCCGGCAAGTAACGGACTTTTGGGGCCGAACGGCATTCGGTACAACCTGAAAGACTACATTTAGGGACCAGGGTCTGGGGTTTTATCCTCCGGGAACTTTTTCGATCCGGATAAATCCGTACCTTTTATTTTAGAAAAAATTCCTATTCCCAAAAGGCAATTGTCATCGGTAAACATCCGGTGTGGCAACCGTAAAAAACAAGCGCTTTCGAGCGCCCTAAAAATTAAATGATCATGAAAAGAACCGTACTATTTTGCGTGTACTTACTGGCGGTCTCCATATCCTGTGCCCAGGCTCCCCAGGGAACGAAAGAACGGATCAAGGTCTACAGTCAGGCCATCGAAGGAAACCTTGTGCAGGACCCGGCCGAGCGGGATGTCACCGTGTACCTGCCTCCCTCCTACCAGTCGGAGCCCGAACGCCGCTACCCTGTCCTTTACATGCTGCACGGATTTACGGATTCCGATAGTCAGTGGTTCGGCTGGGAAGACCACTGGATCAACCTGCACGAAGTACTCGACGCCGCGCTGGCGGAGGAAAAGACCCGGGAAATGATCGTGGTGATGCCCAACGCCTATAACCGCTTTCGGGGAAGTATGTATTCGAGTTCCCCCACCATCGGGGATTGGGAGACCTTTGTGGCCAAAGAACTGGTAAATTATATCGATGAGCATTACCGCACCCTGCCGAATACCGCTTCCCGCGGACTGGCCGGGCACTCCATGGGGGGCTACGGCACCATCCGGCTCGGCATGAAATACCCCGAGGTATGGTCGGCGATATACCTGCTGAGTCCCTGCTGTATGGAAGGCGCGACGCCGAATACCAATACCGAATTTATGCAAAGCGTAGAAGCAGTTACCGCCGTCGATCAATTGGAAAGTGTCGGTTTCGGCGTGATTGCCACGCTGGCATCGGCAGCAGCCTGGGCACCCAATCCGGGCAAACCTCCTTTTTATCTGGATCTGCCCTTCGCCGAGGGTGAGGTGCGTCCGGAAATCGCTGCCAAATTCTCCGCCAACCGGACCTTGTACACCATCGATCAGTACATTCACAATCTGAAACGGCTCAAGGCGATCGGCATGGACGCCGGGCTGCAGGACCGGGGGATCAGCGGCGCCACCAAAAAGCTCCACGAGCTGCTGGAAGCTTACGATATCCCCCACTTTTACGAAAGTTACGAAGGCGATCACCTCAATCGGATCGCCGAACGCATCCGGACCAAAACACTGCCTTTTTTCACGGAGCATCTGAAGTTTGAATAAGCTTGCAGCGACCAACGCTTAGACCGCAGATCACTGCCGCAGCAGATCGCGGATCGCCTGCCGAGCCAGTCGTTCCATGATCCGGTATCCTTTCAGGGTCGGATGGACGCCGTCTGCCGCCAGTTCGGGGTCCATTCCGTTCTCTTTATTTTTGGTAGCGGTGTGGTAATCGACATAAGGGATATCGTGCTCTGCGGCAAAAGCTTTGATGCGCCGATTCAGATCGACGATCATTTCGGAGCGATCGCCCAGTTCCCGCCGCCATTCGAACCTGGTAGCGGGCAGTACCGACGCCAGCAGCACTTTGATCCCGTTCGCCCGGGCAATTTCTACCATGGACCGGATATTGCCCATGGTAAAATCCGGATCGTAGGGGCCCGTATTTTCGGCTACATCATTGGTACCGATATGAAGGAGCACCGCTTCCGGTTGCAGCGCTACCACATCCTGCTGGAAACGCAATAAAAGCTGAGCGGAGGTTTGGCCACCAATACCGCGACCGACGTAATTATTATCCTGAAAAAAGGCAGAATCCGCACGCACCCAGCCTTCGGTAATCGAATTGCCGAGAAAAACGACCCGTTGTTCACCTTCGGCCGGAGGTGGTAAAGCCCGATTATCCGCCTGGTAACGTTCCAGGTTGCCGAAATCGCGACGAAAGCGTTCTCCTTCCTGCAACTGCCCCATTTCGACCGCTTCTTCGCCGTAGAGTTTTTCGTATTTGCTGGGATAGAGCTTTTTGTTGTAGCCGTGTAACTTCAGCCAGTCCCAAAACCGGTCCGGCCATTTGTCGGTAGGCAGGTTCTGCCGGCGCATGCCGAAACCGTGTCCGCCTTTTTCGAAGAGGTGCAGTTCGGCCGGATGTCCGGCGTCGAACCATTTTTCGTAAATGTTCAGGCTGTAGGGTACCATTCCCAATTGGTCATCGCTGGCGGCCGCCACGAAGATGGGCGTTTTTTCCGGGGGTAACTGGTCACTAATGATCGCCGGTTCGTAGGCGTAAAAAGGCGCTATGAAATTGGGCCGGTTACTATCGGTAGCATTATACATCACGGACATGGCGAGCGTACCTCCGGCCGAAAAGCCCATAAAGCCGATCTTGGCGGGGTCTACTTCGAGCGCTTCGGCATGATCGCGCACGTATTGAACGGCCGCCAGACCATCCGCCATAGCCAGCGGAATGATGGGCGCATTTTCGGCATCCAGCTTTGCAAAATCGCCCATTTTGCCCATCAGTTCCCGTACGGGATCATCGGTGTAGCTGCGCGCCACCCGGTATTTCAGCACGAAAGCGGCGATCCCTTTACTGTTCAGCCATTTGGCGACGTCTTTCCCCTCACTGTTGATACTCAGGGTATGGAAAGCCCCACCGGGAGCTACGATCACCGCCGTACCGGTAGCCAGATAATAGGGCGGCAGATAAGCCGTCAGCGTGGGTTGCACCACATTGTACACGACCTCGGTGTTGAAGGCATTTTTGGTACTGATCTGCTCACTCCAGTCCCAGTTTTCCGAACCGGGCGGTATGCCGTCGTAAAGCGGAATGACTTCCTGGGAGAAAATGGCCGGTAGGCAAAGCAGGAACGTGGAGAAAAGGAGCAGAGACCGTTTTTTCATGTTGCGTTGGTTGTCGTTTTTTGCTGGTTTACCGCAGTCTATTACTCTGGCTGCGGAACAATTGTCTGCTTTACTGAGCAAAGCAGTTTGATTCCTGACGTGTCAACCACGGTCAGGATCAAACCACTTTGCATCAGATCAACTTGCTTGGTTAAAATACAATTTGTATCAATCTTTTAAGATCAGGGCAGCATCTCCCGGGCTTCCCGGTCCGGATCATTATGCAGTTCGCACTGATCGTCCAGAACCATCACCTCGCCCTTAGCCGCCGTAAATGCCGGCCATTGGGGCAGGCTCTTCACGTTGGGATCTCCGGTCTTCATGAACTGGAGTAAGGCATCCGACATCTTTTCCGACAGCATACGGGGGCGTTTTCCTCCTCCGGTATGGGTCAGCATCAGATCGGTATTGTAAAACCAGAAACAGATATCCAGACAGTGGAAAGCCCGCATCCGGTTGTTGAACAGCGGCGGCTCCCAGCCGAACCAGGCTACGTATACCGGCGCTTTCTGCACCGATTTGGCCGTCGCGGTCTGCACCACGCCCTTGCGGTTACTGGCTACCAGACACATGATCTCGATGGGTTTGGCTCCGGGGAATGCCTTGGCGTAAGCATCGTAGACTTCCGGCGCTTTGTCGCCCAGTCCGCCGCGGAATCCGGCGCGTTCCCGAAGTACTTCCTTGGCTTTACCGGCTGTGATCTTTTCCAATTCCGGATCTGTCCGCGACATCCCCCATTCGTGGAAGGTGCTGCAGATGAGCATCGGTACATTCGAAGAAACACCGTCGGGATCAGAGAAATAAGTGCCTTTCGGAATATTGATGCCGTCGGCCACCGGAGCGAAACCGCCGCGTCGTCCGCCGCCGGGGTTCTCCTCCCGGTAACGAGCACTGGCTTTGTTGGCCAGCAGCAAATAATCCTTCCACGGCATTTCCTGGAGTTGGTCGATCTCTCCCGGTTTCAGGCCGGCTTCCTCCAGAATGTATTCGCCCAGTTTTTGGGAAGTCTCCTGATCCGTAGCACTGGTAGAAGAGCCGCTCAGCGGCACCGCTTTGTGGAAAAGGCCGGACGCTTTGGGCATCGCCGCCAGGGTGCAAACCTTCGCACCACCACCGGATTGCCCCATAATGGTCACATTAGCGGGATCCCCACCGAAATTGGCGATATTCTCTTTGACCCATTCCAGAGCCGCTACCATATCGAGCGCGCCGACGTTTCCGGAATGCTGGTATTTCTTTCCGCCGACTCCGGAGAGATCCGAAAATCCGATCGGTCCCAGTCGGTGGTTAATGGATACAAAAACGATATCTCCTTTCCGACTCAGGTTCTCGCCTTTGTAACCTTCCTGTTCGATCCCGTTCCCGTTGGTGTATCCGCCACCGTGCAGCCAGACCATGACCGGGCGCTTCTTTTTATCGTCGATGGACGGCGTCCATACGTTCAGTTTGAGGCAGTCTTCACTTACGTCGTCGTAATTCCAGTGATCGGCAAAGGAGGCCCAGACGTTCCCGTAGCGATTGTCCATGATCTGCGGGGCCGTATTCCCCCACCAGACCGCCGGCCGCACATCGTCCCAGGATTCGGGCTTCTCGGGAGGCATAAAGCGGTTTTTCCCACTGGTATCCGCCCCGTAGGGAATGCCGCGAAACTGGTAGATCCCGCGCAGTATCAGGCCCTGGACTTTACCGTAAACCGTTTGGGCAATGGCGATATCATCACCGACGAAGAGGATCTGTTCGTCGCCGTTGACGTCCTGATCCTCCGGTTTCGAATAGGCCGCCAGGGATACCCCGGAAGTAAGGCCGACGCCGGCCGCACCGGCACCCATGGTCTGCAGGAAATTTCTTCTGTTGGTTTTCATAATTTTGATATTAAAGGTTGTATGGTCTTGCCCGTACCAGAGGAGAAATAATTGTCCAAATGCTCCCGTGGGCGATAGGTCCGATCCGGATAATTGGTTATTGGCTGGAATTGCGACAGGACGCGCGACGGGTCGATCTTCCCGGTTCTGTCTGTTGGTTTGCTGCTAGGTATGATGAACACCGTGCCGGCAGTTTTACCGAAAGGCGTGCTCGCTGGTCCAGATAGTTACCGTTTTCAACAAAAAGCAGTTTCAATATGGAGAATCAACGTTTCCCCTTTATTTTATTCTGCAAATATAAAGGTGTGAAATTAATTATTCCGAATGAGCACAGCGGATACATTCTGATCAAATAAATACACAAATCATACATTGCTGATTACCACCGGGCCGACAGGATGACGTTTCAGATCGGATCGTCCGGTAGCATTTCCGCTTCTCCAAAAGGATGATTGTAGTTTCTTAATTGTTGCGTCCCTCCTTCGTATTCCGCCTGAATGATCAGGTCCCGCCAGTCCATACGAGCCAGATCGATATTCTTCCGAAGTTGCTGCAGATTCCCATGCGTTCCGTGCAGCAGACATCTGACCAAACGAAAGCTCTCTGCTCCGTCCCAATACAGGCTATAGGCAGAGATCAGTTTCAGCGCTTCCCGCACCTTTTCCCGATCAACGAATTCCTGCCGGATCTTTTGGATGATATCCGGTGGGTACATGAAGGGTTCCGAAATACGCCAGGCCAGTTCGATACTTTCGGCGCTTTCCTCCAGATTTGCTGCGGCTCGTTGGAGGCTATCGGCGAGCTGGGTCCGGCCGCGGCTCCGGTCTTGCTGCCCGTCCTGCTCTATCTTTTGTGACAGCAGCCTGAGGAACTCTGCCAAAGTATCATATCGGAGATCGCCGATCTCTTTGGCCAGTTGCTCAAAATTTCTTTCGTAATTTTTGATCCAGGATCTGTGTTTCATGAATTTGGATGGTTTGATTGTTTGATGGTGGACGGTTGACGGATGGTTGACGGTTGACGGATGGTGGTCGGTAGACGTTTTTGTGATCAACCCTTTTTTAACTCCACCTTGCGGCCATCTGTATCCTGTAGGACGGCCAGTCTCCCCCACTCCGTCTCTTTTATTCCGGTCACCATTTTCCAATCGGAACCATCGACATTAGCCAGGGTTCCGTCCAGATCTTCCACGGTGAACCCAAGCCGCAGCGAGGCGTCCGCTTTTACCATAGAGCGGGCCAGCGGATAGATCTCAAAGACAAAGTCGTCTTTCTCAGCCGCAAAATGGAGGGGGCCGTTGCCATGACGATGGTACTCGAACTGAAACCCCAGCAATTCATACTGCATTTTCAGTTTTTCGGGAATTTCGGTGCGGATGACGAGTAAATTCAATTTCATATCCCGAGTTTTGGAGGCTCGTAATTTAACGCCCTATCAACGATTGCTTCGGCGCTTAGATCTTCGTAATAGATGAGGTCCGCAACAGCCGGATAGGGCACATTTTGCTGTAGCTGCTCAAGCAGGAGATCAACCTCCTCATCCGTCTTATCTCCGCCGTCCATGATCAGACGGACCAGACCGATTAATGCTGCTCTCTCCATCGGTGAATTTATTTTTAGGGATCATCGTTTATGTTTTGCTTCATACCGGTTCGGAATGCACTTGTCTCAACATCCTCGACGGCATCCACCCACGCCGCCGGAACGTTTGCCTCCGCTGATGACATAATGGTGATGCCGCCAACTATCGCACCAATAGTGTCCCGGTCGCCCAGCGCCGCAACGGCCCGCCAAAGCGCCGCCGCAAAATCGTTCAGATGATGCGCCGCACACCATATCGCAAAGGGAACCGTATCCGGAGCCGTGATCTGGCTGCCGTTTCCCAGAATTGTTTTTACTGTTTCGATATGATAATCGGGAGGAATGGCCATTGATTTCCTGATCTTCGCCCGCGTATCGGAATCCGGCAGCATGCCGGCCACCGTTTCGATGAAGGCTTCCGGAGTAATCGACCTTCCATTCATTTTAATTTGAGTGGCTAAGGCAGTTGCGACGGCCACAGCAATGGCCCCGCTGATGCCTTCGACGTGGGTATGAGTGACTTCCGCGGACCGGATGGCCAGGGTGCGGACCCGCTCGAGATCATCGAAGTGAAAAGCGCCGATGGGACTAACCCGCATCGAAGCTCCGTTGCCCATAGACCCCATGCCCGAAAATACGTTCTGGGCGATAGCCCGCCAGTCGCCTCCGGCACCGATCTCCCGCAAGATCCTTCTGGCCGTAGCCCCGTAGCCGCGATTGACATCCTTATCGTGATTGATGGCAAACTGCCGGGCCAACTGGTCCTGATCGATCTCCCCGCATGCTTCGAGTTGTTCAAATACAGCAATGGCCATGACCGTATCATCCGTGAACTCCCACCGGGTGGGCGGTAGGCGCCGCTGCTGGATTTGGCTCAGTATTGCATCGGTTTCGCCAAAGAAGCTTTCTCCGAAAGCATCTCCAATGGAAACTCCTTTCAGCGATCTGGCGGCCAGTGCAGTCCTTTGCAGAAAGTTCATACGATTGATTTAAGGAGTGGTCCTGAAACCCCTATAACCGTTTGCGGCGGCAAAATAGTTCTGGCAGCCGTTTGAAATAAGCGGGTCATTGGTCCGCAGGCAATAAAGAGCCGGTTGTAGTACCAGCCGGCATTAATCCAGCCTGCCCCGTAACCTTTTCACCTCCTCGGGTTTCGCCAATAGTTCGACCAGACGAGCCAGCATCTTTCGGAAGACGTCAGCATCGCTCGTCCAGAGTACACAGGTCTCGCTTTCGGAATCACCGCGAATTCCATTCACCAGGGCCGGCTCCGTTTCCTGCAGGTACAGGTAGAAAATTGCTTCCCAGTCGTCTCCATCAATTTCTGCACCGGTATCCGGTGGGGCGAACTCCGCCTGATAGGAAATAAGATCCTTACCCTGGTATTCGATCGCTTCGACCGTGATCCGAATGGGTGCAAAGGTATCATCTTCCCAGTATCCTTCCATTTCGAGGATGGATTCCAGGTCTGCGGGAAGTGCCCAGTTTTGTATAGCGCTCATCCTTACCATTTTTCCAACCAGATCCCTGAAGGTGACTACATCTCCGGTACTGAGTTCATAACGATCGGGATCGAAAATATTGATCGCATGCCAGAACCCTTTTTTCCTGCGGGTCTGGACGATCCGGTCGATCGGGTCCAGACCGGTCAGCGTTACTTCCTCCAGGACGGGCGCATAGTGGCGGGCCAGGTAGAGCCCGAATTTGGAGGAGGGCCTGAGCCTGGACACATCAACACCCTTTACCTGCAAATTCCGTTTTAAGGTCCGGAAAGTGCCGGCGCTCAGGCACTCCCGGCCCAGCAATTTAACGGGGCCGGGTATTTCGAGGGTGGCGTGCCGGGCGATCAGGCAACAGACGTCCCATAACTTTTTCCAGCGGGCGGGTTCGAGTACCGCTTTCCACTCCGTTGCCGGCAGATCGATCCGGAATTCCGCATTGAGGTAGGGATAGAGTTTTCGCCAGGGAAGCAGATCCATAGCCCACCGCCATTCCCGGACGCTCATATCGGCCCGGATGACTGCCGTGGGATCCGCTTCCGGGTCCAGCGGAGCGGCCAGTCGGTGTTGTATCCGAAAGATCGACAGGATTTCCGCGGCGGTATATTTCCTTCGTTTGTTCGGCATATCTCAGTCCGTTTGGTAGATCTGGTTTTCGATTGCCTAAAATCTTACCAGTATGACAATGTCATTCAGCAGTTTATCCATTCTGAAATCCAGGCGGTTGGCCGACCGGGTAAACAACTCCCCGGCCTCATTTTGATAATCCAGTTTACCCAATACCAAATTTACGGGAATACTGAATTCAATACCCAGCAATAATTTGTCGGAAAATGCTTTTTTCAGTCCGAGTACCGGACTGAGCCCCACGATGGCCAGATTAGCTGATCGGGAGTCGACAATGCTGATCTCCTCCGATTCCAGCATGACGGTACGGCGACTGGTGACAGTGCCGCCCCGGCCGATGCCGAAGTTGCCGTCGATACCGTAGTACACCGGAAGGTCGTTGTTCTGTAAATATTTTGTCAGACCGATCCCCGCCAGATAGCTGACTTTTGGAAAGTATTCCGTCTGAAAATACGATACACTTACGGGTTGCTTATCTTCTACCAGTTTTTGGTCAACCGTTTGAAAACCGAACCAGTTGTATTTATTGACATTCAGGCGAAAACGCAGGTCCTTCCCGCCCTGGGATTCCCGGTAGACGAGATCGAGTTCCCAGTAGGGCCGGTCGCCGCCGGCAGCCCGGATAATGATGCAGCTGAGGTCTACCCCAAATTCGATGTGTCGATCCAGTTCGTTCTGGGACCAAAGCAGTGGACTGATGAGTGAGCAGAGTAAGAGACAGAAGGAGCGCTTCATGATTTCGGGTTCAATTTCTAATCCCAAAACGCAGTTTTTCGGATAGCGGTCTGCGTACCCTTTTCCTTAACATACATCCGGCTGGTAAGTAACGGCCCGGATAGCTCACAAAACAGAAGGCATCTTTGCCTGGACGGAACCGCAATACCCGATCAATCCCAAATAAACGGCCGGACGGAGTCCATAGCCCGCAGATAGGACAGGAACTGCCCGGCGTGAACGGACTCGTGGTAGGCGATCCGCAACAGGTAATCGCCCAGTTTTCTGACCTCCTCGTTCCCCGGATGAACGATTTCCGACTGCTCCAGTTCTGCGGCCGAAAATTGGCGGACACTGTCAAGGAATTCCCGGCGATAGGGTTCGGCAAATGCCAGTTCGTCCGCCAGATCGGTGTACGGGCGGACCGCCCAGGGCGATTGGTAGCCCGTCATGTCTCCATGATTATT
This sequence comes from Flavilitoribacter nigricans DSM 23189 = NBRC 102662, assembly GCF_002646595.1. Taxonomy (GTDB): domain Bacteria; phylum Bacteroidota; class Bacteroidia; order Chitinophagales; family Saprospiraceae; genus Flavilitoribacter; species Flavilitoribacter nigricans. The sequence continues at coordinate 19,280 of NZ_PDUD01000039.1, forward strand.
GATGATGACGTTCCAACCGTGATCAGCCGCCAGTACGTGCCGGATCAGTTCGAGCGCCGACATGGCTTCCGGATCGGGTTTCCAGGAGTAAGCGGTTTCCGGCAGCCCTTCCCATAGTAGCAAGCTTCTTCTCCGCACTTCCGTGAAATTTAAAAGGATCAGCTCTGTTGGTGTCATGAAATGGTATTTATACTGGCGATAAACAGCTTTCCGCAAAAACAATTTTTATTCCGCCGCTTCCTCATACTGCCAACTCTGGAGTTCGATCAAATTCCCCTCCGGATCCCGTGCGTAGACAAAAGTGATCTCCCCCACACCCGCAATGATCCTTTTGGTCACTTCTCCCTGGCGACTGCCTCCATGCTGTTCCAGCTTTTTTAGGATCAATTCCACGGATGCTACCTCGAAGGCGATGTGGCCGAATCCTCGATGATTTGGAGCTATCGGCTCCTGTTCTTCGATTCTGGTGTATTGATAAATTTCCAGGGTCGGCCCCTTTTCTCCGTAGCCCGGCAGCAACAGGTGCGCGCCTTCCAGGTGGGCATTTTGCAGTCCGGTGCCTTTATCTAGCCACTCACCCGACTGGTTTCTAACGGGGGGAACGACCCGGCACTCAAAAGTATCTACGTAGAAAGCGACCAGGTCGCGCCAGTTCTTACTGATGATGTTGGTATGGGCAAATCTCATGGTAGGAATAAATGACTAATAAGCGGAATCAATAGCGCCACTTGTTGCGGAGCAGCGTTTCCGCGATCTCTTCGATAAACGAATCCGCTACCAATTTTGGTTTATCCGATTTCGGCAAAAAGTGCCATTTGACCCCGTGGATATCGGTGATCTTTTTCGCCCACTTCACACTTTCGGCATCCTCCGGACTGCCGATGATGAAATCTCGTCGGGCCGGGTTTTTGAGGTATTCCTGAAAAAAGTAGCCGAATTCCCACCGGCTGGTCGGTCCGATATTTGGTGCGAACACGCCCGCTTCTTCCGGTTTCCAGTAGGTCGGCAGCCAGAAGGCCGTGATATCGCACAGTTGCAGGTACTGCAGCTCCCAGGGCATTTGTTTATCCCGTACGACTTCCAGTTCGTTTTGGGGATCCAGATTATCAATTTCACTCCAAAACCCGGTTTTGGGTTCCGGTGACACCACGATCATACTGGGATCCAGGCGGCTGTCCTGTTGTAATTCAGCTACAATTTTTCGGCGCCATCCAGTTTGCATGGCTCCGTCCGGAGGAGTAGGTCCACCCAGAAAAACACCGAGTTTGGGAAATACCGTATCGTGATCCCGGGAAAACAGGGATCGGATTTGTTCGCCTTGATTGTCCATTGGCCGTTAGGGGATTTACCTACAAATTACTTTTCGTCCCAATATACTGACGTAAAATTGGTTTGGAAACATCCCCAACTGATTTGCATTGGGTGTAGCTCAAAAAAAGTCGAATTGTCCCACAGATTAAATACCGAATGGTGCTACCGGTGGTCGCCGCTTCCCATGTGCTCGTACTTCTTTGCCCCAGTGCTTCCAGCCCAAAAGCACATTGGCAAAATACCGGATTCGTAGCTATTAGCGGACGTGAGACTGAAGATATCCGTTCTGGTTTCCCCGGCTGGATCATTTCTTCCGGGTCAATACCCAGGGCCGCTCGCGGCGTCTCAATTCACAGGCATCTTCAACCAGGGTGATGGTTACGTTATCTCCATCCAGCGCAAATTCGTACACGCCCGCTTTTCCGTGGCAGGGGCTCTGCTCCGAAACGTCATTGATGGTGATCTGTTTGCCTTCGATCGTGTAGGAGGCCACCACTTCGATCTGGCCGTCGCTTCCGAAGTCGACGGATAGGGAACCGTCTTCCTTCATGCTCATGGTGTTGATCAATTCCTCGCCATCCGGTCCGGGGCCACTGTAGGTCCAGTCGCCAACCATGGATTGGGCCGTGAGGAAAAAGGGAGTAATGGTGAAAAAGACAATGGTGAAAGAATGAGGAATTTTCATGATTATTGAATTTTAAGTGAAAGAAATCGATGAATAGGCTGGGGAGGCACATAAGTGCGAAATGCATCAGCAAGGTCGGCTGATTGCAGCAGGATCTGCTTCACTCATTTTTCAAATAGCCGGAGATATATTTCAGAAAGGAAAAAAATGTAGCAATTATTGATCATTGAGTTGTTCAATAATTGCTAATCAACTGGTTTACAACACCTTTCTCATATCACCGGGAGACTACCCGTAAGCATCGTGAAAAGTCTTGGAAAAGTAGTTTCGATCGGAAAAACACACCTCGCAGGCAATTTCCGAAATGGTCAGTTCGGCATTATCCAGTTCCGGCAGGACGGCTGCCCGCAACTTTTGCAGAAATTCGTCCTCCTATTCATTGCGGTCAGGAACCGGGTAGCCTTTGCCGCCACGGTAGCCGAATCCAGCCCGTAAATGCAAAGGGAGTAGCAATGGCAGCGCATTTATTTGCCTATCCGGCCAGGTAGGTCTTCATTACCCGGTCCAGTAACCACTCCGCTTTATGCATGGCGGCGGCCTGATTGACGCTCAGAAAAATGCTAAGATCCCGCTCCGGCGCATAATAATACATCGCCCCGTAGGCACTGTTGTGACCGATCATTTGCAGATCGCCGAATTGCTTTTGCTGCAGGCCCAGGCCGTAAATTGCCCGACGGTCGCTGTCGGCGGTCGGCATGTCCCGGAAGCCGGGCAGGTACTCCAGTGTACTTTTATCCTGGAATAATTTCCCCGCCAGTAGGGCCCGGAAAAATGTATCCAGATCCCGGGGAGTAGCAACCAGTCCACCGCCGCCCCAGTCAAAGGACGTATTGACCTTTTCCAGGGAATGAGGCCCGTAATGGGGATAAACCATCTCCCGGTCCGTAAGGGCTTCCTGGTAAAATTCGAGATAGGTATTGGTCAGGCCCAAGGGCAGAATGATGCGTTCCGTCAACAGTTCCGCATAAGTGCGGCCGGTACATACTTCCGCCAACCGGGCCAGCAACAGGTAATTGGTATCCGCGTAGTGAAACAGGTCTCCCGGCCGGCCGATCCCCGGTCGATGGAGCTCAAAACGGTAGTAGGTTTCCATGACCGATCGCCAGTCCCACTGCCGGTCCGGATCCCGAAAAAGTTCTTCGACAAAACGCTCGTCATCCGAAAAATAATCCCGCAAACCACTGCGGTGCCGCAGCAAATGCGCGACGGTGATCTCTTCAGTGAAATTGACGCCATCGATGTACAGCAGGGGCTCCACCAGATCGCGATCACTTTCACCCATCAGATCGAGCAGACCATCGCCGAGCCGCAGACGTCCGGCTTCCACCAACTGCAGGATCAGCGCCGCCGTGAAGGGTTTGGTCATGCTCCCGGTACGCAGGCGGATCCCATCTATAGCCTGCTCCCGGGACAGATTGCCGGCCGTCAGGACCAGAGGCGCACCAACACTCCCCTCCTGCCAGTAAAGCAGCGCGTGCTGAATGGGCGTATTACCGGATGGCCGGATCAGCATTTCCAGCAATTGCTGTATGTTTTCCCGCTGGGTGTCAATCATAAGGTTAGTGGTAATGAATTCAATTGAACGGTTAAATGTAGTCAAAAGCCGAAGCGTACAGCGGACTGTCCTTGACCAGCTGGATCTCCGATTCGTCCATATTCTGAAAAGCGGCTAGAATATAGACATCCGAATCCTTGATAAAAGTATGGATCAGTCCGGGATTCCCGTAGCGCTCAATGGCGATCCGATGCGGACAGGTCTCCCCCATCCAGAACATGGAGGATTTTAATCCTTCCTGCGCCAGTAAGCTTTCGAACAACTCCTGCAGGCGGTCTTCGTAGCCCGGTTTGCAGTAGATCCCCTCAAAGGCCAGGAACTCGAAGCGCCGGGGATTGAACAGCTGGTTCAGCAGGGGTACCAGCGGCACCACGTTCATGATCACCTTGCCCATCATTCCTTTCATGCGGTTCACTACCCAGTGGACACGGTGGTACTGGCAACCCGCTACTATTTCGTCCCCCTCCCGGATCACGTAGTAATCATCGTTGAGGAACAGGGCATTGAACTGGACCAGGGCGTGCCCGCGGTAATGCTTTCGCAGGAGGTTCAGCACGGTTTCCCGTTCGGCAACGGATCCCAACGTATCCACCCGCGGACTCAGGCGGGGAAAAAAGCGGCTGAATCCCATCGTCTTGATCGTTCCGATATTGGTATATCCGGCACTCTCCACCACCCGGTAGGAACCGCGATTGTCCCGTTCGATGCAGGCAAAATATACGGTCTTAGCGGCTTCCCGCTCCCGGATAAGCTCCATCACCTTGATGGAAAAATTCTTCATAACGCCCTTCCCCCGGATGGCCGGTGACGAAGCGAAATACCGGATGTAAAAACAGTTGAATTCCCGTCCGTTCGCTCCAACGGGGGTATTACAGAAGGCGGCCGTTCCCCGGATCTCCTCGCCTTCGTAGATAGCGATCAGGCTGGGACGGTGCAGTTGCCGGATGTGCTCCTCGGTATTTTTATGTTCGTAAACCGCGCCTTCATTACCCCAGGCGATACGGTCCAGAAAAGTGAGCGCATCTTCCGGTATGCCGGAATAGCGCCGGATGTGAAAGTTTCCTTCACGGTACAAAATATCCTTTTCCATTATCCCCGGTTTTTTGGTGTGATAATGCCCTGCTCCACCAATTGGCGGCAGCTGAGTTTGATCTTTTCTTCCAACAGGTTCAGCGTCGATGCATCGTGGGCCGTGGACAAAAAGCAGTTCCGGCCTTCCCAGATATAGACCCCGTTCAGTAAAAGTTGCGGATAGATCGCCCGGTGCCGGCCCGGGGTCAGGAAGCGAAACAGAGAACCGAAATGCACGATCTCCAATCGCAGGCCCTCCGCCCGGAAAAACGTATTCATCCGGGAGCAAAATTCATCCGTGGTGCGGTTCAGATCCCGTAGGATCCGACCGTCTTCTTTCCGTAGTATTTCCAGGATTTTGAGGGAAGCGGCCATCGCCAGAGGATGGTGGCAAAAGGTACCCGCCACGAAGGTCATTTTGACCGGCGGTGCCGAATCGTCCCCGAACTTCCAGTAACCGCCGTCCAGCGAATCCAGAAAAGCGGCTTTGCCGGCAACGATGCCGATCGGCAGCCCGCCGCCGATCACCTTGCCGTAGGTAACAATGTCCGCCTGTACCCCGAAGTATTCCTGGCAACCGCCGAGCGCGATCCGGAAGCCAGTAATGACTTCATCGAAGATCAGCGCGATATTATGTTCCCGGGTGATCTGCCGCAATTCCCGCAGATATTCCCGGGGCTGCAGGGCCGGATTGCGGCTCTGTACCGGCTCGGTCAGCACCCCGGCGATATCTTCGTGATGGGCCCGGATAAACTCCAGAGAAGCCGCCGTACCGTACTCCAGCAGGAAGGATTCGTTGAGAATAGACTGGGTTACTCCGGGAACGGCCTCCAGGGCCAGTTTGCTTTCCGGATCGTTCCGAATGGTGAGCAGCGGATCGAAGGTGCCGTGGTAAGCCCCTTTGAAAAATACGATGTATTTCTTCTTGGTGATCGCTTTAGCCATGCGCATCGCCACCATCACCGCTTCCGTACCGGAATTGAAGAAGGCGACCCGTTCCACACCGGTCGTCGCACAGATCTCCCGTGCCAGCTCGCCGGCCAGCGGAGAGATCGGACCGACCGACCAGCTGTTACGCAATTGGGCAGTGATGGCTTCCCGGACCGGAGCGTAATCGTGCCCGAAAAGGATGGAGCCGAAGCCCATCGTCAGATCGATGTAGCGTTCACCGTCGATATCTTCGACATAAGCCCCCTGCATCCGGTCGCTCACCAGGGTATACGTGAGCTCTTTATTGGTCTGGCTGAAGCCGGCGCTATTCCGGTTGAGGGCAAAACAGTGCCGGTAATCCTGGGCGAACTGTTTGGACAGCGCATTTTTCTGGGATAGTTCTTGAATCATCATCTATAAAATTGTGATTAAACACCGGCCGACCGTGCCGAAGCACGAGGGCGACCGCTCGTTTAATCCATTGTTTAACGGGAAACCAATTCGATGATATTTCTCAGGAAATGCAAGGGACCGCAGTTTGCGTGAGGACTTATCCGGCTTGCTACGGCTAATATAAATAATTGTTGCCGATGTGATATAGAAATCCAGGCCAAATGTCAGGGAACACGGCTCGTTTAACCGGTCCTGCACATATCGGGCACAATCGTTTACGGAACCTGGAAGAAGTCCGTTATATTTGAATACGATAGGTACCCGGCTGGCAGGATTTTCACCTCCATAAGATCAACTCCCGGTACCGAGTGGAAGCTAGAAACCCAACATTCACACATTCAAACATTCACACATTCACACCTCAGCACATTTTCACTTCAGAACAAATGATAAATATATAACCAACGAAAAATGATCTTTAAAAAAGTTTTAGGCTGTTTAATCGCGGCCAGTATGATCCTGCCGGCATTTTCTCAGTCCCGAAGACCGGTGCTGAAAGAAAATGTTCCGCTGGACTCGATCCGGCTGAGTGATCCCTGTATCCTGGCTGATGCCGAAACCGCCACTTACTACATGACCGGCACGGGCGGATGGCTCTGGAAAAGTAAAGACCTGCGGCAATGGACGGGCCCCTACCGGGTAGCCGAAACGGATCCCGAATCCTGGATGGGGCCGAGACCAATGATCTGGGCCGCCGAATTACACCAGTATCATGATAGATATTACTATTTCGCCACTTTCACCAACCGCGACGTAAAGATCGATACCGTCCGGGGGAATGAGATCGAACGACGGGCCAGTCATGTACTCGTCAGCGATACGCCGGACGGGCCCTACCTGCCGATGGAGGACCCAACTTATCTGCCGCCCGAGATGCCGACACTCGACGGCACCTTTTGGGTGGATGAGGACGGACTCCCCTACATGGTCTACTGCTACGAATGGCTGCAAAACTGGAACGGCACCATCGAAAAGATCCAACTGAAACCTGATCTGAGCGGTACCATCGGTACGGGGCAGGTCCTCTTTCGCGCCAGCGACTCTCCCTGGAGCCGGGAGCGGGACGATGCCGGCAACATTATCCCCAACAAGGTGACGGACGGCCCCTGGTTGTTCCATACCCAAACTAGCAAACTGGGCATGTTGTGGACCAGCTGGGTATTCAGTGACTACGTGCAGGGCGTGGCCTATTCCGAAAGCGGCACGCTGGATGGCCCCTGGGTACAGGAACCCGAGCCCATCACACCGCCCAATTACGGACACGGCATGCTGTTTCGCACCTTTGATGGGAAACTCCTGATGTCGGTGCACAGCCACAAAGAGATCAACGGCCGCTATGTGCGCATTCCGCACTTGTTTGAGATGGATGATTCCGGAGATAAGCTGGTTTTGGGAAAACCTTATTGATCAGCGGGGAAATTCCGGCAGCTATGTTCGTTTTCAGGCCTGGCGGCAGGTGCCGGTAAAAGGAAGATCCGCCCGGTGGTCTTCATCTTCACGGACTACCGGGCGGATATTAAGCTCGACTTTAGCATTTTATGTTGCGTCCGGCAAATAGAATAGAAAAACGGACATTTCAGATTAATACATGGCCAGGACTACGCCCTTCGATGTAAAACCCCTTACTGATCTACCAACATTTTCGCAGCTACGCCACTGACATCGATAAGGGCATCGCCCTGGAGATAAAATGGCATTCCTCCATAATGAGACGGCGAATTCAAAGAGCGATTTTAAGACATCCGGTTTAGGATAGTACGTTTTAAAATTAGATCACAGCTTTGCGTGGGCACGGAATCCCAATCATTGAAAATGCTAAAGTTGAGCTAAGAGACTGTTTGAAAACCTCTCACTGGATTCCAAAACGCGGCTTTTGCCGCCACTTTGCACCTATTTTTAACTCCGTAGCTGGGCTATGCAGTGAAAAATAGCTTTCAATTGACGCCAAAATCCGGGTTTTTCTCCGGCAGTAGAAGTTTTCAAACAGTCTCTAAGCTTTTTTACTTCTGTTGTTCCAGGAAGCTGACCAGGGAAGCCAGTTCCTCAAACGAGAGGGCATTCGCCAGGCCGACCGGCATCATGGAATTTTCCAGTTCCTCCCGGCTTTTGATATTGCTTTTCTCCACCTGGGTAGCCTTGCCGGCGATATCCCGAATGGTGAGTTCATCGGCTGACTCCGCCGTTACGAAACCGACGTAGGATTTTTCATCATTGGTCTCGATCAGGAAAGTGGCAAAACCCTGGGAGATGGAAGCGTTCGGTTTCAGGATAGATTCCGTGATCTGGTCCCGGTTCATAATGGAACCGATCTGCCCCATAAACGGCCCTTTCATCGGCTCGTTCCGGCTGAGACTATGACAGGCCACACAACCCTGATTGGTGAAGATCTCCTTGCCTTTATTGGCATCTCCCTTGATCTCTCCCATGGCCAGGATGACGTCTTCGATGGAAGATTTGCCCACCTGTCCTTTCTGGTTTTTAATGGCCTCCAGGTTGATCTTGGTCTCTTCGGCCACTTCTTTTACCGTAGCCGTACCCAGTTCCTCGATCTCCATGCGGTGGCGATCGTTGAGTCGGGCAAAAAAGTCTGCTTTTTCCGTTCCGGCCTGTTCGTAAGTTTCGACCAGGAAGTCCTTGATCTTATCGGAAGATCCCCAGGTGATCCCCTTGTAGTACGGGCCGTGGGTATCCGGCCGGGTGCTCCACCACCAGCTGCCGTCGTAGGGAGCTTCTTCGTGGTAGAGGCGCGACACGGTCGTCAGGATCTCATCTTTCAGTTCCGCATTGTCACTGTCATTATAAGCGGCGATCAAACCGTCAACTGCTTTGGGATCGTGCAGGTAGCGCAGGGTCCAGAGGGCTAGTTTCGGATTGCTGCCAATGGCTTCCAACGACGCATCTACCGCATCCAGCTCCACCAGCGAACGTACCGCAAGGTGGGGCAGGATGATGTCGGAGTTGGGCGTAGCGTGGGGGCCTTCCGTTCCCGGTTGTGGGGCCTTGGCGGAGGCGGGTACGCTGATTTCCAGTAAAGTCTCAGCGGCTTCGGGCCGGCCTAAGCGGCCCAAACCGACGATCGCCGCCGCCTGTACCCGAGGGTTGGCATCGTGTACCGCGCTGAGGAATGGATCAATGGGTACCGACTCCAGGCAGGTTTTTCTATCGGTGAGCGCCCGGAGGGCAAATTCGCGCATTTTATCTTCTTTGGTAAGTTCCAGCAAGGCTTCTACCCCATCGCCGCAGGCGGCCTGGGCGTAGGTATACACGCCCGCTACCCGAACGGACAGCGGCTGCGTCTGGTCCCGGGCCACTTCCAGGGCCAGTTCGGCGGCTTCAGCGGCCGGGCGCTTCAGTAACTCCTGCTGCGCGTGGAAACGGGTCACGGAATTTCCGGCTTTCAGCAATTCGGCCAGGTCGGGGGCGGTAGCGGCCTGCAGGTCCGGGAACGGCTCGTAGGTCCAGTCTTTTGGTACCACCTTCACCACGTAGCCTTTGTCGGGACTTCCCTTATACCCGGCTCCATCCCAGGCGGCCAGGAACATCCGGCCGGAACCATCCAGGTCGACATCCGTGATCTGGGATAACTTGATAAACTCCTCGTCCTGTTGGGTAAATCCGGGGCCGTCCATGGTAACCCGGTGGATGTACAACTGGCTTTTTCCCCAGTCGGCCATCATCGGCACGTGATTGTACTGGACCGGCCAGCGGTCATCATCCATGAAATAGCTGCCGGTTCCGGAGCCACCACCCAGATCGGCCAGGGCCGGGATGATCTCATCCGTGAAGTTCTTGAAGTAGCTCGGGTAACCGAATTCGCCGCTTTGGACGTAGTGGATAAACCGTATGTTCCAACCGCCACCGTCATTGGTATTACCGCGGGTATAAACGTTCATGAACGGATCGATGGCGACATCATAAATGTTCCGCGTACCGTGGGCGTAGACCTCCATTTCGGTGCCGTCGGGACGTACCCGGACGATACCACCACCCAGCATGGTCATCTTTTTACCGGACCGGTCTTCCGCTTCGTGGAAACCGAAATCACCCACTGCGATGTAGATCCAGCCGTCGATGCCCATGCGAATACCGTTCGTCGAGTGGTCCGTTCCCCGGCTGCGCAGGGACTCCGGCGAGCAAATATTTTTGATCAGCGGACTGGGAGGGCCGTCGGCAACACCGTTCTGATCTTCATCCGCAAATACGACCAGGTCCATGCGGTCCGCTTCCCCGGTGGCTTCGCTGAATACCGTATGCAGGACATATACCTGATCACCCACCACCATGATCCCCCGGGGGTTATCTACTTTGACAAATTCGGTATGCTGTTCGTAGGTGCCGTCATTATCGCTATCGACGAGCTTGACGATGCTTCCTTTACCCGGCTCCTTGCCGAGCGAACCGATCATATCCACACCCACAAAAACTTCGCCGGTCGGAGACACGGCCAGACAAGAGGGGCTGGGCACAATATCCGGCCCGGCAATATTTTCGATCACCAGCGCCGTGCTGTCCGGTTCTACGGTTCCCGGATCGAATCCGGGAGGATTGTAATATTCTTCAAATTCCTGCAGATCAACGGTCGTTACCGGTTGATCCTGTTTGCAAGCGGTCAGGAATCCGAGTAGTACCAGACCGGGTAAGAGAAGCTTTACTTTTAACATGCTACGATTAGGTTATGTTAGTTTGTTCAGGTCCGAAGCCCGCCCTCAGATCAGGCCGGCCCGAAATGCAGGCTCCAAAGATAGAAATATTGGCCGAAGCGGCCTATCGGCTTTTCCGCAGGTGTATATCGGGCATTGCATTTCTGCGGTACTTGCCTCTGCATTGAGTAGAAGTGAATAACCATTATTCAATAAATCAATTGAATAATTGAATAATAGTATATACTTTTGTAATTGAATACAGAACAGCAGCCTCCGTACCGGTCATCGGCATCGGTATTACAGGCTCAGGCAAAGCATTCCAGGATGAGATCCAGAACATTCAAAGACCAGGTATACGATGAAATTTCCCGAATTGCCCGCGCGATCTCCAACCCCCGCCGACTGGAGATCATCGACTTCATCGCCAACGGGGAAAAATGCGTTGAGGATATCGCCCGGCAAACGGGGATGAGTATTGCCAACGCTTCCCAACACCTGCAAACTTTGAAAAAGGAGCGGTTGGTGCGGACTGAGAAAAAAGGCGTACAGGTCTACTATTCGCTGGCTTCCCGGGAAGTTTACCGCGCCTGGACCGGCCTGCGCGATCTCACCCTCCTGCTTTCGCCCGGGCTCCGGGAAACAGTGGAGCAAAGCCGGATCGCCAATGATTTTGGGCATCCGCTCACTCTGGAGCAATTATCGGGACGGACGGATGTCTGCTTGCTGGATGTACGTCCGGAAGACGAGTTTCAAAAAGGGCATATCCCGGATGCGGTTTCCGTACCGCTCGCCGAACTGGAACAGCGACTGCCGGAGCTACCGAAAGACAAACTGTTGATCGCCTACTGCCGGGGCATGTTCTGCACCCTGGCGGACGAAGCGGTAAAACTCCTGCAGGCCCGGGGATACCAGGCCGGCAAGATCGAAATAAGTGCGTTGGATTACGAACTGGCCAGTACTCAGCCGGCGTAACCAACTTTTGAAGCGCCTAAATACTTCAGCCATGATTCAAACTAAAGATTATCAGGCCCACTGGGATCGGGTCTATGCCAACACCGCAACCGACCGGCTCGGCTGGTACGAAGCGGTTCCCGAACCTTCCCTGCAACTGATCCAGGATTGTCAATTGTCCCCGGAAGCTACGATTCTGAACGTCGGAGCCGGGGCCACCACCCTGGTTGATGAGCTGCTGAAGCTCGGTTTCCGGAACCTCATCGTCAATGATGTCAGTCCGCTGGCGCTCGGGCAACTACAGGAACGACTGGGAGCGGAATCGCAAAAGGTCCGCTGGATCGTGGACGATCTGACCCAGGCCCGTACGCTGTTCAAGTTGGGGGCGGTCGACCTCTGGCACGATCGCGCCGTCCTCCATTTTTTCAAAGAGCGGGCCGAGCAGGATGCCTATTTCCAGTTGCTGAAACAGTGTGTCAGACCGGGAGGTTTCGTGATCCTGGCGGCTTTTCATACGGACGGCGCCAGCACCTGCAGCGGACTGCCCGTGCATCGCTACGATCAGCGGGAACTGGCGGAAAAGCTGGGGGATGATTTCGCACTGATCCGCTCCTTTGATCATAGGTACACCATGCCCTCCGGCGCTACACGCAAATACATCTACACCCTGTTCAAGAGAAAATAAATGGAACCGATCAGATTGGGTCTGCGGGAAAACTGGAAACAATTCCTGCTGCTGGTAATCGTCAATGCCTTCGTCGGCGGGATGGTGGGCCTGGAAAGGACCATTTTGCCGGAGATTGCGGAGGTGGAGTTTGCCATTGCGGCCAGGACGGCTATTCTTTCTTTTATCGTCGTTTTTGGGGTGGTCAAAGCGATTACGAACTACTATACGGGCGCATTGGCCAACCGCTTCGGACGCAAATACCTGCTGACCCTGGGCTGGATCATCGCCCTACCGATACCCTTTATTTTTATCTACGCCCAGTCCTGGAGCTGGATCATCTTCGCCAATGTATTACTGGGGATCAACCAGGGGCTCACCTGGTCGAGTACGGTGGTCATGAAGATCGACCTGGTCGGAGAAAAGAACCGGGGCCTGGCCATGGGGCTGAATGAATCGGCCGGCTACCTGGCCGTCGGGGGTGTTGCTTTTCTCACCGGCTGGATCGCTGCCGAATACGGTATCCGCCCCTACCCTTTTTATCTGGGCATCGCTTTTGCGTTCACCGGGTTGCTGTTGAGCTGGCTTTTCGTCAAAGATACCGTGCACCACGTACGGGCCGAAACGGCGGTCAGCGAGATCCCGCTCCTCCAAAATATCTTTCGGGAAACCACCTGGAAGCATCGGAACCTGGGTTCTGTTACCCAGGCGGGACTCATTAACAATCTCAACGATGGAATGGTCTGGGGGCTACTGCCGATCCTGCTGGCCGGTCGGGGTTTCGATCTCGAAGCTATCGGCAAGATCGTTGCTCTTTATCCCGCCATCTGGGGCGTCGGACAATTGGTTACGGGAAAAATGGCGGATCACCTGCGGAAAAAGGAAATGCTGTTCTGGGGCTTGCTATTACAGGGTGTGGCCCTTTTCCTGATGATCTACGCAACCAGTTTCCTGCACTTTACCGTGCTTTCGATAATTCTTGGAATAGGCACCGCAGTGGTATATCCGACCTTTCTGGCGGCCATTGCCGATTTTACGCATCCCCAACAGAGAGCCGAAAGTATCGGAGTGTTTCGGCTGTGGCGCGATCTGGGCTACGCGATCGGCGCGCTGCTGACCGGTTTGCTGGCCGATACTCTGGGTATTTTCTGGGCCGTCGGTGCTATCGGATTGTTGACCGTACTGTCAGCAGTGATCATCCGCGTCCGGATGCGCACCGCCCCCATACTCACATCGGGCTCAATGGACGCCCCCGGTACTTAAAGTCGCCCCGTACGGTCACTCTTCGGTCAGACTTCCGTTTGATGGTTTTCCGGCCAATAGTCCATCCCGGTATTCCCCGAGTAATTGCAGGGCCAGGTCAACCTGTACCCGGTGGGTCCGAAAAGACAGGATCGCGACCCGCAGCATAAAACGCCCGTTCAGCAACGTAGAGGAAAGAAAAATCCGGCCGTCGGTCTGGATCTTTTGCAACAACGTGCGGTTGAAATCATCAGCCGGGCCATCAGCGGGTACATAGCGGAAGGCCACGACGGTCAGATCGGGCGCGGGGCCGGTCTCAAAACCCAGCTCGCGTATCTGCCGGTAGAAATACTGCGCCAATCCGAGTTTCTCTTCCAGGCAACTGATAAAAGGTGCCAGACCGTGCAGTTTTAGGGGCAGCCACATCCGCATGCCCCGGAAATGTTTGCTCAATTCGGGAGATAGGTCCGTCGGGGACGGCTCCTCCTGAAACTCCCGGGCGTCCTGCATGTAATGGGCTTCAAAGCGATTGGCCGCCGCCAGTTGCCGTCCGTCCCGGACCAATACTACGCCGGATCCGTAAGGCAGGAACAATCCTTTGTGGGGATCGAGAATGACGGAATCGGCCCGGTCGATACCGCGCAGGCGATCCCGACCGTGCGCTGTGAGCAGAAAAAAACCGCCGTAGGCCGCATCGACGTGGAACCAAAGCTCGTACTCCCGGGCGATCCGGGCGATCGCTTCGAGCGGATCTACAATACCCAGGTCCGTAGTGCCGGCATTAGCCACCACCAGGAAGGGTTGCAGATCCTGTTCCTGATCCTTCCGGATCTGTTCCCGGAGTTGTTTCGGGTCCATCCGGTAGTGCTCATCCTGCTCGATGGTCCGGAAAATGCATTCCTCCATTCCTGCGATCTTCAGCGCTTTGCGAATGCTGTGGTGCGTTTGTCCGGAAGCGTAGATCACCGTTCGGTGCAGGTCCTTTCCCCGGATCTGTTTGGCGTCCCTGGCCGTTGCTACGGCGATCAAATTGGCGATACTGCCGCCCGAGGTGAGATTGCCGGCAAATCCCGGAGCGTAGCCAACCAGTTGGGCCACCCAGTTGATCAGGGCATTTTCCATGCGAACCGCTCCCGGCGCCGCGTAAAAAACTCCGGCATAACGGTTGGTTACCGCCGCCAGATAATCGCCGAGGGCCGAGGCGTAAAGTCCGCCCCCCGGGATATAGGCCAGATGACCCGCTGCGGTCGGATTGAGTCCACCATGGTCCACCCGCTGGTCCAGGAAATCCAGTACCGGCCCCATTTGGATCGCTTCGCCGTCAATGGTAAAAAAATCATCGGCCGCTTCCCGACGGTACCCCGCCTTTTCGTAGGTTTTTCTTGCGGGCAGACTTTCCAGAAAGGCTTCCCCGTAGGCCAAAACGGCCCGTTGCAGTTCATCCCGCTCGGTGGCCGGGATCTCCAGGGCACGGCTGATCGCTTCGTGCCGGTCAATATCGTCGATCAGGGTTTTGATGGTGAACATGGTATTGGCTAGGATCTGAAAATGAGTAAATCCGGGAAAGGGTTTTCCCGCCGGAATTTTCCGCTAAGATAAAGGCTTCCGCCGTTTTGCCTCTATAACGCTCCGGAAAGTGGTCATCCCAACTAGCACAAATCATTACTTAGTGGAGGTGCAGCGCACCGTTATAGCTATAGACCAAACCGTAACCGATGTTTCCAGGTGCAGCGCACCGTCCTGACGATTTCCATTTCGGTTGACAGGTCGCTACGCTGTAGCTCTATGCATTTTCATCCCTTTGGGTTGGAAATAGTGCGGTGCGCTGCACCTCCCTGTACAATTTGAGATGTCCAGCTGGACAAGGTGTTTGTGAATTTGGCATTTCATTACGCCGTGATAGGTGCAGCGCACCGTTATAGCTACAGACCAGTACGTAACCAATGTTTCCAGGTGCAGCGCACCGTCCTGATGATTTCCATTTCGGTTGACAGGTCGCTACGCTGTAGCTCTAGGTATTTTCATCCCTTTGGGTTGGAAATAGTTCGGTGCGCTGCACCTTCCTCTACAATTTGGGATATCCAGCCGGACAAGGTGTTTGTGAATTTGATTTTTTTGATCACAAAAAGAACGAAAAAGCCCGGGCTTTTTTACTTCCCACGTAAAGTGGTTATCCCAACCAGTACAAACCGTTACTCAGTGATAGGTGCAGCGCACCGTTATAGCTACAGACCAAAACGTAACCGATGTTTCCAGGTGCAGCGCACCGTCCTGACGATTTCCATTTCGGTTGACAGGTCGCTACGCTGTAGCTCTAGGTATTTTCATCCCTTTGGGTTGGAAATAGTGCGATGCGCTGCACCAATACAATTTGGGATACACTGCCCGGAAAGGTATTTGTATCATTTTCCTTTTTGATCGCAGCAGCAATGAATAAGTCCGGGCACTTTTGTCCCGGGTAGTTAATGACCAGGCTCCTCCCCCTCTAACCTGCGGCCAGTTCCCCCCTGGGGGAGCACAGTTCAATGCTGCGGGTAAGAAACAGCGAGATGCCCCTCTCCTATTGTTATTTGCCACTACCGGCAATCGCTTTAAATTCTGCCCACGACAGGTATTCCCGGCCGGAATTTTCCCGAAAAATGTTCAGGGCCATGGCCCGGCCCAGTTCGCTGACCCGGATACCGCGGTATTTTTTCCAGCTTCCCCGTAGGACGGGATCCAGCAGAGGCCATACTTTCAGCATTACCGCCTGACTGAAGCCGTAGCGGTTGGTCGGCGTCAGGATCATGGACGGCTGGAAAATGCTGAGTCGGTCAAACTGTAGCGACTCCAGAATGGCGTTCAATTCGCCTTTGGTACGCAGGTAAAAATTAAAGGAATCCGCATCGGTCCCCACCGATGAGAGTAGTTCAAAATGCCGGATACCCGCTGCTTTACAGGCTTCGGCAAAAGCAGCAACGGCAGTTTTATCTACCTCGATGAATACTTCGCGACTGACTTTGGAAGGTTGCCCGACACCCAACGTGCAAATGGCCACCGTGTGACCGGGTAACAGTTCCCGGTAAGTATCGGGATGATGGATATCGATGCGATGCTGCTCTATGACGATCCCCTCCGCCCGAAGATCGGGTATGGGCGTACGCCCCAGCAGACTAATGCGGGCCACGTTTTGCTGTCCGAACAGGGTTTGCAGGACCTGGCCGCCAACGGCGCCACTGGCTCCCAGCATGACTATAGATAAGGGTTGAGTAGGCATAGTGGATGAATTGATCCGATTAGATTTGGTAGGGTAAAGCTAATGAATCCATCGGCAATACTTTAGCGAAAGTATTGGCGGTGCCTTTAGGCAGGCTTATACAGGATCAGCATATTGCCAAAGGGATCGGTAAGGCACATTTCCTGCTCCGCCCAGGGTTGTTTACCGATGCCCGGATTCAGGTATTTGTAATTTCGGGTCTGCAGCTCCCGCCGGTAGGCGACTACATCATCGCATTCGATGCGCAGGCGGGTACCGGGTGTGCCGTCTCCGTGGTGCTCGCTGAGGTGCAGGACGCAACCGGCTCGGGATACCTGCATGTATAACGGCATACCGGGCTCGAAACGGTGTTCCCAATCGATACTGAAACCGAGATAATCGGCATAGAATTCCCGGGCTTTGGCCTCGTCGAAGATCCGCAGGATGGGAATGGGTGCTTTGAAATTCATTAGCTATTATTTGTATCGAGTGAAATGTGTGCAATGATAAACGGGTGCGGTGCAATCAACCTGGCGCCTGCCTCAGCCTTTGTACCGGCCAACTTCCCGCTATATGGTTATATCGTTGAATTTCATCCAACGGTTGACGGTATCGATCCAGAACTTGAGGAAGGTTTCACTGAAGAACTGATTGGAAAAATCATCGAATCGCCGCACGTGGATACCCGTATAGTGCAGCCAGATGGCCAGTCCTCCAAAGGGCAGCAATCTCATTTCTTCGGCGGAGATCGGACAGATGGATCCATACGCCCGCAACAGGTGATCACTCCTCCGCCGGTAGATCTCCCGGTCCGGTTCGGTTCGGAAAAGCAGCATCAGACTATAGGCTATATCCAGAAATAACCAACCGTTCCCGCAATTATCGAAATCGAAGATCGTGATCTCGCTGTCCTGACGGATCTTCATATTCTCGTACCACAGATCGAGATGTACCACTCCGTAGCGCAGATCGGTCGGATCGGCCGCGCCGAACTCCGCTTCGATCCGGGCCGCCGCCCGCCGGAAATACCGCATTTCGGGAAGGGATTCAGAAAAACGGCTGCAGGCGAGTTCGTAAGCCTGCCTGATCAGCGTATCGGCATCGTAACTGATCCGCCGGACGCTTTTGCCGAGCGTTATCTGGTGCATCCGGGCCATAGTCAGGCCCAGTTGATGACAGGCCGTTTCGGAAGGCTGCCGGACGCTTTCTCCCGGTGCGTAGGAGAACAATACCACGTAACGTTCCCCTTCGCAGGCCATGATCCGCTGAATGAAATTTCCCCAGGTATCCGGGATCGGGAATGCCACCCGGATGCCGCCAGCTTTTAGGGTATTGATCAGTCGGAGTTCTTCTGCGATCTCGGTTTGGGTACGCCAATCCTTGTAATAGACCCGGAGTACATACCTTTCCTTCGGAGTACGGAGCAGATAGCTGTGGTTCATCCCGGTTTTCAATATCCGGCAGCTAAGCGGCTGGGGCAGGTCGTAGTGTTCAGTGGCGAATTCGGCCAGATGATCCGGAGTAATAATCGAGCTGAGGGCCGGAGCGTGGGTCATGCGATTTGATCTAGGTAATTTCGTCAGGTGGCTTGGTAAATGGCGCCGCAAAGCGGTCCTATAAAACTATGCAGTGCCGGTTCAGGTCCGGCCGGCAATATTCTTTTTGCTTTTGATCTCGATCACTTCGTACCAGGGGGTTAGCGGTCGATCGGCGGGATAGCCCTGTTCTGCCCGGTATTGCTTCCGCGCTTCGGTAAAGTCCCACCACTGCTTTTGACAATCCGAATGCCCGGCGGCATAAACGACCAGACGGAACTGATCCTCCACGCAGGGGTCGATCCAGTAACCTTTTTTGCGCTCGTAATCTTCCACCAGTCGGGCGCCGTCTTTGGATTTCAGTTCATCGAGTGAATAGTAGCCCAGAAAGATCAGGTCTTCCGCAAATCGGATGCCGATGGACGGTACCGTTTGAAATTCGATAAAGGCACGGAGCTCGCGCGCCCGGTCCGAACTCACCTGCAGCAGGGTTTCGATCTCCGGGGCGCTCATTTCCCACAGATCACTGATCCTGCACTTGCGGGTCCGTAGTTTTTTCTTTTCTTCGTCCGTTAGCTGAAGTTTGATATTTTTCTTTTTCATGTCGGCTGATTTCAATTTACTCATACAGCAGCGGGGCATCCGATTCGGCGTACGCCTTCATACGTTGAATGGCTAATTTCATTTGTCCCCGCCAGAAGATATTTCCGAAAAGCCAGTGAAAGGGATAGGCCGGAACACTATCAGAAAACAAGGTATACACCCAACGAACGCCGACCGATCCGGGCGCCAGTTCCCGGAAAAACAGTTCGCCCTGAAATTCCGTAAAACCCATGCTCCACTGCCGGAATTCGGCTATGCCCCATTTCCAGTATTTATTCTCCTCCCGGACATAAATCTCATCCACTCCGATCTCACCACCTTTCGAAAGGAAGTTTTTGGCCGAATGGGGAATGCGTTGCCCACCGGGCTGCCCCCAGCTTTCATCATCGGTAAACTTTTCAACGGCCGGAACGGGTCCGTATCCTACGAGAAACCGGGTAGCATCGCCGAGGATCGGGGTTTTGAACGCCCTTCCCAGGCTACAGTTAAACGTTTCTTCGACTTCAACGATAGTTTTCATATTTCAGCATTGTACCCTGTAGTCCGGAAACGGCAGTAGCCCCATCCGGAGCTATTGCACGTGACTTTCCTTTGGATGATCTTTTATTACCCCGCCTAAAAGACCGCTTCTTTACCGGCTATTGGTTTTACAGGATCTCGACTTCCTCCGGAACAACAAAATACAAAACACATCCCGTTTCCGACCGGACACTGTGCTTAAAATTCGGCGGAGTATATAGATAGTCCCCTTTCTCCAGCGTAGCACCGGCGATGATACAACTACCTTCCAGCACCAACAGTTCCTCTCCGGCCGGGTGATTGTGGTAGGGATAACTCGCCCCGGGCTCAAATTTGAGCAAAAAACTCGGTGGCCGGCCGTTTTCATCTACTCTTAGGGTGCTGACATAAAGACCCGCTGTGTCGATTCCCGGTTCCGATAAAGGGGTCCATTTCGGAGAAATGGTATTGACGATGTAATCTTCGATCTTCGTACTCATGTTTGATTATTGTTTTACAGCTTATGAAAAAATGATCGGTACAAAGATCGGGAGATCAGGCCGCCGGGGACATGGAAGATCCTGCGGAAAGCATGTAATTTCAGGCTTCGATCTGCTCTTTGAAAGCCTGCGGAGACAGGTGGGTATGTCTTTTGAAAAAATTGGAAAAATAGAAGGGATCTTTGAACCCCAGCGCATAAGCTACTTCCTTAACGGAATGGGCCTCGTAATAGAGCAGCCGTTTGGCCTCCGAAACGATCAGACCGTGAATAATTTGCTGAGCGGTCTTTCCGGCGTGTAGTTTGGAAAGTTCATTTAGTTGAAGTTCGGTGGTCCCGAGCCGCCCGGCGTAGTATTTTACCGGCCGGCTATGCTGGAAGTCGGCTCTGATCAATTCGAGAAATTTCAGGAACAGGGCATTGGGTTTCCAGATCTCTTCGCCCAGCCGTACCTTGGCCCGATTGATCTCCACCAGGATCAACTTAATTTTCGCATGTACGGACGTTAGGTACTGGTAGGCCCGCTCCTGCAATTCGGCGGCAATACTCTGTAAATAAGCACCGACCAACGGTTGAGCGCTGACATCGATGACCTCATTTTGGTCGAAATGGCAAAAAAGCCCGTTGTGAAAAATGAGCTCGATATCCGTATCGTCCTTGCAAAAGAAGTCGTAGGTAAACTGCA
This sequence comes from Flavilitoribacter nigricans DSM 23189 = NBRC 102662, assembly GCF_002646595.1. Taxonomy (GTDB): domain Bacteria; phylum Bacteroidota; class Bacteroidia; order Chitinophagales; family Saprospiraceae; genus Flavilitoribacter; species Flavilitoribacter nigricans. The sequence continues at coordinate 39,840 of NZ_PDUD01000039.1, forward strand.
GCACGATCCCCCGGGCCTGCCCTACATCCCTGAATTTATGGAACTGCCCGGAAGTAATGGTAATGACGTGACCGGCGGGGACGGTGAATGTCCGCCCATCGATCTCCAGATCCAAAGTACCCGCCGAACACCATACCAGCAGGTATTTCTTGATCCTTCTTCCCCCAACGGGCAGTGCTTCGGAAGGTATATTTAGCGTTTCGATCATAGGCATGCAGCTCGGCAGGGCATGAAGATAAACCTTTTTTCGGGCCGAAATGCAGATTCCCACTTCCCGTCTCTATTCCGAAAATGCGACAAAGGATTTTCCGTCGTACCGGCATAAGTCGACATTCCGGGTGTCGAACCAGAGATTACCTGGACGGTCACCAATTACGTAGTGGACATCGTCGCCCCCCTGCGGTGCCTAGGGCTGTTCAGTTCTCAAATTATTGAATATAAAAAAATGGCAATTTCAATGGCAATAGCAATTTCAATAACTCAAAATCAGGCGAAAAGGTCAAAATCGGAGTAGAAAGCTGCCTTTTGCTTGCTATTGCTATTGTGCTTGATATTGTAATTGAAAAATTCGCATTGCGTTTTTATAGAACTGAACAGCCCTGCCCTGCGGTGCCGGGTAGCCCTGCAGCGTAAAATCAAGCGTATTGCTCTTCGCCACTTTCTCTATTTCCGCTATCTGCAGCAGGCACTAATCCTCCTCAGCGCACCGCTGCTAATCTACCGACATCACAAATTCATTAAACATTTTTACGATGTCCTGTGGGGACGGCTGGTCGTTGTATACCAGGCAGCTGAAACCGCGCTTTAGTTTGTAATCGGTCGCACCGGCTACCTGCAGCGGACGGGTGTGCAGGATCGCCACCAGCTGTTTTTTCTGGAATACCAGTCCGATGCGCCACATGGGCGAAGGATCTACGATCCAGTTCTCGTAGTTGCAATAAAGGGTATAACCATCAAACTGCTCGACCTTTTCCAGCGCATATTCCCGGATAAAGCCCTGTAGGTCGGCAAGTGCCCGGCGACCGTTGGTCGATTGCAACTGATCCGCCAGGGCCGGTTCAATGACCGTTTCCGGCCGGATATTGTCGCGGTGGGTATAACCGATCAGTTCCACCCAGGCTTCCTCGTATCCGATCTGTGGATAGACTTCCATATCGGCTTTCACCAACCCCACCTGGCGGCCATCCACGATGATCTTCCGGCCGGCCGGTAGATTCCGGATCTCCTTTTCGCTGGTATCGATATCCATCATGACCCCAACCTTATACCAGTCATCTTTGAGGGGCGTGGAGGAGACCAGCACACCGTCATTGAGCGTAAAAAGCAGTTTGCCGTTGATGGCGTCCCGGATATTAGCCGGTCCGTCAATACGCTCTCCGAGTACAGGTTCGGATGTTGGTTGCCGATCCGTTTGCGGTTCGGACGCAGCGGTAGGCTCGGTAGCAGCGGTTGGTTCCGTAGCCATAGCCGACTGCTTGGCCACCAGTGACTGGCTATTGTCTTCCGCGGGATCCGCCGCGCAGGCCGCAAGGGCAAAAATGATCAAAAGGATAGCTGTGATTCTCATTTTAGGGACTTTTACCCGCATCCGGAAAAATGCAGGCCGCTTTAAAAATTAATGCAGCGGGATCGTTTAAGAGACTGTTTGGTACCCAACAGATACAACACCTGCCCCGGTCCCGATCTTATTCTGCCAATATCCCAATTATAATCTTCGGTACGGTCCAGTTGTGCGACCAGTGCGTTCATTTCCGGTACGGAATAGGTCCGTAATGCGGAAACGATCCCGTCCCACAGGACGACCAGCGGAATAATGGGGATCAGGTAGGTAAATACGATACGACCGATCTTAAACGGCCGGATAAAGGGCGTGGTAAAAAGTACGGTCAGAGGAGAGAACACCATGGCCAGAATACTCGGCACGCTCCTCTCCTGCGCTTCAAAGACGGCGATCGGATAGCCCGAGTCAACGGCATTTTGCAGGATCTGCGCAGCGTCTTCCGGCCGGAAGTGGTGCAGGGCCAGGAACATCGTCCGCAGGCCGGTCAGATCCGCCGGCACCTGCCTCGCGTCCACGGATTCGGAGATGTACCGAAAGTTATCGGCCTGCTGCGCCGTAAATTCAAAGGCCGGAATATTGGGATAGTAATCGGTCAGAACGATCTCCAGGTCAGGAATGCGCGCTTTGAGTTCGGCATTCAGGTGGATGAGTCCGCCGCCGCCACCCGATCCGAGATCGATGATCCGGTTGCGTTCCACGGTGTTGAGACCCTTTTCGATAATGGAAACGAGGGGGCTGTAGAGGCCGGTTTTGTTGGATAGAAATTGCAGAAAATCCGTGAGGTAATTTCGCAAAAAAGTCGGGAACCACGGCTGGTCCTCAATTTCGAACAGATGCCATCTTGCCATGAGGATATTGTCGGTTGCTGGCCCGGCGGCGGGCAGTAGCTATTTATATTTTAGAATAATTTATTTCACCAGACTAACGGTATCTAGCCATTGTTCCCCTCTATCCGTTCCATGATTTCTTCAATGATCAGCAGGCGGTTTTTCTCTACGTCCAGATCCAACGCCCCAATCCGCCGCCGCAAATTCATGGCCTGTGAAGCAGTCAGTCCGGTTTTCTTCCGCAATTCCTGCCAGATATTTCCGGATGTACGCAACAGATTTTCTATTTCATCAAATCTTTTTTTCCCAGCTTCCAAGTCCGGATAACAACCATGAGCGATCATCTCCACCTTGTGAGTAATCTTGGATACCGTAAACCCGCTCGCTCCGCCGAAATCCAACTTTCCCCTTTTCGGTGCATCAATCTTAGGCCGAATAAGGTAATCAAAATACCAGTAAAGCCCCAAGTCTTTGGGGGCCGGATCCAAATAATATTCAAGGTGGGAATCGAAGGGATGCACCAGGTTTTCGTTATCGATAAACTTTTGGGCTATTCGAATAATTTCCTTCATCTTCATTTTTGATAAATACGCAACCAGGCGCAGTCTCCAAAGAAATTTCGGCCCAATCCTCAGCTATCTGAAAGCGCCAGATACCCGGCCAAAGCTGTTCTAGAATCCGGAATACCGTAAGCCTTCAGCAATTCGAGATAATTTACAAAATCTCCCTGGCCCAGCGTCCAGCCACCGTGCTGGTATATAGCGCGTAATGCCTCGACTTCCGACGCGTTCAATGCAGACCGTTTGGCCTCCCTGAGCGGTACCGCCCGGGTCTCATTGATCAGCGAGAGCAGACTGCGCGTAAGATCCAGCGCCTGGTAGGCATTTGCGGTTTCCAGGGCCTTGCTCAGGGCGGAGATGACCTTTCCCCGTTCCCGGATGGCACATCCGGACAGCACCTTACTCAGGTAGCCCGAGAGCCGGCCTTCATTGAAGAGCATGCCCTCAACATAATGAAGTGGTTCCCCCACGGCAAGTCCTTCGATCAGGGTCTCCAGGACCGCTTCTTCCATCGGGGTCCCAGCCAGTGCGATGGCGGCGCAAACCTTGACCAGTTGCGAGTCCGAGTTCAGATACGCTTTTACCGGCAGAAGTTCTTCATCCAAACCGGATTGCCTGGCCAGCAGCCCGATAGCCAGAATGGCATTGCTTACCGCTACTTCGTCTTCCAGACGCTTCAGGTGACTGGAAATTCTGGCTACTGATGTTTCAGCGAGTTCCGGAAACCAGGCCATAGCATATACGGCCGCTTTGCTCAGTTCCTCATCTCCGCTCTCCAGGCATTCGTACAGCAGCGGGACGCCATCCCGCACCAGGGTATAGCATTCCAGCAGAGCCGAATTACTGTATCCATACTTTTCGGCATAAGCCCTTTGGTCGTTGGTCATCCGGGCTTCCCTCTCCAGCAGATCCTCCCTGAACTTTTGAACATCTATCCCCTCCGGGAGGTATTCGTCTTCGTAGCCCAGCGCCAGATTGACCAGCAGGCCAATGATCCCGGGTTTATCCCGGACTGTATCCTCCTGGATTAATTCCCACAAGAAAGGGATGGCATAGGGCGTAGACTCATACCTGCTGCCCTGATGGAAAATATTGCCGTACAGATTGTACATAGCTTTATCGCTTTTTTCAGCGTCCGGACTGGCCAGATCCCGGATATTCGTAGGTACGTCCCGGGCGGGGCCGTAGGCGTGTTTTAGCCTTTCCCATTGGATGTCATCTAGTTTTTCTAACACGTTTCAGCTTAATTTTATCGGATGGACAGGATAAGCAGTAACACAAAGAGGGCCTGAATGGGTTCCCCGGCAAGTCACTTACCGGGTAAACAGCCAGCGGATCCGATCATAGGAGACCCCGTAGTGTAAGGCAACCACTATACCCAGCGACAGACTGAATTTGATCCAACCAATATCGTAGAGACACCAGACGGCCAGCGCAAATATACCCAGTTCGAGGAGCAGGCGTACCGGCCCGGGCGTAACCACCGGGGCCGCACCGGACCGACTCGGGTCATCCGGCACCGCAAAGATGCCCCAGATCGCGGTCAGCAGCAGCGGGAGACCAAAGGCGAACACGAAGCGTAACCAATCATCAGCTTGTCGCCAGCCCCACATGCCCACGCCAACCAGGGCCGTTATTTCCAGCAAAAACCTGAGCATTAGATTTAATGGATGTGATCCCATACGGTTTTGCAATTTGTATTGTTTCGGTGAATGTTCATTGATGGCGCCCGGCCAGGACCGGATCCTCCGGTAGCTAACTTTACCTATCCCCTGGCGTAATGCCCTATCTCGAGGAAAACGGATCGTACAGGGAGCGGCAGCTTTCCAAAAAGGGCATTGTTTTAGCTCGACTTTAGCATTTTCAATGATAGGATTCAATGCCCTCGCAAAGCTGTAAGCTAATTTTAAAACATACTATCGTCAACCGGATGGCTTAACATCACTCTTTGAATTTGCCGTCTCACCTGATGGAGGAACCCCACTTTATCTCCAGGGCGATGCCCTTCCCCGATCTGATCTCAATTATGGAGCTACAGATATTTCAGGGCGATGCCCTTATCCATATCAGCGGCGTAGCTGCGAAAATATTTGTAGATCAGTAAGGGTTTTATATCGAAGGGCGTAGCCCTGGCCAGGTATTAATCTGGAATGTCCGTTTTCCTATTCTATTTACCGGACGCAACCTAAAATGCTGGAATCATCCGTGCGAGCAGTAGATCCGGCATTGGTTAGAAAGAATCGCGGCAGTCTGCAGGTACCGATCAGGAAACGGAGACCGGCCACCGTTGGCTAGAAATATAATGTTTTTCGCGTGGAGAAAAAATTTTCCACAATGAAGAATGGTGCTGATCGGATTATCTGAGGATTTGATGATTATCCCTCCGTGCGGTGCCAGTGATCTTCCAACCGGCGGAGCCATTGGTGGTTTGCTCCGTTGCTTAGACTGATCGCCGATTTGAGCCAACTTAATTCGGAACGGCCTAAAGTGTCGATGACCTGCAAGAAGTCAGCTTCGTCCTTTTCCCGGATCGACTTTGATTTGTACAGCAGTACGATTTCCGGGCATAGCGCCGGGATGCCGGATGGTGTCCTGATCATCGCTTTTTCCAGAGGATAGCTTACCCTGGCGTCTCTCCGGTAGATCCATTGGTCGCCCGTTATTTCATTCAACAGCACCTCCAGGTTGTCCCCGTCTTTTTTGCCGTGGAGCTCGTGGATCGGCAATTCCAGGTATGCATCCAGCCAGCGGAACCGCTGCCCGGACCGGATAAAGTCAAATTGCCATTCCTGTAGATAAGCTTTTAAGTCCATCTGCTCTTCCCTCGGTATGGCAATTTCAATATCGTGGTGACTTCTGGTCGTTTGGTCCAGATAAAGGTCGATCGCCCAGCCGCCGGCGACCATCCACGTACCGCGATAGTTCGCCAGTAATTCCTGTATTGCTTTTGGTGCTTTGAATTTCATATGGTCCAATCTGCCTTTCGACGGTAATCTACTCCTCGGGGTGGCAACGGAGAAGGACCGGCTTGCCCCCTTCTTTTATTTTCGCTAAAATTGAGGAAAGTTACCATTTTATCCATTGAAGCCGGCACGGCTTTTATCGGTAAAAAGAAGGGAATATGCACGGATTGAAAAAAGGAATATTATCGTTTGCCGAATCCGATCCGGCCTGGCCGCGACTGTTTCAGGAGGAAAAGACCCGGCTTTTGCGGGGACTTGACCGGCAGGATCTCACCCTCGACCACATCGGCAGTACAGCCGTACCGGGGCTGATCGCCAAACCCGTTATCGATATGGCGTTGCTGTTCCGGACGCCGGAAGAACTGTGGCAGATCGCTACCGCTTTGCCGGCGCTCGGCTATCACTTTCGGGGTCCGCATACCAATGTCGGTCACTGGTACGCGGTACACGACGCTAATCAGACGCGACTGTTCCAGCTCCATATCTTTCAGGAGGGCTGTGCCGCATACCGGGACCATATCGATTTCCGGGATGCCCTGCGGAGCGATCCCCGACAACTCAAACGATACGCCGAGCAGAAACTGGTCTGGGCGGAACAGTCCAACTGGAACAAGGCTGTCTATAGCAATTGTAAAGCGGATTTTGTCCGCGAGGTGATCGCTGAATATCGAAGCGGTCCGGGAGATTTCCCCGGACCGCTATCGTGATTAATTCCAGATCGATACTTTAACCATCAGTTCAGTTTCCATTTATCGGCCAGCGCTTTGTTGAACCCATCCCCCTCTTTCGGGTTAGGTTCTCCTTTACCGGTAGTGATGAGTTGGTAGAGGCTGTTATTGATGTAGTTGTTCCACCCGTCCCGGCACACGCCGTAGCATTCATAAAAATTCGTCAGGCCTTCCTGGGTAAAATTAAGCTTGGTTTGGTCCCCTTCCTGCGAGATCTCAAAAATGAGCCGGTTGCCCACCCATTCATTCTGATCCTGCACGAAGTTGAAGCTATTCTCTATTACCTCCCAGACTACTTTTTCGTTTGGGATCATTTCCACCACCTTCATTTTGCAAAGGTGAATATCCCGGTAGTGATAGAACCATTCCTTATTCAATTCGTCGGTGGGCCCTTCGATCTCTTCGGACCACCAGCCACGCACGTTATTAATGGCCCGGTAAATCTGCCCGGGATTTTCGTCAACGGTTATAGAAGTGGTATAATTCTGATCGTTCACCGTCATGTTGTTTTCAATTTTGGTCATAATATTTTGATTTTGGGCCGTACGCAGTCCGTTCTTACCTAATGAGCAGGTCAACAGTGTCAGTACCGGCCAGATAAGCGCAGTTTTCATAGCAGGCATTTTTACGTTAGGATAATTTCTTTTCCAGGTTTTCCAGATAGCGGGTCCAGGCATCGGAGCAGTTGCCGTAGCATTCAAATTTTGGGGTCAGCCCCTGATGGGTAAAAGTGACGCGGGTATTTGAACCCTCCGGTTCCAGATCAAATCGAATATGGGTGCCGACCCATTCGTCGGATTTGGTCAGGAAGGACAAGTTGCTTTCGATCACTTCCCAGACTATTTTTTGACCGGGGACCAGTTCAACCAGCCTGTGTTTTGAATAATGGGCGCCGCCACCGGCCAGAAAGGAGAACTCATCCCCTATCGCCCCGCTCTCTCCGCTGATGGTCTCTTCGTACAGGCCCGACCACCACGATTCAATTTCCGGTAACAGTTCAAAGATCTTTTCCGGAGATCCGGAGGATATAAAGGAATAAACAAAGTCCTTCACCTCCCTTTCTGCACGAGAATGGGCGTTTACCGTATCTGCTTTCATAGTTTCATTTTTTTCAGTCTCCCCGGACCATAGCTAACCGCTAATTTCCGGATACAACCTCAATGGTTCTGGTAATTAAAATCTTCCATACAAAGATACTGGCTCAAACAACCCTAAAAAGGGGTAAATAAGACAACTTGAAAGGTTGATCCGGACAAAAAGTGTTCGTAGTTTTGGCCAAAAGGGAGCAATGAAACATTTGAGCATTTTGGTCCCCAGAGGGCAGAATAACCTGAGCAGCGTGGTGGGTCCGTTCAAGATCTTCAACCGGGCGAATCAATATTTCGAGCAGGCCGGCAAACATCCGGTATTTGCTATCAAACTGGTGGGTACCGGTGAAAAGGTAGATTTTTACCATGGCCTGTTTACCGTCAACGTTCAGCGGCATATCGGGGAGATCGATCAAACCGACCTCATCATTATTCCTTCCCTCAATCATCATTACGAAGAAGCCATCGCCGGCAATGAGGCTTTGATCAGTTGGATCTACCGGCATTACAAAAGCGGTACGGAAATTGCCAGCATTTGCACCGGTGCCTTTTTACTGGCCGCCAGTGGGGCATTGGACGGAAAGAGCTGTTCTACCCACTGGGCCGCTGCGGAGCATTTCAGAAGGATGTTTCCCCGGGTCAGACTGGAAACCGACCAGTTGATCACCGATGAAAATGGCATCTACACCAACGGAGGTGCCTATTCCTTTCTCAACCTGATGATCTACCTGGTGGAAAAATACTACAACCGGGAGACGGCCATTTTCTGTGCAAAGGTCTTCCAGATCGACCTCGCGCGTAATCTGCAATCGGAATTCTCCATTTTTAACGGCCATAAACAGCACGACGACGAGGTGATCCAGGAAGCCCAGATCTATCTGGAAGAAAACTACCGGGAAAAGATCTCCATTCAGGAACTGGCCCGAAAGCTGAACGTAGGCCGGCGGAACTTCGATCGGCGATTTAAAAAGGCGACGAACTTCACGCCCCTGGAATATTTGCAAAGGATCAAGGTGGAAGCTGCCAAAAAATTCTTTGAGAATACCCGCCTGAACGTCAATGAAGTCATGTACGATGTCGGCTACAGTGACAGCAAGGCCTTCCGGGAAGTATTTTGCCGGATCACCGGTCTTTCACCGTTGGAATACCGAACCAGATACAATGCCTACGAAACCACTTAGAAGGCGGCAAAGGCTACCGCATGCTACTACCTTCAGACGCTAATGAAGTCAATCCGCTGAATAATTCCAGTCCATTTCGAAGATGCTCTATTCCCACTGCGAATTCCCCGCTGCGGGTGGGAATAAAAAAACCTTCGGGGATCATCCCCTCAATCCATCTCCACCTTCACCTCCCGGAACATAAACGGATTATCGCTCACCCGAAGCGATCTGCCACTGGCGGTAGTCACATTCTGCAGGATGACTTTCCGGGTTTTAACGTAAGGAAACGCTTCCCGGTAAGAGGCATCGGTCATGTCCGGATTGAAGTCGTTGAAGATGGTCGGCCCTTCGTATTCTTCCGAATGGTTGGAGTCGTCGATGTGCAGGTTCTCGATGATGATCCGTTCCGGCATGTAACAGGTGTAGCCAAAATCATGCTGCCCGGAATAGGACCCACTGATCAGATTGACGCGATCGGTCGGTTGGCCGTCCACCGGTACGAAAGTACAGTTCCGGATGATGAATTCCCCCTGCCAGGTGCTACCGTAATCGGAGCGCAGGTTGATCATGCTCCGGCCGCGGATGGTAGAGTTCTCCACGGTAAAGGTGCCACTACCGATGGCGTTGATGCCCATATGCCCCAGCGTGGAATTCCGGATCGTGGCGTTGGCGACCCCCATGTGGGCATCGAAACGGGAAAAGGTGCAATGGTCGTACAGTAAATTCTTGCTGTAATTGGAGCCCAGGATACCCCAGTAGGTACGGTCGTTGATATCGTTGGTCTGACTGCAATTCACAAAAGACACATTGAGGGCCCGGTTGACCAGCAGATCGTAAGTCCCCATCGATACCGGTTTGCCGGCCGAGCCGATGGTTCGGTAAGTCTTGTGGCCCGTCAGTACGGTATTCTTCACCGTCACGTAGGAGCAGTCGCGAATGCTGATAAACCCGCCGTAGGGCGCGCCGTGCTCGCCTTCGCCCGTGACCCGGTGTTCCAGTCCGTCTACTACCACATTGGACCGCCTGATCAACAGGTTCCGACTGTAGTAAGTGTATTTTGATTCGGCCTGATTGGCGATGGTGGTGAACCGGCCACCGCTTATATTCAGCGTAGTTTCATCCACGGGAAGCGCGGTGATCTCCGTGATCTGTGCAAAATCCCAGATGATGGGGGCATTCATATCCACATTTCCATCCTTGTCCACCACGAAAATGTCGGTCTGGGCGGTACCGTTGTTCTGGTTGAGACCGAAACGGATATAGCGCCTGACATTATCATCGCTCACCGTGATCAGGCAGGAACCGGGCAGGGAGGCGTCAATTTTCTGCTGGTTGCGCTTCAGGGAAGTTATGCCGTCCAGAGTAATGGGTTCCAGGCCCGAGCTGACCAGGAAAACCGATGCGTTGCGATTTTCTACGGCCGTATCGTCGATGAGAAAGGAGGCCGTTCCGAAATCCGTGTCGGTCTGGATAATCGCAGTGCGCTCTTTTCCTCCGATGTAATAGGTCGCTCCCGCGTCGGCCTGTACCCGCAGCCCCTGGGCATTGGCAAAGGCGTGGGTAGCGGCGATAGCGTCTATATCATCGGTCTTGCCGTTGCCCCGCGCGCCAAAGTCACTGTAATACACCATTCCTGCGGCTTTGAATTTACGCACATCTTTGGGCGAAACGTTTATTTCCAGTTCCCCCTTTTCATTGGTGCTCACCCGCGTTTTTTTCTTATTGTAGGTGATTACCGGGTCGGACGGATCAGGGGTCTGTCCCATCGTCAGGGTTCCAAGGGAAAACAGAAAGATCAATAGGAGCGTATATCGCATCGTGAAGTGATTTAGGATTTAGGGAATGTCCGGTTCAGCGAGATCGAAGACCAGACCAGTTGCTAGGTTGACGCGTAAAGCTTCCCGTCAACTGACAATTCCGGATATAAAACCCTAAACATTCCGTTTATCGTCCGTGAGTCATCGCGCCAGAAACAAGATCAGCGTAAACACGCTAAAACCGATCGGGAAAGCCCAGCGGGAGAAGCGGTCGATCCGGGCGGAAAGCCGATGGCGGCCGGCCTGCGCCTGGAAACTGGTCACCAGCGACTCCAGAAAAGCCAGAAAGACCAGGAAGTCGGCTCCAATCGAAAACTTATCGAGCAGGGTCAGGTAAGACAGCGGCGGCACCAGTTGGGAGACGCTGAACTGAAAAGCCACCAGGGTCAGGATCGCCGTAACCGATACCGTGAGCTGGGCCGAGATCTCTTCCGGCCGGATCCAGAACACGCCCCAGGACATCAAAACGATCAACCCGATGGGCACCAGTACTTTCCAGACGTAGTATTTGGAATTGCGCCGAAGCTGAAAACGAAAGGCGAGGGCTTTGATATCCGGCCCCGGTCCCCGCATTTGGGAATCAGCTACGCCCTCGAAACTCGTTCGCCAGTTGGGCGGGTCAATAAAATCTTCGTGCAGGCCCATATAGACCGTATCCGGTATCAGACGATAAAAATGATCTCCGATGTGGAAAAAGGATAATTTCCAATCTTGTTTATCAAAGGGAAATTCGGTGAAATCGAATTGGTGGCGAAAAGTACCGATAACGCGCTGGTTGAAACGGGCCATGCCCCGTTCATCGATCTTTATCTTCTTCTCGAAAAAGGGCTCTACTTCGTTCATGTACTGCAATTCGATCCGGGGCACCAGGTCTTCAGCATACGGTATCTCCCGGCCCCACAGGCTGTCGACCGGCCATTGCATCGAAAAGAGGAATTCGGCCGTGATGTTTTCCTCGGTATCGTCGACCTCTATGACGTCCAGGACCGTCAGCCCGATGAACAGATCGCTGGAATCAGGCTGCGGGTCCTTAGCCTGAAAGGCCGAACCGGTAGCGGGGAGCAGCAACAGCAATAGTAGTAAAATGTAGGACTCCTTCATGGTTATGGATACTTTTCACCCGAATGGCCATTAATGTAGCCATTCCCGGCAAATTAACCATGGAATTGGTTGGTTCCCGATCGAAAGTCTTTTTCGGATTGATGTTCGTCACCGGGGACGCGTGCAGGATCCGGTTGCTACGGTTCGGCCTAAAAACAGACCAGGGCTATACGTGCGAAACGTATAGCCCCGGTGGGTCGTTTAATTATCCGCTCTTTCCGAGCGAACCGTCTTTAACCGGCTACAGCCGGTTTCTATTCTTCCAGGCAGACTTCCGGTCGGTCGCCCATTTTGTATTCCTTCATCAGCTCAGCCAGTCGGGCGTCGTAGCCCTCACCCGGCGCTTCGACCTTGGCGAGTTGGGTCAGCGCATTGTAGCGGCATTCCCATACCTTGATGCGCAATTTCTGCACCCGGCATTCGACTTCCTTGGTAAAGCTGAACTCAAAGGTTCGCTGGAAGGATTCGATCTGTTCCAGGTAGGGATGGCTGTTCTCACAGGAAGCAGATAGCCCCCGGATCGTCCAATCCTTTACCTGCTGGATGTTATCACAGTAAAAATCCGCCGAGCGATAGTCTTCGGTCAGTACATCGCCGCGGGCGACGAACTTGTTCCAGATCTGGTCGATCTTCATGCCGTCGGCCTGATACTGCTCACTCAAAGCGGCCAGTTCGTTGATCTTCACCATGGTGATCTGTTCCAGCTGGGTCATATCCGCCCGTTGCATGGAATCGATCTTTTCCAGCCGGGATTCCGCCAATTCGCACACATAGGCAAAACCATCCATGATATAGGCCCGAATCAGGGCTTCTTTGCTACAGTAATCGTAGCCGTATTTGCCAAAATGTTTTACTTTATTATCCGGAATAAAAGCTGTCCAGGCCTCGTTCAGAGTCGCCAGCTTGGAATCATTCTTTCCGATGGACGCTTCCAGTTTCCTCACTTCCCCGGATATTTCGCGGTTCAATCGGATCCCGGTTTCGGCCTGCAATTCCTTGATCAGCGCCAGGGCAGACGGAGCGGCAGTACAGTAGTCCAGCACACCATTGAGGATCAATATCTTGATATTGGGAATGGGGTTACAGGGGAAAACGTCGATCTCCGCATCAAAGCCCCTGGAAACACCCGTTTTCACATACTCGTTCCAGACGACATCCAGTTTGGCCATATCCCGGTACATGGCTTTCATTTCCGCTACTTCCTCGCCCAGTCCATCTACATCTTTCACCCGCAGCGAGGTCTTTTCGGTTAACCGCAGGGTACGGTTCTCGAAGATATCCCTGGATTTATCCATATCCCCTTCGCAGAGATAAGCGTAGGACATCATATAGGAATACTTAGCCAGCGTCGCTTTTTCACAGCTTGTTTTAGCGGCCTCGATCTCATCCAGTTCATCCCGGGAGACTTCTCTGGTATCCAAAAAACGGATCCAGAGTTCATCCATACTGTGAAAAGCTTTGATCTTGGAATCCAGATCGTTCATTTTTTCCACATAGCCGGGAATGGATGAATGGATAGCGGGGTCCATTGCCTGGATCTCTTCCATCAACTCTTCTGCATCGTCTACGTCACTCTGGCAAAAACTGGTATTAGTGTTCATCAACAAATACTTGGCGTATTGCGGTTTCTCAAACACCTTATTAGGAACGACCAGTTCACTCATGTTGGAAATTTTGTTGTTCTCCAAAAATTCCTTCCAGGTTTGGTCAAAATTTATCGTTTGAGCGGATGAAGAGGTAGAAATGAAAAAAATGCTGACAATGAGGCAACAGAAAAAATAGTTTGTTCGCATCACGTTTTGAAATTTAAAATAGATTCATTTTTGGGTATCTGCGGATTAGTGAGGGTGCCTAAGCCTTGAGATTAACGTTTTTAAATTACCAATTATTCCTTTCCAAAATCTTAAAAGATGCCGGAAAATCGGGCAAAATTACAATTTCACCGGATCTGCGGGCCATTTTATCCCAATGAGCTATGCATAGCTGCCAATTGGCCGAAGCGCTCCGGCTGTTCAGGTTATTCCGGTTTTCTAATTCCCCTTTCGGGATGCCGCGCGTCGTAGATCAGCTTTTCCTTTTCCGGTTGCCAGCTATCGTAGCTCAGGAAATAACGAAGGTCTTCGATCCCGGCCTGTTCATTGAGCACCAGATGGCCCAGGTATTCCCGGTATTCCCGCCAGCCGTTGTACTCCAGTCTGAACAGCAGATGGTAGCTTGTTCCGGACCGGGTATAAGCGATCACTTCAATCTTGTCAATTTCCGGCAGCCCGAGCAGCTGACCCATATTGAAAAACTCCGGCTTTTTGTCAGGACGCTCAAAAATTAGTAATACGGTATCGCGGCCCGGATCGTGCAGCACCTCCAACTCCACCTGGCGGACTTTGCGCGCTCCCTTCTTTTGCCACCGGAGGCGGGTGAGGTCAAAATCAGATTCGTTCCAGAAAGTTTCCCGGTAGTTCTCCATTTCGCAGGTGATGGCATCGATGGTATCTCCGGGCGTTTGCGGTACAAACAAGCGAACGGAATGTTCATTTAGATAAGTACCGGTAATTGGGAGCTTTTGCCCGATACGCTCGTACTTGTACCAACCGTCTATCCCTCCGTTCTTATGCTGGATCGCCTTCCAGCCTTCACCACATCTTGCCCCCTGCTGGACGGTCAGGTACATGTGGATGTCGTACTTCCCGTCCATCTTTCCCCGGAGCAGGTAATAGTCCCCCCGGGCAACTTTCCCGCTAAATCGAAAACCCTCATTTTGGGATAAGGCGGCGATCGTACACCCTGTAAGCAGGCAGAGACTAATAACTAATCTGAACATCTTAAAAAGTTTATCTGACCGTCCTGAAATAATTAACATTCTGTGACCATGTTCCACCCGCCTGTGCCCGCGCGATTTTACTCTTCGATATAGTAATATTTCTTCACCTGCCGCTTGACATAGAAGAACCGAAGCAGGCCCACGAGAAATAAGAGCGGGGCGATCACCAGCAGGAAATAACCGATATCCGTGATATCCCGCAAAGCATCAATTTTGATGATGGCGAAACCCGAACTCAAAAATACGATAGCTGATCTGAAATACGCCAGAAAAGTTCTTTCGTTGGCCAGGCGGGTGCGTTCGACCGCCAGCGCATCCGTTCTGCTTAGTTCCATTTTTTTCATACTGTCAACATTTCTACTTTGTGATCTTACTGTAACTGCACAGTTCTCTTTAAAGCAACTGATCGAAACCGGGAAAGGTTGCGGGTTGGGGATAGAGCGGTGCGCTGCACCTTGCTATTTGGTGTGCATCCGGTTGCCCTGATGCGGGTTGGAGATAGCGCGGTGCACTGCACCTTTCGATTTGGTGTGTATCCGGTTGCCTTGATGTGGGTTGGAGATAGAGCGGTGCGCCGCACCTTGCGATTTGGTGTGTATCCGGTTGCCTTGATGTGGGTTGGAGATAGCGCGGTGCGCTGCACCTTGCTATTTGGTGTGCATCCGGTTGCCGTGATGCGGGTTGGAGATAGAGCGGTGCGCTGCACCTTGCTATTTGGATGTATACCGTGACTTTTGGCAGCTGGCTTTTTCCGAGATCATACCATTTTCCGTCCACCAACTACCGGAGATAGAGCGGTGCGCTGCACCTTACTATTCGGATGTAAACCGGCCGGGGTAGAGCCACTGACCATCAGTGAGTTACCCAATTAGCGACTTCCGCTCTCCTGCCCTGGCGGGATATCTTGGATCTAACCGAAAATTCATCTTATTTTTTCGACGAAAATCGCCGGATCGGGCAGCGATTTTCAACTATTCTTCGTTAATGGTTGATCTATGCAACGCATAGTGACCGAACCGTAATCGACAATCTCCCGTCAGAGATTGTTATTTATTCACCATCACTTCTTCAATTTACTGATAGTTAATTACTTACACCGTTTTGAGCTTCTTTTAAAGTGAGAAGCTCCTGCCCGCAGTCTGCAATTCTATTTGAAGCATTATCGAGCGGTGATTTTCAGCTAACAGTTCCCTTAATTGATCATGGACTATTCCGGAATCGGGTGCCGCCCGGGCGTCGATCGCAGGCGATCCGCGTATCCAAGGCGTAAGTGATCAGGGGATAGTCCAGCCGGTTGAAGCATTTCTAAACCAGTTCCTTTTTTTCACTCTTTAACCAAGATTGTTTTTTTATGAAAAAACTATTAGGCCTATTTATTTTGCTCGGTATGGCCGCCGGTCTATCGGCGCAGATTACCGTTACGGGTAAGGTCACGGATGCCGACGGCATCCCGGTGATCGGAGCAAATATTATAGAGACGGGGTCAGCCGAACGCGGCACCCTGAATGGCACCATCTCGGACATAGATGGCATGTACACGATTAGCGTGCCTACTGATGCCAGCCTGGAATTTAGTTTTACGGGTATGGCCAACTACACCACTGCTGTAGACGGTCGGACCGTGATCAACGTGACCATGACGGAACAGACGGCCCTGATTGACGAAGTCGTCGTAACCGCCCTCGGTTTTAAAGCCAGAAAGGATCGTTCCGGATCTACCTCTTCTTCGGTAGGGGCCGATGCGATCCGTTCTTCGGGCGAAGCGGGTATCCTCAACAGTCTGGCCGGCAAAGCCTCCGGCGTAAAGATCGTGCGGGCCAACGGTGACCCCGGTGCCGGTACCAATATCCAGATCCGGGGAGCGAACACCATCGGTGGTTCCACCCAACCGCTGGTGATCGTAGACGGGGTGCCGATCTCTAACGACAACCTTTACGGCTCGGGCAGTTCCCGCAGCGGTGGGGTATCCCAGCAGTCGCGTCTGAATGACCTCAACCCGGAAGATGTCGAATCGGTACAGGTACTGAAAGGCGCTTCCGCCGCCGCTCTCTGGGGTTCGAGAGCAGCCAACGGGGTTTTGGTAATCACCACCAAGCAGGGTAAACTCAACCAGGGCATGCGGGTCTCTTTTTCCAGCACCTACTCCGTGGATGAGATCAACCGCCGCCACCCCCTGCAAACGGCTTTTGGCCAGGGTACCGGGGGCAGCTACAGCCCCACTTCCGCCAACTCCTGGGGCGACAAGATCGCCAACCGGACCGGTGGTGCGGATGCGGTGCGGAACACCGGAGAATATTTCCTGGCCGATAATGGCGATGTGATCTATCCGATCACGACGAAAAACTCGCAGGATATATTTGTGGACGATAACTTTGATGCCGTTTTTCAAACGGGCCATTACATCGACAATAACCTGACCATCACCGGTGGCGGTGGCAAAACGACCAACTACTTCAGTCTGGGCTACCTCACGCAGGACGGTATCGTCCGCAACAGTGATTACCAGCGGGCTACCGTGCGCTTCAACAACCAGACCTTTTTTACGGATAAGGTCGTGCTGACCACCAAAGCCAACTATATCTACTCCGACGGCAACCGGATCCAGCAAAACTCCAATACGGCCGGTCTGTACCTGGGCCTGCTGAGAACACCGCCGGATTTCGACAACAGCAGTTATCGCGGTACGTATTTCAACGCCAGCGGCGTGGCCTTCCCGGACCGGCAGCGGAGCTATCGTCGTTACCTCGGGAACAACATTAACCCGACCTACAACAACCCGCTCTGGACGACCAACGAACAGGAGGCGACTACGACCGTCAACCGTTTCAACGTCTCTTCCAACCTGAACATCACTCCGGTAGAATGGCTGCAATTCGACCTGCGCGGCGGTGTGGATTCCTATCTGGACAAAAGGGTCTACTTCGCGCCGATCGGTTCGGCCAGCTTCAACAACGGTCGCCTGGATACGGAAGACCTGAGCAATACGGAACTGAACTTTGACGCAATCGCCCGGGTGGAATTTCCGGATCTGGTAGCGGATAAGATCGGTTTCAACGGTACGCTGGGTTTTAACATCAACGACCGTCAGCGCAAAGTGCTTTACGCAGCGACCCAGACCTTCCTGGTGAACAGTGATCTGCAGAACTTCAACAATGGCGTAGCGCCTTTCGAAGTGTCCAACAGCAAGAACCACATCCGTTCCAACCGCCTGTACGGCATACTTTCTTTCGATCTGTACGATCAGTTGTTCCTCAACCTTTCCGGAACGCAGGAAGCGGCCTCTACCATCCAGGGCACCTATTTCTACCCTTCGGCTGATCTGGCCTGGCAGTTTCTCCCATCCGGAAACGGCCTGCTCAGTTTCGGCAAACTGCGGGCCTCCTGGGGTCAGGTAGGGGTACAACCGACGGCCTACCGCTTCGGTACGACCTACGAGACCTTTACCTACAGCACCTACGACGACGCTCTGGACATCAATGAATTCGGCGGTGGTTTCCGCCTGAACGATGATCAGGGTAACCCCGATCTGAAACCGGAGATCAAAACCGAATGGGAGATCGGTACCGACCTGCGGCTGTTTAAGAACCGCTTCAGCCTGGGCCTAACTTACTACCAGAACGAGATCAAGGACATCCTGCTGGCGGTGAGCCTGTCTCCGAGTTCCGGATATCTGTCGAAATACGCCAACTCCGGCCGGATGCAAAACAAAGGACTCGAACTGGATTTCGGGTTTAAGATCCTGGAAAACAAAAGCTACGGTCTGGACCTCTACGGTAACTTCAACAACAACCGCAACGAAGTACTGGACCTGGCCGGTGTAGACCGCGTGCCGCTGACCGACCAATCCATTACGTCCAACGCCATCGTGGGCCAGCCGCTGGGTATTCTCTTCGGTTCCCGTGCCGCCCGCAACGACGACGGTTCCCTGGCCCTGGATGTGAACGGTTTCCCAATCCTGGATCCGGAACAGGGTATCATCGGCGATCCGAACCCGGACTGGCGCGGTGGCCTGGGCTTACGCGCTTATTTCAAGAACCTGAGCTTCAACATCCTGTTTGAGACCTACCAGGGCGGTGATTTTGCGGAGCGGACTCGTTTCGTACTCACCAGTTTCGGCACTTACGCCACGGTGGGTAATGAGGTGACCCTGGATCGCGATCTGGTCAACTCCCAGGGGGTAACCTTCCCCGCCGGTACCACGGTACGGGGTAACATCCACAACTACGGCGCCGGTGATGTTCTGCTGGACGAATCCTGGTATACGTCTCTCGGTGGTGGTCTTGGTGGTTCCGCGATCAACGAGTTTTCGATCAACGACGGTAGCTGGACCCGCCTGCGGGAGGTGTCCCTGGCGTACCTCTTCCGGGGCGACAAGCTGAAATCCTTCACGGGTATGCAGTCCCTGGAACTGTCCATCACCGGTCGAAACCTGGCCGTGTGGACCGACATCCTGGGTATTGATCCGGAAGTGAACCAGTCGGGCGTAGACAACGGATTTGGTATTGAATATTTTACCAACCCGAGTTCCCGTTCCTGGGTGGCTTCTGTTAAGTTGAATTTTTGAAAACCGGTGGACGGTAGACGGTGGACGGTTGACGGTTGACGGTGGACGGTAGACGGTAGACGGTGGTCCCAACCATCGACCGTCAACCGTCAACCATCAACCATCAACGGTCGACCGTCAACCATCACCCATTCTTAACCAAACAAACTCGTATAAAATGAATACGATAAAATATATTTTCCTTATTGCTTTTTGCCTTTCCGCGATCAGTTGTGAAAAGCTGGTGGAGGGCATCAATGACAACCCGAATGAAATTTCTTCGGACAACTTCGATGCGGGTATCCTCTTACTGAAAGGGATCGAACTGGCCAATATCTCGGTTCAGGCCGGGCACCAGAACCGTATCGGGGGCATGTGGAGCGGCCAGACCCTCGGGCTGGTGCTATTGTACAAGAGTATTTACGAATACAACCTGTCGGCGGAAGAAACGACCAATATCTGGGAGAACGCTTATCAGGGTGTAGTGAAGCAAAGCCGCGTACTGCGGGAGCAAACGGCCAACAATCCGAAAGCCGATCAGTTTGCCGGGGTCGTAAAGGTTATTGAGGCCAATACGATGGGAACCATTGCCAGTCTGTTCGGCGATGTGCCCTACAGTGAGATCTCCGACGATGACATTCCGGACCCGGTGTTTGACAGCCAGACCGCCGTATTTAACCAACTGCAGGCGCTGCTGTCCGAAGCGATCTCGGACCTGTCTTCGGCTACGAATTCTGCCATCCCCGAGGATCTGTACCTGAACGGAGATACGGAGAAATGGATCAAGGTAGCGCATACCCTCAAAGCCCGTTTGTACCTCTATACTCGCGAGTACGCCAATGCTTACCAGGAAGCGCTGCAGGGTATTTCCGCTCCGGATGAGGCGCTGACCTTCACGCCGCCCAATATCGGTAACGGCAGCTTGAACCTCAACTATAAAATGATCAACGAGCGGGGCGGTTACTGGGGCTTCACCGGGTCTTACCTGGATCAGCTAATGACCACCGATCGCAACCACGAGAAGACCAACGAAGCGGCCCGTCTGACCTACTATCGTTTTGACGGCAACTCGGCCAATAACAACAAGGGAATCGCGGCGCCGGACCGGACTATGATCCTGGTGGGTTACGAAGAGAACCTGCTCATCCTGGCCGAATCCGCCGTTCGTAACGGACAAGCGGAAGATGGACTGGCTCACCTGAACGAACTCCGGGCGTACCTGGCTTCCGGCACGGCGTTCGAACAACTGAACGAAGCGGATGCCCTCGTATACGAAGCGTTCACCCTGGCGGATTTTGCGGCCGGCGGCATCGAGAACACCGATAACATCGATGCGACCCGCGCCCTGCTGCGGGAGATCATCGAGGAACGCTACGTTTCCGGCTTCACCCAATTGATGCCTTTTGATGATCTGCGGCGGGTAGGTAGCAAAGAGAATGATATTGCGGTACTGCCGCCCTTCAACTCTCCGACCGCTACGAAATATCCACAACGTTTCATCGTAGCGCAAACGGAGCTAAGCGCCAACCCGAATGCACCGAGTGATCCGGGCATCTTTGCCGAAACGGAGGTGAACCGCTAAGCGCTCCCCTTCCGGTTTAGAAAATCGGGCATAGATTATTTTTTAGTAGAAAGAGCATGATCGTAAGGGTTGTGCTCTTTCTGCTTTTGTGGAGATGGATCAGAAGATAGACTTGTAATTGAACCCTTATTAACGCTCCCACTGCTCACACTTTATCAGATTATCGATCGTCCTTTCTATCCAATCGTATTCCCCCAATTCCTGCAAGCTGACAAGCAGGTTCTCCGGTATTCCGGCCTTTCCCAGCAAAGTGCCTGCAATTTGGCCGGCTATGGAGCAATTGGTATCCGTATCGCCTCCAATTTTAATCAACTGTCTATACATTTCCTCTAATCCGATCTTCTTAATCTGATTGGCAGCGGCGATCGCCAGCGGAACGGAATGGACGACATAGCCAGTTTTTCCCATTGCACCGACATCCGTAAGATTGGGCATATCCTTTATGGTAATTAACCGGTCCCGAACGCTCGTGTCCGGAATCTGATCGATGATCATTTCCGGTAGATTTGAGTTGCCGACCCAGTTTCCGGCTAGGATCTCCCGGATGGCAATGATAACACATCTTGCTCCAATGTAGGCCTCATCGTTGTGATGAGTGATCGTGCAAATGTCCCGAATTTGGGCGTTCGTTATTTCCTCTCTAAAGGCGAGTGGTGCAATTCGCATTGCCGCGCCATTTCCAGCGGCATACGTTCCTCTCCTCCCGGTCTGGCTCCAGTGTCCTCCGATGTTCAGTTCCTGCATGGCTTTGAGCGTACTTGCACCAATTCCGCGAATCTGCCTGTTTCGGTAGTATTTCAAAAACTGTTTTCCCAGTGATTCGGGTCGGATCTCCGGGTCCTCGATCATCGCTTCAATGGTCGCCAGCGTCAGTTGTGTATCATCCGTTATTTGCCAGTCCGGTGCTTTTTCCTGCGGTTTTCCGAAAAGAAAAAAGGTATCTTCCGGCTCCTCGACCTTATTTTCATAAGCGCTTCCGTAAGCATCTCCGATGGCCCCGGCGATTATACATCCTTTGAATCTCTCTGCTTTGGTCATTAAGGGGAAGATGAAATTTTTGGTTACGATTCCCGTGTTTCAAAAAAACTGTAAAATAATGTAGATTATACGGGATTTTCAGGCTCGATATGCAGTATGCAACCATTCCCGGGCAGTAAACGCTGTAGTTTTTTATTGACCAGACCTAATGCATAAGGATAGATCCCGTTTTGTCTCTTTTGGCGTTCCTGCTGAAATGCACGTTCGCGCTCTTCCTCACTCTTAAAACGAGCACTTAAATGATCGGATGCCGTCTCACACGGGAAATAAATCTCCGCATCTTCGGCCAGCAGGATACCCGAAAAGATCCTTTTTTTAACGATCCACGTTTCTCCGGTTTCCGGATCGGTCAGTTTTGTGCCGGGCGGGAGGCCATTCTGTTGATGCTGGATCTCAGCGAGCAGTCCAAGCGGTGGCAGAGAGAAACAGTCGATAATTTTCACGGAATTGGGCTGTATCATTTTCAAAGCGTTTTAATATCCGCCGCTACCAGCGACAGATCCTCATTAAACTGGTGTCCGCCACGCGCTAATTCCCGGACGGTCGCCCGGGGTAATCGTTGGCGGTAGCGCAGCAGGTGATCATAAGGGATCTCCGCATCGTCACGACAGTAATAGAGGAATACGGGTACTTGCTCCGGTAGTTTATCAGCGAAATCCTCCTGCAGTTTGAGCGCCTGCTTCCAGTCTTCCTTACCGGACCAAAAAGGGGTAGCCAGCAGAAAGATCCCGGTGATCTCCTGATCCACTTCACTTTCGGAAAGGTATTTCAGCAACATGGAAGCTCCCAGCGAGTGCGCTACCAGGATAATCCGGCCTTGCAGCCGGGACAATGCCCGGCCAATCTGATTTTTTCGGCCAAAATCGGGAGCGGATTCATTCGGGAGCAACGGATAATGCACCCGGTAGGAAGCTCCCAGCGCTTCCCGTAAGGAATGGACCAGTTTTGCATCGGCTTCGTGGTCCGCGCTACCGCCACCGCCCTGTATAAAAAGTATTTCCCGGTTCATGTACGAAACTGATTATTGGTTCAATTCCCGCCCTCCTTTAATGACCAGCTTATTTGAGAGAAAATGCTGGTAGTCCAGGAATGGGCTTCTTTCGAAGATAACGATGTCGGCCTTTTTACCCACGGCAATTTGTCCGTAGTATTGATCGAGTCCCATCGCCGTGGCTCCGTTAAAGGTGGCGATCTGCAGGATCTCCTCCACCGAAAAACCGTGCTCGTACAGTAGCAGGAATTCCGAGAGGATCGCCTCGCCACCCCGCCGACAGTCCGTGCCGATCCGCAGTCGGACGCCTTTATCGTGGGCGTTTCTCAAGGTTTTCATCAGCACCTGGAAGGCCTGCTTCAACTTCCTTTTATGGGTATCCGTGTAGTTCGGAAGACTGAGCACCTGCTGATCATCATCGCCAAATGAGCTGAAAAAATAAGTCTCTCCGGCTACTGCTCCCATTTGGTGGATGGTAGTGCTGAGGCTGGCCTGGTTTTTGGCCATTTCATCCAATAGGCTATTCATGCGAGCTCTGAATTCCGGATCCTCATCGATCAATTCGAAGTAAAATATCATGACGGCTACCCACTCATCTATCGTTTCAATTCCGGCCAGGTCATATTTTCGATTCAGCATCCCCATCTGGTCCCGGAAATGTATGACGTTGGTTGCCAGGGATAGGATGTGTTCAAAATTCTTTACCCCTAAGGCCATCGCTTCCGGGATCGTAACCCCGCCCCGGTCGATGTGGCCGCTGATGATCATGTTTTGACGCTGGGCCTCCCTGACCACCGCACTAAATTCCGGTTCGTCCAGATAAGAGTACAATTTGACACGCTTGATACCGATCTCAGCGTATTCACGCACCTTTTCCCGGGCTTCTTCCGGATTGACAACCTCTTCGTGCGTAAAGGGCGTGGGCCGGTCCAGGTCCGAGATCAACGCACCTCCGGAAATGTAAATATTGGGATAGTCCGGATCGGGCTGTTGCTCCCATTCGATGGAGCTTCTGATCCATTTCGGGGGCTGGCCCATTTCCACAACGGTCGTCGTCCCGTACGGAAGATAGGTATCCCGCATGATCTGGCGGTGAATATCTCCGAGTGCATCCAGGTCATTGTAGGCATCACCCAGAACGTGACTGAGATGAACGTGGGTATCGATAAAGCCGGGTACTGCCAGGCGCCCGTTCCCATCGATTACCCGCTGTGCCTTTATCTCGTCGGAGGCGTCCACCATGCCGGCAATGGTATCCGCATTGATCAGGATTGTTTTCGCTTTCAGAACCGTCCGCTGCTGACTGTCAAATAAGTCGACATTCCGGATGGCCAGGTCGTAAAGTACCTGCTTTTGCTGGCCGCAGGCAGAGAGGGTGATCAGAGCGCATAGCGCGATAATTAAAGGTTTCATCGTCGGTGATTTTTGGCAGGATCAGGCTACGGGTGGTCCGGGAATGCAAAACGTTTACGAAACCAGTCCTTTGCTGCTGATCTTCCAGGTATTGGTATCCAGTTCCATCATTAGTTGTTGCTTCCCATCCGGGAATGCATCACAGGTAAAAGCAAGCCGATCTCCGTTCCATCCGGTAAATTTGATGTTCTCAATTTCGAGCGGCGTATCTATGACCGTTTTATCGGCAAGTCCGTCATTCATTTTTTCAACCTGATAGTCGTCCGCAAATATGAACGCTCCGGAAGGAGCCACCGCGAGTTCCCGGTAGGGCGGTTGCCACTCAAATTCCAGGAACGGCGACTTTTCCTCTAGTTTCCGAATATATTCCAATGAATTGCTTAAACGAAAAACGTAATCCGAGGTCAGCACGATGGTCTCCTTTAAGGGAACCGAGCAGGCTGTCCGCCCGGGAGCACCTCTGAAATGCCCTACCCATTCCCGGCCGTCCGCATTGGTGAATTTCACCCAGCTCCAGCCCGGGGAGTTCCAGACGTTTGGATTATCGAAGATCCGCTCCGGGTATTTTCCCGATTCGGGTTGGCTGATGATATCCGCTCTAACGATCATTTTGAATCTGTACTGGGGTTATTAGATTTGCAGTTCGGAACTGTGCGGGAAAAATTCAGCGGCACAATTTCGACCGGTGAGCTGACACACATTCCGTTTTGCATTGATCTTTACCCATAACGCAAAGCGTTACAGAAAAATTCATTCCTTAACAGTTACGTTTCGATTTGTATCTGAAACATGAATCCTGCGAATCAGGGGTTAAACTTGGAATCAATGTGCCTTTAGGCACAAAATGTAGGTAGCAAAATGACCATTTCCCGGCTTAGCGTGCCGTAGGTACGCCATGTAAAACCATATTGCGTACCTACGGCACGCTGAACCTCCCGAATTATTGGACGGGCTACCTATATCTCGTCCCTACGGGACTTTTAACTCCTGATTCGCATGAATATCACCCCAAATTTTATAAAAGGCGGTGTATGCCCTCAGAGAGGTCATTTTTGAGCCCTGAAAAAATTTAGGATGAACTCATGCTTCCGGTCACTGATCCCAAACGGGCTATTCCGCTATTGCAAATGCGCCTTACCCGCAATCAGTTCCTCGTACTCCGGCAGGGTTTGCTTTGCCCGGTGGCGGATAAAATGCCGCAGCGCTTCCAGTTGTTCGTCCGTGATCTCCGGGAATGCGGGCATGCCGTTCAGGTTCAACGATCCGTCCCGCACCACCGAAGCGAACGTTTCCTGATTCAGGGGTACGGATGAAGCCCGGAGATCCGGGGCCATGCCTCCCGCGTACATATCACTTCCATGACAGTTGAAACACTTCCAGTATTCCGTAGCTCCCTGCAGCGCTTTTGCCTCCTCGATGACAAATTCGGCATCCACGATCGGCTTCGGGAAATAAGGCGGAGCCAAAGCGGGTACCTCCGCCGTACCGTCTAGGGAAAACGCCAGCAATCGCCGGGTATGCTGCCGGTAAGCCCATCCCAGTTTGTAGGCCTCCCAGCCTCCCCGGGCGTATCCCCCACCAAAACCGACCAGCAATACCAGGTATTGTTTGCCGTTGAGTTGATAGGTAATGGGAGGAGCGGAGATCCCCAATCCGACGTCGAACGTCCAGCGGGTCTCCCCCGTGCGGGCGTCGTAGGCCAGCAATTTGCCGTCCGATCTGCCCTGAAACACAAGATTGCCGGCCGTAGTCAGGGTGCCGGCATTCCAGAAATGGTCCTGCGGGACCGACCAGGCCAGTTTTTGCCGTACCGGATCCCAGGCCTGTAAAGAAGCGGGATAATCGCGCGGTTGACGATCCGGAGCGAGCATATTCACCCCTATCCCGCCCGAAAATTCCACGGCCTGCCAGGATGCGAGATCAAAGCTCTCGTCCGAAAATTTAACCGACTGGTGTAAGGTCGGGATGTAGGCCAAACCGGTCTGCGGATTGTAGGACATCGCGTGCCAAGTATGGGCTCCCCAGGGATTCGGTGCAATGTCGACCGGACCGTTCTCGTAGCGGGCATTTGGTGCTTCTACCGGCTTCCCGGTATTGGTATCGATATGTGTAGCCCAATTGACATCGGCAAAGGGTTCCGCCGAAATGAGTTTGCCCGTTTCCCGGTTGATGACGTAAAAGAAGCCGTTCTTGGGTGCATGCAGTATGGCCTTGATGGGTTCTCCGTCGATCGTCAGATCGGCCAGAACGATATCCATATTGGAATTGTAATCCCAGGTTTCGCCGGGCGTGGTCTGGTAGTGCCAGAGGTATTCGCCGGTATGCGGATTGAGGGCAACGATCGAGCACAAAAAGAGGTTGTCACCACCTTCCGGGCTTCGTATCTTTCGGTTCCAGGGCGAGCCGTTACCCGTGCCGATGTACAGTACATCCAGTTCTTCATCGTAGGTAAAGCCGTGCCAGGCGTTGCCGCCGCCACCGTGTTTCCACCATTCGCCGGTCCAGGTTTTTGCGGCCATTTGCATAGCTTTGTTTTCAAAGCCTTTGGCCGGATCGCCCGGAACGATGTAAAACTTCCAGGCTTCCTCGCCGGTTTCCGCATCGTAGGCCGTGACAAAACCCCGGGTCGGACCGTTTTCCGTGCCGCCGTTTCCGATCAGTACTTTCCCGGCAAAAGCTTTCGGCGCTCCGGTGATGTACAGCGATCGCTGCGGATCGAAAGTAACTGCGGTCCAGATCTCGGCGCCGGTTTCCGCATCGATAGCGATCAAGCGGCCATCCCAGGTAGCCGCAAATACTTTTCCGTTATAGAACGTCAGGCCCCGATTGTGGACCCACCCGATCTGGCGTTTCTTACTGATGGCCTTGCCTACTTCCGGGTCGTACTCCCAGATGAGTTCGCCGCTGGTCGCGTTGACAGCCCGGACGACATTCATGGTACCCGTAAAGTACAGGACCCCGTCTACCACCAAGGGAGTGGATACCAGGCCCACGTCCCGGGGCAGGTCCAGGTACCAGTCTACCTGGAGTTTCGATACGTTGTCGGTGTTGATATCCGCTAAGGGACTGAATCGTTGTTCGCTGTGCGTTCGTCCGTAGGCCAGCCAGTCGGAGGTATTGCTTTCATCGGCGATCGCCAGATCATCGATGGAACGTGGCTGAACCGGAACGTCATTATCACAAGATGAGATCGAAAAAAGTAGCAGAAGTGCCAGCAGGTGCTGAATGGGTTTGGTATTCATTTGTATAGGTTTAGTAAAAAACTGAATGATGTTGATTTGCTGATCATCAGGCCGGACGGCCCTTGGGAGCGCATTCAGAAATTGGGGATTTTAAGGGCGTTTGTTCCTATACAGATTCTAAATATAATAAAAAAGACGGTTTCACCGGCAAAATTCCCCCGATCAGCCCTTCCGCGGGATCTCGGTAAGAAAGTGGGGCGCACGTTCTAATTTTCTTTTACAAAGGCGATCACGCTTTCGGCCAGCTGGTCCGGCTCGGTGATCATGGGCAAGTGACCGGACGCTTCCAGGATGATCATTTTCTTTTTATGGACGGGGGTTCCGATGTTTCCGTATACCGCTTCGGCTTCAAAAAAGGGGACATTGGTATCGTATCGGCCATTTAGGAGCAGGATCGGCACCCGGATCTCCGCCACCTGCCCACTCAGCATTTGTTCGTTAAATTCCTGCTGGAAATACCTGCCGTTCTGTCCTTCCGCAATACCGCTTTGGATGGGATTACCCGGTGAGAAAAAGGTATACCTTAATAAGCGCAATGCAGCCTTCCCGCTTAATTTAAATCGATTGTACTGCTGCACCTCCGCGAACTTGTCCGTTACCCATTGCACGGTTGCGATACTGTCCATTTTACATTTGGCGATATCCGGTGCCTGCCCACAATCGTATCCCGCTTTCATGGCCTCATAATTATCAATTGCGCCATCCTGCACCCATTTGTCCAATAGAAATTCCGTCAGCTTTTGCTGATTTTCCGCTTGTTGCTTCCGGTCAAATGCCCCCGCAATACTGATGAATCCATCGATATGCTTTTGGTGCTCCGGCTCCAGTAAATAGTGCAGCCCTAAAGTGCCGCCGTAACTGTAGCCCAGGAGAAATACACGGGCTGTGCTATCTCGGCTTTTAATGGTCCGGACCAGTTTATCCAGATCTTCTCCCAACTGCTGCAAATGCAAACTACTGCTATCGTAGACCCCCTGGCAGTTACCCGCTCCTCGCTGATCATAGTAAACCATTTTGTAATGGGGTTCGATCTGTTTTCTAAATACCGGAAATACGGTGCTGTAGATCAGCCCGTCTCCGGACGGACCGCCGGGCAGCAGGATGATATATTTTTCCGAGGCAGCCTTACCGCTTACTTTGACGGGCATAATGGCGCCCTTATTTTTCACAAAAAAGAATCGATCGTAACGCTGGCAGGAACTCAACAGCCCCACCATGGCCACCATCACAATTAATGAACGTTTAATTAAATTGATAGCCGACATCCAGCGCGAAATTTAGGGTGGTTCCGGTATTATAGGGTTTTATATGGAGCAGTGTAGGTTTTATCATCCAGGTATCCACTTCAATATTTTCTCCTGATCTTTTTCCGAGCCCCAGCGATAGCGTTTTCATAAAATGACCAGTGCCCGCTGCGGACCTGCCGGTGAAAGGTTTTTCCCGATCAAAATCATATTTCCGACCGGGCACAAACGTTCTTAAATAGCCGATCCCGGCCGTGATCTCTTTGGTCGTTTTCCATACCTGTTTATCCCTGTACCCCAGTTCAAGGTTCACGCCTACTCCCAATTGATTCCTTCTATGAAAATACACGATTAAACTCGACGAACCTACCAACTGACGCAGTTTCCGATCCGTTCGGTCGGGATTGAAGGTAGCCAGCGGTTGGTGAATGCCGAACTTTATTCCCGGATGGGTGCCCAGGATCCCGAAGTAGGAAATATTAAAATACCATTGATGATTAAGTTCCTGAGCCATAACCAGGGTTGGAATGGCGATGAGCAATAGCGTGGCGATCGTACATTTCATTTTTCCAAGGCATTGGCTGCAAGCCTGTACGTTCGGCCGGACTCACAACGGGATTTAGCTATTCAGTTATTTTTTGGATTTATATAGAGGAAAAATCCAATTATTGACATGCGCCGAAGACGTTCTAAACGGCCTGATCTTTTTGTTTTCTTTTCAATCGCGAAATGATGAAAATAGAGATGGCAATGCCCACAAAACCCAGGATCAGTTCTTTTTCTGAAAACGCTTCCTTCCAGGTCTTGTCAAAAACCAGCATATTAACAGTACCGGCTAAAATATAACCCGCCAGAAGGCCTGCAGATATTTCCAGATCCTTTCTTTCCTGCTTTAGTTTATCCGACATTTTTTTGTTTTTGGGTTTAATTTTTAATTAAGAGCGGAGGGTAAAATAATAATTGTAATTCAGTTTATTGATTTATTTTCCGCTTTAATTATAGCTTCCTATTTTCAACTGCTTTCCCATTTGCGACCAGCGCATTTTCCGGTAAACAGCCCGTCTCTATACGCGACGCCAAACAATTTTATATCAATATAATTATTCCTTCTCCGGTGCATAATATAAAATAATCGCTCCGCCTTTGAATATCTTGGTATTGGTAAGTCTAAAGGTCTTCCGATCGATTACGTTCTCAAATAGCGGCCGACCGCTACCTACCACCACCGGGTGGGTACAGATCTGGTATTCATCGATCAGGTTCAGTTCCATCAACTGGAGGATCAGACTCCGGCTACCCACTAAAATATCTTTACCCGACTGTTGCTTCAGAGCCAGAACTTCCTCTTCGAGCGGCCGGGTGGCCAGGTGAGCGCTCGCCCAGTCGATCCTTTGCAGGCTACTGGAAAAAACGATTTTCTGAATGCGGTTCATTTCTACGGCGAAATCGTCCATGGCCGGATCGCCGGAAGGTTTTTCTACCATCGGACGCCAGTATTCCATGAGCTCGAAAGTAGTTCGGCCGTAGAGGATGGCATCGGCCTGACTGAGCAAATCCGTGTAGTGTTGGTGCACCTCTGCATCCGGCGATAAAGCGTCGTGATCGCTGAACCCGTCCAGGGTCATATTAATGGCTGCTACTATTTTTCTCATTGGTTTTCGTTTGCCATCAGGCTTTTATGGGTGGTTTGATCAGCCGTTACCGGCCGGCTTTAATTCATATTTCTTCTGTTATTATGCATTGCTAACGGCCATTATAATTTGGCCACTCCCTGCAAGAATATCCCTTATCGTAACGCATAAAACGAAGGCCGAAGTGTTGAGTCTGGACACGTTCTTAATCGGTAATCCCCCCCACGGGAAGTAGCCTAATCCTTATTTTGTTTGAGCCTCAGGACCTGATCAATTTCATCTCGGTGTAATCTTAACCAGCATCCCCGGCACAGAGATATCACCCGGGTCATTTGCCATGGTCCCTATCCTTTCGATCAGGTCACCGGGAATGATCAGCCGGTTTTTTTCAATCGTTACTTCTTCCGAAAGATCAATTGCTTTTTCGGATAATATATCCTGCCCGTAGATCTTCGCTCCCTGAGGCAGGTTTTGCGGGAACTCCAGGGTCAGACTCTGATAATAACCAAATATACCTACCGGCTCATCCAGAGCGACTTCTTTTAATACAACATCAGCTCTGGGATGGGTCCAGCTTTGTTCCGGTGTCACCCGCCCTTCCGTAGCGACGGCAACTGCTCCGTTTGGGAACCTGGAAGCCATTACATAAGGTGCTAATCCATTAGCCTTTACTTCCGGCAGCGCGATATTCCGGGCCACGATGGCCGGAGCACTTTGGCGTACCATTTTCCCGTGCGTAGCCTGAAACCAGGTATCATTTTTTTGAAAAACAATACTGTCAATCAGATTGTGGGCCGAATACTGATAGGTGCCAAAACCCGCAGCCATGGGAGGAGCGATCCGTTGCCACAATGCCAATCGATCCATTTCATGGAGTCGTTGGTCGACATGCCGGTCACCCGAGATCTGTAAATGAAAATCGATCCCTTCGTACATCCGTGGTGTCTGCATGGGATGGCGTTTAACGGCCACCAGTAAACCCAGGGCCGCAGCGATATTGCAATCATCCTGAATGTTGAGGATAGCATTGTATTCACTATGACCTGCGGTTTGCACCAGAATATCGTGGATGCGTTGCATCGTAGTGGTGCTTACCAATAATGGAGCTGCATCGTAGGTTCGGAAAACATCCGTGTTTTTAATCACATCCAGAGATTCTTCCGCTTTAAAACGGAAGCTGTTGGATACCGCATCCGAAGATTGAGCTACACTTTCGGCCCGGTTGTACACCGAGGGATAGAGACTTAAACCGGGCATATCCCACTTTGGATTCAGGGCGCCGGCTCCTGTAATATACTCTAAGGTAAGTTCGGGATAGATCTCGTTTTTTATTTTTGCTGCGTAGTAATGCTCCGTATCGCCACCGTCAATCTTCCAATATTCCACTCCCGCATATTTGCTCCATTCAACAAATTTCCTCATTTCCTTTTCCGAAGGATTTCCTCTTACCCACAACCCCAGGCCTTTCCAGCCCAGCGCCCGAATGTCCTCGTTCATTTCCTTTATCCTTTCCCGGGGTGCAAGATGCGCGTATCTCGGAAAATCCAGGGTGTCCATGATCAGGGTAAAAAAAGTGTTTTCCTCTATTCGTTTGTCCTGCCAGCCATGGTCGATCACGAAGTAATAATCACTCCTTGTTTTTGGCAGCATAACGACCGCCATACCCTGCGCTCCGAAGATATTTTCCTCGTTCATTTCTTCTCGCGCCGCAGGATTGGTGTAAACCGTCCGGGCGTCGGGATCAGTAACCTCTTTCCCTTTTAAGATCAGGTAGTTTTGCCAGTACCAGGTGCACCAGTAATTGGGTACCGAACCAACTTCATCGGGCACCAGATGTGGCAATTCTTTCTGGGTCGTACATCCGAATAAGATGGATGCTACCAGGATGGTCGTAATCGTTATTTTCATTACAATTTTTTGTTTTCCTGCCGGTCTGCTACCCGATTGCCGGGGTAATGACTATTTGCAGCCGCGCGGGTCATTTTCCGCTGCCTCCATTTCGTAGGCCAGATCGCTGACAAACTCGTCTATTTGCTTCCTGGTCACATTGGGCATACAAATTACGTGAGTGACCTCTTCTTCGGTGGCCAATTGCCATTTTTCCTTAATGTTTTCCGAAACTTTAGGAAAAACGACCGTAATGGCCCCTTCGTTGGTCCAGGCCGGGATCCCCAGTTTGAGTAATTCGTTTTTGCAATATTGAGCGACCTCCAGACTGTGCAAATAGCGCTTTTTTAATCCTTCCAGCCCCATCTTTTTAATGGCATACCACAAAAACAGCGCACTATGCCCATTGCGGGAACCCGAAATGGTCGTATCCAGGGTGCCAATGTAGGAAACACCTTTGGCAATCCGGTCCCTCAGCGAGCGTTTCGTCACAATGACTCCGGAAGGAATGGGGGAACCGATAAATTTATGTCCGCTGATGGAAATGCTGTCCGCTCCATCCTGAAAATCGAAGGGAATATGAGGTTCGATAAAAGCGCCAAAAGAACCCGACAAAGCAGCATCACAATGGATGTAGTGGTCCTGGATCGCCAGTTTTTTCAGGATACCTTTCACTCTGGCCACATCATCTTTAGCCTCTTTCATGGTGGTGCCAAAGGTGGTTAAAATGATGGCGGGTTTATGCCGGTTAAACCGCAGCATACTTTCCAGGTCCTCGTAGTCTATCTCACCATTTTCCTGGGACCGGATCACAATGCTCGGAATATTCAGCAAATGAATATTTTTTTTGACGCTGTAGTGCGTGGATTCCGAAGAGTACACCATAGCCTTGGGATATAACTCCCTGGCGATATACAGTCCGTACAGATTGCTTTCCGATCCCCCATTGGTAATGTACCCCCAATAATCTTTAGGGTTTGCCCTGAACAGCTTCGCAAAGGTGTCAATCACTTCTCTTTCCATATCATGGGTCTGCACCTTGTAGGTGCTGTCCTCATACGGATCGCCGAGATTGTTGATGGGATAATCCAGGAACGCATACAGTTCTGAATAGTCAAAATCCTTAGCCACCGGATAGCCTAGAAATAAGTCGCTGGACTGCTTTAGCTGTCGTAAAAGACGATGCAGTTGCTGCTGGTTGGATAAGTTTGCCACTTCTGCCATGTCGAACATTTTTACCTTATGATTTTGTTTCAAAATTAGCGACCGGCAGAATTAAAATCTACAAACGACAATAAATAAGAAAATAAATCTTTGCTTTAAGCATAATCAGTAATTTTACACTAAAAACGATTTTACACAGCTTCCAATTCAGAAAAATAATCTCCTATGGATAGTATGGACAAACGGATTTTAGCGGAACTTCAGGTAAATGCCAAACAGAACACTAAGGAAATTGCCGGTAAAATAGGACTGAGCGTGACACCGACCTACGAAAGGATCAAAAAGCTGGAACAGCGGCAGGTTATCAGATCGTATGTTGCCCTGCTGGACCGGGATAAAATCGGGAAGCAGGTCGTGGCT
Source organism: Flavilitoribacter nigricans DSM 23189 = NBRC 102662 (assembly GCF_002646595.1). GTDB lineage: Bacteria > Bacteroidota > Bacteroidia > Chitinophagales > Saprospiraceae > Flavilitoribacter > Flavilitoribacter nigricans. The sequence goes on from NZ_PDUD01000039.1 coordinate 73,621, forward strand.
TACTGCCAGGTTACCTTACTCCAGCACCAAAAGGATCTGATCGCTCATTTCAAGGAAAAGATCCTGCTGCTTGCGGAGATCATGGAATGCCACCATGTTTCGGGAAATTATGATTTTCTGTTGAAGGTGGTAACGAATAACATTCCGGAATTTCACGAATTTATCAACCAGAAATTATCGGTGGTCGACGGCATTTCTACCATCCACAGTTCATTTGTGATGCATTCACTCAAGGATACGACCGCTTTTAATTTGTGATTTCAATTTGCCGGGGCCGTATAATGACGGGCAAGCCCGGCAGGGCTGTTCAGTTCTATAGAAACGCAATTCGAATTTTTCAATTACAATGTCAAGCACAATAGCAATAGCAAGCAAAAGGCAGCTTTCTGCTCCGATTTTGACCTTTTCGCCTGATTTTGAGTTATTAAAATTGCTATTGCCATTGAAATTGCCATTTTTTTTATTCAATAATTTGAGAACTGAACAGCCCTAGGGCGAGCCCGGGGAAGCGTAGTCCGGGTTCCAGATTGATAAAAATGTCGCAGCACGGCCTCCCCTATAAAATGCTCAGCAGTTCCCCCAGCAGTTTATTTTTCAGCATCTCATTCTTCTGCAGCGGATTCCATTCCTGTATAATCACGGCAATAATATTTTTGTCCGGTATCAGGATGATGTGCTGCCCGCCTTTCCCCCTTGCGGCATAAAGCGTACGCTTATCCTTGGTCCGGAGCAGCCACCAGCAGAGGCCGTACCCCACCTCATCGTAACTGTCGAGCGAGCGAAACGCATCACTGGTACTCGTATAATTCGTAAAAGTTTTACTGACCCAGGTCGAATCCAAAATTTGTTGTCCGTCCAGATGGCCCCGGTGCAGGAATAAAGCTCCGAAGCGGGCGAGATCCCGCGCGGTATAGTAGGATTCATCCCCCCCTAAATAATAACCGTCGATCGCTTTCCAAAACCCGACCTGCATGCCCAGCGGATTGAACAATTTGCGATCGGCAAACTCCTTAGTCGACTGCCCGGTAGCCTTGCTGACAATTGCGGATAAAATATTCTGCGAGCCGGTAAAATAGCGGAACTCCGTGTCCGGCATTACCCGAAGATATTCTGAGGTAATGCATTGCTCTACGGTCTGGAAACCATCCCCACCGGCCCATCCGCCCCGCATGGAAAGTAAATGTTGCAGGGTCAGCGCTCTTTTGAAATCGCCGTAGGGTTCATCTTTATATTCCGGGAAAAACGGTAAGACCAGTTCGTTTTCCGACTTAATATGCTGATCCTGGATAGCCAAACCGACCAGGGCGGAAGTGATGCTTTTGGTGACCGAATGCACATTGAATGCACTGTACCGGGTAGCCCCGGCGAGATATTTTTCAACGATGAGCTGGTCATCTTTTACGACCAGTAATCCCCGCAGCCGCTCCCACTGATCCAGTTTGCCCAGGTAATCCGATAAGCGACCGTCGGCGTATCCATGCCCCTCCGGCGTCCCGCTTGCCCAGGCATAGGGCTCGTAATCGACTTCAAAGGATTGGGATCTACTGAACGGCGGATTGAGATTGAGCGGATGCCACTTAAACGCATAGTTAAACAGATTGACCACGCCCATGAGGACGACGATAGCGACAAATCCCGTTAGCAATTTTTTCTTCGGATCAATGCCGTTTTTCCAGATTAGCGAAATCAGTGTAAAGAGCAACAACAGAAATGAGAGAAAGTACTCGATCAAATTCGGATAGGGGTAGTAGTAATATTTTGCTTTAACAATGAACGCCAAAATGAGAAATGCAACGGTAATGGTCGAAAACAGCAAAAGGTATTTTCTCATTTATTCATTCGTTTTGGTGGGTTCTATTTTTGAGGCTGGTAATATGTATACCTGGTTTTTCCTGAACCACTTGCGTTGAGTATCCCCATCTCGCTATCGGACTGAAGATGACCATCTTGCAGGCTGAACGCGACAGGTGTGATCGGGATTATTGTAAAATGGTTTCATCAGGGTTATTTGGCTGGTCGATCGGCCCCAACCTAAGCGGTGCTGAGACCAGCAGTTTATTCGGTGCATCTTCTTTTACTCCCCCAGCGGATTCCAGTTCCCCTCCTTATATTTCCGCATAAACGTGGCTGAGCTCGCTACATATTTGCTCTTGAATTCTTTATTCCGATGATTAAAAATGGAAAACCCGTTTTTGCCCGCCAGGTCCCTGATCGCGTCTTCATTTGATTCGGCCCTTTTTTCTACTACGTAGATCAGCGAATAACCGGTCAGATCGTGACTGGATAAAAGGTTCTCTATTTTATCCAATGACGTTTTAATGAGGATCTCATCCTTCGCAATACCATTTATTGTTTTGAACTTATTCCGAAGATCGCCCCCTCTGATGTCGAGATAGATCTCATTTTCGTGATCGGCTAACAAAATATAACTCCCCACTATAAACGGATTGGAGCTTACGGAACTCATACCGATCTTTTCATCCAGCAATTGGTGTTTGGAGAAGTTGATCACCCTGAGCTTATCCGAGTTTTCATTATCGAAGCGGATGAAGATCTGTACGGATTTGAAACTTTTTTCAGCTTCCGATCCGACCGTAAAGTCGTATTCCGGCATGATATTTTCCGTGACCGTTTTTCCATTGATCAGGGCCAGTCCCTCCTTCGCCGTTTTACCAATAAAGGTGGTGTGGTAGTGATGGAAATCCTCCGCTCCCGCCAGGTCGTTCAACATTTTCATTTTGAAGGTAAAATCCTCGAGATTGAACTCACTCTTATAGGCCTCACTTAGAAAATTGTAACCCTTCGCATAATCCTCTTGCCTTATGTGGTTCATAAACTCGATCGCGATTGCTTCGTGGTCGATCCCTTTCGTGCCGAATAGCTGTTTTTCCGTAGACTGCCCCGAAGCATGCTGCACGATGAGCAGGAGGGCAATCACCAGATTGAGCAGTAATTTTCTCATTTTTCTCAGTTTTTGGGATAGGTATGCTGTTCATGCTCCGCCGCCAGTCCACGGAGGCCAAATGGGGCAAGACCCCAGCAGTTTTAACATCAATAAGTAAGTACGCTGGAATAAATTCAGGCCATGTTCTACAACCTATTCCGAACGCAGAATTTTCTCCATCTTGCGCCCTCTGGCCAATTCATCCACCAGTTTGTCCAGGTATCTGACTTCTTTAGTCAGTTGATTTTCAATTTCCTCGATCCGGTATCCGCAGATTACCCCGGTGATGAGATGGGCATTGGGGTTGATGGTAGCCCGGTCAAAAAATTGGGCAAAGGTGGCTTTTTCATTGATCAATTCCTGCAGGTCCGCTTCCGTAAAGCCGGTCAGCCATTCGATTACCTCGTACAGTTCCTCTACCGTTCTGCCTTTCTTTTCCACCTTGGTTACATAATGGGGAAAGACCGAGGAAAAGGTCATTTTGGCGATGCGATCGTTGTGTGCCTGTGTAGTTTTCATAGGTCAATGCGAATTTGTGGTTACATTTTGTAATTGATACGGGACGGGAAAGATAATCAATTAATGGCTTTGATCGACCCTTGCCTAATTGGGTAATAAGGACAGTCGCAAAATTCCGAATTGAGCAGCAATCGATCTACAATTTATCGATCAACACCAGCAGCAGTGATAAGCCCACACAAAATATTAGATACCAAACATACGTCAACAAGGTCCGCAGGATGTTCATTATTCGATTGCCTTCCGAAAAGAACTGCCAAAACACCCAGAACGTATAGCCAATGGCCGTCAATAAGGAAAAAGGCTCCAAAATTTCCCAGCCGGTTACGGCCCTCCCGATGGCAAATAGCGCGTAAATGATGGCCTGCTGCCCCGTCAGGTAGGTGTTGACGACCAGATGTTCCAGAAAGTTCTTGCCGAATTTCGAAAAGGACAGGTAGGACGCTAAGGAAAACAAGGGGAGCAGCAGTAAAGACGTATACGCATAATTCTTGGCGAACCAGGTCGCTATTTTGGGAACAGCCGATGCGGAGTCCAGTCCGGCAGCCCCGTTCATCCAACCCGTAATTAAATCGTCTATCCAGGTATTTTGACCGCTTAGCTGCGCGATCAGGAAATATAAGGTGGACCAGGTTAGCACGTAAGCGACGGGTTTGAAGTGGTCCTTGCGTTTTCCATTCAGGTATTCCTGCAGGCTTTTGCCCGGTCTGGTAAATAATGCTTTCAGGGTATAAAAGAATCCCCGGTTGACCTGGAAGACACCCTCCGAAAGTTCATGGAGCACCGTAGTGAGATTGATCCTGTTCACTTTTGCACTTTGCCCGCAATTACTACAGAAGTTTCCAGCAAGCGGATATCCACAATTTCTGCAATTCATTTTTTAACTGTTAAAGCAAGGGTTTGGAGGAAGCTAGCCGGTGGCAAAGCTTCTATCCTATTCTTTAATTTTCTTTAAGGTACTTGATGTAGTTGGTCAGAAGGCCACGAATTTGTTCCGCCGCCACGGGATTAGCGGAATGAACCTGGAATTTCAAATTTGTCAGATCGAGTCCTGATTTATAAACCAGCCACTTGGCTGCGGCGTAGCCGTCCGGTGCAAGCTGTCCGTTTTTATCTAATCCCAGATCGTTGTCGAAGCTAATGAAGTCGGGCAGGCCGTTTTTTTCTATATACGCAACAAAATCCTCATAAGTCCTGACAGTTTCGAATTCAGGTACTAAAGATCTATCGTAAACCATGTCAATGGTTCTTAAGTCATCCAGAAAGAGCTTTTTCAATTTCACATTAGTATAGCTGTTAATCTCCCATACGGATGTGATCACAGCGGTTTGGTAAAAATAGTTACTCCCTTCCAACGTACCGGGCCGTCGATTTGAGAGTCAATGATCTCCCCTTGCGGTCAGAGCGTCGAGCTGCGCCCGCTCGGCGACGGTAAGGGTACCGTCCGGGATGGCCCCAAAGGCAGCCGCATCTTCCAGTACCCGCTGCGCCGCATCCGACAGGGCATCCGGTCCGTCCAGCCGGAAGGAAGCCGGCGACTGGGGGCCAAAGTGCAGTGCCCGCGTCAGCTCCGGCCAGTGCGCCGGCACCGGCTCCACACCCGCCCGGTCGGCCAGCAGTCGCGCCCAGGTATGCATGCGCAGCATCGGTGGTGGTCCGTTACGGGGACGCAGTGCGGCGATGTGGGCCGCCATCTCGGTCGACTCTGGCAACGGCCGACGGCCACCCCAGGTGTAGGCCACCCAACGCGCCTGCAATTCGAGCGTTGGGAAGTAAGGTCCCGACTGATGATAAACGCCCACCAGGGCAAAACCCGGCAGATCGGGATGAAAAGTATGATGGTAGAGGTCCGCCTGATCTACATCCGGGGCGAGTGCCGCCCGCGCCCGGGACCCCAGATAAGGAAGCGAAAGTTCGTAGCCGGTCGCGAAAATGATGGTATCTATATCTTCCGTGCTGCCATCCGTAAACCGCACCGTTTGGTCCGTTACCCCGGCCATCCAGGGGCGCGGCGTGATGCGGTCCTCGGCGACCAGCGCCAGATAGAACTGATTTTGGGTGAATCCCGCCTCGTACGGATCTTCCGACGCGCAGGGCGCGCCAAACTGGGCCGGGTGACCGCTGGTACGCAGAATGAGCGACTTCAGAGCCGCAGCACTCTCGGCCGGTGATCGCCGTGCGGAAGCCAGGGCGGCGTAGCGGGTGTAAACGCGGTGTTCGATGGGCACACCGGCCAGGATCTTCTGGAGTACGTAGCGATGCCGGCGCGCCGCGACTACCACGCGAGCTGCTCCCCGCAGTGCCAGTTCACTGGCGATCTCCAGCGCGCTGATGCTGTGCCCGGCAACCAATACGCGCTGCCCACGGTAGGCCTCAGCGCCGCGGTAGGCGGCGGCATGGATCACCCCACCGATGCCATTGAAGCCGGACAGGCCCGCCAGCGGGGGTATCGTCGGTACGCGGTAACGGCCGGTAGCGGCCACCACATGATCAAAGCGTTCTTCCCAGCTACGGCCTTCTACGGTAGTGGCGCGCACTCGCCAACCGCTCCCGGCGGGGTCCGGATCCACTTCATCGACCCGGTTGCGGAAGCGGGCGTCCGTCAGTATGCCCGATTGTTCCGCGTAGCGGCGTAGATAGGCTCCCATCTGTTCGGCTGTCGGATAAACGGGAGTACCGGGCGGGTGCGGCAGATCGGAGAACGCAGTCATGACCCGACTGGTATTGGTCCGCATCCCCGGCCAGACGCTGCTTTGCGGGCCACCGACCCGCCATTGCCCTCCGACTTCGATGTCCTCTTCGATGAGCGTAATACGGAAGCCTACTTCCCGCAGCCAGCGGGCCGCCACCAGCCCGGCCGGTCCGGCGCCGATGATCGCAGCGGTCGGTGCTGCCTGGTCGGTCGCAGTATTCATAAAACCATTGCTTTAGGTAGCCGTTGAAGATGGGCTCTTTTCCGGCTTAAGGTTAGCGTAAGAACGGGAGCGGATTAAACGCACCTGCTTTTCAAAAAACAAGATACTGAATTACCGGTAAAACGATCCGGGCCAGCCCCGAACCACTCTTGTTTTCTGGCCAGCTGCCATCCGTTTCAGCTTTTATCGGAAATGTTTCGGCCGCTCTCCCCTACCGGCATGTTCGGAAATCTCGTCGATCCGTTTTTGCCGGGTTTCCGGTCGTCTGGCGAGGGCGATCCAATGAAGCAGGGATTTTCGGTTCGATGGACTCAGACTTAGATAGTAGTCTTTTGCGCCGGGATGTTTTTGGAAGGCGGTCTCCAGATCCTCGGGAACGATGAGCGCTTCCGCTTCATCCAGCATCGTCCAAGAACCGTTTGCTTTGGCAATTTCAACGGCTTCGTAACCGGCCGGCCTCATTTCGCCGCTGTCAATAAGTTTTTGCACTTTTTCTTTGTTGATCTTCGACCACGGACTTTTGGGTTTCCTTCTGCAGTAGAACTGGCGGTAGCTGAACTCATCAATGGTCTGCCGCTTGCTGTCGATCCAGCCAAAACAAAGCGCTACATCAACGGCATCACTCCAGAGAATGCTTTCTCTTTCGGACTTCTTTTTATAGAGGATCAGCCAGACCGACTGTTCCGAGCGGTGGTTTTGCGCTAACCACGCTCGCCAGTCGGCGAGGGTTGGTGGATAATAGGTGTTTTCTTCGTTTGCCTGCATTTACTTTACGATTGTATTTCTAATTCACGTCAATCTGCAGCAAATTTACAAGATGGCGGTGACAGCCCTATGTCAGAGGTTCCGAAGAAATGAGTGGTAGTTGGGAAAAAATTCCGGCGGGGTGGTTTGGTGAGGGCCAATTCCCGGGTCGGTTTTTGCATATTATTCCCGGGCTGGCGCCAGTAGGGTAACCGACTTCCACCTCTCCTAGCTGCTCGTCTGCTCAATGCCATAGCGGATAGCCGCTTCCAGTACCTCCAGATTAATGTCTTCCAGTGTTTTGAACTTAATGCAGTAGCCCGTTACACTTGCTTTCCCAATGGTGGTTCCGAAGTTATTGGGCAGGTTTTTTTTGTCTTTTAGCCCCATGATGTAGACCGAAATGCCCGTTGTATTGCCGCTTAAGCCGATCTGATAAAACTCCTTATTGGAACCATCTTTATAGTAAATATCAAACGTTCCGTATCCGATATTCGGATTGGTCACCACTTTACCGGTATCATCTTTTCCGTCCAGGAACCATAATTTTCCTCCGGGTAAGATCTGAAGCATGCGCTGGTGCAGGTTTTGCATTTCCGTACGTTTCGGTTCGCGCTGGCTATCAATATATGCTTTGATCTGTTCTTCTGCTTTCATGTGGCAGTACCCATTTAATGATTAATTCACTTCATTTTTATGGCCCATTATGATAAGTAGCAAAGTGCAGGCCATCACCTACCGCCAATGCTAAAACCCCTCACCCCCAATTTCCTCCATTAACTTACGCGCCAGGGCTTCTCCTCTTAGATGTTTCGCGATTATTTTCCCCTCGGGATCAATCAGGAAAGAAGCCGGAATGGCCCTTACACCATACAAAGCCGACATATTGCTGTAACTGCCATCTTCATCAATGACATTTGTCCATACCAACGAATCTTTATCAACCGCCTTTTCCCAGGCATTCGGATTGGTATCGATAGAGAAGCTAAAGATTTCGAAGTTTTTATCCTTAAACTGCTCATAGGTTCTGACCAGATTCGGGTTTTCCTTTCTACAGGGCACACACCAGGAAGCCCAAAAATCCAGCAGGACATATTTACCCGCCAGATCCGATAATTTCACCATTTCTCCGGAACGGTCCTTTCCTTCGATATCGACATAGGGATCACCGATCTCAATGGGCTGGTTGTTCAGGTAGGTATGCACTACTTTACCGTATTTGGTGTCCTGCAGAGCTGCGGGAAACTTGTTGAACAGCGATTTCAGGGTGTCCTTGCTAAAATCATTTCGTAAAAAGAAGAGTTCCTGTATGGTATACAGGGAGGGGGCTTCGGACCTGATTCCGTCCACCCGGATCTTGAAAACCGAATCATCGATCCGGGTTACTTCCTCACGGGCTTTTTCGAATGCTGCCTTGGCCTCATCCGATGGAGTAGACATTAACTGCACCATATGCTGCATCAGACTGTCCCTTTGGATCTGCAGGCTTCTCTGTTTATCCCGGTATTTGGTCATCACCTCATTTAACTGGGATCCCTCAATTTTCGAATAGTTGAAATTCTCGTAATCACCGTAAACTGTGATGTTTTCATTCTCAATCCAGAGTACCAGATACTTATTATCTACGGTATGAATGCGGGCGGTAAAAGGTGCTTCGGCCGTCCCGCTAAAAGCTAATTGCCCATTTTGGATATAGGCGGAATCTAAAACGATCCCTTTATCGAGATGGAATAATTTAAATTCGGTACTGTCTTGGAACCCATTCAGGTTCATGGAAACGGTAAAATCAGATTGCTGCGTTTTTTTGGTTTGGCAGGAAATAATTGAAAACGCAAAGAGCACTAAAATCAAAACTCTATTCATTGAAGTTTAGCTTTAATGAGGAACTATGGTTTCGGATGTGAGGAATATTTACGACGCCAGGTGATTTTGATCCTGAGTATTTTTGACCCATCGTAGGGCAAAACCACTTCGGTCAGTATATACCCTGATTGAATTGGTTCTGAACTTCCTTTCAACTGGTTTGCCCAACCGATCTTCCGATTCAGTTCCGATCCGGTGATATATCACATTTTCCAATTTGCGGGGAAATTCAGATTCTTTTCTTTTGAATACGCGATATTGAGAATTACCGGTATCTGTTCGTCTAATTTTAACTCAAATGCTTTTTGCTCTCTTTAGGTAGCCGGGGTTTGTTCCCGGATCTTTTCCATGATCAATTGGCTCAATTGCGTGCATTCAGCGCCTTGTTGCCGTTCATCCGTTTCGGTTTTTACAAAGTCGAGTACACGACCATATCCCAAATCAATTTTGCGGACAGGACCAGACTCCTATTTCTGGAATAAATCTTTTCCTTGATTTTTTTGATTTCGTTCTTGTCTAAATAGATCCCCTGGTAAATAAGGCCGCTTACATTTCTTACGGCTGAGATTTCAGCGATCGGATTTTGCGGAAGAATAATCAAATCTGCCGTCTTACCCGCTTCTATTGCACCATACTGGTTTTCCAGGTTGTAATATCGGGCAGAATTGAGGGTAGTTGTTTTTAACACATCATAGTTCGAGAGGCCGGCTTTCGAAAGTTCCTCCAGTTCATCCAATAAAGACGTACCTGGCAATTCGGGTACATCGGATCCCGCTAAGATCCCGACTCCTTTTTCATTTGCCCTTTTGGTGATCTCCAGACTTTTGAAATAGAAATCCTTGTAAGTTTTTCGCCCCCTTACAGTGGTATCCTCCTGAATGGTCGCATCCAGATCTTCAAAAGATAGTAATCTCAGGATGGGGTTGATCTTATCGTATCTGGCCCGGAAGATGTTATCATCGGCATACGCATCCGCCTTTCGGGTCAGGTGGGTAGGGCAGTACCAGGTGCCGTTGTTCTTTAAGGTCTCTAAATTTTTATCCAGCAGAAGCGTGTCGTGCCCAAGGAGCATCTGCTCCCTCAGATCAGTGTTGTCACGCGACTTTGGATCGTTGTCCTTACGCAGTGCTTCCGCCCCTTCATAGCTATCCCAGATCAGGAAACGGGCATGTTCCAGACTTTTCATGCCCGCGTTGGAGGCTTCAGCCGTGCTGATACGCACCGGTTTGTGTCCGGCTACATCTATTTCAGCGAGTTGAGCTTGCTTCAGAAGTTCAAAAAATGCATTTCGTGGAATGTTGTTGTAAATTTTTATCAGGTCAACGCCTTGATCTTTAAAATACTGGACCAACAACTTAGCTTCCTCTTCATTTGAACAGTTGAAAAAGTCCGGTGAACGATCAAACATGGGATGTGGACCTTCAACCGCTAAACTCGTTAGGTTATGAATTTTTGGCCCTAATAAGTCCAAGCCTTCCACTTCTTTGTTCCACTTCATGATCCTTTCCGGGGTAGAAGCAAAGGGATCCCGATCATTATAAGCACCTCTCATGTCGCGCACATGCATTACCCCATTGACCACAAATTCAGCACCAGCAATGTATGGGTATTGTTTATGCAAGTGAACGTGCATATCCCAGAGCGCTGGGATTAGGAATTGTTTGCGGCCATCAATCGTTCTTGTTTCCGCATCATCAGCAGAAATGAGACGGTCAGCTATCCGGATTATTTTGTTTCCGGCAATCAGAACGAATTTATTTTCCAGTATCCGATCGTTCTTTACGTCAACAATATCGATATTCTTTATGAGCAGGCGTGTATAGCTTTTGTCCGGAAAATCAATCTTTGGTACCGGAACAAAGACCAGGCCAAAGAAAAGGAATAGCACCACCAGAAGGCTTATCGCGAAGTATTTTGAAAATTTTAATATTTTCTTTTTCATTTGAAAAATTGGTGAAGCGTTACGCCATTCGACCGGCCGGAAGCCGGCGAAGACTGAACGTCCGGAAGGTGCTGGCAGCCATCCTGTTTTTATACTGATGTTTGCGGGAGGTTCACTTTGCGTACTACCCCTTCCCCCACCCGCTTGCAAAGGTCAATATCGGAAACTGTCGTTTTTCCAGTTAGTATTCCACATCAGGACCCAACCAATTCCTGGCGAGTATGAATGGTGGCAGCACTTTTTACCTTTTAAATTCATTAAACAGGACTTCGCCGTCAAATTCAACTTTTGAGATATGCCGGACACTGTTATTCCAATCGAGCGGGGTCCAATACTTGGGGTATTTTACAACAATAGCATTTCCGATCAACTTTTCCTTCAGCTCATCTAAATCCAATCCGTTTTCCAATCCTCTGTTGATGTAAAACCTGCGCGGTGTATCCTCCATCCGGAAAATAATATCATTTCCCGGGTTGCTGTATATTTCCGATACAGTCCTCCGTTCAGCAATGGCTTTGCTTTCGTATACGATCGGTACCGGTCTGAAAATCAGGATAGCGGTAATAAAAAAAACAGCGCAGCAAGTAATCAGTAAATACCTGGCAAATTTTTTCATCATTCTATTTTTTAATTATTCTTCAACAGGCAGCCCCTTTCATGTCAGAGCGAATGGGACTTATGGATTAGCGACAATTTTTTTGAACGGCATTGAGCGAAGCTTAACCGGATGAAAAACGACCAGGCCTTAGCTACTTCCTATTCTTCCGAACTTTAAAGCTGGACATTTCCGGATCTCAAGGTTTCCAGATAATACGCGCCCAAAGAACCATACGCCAGTACCCAACACAAGCCGGCAAGCGGGTAAAAATAGTGCAGTCCCCAATCCGTTTCGGTACCCTGAGCCAGTAAAAAGGCAATGCCGGCAAGGATTAGCACCGGGCCTATATAAGGCTTAACGGGCACTGATCTTAGTCTAATCAATCCGATGCCGATCAGGATCGAACTTAGCGGAAGTGCCAGGGTGGCCGGCGCCATAACCAGCATTTCCCAGTGTGTTTCCCGTTCGGTCATGTATCGGGCCATCGTTTCCGCCGGCAGCCCACTTTTGTCCAGAGAGCCGATAACGACCCGGTAGGCAGTAGCGAAAACGCCGCCACACGCTCCCATCAGCCCGAATAGATAAAGGAAAAGCCCAAACGAGGGTTTTTCCTGTCCGATAAGTTTTGCACAGGTCAAATGGATCAGTACAAAAAACATCATAGCGTATACGCCCCAGACGCCTTCCACATAACTGGAAAATCCATCGGAATTCAGGCCGATTCCCAGCACATACATGGCTATTGCGATTAAAAATAAAACGGGCCCGATGAAATGAGCGTAAATATTAGCTTTCGTTCTTAAAGCAGCAAATCTGTTCATAATAATGATGGAATTCAATGGTTACAAAATACTGCAGCAAAATTAGAGGCAAGTCGCTGCAATAAATTGTACATATGTTCCATCGGAAGCTGGGACCTGCGAATCAGGAGGACCGTAGAGACGAGATATAAGGTAGCCCGTCCAATCATTCGGGAGCTTCAGCCTGCCGTAGGTTTTATATGGCGTACCCTACGGCACGCTAAGCCGGGAAATAATCATTTTGCCACCTACATTTTGTGCCTAAATTCCTGATTGGCAGGAGAGACCCATTTCAATCACGCAAAATCAGCTAAGGTCAATTGCATGAACGTTCTTGCTTTTAAGTAACGACTTCAATGACCACATTTCCTTTTTTGCGCCCATTATCCACATACTCATGAGCGGCCACCATTTCGGAGAGCGGAAAACATTGATCGATATACGGTTTGATCTTTTGTTGTTCCGCCAGCTCGTTTAATTCGCTTAGATGTTCCTGCGTCGGACTTGTGAGTGAGGTCACGGAAACAAAGCTACCTCCTGGTTTCAGTACTTTCTTCGCTTTCGATCCGGAGGTCTTGCCTACCGCATCAAAAACAATGTCGAATCGATCATCGAGCAACGAATAATCCTCCTGTCGGTAATCAATTACCCGATCTGCTCCCAGTGACTTTACCATTTCGAAATTAGATCCGCTGCACACCGCCACCACCGTGGCTTCGTACGCTTTGGCAATCTGAATAGCGTAGCTTCCCACACTACCCGAAGCGCCGTAAACAAGCACCTGCTGCCCTTTACCCAATTTCGCTTTTTTGAGCAAAAATAAAGCGGTCATTCCACCCACCGGCAACGCCGCCGCTTCCCTGAAATTTAGCGCCTGCGGTTTCAGTCCCAGTACGCCTTTTTTTCTATCCTGCGGCACACAGATATATTCGGCATAGGAACCGGATTTAAGCTGTGTAGGCGTTGCAACAATCTCATCCCCTACCTGATATTTCGTGACCTCTTGGCCGATAGCTTCTACAATGCCGGAAAATTCATGGCCCAGTATTTTCTTCTTCGGCCTGAATAAACCAAACATCAGCCTGACCGGAAGCCAGACCAGTAGCGGGAAATTTGAACTGCGCAACCTGACATCACCGGAAGTCACCGTAGTGGCGCATATTCTGACCAGGATCTCATTGTCCCCGGGTTGAGGCTTTTCGATATCCACCAACTTTAAGACATCGGGGGAACCGTATTGGGTATAAATTACTGCTTTCATGTTTTATTTAAGGATGCCGGACAGCGACCTGTGTTGCGTAGCTCGCGAATGGGAGCTATGATCATATACACAAATGGGCTCAGCCTGCTTATTTAATTTGTTTTAAGGCAACTCATTAGAATTGATATTCTTGCGTGGAACCGAAAGGGTGTCCTGTCTGAATAAGCAATTTGAGCATCCGTTGATTCCAATGCTTTTTCGATATCATTGATTCGAGCACCAAGTTTGTTTAATATGCTGACCAGTAGATCTCATTTACATTGTTCACGTAGATCTCAGGATTTTTCTCGATCCTCATTAAGACAATCTCAAAGTTAATATCCTCTGTGGCAAAATCATATTCGTCGGGGTTGAACAATTGCCTGAACTTGACCATATACTTTCCATTCTCCAGTTTTATGGCCAGGTCTTTGTGATGACTTTCCGGTAATTTTACCTGTTGGTATTGGGCGGCCATTGTCAATGCCTCGTAGTTAGTCAAGAACAGCTCCCCGTCGGTAACTTCTATTACTCCTCTGTTTTCTCTGAATGCAGTGGAGTCAGAGTTTTCGAAGGCAATTTTTACTTTCCAGGTATTTTCTAATCCAGTTGACCAGAATAAAAGGTGATGGGAATTGATCTCTTCCACGATCCTCTTCTTGATCATCTCGAAATCCCAATTCCTGGAAAGGAACGATCTGTACCTGCTGAAATTCGCGATCCCCATGAAGCCGGAATCATCTGATATTTCCAAAATTTGCATTTTTTTTGTTCTTGTTGGTCAGAAGTTCTCCAGACAATTGGACTTATCGACTGACTTTCTTTTCTTTCTCCCGGTGATTGTTTTTGAAGTATTGTTTCAGTTCAGGGAAGTTTTTAAATTCTAATTGATGGAGCATGATCTTTCGATTGCTAAACTGAATTTGGATTTTATCTCCTACATCCAGGTATCCTCCTGCCATTGCTGAAATTTCTCTCCACCAAACCATATCCTTCAAACTTTTATTGACAGCATACTTTTTCCTATTTGATTTGATTACAAATCTATCTCCTTTGATGATCAGTCGTTTTTTCGTGGTGATGACTACGTAAGGCAAGAAGATGAATACCCAGATCAACGGAAGGAGAGCGATCATCAGCATGGGTAATGAACCTGCTTTCACGTGCTCCAATTTCATGCCAGGCGCTAAAATAAGTACAACTAAAGAAGCTGCAATGGCTAAGCAGTATCCTATTCTTTTCATTGTCGGACTTTGCTCAAAAATTAAAGTTTGTGAAGGAATTACCTGCTCCTTTCCTTTCATTCCATTTCTGTTAGTGATTAAGAACCTGCCCAGAAACCGTTTTTGGATAGGCTCTAAACCGACCTGAATTTTAGCTTACCACTTGTATCCATTTACGCCCCCCGTGCCGTCATTGGTATCATCAAAAAGATAATCCAGCAATTCGAAGAAATTATCAACCTGATCGTTTGCTTTAATTGCATCATCACTGCACCAGTCATACTGTCCGTATGCATCCTGATCAGACGATCTGTCATCGGGGGAGAACCAGTCACAATAGCTCCAGAAGGAATGCTGCGTTTGGGAGAACCGCCGGTTGCCTTCCGGGATTAACTGATAGACGCCGCTCATTCCATTGACAAAATCACCGGTTTCCGGCAAATAGCCTTCACCGTAGTAGGAGTGGATCACCAGATCATCCAATAGGCGGCAGACTTCTTTTGCCTGGTTTCGGGTATCAGTCGCGAAAGACGCCTGGTCGCTTATCTGATTCCAGAAATGGTAGGCATCCAGATACGGATAGGCCAACTGCGCCTCTTCCAAATTTTCCGCGGCATCATGATAATACCCTAAAGTGTTTTTGATGACGTTCGTAATAGCGGTCTTTTCTTCTTTGACCAGGGACCTTGCGGCTTCATCAATTTTTAATTTCAGCTCACTCACTTTGGTATTGTCAAACAGTCCCCAGGAAGACCACCGCTGGCTGTCGTATATTTCTTCAAATATTAATTTGGAAAGATCCAGGGGAGTCATTTCGTGGGGATTGAGGGTGCTTTCTTTTCCTCCATCGAAATGGTTGAGATCCAATGGGAGCGCTTCACTGGAATTGGTGGTCAGTCGTTCCAGTATCCGATCGTAAGCCCACGCTCCGGAAAGCGGGGCCGATGCGATGACGTAATCCGCAGAGAACGAGTTGTTCTCCGGTCGCCACTGGTATAAATTTTCCAGACCGGCCATGGAACAAACATCCAGACCCAGAATATCAACTGCCTCATGGCTGGTAAGCAGGTTGGTGAGTTCTGCCGGATACAGGCGATCCCGGTTTCCCCCCTCCGCATCGGGACACATGCCTACTCCGTCTCCGTGTGACCTCAATACGAGCAGATAATGCCTGGCCGGATAATATTGCTTGCAATACTGTACAAATTTTTTCAAGGTCAAGGCATCAGCCATATTCGCTTCGTACGATCGGTCCGTTCCAATTTCCGGCAGGAACGCTTTGCCGTCCAATCGGCGGTAGGAATTATGTTCGATCTGGTACAATCGGGTATCGGTAAAGTTTCCGTCCAGGGTAGTAACATCTTCGGAAAAACCTTCAACCCTATCGATGAGTAATACTAAATTGTAGTCACTGGATTGTTTGCCTCGTTTCATCTCGTCCACATCGCTGAGCAAATTGGATTCTGATGAATTAGAGCCAACCGCATAATACATGATCGTCCAGTTGCTGATCTCCTGCGAACGGCAGGAGGTGCTTATTAAAGCTAATAATATGGTGATCAACCGGTACTTCATATCATTTTATATCAGCAGCCACGGTAAATGGCCGGAGCAGTAGCTCATTGGGAAATAGTTTTCGGTCCAACCAGCAGGCAGCTCGTGCGGGCAGACGTCCTCACTCTTGGGCAGTTTCCCTGCCACCAATCACCTATACAGTACGGCTAGTTTTTCCTTCTCAATATTTTAACTATCCGATCGTACATTATTTCCGACAGGCTCCAGTTATAGCCTGCAAAGTTTACGGTGTTGGTAAATTGAATGACCACGACGTCTATATCGCTATGATACCTGGCAATGGTCTGGTACCCCGGTATCAATCCCGTGTGCTCGTACCTGTAGATGGAGGAATAGATCTCTTTTTCTTTTTTATCGCTAAAGACCGAGCCGTCATTTAGGGCCCGAATAAAGATACTCAAATCTTCTGCCGTAGCCAGGATAGAAGCGATATTGTCGGTTTTTAGATCTTCATCGTAGCCCACGTAGTAGCCGCTCATCACATCCTCCAAATTGATATCCTGAATGGAGCCGAAAGTTTGCCTGAGCCCCAATGGATCCAGGATCTTTTCCTGAATGTACTGGAATGTTCCGTATCCCAGCGTCCGTTCCATTATTCTGTCCAGCAATAAATAATTGGTATTGGAATACTCGTATCCTTCATCGGGTTTAAAGTTTGCCGGTTGATCTAAAACCAAAGCGAGATTTTCCTCCGCCGTCTCTTTGGGAGCGGCCCAGTACATATAGGTATCCGTAAAGTTGGGAATACCACTTCGGTGTTTAACCAACATACGTAGGGTGATCTGATCGGCATACGCTATCCTGTCTTTCAATTCGGGCAGGTAATCTGCGAGTGTCTGGTCCAAGGACAACTTTCCCCCGGCGACCAGCTTTGTAGTGGCTACGGCGTGGTACAATTTGCTTACACTGGCAATTTTAAATAAGGCAGCAGGATCGGCTGGAATTTTGTTTTTTCGGTCTTTATAGCCCGAAGTATAAAATTCCGGTTGATCGCCTTTCCGATTGACGCAAACAATGATGCCGTCAAATCCGTAATCCGCCGCTTTATCCACCTGTTCCTGCACCGTGCCGGATAGTGGCATGATCCGGGCTTTTACGATGGGCCACGGCACAAAATACAAAGAGACGATGGTGCCCAGGAACAATAATATTCTAATGATCAGTTTTGACTTTTTTTTGGTCATTTTTAGGTGTGATGGTGTTTTTAAGTTTGTAATAATGTCCTATATCATAGCAGCAGGTGAGCATTTAGCCCCCCTTGCATCCTGCTGCTTTTTATTGCTTATTTATCTACTCTCCTTTCAAATAGTACTTTTCTGATTCCAAAGTCGGTATCCCACTGCTTAATTTCTTCGAAGCCAAGCTTTTTATACAATTCAGTGGCTGGCTGGTTACTGGCGCCTGTCTCGACGATAAAAAGAGGAGCGTCAAAACGGTTAAAGATGAATTCCAGCAATTTTCTCGCTATTCCGCGTCTAAAGAATTGGGGGCTTACCACCAGGCTGTTGATGTCTATATGCTGATCAGTAGATTCAACCTCAATGATTCCCGCTAAATCATCGTTTTCGAAATAGCCAAAGAACAGATTATCACTTTTCAGATAACTTTCAAGAGGTCGCCTGAGTGGTGGAAAATCAGTTGCCCCCAACAGTTCCGCTTCAACGGCATACGATAATTGAAATACCGCACGTATTTGATGGGCCATTTCCAGCTGACTGTTTTGAAGTTTTTCGATCATCGAATATTGAATTTTGAGATTTGGCTTGGATGGGGTGCCACGGGAGTGTAAATGCAGGTTTCCCCTATGCACTCTACTGCACAAATCCCTTCCTATATTTTCCTGCTGAGCAAATGGATCGATTCCAGAATCGTTTCTTTCAGCCTTGCTACTTTTTCGTTCCCTGGGAACTGTTGCTCCAAATAGCCATATACCTGGATCCCTCTAAAAAGGGCGAATTTATAGATTTTCCTTTTTTCATCTTGCCGCATTTCAAATTCGCTTTCGTACCCTTGCCAGAATTCACTTAGGAAAAACCGCTCCAGTTCATCCCGTTTTTCGATTTTTTCGAGTCTTCTGATCCAGAACAATATGACTCCTATCTCATTGGCATACCAGGATCTACACGACAGCTCAAAGTCGAATAATACAATATCCCCCTGCTGATCTATCAGGTAATTTCCGCTGTGAAAGTCATAGTGGATCATTCCGAATACCTTCCCATCTTCACTATAGGTTTTTAGTTCGGCATAAAGGCGTTCGTATAGCGCTCTAATGTTTGCTTTTTCTGGAAGAAATTCGGCTGAATCGTTGATGAATATTTCATCCCATTTCCTAAAGGATGCTTCCAACTTCATGCTATTTGCCGTACTATGTAATTTTCCGACGAATTTTCCCATTCTCCGGAAATGATCCCGGTTTAGATCCTCCTTTCCGAATTTCCTCCCGGTTATTTTTCGGAAGCACATTGCCGTAAAGGATCGCGCGGCGCCCTTTATTTCTACGCAACTTTGACCTGAGGTGGTCGAAATTGTTTCTACCACCTTTATACCGTTTCGGCTGAGCTGTTCTGTAAAGTAAATTTGGTTGGCTATCTCATCGTAACTCCTAAAATTGGCCCCGGTTATTTTCAGAAATTTATCCTCGCACTCGTACACGTAGTTATGATGATTCCTGACCAGTTTTGCCTTTTTGTGGTCAAGGTTGTATTGGCCACAGGATGCTTTTAATATTTCGTCGGCTGGTTCATTCATCTGTTTTTTCAGCTACAGAGAACGGCTCTGGCTAAATTGCATTTTAGAGCGTGTTTGGGTATTGTTAGAGTGGGTTTATAATTTTACGATAATCTTTCCTTTTGCCCGGTTATCTTCCATATACTGGTGAGCGGCCGCGACTTCACTGAGTTCGAAAACTTTATCAATATTTAACTTGACGTTCCCCTTTTCTACATCATCGATAAAGTCCTGGAGCGATTCTTTTGAAAGATTTTCTGACTCTCCCATATAGACGGTCAATCTTCCCAACGATGGGATGTCTCCCATTGGGGTGAATTCCTTCATAGTCCATTCATTTCCCAATATTCCCGTCATACAGACCATACCTTTGGGCGCAATACATTTCAGCGAATCTTTAAGTGTTCTGGTGCCGATCAATTCAAGAACTTTGTTAACGCCCTCCGGGTAGATCTCCCTGACCTGCTCTTTTATGCTTCCATCATCAATGATCACCTGGTCAGCGCCGTTGTCGATCAGTGCTTGTTTTTTAGCTGTATTCCGAGTGGTAGCAATAACCGTCAGTCCCCGTGCCTTGGCCAGCTGACAAGACAGCATCCCGATTGAAGAGGTGCCTCCCCGGATCAGTAAGGTCTCGCCCGCGGCAATTTCTAAAGCCTGATCCAAGGAGCCGGATACCGTTTGGAACATTTCGGGTATAGCACCCAGTATTTCCCAGGCAAGTTCACTTTCGAAAGGGAATATGATCTCGATCGGTGCCAGCACATACTCCGCGTAACCACCATCGAAGAACCGCCCCATTCCTCCCATAATTGCCGCGACCTGCTGTCCGCTTGCATAAGTGTTCGAAGGGTCTTCCTCTACCGTTCCCACACACTCAATTCCCTGGATTCGGGGAAACACAACTCCGGGGGAATCCCCTCTTCTCGTAAAAAGCTCCGATCTGTTTAGACCGAAAGCTTTCACTTTAATTAAAACCCAACCGGTCTTAACCTGGGGCTTATCGACTTCCCGAATTTCTATTACCTCCGGATTTCCGGCTTTTGTGGTGACGGCTGCTTTCATGTCTTCGTTTGCGGTGATAGGTTACGCACACGACGGGCCGACCGAATGGTAAACCCGGGTATCGTGGCTACCCTGTTTTATAGATCCAATCCACTTCTTAATTTCCATTCCGCTGTCCTTCTTCCTCCTAATAGCTTTTCCACTTTGGTCCTTAGCTTTTCCAGCGAGCGTTCCTGATCCCAATCTTCACTGAGTGCTTCTAAAATGATGCGGTGAAAATCTCCGTCCAGATGCGCAATCTGTTTACTCAACCGCTTATCCTTAGCTCTTCTTATCTGGTTGACTTTACAGAATATATCAATGCTTCTGTTAATGATCTTAGCTCTTATGGTTTTTACTCCCAGCGGGTCTTCGTTTAAGAGCGCATCTTCTAAATCCTTGTAATAATCATCGATAAAGTATTTTTCAAATTCGATCTCTACATCTTTTAATTTTTGCGGCTTTTCCCCAATGATGGTTTTGGCCATAGCTACCAGTTCATTAACAATTTCTGATGCAGCGTAGGCTACTTCACCGTATGCAAGCATGTGGGCGGTATGGGGACTTTTCTTTTCTTGCTCAAAGTAGCGCTTAATTTGTGCCGGAGGGTTTTTAAAATATTCTACTTCAATACCATGTATCCACAAATTACCTCTTTCCCGGTAATCACATTTTGGATCCAGGATCACATAGATATCTATGTCTGAATTTTTATCGATAGTTGCATACTTCATAGAGCCGGATACGACGATTCCGATAGCGTCTTTGTTGAGTTTTTCTTTTTCAACATATTGCTGGCTGGCTTCGATATACTTTTCGAGTAAGGTCTTCATTTTTTTATTTCATGGCCGCCAAGGTTTGGCTATTCGCAGTTGGTAAGGCTTTCTCCAATATACGGCGAAAGTGGGGAGGGAGCAAGCCCGGGCTCTCGCCAATTGGAGGATGTAGGAATCGTGTTCTTCTGGTCGCCCGTTGCTGGTCTGTAGTTAGAAAACAGGTAGTTAACCGGTACAGCGTGGTCAGCCGATATCGGCGGCTCCCTACTCTTCAGCCTTCAATTTTGCTAATTCTTTGGATCCCGCTTTCAATTCCTCTTTTGATCATATTTCCGTATCCATCGTCCGGCAGGTAATCAAAATAGGATTTCCCGGAAGTATAACAGATACGAGCATTCGCGAGATCTTCTAGATCTTCGTAGCATTTTGCCACATTTAGGTAGAGGGAAGGCAACATACCGTTTGCTGATTCATCATCCATATTTAAGGCAAATTCTAATGCGATCTTATCCCAATTCAGCTTATCTGAGACTGAGTTTTGGTGCCGGGCCACATAGTGAGCAGCTATAAACTTTTCAAAATTGGTATCTGATAATTCCCAAGCTTCGTAAAACTTTCCCCTTGCCTTTTCGCTATCGGCCTTTCCTTCAAATTCCATTCCCTCAGCACAAAGTTTTACGACACGATTGTCAGGATTGAATTCCATGGCTATTTTATTGCTTGTTTTTTAATGCCCGCCAAGGGTGCGCCAGACGATCGGCCGGAAACGTTAGCGGAGGCGGGGCCGTTAACGGGCTGTTGGCGGCTGTTCCTATTTTTTCATCTGCTCCCGAACCAACGCTATCAACGGTTCGTATTCAAAAAGTCCGCAGCTTTCTTCGGAGAAATTCCTAGCTCCTTTCTTTCGTACCTGGGTATGATCTTTCTCCCAGTTGAAAATGTAAATTTCAGTCTGAAAGACCTGATGTAGCCGGGAGTAATCCATTTCCGGTTTATCGGCGTGATGGGCAAAGTTTTCTTCTCGTTCGATGATCTTTATGGGATCTCCCTCTTTTAGGTAGATAATCGTTGTCAATCGCCCAGTTGAAATTCCTATCTCTTCCTTTATTTTTCGGATCCCTTTCCGGTCGAAATGCACGCTGATCACTCCGCCACCATCATAAGTATGTCCGTAAACCTGATTAGCATCAAATTCCTTCATTTCCAGGGTCGAATCCCTATCGATCAGATCCACATTATGTTCAATGCTGCCAATGAGGTCGTCCTGTCCGAAGAGGATACCACGGAGGAAGAGGAGTATTGCTATGAGAAAAAACTTATTCATATCAAGTGCCGCCAAGGAGCTGCATGCCCGGGTCATCGCGGCGTTTAGACCGCCTAAATCGTTGTATGCTTTTTTTGCGGTAGCCTTTTATTTTTATCAAAGGCTCGATTAAGTCAGAAAGTCTATTACTTTATCGATCCGTCTCTGTCGTGTTTCTTCCGTTTTTGCATCCAGTATCGAATTTACAAAAGCTTTTTTTCTACTTGGAGCCAACTTATCAAAAGCAGTTTCTAATGACTTTCCACTTAGTGCTTCCTGTAGATCAGGAGGAATTTCTACGGTCCTTGGTGCCGTATCCAGTACGACTTCTACCTCCAGCGTATCACCACCCTGCACATTGGCATTCTTTCTGTTTGCAGCGCTAAGACTGATAAGATACCTTCCCTTCATACTGCCGACCGCTCCTCTATAAGTATATCCGTTCAAAGTAACCGTTACTAAGGGTCTATTACCGCCACCAAGTTCTTCCAGTTGTTTTTCGCTCAGTTCAATGCCGGTGTTATTTCCAAATTGTTGGATGGTAGTTTTGAATTTCATGGTTGACTAATTTGATCAGTTTGCTTCCACATATTTTTTGAAATTTTCGAGTATGGATTGCCACCCGGCTTTCTGCATCTCTATCGGATTTTCCTGCTCCGGGTCGAATGTTATAACTACCTCCGTTTGATCTCCCAGCTTATTAAACTTGACGTTCGCTTCCCTGCCACCAAAACTGTAGGTAAATGCTTCGCCTTCCGTGATATCTGAGTAAATGCCTTCAAAGTCAAACCCAAAGCTACCATCTTTGGCTTCCATTCGAGCGAAATACTTCCCACCGACCCTCATGTCGTTCGAAGCAGAGGGACAATGCCAGGAAGGGTCCGCAAAGTTCCATTTGGTGATGTGCTCCGGACTGGTGTAGTAATTCCAGACTTTTTGGGGATCAGCCTGGAGGGTAGTTGATACGACGATCTTTTCTTTCATTTTTTGATTTGATTTTAATGATTTTCTTGAATTACTGCCAACGGTATCCGGTATGGATAGCGGCAGATTGCCCGGCACTCTTCGGTCAAACGGTTATGCTCTTTGCATGATCCATAAACCTTGATCACCGGCAATATTTCTAAGATATACAACCAGCTAATTGCGATAGCAGTAATTTATATCATCCGAATTACTCTCTACAATATCCAATTTATTATCATTGTTTAGATCGGTAAGAATGATATCATAAGTAAACAGGCCTTCATCCCTCAGAAGGATTTGCTTCCAGGAAACTCCATGATCAAAATTCAAAAAGACCTTGTTCGGTTCTCCGGCATTGGCTACTACGATATCAATACTTCCATTTCCATCCAGATCCCCAAAGTCCAGGGAGTACGAATTATCGGAAAAACTATCGAATATTATCTTTCTTTCGTAGTTCATTTCTTTATTACCAAAGTATATACAATTAGGTTCCTGAATGTTGGCGGTAATGATGTCCGGATAGCCATCCTGATCGATATCCGCTACCCCTACTGACCTCGTTTCATCTTTTCCGGTGCCAAAAGGGATTTTTTCATTGAAGTTCAGTTCACCATCATTCAGGTAGATGAAATTTTGTTGCCCATCCCGGTTAGCTAATATTAAGTCTGGCAGACCATCGTTATTCATATCAGCAACGTCTACATCGATAGTCGAGTCCTCTTTCGTTCCGAATTTTACAGTTTGGTTGAATTCTCCTTTTCCGTTATTTAAACAAATTTCGTTTTCTCGGCCACGGTTGGTAATCAGAATATCCATATCTCCATCAGCATCAATATCGATCGTTTTTAGGTTCCGGGTTGGGGAATATGGCTCGCCAAAATTACCCGAGCGAATAAAATTCCCCGCTCCGTCATTTAAATAAATTGCGTTTGGGGCCATGTCATTACCAACGGCCACATCCAGATCCCCGTCGCCGTCAAAATCGGCTAGTTCTGTTGCGTAACTGGTCTCCGCAATGTTATCGAGTAACTTCGCCACCGTGAATATTCCATAACCATTATTGATGAATACCTTATTGAATTCGGGCCAATGCCTCCCGTTGGCTACTACTATATCTATATCTCCATCGTTATCGATGTCTCCGGCACTTACTGAGGCGGATTTATCTTTATCGGTTCCCAGCACCAATCTGGAATTCGATAGAAATTGAACCTCCTGGCTGCTAAGCAAAGTGGGTAGCCATAAAAAAGAAAATATCAGATGCTTCATGGTTTTGTTTTTGGTGTATTGATGCAATGTATGTGGCGTGGCGAGCTTTTGCCCGACATGATACTCATGTACATTATTACTCACCAGCTTTTGTCGCAAGCAGCTATATGCACAGTAAACCTTTTAGAAAGCATGATCATCAGTACGTTGCGGTAAGGCGTACTCTAATTTTTCCTTAAAGTCTTTTGGTTGGTCTATATGCAGTCCAATTTTTCGGAACTTCTTCCTGCTTCCGTATAGCCCCCTTAATTCATTATCACTATTCAAATGGATAATGACGTTGTGACTTTCTAATTCTCCCAATGGCGATAGTTTATGGTTCAGTTTGTCCTTTTCTAATGGCTTCCTCGAAAGTTCAATAGTGTCGATATCCGGGAAAGGAATTTCTGTTTCACTTAAAATGCCATATCTTAGTATCAGGCTATGCTGCGTTATGGATATGGGTCTTTTTGACAGGGATTTGGCAAATCCCAGGAATTGAATCGCGGTGTAGATACTTAGTCCGGAAAGTATCCAGGCTACCACTACATTCCATCTTTCCAGCAACAGGTGAAGCGCAAAAGTCTCCATGGCTATAATAAAGATCAAAGCTCCAAACAAAGCGGGCGTTCCACTTCTTTTATGATACGAAAATTCATTCTCCTGCAATTCTCTTCCCTTCCAATTGATAAATCCATAATAAATGACCGCTACTTCGGTGGCAAATGGCCAGGCCAGCTGTTTGGGTAAGAGTTGGTGACAGGTATTTTTTAGGGTGCTATAAAAGTCCGGTGCGTTTCCTCTTTGATCTTTGAATGTTTTGATGGCCTTGCGGACTTTTACCACTACCAGGATTAAAATTAAAACCTCAATAACTGGTAGAGTCCAGGTTTTAAAAAGTTCTAAATAAACCTGATCCTCAACGGGCAAAAAATACGTACCTATCAGCAACCCAACCACCATCATTGGCACTACGGTCGTATTGGGTATACTACTTTTGCGAATGAGCAGATAGTAAACTAATGGAACCGTAATAAGTAAGTCTATGCTAATGGCAAGCCCTAGATTACCGCCTTGGTTTAAAAGAGGAGATTTCATCAATACGATCAAAAGTCCAAATAGACTCAACGGAGCCAGGAGATTGACCACATTTCTGTTAATAGTAATTGCTTTCTTCATATGGTTTTTATTCAATTCGTAATGTATGCCTATCCGGCGGGGTTGCGCTTAGCAGCGCCGGTATAAAGTCAGCGTTTCGTTTGGTCTAATACCAAAATAAACCGAACCGTTTTTGCAAAGAGCAGGCAGGATCAGGAGGCAAGTTTGTTATACTTTTTCATCAACAGTTTTATTTTTTTAAAAAGTAAGGTGATCCAGTACGCCATTAAGATTAGAATAGTTCCAATTCCAATCCCATAACTTAAATACCAAAACCACTTCATTGCGATCTGTCCGCCCTGAAAAGTTTCTTTTTCGGAAAATGAAAATGAAAGATTACCTGCAAGTAGATACGATATTGGGACCCAAAGCACTCCCAATATGATGAGCAGCTTCAGCAAGCTGGCCAGAACTACATTTAGCTTTTTTGTAGGTTTTCTCAGTTCCTTGATCCCCCAGTATATGGTTAGCGGAAGTGCCACCATTCCAGCCCAGGTGATGAAAGTGCCCAAAGGGATCTTTCCCGCCTTGTCCAAAGCAATGGTCAATAAAGAAGAGCCTGTTACCAAAATACTAATTGTAATTATTGACACGATCAGCGAACTTAAAAAAAATATTTCTCTCCTACTCATATCCTGACTGTTGTCAACCCAAAGGAATGTCTGCGCCCCCGATCTCAATGTTTATCTCCGGGACAGGATGGAGCCCAAAGCTTTCAACGCTACTATATCGATGGCCCAGCCTCAACGGTGCTGAACAGAGATCGAATTGTTTAAAGAGCTGATCCTCTCTTGGCAATACCTATATCCATCCCAGTACACAATCCTTGTAAGGTATCCCTTTGTAACTATATGAGGAAAATTAACGGTCACTTTCTTTGATTGCATTAGGCCGAAAGTTTGATAACTTTTGGGGCTTTCAATATCAATAAAATAATCAAAGTATAATGAATTCACCGGTCGATTCCACCTTATGCTTTCAAATTTAAACTTCTGATTTACTTCCGAGACGATTAACAATCTTCCATATCCTCCAAAGATGGATCTTTGAATGATCATGATCTCTTCCTCTCCGTCGTTATTTATATCAAACTTCAGATAGAAGGGCAGGCGATTTTGCTCTTTAGTGAAATCAATAATTCTTTGACTATACTCATCCAGGCTCGGCGTTCGATAAAATGGATATTTCCAATTCAAAATCCATGTCAGCCGTTTTGGCAGGATCAACTTCTTTCCCACTATTTTAGTTTCTTCATTCCCCTGCATAATCGGTTTCTTTCTTTTCATTGCCCACAACCTTGCGCCGACAATCGGCTGAAGTACTGCGGAGGGCGGGTCACTATTAGAGTGTTGGTCATCTTCTTATAATTGCAGGAAGCGTTCGGATAAGCATTAAAAAATCCCCGAACATACCCCTTTGATTTTAAATCATTTCAAATGCTCCGTGCAATTGTAGCAGACTATTTTATGATGTCTATCTTCGTCAATTTCAAAAATACTAATACTGGTATTCTGTAATCCTCCCACTGACTTTATTTCAGTGTGGCTTTTACCCGTAATTACCGCAACCAGCGCTTGTCCTATTCCACTATGACAAACCAACAGCACCGAATCATTCTGATGTTGGTGTATCACCTCGCGCAGAAAACCTGCGGCCCTCTTGTACACTTCTTCCATGGTTTCGCCCCCTTTGGGCTCAGCAAAAATTGCTTTTTGATCTTTGGTATCTCCTCTGAGTTCACTCTTTTTTCTTCCTTGCAATTCACCCAGGTTTCGTTCTCTGAGGCTTTCAACAAATTCCACCTTAGTGTTGGGATGATATTGAGCAATTTCTTTTGCAGTATCAGCGGCTCGATCCAAATCGCTGGAATAAATAAAATCAATCTGTTCACTTTGCAGTCTTAAAGCCACCTTTTTTGCCTGTTCAACTCCCTTGGCAGAAAGTTTGCCATGCAAATGCCCTTGCAGAATACCCGCTACGTTTTCTTCGGTTTGACCGTGCCTTGTTATGATGAGCTTCATGGTGGAGAAGATAAGAATTAAAGTCTATATACTGAGGTAGAATTGGTTTGATAAATCTAAACCAATTTAAGTACAGTATAGATACGCCCGGACAATAGAGCTATGTCTTTATGCTGAAGTCTTCAAGTGTATTAAATTTGCAAAAACAAGATCTATCTGAACAGTAGGTGTTGCATGAGACCCAATAGCGATAAAGATAAAAAGATCCGTTGCCGCCCTGTAAAATGGTGGCTTTCCATCCTATTGCTTTTGCTGCTCCAACGGCCATTCGCCCAGGTCCAGACTCCGGGCATCTCCATCAAAAAATTCGACGCTGCGGACGGTCTCGACTTCGCCGGCTTCAAAGCCCTAACCAAAGACAGTCTCGGTATCCTCTGGCTCCTCGGAGAAGATCAACGCAGCTTCGGCGACCTCCGGGGCTTTCAAATGGGTATGTTTGACGGCGTGCGGTTTCAAAGTCGGCCACTGGATACTTTGGAGGGGCTTTCGAACTATTTTGAAATACCGAATATCTACGATTGGGGGGCGAACAGACTATTGATAGGTTCAAGCTCCGGGGACCACCTTTATTATTATGATATTGGACAAAAAAAGGTGGTAGAAATCCTGTACCAATCAAAACCGCTGACCGGTTTGAGAAGGGGGCAGGTTTGGCGGGGTAGGTATTACTTTATTTTCGAAAATCAAGGCGTCCCCACCCTAGCCGTCCTGGAAGGCACCCAGGTAAAACTGCTTTTTAGCGCCGAAAAACTGGAGGACTCAATTTACCTGTACCCAGTTGAAAAAGGCATCTGGACCTGTGCCTCCCTGGGGCTTACCTTATTTGACTTTTCCGGCAACATCTTAGCCAATAAGCCTTTCTCCCAATCATTGGGACTATTCTACGCGAACCAACAAACGGCCAGGGGCATCGAGTTTTTGCCCCTGAATGCACCACCGTTTTATCTGGATACGCAAAGCCGTGAGTTTAAACCTTTACCCCATCCGGAGCTGGATAAACCGGGACTTGCTTCTAGCGTTTTTAAGGATCAACACGGCAATCTGTTGTACATTTTTGCCCACCCCTACAATTTGAAACACGCTTACCTGTTGACCAAGGAAGGAACCCTTTTCGACCTCTCCGCCGTCAGCGAGACCATCCCGCAGGTTTCCAATATTTATGGCGATGATTTCCTGCAGTCCTTCTGGGTAGTCAACGGTTTCAATTTGTATAAGGTGCAGTTGAGCGGCACTTCGGTTGCGCAGTATTTACTGACCTCCGGGATGCGGAAAATCCGCTTGGGC
The DNA here is from genome assembly GCF_002646595.1 of Flavilitoribacter nigricans DSM 23189 = NBRC 102662. Lineage (GTDB taxonomy): Bacteria > Bacteroidota > Bacteroidia > Chitinophagales > Saprospiraceae > Flavilitoribacter > Flavilitoribacter nigricans. The sequence continues at coordinate 102,517 of NZ_PDUD01000039.1, forward strand.
AGTGACGGGAAGCTCTACGCCAGCACAGAAACCGGCGGCACCTTCGTGTCGGAACTAAACCGGCAGTTGGCGTTCAGATCGCTGGACCAAAACGTGTTTGTCCGGCACTTCGAGATCGACGACAACGGTGATGTTTTCACCAATTCCGATCGGATATTTAAACACGTCCGAAAAGGGGTGGAACAGGAGATCAGCCTTTTCAATTTTCCTTACGATATTGTACCGATCAGTGATTCGCTGCTGCTTGCCTCTTCCGCCAGCGGTGCCGAGATCATCAGCAAATACCCCCTGAGTTCTGAACTTTTGTCCGGCATCCGTTTCGAGTCCACGCACCAGATCGTCCCTACCGGCGGATCGGGCGTTTTTGTGGGCTACAAGGACGGCGCCGCCGCTTTTGACCTGACCAGCCGGCAGACCCGCAAGGTCTTTACCGGCGAGGCCATAACCTCCATGCTGCGGGAAAACTCCGACACCTGGTGGTTTGGTAGCTACGAGGGCCGGCTCTACCGCCATTCGTCCGCTGAAACGGACACCATGCTGCAAGTTGGAACGCCCATCGTCAGCATTACGAAGGACGGGAACGAGCGGCTCTGGCTGGGCACGTTCAATGGCGTATATGTTTACGAAATAGAGCGGGAAAATTTATTCAAAATTGATGACCAGTTATTGACGCATACCGAGTGCAACCGGCTTTCCGCTTTTTATGATGCGAAGTTTAACCGCATGCTGATCGGTACCGTCAGAGGGTTGAACGTCATTGATATTGACCAGGTGAACCTGAGCCGGAAGCAATTGCGATTGCATCTTTCGTTTCTCCATTATTTCAATACGAACACGGGGAAAACGGATACGCTCGAACTTAAAAACACCACGGACCACAGCCTTCAACTGGATGCCTATCACCGCAATGTAACGGTTGGCTTTGCGCCGGGTATCGGCAATGAGGATGCCTGCCAGTATTATTATGCCCTCCTACCCTCCGACCGTGACCTGCCCCAAAACATCGAGTGGCGCAGCAACGGCAGCAATGCTGAGATCTCGCTCACCAACCTCGAAAGTGGCGCCTATCACCTGCTGATCATGGCCAAAACGGATTACTCCGAAATGGAATCGAACCCGTTGACAATCCATATTGTAGTAGCCGATTATTTCTACAACCGATGGTGGTTCTATCTGCTCGTAATGGCAGTACTGGCCGGCGGCGTGCTGTGGTGGCAAAGGCGTCTGCGCACCGAAAACATCCGCCTCGAAAACGAGGTGGAAAAGCGCACCGTCGAACTGCGGCGGGACAAAGAAACCATCCAGCGGCAGGCGGAGGAACTGACGCAACTGGATGAGATGAAGACCCGGTTCTACAACAATATCTCTCACGAATTAAAGACGCCCTTATCGCTCATCGTCGCACCGCTGGAAAGCATCGAACGGGGGAATTATATTACCGACAAAAAGGGAAATGAATTTCTGAATTTAATCAGCAAGAATGCCTCGCTGCTACAGGAAAGAGTGGAAGAGTTGCTGGAACTTTCCCGCCTGGAACACCGGAAAATATCCGTTCATAACAATCCCGTCGATCTGGCTGATTTTGTAGAAAACAATTGCAGGATATTCCAACAGAGCGCAGAACAAAGCGGTATTGTCTTAAACATCAGTATAAAAACGGCATACGAACAGTTGATCTTCGATGAAAAAAAGGTGGGGAAGATCATCCATAACCTCATCGCCAATGCGCTGAAATATTGCCCACGGGGCAGTCAGGTCAATGTACTGGTCGAGGCCTCTCCTACCCTGCTCCGCCTGATCGTGGCGGACGACGGTCCCGGTATCCCCGTCGAGCACCAGTCCCGGATCTTTGAGAAATTTTACCAGGTGCCGGGCGACAAGCAGAGCAATCCCGGTAGCGGCATCGGTCTGAGTATCGTCAAGGAATATGTGGATCTGATGGGCGGCACGGTAGAATTACAGTCAGCGGAAGATACGGGGACAAAATTTGAGATCAGCATCCCGGCCGGCGAAGCGCCTGTGTCGCCAAAAGAAGAAATGGCCGTCCCCGCACTGGAGCCCGTTATGTTAGCGAAAGAAGAAAAAGCCCATCTCCTGGTGGTGGAAGACAACGAAGACCTGCGCCAATTCCTGTCCATGCTGTTGTCCGAACGCTTTCATCTGACATTGGCGGCAAACGGGCTGGAAGCCACCCGCCTCCTCGAAAACGGACTTCCCGCCGATCTCATTCTCTCCGATATCATGATGCCCGAAATGGACGGCATGGCGCTGCTCGATCGTGTGAAGCGAGATGAAACGCTGCGCAAACTGCCCTTCATCTTCCTTACCGCCAAGCAGAACGAGGTAAGCAAGCTCTCCGCCCTGCGCCTCGGTGTGGACGACTACCTGACCAAGCCCTTTTCCGAGCGGGAACTGCTCGTCCGCATTCAGCGACTGCTGCAAAACTATGGCATCCGAAAGGCGGCACTGGCCGAATCGGGACCCGAACCAATCGCCATCGCCGCCGATAGCGAGCAGGTTTTCGCTCTCCAAAGTTTCGTACAGGAGAAGCTGACGGACCCCACCTTCAGTGTAGCGATGATCGCCGAAAAAATGAACATGAGCGCCCGTAACCTCCAGCGTTTCATGCAACGGGAGGTGGGCATGTCGCCCAAGGAGTTTATCATGGAGGTGCAGATGCACCTGCTCCGGGAATTGCGTAATGAGAACCAGGAACTCTCCTTGCGTGACCTCGCCGGCCAGGTGGGGTACTCCGACCATAAATACATGTCAAGGATGTTTTTTGAAAGGTTTGGCTATCGGTTGTAGCACACAATACTTACTGACATCCAAGACATTAATCTCAACTGTCCGATTTTTCACCTCATCTGTCCGATTCTTCGACCGCCTGAATTCGACTTTCCCGGTAGCCGGCCGGTATCTTTGTTTTGACTCGTAAAACGACCAGTTCCCCCCACCCCAAAACACTCTGTTCATCGCTACTTTACCAAACTTTTAGCATGAAAATCATCAGCCGTTACCTGCCGGCAGTGCTCGTCATTGCCTGCCTGCAAAAAAACTTATCCGCACAATCCGGGAATGTGGGCGTCAACCAGGACCAGCCCACCAGTTCACTGGATGTGAATGGCAACCTGTCCATTGGCAGCACCTATTCCGGTACCACCGCCGCTCCGGCGAATGGAGCTATCATTGAGGGCAGGGTGGGCATTGGCCTAACTATTCCCTCTGTATCGCTGGAAGTATATAACCCCAATCCTTTTTCAACCCTCGGTAAATTCACCAGTATTTATCGGGGGAAGATACAGGTTGGAACGGACCGGCGGCAAATTAGCCTGGGTGCGGACGAGATATTGAATTACGGGTTTATAGGCACGGAAAACCCCACTAGTTTCCTTATTCAGACCGACAACAAACAGAGATTGCTGGTCGATGGCTCAACGGGCCATGTGGGTATTGGCATATTTACTCCCCTATCTCCCCAGGCTCCATTCCACGTAGCCCAGGCCAGCTACACCAATAGCGGCACCGACATCAGGTTTTTCAACCATGCCTCAACCACGCTCAACAGTATACCCAATTGGCAGGGCCAGACCGCTATCCTCGCCTGGGGAAACATCTGCGCCACGGGAGCTTTCATCGCCGGGCAGAGCTTCAGCTTTTCCGATGCCCGCATCAAAAATATCATCGGGCGCAGTGACGGAGCGGCTGACCTGGACCGCCTCAACCAGATCGAAATTACCCGCTACACCCATATCGACAGCCTGACCAAAGGCAATGCCGTCCAAACCAAGGTCATTGCCCAACAACTCAAACAGGTAATGCCGGAGGCCGTGGGTTATACCCGTGAATTTATCCCCAATGTAATGCAGGTAGCCAGGCACATTGATCTTCACGAAAATATGCTCCTGATTTCGCTATCCAAACCACATTCCCTCACCGCTGGCGACCAGGTGAAATGCATCGATGATCATGGGCTGGAAATGATCTTGGAGGTCGGTGCTGCATTAGATGAAAACAGTCTCCTGCTCAAAACCGACCACCGGCCTTCGCAGCTTTTCATTTATGGAAAACAGGTGGACGACTTTCACATCGTGGATTATGATGCCATCGCCATGCTGAACGTAAGCGCCACGCAGGAACTCAGCCGGGAGGTGGAGAGGCTGAAAACACTGGTCGCTGATCTCCAGTCACAGCTTGCCGCTCTGGACGAACTCAAAGGCAAAATGGCCGCCCCCCAGGCCCCCCTTAGCGCCAATATTCCCTCACCAAATAACACCCCTAGCAAATGAATACCTTCAGCCGTTACCTGCTGGCCGTGCTTGTCATTGCCTGTATTCATAACAATAGCCATGCCCAAACCGGAAACGTGGCCATTGGCCCGAACGACCCGGATGCCAGCGCGGCCCTAGACGTGCAGGCCACTGATAAGGGTATGCTGCTGCCCCGCCTCACCACCGCCGAACGCCTGGCCATCGCTACCCCCGCTACCGGGCTGATGGTCTTTGACACGGACGAGAAAAGCTTTTTTTACTACGAAGGCACGAAGTGGTTCCGCCTGGGAGTCCCGACGGACGGTAGAGCCCATGAATGGCTGCAATCGGATGCATCCGGCGTAGCCTCGTGGGATAGCCCCACGGCTGCCACCTTGCTGAGTGCTCCCGCTACCGAAGATTATGGCTGCTCCAAGTTGCTGGGTACGGTCAGTCTTTCTGGCGGGCCCCGAGGTATTGTGGTTTCAGGCGACTACGGATATATAGCGACCGAGAGCGGCCAACTTAAAATCCTTGATGTTACTTCACCAACAGCTCCCGTCGTCGTTGGGGAAGTAAAGTTAGGCGTGTATTTGTACGATGTTGCCGTATCCGGTAATTATGCTTTCGTACCGGTCAATGATCTCATTGATCTCGATGATTATGGTTTATTAAAAGCCATCGACATTTCCGACCCGTCCAATCCAATCGTAATCGGCACCGTCGATATTGTGTATAAAGATGCCCGCTACATCAAAATCATCGGCAATCATGCTTTTGTGGAGACTTACAACACTTTCACCGTCATAGACATTTCCGACCCAACAAATATGACTGTACTTAGTACCACTTTTATAGAATCGGAATCAAGGCCATTCGCCGTTTCGGGAAACTACGCTTATGTGGTCGGCCATGGGAACAGCGATCTGAGGATCATTGATGTTTCAACCCCTGCAAGCCCAAAGCTTATAGCAAGGTTACTTGTAGATTGGCGGCCTACCTCCGTAGATGTTTCCGGTACGTATGCTTATGTCACCACTTTTGACCGGCTGATACACGTCATTGACGCCGCCGATCCCCAAAACGCGAAGATCGTAGCAACGCTCAATTTTGGAAAATATATGGATGTGGTGCGTGTTTTTGGCAGTAAGGCCTATGTGTCAAGCAGGAACAGTGGGGAAATTTACGTATTTGACATTTCCGACCCATTAAACCTTAAGCAGGTCGGGACAATCATTACGGGCGACATCCCATCCGGGCTGGTAGAATCAGGTGGGTACCTATACGTTACTAGTCGTACAGGAAACAATGTTCAAGTCATCCAACCCGATAATTGCCAGCAGGTATTGGGCTTCGATCCAGGAACTGGGGGAATATATGCCGCTCACACCTATTGGGAGGCGGGTAGTGATCGGAATATATACAATGCAAATGGTGGAAAGGTCGGCATCGGCACGGACGCTCCGGAGAAAGCGCTGCACTTGAAAGGCAGCTCGGAGGTCGAACTCATGCTCGAAGCTAATAGCCCACACGGGAGAAAATGGGCGCTACAAAGCAATTCCGCCACTCCCACGGTAAGTGGCATATTCCAGATTATCGACCGAACCGAACAACAGGCAAGACTGGCCATTGATTCGTTGGGCAATGTTGGGCTTGGTACCGTCACTCCCGCTAATCGGCTCGACGTGGAGGGCGGCGTGGCCATCGGGGCGACTTATTCCGGTACTTCCGCCGCGCCCGCCAACGGGGCGATCATTGAAGGAAGGATGGGTATCGGCACGAGTAGCCCCGAAAAAGCATTGCATCTGGCGGGATCCAATGATGTAGAATTAATGCTGGAAACCACCAACGCAGATGGTAGAAAATGGGTACTACAAAGTAATACCACGGGTCCCCACCACAACGCCCAGTTTCAAATTATTGATCGCACGATAGGCATACCCAGGCTGAGCATTGATGCTTTGGGGAGCGTCGGGATTGGTACCAACTCCCCCCAGGCCCCGCTCCACGTCACTGGTTCCAGCGGTTCCAGCGGTGGTACGGACATCAGGTATTTCAACTACTCTTCCACCAATATTTCCGGTATTGGCAACTGGCAGGGCCAGACCGCCATCTACGCCCAGGGCAACATTTGCTCCACCGAGGCCTTCATCTCCGGGCAGAGCTTCAACTTCTCCGATGTCCGCATCAAAAACATCATCGGGCGCAGCGACGGGGCGGCTGACCTCGACCGACTGAACCAGATCGAAATTACCCGCTACACCCACATCGACACGCTGGCCAAAGGCAATGCCGTGCAAACGAAAGTCATTGCCCAACAACTGGAAAAAGTGATGCCGGAGGCCGTGAGTTACACCCGATCATTTATCCCCGACGTGATGCAGGTGGCCGAACGGATTGATTTTCGGGAAAATGAAAAGCTGCTGACCGTCTTACTGCCCCAGCCGCACCCCCTCCAAGCCGGAGAGCAGATCAAATGTATGGACGAAAAAGGGCAGGAAATCATCGTGGAGGTGTTGGCCGTGCCCAATGAACATAGTCTTCTTTTTAAAATGGACCACCGCCCATCGCAGCTCTTCGTTTACGGAAAACGGGTGGATGACTTTCACATCGTGGATTATGATGCCATCGCCATGCTAAACGTGAGCGCTACGCAGGAACTCAGCCGGGAGGTGGAGATACTGAAAGCACAGGTCACCGAACTTCAGTCACAGCTCACCGAGATGGACGAGCTCAAGGATAAATTGACCAAGCTCGAAGCCATCCTCAACGCCAATATTTCCTCACCAAACAGCACCCTTAGCAAATGAATATCTTCAGCCGTTACCTGCTGGCAGTGCTCGTCATTGCCTTTTTCTCCCAAAACACCTTTGCTCAAACCGGGCATGTTGGCGTGGGCGAAGCAGCTCCCCAAGCCCGCCTACACGTTACGCAATCCGACCCCAGTACCTCGAATGGCATCCTCGGGTTATTCCAGCGTAACGGCGCCGGAGACGTCGGGCTCTCGTTTTCCCAAAAGGACGTAAGCTCCTACGCTATTTTACATCCGGTTGGCGGAGGTCTGGCCTTCTATAAAGACCGTTCCCCTTCTTCCGCGGGCACGCTGAGCATGCGCCTATCCAACGACGGGGACTTGTTCCTGGCCGGCGGACGCTCTTTGTACGTAGGCGAACAGACGAATCTGGGAGGTGAAGGCTTGCGTTTTCACCATGCAATCAACCGGGGTTGGATTGACTATTCCGGCCCGTTTGGTCTTCATTTTCGCATAAATCAAGGCAATGGGGACGCTACCAGAATGTTTATTCGTTCTTTGGATGGCCATGTCGGTATCGGTACGACAAATCCAGGTGAAAAATTGACGGTAGTTTCTCCACTCATCAATTCGACCGTTGCTTCTTTCCGATCGTCGGGCGGTTTTGGCAGAATCCAAGTAGACAATGGCAATCCTTTTGCTGTGCTAGATTTGGGGGTATTGAGCAATAAGACCGGGTTTTTAGGCACGAGGCACGGGACCGATCTCCATTTACGGACCTTCTCGCGATCGAGAATGACTATTACGGGCCTCAACGGCAACGTGGGAATCGGAACAGAGAAACCGATTAATATACTGGACGTAAATGGGGGCGTCGCCATCGGAGCCGCTTATTCCGGATCCTCCACCGCGCCCGCTGACGGTGCCCTGATTCAAGGATACGTGGGCATCGGTACCATAGGCCCCCGAGCCCCGCTCCACGTCGCCGGTGTAAGTTTCGGAAATACCGGCACCTACATCCGGTATTTCAATGATGTGACGGCTTTTATTACGACCTTCCCCAACTGGACGGGGCAAGCGACCATCTACGCTGAGGGTAATATCTGTTCCACCGAAGCTTTCATCGCTGGACAGAGTTTCAACTTCTCCGACGCCCGCATCAAAAACATCATCGGCCGTAGTGACGGAGCGGCCGACCTTGACCGGCTGAACCGGATCGAAATTACCCGCTATACCCACATCGACACCCTGGCTAAAGGCAAAGCCGTACAGACGAAAGTCATCGCCCAACAGCTGGAACAGGTAATGCCGGAGGCCGTGAGCTATACCCGTGAATTTATCCCTGATGTAATGCAGGTGGCCGAACAACTGGATTTTCGGGAAAATGAAAATCTGCTGACCATCACGCTGTCTCAGCCGCACCGCCTTCAGGTCGGCGACCACCTGAAATGTTTCGATGAAAAGGGGCAGGAGCTTCTCTTGGAAGTGTCAGCCGTGCCAAACGATAAAGCGGTGGCCTTCCAAACCGATCAGCACCCAACGCGGCTCTTCGTTTATGGGAAACAGGTGGACGACTTTCACATCGTGGATTATGATGCCATCTCCATGTTGAACGTGAGCGCCACCCAGGAGTTGGCCAGACGCCTGGCCGCTTCCGAGCAGTCCGCCACGCAATTGCGGGCGGAGGTGGAGGCCCTCAAAGCGAAGCTCTCGGAAATGGAAGCTTTGAAAAAACAAATGGCCCGGCTGGAGGCGATGTTGGAGGGCCAGTAGCAGAAGTTGTCCCTAGTCTTTAATTTATTGACAGAAAATTTCATCATGAAATACATTAGCGGTATCCTGCTCCTTTGTTGCCTGCCCTTCGCTGCATTCTCCCAACTGAAAAACGACGGCGGGACTTTACGAATCACCCCCGGCGGCACCCTCACCGTCAAGGGCGATGTCACCAATGTGATGGGCGGCACCCTGACCAACGAGGGTACCTTATCGTCGACGGGAGGCATCACCAACGAGGCCACTGCCACCCTGCAGGGCAACGGCCGGTACATCCTATCCGGTGACTGGTCGAACGCAGGTTCCTTTGCTCCGGGCACGAGTACCGTCACTTTTGAGGGCAATACAGGCAGCACCCTCAACTCCGGTGGAAATGGTTTTTACAGAATGGAAATGGATAAAACCACCGCCAATCTTACACTAGCTGAGGACGTGGACATTGCTGATCTCCTGGAATTTTTATCCATCGAAAACAAAATCATCCTGTCGGGAAATAAACTCACGCTTAGTGGTACCGCCGATATTTTAGGTTTTGACGAAACCAACTATATCATCACCGATGGTACGGGCGAGTTGCGCAAATCCATGCCTGTCTCCATCCCCTTCACGTTTCCTGTCGGCTTCAATGCCTCCACTTATAATCCCGTGACCCTGACCCAAAATGGAACGGCTGACGAGCTGGGGGTCCGCTGTCTCGAACATCACTATCTGCTCGGGAACAGTGGCCCCCGGTTCTCTTCCGAAACAGTGGAGGCCTCCTGGGAGATCACGGAGTCGGTGCCCGGCGGTAGTCTCCTCGACATTAGCGTGCAATGGAACACTTCCGATGAGCTCCTTTTTAATCGTAACGACTGCGCAATCGGTTTTTGGAACGGCAGCAGTTGGGATTATGGCGCTGTTCCGGGCAGTCCGGCAGCGGGCACGGGCCCATTCGTGCAAAGCCGCTCGGGCATTGCCGGTGTGGGAGTGATTGGTGTGCAGAGCGGAGCGGCACTGCCCGTAGAGATGCTGTTTTTCAGGGTGGCTCCCGTCGGGGAAATGGCCGCACTGAACTGGGCAACCGCCTCAGAAATTAACGCTGAGCGATTCGATGTGGAGCACTCAACGAATGGTTTCTCATTCCTAAAAATCGGAGAGGTACAGGCCGTGGGCTTTTCGACGGTGGAGCGGCAGTATGACTTTTTGCACGAACAACCGGCTCCCGGCGTGAACTATTACCGCTTGCGGCAGGTGGATCTCGACGGTAGTTTTGCGTACTCCGAAATAAGAGCCGCTCATTTCCAGCAGGTGGAAAAGGTCACCTCGCTACTCCTCTATCCCAATCCCGCTACCGACCTATTAAACGTCGTGTATAATGGGGCCGGAGATTATCGGCTTCGGGTGTTTGATGAAAACGGGCGCCTGGTGTTATCCGGGGAAAAGGTCAGCACATTAGATGTAAGTGTGCTGCCTGCCGGGGTCTATGCTCTCCTGGCGACCAGTAACCAAGGGACTATCTACCGGAAATTTGTCGTAGGGAGATAAGCAGGCTGTTCGTTTTTGGGCACACGCCCTATGGCGGAGACCGTCTACTCGATTATATTTCGAATTGATTACGGTTTCATCTCTATTTTTTCAAATCCAACAATTGATTCATTTGCTGTATTAAACTGCTTAATTTCGTCAATTATCGAGTTGAATTTGATGTCATAATATCTTTGATCAATAAAATATTTTTGTTCAGGATTGTCTGTTGAATAGCTTTCTCCGCTCATTTTTATTGGATAGTACGTTTCTTTATCGATAAAATAAAGCGTTTTCGAAACACTCCCTTTTTCATCTTCAAGTCTGGCGCCAAAATTTGGCATGGTCACTTTATCCTCTAAGCTCACTTGTATCTGAAAGCAATTCTTTTCATCAACAATTGTATCATCTAATCTATCAATTGTGTATGAATCTAAGTTTTTTAGCATGTATTTAAATTCATATTGCATTCCATAGGGAGTATTATGCCCCCAAAAAGGTTTCTTTTTAAAATCTGGATATTTCACCAGATCATAAATCCTGGCGACACTGTCTCGATTATTTTTACGTATCAATCTATTACCATCATAGATGTCCTCAAAAGTTACATTTTCTTTGTCGTTAACATACATATACCAGTGTCCTTTAACCCCAACAATAGAGTCTGAAATCAGCCTCTTAAAATACATCTCCCGATATCGTTGTATGGTATTATTTGTGTTTTGAGGATCTGTCCTTGACATATCTTGTTTATAATAGATCGTCTCAATTTTATTTATTTTGTCGATTGTCTTACTCAAAATATCACTAGCTATCTCTCTTTTACTACAAGAGACAAATACAATCAGAGCGTTTAATATTAAAAAAAGCCTATTTCCGTTCATTGCATTTTAATTCTCAATCCCATTTTCCGTCCAAGTATACTGGTTTTGTAATAGACGTGTTATGTAAATCTCAGCATCTACATAAGGGATTATATGATTTTAGGTTAATCTAATTAAAAGATGCTTTGTAGTGAGGAACATCAATAGTTAAAAATCGAAAAACAGAAATGAATGAATCTCACCGCAACCTGTCCCGCCACAGGGCAACCGCCCAGCGGTCGGGAAGGCACAAGGACGCTAAGCTTTTCAAGGTATTTGAAATTCATATTTCATATGGTTCACAGTAATTACTCACAACGGTTGGCTATACACAATAGCCCCTAAGGTATTGCGTACAAGTGTTGTTGTGGCAAGTTTATCTTAAAAATTCGGCTATTGTCTTGTTTAAAGAGTCAAAATCACTTTTCTGATGTAGCAACTCATCAATTCTAATATCACCCATATTTTGAACTTTATATTTCGGCAGTTCATCTCTAAACAAAATAGATACGAATGTATCTACTAACCGCTCTTTCAGGCCATGAGGGATATTGTATTTCTTAATAATTGAATACTCCATTCCCATGTGTGTGATTTCATGGATGATCGTATTTGCAGGGTTTTCGTAGTTCATGAAACTACCCTCCGAGTCGGTGAATAAGGTTATTACACCTTCATCGGGATCATAGCTGCCTCCAGTCCCATAAAGTGTCAACCTCACCTTGTAGGTTTCAAAAGAATTGAATTCCCAATCCCATCCATTCCTTAAGGAATCTATCTTCTGGATACATTTATTAATTAGGCCTGTCTGAAGTGATATTTTATGAATTGCTTTTTCGTAATTTTTCGTATTGAAGATCCTTGCCTCTAAAAGTGTATAAATTGCTGAGAAGTCTTTGTTTCCAAAAGTCCCTTCCTTTGATTTATTGATCAAAGAGTCAATTAGTGATTCCTGCGGGAGATGAATCTTGTACCCTTGTTCTTCGAAAAAGGTAATGTCATTTATTGTCCGCCAAATTGAAGTAGCTTCGTGCTCAATTGAAGGCTGTACAATCTCAATTCTTGGCGCTACAACCTGTGCCGCGCAGTATGAGCTAGTCAGGCAAAATGCTATTCCTATAAATAGGTTTTTGAAAGTCATTTTGTTTTAGTTTGTTACAACGGTTCAAGTATAAGCATAGTGCGGGATTAGCAGCACATCTCTTTCAGTTTTGTTCGCTAAAATGTAGTCCGTATAAATTTAGCAACTTCGCCCGCATTACGCTTATACCAGGTTGGCGGTAGGCTTTTAATTCTCCTCAAGAAGGATGGATATCGTATTGGTTTCAATGGTTAATTCAGGTTGTGAACCATCATCAAATTCACTATTCAAATTGCCTCCAAAAACCCATCTTTTAATCAATCCATTTTTAGTAAATTCTTTAGTGAAGTTTGCTAATCCTTTTTGCTTAAGCTTAAAAGCTTTTCCACCACCACCAGGAACACCATTTATCATGTCCCATTCAGCATAAATCGTATACGGTTCGAATATCAAATGTAGTCCTCTGTCATCCCCAAATATAAACTGACCGCTATCCACTATTCCCGTTAATATCTTCCTGATTTTTTTACTGGTTTCTTTAGTATCAAAGATTAGCAATGTGTCTGTCCCACTTGCTTCAGTACTATCTCGAGTAGGTTCTTTTGCATTAAAATACAATTCAAGGTATAGCCTAGTTTGGTCGTCAGAAATTTTCAAACTTGCTCTTGCGGATAATTCACAGTCACCCTCAAAGCTCTTGTCTCCTCTTGTATGAGATGGAATATAGGTATACTTTAGAGAAGCTATCTCTTGTTGATAAATGTTGGGTTTCGTTTGAATTTCAGGTCTTCGATTAGAACCATTTTCATTTTGAGTTTTGCAACCGCTCAACATGAAACAAACAAAACAGGTCAAGAGTAATTTGAAAATTTTCATATCCGGTGCGCATAAGAATTCATTGAGTACATAGCCTGGCCGTTGGCAGCAGCGTTCTTTTATTTCATTTTTTCTTTAAATTTATCTTCATTCTTTGGCAATTAACTTACTGAACGACACCCATAATATAAGGTAGCCTTTAGATTAACATTTAAAAATTTCAAATATCCAATTATCGTGTTCGCCAAATTCTATTAATAGATTTTTGAGACCTAACTCTTTTTCCATTCTATGTTCATTAAATGCGATTTGCATGAGTTTGTAAGATCTCAACTTAGCCAATTCTTCAAACGAATACATATAGTTCTCTTCATCGAACTCTATGAAGTAAAGTAGCTCACAAAGATCTTGATATTTATTATCATCTATGAATCCCCAAATTGAGCTAAAATCAAAATCAATGTTAAATCTTAATAATTCATTCGAATATTTTGATCCATCACTTTCACCGTATACTACGCAAGTAAAGTCCGTTGGAGAATAATCATGCTCAATGTGTATAAGTCTAGCTCTATTCTCACCCTCAATTTTGTTTTTTAAAGTGGTGATAAATTCATCAACCTTTTTTTGGCTCTTTTCAATATGCAAAGCATAATTGAACTTAGAAGTGTTTTGAATTAGTCTTTCTAGATAGTTTTTCCTCCCAGGACTAATTCGTTTCGATTTAGCTTGACGAATCATTTTTTTCATCATGCTATCTGAATACTTCACATCGGGATGTTTAGCCAAGTGATCTTTTAAGTTTTGTACTTCTTCTTCCCGGTATAGTTTTTCGATTTCATCAACTGTATACTTAGACACAATGCCTTTCAAATATTCAATTCTTTCCTCCAATTTCATAATTTTCTCAATGCTACCTAACGGCCGGGCGCTCTGCGCCGTTCAGAATGAAGATAAAGATTTTCGCGGAGAAAAAATTTTCGAAATGAAGAATGGGCGTTGGCGCAGTGTTGTGTGCCGGTTCGGAGAGAAGTGAAGAATCGGCACACGACGCTGGTGCAGAGCGCCTGGTCGTTGCCGTCCGGAGAAGGAGCATGGACGTCGTAGCCATTGTTGTACGCTTTTTGATTATTTATGTATAAATGCGCATACTTACAAAATCCAATTAAAAAACTAACCATCTACTATACAAAACTTCCCAACTCTATAAGGTTTTTATAATTGAGTAGTCGGTTTACTTTTATTTGATCGAACTGTAATTACCATGAAAAATAGCAAAAAACCTATAGACAGGTACACAAAGCTATCTTGAATAATGGAGTGTAATGTAGTGACACCTTTAGCAGGCAATTGTGCATACATGATTTTGTCATTATCGTCAAAACTGCTCATCTGTGAAACCATTTCACCGTATGGTGTGATTGCTGCGGAAAGCCCAAAACGCGTTGAACGCAGCACCGAGTGACCTTGCTCAACTGCTCTAAAGGCAGCCATTTCTGTATGCACGGGGTCAATGCCCCTCCAATCACTTGATGGAATAATAACCATATCTGCTCCTAATTCACCATACCCTTTTGCCAGATATGGGAAATCATAATCATAACAAATTGCAGCCCCGATTTTTGTTCCCGATATATCTACTACTTTTAAAGGTGACTTTCCCTGTACTGCGGGTTCTCCTGGTACGGGTTGATGCTTGAGGTATACATGCGTAATGTTTCCTGATGAATCGATAAACTGATACTTATTCTCATACTTCAGGGGCGTTTGTGAAATGGGTGTCACATAAGAAGCTACCAAAGTGATATTGAGTTCAGCAGCTAATTCCCGGATGGAGTTAATCCAAACATTCTCATCTTCAGGCATTATAAATATGGCGGCTTCATTCCATGAAATTATTTTAGCGCCACCGTATGCTGCAGTTCTTGTTCGTTTAAATAATGCCGTTTTCACCTGTTCGTTACTTTCCTTAGATGGCAATGGCAATCCACTTGCTTTCGAGTCTGTTCCAACTGCGGCAACGGTTACCGTTTCAATGCCATTGGCTTTGCTCAAGTCGTAACGGATGGAGCCAAAAACAATTAAAAGAAACAACATGATTAACGGAAGCTGAAAGGTTGAAATAGCGGCTTTTCTTTTGATTATGATATTAGCAATTGAGGCATTAACCCAATAAATCAAAAAGCTTAGTCCTGCCAAGCCAAACAAGGATACTGCCTGAATAAGCGATACATTATCGTGCAGGGTATAAGCAGCTACGCCCCAACTGGCAAGAGGTGTATAAGTGTATTGAATCCATTCCATAATGATCATGATAACAGGAAATAGAAACAGCGCGTATTTTTGATCTTTAAATTTACTCCATACCAGGTATCCAGGCAGGTGAAATAAACTAATTGGAATCGAGTAGAGAAAGACCAGCACTAGTGGAATTGGATCGCTAATAATCTTCGCTACAACCAAGGACCAAGCCAAAACCAAAGCGAGAAAAAAGGCTAATCTTGACTTCCAGCCTTGTGTGAGATATAGATAAATTAAAAATGGAACACTTGATACCCAAGCCATGACTTCAATACTAAAGGTCATGTGAGTTATGGTCATGGTAACTACCCCAATTGCGAGGTACCAAAGCGGGTTAATTTTATTTACGTTAAATCCTTGCGTGAGGATACTTGATAAGTCTTTCATCTTTCTTTGTTATTAATTCTCCGCAAAGATTGATGATCCTGATTTCAAATCCATTAACATTTGTTAAAGGATGAAATTTTACTCCCTGAGTTCTCTACGAAGTCTACTTAGGGAAATATTTGTAATTCCTAGATAGGAGGCAATGTCAGCATGTGAGATCAGGTTTTCCAGAAAGTGATATTTTTCTCTAAAAAGAATGAGTCTTTCTTTAGCATTCAGTGAAGCAAGGCCAATTTCTTTCTCAACTTTTGCAAGGAGTTCATTTTGTAAAACCATATTCCCAAACTCGCGTATGTCCATGTGATTGATCATTAGCTGCTCAAACTTATCAGCGTTTAAACTAGCAACGGTCAGCCTTGTAAGCGCTTGAAAGTTAAGGTGAGATATTTGATTAGCTGTTCTCGTTTTATTCGGAGAGAGTACACTGCCTTCAAGAAAATAAGATATGGTTACCTCTTCACCTTCCGGGCTTAGCAAAAAACTCCGGCAGACACCTTCGTAAACAAAGTATTCCTTGTTATTCTTTTTTCCCCTATCGATAAACACATCTCCTTTTTCATAAACTTCAACTAAAATCAAGTCACTTATCAGATCTAACGACCCCTCCGATACGGGTGACACCTTGTTGACTAAGGGTCTTGTTCGTTCTTTAATCTGTTCGAAATTCATGATTCTCCTTTATTTGCGCACAACGGTTTGACTAAACACAGTAGCCCCGCATAGGGGCTATTGCTGTTTTATTCTTTGTTGCGTGCCGTGTTCTCTTTTTTATAATGCTCAACGTCAATTCCTTCTTTCCTCATTAAATCAATACCGAAATTGCGAATAGTATCCACTATTGGAATAGCTAATTCTCCTTTATTCGTAATACTGTATTCCACTTTTGGCGGAACCACAGGATAAACTTTCCGATGAATAAAACCATCGCGTTCCAACTCTCTTAATTGGGTGGTGAGCATTTTATCAGAAATATGTTTGATTGATTTTTTCAGTTCGCTATATCTGTAAACCTTGTCTTTTAATCTCCATAAAATGGGCATTTTCCAAGTGCCACCTAATCTGTCCATAGCAAACTCAACTGGATTGTAATAAACTTTCCCTTTGTATAAAAAATTTGGCATGGTTCATAAATGATTGATTATCAATATACTTTCCAAAAAGTTAGTATCATACTTATTAGTCTGTATATCAATAAAAGTAGGTATAGTTTGTAAGTTTGCAAAGGATTTTTATGAAAAATGAATGATAAAAAATTTCAGTTTTTATCTATTGGCAGGGTTGGTTTTGATACTAAGTTCCTGTCATTCACCAAATCAAACCCGAGCAATCCGAGTAAATCAAAATTCTAAAAATATGACAAAAATTAAGGAGGACGTTCATTATGTTCATGCACATGGAATGCCCATGAAGGGCAAAATTTTAATGGTTGCAAGCAGCCCTACTGTTTCCAAACAAACGGGTTGGCCCATTGGCTTTTGGGCAGCAGAATTGACTCACCCACTTCACATTTTTCAGGAGGCTGGTTATGAAGTTGAATTAGCCTCAACGGAAGGAGGCAAAATTGAAATGGATGGATATTCTAATCCTATTGATGAAAGCGGGTATTCAGCACATGATGTCATTTCGTTGGGCTATATGCAATTAGACGGGTTTAATGAAATGTTGGCAAATACTAAAAAGATGGCGGAGCTCAATCCTAATGATTACGATGCCATATTTTTAGTCGGCGGTCAGGCTCCGATGTACACATTTAGAGGCAACCATGATTTGGAAAAATTATTTGCTAATTTTTATGAAGCAGGTAAGCCAAGTGCTGCTGTTTGCCATTCCACAACTCTTTTGTTGGAAGCCAAAAAATCCAACGGAGAATTGATTGTTAAAGGTAAAACATGGACAGGTTTTGCAGACGCAGAAGAAGATTTTGCAGACCAAGCAGTTGGTCAAAAAATACAACCCTACCGAATTGAGGAGGAAGCAAAAAAATTGAATGGCACAACTTTCAAAGTAGCTTCTCCCTTTTCTTCTTATGCCATTGCGGATGGTAATTTAATTACGGGACAGCAACAAAATTCAGGTGCTGCTGCTGCGAGAATGGTAGTAATGCAATTAAGTAAATAAATTTCCAGAGTGAGCAAATGAAAAAAATTGTTTGCTCACCCAAATTTTAGTTTTCAAACCATGAGGTATTTTTTTATTATCACATTATCAGGTTATTGCTCAACAGTTTTTGCGCAAAGTTTGGAGCTTATGGTTGGGCATGAACAAATATTTGCTGATGCCCAATGGTTGAAATTTTGGGATAATAAAAATCATTGGTCAGTTTTTAGCCGAACCCGTGCCACCGTAGATTATGACAATCAAACCAATCTTTTTACTGGTGCTTATTTGAATTATACTTTTAAAAATGGCTTAGGTAGTAGTCTCGTTGGTAAAATTGGAAATAACAGCGGAGGAGCAGATATCGGTATCCATATTTTTAAATCTAAAAAAAATTGGATGCTATTTGGTTTGGCTTCGATTGGTTTGAAGAATGAACTGGAGTATAGTTGGTTTTCTATTTTCCGATTAACACCCCGGATAAACGGCCAATGGAAATTTTATTCCAGTCTTGAATTGTTCAATCTGTTCGGAAAAGAAAATCATTTGTTAAGTGTGCAACGCATTCGATTGGGTCTGGACTATCAACAATTTCAGTTTGGTATTGCTGGTAATTTTACAGAAATCGGGGAGGATTGGATGGGTAGTTCTAACATTGGCGGATTTATCCGAAAATCGTTTTAAATATGGTAGTCAAGAAAAATTTTCACCCCCTAAAAGTTTGGGCTTACATAAAGAACCAAGTACTTTTTGTTTTAATCTGGTCATTTGTAGTTTGGTTATTATTCCATTTTACGCAGGAAAAAGCATTAGCATTGAATTTTACACCTATCGGAATTTTGGGTTCTGCTTTGGCAATTTTCGTGGCATTCCGCAACAATTCTTCTTATGGAAGGTGGTGGGAGGCAAGAACTCTTTGGGGCGGTATTGTTAATTCAAGTCGAGTATTTGCCAGATTGGTTATCACCTTTACCGACAGTCATTCCCACCGAGAAAATTATGATAAAAACAGAAGCGAGGCTTTTAAAAAATCATTGGTTTATAAACAAATTGCATGGACGCACGCTATGCGTTTACATCTTCGCCAGCAAAACAGTTGGGAGGAAATAGAAGCATTTTTGGATAAGGAAGAATACGAATTAATAAAAAGCAAAAATCATAAACCCAATGCTATTCAATTGTTAATAGGGCAACAAATTTATGATGCAATGGCAAATGGTACATTGGGAGGATTTGATAGTTTTCAGATGGAAGGGCAATTGTTAGCACTGACCAATTATCAGGGAGGAGCGGAACGTATTAAAAATACACCATTGCCACGCCAATATGACTACTTCACCAGGGTATTTGTTATTTTGTTTGCACTTCTTTTACCTTTTGGATTATTAGGTTTCTTCACATCTGATATTCTAATTCAACTATCTTGGTTGATTATTCCACTTTCTGTTTTGATTGCTGGAGTTTTTATCATTATGGAAAGAACAGGGGCAGCAAATGAAGACCCTTTTGAAAACAAAATCACGGATGTTGCCCTAACTTCTATTTGCAACACTATTGAAAGAAATCTCAGGGAATTGTTGGGAGAAACTGATTTGCCAGAAAAAACACAACCCGTTAATGGGTATTTATTTTAAAATGACATTTTATGAAAATTGCAATTATCGGAACGGGAAACGTAGGTGGTGTATTGGCTACTCAATGGGCAAAAGCGGGACACAAAATTTTTTTAGGCGTTCGAGATACGACAGATTTTAAAGGAAAGGATCTATTGAAAAATGAAAACACATCTGTTCATAACATCCAAGAAGCAGTTAATTTATCAGAGATCATACTGGTAGCTTCTCCTCCTCAATTTGCGGAACACTTAGCGGCTTCTTTTGAAGATGTTGAAGGCAAAGTCATCATTGATGCTACCAACTCCATTCGCACTAAGCCTGAAAATTATCCAACTTCTTTTCATGCGTTTGAAGCATTGACTAATGCTGATGTTGTCAAATGTTTTAATTCCACAGGTTTTGAAAATATGGAAAACCCCGATTACGGCGATTTAAGATTGGATATGTTTATGGCTGGGAAAAGCGACAACGCCAAGTCTGTTGCAGTTCAACTTTCAATGGATGCAGGTTTTGAAAATTGTTATGATTTTGGCAATTCAGACAAAGTGGAGTTGTTGGAAAATTTTGCTTTATCTTGGATTAATTTGGCAATTTTTCAGAAGATGGGAAGGGGGATTGGTTTTAAGGTTGTTTTTCGTTGATTTTGTTTTTTTCATGGCACGGCAACGCCCAAGCTACCCGACGTGCGACCGAAGGGAAGCATGGCGTGGTGTAGCTGATGTTAGCGGCTGGCTTCTTTTTATCAATATTTCCAATTCGCATTTCTTCAAATAATTCGGTATTACCATTGGTGGCGGTTAGTTGTGTTTATGCCCCTTTACATGTTATGTACTAATTGATTATCTCTCCTTTGTTATTCGCTAATTTCTCTTTCCATTTTTCGATGTCCTCATTGGTCTGTCTAACCCAGTCAGTTGCTTCGCCAACGATTTTTAATGGTGATTCCGAACGATATGAACGGGTCGGGTTGCCCGGAAATTTTTTATTTGTAACGTTTGGGTCGTTTTCAAAACCTCCTGTTGGCTCAACAATATAAACTCGTTCACGGCCATTGCCTTTTGAAAATACAGCAGCAAGTCCTGCTGCATTTACTAAAGCTGTAAAATAAATATGGTTCATTTTGAGTCCGGGTTTGTAATTAGAATTGCCCCCTGCTGTCAGCAAATCGCCAACCTGCAAATCTGCTTTGGTTCCATGATAGAAAGGCCCTTTGTCAGATGGTTTTTCTCCGAATGATTTTGCCAAATCGTAGTTCTTTTTGGCGTTGTCAAAATCTCTTAAATCCTCATAGCTTTTGGCAATATTTGAATATAAGACAGGAAAAGCACTATGAGCTGAATCATCATTTATTTTTAATGCAAATTGTAAAGCTGTTTTGAGCCATTTTAATTTATCAGAAACATTCTTTTGATGTCGGGCTACATAATGGGCTGCAAGAAACTTTTCAAAGTCATTTGTTCCTTTTTCCCACGCTTGAAGAAATAGCTTGCTTGCTTCTTTGGATTTGTTCTGTTCTTCCATCGACATTCCTTGAAGACAGAGCTTAACAATATCGTTGTTTGAGCTGAATTCCATTTTATTATTATTTTTTTTTTGCTTGCCGCTAACGTCCCAGTGACATGCGGCGTGCTGACGAAGGAAGCATGATCGTCATGTAACATGTTAGCTTCTCGACTTTCACCGCTTAGTTCTTTTCTTTGATTTTTGTTATCGTTTGTATTCGCTTTCTAACAAATTCCGATGGTCTGCTATAGCTCCAAACGTTAGTTATTTTTTCCATTGCTTCATTATATTCCTTAGAATCTTTGGAGTGATTTATTAATAAGATATTTTCAAACTTTTCAATATTTCGGTTGCCGAATCTGTTCCAATCATCTTTATGATTTAAAAGGTAATTGGTTTGATTCTTTTCATCTAAATACTTTAGAGCTTCAAATACTTGAATTTGATCAAACTCCAATTCTGGATGTTGTAGATAATAATCAAGATAATCTGAAAGGTATTTTATAGATTCTTCCGTATTGAACATTGCTAAAGTAATTGCATATTGTTTACCTGCGAAACAAACTTCACTCTTGAGGAGATGAACTCCTATTATATCTGTTAATTCTATTAAGTTATTTATAGCGGCAAAGTAAGCTCCAGTTTGGCGAGACCTCCAATCTACACCTCCAATGCATTTTAAGATTACATCTTCTGTAAAGTCTCTCTTAACTGATTTTACTTGTTCTATCCAATCATTGTCGTCTTTTCCAAGATTTAGATAATAAGGAGATACCCACTTCATTCGAAATTCTTCAGAGATTGTTTTATCACTTTTGTAAGTTGTAAGATTTGGGAATCTGTTATTCATTTACTATTTCTTTGGTTTATTCACTCTATATTTTTGATCTTGATGGAAGCTAACGGTTTGGGTATGGTGCCTGTCCCGCAGGGCATGCACTATACCCGTTGTTGCCAGTAGTATTTTTATTCCATTCTATTTAATTCAGTCGCTCCTTGTAGTGCACCAATTGATCGGAATACTTCATTTTGGTCTTGCTCTTCCGTCCATCCCATTTTAGAAAGTTCGGAACGCACTTGATTCTCTGTTTTACCCTTGACAAAATGGTAGAATGCAAAATCCACCACTTCCATTGGAACTCTTTCCAATTGATATGCAGTTAAATTTGAAGCTAATCGTAACATTCCAATTGCGTAGGTGAATCCGAGTTGGAAAATCCAGCTTATGACCATTCCTATCCATCCAGTATTTAGAGACTTAATTGTTAAGCCAGCTTCAAGTCGAATCTTTATAAATTCAAAAAATCCAATTGGTTCATAATTATTCTCGCTCAATATTATTTGGTATTGAAAATATTGGTTAGAAACATAAACGAGAACTACCATTCCAATAAGAGTGTAATTTAGAATTTCGTAATTGGTATAGTTACTTGCCTTAATCAAAAACTTCAAAGTAAATCCAATTGCAAAGGCGACACCAACCTCAAAAAGTCCAATTATATAAATTCCTTTTACCGATAGAAAAGCGACAACATATCCAAGTAAAAGGGCTGTAAGCAATCCACCCAAGATCGGAATCCATAATTTTGGTTCCTTCCTTTCTTTTGGCTGGGGTAAACTTTCTGGAATTTCGTAATCATCCCAGTTTTTTGTTCTTTCAAATTCTTTTTCTAATTCAGCTAAAGCTTCTTTATCGAATTCTTTCTCTGTTTGTTGAAATGCATATTTGAATAGTCGGACTCTTTTTGAATTACGTCCATTATCCCACATTTCATTTCCAAGAGAAACACTTTTGACTTTTACCTTTCCATATTCATAAGTCACAGAAATTTTTTCTGTCCACCTGTCCCAATCTCCTTTTCTTTTAGCTTCTGCTGAAATTTCGTCCTGGAAAACTAAATCCCATCCTAACTTTTCGAAAGTCTTTATAGCAATTGGAACGAAAACACTTTTACTCAAATCAGTCCTAAATTCTTCTTCAAATTTTGGTGTCCAATTGAAGCTGTGTTTTTTCCTAATTGTCGATTCGTATTTCTTTAGTTCTTCGGTCATATTTTATTAGGGCCAGGCTGGCAGCTGTAGTTTTGGCACGTGTGTTGGCCTGCGGGACTATTGCTGCTAGCCATTGTTATATGGTATTACTTTTAATTCTTTCCATTGGTTTTTTTCTAAATCAGAAGAATTCTGATTAAATTGTTCGATTAATTCATCAGTTTCAGGTATTGGGATGATTTTATCTACAAAATTCTCTTCACACCAATCAAGCGTATAGTCAGATAGATAAACAGTTCTAAGCTTTTCTTCTGAACCATCAAAACGAAACCAATCATAAATTAAAGATATGTATTGTAACGGTTCACTTATTATTGACTCTCTAATAATCGTTCTATTTACATCTCCAATTCCATAACTGTCTATTATTTCTCCGGCAGAGATTCTTATTAACCCAGCCGGTCCACCAACAAAATTGGGGCAACTTGCTAAAATAGTAAAATTCACGTCATTGAACTTACTTGAAATTTCTTGGATTATCCAAAACGGAGCATGTTTTCTTCTTTCATAGTGATAGAATAAAGAATTAGAACTATTTACAAAACAAGATGTTTGTTCATGATTTTTGGCGTCTTTCTCATAAATGAGGTAAGAAATTTGAGATGCGTTATAATCATTTTTTATATTCTCAGCTAGAATTACTATTTCAGTATCCCATCCCATTTATTATCAATTTTAATATCATATAACGCTGCGCTAGACGATCGGCCGGAGTGAATCGGAGGCTGGGCGGCTAGCGGTTTGTTGTAAGTAGTTTTTCATTTATCCATCCAGTTTTTATCAAGTAATTCCGCCTCTTTCGCAAAATCTTCTACACTTTCATCCCCCTTTAGTATCTTATTCATATACTTTTCTCCTAGCTTATAACCTTCACGGGAATTGAATGGTGATGACTTAGCAACTATGATAAAATTGTAACTGGTTAAAAATCTCATTCTAAGTTCTGCTCCCTGAGTATTAACGATTTCTCCATTTATTTCTGCTGCCCCGTCATCAAATTCGTCTCCTCTAATTGGAATTTCATTGTACAAACCATACCGTTCATAAAAATACCCCCAACGATCCGCAATTCTCTTAATTTGATCATCATCATTCGAATCGTCATACAGTCCGATAGGCTGGTCCGCTTTTGTTTCCACATAAACAAAACACCTATAATATGAAGTAGAAGTATAAACTGCTATCTTCGAAATTTTTAACTCTTTTGAATTAAGCAAAAATTTTCCATGTGATAAAACTTTAAACCTTTCAATAGGTAAACCACTATTACCCCTAAACCACCATATAGGATCAGAATAAAGTCCGTAACCGTTAGCAATATCAAACTGTGTAGGTTCTTGCAGTAAGAGTGATAATCTTTTAAGGGCTACATTTCCTTCAAACCACCTCAACCCTCTCACACCAGGAAAAGCTTGTGCAATTCTATATGAGAATAAAACGGTGGGGGCAATTGTTAATTTAAATTTACCATTTCTACTTTTGAATTCACCATATCTTAGCAATTCAAATTCCTCTTCTTCTGAAACCATCTTTTTTTCTGATTCGCTTTTTATTTCAATAGATGGTTCCTTTATTTTAAGGTCTTCTACCTCCAAATCATTGATAATGGCCAGAACCCCCTTCTGAATTTTATTAATTCCCAAGTTGTATTCTTCATAGCTAATCACCTGAATATGATTATCCCTATCTAATCTTGATACTTGGCTATAAAACATGATTAAATCGTCATAAAATGACGATTCATAATGCAGAGATGACTGTATCTCTAGAATTGCTTTCTTCAAATTTTTTTTCAATAATGCCTTAAAGTTATTCCTTATTTCTTTCATCGATTCCTATTACGAGTAATTACTTGCAACGGTTCGCTAGACGATCGGCCGAAGCTTCAGCGGAGGCTGGGCGTATAGCCACTGTTCTCAGCTGTTTGTTTTCCTTCAAAAAATTTTATCCATTCTGGGTTTATACAATTTTCCCACCAATCAGCATTATTGCATTTCCAGTATCCGTATCGGTGTTTGCCAACTTTTTGGGGAGAGTTATCAATCCATTTATAGGTTCGTATCTTTTTATTGTTAAAGCAAAAAATCACTTCTTCCAAATCATTAATTTTAGAAACTGCCGAACCTACTTTTCCTATTTCATCCAAGAAGAACTCTTGAAGGAAAAATCCTCTTTCTTCAAAAATTATTGTTTCAATGCCACGATTATCAAACGTCCCAAATTCTTTCAATAGGTTAAATCTATCTTTTCTCTGAGGAGTCCTTGTATCTTCACCACCAATTTCTGTCTGTGTGTTTGCGGTATAAATGCCTTTTATATCTATCTCTACTTTGTTCTTTTGAGGACTTTTAAAAGACCTTGTTATTCGATTTTCGTAGTTAAATTCGTAGATGGTCTTGTAAAAATCCATCAACGTTTCTTGATTGCCAATAAATTCAATTTTATCAAAGGCGTAAAAGGCAACTTCTCCTCTCTTATTAACTGCACTAGTCACTTCTTTTATCCAATCTGCTCCGCCATAGCTACTTCCAGCTAATTCCCAAAAGTGATATTTTTCAAAATCTATATCTAAATAATGCTCTCCGTCCGTTGCAGTAAAAAGCATTTCAATATAATTCGATTGAAAGTCTATTCGGTATTGTAATTGATTCTCTAAATGCTTACAATTTTTTATCAATTGTTTACAAATGTCTAACGCATCCATTTCATTAATCGTCCCCTCTTTTGGAAAAACCCTTATCGACTTTTTAATTGATGATGCTGACATTTTTATTTTCTTTTTTGAAGTCTCCCGTTCCAATTAATCTTGAATGGTGGTTTTCGCAAAGAAGCCATTTTAAGTCCTTGCTTATTATGTAATATTCAAAGCCAAAACACTCACTAATTAATTTCCCAATTTTCTTAGGATTACAGTTATAAATTGGATAAAAGTCTTCATCATCATCTTCGACCATTAACCAAACGTGATTTTCCAAATCAGGAATGTATCTTTCTAAATGTTCAAAGAGCTTTTCTAGGTCGGCAACCGAAAAGGAGGTACTTTTAAAATCTTCCCACCACCATCGTCTATCTCCTGATTTTACAAATCTGTTTAAGCATTTATTATAAACTTCAAGACCCAACTTATCATTAAGCAATTCAATATCGCCTTGGGTCAACGATAAGGTTTGTATTGCATTCGATATTTCTTGCTTTACCTGTCCCATTTCTTTTTATATGTCATACAACGGTTCGCTAGACGATCGGCCGGAGCTTCAAAGAAGGCTGAGCGACTAGTGGATGTTATGCATAATTTTATTTATTATAAATTTTGAATCCATTTTTAGCAATTATCCTTTCCAATCTTTTGCGTTGAGAGTTTGATAATTT
>NZ_PDUD01000004.1 GCF_002646595.1 Flavilitoribacter nigricans DSM 23189 = NBRC 102662
CTGAATGCCCTTCAAATGTTTTGATTTTCTGTCCCTCCAGGTCCCACAGTATTGCGGTACCATCAAAGGATCCGGTGAGGATGAATTGCCCGTTGGGGGAGAAGGCCACGGACCAAACCTGCTCTGAATGCCCTTCAAATGTTTTGATTTTCTGTCCCTCCAGGTCCCACAGTATTGCGGTACCATCAAAGGATCCGGTGAGGATGAATTGCCCGTTGGGGGAGAAGGCCACGGACCAAACCAGCTCTGAATGCCCTTCAAATGTTTTGATTTTCTGTCCCTCCAGGTCCCACAGTATTGCGGTACCATCACCGGATCCGGTGAGGATGAATTGTCCGTTGGGGGAGAAGGCCACGGACCAAACCGGCCCTGAATGCCCTTCAAATCTTTTGATTATCTGTCCCTCCAGGTCCCACAGTATTGCGGTACGATCCGGTGATCCGGTGAGGATGAATTGTCCGTTGGGGGAGAAGGCTACGGAAGTGACCGGCTCTGAATGCTCTTCAAATCTTTTGATTTCCCGCCGCTCCAGGTTCCATAGTATTGCGGTGTTATCATGTGATCCTGTAAGTATTGACTTCCCATTGGGAGAGAAGGCTACAGAACTGATATCTTTTGTATGCCCAATCGGTACCACCAACACCGGCTTTTGCCCCAACAGGCTAGCCGTACCCCACAGAGCGAATAATAAAAAAAGATTTTTCATGCTATCATTGATTTTCACCTGGATATACCGGATGTTTTTAGTAGTGGCTTAGACCTTCTAAGTTTTCAAAACTTAGAAGGTCTTGTAGGTCTTGAAAGTCTTTCCTTCGGTCACTCCTGATGCAACATCGGCTTCACTTTCCGGAAAATATACTGCACCAGTCGTTCCACATCATCGGTAGCTTCCACCTCCAGTATAATAGGCGGTTCGTTCCCCCGGATCAGCCGGATGTCCGTATGGATGATCCCCCGGGCATCGACCGAATACAGGCCGTTGAGGGTATATCCGTTCGGGTAATTATTTATTTCCACAAAAAGCAGATCTGCATCTTTCCCTTTTTCCGTTTCCCGGGCCAACTTTTCTCTCAGCCGGACCTCTATCCCCTGGTCGTCAGTAATGGTTTCCCGGTTGAGGAAGCGTATCCAGTTGACGACCGGTTTTTTGTTACCGATCGAGATGTCGACCCGTTCGTCAAAAATGCCGATGTCGAAGCTGGCACCGGTGCTGGGAAATCCCAACATAGGCGATTGGATACCGTTGATGCTGGTAGCCAGACGCGGCACTTCATCGGCGGCGTACTGGAATAATTTCATCACGTCCACGTAATCCCCATCGGCCGTATTGCGGGTGGCTACGCCCAGCATGCCCTGCAACAGGGCGTAGGTGAGCAAACCCTGGCCGTATTCGGAGGCTTCGTAACTGACCTTATCCGCTGCACTGCCGGACAGGATGAAGGTGCCGGTACGGTCCTTCATACGATCGAGGGCCCGGATCTGACTGGAATTGAGGCTGCGGGTCGTACTGGTCAGGTTGTCGATGACCTTCCCGGAATTACAGGCATCGATGATCAGTACCTGTTTGAGGGCGGCGATGTCTTTGAGCCAGGCGGTCAGTTCTTCCGTGGAAACGGTGTAGCGGGCCCGGGCGTCCGGATCGCTGAGCATATCTTCACTGTTGACATCGTGCGTCAGGTAGTAAAACTGTGCCGCTTCGCTCGCGCCGTAGGTAAGGCCGTGACCGGATAAATAAACCAGTAATACATCTTCCGCTTTGGCTCGCCGGCGGATGTCCTTCAGGGTGCTTTCAATGTTGGCTTTACTGGCAAATTGCCAGTGGATGGGCGTCGCCTCCAGACCGGTCTCGGTGGCCGGCACCGTACTCAGACAGTGCACTTCAATACTATCTCCGTTCGCAAAAAGATTGGCGCCTACGGACTGTAGGGCTTTGGCCATCGCCAGGGCATCCTGAGCGGCGAACTGCAGGTCCAGCTGATCCCCGTTGTAGTCGGAGGTTCCAATGGAAACCACGTACATTTTGGGATCCAGACTGGCTTCCCAGGAATTTTCCGCACCGGAGCCATTACCCTTTGCCCGGGCGGCGGGGCGATAGACCAGTTCTACGGAAGGGCCTTTCAGCCAACCGGCCTCATTGAAAGCCCGCAGACTGACAATATTGGTACTGTCGGGGTGCCGCAGCAGCAGATGGTGGGTGCCGCTCAGATTATAGGAAAACGCTGTTTTGCGATCCGGATTGACATCTCTTTCCACTTCTTTTCCATTGACGAACACGCTAACGGGGCCGATGCCGCCATTTCTTTCGGTCAGTTGTACCTGGAGTTGTTCCCCTTCGATCTGGGCGCTTAATTTGGGGTAGAGCATTAGTTGGTTCATGCCTTCCACCGAGCGTAGGCGTTCCGGTGAGTAGCCCAGCAATTTTTGCAGCAAACCCGGTTCGAAGTACCGGCCTTTGAGTTGATCCAGTTCGATGATCTCCAGATCGACGACATAGTACAGTAGGTTCATGGCACCCGGTGAGGCATCAAATAACCCATCCGGCTTGATGATCACCCACTCCCGGTCGTTGAGCAGGTAAAGCTTCGCCAGTAATTGATCCTGGCTCTGATCGACGAGTTGGATACTGTAATCAAAGCCATTGATCTTCAAATCAATCCGGCGTCCGTCCGGTAATGCAAACTGGTGCTGCAATGTTGAGTTATCCGAAGGAGCGGGTAATGGAGTGAGGCGGCCGGACGGCAGATCGAACGACCATTGTTTACCATCGGCCCGGATCCGAAGTTTTCCATCCGGATCCAGGCCGGCTTCCCGGGGTTCCACCGGATAGCCGTATTCAAACGATTGGGTGATCCGTCCAGATTGCAGATCCCTGACCAGAATATTTCCCTGCCTGTCGGCGATTAAAACCGCAGGTTCACGACCCGGAGCCCGGAAGGGGAGGATCTGATCCAACTGATCGTCGTAATTCTCCTGCACCGTGGTGACGGCCTGTTCCCAGATCTTTTGGCCCCGATCGATATTCCAGGCTTCAAGCTGGTGCTCACCGGATTTAAAGAGCCCTATCAATCCGCCCGAGGTGTTTTTCAGGACAGGGGAAAAGATCTCGATATCCGGCCCGGAGTAAAGGTACAGATCAACTTCGATCAATAGTTCCGGTGGCCGGCCGGTCGTGAGATCCTGCTGTACGATCTGACCGTTATCGAGTAAGGCGTAGAGATAGCGTTCATCCGGGGATAAGGTGGTGCAAACCGGAACTCCGGGGTACGGGCCAAGGTCCCGACCGAATTTGCCCTGTTCATAGTTAAAGAGTTTCAGGTGCGCTTGCTCCGCTTCTCCGGTGTTCAATACGGCGATCGGCTGGGTGGTCATCAGATCCACCACGATCGGCTTATGCGTAAAGACCGGAGTGAAGGTGCTTTTTTCCGACTTTTTAAAGTCAATAAGACTCAGGCTGTATTGGAACTCAGGGTCGAGGATATCCTCCTGGTCCGATTCTACGATCAAAACCTGCAACGGATGGATGGGGAGCGGAAAGAGTTCGGCCTTTTCGTGTACGAACAACTGGCTCTCTTCGGGGCCTTCCCGCTCGGCGATCGGATAACATTTAATCTGATAATCGTACAAATCGCCGGTTCCCCCGGGATCGTACTCTTTGGTAAAAAGGAAGTTGCCATCGGCAGAAAAATATCCTCTGGGAGCAGTAGTCAGTACGCCCCTTTTTTGTTTATCCCTGTCCCAGAACTGTATTTGGGGATAGTTATCCAGACCGACGCTGGTATAAATGATGCCGGAGCCATCCGGCATCATTTCACAATAACTGCCGAAACCCCGACTGAAAACGTAATCGGTGGGCAGGGGGAAGTTGGAAATAAGTTTGCCGGTAGCTACATCCCAAAAGCGGAACTCATTATTCATGAAGGTAGAAATAACGGTTCCGTTTGCCGAGATATCTACTTCGTGAATACCCTCGGAGAGCTTTTGCGGAAAATACAAACGGGCCTGCTGGGCCGCCAGGAGCAGCGGGAATACATTTACCACGAGAAAAAAGACCTTTTTTACGGAATAGGGTCGAAGTTTCATCATTTTAGCTTATACTTTTTACGCTGATCGGTCCCCAAAAAGTGGACGGCATCCATTACCGAATAGCCCTTTTTACCTCCCTCAGCACTAACTTTACCAGCCGGTCGGGATCATCCGTCGGCGGGATCTGCAGATCCATTGGATCTTCTCCATTTTTAAAAAGTTTGATGGTCGTACGGATCTCCGTTCCCGTTATGCTGTACAGTCCACTCAGCGCATACGCTCCCGGATACTTCATGACATCCACGTAGATCAGGTCGGCATTTTTTCCCTTTTCCGTTTCCGACCGAAATTCCGCTTCCAGTAGGCTGACCAGCCCCAGATCATCTTTAAGGGTCACCTGATTCAGGAAATTGGAGCGGATCATGACCGGTTTTTTACTGCCGATGGGAATATTGGCGTTTTCGTCCACGATGCCGATATCGAAACTGTCCCCGGTCTGCGGAAAGCCCAGCATGGGCGTTTGGATACCGTTGATGGTGGCGGCCAGCCGGGGCACTTCATCGCGGGCGTGCTGGAATAACTTCATCACATCGATATAGTTGCCTTCGGCCGTCTGGCGGGTAGCTACACCCAGCATACCCTGCAGCAGGGCGTAGGTGAGCAGTCCCTGACCGTATTCGCTGG
The DNA here is from genome assembly GCF_002646595.1 of Flavilitoribacter nigricans DSM 23189 = NBRC 102662. GTDB lineage: Bacteria > Bacteroidota > Bacteroidia > Chitinophagales > Saprospiraceae > Flavilitoribacter > Flavilitoribacter nigricans. The sequence continues at coordinate 4,708 of NZ_PDUD01000004.1, forward strand.
CCTCGTAGCTGACCTTGTCCGAAGCGCTGCCGGAGAGCACGAACATACCGGTGCGGTCCTTCATGCGATCCAGCGCGCGGATCTGACTGGAATTGAGGGCCTTGGTACCGCCGGTCAGGTTTTCAACGATCTGGCCGGAATTGCAGGCGTCGATGATGAGTACCTGCTTCAGGGCGGGAATATCGTTGATCCAGTGGGTGAGTTCATCGCTGGAAATGGTATAGGCTTTGCGAATGGCAGCATCACTCAGATCCTCACTGGCAATGCCCTGGGTAAGGTAGTGGAACTGGGCCTGCTCGGCGCCACCGTAGGTCACACCGTGCCCCGAAAGGTAGACCACGATCACATCTTCCGCCCGGGCTTTTTGTTTGATGGACCTGAAAATGGCTTCGATATTGGTTTTATCGGCAAATTGCCAGTCGATGCGTGTGCCCGCCAGTCCGCTCGCGCCTTCCTGCGCGGTGGAGAGGCAATGAACTTCCAGACCGCTGCCGTTGGTGAACAGGGCCGTACCCACCGATTCCAGGGCCCGGGCCATCATGGTCGCGTCCTGGTCGGCAAAGCGAAGATCCAGTTTGGTACCGGTATAATCGGAGGTGCCGATGGAGACCACGTATAGTTTGGGCGTCAATTGACCGACCTGAGCGGAACCGCCTCCTGAACTTCCGCTTCCCCGGCTGCGGGCGGCCGGTACCCGGTACTCCAGCTGGATGGCCGGACTCTTCAGCCAGCCTTCCTCGTTGTAGGCCCGGATACTGATGATGTTGGTGCTGTCCGGATGGTGTAGAAAGTAATTTTCAAAAGGCCTGAGGTCAAAGTTGATCCGACTGGCCCGCCGGGCATTTTCTCCTCGGCCGGGGGGATTGGCGTCTTCCGCCACTTCCTTACCGTTGATGAAAATGCTGACCTTGCCGATGCCGCCGTTGCGTTCTTCGAGCTCAATTTGCAGGACACCCTGGTTAATCCTGGATTGGACTTTGGGGTAAAGCTTGACCGCTTCCAGATTCTCGACGGGCCGGATCCGTTCGTCGGAATAAGCGAGTAACTTTTGCAGCAGTCCCGGCTCGTAGTAGCGGGATTTGAGTTGTTCCAGTTCGATAACCTCCTGCTTACCCTTGTCCTCGATGATATAATACAGCAGATTCATAGCCTGTTGGGAGGCATCAAAAAGGCCATTTGGGCTCATAACCACCCAGTCCGCTTCATCGATATTCAGTAGGGTGGCGATTTCCTGCCGGGTAGTCAGATCCCAGAGTTTTACGGTACCGTCGGTCGATCCGGAAGCCATCATTTTGCTATCGGATGAAAAAGCCAGGCCGGTGATCTCGCCTTTGTGGCCGGTAAAGGTATGGATCCGCTGACCGGTATTCACATCGTGCAGATAAATATGGTGGGTCCAGTTGCCCAGCGCCAGCAGACTGCCGTCCGCGGAAAGCGCTCCGGCGGTCGTGTAGCTGTTGGAGGGTTCCTCGTACCGGTACAGCATCCGGCCCGATGGTATATCCCACACGTAAGCCACCGTTCCGTCCTTTAACTCGTGGTCCGTGAATAGGAGAAACCGTTGCTGGTCAGCCGAAAAGATAACCTGTTTGAGATCCTGTCCAGTATACGGACCCTGATCAAGCGTCTTGATCGGGGCCAGGCCCGGTAGGCCCCAAAGTTCAGCCAGGAGATATCTTCCGAAGTCATTATCCATTCTTTCGACACTTACGCCCAGTTTGCCATCCGGAGAAACGCCCAGGATATTTATAGGAGGTAGTTCATCAGCCGGTTGCGGGAGTGGTTGCTCCTCGGCCGGGAGCTGGGGTTGTTCAATGATCCGGCTCGATTTGAAATCCCAGATCCGGGTTTTTCCTTCCCAGGTCGTCCAGATCAATTGCGAGTCCTCGGTTGCAAATTGCAACTTAACCGGTGGGCGGGTATGACTTTCCAGACGGCGGATCAGTTGGCCGGTCTGCAGATCCTGTAAAATAATGGTTCCGTCACCACGGCCCCGGGCTATAATGGTACCATCCGGAGAGATCTTGTTATCGGGGTGCGTCAAAAATGAATTCTCCTCCTCGGTTTCCCCGGGCAGGTTATAGCCCCGGACGGTTTTTTGGGTCGCATGTTCGTAAAGGATGACCCGACTGTTGCTATTAGCCAGCAAAAGGTATTTCCCGTCCGGACTGACGTCTTCCAGTTCGAATCCTTCCGGGAGTTCCACGTCGCCGGGAGGAGACTTGATGGGCGGGGCCAGGCGGTTATAGCGGGGCGGCCCGTCGAATTCTTCTGACAGCATGTCCCGCTGTTCCGGGTGGTTGAAATCATATACCCGGGCCCGCCCGTCCGTCCATCCCCGGCTGTATTCCACATAGCGCAGATCTTCCGAAGCGCTGAGGGACCCCAGTATGGTCGTACTCATATGCGGAGAGGTCTTGAGCAGTTTGCCGCTATGCACGTCCCAAAGCTTCAGGCTTTTATCGTAGCTGGACGATACCAGTAAGGCACCGTCTTTGGAAAAGAGCAAACCGCTCACGTGGTCGGTATGACCGTTGGGCAGGCCAAGCCGGGGTTTCTGGGCGGCAGCCGCGATGGTTAATAAAAGAAGGCTTAAGGACAAGAGTTTATTCATTGTGTTTTTATGGTCTAATGACGTTTGTAATTTAAACTATACCGCGGGCTGGATCAGCATATCTACTCTGTTTCTTGTATGCCCTTTTTCACCGCTTTTAAAATATTCTGGACCAGGCGTTCGGGGTCATCCGTCGGGTCAATGTTCAGTTCCTGCGGCTCATCATTTCCAAATAATTTAAGCCGGATACTGATCATACCCTCTTTAATGGTATACAGCCCCTTTACCGAATAGGCTCCGGGATACTGATTGGTGTCCACGTAGATCAGGTCGGCTTTTTTACCCCTCTCGGTTTCCTCCCGGAATTTTTTTTCCAGCAATTCGATCAGGCCCAGGTCATCATCCAGCAGCGTTTGATTTAGGAAGACCGACCGGATCAGAACGGGTTTCTTTTTATTGATCAGGATGCTGCCGGGGTCCTTTACAATACCAATGTCAAAGCTGGCCCCGGTAGTGGGGAATCCCAGCATGGGCGTTTGTATGCCATTGATCGTAGCGGCCAGGCGCGGCACTTCGTTGCGGGCGTATTGGAAGAGCTTCATGACATCCACATAATCTCCAACGGCCGTACGTCTGGTAGCTACCCCTACCATACCCTGCAGCAGGGAATACGTCAGCAGACCCTGCCCGTATTCGCTCGCCTCGTAACTTACCTTATCGGCCGCACTACCGGAAAGGACAAACATGCCGGTGCGGTCTTTCATCCGGTCCAGGGCAAGGATCTGGCTGGAATTTAGGTTACGGGCTCCCCCGGTGAGGTTTTCCACCACCTTACCCGAATTACAGGCATCGATGATCAATACCTGCTTGAGGGCGGCTATCTGGTTGATCCATTGGGTCAGTTCATCACTCGAAACGGTGTATTTATTGCGGATATCTTCTACCTTGATCATGTCCTCGCTGGCAATACTGGTGGTCAGGTAGTAGAACTGAGCATTTTCTCCGTCTCCATAGGTTTTTCCATGTCCGGAAAGGTAAACCAGTAGGATATCCTCGGCTTTTGCCCTGGTTTTAATGAGCTCCAGAGTGGACTTGATATTTTCTTTATTGGCGAACTGCCAGTGCACCGAACTGCCCGACAGGTCGGTAGAATCCTGGGTTGAAGTTGTCAGGCAGTACACTTCGAGACTGTCGCCATTGGCAAACAAATTGCCCCCAACGGATTGCATAGACAGGGCTATACTCGTCGCATCCTGATTGGCAAACTTCAGGTTCATACCAGGGGCCGCATAATCCGAAGTTCCGATGCTGACCACATACATTTTGGGATTGGATTGGCCTACCCATCCGGAATTACTACTGTCCCCTTCACCTTTTGCCGATTTAGCAGGACGATATTCCAGCTCGATAAAATTACTCTTCAGCCATCCGGCTTCATTGAAGGCAACCAGGCCGATGTGATTTACACTATCCGGGTGATGAAACAGATATTTTTTCGCCTGGCTCAGGTCATAGGAAACCTGGTTTTGGCGCTGGGGATTTATATCCCGGGCTACTTCTTTGCCATTGACAAAAACACTGAGTATACCTATGCCTCCGGATCTTTCCTGGATTTGGATCTTGAGTTGATCCTGTTCAATGGATGGGCTCAGGTCGGGATAGAGCGCTATTTGGTCCAGACCTTCCACCGAGCGGATCGGCTGGTTGGAGAAGCCCAGTATCTTCTGGAGCAAACCGGGTTCCCAGTAGCGATATTTAAGCTGTTCAAGAGCAATTACTGTGTACTTTCCGGTGGAATAATCCACATAGAACATATTTGCCATAGCACCATCCGAAGCATCAAATAAGCCGGATGGGGTGGTAAGCACCCAGTCGTAGTCGTTGATAAAGTAAAAAGTGGCTATTTCCTCGCCATTTACCGGAGACCAAAGTCGGAGTGTCTGATCGCTACTGGTGGTGATTATATACTTGCCATTTTGCAGGTAATCGGCAAATAAAACGCCATTAGAATGCCCCCGCAGCGTAAACAACTCCTGGCCGTTCAGGTCCCAGACTTTAGCCGTCTGATCTCCACTACAGGTCAGGATCTGTTGCTGGTCGGGAGAGAACGCTACGGCGTTTAGCCAGCTGGTATGACCAGTAAAGGTCCGTTCTACCGTACCATCCAGGTTCCAAAGCTTTGCAACCTGATCAAAACCTCCCGTAAGGATCTGCTTCCCGTCCGGGGAAAAAACGGCAGTAGAAATGAAATGCTCGTGCCCTTCGAGGCTTACTAATTCGTGCCCTTCGAGGTCCCATAATTTAGCAGTTTTGTCACTACTGCCGGTAAGAACGGTATCCCCGGTTGGTGAAAAGGCAACCGAAGAAATACTGTACTGATGTCCTTCGAAAACACTTTTTTGTTCACCATTGGTGTCCCAGGTTCTGGCGAAATAATCCTCACTGCCTCCACCAATAAGGACGAGATCACCTTTCGGCGAAAAAGTGGCCGATGGTGCCCCGCTGTAATCTGCGGCGTAGGTCGTGAATCGATTCAACACCTTTCCCTGCATATCGTAACGTTCCAGTGTCGGGTAGGGGGTTGCGGTCAAAACGGAATTTCCATCTGGTGAAAATTCAACATCATATACATTGCCCAGGTCGGTATCAAACCCCAATTGCAATGGGAAGCCCGACAATTGATTTTCCTTTAGATCAAAGATCCTAATGGTGGTATCCAATGCTCCCAGCACAATTTTTTCACCGTCATTCGAGAGGTCAAAATCACTGATAGCGGGCGAATATCCCCTCAAAGTAGCCTGGGGGTGCCCCTGCAGATTCCAGATCCTAGCCGTTTTATCCAGACTGGCCGTAAGCACGCGTTGTCCGTCCGGAGAGAAAGCGACGGTGGAAAGATGGTGTTCATGTCCACGGAAAGTCTGTACGGCAGTGCCGTTTAGATCCCAAAGAATGGCCGTTCTGTCTTCGCTGGCCGTAAGGATGTGTTCCCCGTCGGGAGCAAAGGCGACGTCTTTGATGCGCTGAGTATGACCCTGAAATGTATTCAACTCTTCTCCGGCAGTGTTCCAGATACTTACAGTATTTCCTTTTATGGTGACCAAAGAATCTCCGCCCGGAGAGAATGCAAAACGAAATCCTTTGATGATCTTTTCCACTTTACCTTCTGGATTCCAGAGCAGGATGGTATCTACACCGCTTCCGGCCGCGATATATTTACCGCTGTCGGGAGAAACTTCGACATCATAGACCCCGGCGCGTACATAATCTGTATGATTATCTAATTTCTGCAGCTCCTGACCTTCCAGGTTCCAGCGACGGGTAGTCTGGTCGTCGCTTCCCGTGACTATTTCATTTCCGTCCGGTGAAAAAGCTACGGTCAGAATTTCCGACCAGTGGCCTTCAAAAGTCTGTAATTCTTTACCGTCCAGGCTCCATAATTTGGCGGTTTTGTCCCGGCTGCCGGTCAGGATGTTTTTGCCTTTTGGCGAAAAAGCTACTGCAGTTACGCCCTCCTGATGGCCGCGGAGGGTTTTTAGTTGCCGGCCTTTACGGTCCCATAATATGGCCGTATTATCTTCGCTGCCGGTGAGGATGAGTTGTCCGTCCGGAGAATAAGCCACTGCACTGATATAACTGGCGTGCCCTTTAGGTACCATCAGTTCAGGTCGTTGGGCCTGAATGACCAGAGGGAGGAGCAGGGGTAAAAGATAAAATAAACGTTTCATGCTTTACTGGGTTTGGATTAGAGAAAGTTAGCACCTCCCATCTATTTTTAAATGGATAAGTTGTACCGCAAGCGTCGCTTAACCCAATTGCCGGAATCAGGAGCGATTGCTGGCAGGTAGCGACGGTTGTTGCAGTAGTGCATTTTCTAAGGCTTATCAGTTGCTGCGCGCGGCCAGTACTTTCTTTACTTGCCTGATAATATACCGGACCAGTCGTTTGGGATCATTGGTTTCCGGAATCTCCAGGTTCACCGGATCTTTTCCATCTTTAAATAATTTAAGATCGATGCTGATGTTACCTCCATTGACCGTGTACAGTCCCCCCAGGGAATAGGCGCCGGGAAGTTTGTTGAGATCAGCGTAGTTCAGGTTGCCGTCGCTGCCTTCTTCGGTTTCTTCCCGAAAGACCATTTCTATCAGTTCAACCAAATTCAGATCATCTTGTAGTTTGTCCTTATTCATCAGCAGGGAACGGATCAGGGTTGGTTTTTCCTTTCCGATAGGAATGTTGACGGTATTATTGAAAATACCGATGTCGAAACTTGCACCTGCTGCCGGAAAACCGAGCATGGGGGTCTGTATGCCATTAATGGTTGCGGCCAGACGCGGTACTTCATCCCGGGCGTGCTGGAACAGTTTCATGACATCAACATAGTCCCCGTCGGCAGTCCTTCGGGTTGCTACTCCTTTCATTCCCTGTAGGAGGGAATACGTAAGTAGCCCCTGCCCGTAAACGGTAGATTCATAACTCACCTTATCCGCCGCACTGCCGGAAAGCACAAACATGCCGGTGCGGTCCTTCATGCGATCCATGGCCCGGATCTGACTGGAATTCAGGGCCCGCGTATTCCCGGTGAGGTTTTCCACCACTTTTCCGGAATTGCAGGCGTCGATGATCAGGACCTGCTTGAGGGCCGGGATCTCGTTGATCCAATCGGTGAGTTCACCACTGGAGATGGTATACTGGTCGCGGACCTGTTTGTCGCTGATCATTCCTTCACTGGCCACACTGCCGGTGAGGTAATAGAATTGGGATTGTTCGGCACTGCCGTAGGTGAGGCCGTGCCCGGACAGGTATACCAGCAGGACGTCCTCCGCCTTGGCTTTCTTTTGGATCACCTGCAGGGTGGCCCTGAAATTTTCTTTATTGGCAAGCTGCCAGCGGACGGGAGTGCCTTCCAGCCCGGTCGACCCGGCCGCCGCGGTGGTCAGCGCGTAGACTTCGATGCTGTCGCCGTTGGCAAACAGGTTGGCGCCTACCGCCTGCATGGCCCGGGCTATGGAGGTTGCGTCCTGGGTGGCATACTGGAGATCCAGTTGGGTGCCGCTGTAATCGGAAGTCCCAAGGGCGACCACGTACATTTTGGGGTTCAGCTTGCCCCGCCAGTTGGCACCGCCACTTGCGTTGCCTCTGCTCCAGGATGTCGGTTGGTAGGGTAGGGTGACCGCCCCGCTTTTTAGCCAGCCATCGCGATTGTAGACCCGCAGGCTGACCGTGTTGGTGCTGTCCGGGTGCCGGAAGAGGTAGTTTTGTTTTGGTCGCAGATCGTAGGTGATACTGGTTTGGCGTTGGGTGTTGGCATCCTGCTCGATCTCTTTACCGTTCATGAAAATGCTGAGTGCGCCGATACCACCGGATCGTTCCCGGAGGTTTATCTTCAGCTGGTCGTCCTCAATGACTGCGTCAATTTCCGGATACAGGTCCACCTGCTCCAGGCCCGCTACCGAACGGATCGACTCGGAAGAATAGCCCAGGAGCTTTTGCAGTATGCCGGGCTCGTAGTACCGGCTTTTCAATTGTTCCAGTTCGATGATCTCCGATCGGTCGCCCTCAAGGATCTTGTAGAACATCAGCTCCATCGCCCGGGGCGAGGCATCGAACATGCGGTTGGGCGTCATAACCACCCAGTCTTCGCTGGCCAGATTGATCAGGGTGGCCATCAGCCCCCCTTTTTCGAGGTTCCAGAGTTTGACCGTCCCGTCCTGAGCATTGGTCATCGAAAGAAACAGTGCATTATTCTGCGGAGCGAACGCAAACCGGGTTACTGCATTGGGGTGTCCATCCAAACGCGTGAAACGACCGCTTTTTTGGTTGAAGACGGAAAATTCTCCGGTCCCATGACCAATAAGCAGATAATTTCCATCCGGCGAAAATGCCAAACCGGAGATCCCCAGGTTTATAGACACGGAAATCTGCTGACCCTGACCTTTTTCGATGTCCCAGAGGATGTTTGAGGTTTCCGCTCTCCGGGCCTCCAGAGAAGTCCAGAAAAAAATATGGTTTTTATCCGGAGAAAAAATCGCTCCTGCTATCGCATTCCCCGATTTCAGGATATCCCGGACACCGTTCAGGTCCCGAAGCTTGCGATCGCCATTCCCGTTCCACAATTCCAACTGATCGTTGGCACCCATCCGGACGCTCAGTTCCCCGTCTTCGGAAATCCCGAGCGCACCGTCGGGTAAGGAAACGCCTGGTCGCGGAGGCTGTTGCGGCTCGGAACGGACAATGCCGTTGACCAGATCCCAACTGCGGTGGCTTCCATCGCTGAGCCGGAAATGGAGCTGCCGGCCCTCCGGCCCGAATTCGGCGTGCTGCACGGCTGCGGTATAGGCTTTGAGAACGGTTTTTAACCGGCCGTTCCCGGCGTCGTGCAGGTAAATAGCTCCATCGGCTCCTCCCCGGGCCACCAACTGGGCGTTAGGGGAGAAAGTGGCCTGATTGAACACCAGACTTTCCGGCCGACTGCCGGGATCGATCAGATGGGTCGGCGGATAACGACTGAACAACGGCAGCAGCTTTTGGGATTCGATATGAAATAAGCCGGATTGCCCCCGGGAATCGGTGATCAACAGATGTGTACCGTCCGGACTGATGTCGTTGAGGTAAGTACCATCGGGCAGATTGACCCGGGCGTGAACGAGCCCGGTTTGCATCTGCCAGATGGTAAATTGCCGGCCCGCCGGCCCGTCCGGACTGCCGAATAAGTACGCTCCGCTACTATTAATGGCTATGATCGGGCTCAGTCCGGCAAAAGTGACGGGCGGAGCGGACCGTTCCTCCCAAATGCCGTGGAGGCTCATCTGGTCGCCGGAGCGCTGGTAATAGTGGATGCCGTCGGGGCAAAAACCATAATGTTCCGCACCGACCCCGTTGGTGAAATAGACCACCTGGCCGGAACCGGAAAACCTGATCTGGGTGACGGACTGCAATTCACCCTGGTAATCCCGCGCGGGAGGACCGGAAGGCGCTCCATTTAAGTCGTTCAGCAAACTGTTCAGGTCCGATTCGACGGGCTTGGGACTAAGATCATTCCCATCCCAGAAATTATTGCTTTCCAGGTTCCAGATCCAGTTGTACCAGTTGCCGGTCATGGAGCCGGAAAAATAAGTGACAAGGTTTTGTTCCGGAAATAGGAATAAGTTTCGCAGGAAGGGCGCAGCGGAGATCTCCGGAGAGGTCTTGAGCAACTTCCCGCTTCGAACATCCCAGAGTTTCATGGTATTGTCCATGGAACTGGATACCAGATACCGGCCATCCGCAGAAAACCGCAGACCGGTGATGGCTCCGGTATGGCCGAGATTTAACCCCAGTTCCGCAAGTTGAGCGCATACCAGAACGGGCAGGCACAGTAGTGCCACTAGTGCAAATAATTTACTGGGCATGAGTTTCTTTTTGGAGACAATGGAAGAAAAAAGTTCAACGCTCGGCTATTCGATCATATCGTACCGCCAGCGGAACGATTCGTAAAGCAACTGAGCCAGTTGATTCTTTTTGTTTTTCCGCGCTGCGGTTGCCAGGCGATCGTAGGCTTCGGCCAAAAATCCGGCCTGTTCCAGTACACTGGCTTCCATCAGCATTTTGGCCGCCGGATCACCCGTTTGGTACATACCGGAGGACCGCAGACTTCTCTGGAGTTCGGACAATTCCGCGGGAGCGGCGTAGACAAAACTGATGTTTGGCGTATTCAATTCCGGGTCTTCCAGAGCGCTTACCTGCCACTTGTAGGTCTTGCCGTTTTCTAGGCGATAGTCAGTAGAGTTGAGGTCCAGGTCAAATCCTTTTACTTCCTGCTGCCAGAGCACTTCGTCATCCGACGAACGCAGCGTAAAGCGAAATTTCTTCAGTTTGCGTTCCGGATCGTCCAGTTTCCAGCTGAAGCCCAGTTCGCTGCCGCTGACTTTACCTCCGGTGGGTTGCAGCCGGATGATCTCGTATTCTTTGTTACCGTGGCCGTCCTTTTCCAGTTTGCTGGGCGGTGGTGGCGGTGGGTCGCCGGCTTCCGCAAAACCCGAGCGGACCTGGAAATAGGGGTTGAGAGCTTCGTCGACCTGCCCGCTCATGAGTTCAGCCAGGTCGTTTTCACGGAACAGGCTGACATTGCCGGTAATCGCGGCGACGTTCTGCTCGCCGCTGGTGTTGACCACCGCGTACTCTTCATCGTAAAAAATACCGACGGTCGCTCCCGGATAGATCTTCAGGGTGCCTCCCGGAGCCAGTTCCGTGCCGGGCTGGATCTTTTCGAGTTTGGCATTTTCACTGGCAGCATATTTCACTTTACCGGTGATGCTGTACACTACGGGAACCTGATCGTTTTGTGCGGGTAGAGCGAGATGGATGGTAAAAAATAGAACAAAGAGCCAGATTAGCTTTTTCATAGCTGAAGTTTTAGAAGGTAATGGCGATATGTTTACAGTTTTGTTGAGTAGACGATCCATTGCTGTAGTTGATTTTGGTCATTTAAGAGAAAGAGTAGGTGCTGTTCGGGATAAGACAGGCAACGCCCCGCCGGCAGTTCCAGGGTCTTGGGCGGATCCCCGTAGGCCCGCAGGATCTCGTGGGCCTGATCCCCGAGCCGGATGCCCTTCTGGGTAGCGCCCTCGTAATTGGGCATAGTCTGGTGGAACAGCGCATACTCCCCTTCGCTGACGTAGTGGATCAACAGCTCCGACTGTTCCAGATTTTGTCGGCCGCAGATGACCTCGTTCGGCAGTTCGGAAGTGATGGTGAACTGTGGCTCCGCCAGCACATCTTCTAAAATCACCTCCTCAATAGTTTCCACTCCGGTAGCGGGTTTGGTCGCGATCACCGGTGGTGCCGGCGGTCCCTGAATGCGGGCCAGATTGGCCTGGGCCAGGGCGCGATTGCCGGGCAGAGCCAGCGTAAACTGGGTGCGGGCCTCATCGATCTTATCCTGGAGGGCATTGATGATCCCCAGTGCGATCTGGGCGTCGGCGGACTGTTTGAAACTAGCGGATTGCTGACTTAGCGCCAGGGCCTTACTGGCAAAATAAGTAGCGTCCAGCCAGGCTTCCCGCAAGGTGTATACAATGGCGAGATTCAGATAGCCGATCGGCTTTTCCGGAGCCAGTTCGATGGCATTCTTCAACCAGCTTTCAGCGTGCCGGAGCAGTTCTGCTTTTTTTTGATCCGCATCGTGGATCTCGCGGGTGTTCAGGCCGTCCAGTCGGCTACCCAGATCCAGTTCCAGCGGAAAGGCGTACGGCAATTTCAAGGGGTCGGTCAGGTGAATGGCACCTAGACAGGCATTGACCCCGGCATTATTATAGACCTCATAACTCTGAAAATCCGTCAAGATGTTTTGGTAGTATTGATCGGCAGTGGCGTGGGCTTCGAGCAGGGTCAGCAGATTGGCCATCAGGTAAACGTTGTGGAGTTTCCGGAGCCTTTCGGCCGTACTGGCGCTGGTGATCAGCCGTTCTTCCAGGTTGGGATAACCTTCGATCGCAGCGGGCAGGTCGTAAGCTTCGTAGGCCTGTTTGAGGAATTTATCAAAAACATTGTAGGTATTGTAGCCGGCGGAGATCGCCAGAATACCACCCAGGTAGTCGGCCTGGACTTCAAATTTCAGTCCTTCGTTCAGCTCGCCGATCTTGGTGCTGATGTCCAGCTTTTTATTGGCGCTGACAAAACTCCGGCTCCAGTCGTGATTTTCGTAGTAGTGGGTGATCTCATGGGCCAGCAGGGCCGCCATAGCGTTGAGGGAGTCGGCTCCCATCCGGGTACATACATCGTAGGCCGTTTCCTCCAGTCCGATCTCCGTAGTGAAGGGATTCATCCAGGCTACGTAGCGCTCACCCGCGTTCATGACGAACTTCGGTACGGGCTTCCGGCTATCTCCCCGGGCCTGAATGAGCTGGTCGTAGAGGTGTTTGGCCGTTTCGTATTTATGGTCCCGGATCTCTTTGGGTAGCGCCCGGGAGCGACCGTTCTGCACGAATGCAAATAAACTGTCCTGGGCAAAGGTAGAACTACTGGTTACCACGCAAAGGATAAATACGACCGTTCGCAATAAGACGCTCATAGCAAGGATGCTTTATGATTTAATGGGCATAATCCGGCAGGAAGTGTAAGTGTCTTCTGCCGTAAGGACTACTGATTACATTTAGAACCGGAGAAAAAGGTTACCTTTTTCAGCCTTGCCAAATATAAAGTTCTACAGGGTCGTAGCGATCATTTCAATAAAAAAAAAGAGCGGACTGTTGAAGAGGGGAACTGCTTACTGGGCTGTACATTTTTTTGAGTGATGCAAACCGAACTGTTAAAATTCCTATATTGGAAAATTAATAAAAAATACTTAAATCCCAAGCAATGAGAAACTTCTTGATGGCAGTAATTCTAATTTTTGCTCCAATTATCCTTGCTGCTCAGGATCTCCACATTTACTACGATGTCTACAAGGATTCTATTTTCTACAAAAAAAATGGCCAGACGGTGGAAAGGGCCCAGTTGAAGAAGGGAGCCAATGCCGTTTTGCACATTGTGAATTACAATGACTACATCTACGATGTGATGGTCAGCACGGAGTCGGAAAACTACGAGATCCCTTCTTCCGGCATGGGTAAAATGTTCGGTGGCGGTGGAATGGGGGATGCCTTCCGGGAATTAGGAGACGCAGCGGGCAATTTCGGGATATCGGGATTCGGCCTGGAGGCCAATTCCCTGACCGATGAACGCGAAGGGGCGGTGGAATACGAAAGCACGGTTTCCCTGGAAGCGATCCGGCTGAGCAAAAGATTTGAAACGGTCCTGGAGGATATGGCCGACATCGAGAATGATATTGAGGAACTGGGGGAAGACATTGAAGAAAAGATCCAGAATCAGCAGTTTGCGTCCTTCAAAAAAGACCAGGTCTACCAGCTGCGCACCAATCCCAATCTTTCGGCGAATATGATTAAAAAGATCTCCATGGATTACATGGAGCAGGTGCTGGATATTGAAAGGGGAGAAGATTTCGACCTGGAGAAACTCTTTGAGAAATCGGACCCCAAAAAGGTGATCGGATCCACGGTGAAGGATTACAAGACCGAAACGACCCGCCTGGAAGGCAAATTCGCGGAACTGTCCTCCATCGCCCAGCTGCTCTTCGCTTTCGAAATGCCGGGTACGGATAAGGCCACCTTTGAAAGTGCCTTCACCCGGGCGGCCCAACGGCAGGAAGCTTACCAGGAAAAGGTAGCGACCATGGAGGCACAGATCAACGATATTCAAAAGTTAGATATCCAGGAGTTTGCGGATCTCCGCTACATATACGAGGAGATGAAGGATCATCGCTTCGAAAAAACGATCACCCTCAAACCGGAAGACGATCTGACCAAGATCAAGATCAATCTCGTACCCGTGGATTCGGCTCTGATAAAAGGATTGAAACCCAAATCCCTTTCCAATCTGGAAGTGGAGACCTTCGGGGGGCTCAAGATCAACGCCAGCGTAGGTATCAGTTTTGCCGGCTTTTTCAAGCGACCGCAGAAGTATTACGCCCGCGACGGTCGGATCTTTGCCGATGATCTGGATTCATTCACACCCATCATCACTTCTTTCATTCACTTCCATCCGCAAAGTAAAAAGCAGGTATCGCTCGGTGGTGCCTTCGGTATCGGCATCGGGCTCGGCACGGAGAACTCGGGCCTGCAAAACTACTTCCTGGGCCCCAGCATAATTGTCGGAAAACGCCAGCGAATCGTATTCACTACCGGTTTTATGACGGGCAAACTCAACCGGATCTCCCAGGGCTACCAGGTAGGCGACGCCTACGACCAGGACCTCATCCCCACCAAATCAGTATACGAACTGGGCGGGTTCCTGGGCATTTCCTTCAACTTTATGGGGGGGTGATTGTGTTGGGGTGTGTTAAAGTGTTAAAGTGTTAAAGTGTTAAAGTGTTGGAGTGTTGAGGAACGAGCCATTTTGCTAAAAATCAAATCATCACTATCCGACCAATTCTGATGAGACACAGTCTACAGCACAACCCAGGAATATAAATCAGCAGGAGACCAGGAGCAACCCCCCAGCTCCCCGTCTCCTGCGCTCTCCCTCTCCTTGTCTCCCCGTCTCCCCATCACCTTGTCTCCCCATCACCTTTCCCCTCCCTCTCCCCAACAAAATTCCCTGATAATTAACCAATTACTCCCCAGGTGCCAAAGTATTTGATTAAATTTATGAGAACTAAAATCCGCATAGTATGAAAAAGCTCTTTCTTCTCCTGCTGGCCGTCTTCGGCCTGTTACTCTCCTGTGCTAAGACCGATCTCGATCAGACCCTGTTGGAAGACCATCTGGTAGGCAACTGGACCGGCGAAAAAGTAGTGATCACCCATTTGGTGGAAAATGTGGCCCAATGCCCGCGAAATTCGGAAGTGGCCCTGAATCTCGCCGCCAACGGTACGGGTACCTACAACGGTCGTGCCATCGAATGGTCCCGTACTTTCGACGAGATTTCCGGTCGCGAAAAGGTATCCTTCCGCCTGGACGGTAACTCATCCTTTTTCGCCTGGATCGAGGTTGATGAACCGCATTTCCAGCAATGGAGCGGCGACGGCAGGGTATCCGAATTGCAGGTGCCCGGCGACATCAGATGGACGTTGCGCAAAGAAGGTCTGGAATTCTGACAAACGCCAGCAAAAAGGGGGCACTAGGTTCTAGAGTTTACCCGCCGACTCCCGGTCCAGATACAGCCAGGTATCCGGGTGCTCCCGCAGTATGGAGGCCGGAACTTCCGGACTGATCTCCGCCCGAAGCGCGTTCTTTACGGCATCGGCCTTACGCGCATCGGGCACACTGCAAATAATGGTTTTGGACTGCATGATCTGCCGGATGGACATACTGATGGCCCGCCTGGGCACGGTCTCCAGACTGCTGAACCAACCCTCCCCAAACTGCTGTCGGCGGCAGGCTTCATCCAAAGTTACCGGAATGTAGGCCGCATCGGTCTCAAAATCCGCTGGCGGATCATTGAACGCCAGATGCGCATTTTCTCCGATTCCGATAAAGGCCACATCGATGGGATGGGCCTGGATCAATTGCTCCAGCCTCCGGCATTCTGCTTCCGGCTCGGCTTCCCCGTCTACGTAGTGGAAAGCTTTCAATTGTACTTTATCGGCAAAACGCTCCTTGAGGTATTTGCGAAAAGAAGCGGGGTGGGTCGCCCGCAGTCCGATGTATTCGTCCAGGTGAAAGGCCGTGACTTTGGTCCAGTCCACGGGGATCTTCAGCAGGGCTTCGAGCATTTCAAATTGGGAGGCCCCGGTGGCCAGGATGATATTAGCCGCGCCCTTTTCCTCAATAGCACGATTAATGAATTCGGCACCCCGGGCGGCGGCAGCTGCTCCCAGCGCCTGTTTATTTTCTGAGATAGAGGTTTCCATGTAAGATTGTTGAAATTTCTTTTTTTAATAAGTTGGTTCCGATACCGTAATAGGAATGACTATCCTGTACAGCTTCCGGAAATTTTCAAAAAAGACCAATGATCGCAAAGTAACTGGTGATCAGGCTGAAGAGGATCACCGCAATAATGCCGGCGTTCATTCCCTGCCCCGCCGTATCATCGCCCATCAGGGCTTTGCGGTTGATCAGGAGGTAAATGGGGATGGCCACGGCCGGCAGGATCAATGCCTGAAAGGCCTGGGACAGCACCATGACGATGGGCGGCGGTGTGGCCATAAACTGCGTGCCGAAGCAAAACAGGATCCCTACTAGTCCCAGCGTGCGGTACATCGGAGAGCGGATATTCCGTTCCCGACCGGTATAGTCACTGATCAGCCAGGGAGCGATCAGAATGATGGGGAATATCGTCGACAGCCCGGCACCGGCAATACCGAGGATCAGTAAAAACGCGGCGAATTTACCCCCGATCGGTTCGAACAGGCCGATCATTTCCACGGTATTGTTCAGTTGCATGCCCATGACATGCAGAGTACCCGCACCCACGGCCATAATGATCAGACTGAGCACGAACATCATTGTGGCCGAAACGGCGGAATCCTTTTTCTCCTGTTCCAGTTCTTTGATGGTCCAGCCCTTTTCGGCCACCACGGTACTGCGCATGATGAAAACGGCCGCCGAGCAGGTCGTACCGGCAATGGCTGCGATCAGCGCAAAGGCCCCGTCGGTCTTCGGAATGGTAGGGATCAGTCCGGAGGCCAGACTGGAAAAATCGGGTCGCACCATAAAAAACACCAGAATGAAAGTCAGCGCCATCAGGATCACAAACCCCATCAGGATCTTTTCGAAAACCTGATAACGACCGTACCAGAACAGTGCGTACAGAAATACTACCAGAATACTGGTGATCAGCAAGGTATTGACGGGAGTGCCCGTCAGCAGACGGAATCCTTCACTGATCAGATCGGAAACGATGCCCATGATGCCCATCAAAGCCAGCATTTCGCCAATGATCAGGGCGATCATGATGTAAATGGCCAGGACCTTACCGAAGCGGAAATTGTTTTTGATATTGAACAGGGCGGTATGCCCGGTCACGAGGGTCGTCTTCCCGTAAGCGACCATCAGGATGTAGGTGAAAATACAGGAAAGGACCAGGGCCCAGGTCAGGGTCATGCCGTATTCGGCTCCTACCTTGGCCATCGTGGTGACACTACCGGTCCCGATATTGTAACCGATCAGGAACAGCCCCGGACCGACGGCGCTGAGGCCGATCGCGATTTTTTTTAGGATACTCAAGGTTTCAGGTATTTGCCGGCTGCACTCCGGAGATTGTTCCGGTCCGCAGCCGGGCGTATTGGGTAATGGGTTCGCCGGGGGTTATCGCTCGTAGACCACCTTACCGCCGACGATGGTTTGCTGCACATTCATTTCACCGTTTTCCAGGGTGAACAGGACCAGATCCGCCCGTTTGCCGGGTTTGAGGATGCCGCGGTCTTCGAGTTGCATCAGTTCGGCCGGATTGGTACTGGCCATCCGGATCGCTTCGGCCAGGGAGCACTGGGTATAGTTCATCATATTCCCCACGCACAGGCGGATGGGAGAGGCCGCTCCGGCCAGGACGTTCTCCGCCGGGAACTTGATCACATTGGGAGTCAGCACTACGGTCCTTTCGCCGCGGATGTATTCGCCGGGTTCCAGTCCGGCCAGGTCGAGTGCGTCCGAAACCAGAATGGTTTTCTCGGGTCCTTTGGCTTTGTAAAAGCTGCGGACTTCTTCCCGGGTCAGGTGATAACCATCCACGATGATACTGATGCTCAGTCCGTCTTCGGCCAGTTGCGGCCACAGCGGATTGTAGTGGCGGTTGATCTCATTGGCGCAGCCATTGCCGAGGTGGGTGGACAGCGAGGCGCCATTGTAGACGGCCTGCTTGATCTCGGCCGCGGAGCCGTTGTGATGCCCCAGCGAAACGATGATGTCCTCATCGACGAGCTGCCGGATGAACGGCATGGCTCCTTCCGCTTCCGGAGCCAGGGTGACCAGCTTGATACCGCCCTTCGCGGCCTGCTGGTAGGTTTTGAATTCCCGGCTATCCGGGATGCGCACGTATTTTTCCAGGTGAGCGCCCCGAAATCCGGCAATGGGCGAAATATAGGGACCTTCCAGGTGCAAACCGGGGATGGACGGACCGATCTCGGGGTCCTGCATGGCTTTGCCCAGTACGGCAAAATTCTTTGCCAGCCTTTCGTGGTCGGCGGTGATCACGGTCGGCAGATAGGTAGTGACGCCTTCTTCCCAGAGTCTTTTGGTGGCTGCTCGCATGCCGTCCAGATCCAGATCCTCACCAGTGAAATCAATCCCCATGTAGCCATTGATCTGGATGTCGATGAGGCCGGGAGCTATGTACAGTTCCGGTTTTGCGGCATCTTCGTCCAGGGGCTGCATGCCCGTGATCACCCCCTGTTTCATGGTGATCTGCACGGGGCTGCCGTCCAGATATAATAATCCGGTAACCGATGTTTCGTTGGATTGTCCGTTAATAGTGTTGTGAAAGGCCATCAGTAAAACGATGATCTGGAAAATGCGACTTTTCATAGTAATTTTTATTTCTGATCGTAAGACGTAGTTAATATAAGGCTCTCCTTATTCCCGATCGCATAAATGCCGGAATTCCTGCATAATATTCATGAGCTGCACCTTTATTGAGCAATCGGGCAATTAATATTAGCTTTGCACCCGCAGTAAATGAGATCCAATGTCAGCAGAATCGATCAGTCTCAATAAATACATCAGCAGCACCGGTATTTGCTCCCGTCGGGAAGCGGATAAATGGATCGATGCCGGTCGGGTGAAGATCAACGGTCAGGTGGCCCGCAAAGGAAATCGGGTAGAAGAAGGTGACCGGGTAACGGTCGACGGCAAACCGATCCAGGAGCAACCGAAGTTCGTCTATCTGGCGCTCAACAAACCTCCGGGGATCACCAGTACGACCGACCAGCGCGACCGGGACAATATCATCGATTTTGTAAATTATAAAGAACGGATCTTTCCCATCGGTCGGCTCGATAAAGCGTCCTCCGGCCTCATCTTACTCACCAATGACGGCGATATCGTCAACAAGATCCTGCGGGTCGAAAATGAACACGAAAAGGAATACATCGTCACGGTAGACCGGCCGATCACACCCGAATTTTTGCATAAAATGAGCAATGGAATCCCTATTTTGGGTACCGTTACCAAAAAATGCGAGGTGCAAAAGATCAGGAAAACTATTTTTCGGATCATCCTCACTCAGGGCCTCAACCGCCAGATCCGTCGTATGTGTGAATACCTGGACTACCGCGTGGTGACCCTGAAAAGGATCCGGATCATCAACATAGAACTGGGAAACCTGAAAGTTGGCGAATGGCGACCACTGACGCAGAAAGAACTGAAAAGCCTGAAAAAAAGTGTCGGGCATTGATGATGTGGAAAGGTGTTAACGTGGAAATGTGTTAAAGTTGTAATGTGTTGAAGTGTTGAAGTGTTGAAGTGTTGGGGTGTGAATACCTCATTCCGACCTTTCAGATTGTTTATTTTCCACCCGTCCACCGTCCACCGTCCACCGTCAACCGTCCACCGTCCACCATCAACCCATCAAAACCCTAACCACATGTCACAAAAAATATGCATGCTCGGTACCGGCCTCATCGGTACATTTTACACCATGTGCCTGCACGGGCAACGCAGTCGGGATCGCGTCGTAGCTGTCTATTCCCGCACCGAAGAACGCGCCCGGACCTTTGCCAAAGAGTGGAACATTCCCAATACCTACACGGATATGGCGGCTGCCATCCGGGATCCGGAAGTCGATACGGTCGTCATTGGTTTGCCCAATCATCAGCACGAAGAAGCCGTCCTTCTGGCGGCTGCTGCTGGTAAGGCGGTGCTTTGCACCAAACCCCTGGCCCGTACGGCCGCCGAGGCCAAACGCATGCTGGAAGCCGTGGAGCGGGCCGGCGTATTTCACGGCTATCTGGAAGATCTGGCCTATACCCCCAAAACCTTAAAAGCCCTGAAATCGGTACAGAACGGAGCCCTGGGTAAAGTGCTCTGGACCCGCTCTCGGGAAGCCCATCCCGGTCCGCACAGCGACTGGTTCTGGGATCCGAAGTTGTCGGGTGGCGGAGCCATTATTGATCTGGGGTGTCACTGTATTGAGATCGGCCGCAATTACATCGGTAAAGACGTCAAACCGGTGGAGGTCATGTGCTGGGCGGCCACCCAGGTGAAACCCATTGAAGCCGAGGATAATGCGATTGGGTTAGTCAAATACGAGAACGGCGCCATCAGTCAGTTCGAAGTAAGCTGGACCTACCGCGGTGGGATGGACCTGCGCGACGAGGTGGCCGGTACCGAGGGCAACATCCGGACCGATCACTTCCTGCGCACCGGTTTTGAAATGTTTACTGATGTGGGACTGGGCGGCTACGTAGCGGAAAAGGCGGAAAGCGAATCCGGCTGGCTGTTCCCGGTGGGGGACGAAGTGCACGAACTCGGCTACACGGATATGTTTACCGATATGTTCGAATCCATCGAACGGGAAGCTACGCCCATGGAAACCTTTTACGACGGCTACGTCGTCAATGCGATCATGGATGCCTGCTACCGTTCGGCGGAATCCAAAAAATGGGAACCGGTGGAACTGGAGATCTGGCGCGGCCAGACCGGACTACAGGCCGAACGGGCCACCGTGGCCTACGATGACGAACATTACCTGATCAAGGAAGAACTCCTGCCGGACGGGCGGAAAAAAGTGATCCTAAAGCATAAGGAGACGGGGCAAATGTCGGAGCGGATTGTGAAAAGGTATGAAGATTGAGACGTGCGGAGGTGGGAAAGTTAGATGCTAGCCCTAATCAAATAAACGGATAGATGCTGGAAGGAAAAAACATCCTGATCATCGGCGGTACGAGCGGCATGGGCTGGTCGGCGGCAGCGGCATTTGTGGCGCAGGGGGCTAAAGTGGTCGTTACCGGTATCGAGGAGGAATCCTGCGAGCGGGCCGGCATCGCTTTGGGTGAAAATGGTAAGGTTTTGCTCCGCGATGCCCGGGAAGAAGGGGCCGCCGAAGCGGCCATTGAGGTCTGCCGTAAACAATGGGGCGATCTGCACGGCCTGTTCCACGTGGCCGGCGGCAGCGGCCGCAAATACGGAGACGGGCCTCTGCACGAAATGACTCTCTCGGGCTGGAACGCTACCTTTGAACTCAATCTGAGTGCCATGATGCTGTCCAACCGCGCGGCCGTACGGACGTTCCTGGAACAGGGTGGGGGAGGAGCCATTCTGAATATGGGGTCGGTACTCGGGGAGTCGCCTTCCCCGGCTTATTTCACAACCCATGCCTACGCGGCTGCGAAATCCTCGGTAATTGGTTTCACTCGTTCGATCGCCGCTTACTACGCCCGGCACAATATTCGCGTGAACGTTATTGCTCCGGCCCTGACGGAGACGCCCATGGCCCGCCGGGCGGCCGAAAATGAAGAGATCATGGCGTTTATCCGGACCAAACAACCGCTGGACGGCGGACGGATCGGGCAACCGCAGGATACTAATGCCGCCGCGGTTTTGTTACTTTCTGATCAGGCCGCTTTCATTACCGGGCAGGTGTTACGGGTGGACGGCGGCTGGACTATTTCCGAAGGACAAATACCACAGCCATGAAGCAGATCCGTATGGGTATCGACATCGGGGGGACCTATGTGAAAGGTGTATTGATTGAAGCGGATGAGATCACCTGCCGCCTGAAAATGGAAACCCGGGATGGCCGGGAGGACTGGCAGCGGGCGATCGCTGATATGCACCGGGAACTCACGAAAAAGGCCTCCGGGCCCGTAGAAGCCATCGGACTATCGGCCCCCGGCATCGCCAGTGCGGATAACCGCTCGATCGCCTACATGCCCGTGCGGCTGCAGGGCCTGGAGGGATTCAACTGGTCCGATTATCTGGCCGTCGAGGTGCACGTACTTAACGACGCCCACGCCGCCCTCTGGGCCGAGGCTCGTTTGGGAACCGGCAAGGGGAAGTCTAATCTGGTGATGATCACCCTGGGCACCGGAGTTGGCGGCGGATTGCTGCTGAATGGTCAGCTCTATCAGGGCTTTATGCAGCGGGCGGGCCATCTCGGCCATATCAGTGTAGATGCCGCCAGTATCACGCCGAGTATCACCGGAATTACGGGCAGTCTGGAGGACGCGATCGGGGAAGCGGGCCTGGCCGCACGCAGTCTTCAGCGATTTACTTCTACCTTCGATCTGGTGCAGGCCCACCGGGCCGGAGATAGCTGGGCGACCTACCTCTGGCTGGATTCGGTGCGGAAACTGGCGCTAGCCATCGCTTCTTTCTGCAATGCCTTCAGCCCAGATCTGGTCATCCTGGCCGGCGGGATCACCAAAGCCGGGGAAGATCTTCTACAACCATTGGCCACTTTTCTGGATCTGTACGAATGGCGGCCCGGAGGACGATCGACACCGGTAAAACTGGCGGAATTTCAGGATTACGCCGGAGCGATCGGCGCCGCTTTATACGACGGACCGGTGCCGCAGTGATACTAACATCAAATCAAAAAACATCAGCAAAGAATGTCCATAAGCAGGGAATATTTAGAAAAATGCCGGAATCTGATCGATACTATTGCCGGACAGGAACCGGCGATCCAGCAGGCTGCCGGCTGGTTCGCGGGTACGATCCTGGCCGGTAGGATGGTCCAGGTTTTCGGCTCGGGGCACAGCCGCATCATGGTGGAGGAAATGTGGCCGCGCTACGGCTCTTTCCCCGGCTTCAATCCCATCGTGGAATTGTCCCTGACCTTTCACAATCTCGTAGTGGGTGCCAACGGACAGCGACAGGCTATGTTCCTGGAAAATGTGCCGGGCCTGGCCGAACGCATCCTGCGCAATTTTGCCCTAAATGATCAGGACAGTGCACTGGTCATCTCCAGTAGCGGCTGCAATGTGGTGCCGATCGAAATGGCGGAACTGTTCCAACAACGCGGACTGAAGGTCGTCGCCCTGGTCAGTAAACAACATTCGGAAGCTTCTACCAGTAAACGGGCCGACGGCAAAAAGCTAACGGATTTTGCGGATCTGGTGCTGGATACCGGCGCGCCTCCGGGAGACGCCATGGTTCGGGTACCCGGTCTGGATACACCGGTGTCGCCGGGCTCTACGGTCGGCGGAGCCATGATCGTGAACAGCCTCAAGGCCGAGATCGCCGCTCTGCTGACCGAAGCGGGGCAACCGCCTAAAGTGCTGAGCGGATCCGCGGTAGTCGGTCCGGAACGCGCGGTTAGCTTGTTTGAAAGTGCCTACGATGAACACGCCCACCGGCTGGCCAGGCTGTACCAGGGACTGTAAACGGCCGCTTAACCTCAGGCCAAAGATTTGACTAACCAACTAAAAACAACAATATGACCGACCATCCTATTCGCACTACCGTCATCGGCAGTTATCCTTTTCCCGGCTGGCTGGAATTCGCCGCCCGGCACCTGGACCAGTTTGGTGCCGCCGACGTGGAAGAAATGATCGATGATGCCGTCGTGGCGGCCGTTCACGATCAGGTGACCGCAGGACTGGATGTGATCACCGACGGTGAGCAGACCCGCCTGGACTTTAATCTCTCCTTTTACGGATACATCGCCGGCATTGAGCGGGAAACGGTCTCTCCCCGCCTCTGGGGCCCACCGGCCCACGATCAGCGGGGGAAGCACCGGATCGTGGAAAGTCTGCGGGCCCCGAACGGACTGGGAGTTGTAGAAGAATACCGACGGCTCCAACGCCTGGCCCCGGACGGTCCGGTACTGAAGGCCAGTGTCCCCGGTCCATTCACGCTGAGCGGTCGCCTGTTGCCTAATAAGGAGTACCCGGATCGATATGCTATTACCGAAGCGCTGCTCCCGATAGTACGTAACGAGTTGAAAGCATTAATAGCGGTCGGTTGCCGGGAGATCACTGTGGATGAACCCTCCATGAGTTGTTATGCCTACAAAGAAGATACCCGTCGCTTTGTCGATATCTTTAACCGGACCATCGAGCCGGTGGTGGGGAAGTGCCGCCTGTCGACCCACCTTTGTTTCGGCAATTACAAAGGGCACGCGGTAGGCTACCGCCGGATAGCGCCTATGCTGCCGGATTTCCTCGACTTTAAAGTAGATGAAGTCCATTTGGAAATGGCCAACCGGGAATTTGCGGAGTTGGAACTAATTGAAAAATTCGCCGAACGAATGGAGGTAGCCGTAGGTGTAATTGACGTAAAAAGCTACTACATCGAGACGCCGGAGGACGTAGCGGCGCGGATCCGTCAGTGTCTGCAGTATGTACCGGCAGATAAATTGTCGGTGGCTCCCGATTGCGGGCTGAGCCAGACGGCGCGCTGGGCGGCAAAGAAAAAACTGAACAGCATGGTGGCCGGGGCGGCGCTGGTAAGGGCGGAGCTGTGAACCGCGTTTGCCGAATAAATTACCCCTGCAAAGTGAGGAGCAATCAGGCAGATAAATTTACCCATTCGGACCAAAAATATTTAACTACCCAGCACGCAAAAAAGCAGTAAAATTGGGACATAATTTAAACACATGATCCCGACTTTTCTGCAACCCTTTGCCGCGGAACTAGCTAAGTACCGGAGAGAAAAAGTACAAATCACCGCTACTCCCCGAACGGAGCATCCGCTCAGTGATCCGCTGGACCTGAAAACCAGTAAATTCCTCGGCCTTCCCTTTTTTCCGGAATCCGAAAAATACCCGCTCGACCGCGAGGGGCAACCCATGTTGCTGATGGCCCAGTTGAATTTTGCGGAAATCCCCCATCTGCCCGGCTTGCCGAAAGACGGCATCCTGCAGCTCTACTTTTCCGTGGAAGGCTGGTACGAGGAGGATGCGGCGGCCATTTACCACGATAAGCAGGCGCTGGAGAGCACACCGATGCGGGATTTTTCCTTCCTGAAGCCTTCGGATTACGAAGAAATGCCCATTTATAAATTGCATACGCTACAATTTGAACGAGCAATTGACCACGGTGGATCGGAGGATTGCCAGTTCGGTTTTCGGTTCGGAGATCTGGATTTCTGGGAATTTTCCGAGCAACTGACGGAAGAGCAGAAACGGGAATTCCTGGCTTATTTTAATGCTGCCGGTCATAAGATCGGCGGGTATGCGGATTTTACCCAATCGGATCCACGGGATTACAATCGGGGTGAGCGGAACGATTTTCATCTTTTACAGATCGATATGGACGAAGAGATCATGTTCGGAGACTCCGGATTGGCTCATCTCTTCATTGACCCGGAAAGCCTGCAGAATAAAGATTTTACCAAGGCTTACTTCTACTGGGACTGTTGCTGATGCCAGTTGAGTCCGCCAACCTAACGGATGGGAAAAATCCGTCGGGTCCAAAGCGATAGACGCGTCAGTATAAATTGAGGCTACACCGCTAATGGTCCCGCCCCTCCAGGATTTACTACCTTTGGGTATATTCTCCGGCAATCCCGGTATTTTCATCGCCCTTCGGCGGATACCTTTGGATTTCCGGATATTACCTCCGCGCCGGAAGTAACCTTTCCCGGCTTCATCCTATAAATAGATAGAACAACTTTCCCTAAAAAACGCTCCTTCCGGTCGGAAGCCGGAGTGGAGCAACTCGTTCATCCATTCCCCTCTGTACCTAAGATATAGTGATGCTCAGGAATGTGATATTTTTAGTGCTGTTGCTTACGCTGGTATCCTGCGATGGACCGGATCAGTCGGCCGTCGCCTACCAGCCGGCCCAGGTGATGGTCAATGACCAGTTACTGACTTTTCAGGATTCGGTGAATATTTTACCGTATGCGGCCCTACTGCCCCCGGATGGAAGTCCACTGAATTACGAAAGAGTAGTAGCCCGCCGGCGCGCGGGCGCTTTTGAGGCCCCGGGGTCCTATCCGACCCTGATCCGGAGCAAGCAGGAATACTGGCTGACGTTCACCCTGGCCAATCCCAGAGAAACTACTACCGAATTTATCCTGTATTTCGGGCCGGAGCAATACCTGGAACTCTATGGTCTGGAGGAAGTGGCCCGAATGGGCAATATGGTCCCCGCCCGCGAAAGGACCGGTGCGTTCTTACCGGGCTTTTTTATTCGGGATGACGGTCATAGCGCGCAGGCAAAAATTCAACTGGCCGCCGGAGAAAGCCGGGAACTGTTCGTGAAGATCCGACGGGTGATCAACAAACCCATGGCGCTGAGACTGAAGGTGTTTCAGCCGGAATTCTGGTCCCGGCGGATCGATCCGGGCCGCCGCCATCTCGGGCAGGCCTTTTTTCAGGGCATCATCTGGGCGCTGCTGCTCTACCACCTGTTGTTGTTCCTCATGATCCGGGACCTCACCTATCTCTATTACTGCCTGTATATCCTGATGATCTCTTTGCTTACGCTGGGCGATTTTGGTTACCTTCAATCCGTACTGTTGAAGGAGCAGCCCTATTTCGCCTGGGGGCTCTTCCTGCTGATGCAATACGCCACGGGGATCATGACTTTCAAATTCATGCAAAGTTTTGTGCAGCTCCGGCAGTTGTTGCCGGTCTGGAACCGGCGGGTCAACCTTTTTATCCGGATCAACTTGGTCATTCTGGCCACGGTGAGCGTCCTTTATCTGCTGACCCGGGATTACCTCGTGGTGCAGCTCACGCAACCGTTGCTGGTCCCCTTTGCGCTGGCCGGTCTGCTGATCTGCTATCTGCTCATTCGGACCAGGGACCAGGTCGCACTGTATTTTGCGATCGCCGGTGTCATTTTTACGACCGCAATTATCATTAACGGATTACTGGAGCTTTTGAGCAATAAAGACCTGATCCTGGAATCCTCCTATTCCCGCTATTACATACTGGAAATCACGGCGATCATCCATCTGTTTACTTTCTCTATTGGCCTGGGTTACCGTCGCCGGATGAAAGATCTGGAATCCCAGCGTAGCCTGGAAATCGGGCGCATAAAAAATCGCTTCTACGCCAATATTACCCACGAATTTCGTACGCCGCTCACGGTGATCATGGGCCTCAGTGAACAAATCAACGGGTATCCGCGGGAGCAAAAGCTCATTCGCCGGAATGGAAAACATTTACTGCGACTGATCAACCAGTTGCTGGATCTGTCAAAACTGGAATCCGGAAAACTGGAAGTACACCCCGTGTGCGGCGATATCGTTGCTTATCTGCGCTACCTGACGGAATCCTTTGATTCCATGGCCATGGATAAGGGCATCAAACTGACCTTTTATTCGGAAGAAGATGCGTTCCTGATGGATTACGACGATACGCAGATCCAGCACATCGTTTATAATCTTTTATCCAACGCCATTAAATTTACGCCGGATAACGGGAAAGTGATCCTGCACGTGGTGAGTACAGAACGGGACGGACGACCCTATTTACAGATCAAGGTAAAGGATACGGGCATCGGTATTGCCGAGCAGCAGTTTTCCCACATCTTTGACCGCTTTTACCAGGTGGACAGTTCCTCTACCCGCCGGGGCGAAGGAACGGGCATTGGGCTGTCGCTCACCTCGGAACTGGTTCACCTGCTTGGCGGAGAGATCGACGTGGCGAGTAAAGAAGGGCAGGGCAGCACTTTTAAGGTTTTTATACCGATCACCAAAACGGCACCCAGGGCCTCCCAGTCAACTGCTCCTATCGCTCCCAGTGAGGAAATGGACCGACCGGAACTAAAGGGGACGGCCGCGAGACCCGACTCCGCAGACTTGCCTCAATTATTGCTTATCGAAGATAATCCTGATCTGCAGGAATACATTCAAAATCTGCTCCGGGAGACCTATATGGTCCATACGGCCGGAGACGGCCAACGAGGGATCGAACTCGCCATCGAACTCATACCCGATGTGATCATCAGCGATGTGATGATGCCGGAAAAGAATGGCTACGAAGTCTGCGAAGTTCTGAAACAGGATGAACGGACCAGCCATATCCCGATCATTCTCCTGACGGCCAAAGCCGCGCAGCGGGACAAAATAAAAGGCCTGCAATACGGCGCCGATGCTTATCTGACGAAGCCTTTTGATTCGGAGGAATTGTTTGTCCGCCTGGAAAAACTGATCCAGCTCCGGAGAGAACTACAGGCGCACTTCGCTCCGGACCGGGAACTGGTAAATACCAATGGCCGCCATCCGCAGGAAGAAGCCTTCTTGCAAAAACTGCGAAGTGAACTGGACGAAAGGATAAGCGATCCGGATTTCGGGGTTCGTGATCTGGCCCAATCGGTGGGAATGAGCCACACCCAGATGTATCGCAAGATCAAAGCCCTGACCGGGAAAACGCCTTCCTCGTTTATCCGCTCCGCCCGCCTGCAACGGGGACGGGAGTTCCTGCAGTCTACCGATCTGAACGTCTCGGAAATTGCCTATGAGGTAGGATTTGCCGATCCCAACTATTTTTCCCGGACTTTCTTACAGGAATTCCACACTTCTCCGTCGGACTTTCGGAAGTAGATGATCGTGTGGGGTTTTCTGCTGCTTTTGTTGGGTGGGGGGCGTAAAGCTCGGTTGTTTGGGTTATCTTTAGGTATGGTTGAGGGTTGATGGTGGACGGTCGACGGTCGACGGTCGATGGTTGACGGTGGAGGGGACCGCTAAAAATAATCGGGGTGGAGAAACCGAATGACATATTTGGCCAGGCGCTGTACAGTTACTGGATTGGGGACCGCGATATACATCATATCCTGCGGCGGGATGACGGCTATGGGGGTAAGACGGATATCGGTAGTTATTTTGATCCGGAGTATTTCCCGGACGAGGACCCGGTGCTGTCCGCTGCGCGGGGGAAGATCCTGGATGTTGGCTGCGGGGCGGGTAGGTTTCTGCTGTATTTCCAAAAGCTGGGTTTTGATATAACGGGCATCGACATTTCGCCCGGTGCAATTGCGGTGTGCCGGGAACGGGGTTGCCGGGAGGTGCGCTTGATGGATATTTTCCAGCCGGAATTTGCACCCGCCAGTTTTGATACGATATTGCTGTTCGGCCATAATATTGGGATTGGAGGGACGCTTACCGGAGCCGAAAAACTCCTGCAGATCCTGCGGCTATTGATCCGGCCGGGGGGAGCATTGCTGTTGAATTCCCTGGATCCGACCGCCATGGAAGAGCGATACCATCAGGCGGATCACCTGGTGTACAAAGCGGAGGATGGTTACCTGGGGAGTATTAAGTTCCGGGTAGAATATAAAGATCGGATCGGGGACTGGTTCAACTGGGTCCATCTGGATTCCGGAGTATTGCGGCAACTGGCGGAAAAAACCAACTGGCAGGTAGAACGGCTGTGTGAAAGCAGACAGGGCGATTACTCTGCGGTACTCCGCGCCCGCTGAGCTTGTTTTTATTAAAACTGGCATACCAATGAACATCCATACCCGTTTAATCTTAATCCTGAGCCTGATGAGCCTATTGAGTTTATTTTCATTTTGCCGGGGTAAAAACCGGGCGAACGACAGCCGGGTAACGGTTCAGAACGGGCCGCTTACCATTCAGAAAGATCGCGTAACGGAAAGAAGGTTCGATATGAACCGCGGAGGAATGGTGAAATCAGCCTACTCTAAATACCGGGTGTTTTACCGGGACCAGCCGATTAAATTTCCCGATGCCCTCCAGTCCAATACCGGTTATGCCAGCGTCTGGAAGGCTTTTGTATTGGAGGATGCACCCCGCCCCGCCGTCATTGCCGGGAGCCAGAGTATGTATCTGATCACCGAGGCCGGCGATAGTGCGGCCATTACACCGCTGAGTGAGCAGCATTCCAACTTCGCCAGTGTCCAGTGGCTGGATAGTGAGAACGGGCAGCCCGGGCCGAAACGGGAGATCTATATTTCCGAAGATACGAGCGCTAATCTGTCGCTGCGGGGCGGTGAGTACCTGCTGGTGAATGAACTGACGGTGCTGCGGGTTTCCGATCTGTCGCTCTATCCGTTCCGGAAGAGTATCGATTTTACCATGGGCTATTATGCCGGCCGGGCCAGAGGATTTTCTCCGGATAGAAATTGGGTCGTATTCGATGGCAGCAAGGATTCGGAAGAGCGTTATGATAAGTTCATCTACGCCTTACTGGCTTACAATTACCGGACCAATGCGGCCTATGCGGTACCTTTCGATCAAACGGAAACCCGCCTGTACAATACAGATCATATAACCACCGAGTGGATAAACACTTATTTTGAGTGGGATAAAAAGACAAATGGCGACGAAGTACTGCAATTGCGCAAACTGGACCAGCTGCCCAACTGGCAGGGCATTTTCACGCAAAGCCATTCCTACGAGCTGACCCCGGTGAAGGAGGATATATTGCCCTATTTTCTGGATTTCGTTAAGAAAGAACTCGAGTTGTCCGACGAAGCGGTAGCGTTGGATGCCTACGGTGATTATAAACCGTACCGGATCACCAAAGATTCCTATGTCTTTTCCGTGGGCTATATGGAAAAGCTGAATATGGTCAGTTTTTCGAAGTCTTTTCTGGGGGCGGATGACGATGGTTTTAAGGCTATTGTTGAAAGGGTAGGGAAGGGATTTGATGCTGAACTCGACCAGGGAAAATATCAGGATCTGTTCCTGAGTTATTAACAGGTTTTGCCACACTTCTGTATTGTAGGGATCTATGCAAAGGGAAGGGATCTGAATGATTTATCGCTTCACCGGTTCCAACCTGTAAATTCATTTTGCTGTTGTATGAAAAAGATCGGCCCCGGCCCCTACGATCAATTGTTAAATCACTTCAAAAACACTTCCATACCCGTGATCACTCCTTACCAAAAAGATGATGAGCTGCTGGCCGATATCCGATCCGCCGATCCTGCGGAAGACCGTTTCCGGCTGTGGTGGCTGGGGCAGAGTGGATTCTTGTTGCACTGGCGGGGTCAGTTCCTGTTGTTCGATCCCTACCTGTCGGATTCCCTTACGGAAAAATACGCCGATACGGATAAGCCGCACGTTCGGATGACGGAACGGGTGATTGACCCGGCCCGGCTGGATTTTATCGATGTGGCCACTTCTACCCATAATCATACGGATCATCTGGATGCCTTTACCCTGTGGCCGCTGCTGCGGGGCAATCCCGATCTGCAACTGGTCATCCCGGAGGCCAACCGGGATTTTGTCGCCCGTCGGCTCCAGTGTCCGCTGGACTATCCGATCGGACTGAATGACGGCACCTCCGTCAGCGTGGGGCATTTCACTTTTCACGGGATCGCGGCGGCCCACAATGCCGTAGAACGGGATGATCAGGGCCGCTGCCATTATATGGGCTACGTGGTGACCTTCGGCCCCTGGACGGTTTATCACAGCGGAGATACGCTCTGGTACCACGAACTGACGGAGCAGCTCCAACCATTTGCGATCGACTTGGCCCTTCTACCCATAAACGGTAACAAACCGGAGCGACGGGTAGCGGGCAATCTGGATACCGAAGAGGCCGCCCGGCTCGGTAAGGAGATCGGGGCCGGCATGGTTATTCCCTGCCACTACGATATGTTTACCTTCAATACCGCCAATCCGGCGGATTTTGTACGAGCCGCCCAGCAGCTCGGGCAAACCTTTCAGGTATTGCAGTGCGGAGAACCCTGGAACAGTGATCAACTCGCCCGGCAGGATCTGGTATTGTAATCAGCCCGCAGGCATTAGTGAAAAATACAAGGGCACGCTCCGGTCAGAGGAGCGTGCCCTTGTAGTATAGCAAAGTGTTTAGCTTTGGATCACTGCATGGAGAAAGTCCGGGCACTGGAGGCCTCGGCCGTCGGGAAATCATCCGGTATTGGTTGGCTGACGCTGCCCGTAGCGGCCCATTCCACGCCCCGATTAAAGGTGGTAATGAATCCCACGCCGGAAACGGAAACATCGTCGTGCCCCATCGGCGTATGGAATACCCGTCCGTCTCCGTAACTGATGGTGATGATCATCGGCTCGTGGCGGCCGGTTCCCTTTTTCTCCTCCGCATCGGAATAAGCGGTAGCCAGAATCTCCATATTTTCGGCGGGGCCGCGTAGCCGGTCGTACAACTCATCCTTGGTATGCAACCATTTGGCCGGCATACCTTTGGTGATCGGGTGATCGCTATTGCGAATGGTGATCTCAAATTCGTGCTGGGGACCGTGTGAGCCGCCCCTTCCGGCGGTGGTATCGCGTACCAGTTCACCGGCATCGTTGTAGTAGACGTAAGGGCCGTCCTTTTCGGTACGATCTCCCCAGCCACCCAGGCCGATCATCTTATTGAACGCTACCCAGTCCGGGAAGGAATTGTCGGCAGCGTGTACCACCACAAAGCCACCGCCCTGGCTCACGTACTGTTCCAGTGCAGTTTTGGTGGATTCGGGCCAGGGGGCCGCGTTCCAGCCGAAGTTGGAAATTACGACATCATAGGCGGAGAAATCGGGCGCAAAATTCGGATCGGCCTTAGGCTCTTCCATCGCCGTCGTGGTCGTCTCGGCCGCGATCGGGAACTCACCGATCAGATCATCCCCTTTCCAGGTGTAGGCCGTCCGTTGGATATCTACGGAAAACAGTCCGGTCTCTTCCAGGTACTGCTTCATCATAACCGATATCTTCGGCCACATGACGTGGTTGTTCTGGCCGTCAACGATGAGTGCTTTCATCGTGGTGGTTGCTTCCGGTTGTTCCGATTCGGAGGTTCCTTTTTCGGTGCCGCAGGCGAATAGAGCCAGACAAAATAACAGACCGAAAACAGGTGCAAGGTGTTGTCTCATTTCTTTTTTGGATTAAAATCGGAAATTATTGGCAGAGGTCACCCGAACTGTGGGAATTAATTTTTTTTGGGGAGGTGTCAGGGGCCAGGGGCGAGGTGTCAGGCGCGAGGTGTCAGGAGCGAGGGGTTTTAGTTCCTTATCCCTGAAACCTCGCACCTACCGCCTGACACCTGACTCCTCGCTCCTCTCTCCTGACCTGACCCCTCGCCCCTCTCTCCTGACACCTCTCGCCTCACCCCTCGCCCCTGACAACTACTCTTCCTCCTCCTCCCCCCGCAAACAATAATTCAGGATCATCCGCAACTCGCCGTAGCTGAACTGGTCACCAAAGTGGTTTTTAGCTTCGGAGAGCGACTGACCCTTGGAGTCTTGGAAATAGGCAGCTCCCGCTTCTACTTTTTCCCGGTCCAGCAACTTAAAAATATCAAGTTCGCCGAGACGGATGAAGTGAGCCAGGTGGCTTTGGATGGTCGTTGGAGCCAGTTCCCGGGCCGTTGCGATCTCTTCGGGGCTTTGCCCACTTTCGAACATAACCAGACTGACCGTTTTCGTATCCGGCTTGGGCGGTTTGGAAGTTTTGGGCGCCTTGCCGGTCGCAAACTGCACCCGGTCCGTTTCCAGGCCATGCTCCGTGCAGTAATCGCTGATCAATTCCAGCAGGGCCGCACCGTATTTATCCGCCCGGCCTTTACCGATGCCGTTGACTCGTTTCAGGCTGGGGCCGGTAGTGGGCAGCACGCTGATGAGTTCCAGCAGGGTCTTGGTCGGAGCCACCACGTAGCGTTGTACGCCTTCCTGATCGGCCGTCTCGGCCCGCCATTGGGCCAGTTTCTGAAATAAGGCCGGGTGTTCCACACTGTTGGGTACACTGACGCGCGGGGCGCGACTGGCGGAAGATTTACGGAAATCCAATTCCGCGTCTACCCGGGTTTTATTGAAGGCTCTGCTCTCGAACCCACGGACGAGGGCCTGATTGCCGGCCTGGGTGATGAACAGTTCTTTACGCAGTTCCGTCAGCTGTTCATCCACCTTTTTGCGCACCGCCTGGTTGTCGGATAGGAGTTCCAGTTGATTGGCGGCCGGCAATATGGTCTTTTCGAAATGCTGCTGGAAATAGGCGCCCGCCTTTCCCAGACGATCTTTGAGTGCTTCGTTTGCTTCGGGAAGTGCTTCCTGCCGGAAGTAATTTTCCAGTTGGGGCCGGAATTTTTCGCCGACCGTCATGATCAGATTTTCGGTAGTGGTTTTGAGCGTTTTAACGTCTTCGACCAGGCTTCCCTGCAGGGCATTCTCGTTTTCCAGAACGGAGCGGTAGAGGCGCTCAAAAGCCCGCTGCAGGGGTTTGAAACGGAAGAACCGGCGGAGTACATCCTGTTGATAATCCCGCTTGGCCCGGTGGAGCTGGTCTTCATCCGGCTCGTTACGGCGGGCCTGTTCTGTGTAGGATTGCACGACCCGGTCGGTCTTTACACTGCTCGGGATCAGTTCGGTATGCAGCACGATCCCCTCAAAGGTCTTACAGCGACTCAGCGCCACGTATACCTGCCCGTGGGCGAAAGCGGCCTGTGCGTCGATGATCACCTGTTCGAAAGTCAGCCCCTGACTTTTATGGATCGTAATGGCCCAGGCCAGTCGCAGGGGATATTGCGTAAAGGTGCCGATGATCTCTTCGGACACTTCCTTGGTCTTTTCATCCAGAGTGTACTTGCGATTGTGCCATTCGGTCGGCAGCACCGCTATATGGTGTTCTTCTCCCGGGCATTGGACAAAGATCTCTTCTCCCCGGATCTTGGTGATCCGGCCGATCTTACCGTTGTAGTAGCGCTTGTCCGGGGAAGCGTCGTTCTTGACGAACATTACCTGGGCCCCGACCTTAAAGTGCAACTCAGGATCAGTGGGATAAGCGTGGGCGGGGAAATCCCCGTCGATTGCCGCACTGACTACGGTGAGATCGCCCGATAATGCCGTCAGCCGTTCGTTGTTGATCTTTTGGGCGGCGGCGTTGTGCGAGGTGAGGGTGATGTAGCCGGAATCTTCTTCGGGTACAAAATTCGGTCGGTAGCGGCTGTTGAGGGTCGCCAGTACCTGCTGGTCGAGTTGGTTACTGCGCACCTGATTGAGTAATTCGATAAACTGACTATCCGCCTGCCGGTAGATATGCTGTAGCTGGATGGTGACGGCGTCGGTCTTTTCCAGGGCAAGACTTCCAAAAAAATAGGGGGTCCGGTAGTGCTGGCGGAGCAGGTCCCATTCGTTCTGTTTGACCACGGGCGGCAACTGGTGCAGATCGCCGATCATCAGCAACTGCAGACCACCGAACGGCCGGCTGTAGGACCGGTAGCGGCGAAGCACTTCATCGATACCGTCCAGAACATCCGCCCGCACCATACTGATCTCGTCGATGATCAGGAGGTCGAGACTTTTGATGAGGTCGATCTTTTTTTTGCTGAACCGGCGCTGGGCCATCCTTTCTCTTACCTGACCGGGGATCAGCGGACCGAAAGGCAGCTGGAACAGGGAATGAATGGTAACGCCTTCGGCATTAATGGCGGCAACACCCGTAGGCGCTACGACTGCCGTTCGCTTGGTGGTTTCCCGCACTACACGGCGCAAAAAAGTGGTTTTGCCGGTACCGGCCTTACCGGTCAGGAAAATGTGCTTATCGGTTTGAGTGACATACTCAAAGGCAAGTTCAATTTGGGGATTGAAGGTAATGTGTTCCATCCAGAGTAATGTTTTGTAAAATAAGCAGCCGAAGATCCGGGGCCTATTTCAGAGCGCGTTAATAAGTCCCCAAAATTATAAAAAGTGAGCGACTTACCGGTGATAAATGGCCTCCGGACCGGGATAGATCGCAATTTTTGCTAGATTAGGGGCAGTAAAATTCAAACTCCGGATCATTGATCTTCTTTCAACCAGAAACCTGAAACCATGAAAAAA
This sequence comes from Flavilitoribacter nigricans DSM 23189 = NBRC 102662, assembly GCF_002646595.1. Lineage (GTDB taxonomy): Bacteria > Bacteroidota > Bacteroidia > Chitinophagales > Saprospiraceae > Flavilitoribacter > Flavilitoribacter nigricans. Next base: position 40,368 of record NZ_PDUD01000004.1, read on the forward strand.
AGGACTTTTCTCAAGACCTCTTCGGCCTTGGTCACCGGCAGCCTGCTTTCTCCCCTGATCGGCTGCGGACCGGAATCCGAATCATCAGGAGCAGCATCATCAACGACACCACCAGCAGCTATGGAACGAACGAACTGGGCGGGTAATCTGACCTACAGCGCCGAGAAACTGCACGAACCCGATACCCGGGAGGCCGTGCAAATGGTCATTCACAACAACGAAAAACTGCGGGCCCTGGGTACCCGTCACTGTTTTAATAATATCGCCGACACGACGGCCGATCAGGTCTCGGTACTGAGCCAGGACGAGGTCTTCGAACTGGATGAAGAAGCGATGACCGTGACCATCGAAGCGGGGATGACCTACGGCCAGCTTTGTCCCTGGCTGCACGAACGGGGCTACGCGATCCACAATCTGGCTTCGCTGCCGCACATTTCCGTAGCGGGAGCCTGCGCGACCGCCACCCACGGGTCGGGTATGAAAAACGGCAACCTGCCCTCGGCCGTGGTAGCCATGCAGTTCATCGACGGAGGTGCGAACTACCAGAACCTCAGCCGCGAAGCAGACGGCGATAAGTTTGCCGGTGCTATCGTTCACCTCGGCTCCCTGGGGGTACTGACCCGCCTGACACTCAAGATCGAGCCCACTTTCGATATGTACCAGCACGTCTACCAGGATCTGCCGGTAGCCGAACTGGAAGCGAACTTCGAGGACATCATGTCCGCCGGCTACAGTGTGAGTCTCTTTACCGACTGGCAGTCGGATACGGTCAATCAGGTATGGATCAAATCCAAAGTTGGCGAAGTACGCGCAGGGGTAGGGGATGCCGAATTTTACGGCGCTAAATTATTTGATCGCAAAGTGCATCCTATCCTTGATCATCCCGCCGAGAGCTGTACCGACCAAATGGGCATTCAGGGCCCCTGGTACGAAAGATTGCCACACTTCAAAATGGAATTTACGCCCAGCAGCGGCAAGGAACTTCAAAGTGAATTTTTTGTGCCCCTGCCGAATGCGGTAGAAGCGTTTAAGGTCATTCAAAGTTTCAAGCGCAAACTGGCGCCGATCCTGATGATCTCCGAAGTTCGCGCCGTCGCAGCGGATGACTTCTGGATGAGTCCCTGTTACCAGCAGGATTGCATTGCTTTCCACTTTACGTTGAAGCAGGATTGGGAATACCTAAAAAAACTCCTGCCCCAGATCGAAGGTGCCCTGCACGACCTGGAGGTGCGTCCGCACTGGGGAAAAATGTTCACCATACCGAAACCCCGCCTGGAGGAATTGTATCCCAAATTACCGGATTTCCGGGCGCTGATGCGCGAATACGATCCGAATGGGAAATTTATCAATGACTATATGCGGGAACATCTGATCTAGAGATCCGGAGTAGCTGATCTCTGGAAGGCCGGTTCAATTACTCTTCTTATAGCGATACAATTCGAGAAACCCACCTACGCTCTTTCGGAGCAGTGGAGCATTTTGGATGCTCCGTAGAACATGGTCACATAATCCTGTACTTCGGGATGGTCTCCCGGAGTGCCATGTCCTTTGTGTACCTAATACTTACTACAATGAAAGCTTTAATTTCTCTGGGGCTCCTGTTCTTGATAGCCAGTCCCCGGGCCATGAGTCAAAAAACGCCGGACGAACTGATCCGGGATTTTTTTGCGCTTTACGAGGAAAACAAACCGGCGGAAGCGATTGACCTCCTGTATTCTACCAATTCGGAAGAGTGGCTGGAACAGATACAGGATAACATCAACCAGGTGAAGTCCAAATTTCAGGATCTGCAGCAGATTGTGGGAACTTATTACGGCCACGAAAAGCTCAACGATGCCGATCTGGGAAGTTGCTTCAAAACCATCATCTATCTGGTAAAATACGACCGGCAGCCGATCCGCTTTATTTTCCAGTATTACAAACCGCAAAAAGACTGGCGACTTTACGGCTTTTCCTACGATGATAACATCCTGGATGATCACGAGGAATTGCTTAAGCAAAAGCTGGTCGAATGATGCCGGTGGGATACTGGCCGGTAGCGGGTGGCGTCATCCTTCGGTACCAAAGTGAAAGGTACCGGCAGCCGACTCCTTACCCGCTACCGGCTGTTCTCACTGATCAATCAAAAGTATACAGCACCAGCGGACTGGGCCCCGGCAGCGGACCACTTCGCGGACGGTCCCGGTTGCGCGGCAGGGTCTCCCACCGCAGTAGGTAGAGTTTGCCGTCCGGCGCGCGCTGGGCGCGGGTCTGCACTTCCATGTCCGGAAATTCCGAACGTACCTGCTCGAGCTGTTCCGGATAACCTTTATCGTAAGGCAACTCTTCGGCTACCGTCAATTGCTGCGGATCCAGCCGGAACTTCCGGGTACCTACCGTATCGATCCAGAGACGCTGCGTGAGTTGATCATCTTCCTGCGCCACGGGATTAAGGCCCACCCGTTTGCCAATGGATCCCCGGCCGCCGAAATCCCAGCGGAAATCCCAGTCGGTAGCCTGGTGGATCTGCCAGCCCCCGTCGATCTGGCGTGCATTAAAGATCTGAGTGTTGCCCTCCGGCCCGAACTTGTGATAGGAGACCACCGGGCGGTTGTCCAGGTCGAAACCGATCACAGTATTGCCGTTGATCATACCGCCGCCGGCGGGTACCGGGTCGATAATTTCACAGTTCTTGATTGTGATCGGCAGGGTTTGCGGACTACCGTCGCTCTTTTCCCAGTTGACCAGGTCCCGGCTGCGGGCGTAGGAAATATCGTGGTTGGTTGCGGCGTCCGGGGTGTCCCGCCAGACCCAGATCAGGTGGTAATATCCATCCGGACCCAGCACCGGACCGTGCAGATAGGCATTCATTGCTCCCTGCCCGTCCATCAACGGTTCGTCGAGCAGTCGGCTCCAGACTCCCGATTCGGGATCGTAGCGATTGTAGATCTGGTTGCCGTTGCCGCTGCCGCCGTCACGGTAGGTGAAGATCAGGTCGCCGTCCGGGTCGGAAAAGAATTTGGGATAGGTAGCACGGTTCTCCAGATCGCCGATCAGGTTTCTCCGCCGTTCCAGGCTTTGGATATCGTAAGGCTGTGTAGCCTGAAAATAAACCAGCGAATCGACGTGCATATTGCCGGATACGTGCAGGTGGCCTTTACTGTCCAGGGCCATGGAAATATAATTGTGGGAATCCCAGCCGATGGTTTCGGGCAGTACTTTTTTATCCCATTCATCGGTGCCGAGTTGCCGGTGTTTCACGATCATGGCCCGCGAACTGTCGTAGTAGGCTACAAACTGGTGCGGCGGTTCGGTGAGCAGGGCAAAACCCACCGGATGGCCGGACCATACCTGGTCGAGGATCAGCGAATCCGGTTCGGTAGTGCTGTCGGCTGCGGGTTGGGCGTCCTGTCCGCAGCTTGTTAGAGATAATCCACTCAGGAGGAGCATCCAGAGGAGTAAATGCGGAAGAGCAATGGGTCGGTTGGTCATGTGTACTGTTGGTTATTCGTAAAATGAAGCAATGAAATCCGGCGATTCGTGAGCGAAATACCGGTAAAAAAGTCCCGAACTACTCATCGATCGGCCGGGCCGGATGAGCGATCCGGAAAATAAATAGCCGCCTGAGTCCGCTTTTGACCGGATCTGGCGGTAGTCGAAAGAGGGGATGCGCAAATTGTACAAATGAATGCGCTGATTGTGCAAATTTGCCATTTCACAGCCTGGTATCTTTACACCATTCCGAAAGGATACTAATTCACAGTCCTATCACAATTAGTCATCAGCAGTAGTAGATCAAGCCTGTATTAAAGGTTCGGGTGCTTTGGCATCTCCTCCTCATTTCTATGACTGGAGGACCGGACCGGACCCTGACATACCCGGGGAAAAGCTACCTATCCATATTGCTGACATTTTCCACCAGCATCCGTTCCGTTTGTCCCCTGCAGACCACTTTGCTGCAAAGTTTTCCGACATGACCAGTTCCCGTAGATCTAAACAAAAGGTAACAGTGGGCAGTGGCTGCCTCCCCTTTGCCTTATTTAAACGCAGCCAACCTAAAACTCCATCAAACATGGCATCAGCAGGTTCAATCCGGGTGAAAAATACCGGTGGTTTTGTAGCACGTTTTTATGTCGATTACACCTCGGGCGGACGCCGGATCCACCAGGCTTCCGGCAATTTTACGGCCGGTACCTCCAAAGCAATCTATATTCCACCCGATGCTACCGATATCTACGTGGTGATCCAGGAGGAATACTTCATCGCTTCCTGGTCTACGGTGGCCACCTTCAATTTCAATGATCCAATCGTCAACTGTTACGAAGTCTATGGGACAACCCTCGATGCGCACGTGAAGGAAATTGCGTGCTAGCCGTTATCCCAGCTTTAAATTATTGATGTGCAAATGAATAGGTGCGGGTGAATTCACCTGCACCTATTTTTCATTGTGCGATTCCAAAAGTAGTTGGCAGTGACATTCACTACTGAAAACCAATCCAATATGGCAAATTATTCTATCCACCATAAATGGCAAAATTCCTCCCAGACCCTGACGGCCGATCCGGGGACCTTCTACCAGGCTACGGATAAGAACGATCTGATCGAGATCGTAAAAAAGGCCGTGGCCGCTAATCAGAAAATACGGGTTACCGGTGGCCGGCACTCCTGGTATCCACTGGTGCTTACCGATCAGTCGCTGGGCGGCGGGCGGCTGAATAACGGTGATATCTGTATGATCGATGTGAGCAAAATGAAAACCATCACGAAGGAAAAAACGGCGGACGGCCTCTATCTGGTGCACGTAGAGCCGGGCGCTACTATGGGGGATCTGGAACAGGCAACTATGCGCGACTGGCCCGATAATCCGGCTCCGGCTCCGCTGGTAGCCCTGCCCACCAACGGTGTTATCCCTACCGAACTGCAGATCGGCGGTTTTATTGCGGCCGGTTGTCACGGTACGGGATGGATGCAGCCTACCGTACCGGATCTGGTATACGCCATTGAGATGATCCTGGTAGACGAACAGCGAAACGTGCAGGTGCGTACTTTCAGCGAGGCCAACGCAGATGATCCGATGGAAGCGATCCGGGTCAATCTGGGCACCATCGGCATTATGACCCGGATCACCTTCAAGGCGGAACCCCTGTTTTGTATCCATGGTGTTGACACGGTCGATACCTTAATGGCCGACGTGATCAACCGCGAACCGGATGCGACTAACCATCCACTAAAAGAGCTGGTGGAAAGTACAGATTATCTGGAGCTTTTCTGGTTTCCCTTCAATGAGACCAAACTGGTCGGCAAAGGGCTGCTTGATAAGAAAATGGTGCCCGATATGGACAAAACCAAAGTCTGGAAAAAGATGGGCACGGCGATTAAAAACGGAGCAGATGGCTCACCAAAGAATTGCCCGCAGAATGTCCCCAGTCAGGTCTGGGACAGCCTGGGCACCAAATTTGGCGGCGCGGTCTATACCGAGCTGGCTAAGATGCTGTCCGGTAATCTGATCGATTACGGCTTAGCAGAAGGGCTGCTGACCGGTATGAACCGCCTGGCCTACGGGACCGCTCCGGATGATTACGTAGCGCCGGCTACCCGTTTCTTCCATTACCAGACCACGGCCTTTCCGGTACTCGATTTTTCCTTTGCCATTCCGATGGACGCCTCCACCGACCCTTACTACATAGTGGTGTCCGATGCGTGGTACGCTGTGGTAGATGCCGTCAACGACTGGGCCGCCAATAAGAGCGAATACTACCAGCGTTTTCCCGTTAACGTGGCGTTGCACGTGCGCTTTATTAAGAACAGCCAGTCCTGGTTGTCTCCCGCTTACCAACCGGCGGGGTCGGAAGTGCATACCTGCTGGATCGAATTTTTGTCCGGGTCGCCAACTCCGGCTGCACCGAATGAAGCCTGGTACCAAAACTATATGAGCGCCTGGGGGGATTTTTGCCGCTTTATCGGCCCCCAATGGCTGGCGCTCGGCGGCCGGCCCCACTGGGCTAAAGAGTGGCAGTTGCTCAATATTCCCTCCATCAATATTTACGATAAACTCCCTGATCTGTACGGCGATAATCTGTCCAAATTTAAAGCGGTCCGGGACGAACTGGATCCTACCAAAACCTTTCTGTATTCCTGGACAGAGGCCATTTTTAGTGGACAGTAATTCTGTAGTATAGTTGCGATTGTTAAGTGGGAGCAGGGCTTTGTTTCTTTTTTTCTGCCCTGCTCCCTACCGCTTACTCAATTAGCTGCCCGGTAACTCATGCGCGGTTTCAGATCATGGTATTTCCCCGGATATTCGTCTCTAAAATCCAGGCCATGAAAATTAACAAGCGTATGCTGACTGCACTGGCAATCATCCTCGGGCTTCTTTTTATCGGAACGTATTACCTGATCATCCACCGTCGCCTGCAGGCGCCCCGGTGGTCCCTATCGTCCGCTACTTTACCGATCGACGGAATCGATCGACATTTTAGCTACTATATTCCGGAAGGGATCTCCCGGCAGCCGGCCCTGGTCTTCGTCCTGCACGGTTCGAAAGGGACGGTAAACATTATGCGCTATCTGACCGATTACGAATTTGAGAAGATCGCCAGCCACCGGAAGGATTTCATTCTCGTCTATCCGCAGGGATTTGACCGGCACTGGAACGACTGCCGCGCTTCCGCCACCTACCGCGCCAAGAGGGAAAACATCGATGATATTGCTTTTTTTCGGGAGATGATCACTTATCTCTCCGATCGCTACGGTGCGGACCGGCAGGCGGTATTTGCTACCGGATATTCCAACGGTGGACATATGTGCCTGAAACTGGCCTACGAACTGCCGGAAGCCTTCCGGGGCATCGCACCCATTGCCGCCAACCTGCCGGATGTGGCCAATAATGACTGCATACGGAAAGACCGGCCGGTCTCGGTACTGTTCGTCAACGGGACGGCTGATCCGGTTAATCCCTACAACGGCGGACTGGTGGTGCTGAAGGGAGACAGCAGTCGCGGCCGCGTATACTCCACCGCAGAGAGCGGACAGTATTGGATAGATCTTTTACCCGGTGCGCCGAAAACGGAACGTATCCCCTATGATGCCCCCCGGATCGAACATTTCCGGACAATTTCTGAAGACGGCAGGTACAAAGTAGAAGTAGTCAGCGTTAAGGAAGGGGGACATACGATCCCTCTGCGCCGTCCGGCACCCTATCTGCCGGGTTTTATTGGTGCAACTAATCGCAATCTCCATGCACCCGATCTGGTGATTGACTTTTTTGAAAACCTAAAATAGACCATATGAAAAATTACCTGCTGTTGTTGATCTCACTGGCCTTTTTGGCTACTTCCTGCACCAAGGATATTGTAACTCCGGACCCCTCGGAACTTACTGCCTACGAATTGGAAGTGATCGATTACTTCAAGGAGATCGCCCTGGGCTTTGAATTCGGTGGTGCGAGTGAGATCACCCGCAAGTGGAGAGATACGATGAAGATCTACGTCGGCGGAAGCCCAAGTAGTGACCTGCTCAACGAACTGGAAGAAATCCGGACGGAGATCAACAGCCTGGTTTCAGACGGTTTCGCCATGGAAGTTGTAGCGGATTCTGCCCAATCCAATTTTTACATATTCCTCGGCAGTGCCGATGAGTACGTCGAGCGTTATCCTTCCCAGGCGGGTAATGTGACCTCCAACTGGGGATTGTTCAACGTTTTCTGGAATGGCTCCAGCGAGATCAACCGGGGCCACATGTATGTCGATCTCGACCGGGCCGATCCGCCCGCCCAGCGCCACCTGCTGCGCGAAGAACTGACCCAGTCGCTCGGGCTGGCCAAAGACTCCGACCGTTATACCGAAAGCATTTTCCAGGCCTCCTGGACCACCACGAATGAATACGCCATGATCGACCGGGACCTCATCCGGCTGTTGTACCATCCGGATATGCCCATTGGGCTGGACGAAATGCAAACGGATGCCGTTCTCCGGGATATTTTGAGTATGGAATAATGAGGCCGGTACATATGGCGTTTAGATTTCAGACGTATTGCTGTCCGCCTGGCCGTGCCGGTTGAAACGGCAAGGCTGTCGGCACCCAACTTGTGCAGGCCGGCTCATCCGGACCGGGTGAGCCGGCACTGATGAAATTCATCCATCTAAATTTTATTCGACCATATGAGACGCTCCTGTGCATTGCTGATGTTGTTGATGTCAGTGACTTTGACCGCCCAGGTAGATTATACTCAGCTCTATTATCCTACGGTTAACCGGGCCGAGCTTTCCATTGTGGAGGGCGACTACGAAAATGCCCTGCAGTCTTTCCAAACAGCTTTTGCAGCAGTTCATTTCTCTCCTTCGATCGATCTTTATAATGCGGCCGTCTGCGCGTTGTATCTGGGCGAACCGGCTACTGCAAAACCGCTGTTGATCCGCATTCTCGGCCGGGGTGTCGAACCTCAGTACCTGTGGGAACGACTGGAGCGTTTCCACCCCGAACTGGTGGCGGACTGGGAAGCGCTGAAGGCCTATCCGCGCGTCGGCATTTACGAAGCTGAATCCTACCGGCAGGAGATCTACGATATGGAAAGTCTGGATCAGGAATTTCGTAATATCGAAGGGACCGATGAGCCCTATGCCGATACCATCGCTGCGATCGACCGGCAAAATATCCGCCGCTTCCGGGAGTTGATCGCTGAACATGGCTTTCCGGGAGAGCAATTATTCGGTGCCGAAAAACAAATACTTACGACGGAGTTTCCGGGGCTGATCATCCTGCGCCACTACCTGCAGGGGCTTTCCCGGAAGCAGCACCCGGAAAATGATCTTATGGAGATCCTGATCCGGGCCGTAAAAGCAGGACAGCTCGAACCCAATCTCATGGCGCAATTGCTTTCCCTGCAGGGCAAAACGGACCTTCGGCTGGGAGGAAGTGGTGTCTGGGTCTTCCGGTCGGGGAGCGAAACCAGCGGCTACGTAGTGGAGAAATATCCGAAAGAACAACTGGAAAAAATAAACGAAGATCGCCGGCAGTACGGTCTTGATCCGTTGGCCGATTACCACCGGAAAGCGGCATTTAGCCTCCAAAAAGCCAGAGAACGGGGATTCGATTTCTCGAAATACAGCACTACCAATAAGATCGCTCTGGACCGGACGGCCTACGACCGCATCCTGCAAAGCTTTGAATCGCTGCGGTAATCAATGGGGCTGCTAAATCTCAATCCATGCCTACCTACCTGATCATTGAGCATTTTCGCGCGGGAAAAGTCCGGGAACTGTACCGACGCTTTGACGAGCGGGGACGAATGCTGCCTCCCGGCCTTCACTATCTGGATAGTTGGATCAATGAATCGGTAACGACCTGTTACCAGTTGATGGAAAGCGATTCCCGGGAAGCGCTGGAGGAATGGATGGATCACTGGAAGGATCTCGTGGATTTTGAGGTGGTCCCGGTTATCTCGTCGGCACGGGCCCGGGAGAAAGCGCTGGGCGGAGCGGCCAAAAAATAAAGCCACCCCCAAACTCCGGGATGGCTTTTAAAATATCCTATTCAACCGTTAGGCCACTTGGGCCATCATTATACTTAACCGGGCATAACCACGGTGTCGATAGCGTGGATCACTCCGTTGGAGGCTTCCACGTCGGTCATTACTACGGTTGATTTGTTCCCTTTTTTGTCCGTCAGCACCACTTTACCGTTTTCCAGCGTAGCGGTAAGCGTTCCTTCCTGCACAGTAGGGATCATAAAACTTCCATTGTTCTTGTTGATGGCGTCAATGACATCCTTTGCGGTATATTCACCGGATACCACATGGTACGTCAGAATGGAGGTTAGCGCCTCTTTGCTTTCCGGGTTGAGCAGACCGGCAACGGTACCGGCCGGCAATTTCTCAAATGCGGCATCTACGGGAGCAAATACGGTGAAGGGGCCGTTACTCTTCAGGGTTTCTACCAGTTCGGCAGCCTGTACGGCGGCGACCAATGTGGTGAAGTTCCCATTGTCAGATGCAATATCCACTATAGTGCCGGGCTCCTCCATCGCCGGTGGGGTGGTTTCTGCCGGCTCTGTGGTTTCCGTGGTAGCGGTGGTATCTTCTTCCATCGCATTGTTGTCACTACCGCCGCAGGCGGCCAGAGATAGCGTTCCGAGAAAGGCAAAAAGGATCAGTAAGTTTTTCATTTTCAATTAGTTTAGTTTAATAATGCACAATCACCAGCCTAACAAAAGTTGGTAATCGAATGTTTAGAGATTTTGCCAAAATGATCGGCTTTTTTTATGTGGTAAATGTGGTGAACAAATTGGTGGGTGGGGTGTTGGGCTGGACGGTTGATGATTGATGGTTGATGGTTGATGGTTAACGGTCGATGGTTGACGGTCGACGGGGGGAATCAGGGGATAAGCTCCCGGCAGCGTCTATAAATTGCACAAACAGAAGCTATGAAGATCACCTCCACTTTTGCGATACTGCTTTTGGGTCTACCCCTGATCGCTCAGCCGGATCCGGCCTGGGACGATACCCGCTCGGTCAACTGGCCGCAGGAATGCCGGCAAGTTGAGATCCCCTCGACTGCGGATCAACAGCCCCAGGCCGCTTATTTTTTTCGGGCCACCGGCGATGCGTCCCGGCCTTTGATCGTCAGCCTGCATACCTGGAGCGGGGGCTATGACCAGAAGGATACGCTGTCGTGGATGTCGGTGAAAAATAACTACAATTATATCCATCCGGACTTTCGCGGGCCCAACAACCGCCCGGAGGCCTGCGGTAGTGAACTGGCCATTCAGGATATCGAGGATGCGATCAGCTATGCCATACGGGAAGCGCGGGTGGATACTTCCGAGATCCACGTCATCGGGGTCAGCGGCGGCGGCTACTCAACCCTGCTTACCTATATGCGTACCCACCATCCGGTGAAAACCTTTTCGGCCTGGGTGCCGATCTCGAATCTGGTCGACTGGTACTACGAGTCCGTGGGGAGAAAACAGAAATACGCCCGGGAAATCGCCCTGGCTACCCATCCGGATGGGGTTGGGGAGGATGGCTATAGTCTGGATTCGCTCGAAGCCCGGAAACGTTCCCCAATCTTTATGGACACCCCGGTCGAGCGGCGGGAGCACAGTAAGCTGTACATTCACGCGGGGATCCACGATGGGTATCAGGGCTCCGTGCCCATCACGCAGAGCCTGCGATTTTTCAATAAAGTGGTCAGTGATCACGATCCGGCCGCCGATACGATCGGTACAGATGAGATGCTGCAGTTGCTCGAACGGCGCAACGGTCCACTGGAACATCCCGGCGATGCGACGCGCGGTCTCACCCATTTCCAGCGGCAATACCGGGATAAAGTACGGATGACCATTTTTGAAGGCGGGCACGAACTCCTCGCGGACCGGGTACTGGCTCCCCTGAACGGGAAACGGGTACTCGCGATCGGAGATTCCAACGGCGCGCTGGAGGAGGGCTGGGTCAATCAGTTGCGGGAGTTGCGCTTCGCTGATCACGTTTATAATACCTGCGTTTCCGGGAATACCATTGGTTTTGACAATCTCGGACGGGAAAGTCTGAACACTTTAGCTAATGCGGACCGATACCTGGAGGAAGCCGATCGTGGGCTGGGCGGGCTGGATAAGATCGTTATCCTGCTGGGCACGAATGACTGTAAGGCCGTATTTGACGACCGGCTGGCGGAAGTGCCCGAAAACCTGCGCAAGCTGCTCCGGCAGATCAAGGCGCACCCGGTCTACCAACGGGATCAGCCGGAGATCTACGTGGTCTCACCGCCTCCCTACGCTCCGGACGAAGCCCTGATCCCCAAGTACCACGGTGGGGCGGCGGATATTGCATGGTTGTTTCCCCGCTTTCGGGAAGTGGCCGAAGAGGAAAGCTGCACCTTTATTGACATCTATAGCGGGCTGGCACCCGAATGGGAGACCTGGTCCGAAGACGGCATTCACCTTATAGAAGCGGGTCAGGTCAAAATTGCGGAGATGATCGCGAAAAAGTTTGAGAACTGACGAATTCCCAAGAAATATTTGGCGCTATACGCTGCTTGCCAAAAGACATTTGTATATTGAGCCCCGAAATTTAGTCCAATATGACCTGGAAACACCTCTCAGCCTGGCTTTTACTGCTGGCCGTATCCATTCAATGGATCGGAGGGGTGATCTACGTTAAACTCACGCATTCTTCGCTGATCGAGCTGGAAATGGATGATTCCGAGACGGTGCTGGCCGAACAGCTGTCCACCGACTACGGTATCGAAACCCAGATCAAGATCCTGGATGAAGCCGAACAAATGGCCAATCTGAGTGCCGGCTACGGTGCGCCTTTCCTGTTCTCGACTTCCGATGAAGAAAATGCGGAATACTACACCGTTGATGAAAATGGCCTGGAAACAGTTCATTCGGAATACCTGGTCAACGGTCCGGAACAACAACAGGATGCGGAAAACGCCCTGTTGAGCCTGCAAAAATTATTTTCGCCTTATATCATTAACGCGGCTGAATTGGTTCAGCCCGCCGAAATAGTCCGGTTCTCCACCGGCAATTTCCTGTATAATCCCCTGGAAGACCTGTATAACCCTTCTATTCCCACACCACCACCGGCCCGCATCGGGTAACTTTTTCCTTTTTAAAATGCTGATTTAACTTATTTGCAGTTGGCGAATTTCATCGTCTGCTTTATGGCTATGCGATGAATTCGCCAGCTTGTTTATTGCTTTACCTCACTGGAACTGACGGTCACGACCGGCAGCGGATCAAACCCGAGTTCATACAGCTAGGGTAACCACACATCGAATTTCGAATTGGTTGGCGCTACCTGTTTTTCTGGGGAAGTGCCATCGCTGTAGGACTCTTTCGTTTCTGATGGCTTATAAGTTGCCCCCAGAAAGGCACCGGATGATCGCGAATGACCCGACTTTGGACCCTGTTCCGAAATGACCCGACTGTTGAAAAAGCGGAGGGATAACCGACAGCTTCAACCGAAGCCAAACCGGTATCCATTTCGCACACCTGGAAACCCGAAAGACACGGGCGCGGTACGTGGTTCGGAAAAGTAAGTCGATGACCGGCCTACCGGTAATGCTGTTGGTGGGATCGTGCAAAGGCCCGGCGGACAGGCAGTGAAACAGCAAGGTAAAGCGGCTATTATCCAATTGTTTCCCCGGATGTTGCTCCGTGGTGAATGACCGGGGTTTCGTTCTCCGTACAGAGAACGGATTGATCCCGGCCTTACGGGTCCATGTAATCCCAGCGGGATATAAGCAACGGGGAACCATAGCGCAAAAAACACACCATGCGAAAAATCAAACTGTTGTTCTTTATACTCATTTCGCTTTCCTGCGGACAACTGGTTATGGGCCAGGGCTGTGTAGCCATTCGGGGAGGTTCCTCCTGCGGCACCAACCTGGGTGGAGGCGCCAACCTGATGCAGGGCGAATTTTTACTGGGTGCCGGTTTCCGGTACTTTGAATCTTTCCGTCATTTTCGGGGCTTCGAGGAGGAACACAACCGCATTGAAGACGGTACCCAGGTGATCAATGATTCTTATTTCCTGGATCTTTCCCTGACTTACGGCATCACCGACCGGCTGTATGCCAATGCCATCCTGCCGTTTGTCAATCACAAGCGCTCCTCCATGTACGAGCACGGGGGCAATCCACCCAACGGTCTGGGAGAACGCCATACGACTACTTCCAGCGGCCTTTCGGATATGAGGCTGGGCCTGGGGTACTGGTTGTTTGATCCCGCCAAAAGCCATGGATTTAACTATGCGGTGGGACTGGGCGTGAAGTTGCCGACCGGTAAGTACGATTACACCGACACCTTCTACAATCAGGGAGAGAACCGGGACGAAGACCGGGAAGTGGTGGTGGATCAATCCATTCAGCCCGGCGACGGCGGCACCGGTATAACGCTCGATGTGCAGGGGTACCAGACGCTATCTCCTTCTTTCCTGCTGGTGACCAACTTTTTCTATCTCTTCAACTACCAGGAAACCAACGGCGTGCTGACCCGCAACGGGCGCAGCGAATTTTCCTGTCCGGACCAGTTTGCCGCACAGATCGGCACCTATTACAACACCGGGCTGGGTGGGCTGAGTGCCTACCTGGGCGGACGCCTGGAAGGCGTACCGGCCAATGATCTGATCGGTGGCAGCAGCGGCTACCGTCGTCCGGGTTACGTCGTATCCGTCGAACCCGGTCTGAATTTTGGGACCCCTAGACTCGCTTTCAATCTGAGTGTGCCGATCGCGCTGGTACGCGATCGTATTCAGAGCTACGAAGATAAAGTGCGCACCGTTGAGCGGGGCACTTATACCCACGGTGATGCGGCTTTTGCCGATTACCTGATCAATTTCAGCGTATCCTACCGGCTGGGCGGAGGCAAACACGATATGCCGGAGAACCAGAGCCCGTTATGGATCGACTTTAATAATTAATTCAAGTTGTGATGCAACTTGGTAGAAAGTATAAAGTAGAGGGTAGAGGGACTGCCAATTGTTAAAATGAGCGATTTAGCACTATTCTTCCAGTCTCAGTCTCTCCACGCTCTACCATCTTCTCTCTACAATTCAAGTATCGAATCTTGAATTAATTAAATAACCGGCTTTAGATATCGGATCCGGCTCAAAGCAGCCGGTTCGGTATCTAAAGTTCCATTAAATATTGAATAGTCGTTTTCCTCAAAAACCTCATGGAAGCTAGTACTATAAACAAACGGTTATTTTATGATTCCTGATTGTATGGTCTGATGTCTGCCGGCAAGTTCCTGGCCGGCATCAGTCCATCAATCTTTTAAGCCCATAAACCCAATTAGCAGGATTACTGAACCCCGGATAAAGACATAAATCATACCTAGAGTTTTCGTTTAAATTGACAGTTTACCAGTTGCCGGGTTATTGGTGGAGGGCTCCAAAAAGTGGAGTAAGCTGCTGATGCCCGGTTTTTTTTATGCTACTTCCCGGGCCGGTTGAGCCCCAACCCAATTTTTCTTTGCAATCGGAAAAGGAACAAAAATGCCGCTACCTCCGGGAGAATACAGGCCCTCTGCGCAAGTCGCCGCGCAATTGCAATTAATTAGTCGGAAAGATGGATAATTTCAAAAATGAACGTATAATTGTATCATTCTGATCTGATTAGCACACTCACCACTGAAACAATACTATCCAAAAATCAGTAAAATCGTGTATGCGGTTTTACTCACTTTTAACTGCCCAATAGATAGATGCAAGAAGAACCTGTTAATGTGCTACAACAGGAACGGTACCGCGTTTTGATCGATCATGCTCCGCAGCCTATGTTGATCCTGGACGTAGAAAGTGGAAAATTCATTGATTTCAATCACAAAGCTGAACTGTTCTTTAAAATGCCCGGAGCCCGCCTCCGGACACAGGGTCCGGCTGAGTTGAGCCCTGACCTGAAGATGTACGCTCCGGACTCGATCCGGAAAGCGCTGGACGGGGGCAGTTCTATTTTTCCCTGGGTACACAAAAGCCAGGAGGGTGAGGAGATCTTCTGTGAAGTCTGGCTGGTGCGCTTTCCACCCTACGATCGTCAGTTGCTCAGTGCAACGATCATTGACAAAACCCAGAAACGCCGGATGGAGCAGGCGCTGGCCGACAGTGAAGAACGCCTGAAACTTGCCCTGAAAGTAACCGGCCTGGGATCATTCGACTGGAATTTTGAAGAGGAGCAACTGCATTGGGACGATCAGATGTACGAATTGCACGGACTGAGTCGGGATACGAAAGTCGATAAGCTCAACTACCTTTTCAGTATTCTCCATCCGGAAGATAACGCCTGGATTAAGAACCGCCTGGATTTCGTTATCCGGCCGGATGCCGAATTGACCACTTTCGAACGTGCTTACCGGATCATCCGTAAAGGAGAAGTCCGCTATATTCTTATCAACGGTTCTTTTTTTCGACACGAAGACGGCAGGATCAAACGCGCCATCGGCACCGCAAGGGACATCACCGCCCAAAAACGGGTCGATGCGCAGATCTCCTACCAGGCCGCTTTGTTGGAAAATATTTCGGACGCCGTGATCTCTACGGACGAAAATTTCATCATCAAATCCTGGAACCGCGCCGCCGAAAAACTGTACGGATGGACCGCTGAGGAAATGATGGGTGAATCTATTTTTCAGATCTGGACCGATTATCTGGAAAAGGACGGCGATTCGGTATTGGAAGAATTCCAGACGAAGGGGATCTGGCGGGGCGAAGTGATCCAGCGGGGGAAGGACGGACGGGATTTTCACGTGCTGGCTTCCGTTGCCGTCATGAAGGATAAAAGCGGTAATTCCAACGGTTACATCGCCGTGAACCGGGATATTACCGACCGGAAACAGGCCGAACGGAAACTGCTGGATAGCGAAGAAAAATTCTCCAAGGCATTTTTTAGTCACCCCACGGCGATGGAGATCGTGGATATGAGCACCGGAAGCCGGATCGAGGTGAACGACAGTCTTTGTAAACTACTGGGGTACGCTCCGGAAGAATTGGTCGGCAAGAATGCCTATGATAAATTATTATGGTCGGGAGATCCGGAGCTCCGCAATTATGCCAACCGACTCATGACAGAGGTAGGCTTTATCAAAAACTTTCCAACGGAACTCATCCATAAGTCCGGTGATACGATCCATGTGCTGGCCAGCGCGGCCAAACTGGACATTGGGGGTGGGAATATGGTCATTGTCGCCCTCATAGACGTTACCGAAAGGAAAATTGCGGAACGGCAGCTCGACCTGACCCAGCTCGAACTCCGGGAACTCAACAACCGCTTTGAGATCTCCACCAAAGCCGCCCGGGTAGGAATCTGGGAATGGGATGTTGATACGGATGTACTCATCTGGGATGAGACCATGTTCGAACTTTACGGTATTTCCGAAGATCAGTTTACCGGAAATTCCTCCGCCTGGCGCAATAGCCTGCATCCCGAAGATGCCCAGATCAGTAAGCGGGCGATCATCCTGGCCCTGAAGGGGATCAAACCCTTCGATGTGGAATTCCGGATTGTCTGGCCGGATAAATCCGTTCGCTATATCAAGGCTGCGGCCAGCGTCCAACGCGATGAAAACGGTCAGGCGCTGCGAATGATCGGCACCAACTGGGACATTACCAAGGAAAAGGATGCGGAAAATCAAAAGATCCGGGCGCGTCAGCTGGAATTGAAAAATAAGGAACTGGAACAGTTTGCCTACGCCGTCTCCCACGATCTACAGGAACCGCTGCATACGGTAAAGGGCTTTGTCAGTCTGCTGCGTAAACGCGTGCAGTACGATCTGGATGAGAAATCAGTGGAGTACCTCGACCTGATCACCCAGTCCATTAACCGGATGAACAACCTGATCCGGGCGTTGCTGGATTATTCCCGGATCGGACTGTACGAACAGAGAAGCGAAGTGGATACAAATAAACTGGTGCGGGATTCCATGATCGATCTGGGCGGTCAGATCACAGAGACGGGAGCTTCCATTCGGTTTGATCCTTTACCCCATTTGTTCGGTTACGAAACGGAACTGCGGGTTCTTTTCCAAAACCTGCTTTCCAATGCCATCAAATTCCACAAAAAAGATTTGAAACCGGAGATTGCGATCACCGCCCGGGAGAATACCGATGCCTGGGAGTTTTGTATATCGGATAACGGTATCGGCATCTCTCCGAAGCACCAGCACCGGATCTTTGCGATCTTCCAGCGTTTACATCCGCACAGTGAATATCCCGGAACGGGTATCGGACTGTCCCATTGCCAGAAGATCATCGAACTACACGGCGGTAGTATCTGGGTGGATTCCAGCCCGAAGGAGGGCAGCAGTTTCTTCTTTACGATCCCGAAGCCGGTCTGAATGCCCTGCGTTGCCGTTTAATGCTCAATTTAAAAACATGCCTCCTCCCGATATCTCACTCCGGAAAGTCACGCTGACGGACATCCTTCCGCTGCGTGCGCTGTACCTGCAGGAGCATCCCGTACAGATCCGCTACGATGCCTGTCATGTACGCAACTGGTCCACACCTTACGCCATCTTGCAGGGGGCGCAGATGATCGGGTACGCGGCGGTGAAGGGCCGGGAGGAACTGGCGGATCGCGATGCTATTTTTGAATGGTACCTGCTCCCGGAGTTTCGCCGTTGGAATGGGGGGATCTTTACGGAAATGATCCGGTTTACCGCCGTGAGCTACGTGGAATCCCAGACGAACGAGCCCCAGCTTACGGCCCTGCTCTACCGCTTTTGCAACCCGGTCTTTTCGGATACGATATTATTTGCCGATCACCAGCCAACGGACCACCAGCTTTCGGGCGTAGTTTTTCGCCGGCGTAATCCGGAGGACGATGTTTTTGGGTTGAAGCCGAAAGATGCAGGAGACTATGTGCTGGAAAAGGACGGACTAATTGTAGCCACGGGCGGTTATCTCACCCATTACAATCCTCCTTTCGCCGATCTTTATATGGAAACGCATCCGGAGTTTCGCAACCAGGGACTGAGCAGCTATCTCCTGCAGGAAGTGAAAAAGGAATGCTACCGGGCCGGATATCGCCCGGCTGCGCGCTGTAATATCCGGAACGAAGCGTCCCGATCCTGTTTGCAGAAGGCCGGATTCCGGATCTGCGGATTCATGATGATCGGGGAGATCAGCCCGGAATATCTTGCTTAGCCCTTTAGTCAGGCTTCATATCAGTTCTTATCAAAATTAGCCCGGATCCGGGCGCCGTCCGGTGTTTCCACCCGTCGCAATTTGATCTTCAGGATCGCGCCTTCGTGGGGTAGGGTCGCGTGGTAGAGAGCATCGCCATTCCAGATCCTTTCCCGTACCCAGCGGCCGCCTTCGTAGTGGCCCTGTTCCACCAGGACGTATTCGGCAGCATTGTAACCCGATCCGTAGGTAGGCCGGAACTGGAACTTGGCGTCAAACCCAATAAGCAGGAATTCATCCGGACCTGTCTGGCCGATCAAGGCCCGCCCGGTTCGTTGGGAGCGGTCCTTATAGGTCGGGAACCCGTAGCGGAACAGCACGTCGTATCCGTTCAGCCGGACCAGTTGCTCGGACATGCCTTCTTCTTCGCCCACTGCCCGTAAATTGCCCGTGCCCTGGAGCTGCGTGATCGGCTGAATGGCTCCGGAAAGCAGGTGATAGTTGCGGGCAATTCCGTCAAAACGCCCGTCCAGTTGGTCTTTATTGCGCTGATCGTGCGGGTCTACGTGGAAGGGATCGATGCCGTAGGGCGCTACGCCGATGGCGTTGTAATTCCCGATGGCGTAGAATTGAAAACGGGCGAAGTTGTGTCCATTCCCCATTTCCGGCACGAAAAGCGCATTGTCGGGCCGGTCGTAATTATCGCAGAGCTGATTGAAAATATTGGGATTGCCGTGGTAAACATCGAGCGCAAGGAGGTCCAGATGCGGTGCGGCTGCTTTCCATAGGTCGATCATGTTGGAGGTGGGGCCGCCGCTGGGATACTCGCCGGGCCGCTGAAAAGCATTTTCCCGGATCCATACGTTGGCGTACATGGGTAGGTTGTACACCTCCCGACCCGCCTCGGCAATGCGGTCAATGTAGCGGGCAATATGGTAGGCGTTAAAAGCTTCGGGGCCGTCTACTCCGAAAACCTGTTCCCAATTGCCCCGGGATTTATTCAGTTTCCGGAGGATATCCACCGGCACCGGAGCTTCGTACAGTTGGTTGGCGGCCGGGCTGTAATCGCGGTTGGTCCACATCGAGCCGGGCTCATTTTCTACCTGCATCATGATCACGGTCTGGTGGGCCTCGTCAATTTCTTTGAGGTGTTTCATCACCGCTACAAAGGCCGATTGATCCGCCTCCCGGTTGTTTTCGGATACTGCCGATAGCACATAGATCTCCTCGCCGGCGGCATTCCGCATGCGGGGATAGCGTTCGGTATTTTCCAGCACCCAGGGCGGCGCGTACTGAGAACGGCCGTTCTTGTAGCTGCCAAACCAAAGGAGTACCAGCCGCAGGTTCTGTTCGCGTGCGCTCAGGATGAGGTGATCCAGTTCCCGGAAATTGAAGCGGCCGGGTTCCGGTTCGATATTTTGCCAGTAGATCGGCGCTTCGATGGTATTGCAGCCCAGCGTTTTGGCCTGCTCCCAGAACTGATCGGTGATCTCCGGCCAGACGCTGCTGTTCCAGAGCTGGGCTCCCAGGATCAGAAAAGGTTCTTCATCCAGGTAAAAGGTATGTTTATCACCTGTTTTCCGGATCTCCGGCAGCGGTTTTTGGGCCAAAACCAGTAAGCCCGACAGGAGTAGCAAAACGGTGGGGAGTACTTTCTTCCAATGCATAGTTCGTTGGTATTAATTCACCGGGCGTGACTGGTTTTGGCTGAACCGGCCGGAGACGAGTTGTAAAACTGTGCTCCGGCCGATGGCAGTTTGCTACTGCGCTACATACGGAGCCAGCACTTTCTGCCAGATCTTGTAGCCGTCCGCATTCATGTGGAGGTTGTCCTGCACAAAAATGTGCTTGAACACCATGCCGTCCTCATCCAGCGCCGGGTACCACACATCGGCGTATTCGGTGTAGGCCTTTTTGTCGGCAAATTTCTTGATCAGCGCGTTCGTTTCCAGGTAAGTTTCCTGCAGGTTCCAGCGGGCCACACTCGGCTTGGGTGAAATGAAGATCACCGGCACCTCTTTGCCCAGGTTCCTGGCGATCATTTTCCGCAGTTTTTTGGCTTCTTTCAGGATATCTTTCGGTTTGTCTCCGGCACCCACATCATTGTCCCCCTCGTAAATGAACACCTTACTGGGCTTGTAGGGATAGATTACCCGGTCGGCGTAGTAGATCAGATCGGAGAACTGGGAACCGCCAAAACCACGATTGAGCACCTCATACTCCGGGAAATAGTCACCCATATCCTGCCATTTGGCAATGGAAGAGCTACCCACAAAAAGGATCAATCCGGATTTCGGAGGATTTTCCTTATCTGCTTTTTCAAATTTCTGGATCGTCGCTTCCCATCTTTCCGGTCCCTGCTCCTGAGCGGAGAGCAGCAGCGGGCCCAGCAGGCCGATAAAGAGCAACGTAAGGATCTTACAGTTGAAATTCATAATGGTCATAGTTTTTTGAACGGAAAATATTGCTTTTGGTGGGCTCAACTGTCCTGTACCGGCATTGTAACAATGGAGGTCAGCTATAAAGAACTGTATAAAAAGATGACGTCTCCGCCGATAACTAAGATAACCACTTTCACTAGTTGACAGGACGACACATCCAACCGTCCACCATCGACCGTCAACCATCGACCGTCGACCGTCGACCGTCAACCAATTCAATTAACTTCTCTATCTTTAACACTTCAATGTCCAAGACGGTAGTCCGTAAGCTTACCATTAAAACCTTTGAAGTGGTTTAAATTTTTTCTATCCGGCCGGTGATCTCAACCCGGGGTTGCTCCCGGCGACTCTACGCACACTTGCGAATTGGAGGGGCCGTTCTTAAATGGATTTGCCGGTCTCCGTTCGGCACATTGAAACCATAAGCCACCGGGCGCAGCGGCAGGCACCACCGTTTTCAGTTTGTGCATTGCTGCCGCGAACTTGTTTGTCGATCCTAAAACAGCTAGCTTTTGATACTCCTGACCGGAATTCTGATCATTGTCGTTTTGCTGGCCCTCATCCTAAGTAAAACGACTACGGCGCTCAGCGCCCTGATCCTGGTGCCTATTGTGGGGGCGCTTATCGCCGGCTTTGGCCTGGAAACGGCCCAGTTCGCGCTGGCCGGTATCCGGAACATTGCGCCTGTAGCGGCGATGTTCATTTTTGCCATCCTGTTTTTCGGGGTCCTTACCGACGCCGGTATGTTCGATCCAATCATTCACCGCATCCTCAAAGCGGTAGGCAATGATCCGGCCCGGATCACCGTGGGCGCTGCCCTGCTGGCCATGATCGTTCACCTGGATGGCTCGGGCGCAGTGACCTTTCTGGTGACCATCCCGGCCATGTTGCCGCTTTTTGACCGGATGGGTATGGATCGCCGGGTATTGGCCTGCGTGGTGGCGCTGGGTGCCGGCACCATGAACATCGTTCCCTGGGGCGGACCAACCCTGCGGGCGGCAACTGCCCTGAATGTCAGTGTGACGGACCTGTACAATCCGGTTATGATCCCGCAGCTTTGTGGCCTGCTGTTTGTGTTGCTGGTCGCCTTTCGACTGGGCAAACGCGAAGCCGGGCGGCTGGGTATCCAGACCGGACAGGTGGAGCGTACCGTGTACGTCCGCGAACTTACCGATGCCGAAAAACTCATCCGTCGACCAAAATTGTTCTGGTGGAATATTGCCCTGACGGTGCTGACCATCGGAGCGCTGGTGTCGGGCTATGTCGCTCCGGCTATTGTATTCATGCTGGGCGCTACCCTGGCCCTGATGATCAATTATCCCCGGGTGAAGGACCAGCGGGAGCGCATTAACGCCCACGCGCAGGCGGCCCTGCTGATGGCAAGCATCCTGCTGGCTGCCGGTGTCTTTACCGGTATCATGAAGGAATCGGGAATGATCATCGCCATGGCCCAGGAAGCGGTAGCGGTGATCCCGCGGAGTATCGGGCAGTACATTCCGGTGATCCTGGCCGTGGCCAGTATGCCGCTGAGTCTGGTTTTTGATCCCGACTCTTTCTATTTCGGATTTTTGCCCATCATAGCGGAAGTGGGAAATGAACTGGGCGTGGCGCCCGTCGCTATGGGGCAGGCCGCCATTTTGGGGCAGATGACCACCGGCTTCCCGCTCAGTCCACTCACGGCTACTACTTTTTTACTGATCGGACTGACCGATATAGAACTGGCCGATCACCAGAAATTCACCTTTAAATATGCCTTCCTGACTACCATCGTCATGACGGTGGTGGCGGTCCTGATCGGTACCCTTTAGAACCGGTACCAACGATGGCCGGACCAACTGATAAGCAAAGAACAATGAACGACTCCCAAGATAAGATCATTCGCATCGGCTCCGGAGCCGGTTACAGCGGCGACCGCATTGAACCCGCCGTGGAACTGGCGGAGCGGGGCCAGCTGCACTATCTCGCTTTTGAATGTCTGGCCGAACGAACGATCGCCCTGGCGCAGCAGCGTCGGCAGCGCGATCCGCAGGCCGGTTACGATCCGCTGCTGGACCTACGGATGCGGGCCTGTCTGCCACCGGCGCGCCGCAATGGTGTCCGGATCATCTCCAATATGGGGGCGGCCAATCCGGTGGCGGCTATGGAACGCACCGTGGCGATTGCCCGGGAACTGGGATTACAGGGGTTAAAAATAGCCGCCATCACCGGTGACGATGTACTGGAACAGATCCAGAGACGGGATTTCCCCATCCTCGAAACCGGAGGACGACTGGAGGACCTGCGGCCGCAAATCATCTCCGCTAATGCTTACCTGGGGGTAACTCCTATCGTGGCGGCGCTGGCGGCAGGAGCGGATGTGATCCTGACCGGCCGGGTGGCCGATCCGGCGCTCTTCCTGGCGCCCCTGATCCATGAATTCGGCTGGTCGCCGGAGGATTATCATTTGCTGGGTAAAGGTACGGTACTGGGGCACCTGCTCGAATGTGCCGGCCACGTCAGCGGTGGTTACTTCGCCGATCCGGGCGTGAAAGAGGTCCCGGACCTGGCCAGGCTGGGTTTCCCGATTGCTGAAGTGCGGGCCGACGGGGACTTTATCCTTACTAAATTGCCGGGTACCGGCGGCATGATCACCCCGGCTACCTGTAAGGAACAATTGCTTTACGAAATACACGACCCGACTGAATACCTCACCCCGGATGTGGTGGCCGATCTTAGCGGTGTAACCTTTCGCGAGACGGGAAAGGATCGGGTCGAGGTGACCGGCGGGAGCGGAAAAGTTCGGACCGGTTTATTGAAAGTATCGGTGGGTTTTCGGGATGGATTTATCGGAGAGGGACAGATCAGCTACGGCGGTGCCGGGGCGGTTGCGCGGGGAGAACTGGCGCTGGATATCGTGCGGCAGCGGCTGGACGCTACTGGCGTCGGCGCTCAGGAACTGCGTTTCGACCTCATGGGCGTCAATTCCCTGTACGGCAATACCCTATCTGTTGGAGAACCGGCTGAAGTGCGGGTTCGCGTTGCCGGCCGCACCGAAAACCGCGCCGAAGCCGTCCGGATCGGCAACGAAGTGGAATCGCTTTACACCAACGGCCCGGCGGGTGGGGGAGGAGCGACCAAGTCGGTAGGGGAGATTATCGCCATAAATTCTATTTTAATCGATTCGTCCGAGGTGGACCCGAAAGTCACTTACAAAACGGTTTAAGATGAAACTCAGAGCCATTGCCCATTCTCGTACCGGAGACAAAGGGAATATTGCCAATATTTCGGTGATCGCCTTCCGGGAAGAGGATTACCCTTTACTCCTGGAACGGGTGACCGCCGCCCGGGTCAAAAATTTTCTGTCGGATGTGGTGAAAGGGGAAGTATTGCGGTACGAGCTGCCGAATATTGCGGCCCTGAATTTCGTTCTGCACGACGGTTTGGGCGGCGGCGTAACGCGATCCCTGGCGCTGGACAAGCACGGAAAATCGCTCTCCTCGGCCTTGCTGGACCTGGAGATCTAGCGCCGAAAAGTGTTGACAAAAGAACTTTTCCTAAATGATTGTCGGCAAAATTTTTCAAAAATAAGATGGTTCCCAAAAGAGGTGCAGCGCACCGTACGATCTTCAGGGAAGAGAAGTGAAGATTTTTCAGGTGCAGCGCACCGTCCTGGCCAGGTTACCGTAGTTGAGGCCGCTGGGTGCATAGAATAGAGTGCTGCACCTCAGCTTAACTATGACTGAGCACCTAAGTTTGATTCTCGATAAATCCGAAGGAGAGAATGAAAAGATCCGGCGTAGCGAACCTATTTTCCCCTACGCCGTAATTTACTCTTTCAAGCCTGGCGGCCCTCCCATTCTTCCCGGCTGATGGCGAGCAGATTTTCATCCACCCACTTGCCGTGCTTTTTAAATCCTTTCTCTATGTAGCGGACCAGGCGCATTCCATTTTTTTGCAATACCCGTTCGCTGGCCTTGTTCCAGATCGCGTGGCAGGCTTCGATCTCACGGGCCTGTAGTTGCGTGAACCCAAATTCGATAACAGCCCCAACCGCTTCGCTCATGATGCCTTTTCCCTGGTGGTCCGGATGGGTCCAGAAACCGATGTTCCACCCGCCGGCTTCGGAGGTGGGTCGGATGGAGATGCGCCCGTAAAAGTCGGAAGTATGTTTGTCCGCGATGGTAAAAGCGTAAGCCTCTCCCCGTTCCCAGGCTGAGATCGCACGCTGGAGCGGCTCCTCCAATTCCTCCATGTTCTCGGGCGGATACCAGAGCATCCCATCCGTAAAACCCGGATAACGACTGGCGGAGAAAATAAAGGGCAGGTCTTCCGGGGCGGGCATGCCGAGCCGCAGGCGGAGCGTTTCCAGGGTGAAATTTCCGGATAGTAGCATCTTTTCTGATTTTCAACCAGGAACTCAGGGGCTTAGTTCCACAGACCGGCCGGCTATTTTTCGTGCTCATTACCCGGCCCGGACCCAATGAAACATCTGTACAATTTTCCCCGTCCGAAAGCCCGTAAACTTGCATTGTTAATTCTATTCAACTCATTTAAACCATACGTAAGAGATTATGAAAACTAAACTGTTTTTCTTTTTGGCATTAGTAGCTTTTAGTAACGCTGTTATGGCTCAGGCCGAAATGTCCACAGATGAAGCGGAGATCAAAACACTGGTACAGACCCTGGTTAATGGATTACTCAAAAAAAATGCGGAACTGATGGGGACGAGCCTCGCGGATGATGTGGTATTCATTACCCCCGGCGGGCACCTGTTGAACAGCCGGCAGGAAGTAGTAAGCTTTCACGAGCAGGCTTTAAAAATGATGCCACCCAATTATACGTTCTCCGTTGAAGTAAAGGATGTTCAGTTTGTCCGCCCGGATCTGGCTATCGCCCGCATTTCCGGCAGCGGCTCCTTTGAAATGGAAGGCAAAAAAATGATGGATGTACAACACGCCGGCATTACCGCGATCAAGGAAAATGGTAGCTGGAAGATCATCCACTTCGGAGCTACGCCCGTACAACCTCAGGGCTAAAACTAAACACCGTGCTTAGGTCTACCTGACCGGTTGCCGGTTGCCTCTTTAAAGCAGGCAGCCGGCAATTTTTTTCCCAGCCCGTCCGTCATGCAATTGAATAAAGTATACGATCAGGGAGCCGCAAAGGCCCCGGCCGCCCGTTTTTTGCCGTAAGGGCGCCCCAAAAAATCAAGCTTTGGCTCCGTGGTGCCGCTTATATAGTGCCGGACCGGGCTGGCGGTTTTCAGCTGGTAGTTCGCTCCCTCCAGGTCTGCAAATTGTGGATCCTTTCCCCATTGCTGCCGGAGTGATGTTGCTGGGAGTTGCGGTTCGCGACCGGGATCATCCACCCGGTACCAGTAATTATCCGAAAAGTCGAAACTCTCCGGACGGGTATGGGCCCCGGTATTAACTTCCGTGCGCAGCGGCCCGTAATAGATGAGATTATTCGCAAAGACATTATCGCCGCAGGCCACAAATCGCCCGGGATCCACGGTTTCCTGCAGGATGCGCAGTACCCAGGCGGACGGCAGGATGATGGTGTTGTTGATCACCTTTACCCGCACGGCCCCCACGTAGGCGATCGCGGCATCGGAACCGACGATGAGGTTGGCGTAAACCTGCAGATCCGCAGCTTCGTAAGTCGCGTCTGACGGACGAAAATAGGGAAGGCCGGTGCTGCCGCCCAGATTGAGTGTACGCAGACCACCGTTTCTGAAATGGTTCCTTTCAATGGAGATGCGAGCTGATCCCCCTTTTACCTGGATCGAATTGCTGCCCATATTTTCGAAGCGGGACGCACTTATGGTACCGTCGTGACAGCCGACCAGATCGATGCCGCTGCCCCCGTCCGCCCCGTTGGTGAACTGGCAGCGATCAATGGAAAAATGGTCCAGCCCGGATAACTTCAGCAGATCGTTATTACCCCGCCCTTTCAGGTCCCGAAACCTACAGTCCGCCAGTTCAATGTGGTGCGCCGGATCGGTATAGTCTCCTCCGTCGTCGATATTCAGGCCGTTCTGGGTCTGCCCTTCGAAGGTGAAACCGCTAATGGTGAGGTAGGCCGGATCGGACAGGTGCCAGGCAAAACGGCCGCCGGAAATGACTACCGATCCGGAAGCGGCGGCAATTATGTAGATCCGGGCGCCGGCCCGCCCCTGCAGTCCGATGACGCTTTGTTCGCCGGGATAACGACCGGGATGGAACAATAAGGTGTCTCCGGGCTGGGCCCGCCGGGCGGCTGCTTCCAGGTTGGCGTAAGTCTGATCCGGCCCGATAGGCAACACGGCTGCCGCCAGAGAAGATCCGCCGGCCATGAACAGCGCAACCAGGAGCAGTTTATTCATCCCATTTAAGTTTGGCTAGTTTGACGCCCTGAAAATCGGCAATATCGCTGATATACCACTGCCCGTCCTCAAAAATTAGTTCCGGTGCCCAGACGGGCAGTTCGGCGATCAGTTTATCATCATTGTTGACCCCGAAATTGTAGGGATCCGTCGAG
Organism: Flavilitoribacter nigricans DSM 23189 = NBRC 102662; assembly: GCF_002646595.1. Taxonomy (GTDB): domain Bacteria; phylum Bacteroidota; class Bacteroidia; order Chitinophagales; family Saprospiraceae; genus Flavilitoribacter; species Flavilitoribacter nigricans. The sequence continues at coordinate 67,905 of NZ_PDUD01000004.1, forward strand.
CGGTAAACGAAGGTAGTGCCGGTAGAGGATGAGGAGCGGAACAGGAAATAGTAATCACCGTATTGCTGCACAAATGGGCTCTCGGCACTGACCGCGCCGTTGCCCGCCCGGCCGCCTTCGGAGACGATGGTGTAGTCACTCCACCGCTTCAGGTCCTTTGAGGTGCGCACGTTGACGAAGCCCCGCAGCCAGCCGTCGCGGGCCACGGTGGAAATGGTGGAATAGGCAAAAAAGGTGTCGCCTTCCCGCATAACCATCACATCCCGGCCGCCTTGTTCGTAAAGCAGATTGTTGTCGTCTTTAAAACGGGGACGGGTATAATTCGCTCCATCCTCCGAGGTCATGATCCGGATCCCGGCTGAATTATAAAAGCAGTAATAGGTGCCGTCGATCTCCAGAAAATAAGGTGCCTGCATGGTCTCCTTCCGCCCGTCCTTTTGTTCGCCCCATTCCGTCTGGGCTCTGGCGGCTATTCCCCGTTGCTCCCAGAGTTTACCGTCGGAGAGGGACTGGCCTTGCCAGGCGTACAGTAAGCGGCTGACCCCGGTGCCGCGCATGCAGGCCCAGAGGTGCCAGTGTCCGTCCCGGTCCTTGACGAAGCCGTGATCCACGACGTGCTGTTTAGCAGGGTCCGGTCCGTTCAGGCTATCGAGATCGGGCGCAGCGCCGATCCGCCAGAATTCACCGTCAATGACGGGTACCGGAGCCGAATCGGGTGCTTCCTTAGACGTACAGGCCAAACAAGTGAGTAAACCTATTATTCCCGTAAGGGCGATCCATCTTTCCATTTTTTCCCTGTTTTTACTGGAAATTAGGTGTTTAGCCGAAGTTCACCGTCCTGCGCTTGTGGGTACCGCCGGTTAATTACGGACAAACTGGCCGCCGATCAGGAGAATAATGCTCAGGATCACGACTAAATAGAGATAGTGCCCGGGTAAGGAGGCGGAGGGGGCATGCCGATTGGTCCAGCCGGCCTCGCCGAGGTCGTAAACGGCGTATTGGGTCTCTCCCTGGCTATCCTCGTAATTCAGGTAGGCCGACCGGGACGCTTCGTCGATACCAATTTTCCGGATCGTATACGGGGCAGAAATATTCCAGTGGAAATTCCAGAAATAATGACTGTTGCAATTCCCGCGGATCAGGTAGTCGTAGCGGGGGGAGATTACCTTACTTATTGCTTCCAGCCGCGAACGGGTCTCACTAACGGGCCGGATATTGAAAGGAATATTGATCTCACTGGAGATCTGATAGCTGAAATCATAAGCCAGATAGTCCGCAAGGGCCCGGAGCTGGTGCTGATCCGCAAAAAGCGGACGTTTGGCGGTTTCGATCGCTGCCCGGTATTGGTAAACGTAATTGGAGACCTCCACCGTAGAGTAGGAAATCTGTTCATCCGGTTGTCGGTCCATTATTCCGCAGGACCATCCCGGTATCGTATCGTAATGAATATTCCCGATCTCGATGGGATAGGTAAGCGGAAGGACTTCGAATTGCTGACCGGAAGGCGGCCGGTAATATTCCCGATAAAACTGATCAATAAGCTCGGGGAGCTGGTAGCTTTCTTTCAGCTCTGTAACTTCCTGCGGATCTTTTGCACCAAGTTGCCGGCTTTCCAGGGTCCGAAAATACGCCAGATAATTTGCCGGCATTTCTCTTGCTTCCTCCAATAACTGCATCTCATTCAGGTAAGCGGCCGAACGGGAAAAACGGACGATGATCTTGCGGTAGGCTTCATCCGGGGTGAAAACTGCGTCGAAGCGGGAGACCAGGCTATCCTTCACCTGGAACTGGGACGGTGGCACATTGAAATAAACAAGATCCCGATAGATCGCATCGGCCCGCAGTCGCAGAAAATGGCTGGTAATCGTATCGTAATTGGCGTTCATCAGCACGATTATTTCCGCCAGCAGAGAATGATCGTCGCCGAGCAGGCGAATGACTTCCCGGAGCCGCTCACTGGTGTTGATCTCGTGGGTATACCCCTGGACGTTGAATAGAAAGGAATCCACTGTCCAGGCCGCAGAGGCAGTTAGCTGCTCTGAACTAAAGCCTTCCCGCAAAACCGATTGGGCAGATACCGGAGCCGTCAGCAGCAGCGTTATCCCGATCAGCAGATAATAATGGAGGAGGGAATTTTTCCTTGTAAGTCTGGCTATTTCCATGTTCAGCAATTCAGTTTTCGGGTAAAGAGGGACTACCCGGTAGATGCAGAGAACTGCTGAAAGGTTGGATAGGAGCCGGATCCGCTGGGGCTAAATTTTACTTTTCCGTCCAGACTTGTTGTAGCGCTCTTATCTGGGGATCTACATAAAGCACCGGCTGACCGGGGTCCCGGATTCCGGCCGGCCATTCGTCGGGATAATCCTGCCAGGGGTACAGATCGTGGAGTAGTACAAAACGTTCGCCGTTTTCCAGTTCCATAATGGTCTGCAACTGCAGATAATTGGTATGACTTTGCTTTCCGACCTGCATGACGATGTACTGCCAGTTGAAGACAAGACGCCGGATGGGTTGCTGCTCAAATATCGTTTGCCGCCCGGAAAGAAGAGACACACTCCGTTCGGCGGGGTAAAAGATCAGTTTCCCATCAAATCGAATGGCGTTCATCAGCCCCAGGAATAAACTGATGAAGAGGAGGACCAAGACGGGAGCACTCCGAATCATAATGGTGAGGAAAACAAACACGACGATCAGCGTGATCACTATCTTTTGGAGCAGATCATTCCAGCTGCTTTCCCTTTTATATTTTAAAACGATCTTCTCGCTCATGTCGCTAAAATACGTAAGTGGGGCAGAATTGAAAATAGTGGAGCATCTGCGGCCATATTTTTAATCCCTATCCGCCAGCAGCCAGCGTTCGATCTGCCGCCGGTGCCGCAGGATGTGCACAATGGCGTGTTCCATCATTTGTTCTACATCGTAGACCTGCCCCCAGGCGACTTTGATCTTTTTGTCCCGGTCGTGTTCTTCCAGTTTCAGGTCCGGATAATCGGCGAACAGTTGCTCGGCGCTCCGGATCACTCCCAGCAGGGCTTCACTGTATGCTTCGGCAGTTTCCAGCTGGTGCCTGTTGGCGTAATCCAGTTGCTCACCCCGCATCCGCCGGATCTCGATCTCGTAACACAAACCGGCGCGAACGACGTGGGTCAGTACCGTTTGTATGGAGCGGCAATCAGCGTGGCTGGTGTGGGGATCCCGCACTTTTTGCAGGGTCCCGGGAGATAAGGGATGGATTACGTCGATCAGTTCGCGCATCGCTCTTTCGTACTCATCCAGGAGAGCGCCGACGGCTCCGTTGTTTCGATAGGTCATGTTGTTAGAAGTTGGGAATTGACGTGTTGATTTGGGTATTGGGTGTTTGCCTGCATCAACTCTATGGGAGGTATTTAAGTTCCGGTGGTGGGCGCTTTGTCGGTCCGGTTACGCCACCGAAAATTAACAAAACACAAACAGTTTAAATTATTGATTTATGACATAAAAGATTTAAATTTACCCAATGAACCAGAAAACGCAGGAAAAACTAGAGATCCTGGCCGATGCGGCCAAATACGACGTCAGCTGCTCCTCCAGCGGCAGTAAAAGAAAAAACACCCGGACCGGTTTGGGCAACTCCACCGGGTCGGGCATCTGCCATACCTATACCGAGGACGGGCGATGCGTTTCCCTACTCAAAATTCTACTGACCAATTTTTGCATCTACGATTGCGCTTACTGCGTCAGCCGCAGCAGCAACGATATCAAACGCGCTGCTTTCACGGTGGATGAGGTGGTCGATCTGACGATCAATTTCTACCGCCGCAATTATATCGAAGGGCTCTTCCTGAGTTCGGGCATTTTCAAAAATGCCGATTACACCATGGAGCGTCTGGTCCGCATCGCTAAAAAACTGCGGCTGGAGCATCAGTTCAACGGCTACATCCACCTCAAGGCCATTCCCGGGGCCAGTGAAGAACTGCTCGATGAGGCCGGCCTCTACGCCGACCGCCTGAGCGTTAACATCGAGATCCCTTCGGAGATGAGCCTGAAAAAAGTAGCGCCCGAAAAAAACTATAAGGATGTCCTCGAACCCATGGGTTACCTGAAGACCCGGATCAAGGGCTACAAGGAGGAACGCAAGCAGATCAAAAAAGCGCCCCTTTTCGCTCCGGCCGGCCAAAGTACCCAGCTGGTGGTGGGCGCCACTCCCGAGAATGACCTCAAAGTGCTGCAACTGGCGGATTCGCTGTACCAGCAGCAATCCCTCAAACGGGTATATTATTCCGGATACATTCCCATCCCGACCGATAACCGGCTGCCGGTGCTGAAGGCCCCGCCGCTGGTGCGGGAAAACCGGCTGTACCAGGCCGACTGGCTGTTGCGGTTCTACGGCTTTAAAGTGGATGAGATCGTCAGTGAAGCTTTTCCGGAACTGGATCTGGAGATGGACCCCAAAATGGCCTACGCCCTGCGGCATCCTGCCTTGTTTCCGGTGGACGTCAACAAAGCAGATTACGAAATGATCCTCCGCATTCCGGGGGTAGGCGTGAAGTCGGCGCAGAAGATCATCCAGGCCCGTCGCTTCGGTCAACTCCGCTTTGAACATCTGAAAAAGATCGGGGTGGTACTAAAACGTGCCCGGTATTTCCTGGTCTGTGCGGATAAGGATTTCCTGCATCTCGGCTGGGATCCGGACACTATTCGCTCCCAGATCCTGCACGCCGATCCGAAAAACCGGAAAGCCGCCCAACTCAGCCTGTTTTAAAAACGCCCAGCATTCATGACCATCCTCTATAACGGTACCTACCCGGGTCTGCTCTCCGCCATCTTTGAATCCTATCGGATCAAAGCCCGGCCCACACGTATCGTGCCCGAAGCCGATTGGCGCGGCAGCCTGTTTGAGGAACCGCTGGTGGTAGCTACCCGGTCGGACTGGGCGGAGCGGGTACGCGCCGGCGTAGTCAAAAAGACCTCTAAAAAGGGGGAGCGGATGTTGTACCGCTGCCTGCTTTCCGAGCAGCCGGATGTGGAAATGCTGATCTACGATTTTGTACGGCAGTCCATGAAAAGCAAAACCAACTGGGCGGATAATTATCTCGATGATACGGTGCTGCGCCTCCAGCAGATCGATAAAAAAATGGGGCGGGAGATCCACCGCATGCACGCTTTTGTTCGTTTCCAGCAGACCCGCGATGATATTTATTACGCCGTGATCGAGCCCGATTTTGATGTGTTGCCGCTCATTATTGACCATTTCGAAAAAAGATACCCGGCACAGACCTGGCTGATCTACGATTCGCGGAGGCACTACGGTATGTTTTACGACCAGCAACGGACCGAGGCGATCACTTTTGCCGAAAAAGACCATCTAAATTTGCGACAGATCAGCGCATCGATACTGGAGGAGGGGGAAACCGACTACCAGGAAGCGTGGCAGAAATACTTTACCAGTACGAATATCCCCGAGCGCAAAAATATGAAGCTGCATCTTCAGCACGTACCGCGCCGGTACTGGAAATATCTGGTCGAAAAATAATCTCCGGCGAACATCTTGGCTCCGGGATCGGTCAGTTAAGTATGAGCGATTCAATCCACGATCCGTTATTCCTGGGCACCGCCGGCTGGACGATTGCCCGGGAGCACGCTGCCCTGTTTCCCGCGGAAGGCAGTCACCTGGAACGTTATGCCCAACTCTTTCGCGCCGTGGAGATCAATGTCACCTTTTACCGCCTGCCCATGGCCCGTACCTTTCTTCGCTGGGCGGAAACAGTGCCTCCGGATTTTCGTTTTTCTGTGAAATTATCCCGCAGCATTACCCATCATACCCGATTGAAGGATCACGGTCTGTTGGCTCCTTTTTTGGAGCGCGTGGAGTTGCTGGGCGAAAAGCTGGGCCCGATCCTGGTCCAGCTACCGCCCAATCTGGCTTTCGACAGCGGGCCCGTCCGGGAGTTTTTCCGGGAATTTCGCCGGCAGCACGACGGGGCCATTGTTTGTGAACCCCGGCACCTCAGTTGGTTTGCGCCGGAAGTGGAACTCGTCTGGGATGAATTCCGGATCGCCCGGGTGGCAGCGGACCCGGCCCGTGCCCCGCAGGCCGATCAGCCGGGCGGGTGGAACGGGCTGGTCTACTACCGGCTGCACGGAAGCCCCCGGGTGTATTATTCGAGTTATGATGAGGGCTACCTGCAGGAACTGGCCCGGCAGCTGGAGGAGTGGCGGCAACTGGCGCCCGTCTGGTGCATATTCGATAATACGGCCAGCGGCGCGGCGGTCGGCAACGGACTGACCATCCAGCAGCTAACGGGGGCAGGGCGCAGCCAGGGCGATCAGTAAAAGCTGACTAGGACACCAAAGGACACTGCAAACCTCCGCTGTTGCGTATATTGAGCGAAAGGACAAACTCCCGTAAAACTGATCGCCATGCCCAACACCAAGCCTTTTGCCTGCCTCATGAAAATAGATGAAACTCACTTCATCGCTATCTGGCTACTCTCCATAAGTCTACTACTATTACCGGGCCTAAGCCCGGCGCAAAACCCGGCCAAGGTCTATCGCGGCCAGCAGTTGCAAAGTCTGCGGGTACCGATCGGCGGGATCGGTACCGGGGATATTCTGATCGGCGGCCGGGGAAATATTGCCCATATCGAAGTTTTCAATCGACCGGATCGCCAGCGACGACTGGAAAAAACGGGTTTTGCGATCTGGTGCCAATCGGGTGACGGTCCGGCCGTTGCCAAATTACTGGAGCGGGAGATCTTTCCGCCCTACGGAGAATCGACGCACAAATACGTTGCGGGATTGCCGCGCTTCCGGGAGGCGGAGTTTATCAATGATTTTCCCCTGCACCGCTGGCAATTCCGGGACGAAGCCATACCGCTGAAAGTGAATATGGAGGCATTTAGTCCCTTTGTCCCGCTCGATGTGGCGGCCAGTAGCTACCCGGTGGTTGCATTCTATTGGGATCTGGAAAATCCAACGGACGAGCGCGTCCGGGGATCCGTGGTTTTCAACCTGGAAAATCCCATTCTCGGGGACAGTATTACTAACCGATACCACCAAAACGCAGCCCTGCAGGGCGTACGCATGGCCAATCAGGATCCGGAAAACGTCAATTATCAGGGGCAGCTGTTTATCGGTACTACGGCTGCGGACCCGCAGATACAAACTCATTGGTATCCGGGTACCTGGCGGGACGAAGCCCATATTTTCTGGGATGACTTCAGCAAAGACGGGCGGATCGAAACCCAACTTTCGGACTGGACCACCAATTCCGATCCGGCATCCTACAACGAATCCACCCACCGGATGGCCAGTGTGCTGGTCCCGTTTGATCTCGCTCCCGGCGAACGCACCCGCATCCCTTTTTATCTGAGCTGGTATTTTCCCCAGCGGGTTTTTCGGCTGTCGGAAACTTTCGGGATCGCAGAGGCGGCCGGGAAAACATTTGGCAATGCCTACAGCAATTACTTCAGCAGCGAACTGGACGCTCTATCAAAGCTATTGCAGCAGGAGGATCACCTGTACACCATGACGGCTCGATTCGCCGAAAGGCTCCAGCACTCCACCTATCCGGAAAGTGTGAAGGAAGCGCTGAGTACCCAGGCGGCGACCCTGCGCACCAATCTCATCCAGGTGAGCGATAAGGGCAATGTCCACGGCTTCGAAGGGGTGAACAGCGGTGGCTGGTGCTGCCCGGGCACCTGTACCCACGTCTGGAACTACGAGCAGACGCTGGCCTCGCTCTTTCCCCCGCTGGAAAGAAACATGCGGGAGATCGAATTTTTGCACAACACTTTTGACAATGGTTTTCAGGCCCACCGCTCCGTACTGCCTATTGGAGATTATTATTTCAACGGTCCGGCGGCGGCCGACGGGCAGATGGGTACCGTCGTCCGGGCTTATCGTGAATGGAAGCTGAGTGGAGACGATGACTGGCTCGCCGGTGTCTGGCCCGGCGTCAAAAAAGCGCTGGAATTTGCCTGGTACGGACCGGGCACGGTTTCGGAAGATCGCCACCGGCACCAGGAAAAACAAATGGCCTGGGATCCCGATCAAAATGGGATCCTGACCGGCCGTCAGCACAATACCTACGATATCAATTTCTACGGACCCAGTTCTATGACGACCTCCGTCTACCTGGCGGCGCTGAAAGCGGGTGCCGCCATGGCCGCAGCGATGGGCGACGAAAAGAGTGCCAGCGCCTACCGGGAAGTGTACGAAAAAGGCATCCGGGCCACGGAAAAGGAACTGTGGAACGGGGAGTATTTTATCCAGACCATCGGCGATGACCCCGCAGCGACTACGGAGTATGAGCCCGACAATGGTTCCGGCGCGTCGATCCCCAAATACCAGTACGGTGACGGCTGCCTGTCCGATCAATTGCTGGGACAGTATCTTGCGTTTATATCCGGACTGGGCTACCTGCTGGATACGGTGAAGGTAAACAGCGCGCTGCATTCCATTTACCGTTACAATTTTATCCCGTCTTTGCGGGAGTTCTCCAATGTGCAACGAGTTTACGGCCTGAACGACGAATCGGGTGTCGTGCTGTGTACCTGGCCAAACGACAATCGGCCCGCTTTGCCTTTTGTGTATTCGGATGAGATCTGGACGGGGGTGGAATTCCAGGTAGCGGCCTCCCTCATCTATGCCGGGTATACGGAAGAAGGGCTGGATATCGTCCGGGCGGTACAGGACCGGTACGACGGGTTCAAGCGCAATCCGTTTGAACACGATGAGTCCGGAGTACACTACGCGCGGGCCATGGCCAGCTGGTCGGTGCTGCTGGCCCTTTCGGGAATAGACTACGACGGTCAGGAACAGCGCCTCACTTTCGGCCCCCGGATAAATGCCGGCAACTTTTCCACCTTCTGGTCTACCGGCACCGCCTGGGGTTCCTTCGATCTGGTGGGGAGGGTGGCCGTATTGACGGTGGACTACGGCGAACTCACCCTCCGGCAATTTGGCGTCCGTGATCGCAAAATAGAGACCTATCCTTCCGGAAAGCAGTTGCGGGCCGGTGAACAGCTGGTGCTGGAATTGCGATGATCGGGAAGTTTACTTTTTGATCACCTTATATACAGTATGCTCTATCTGTAAAAAATATACTCCGGCCGGCAGATCCTGCAGGTTCAGAATATTATCCCGGAGAAATACCGTTCGGACCAGGGCTCCGCCGGCATCGGCGATCCGTACCCGGCTGGGACCGGATAGGCCCCGGATAATGAAAGTACTGTCCGAAGGATTGGGATAGATCTGCAGGGATGGTCCGGCAATGACTTCATCCGTAGGTACCGTCCCGAATATGGCCGCCGCACTGGCGTTGGCCTGTAGGTAGGGTAGGATATATTGCCCGGCCGGCGTCAGGTTACTCTCCACGATGCCGCCGCATACGTTTTTGATCACGGAATAGTAGGGCTTATCGGTGCCGTCGTAGAAGGACCAGAAAAACCAGCCGATGCCCTGTTCCGCACAGGTAGAGACAATGGTTGCAGCGGTGTAATTCCCCGCATAACCTTCCGGATCATCCCAGCCGAATTCTCCCACCATTATCGGTAGCCCGGCGGCTTTCAGAGCCGGCAGTTGAGTTTCTACCTGAAAGGGCGGCGTCCAGTCGGTGAAGGTTTTATCTTCGGTTCGCCAGAAGCCGTACATGTGGATGGAGAAGATGACATTCCGCTCCGGATCGCTCTCCAGAACTTCGGCGCCGTAGGTGCTGAACATTTCCGGGTTTTGGCCGCAGTTTCGACCGGCGTCGATCACGATGGGATTTTTGATCCCCGCTTCCCGGAATTTCGTGATCACCTCCTTGTAGCCGTCGCGCCAGGCTTCGAAGTCGGAGAAATTATGTTCATTAGCTACATTGACCCAGAGGTACTCCTCGTAATCCTGGCAAAGTTTTACCATCTCTTCGCTGGTCCAGTAGTTGACAATATTTTCAAATTGCGGCTCATCGCAGGTGGCGTTGTGCATTTCGAGCATCGGGATCATTTTGGCTTTTACGGCCCGGTCTACGAGATTGCGTTGGGCGGCCGGGTTGGCGTTCCAGCCGAAAGCCCCCGCCGTCTGGGAAATGATCCGCACCGCATTGGCGCCGCTGTTGGGAATGTGGACGCTCATATTGGTCTTTTTGCAATCCTCATTGCCGGCCCAGAAAGCGGCGGCATTGTAGCCCATGGGAATAAATTCGTTTCCGCCCGAATCGTAGATCTTTCCGTCTTTTACAAAGAATCCGCTTCCGGTATTGTACTCCGGTCGGGTTTCCTGGGCGAAAGCCAGGGAGGGGATCAGGATGAACAGCAAAATTCTGAAAAGTGGGTGCATACGTAAGTTGTTTTGAAAATTTTCGCGCTTCGTGAACCAGTATATATTTTTAAGACAGTTTCTTCAGTCAATTATCTTTTCGGTGTTCCTTTAGCCATTCCATGAGGTCCTCCTGATATTCCCCGAGATAGCGGTGGCCGACGCCTTTCACTTCCGTCCATTTCAGCTCCACGCCGGCCGTTTCGAAGAGATCCTTCAATTTCCGGTTGACTTCGGTCAGACGGGTTTCCTCTTCACCCCAGGTCATCCAGACTGGTATCTCCTGAAAAAGTTTTGCCTCTTCCAGCGTAGGATTGCGCATGGCGCCGGAGTAGACCCCGATGGCCGCCCAGCGGTCCAGGGACTTTTGGGCAATGCGGAAAGTGCCGGCTCCACCCATCGAAAAGCCGTAGAGATACTGTCGGGCCGGATCGGTGGGAAAACGCCGATCCACATCGGCCAGGACCTCGAAAATGTCGGTTTCGGCCTGATCGCGGTAACCGCGATCTCCCCGACCCCAAGGCAAAACGTAGATCCCTTCCTTGCGGTATCCCTGGCTGGGCACACCTTTGATCTGGGGTTGGAGCGGTTGGTAAAGCATCTTTCGGGGATTGTTATTGCGGCCGCCCCCGCTGCCGTGCAGTTCGAAATAGAGCGGATAATCCTTGCGGTTGGGATCAAAGTCGCGGGGAAGAAACAACCAGTAGTAACTGTCCAGACCGTCCGAAGGCGATGGAAAGGCCATCATCAGGGGGCGCGGCCCCGCGGCGTAGGTTTCCCACTGCGCACCCTCATCCTGGAGGAAACGAAAAACGGCTGCGGCCGCTTCCCGGTCCGCTTCGGAGACCCCGAAACCGTGAGCCGTATCGCGACTAATCCGGGCGATCGATTCGAAATGGTGCCGGAATAACGGGCGACTTTCCCGGGCAGCCAGTTCGTCGACCAGGTCGAGCAACAGCGCAAAAGTATCGGGCGCGTTCGCAGCCGGCGTGCGGAGTGTGATCGCTTCACTGCGGCTGCGGTTTCCCACCCAGTCTACGGCTTCTACCGCTACGGTATAATCCTGGCCGGGGTCCAGGCCTACGAAACGGTAGTTCGTTTCCGCTGCGGGTAATCGTTGGATCAGTTGATCGTTCAGGTAGACCAGGTATCCGGCCAGCCGTATGTCGTCGCGTACTCCGCGCCAGCGCACGCGGATCTGAGAATCGGTGATCTCACTGTCCTCCGGATTAAGTCTCGGTGTTCCGGGTGCTACCTTGTCGGAAACGAAGGTGCTGCTCATTTCCCGGGTATCCTGCGCCCAGCGGAAGTCCTGCAGGTCGCCCCGGCAGGAGTCGGGTTCGGGCGATACCTCCGGGCGGTAAAACGCAATGCGGTCAATGCCCATGCCGTTGGAGCGGCCGGCAATTTCAATGCTGTGCGGTCCCGGCCCTTCGATACGGTACCAACCGCAGGGGCCGCCGGCCCAGCTCCATTGTTTTTCCAGGTTGTTGCCCGTTTTGCGCCAGAAATCCCAGTTGATGCTGCGCCAGTAGTCGTTATCACCGTCGAACTTTTCGTGATAGGTATAGATGGAATAGTAATAGACACTGCTGTCGGGGATCTGAACGTAAAAAGTCAGTTTCCGGTGATTGGGTATATCGTCGTAAGCGCTGCGGGGTTCCGGCCACATAGACGGCCCCTGGAAACGGGCGTAACCGGTGCCGCTGAAACCCGGAGCATCCCGGAAGATGGTCCAGCTCCGATCCCCGTATTGGGCGATCTGGGCGTTTTCAGCCTGGATGATCCCGTAGTCGCCGCTGAGCTGCCAGACTTTTATGTGATCGTTGGCGACTTCCAGCCGGCAGGTATCCGAAAAGGTGCCATCGAAACTTTCAACTGTGAGCCGGCTGCTTCCCGGAGCCAGGGCGGTAACCCGGCCGGATTCATCCACCGTGGCCACATTGGGATCCGAGGAACTCCAGCGCAGACTCTGATCGCAATAGTCGACCGGCTGGAGTGCGGCCCGGAGCTGGTAGGTATCTCCGGGATTGAGGGCGTTCCGGATGGGGTTTAGCAGGGTGATCCCCCGGAGCGGCCGGGTGCAGTCATCCACCGGTGGCCCCAATATCTGCAGCTCATAAATAGCCGTGCCGGTTTTCAGGCCGGGTCCGTCCGCCAGTACCCGCAGGTAGCGGGCCCGCCGGGCGTTAAAGCCGATGGTATCGGGAGTACCGTCGTTTCCGAAAACCCGGTACAGAGATTCCCAGACCAGGCAGTCGTCGGAAGCCTCCACCAGATAGTTTTCCGGGAAGGCGGTCTGGTGCCACTGAATGATGACCTCTGTAAAGGATAGCGTGCGGCCGAGGTCCACGTAGATCCAGGCCGGGCGTACCCCGGCTCCCCAGAGGCTAGTGTCGTTACCGTCGGTAATACGATTGGCGGGCGTTTCAAATCCACTTTCATTGGAGGCGAAGGCGGGGCGATGCAGGGCCAGGTTGGTGAGACTGCTATGCTGGGCCCACAAACCGTTCAGTCCCAGCAGCAGGGCCAGGCCGGAAAGGAAACCGTATTTTAAGGACATTACTGGATGTTTGTTGGTTTGATATTGCTTCGACCCCGGGTTGACCGGTCGCCGGTAGCAACTAAAATCATTTGAAAAGTAAAGGTTTTCCTTCCCGGAACTGTCCTGTACGGTAGGCCTGCCGCAAAGAGTAGCAGCATGGAGGCGAGAGACACGACGGCTCCGCTCCGGGAGCAGTAGCCGTCGTGTGAAAAAATTAATAATACTCCGAGCGATCTATTGCCCGAAAAGAAGACATTGATAAACTGATTATGCTTTTTCGGAGATTAAGGGTATGGTCAACCGGCCAAAATTTCCAGCCACTGCTCTATCCTCCCGACCAGGCCGGTTTCTGGGTCAGCTGATCGTTGCGATCCACGGCCACCTGGGGGTAGGGGAGTTTCCAGTGACGATCCGGATTAAAAGCGGCGATATCGTTATCATCCCCGTCCGTATCGCCGGCGAGTATACCGGCAAAGGCCGTACTGAACAGGTTCGGCATGCTATTGCGCTTGCGCACAAAATCGAACCATCTTTTACTCTCTCCGAAGAGTTCCCAGCGTCTTTCTTCGAGGATCAACTCAATGGTCACTTCGCCGGCGCTGAGTTCCGGCAAACCGGCGCGGGCCCGGACGGCATTCAGTGAACTGAGGCCGGCGGCACTCAGCGAACCGTCGGCGAGCAGATCGGCCTCCGCGTGGATGAGCAGGAGTTCGGCGTACCGGAGCTCGGGGAAATCGAGGGTAGAGATCCCGTTCACATTTTTGGTTTTTTCCTGGTACCAGAATTTTTGGTAACCCATGCCGTTCGACCGGTGGCAGCAGCGGTTCTGGTTGTTTTGATTGTAGTAACTGGTCGTGTCGCCGTTGACAATAATCGGTTCTCCCTGAAACCAGATATTAAAATCTTTCCGGGCATCGGTATCCTCCCAGATATCGTCGATGCCTTCGTAGATATAGGCCCAGCCAAATCCCCACATATTGTTGCTGCTGCGTTCCTGGCGGGGATTCATGGCCATGGGGAACTGGCCGCCCACATCTCCGTCACTCCAGTTGCCACCGCTGTTGAAGTGGTTGATGCTGAAAATGTGTTCCTTGCCGTATTTGTTGTAGGTCTGAAAAATGGATTCCAGGTTTCCTTTCGGGCTCGGCAACTCGTTGAACAGTCCGTAGGGACCGCCGTTGATCACTTCCGCCGCTTTGGATTCGGCCAGTCCGTACCATTCCGACCGGCCCAGTTCGTCCGCTCCGAACAGGTAAACTTTAGCCAACATGGCTTTTGCCGTCCAACTGGTCACCCGTCCGCCTTCGGCCGGATTGGCGGCGAGGCCGGCTTCGGCAAACTGCAGATCGGCAATGACCTGTTCGTATACCTCGGCGGCCGTGGCGGGTGCCGGGGAAAAACCGGATGGGTCGGCCGGCAGTTCCGTTACGATGGGCACATCACCCCAGATCTGGGTCAGCATGAAATGCGCGAAACCGCGCAGGAAAGTGACCTCGGCGATGGCCTGATCCAGTACGGCCCGACTGACTTCCGCCTCGGGGCCCCGGGCGATCACCTGGTTGCTCATATTGATCATCCGATAAAAGGACTGGTACACGGTGAGGATATTACCGCTTCTGGGATCGTAATTGAAATTACTCCAGTCGCCGTAGCGGCCGTCGGTACTGGTAGAACCGTTGTAAATGTTATCGGAAAACTGCTCAAAGCCCACCGCGCCATCGTAGTGGTAGGATCCGGGCGTACTCAGCCCGGAATAGGCGGCGACTACCGCCTGGCGCAGATCATCTTCAGTGGCGAAAAAATCTTCGCCGGTCGGCCCGGTCGGATCGGTTTGATCCAACATTTCGGTGCAGCCCCAGAAGAGGGAGGCACTTAGTAAAAACAGGGCGATTATCTTTTTCATGGTGTGAAGGATTTTAATAATGCTTAAAAGGATAGTTTCAGTCCGAGGGTAAATTGGCGGCTCAGCGGATAGGCGCCGCTGTCGCTACCTGCGGTTTCGGGGTTACCGGCTACCCGCAGGCCGATCTCCGGATCAAAACCGGTGTATTGGGTAAGCGTAAGCAGGTTGGTGGCACTACCGTACAGCTCAATGCCCCCTTTTTGCCAGCCGATGTTGCGCAGTACCTGTGCCGGGAAATTATAGGAAAGCCGGATGTTCCGCAGGCGGATGAAAGAACCGTCTTCCACCGCAAAATCGGAAGCACCGCCATTGCCGTTCGGATTGGTCAGGGCGGAGCGCGGGATGGAGTTGGAGGTGCCCTCTCCCGTCCAGCGATTCAGGATGGTGGTGCGCTTGTTGCTCCAACTGGCGATGGATCCCTCCTGGCCGGCACGCAGCCCGTTGAAGACATCCACACCGTGTACACCCTGGATTGACACCGCCAGATTGAATCCGCCGAGGCGGAAGTAATTATTCAATCCCCAGGTGAAATCGGGAATGGTGCTGCCGATGATCACCCGGTCGTTATCGGCATCGATGATACCGTCCCCGTTCTGATCCACAAAACGCTGGTCACCGGGAGCCGTGTTGTTATTGATCGTGGCCTGGTCGGTATTGCCCGTGTAGATGGGCAGTCCGTCATCGCCGAAAGATTCCACGGATTGGTTTTGGTAAGCGTGGCTGTAGACCTCGGTCCAGTTCTGGAAAAGACCGTTTACCTGAAAACCGTAGAGGGCTCCGATCTCTTCTCCTACGCGGGAAATATTGTTGCCATTGAAGCGATCCGCATTTTCGGGCAGTCGAACGATCTCATTACGCACGGCGGAAATATTGAAATCCGTCCGCCAGGTGAAATTGCTGCGGGCTACGTTGACGGAACTGATCGCTACTTCGATACCGCTGTTGTCCACTTCGCCCAGGTTGCCGGTAGGATCACTCTGGGAACCTACTTCGAGAGACGGAGCGAATTGGAGCAGCATGCCTTTGGTGGTCTTGTCAAAATAATCGATGGTCACTTCCAGGCGGCCTTCGAATAAACCGAGATCCAGCCCGAAATTATACATCTCGATCTCCTCCCAGCCGAGAAACTGATTGGCCAGGCGGGTGAGTGTAGCGCCGGGTACCCGGCCGCCGTTGAATACATAATTGAGGTTATCACCGGAACCCACCTGTGAGTTCCACTGGTAGAGGCCGGTATTGTCACTGCCGCTGATACCGTAGCCGGCGCGCAGTTTCAGATTGGAGATCTTGCTGCTGCCCGACTGCATGAAGGGTTCCTGGTGGATGCGCCATCCGGCGGAAACGGCCGGGAAGGTACCCCAGCGCTTATCCGGGCCGAAACGGGAGGAGCCGTCGCGCCGGACCGTCAAGGTGAGCAGATAGCGATCGTCGTAATTGTAAATGGCGCGGCCCAAAAAGGAAACGAATGCCGATTCGTTCTGGTAATTGCCCACGCCCGGGGTCACCAGGGGTATGGTTGCCACCACATTACCGTTGCCGTCGACGATCTCGGAAGTCAGTTGCGGCCGGTTGAAAAACCAGTAGTCCGTATTGACGAAACCGCCGCCATTGGCACTGAAGCCCTTGTTCAGGTTATTCTGCGCCTGGTAGCCGCCCATGATGCTGAAATCATGCTGGTTGATCCGTTTGGCGTAGGTGAGGGTGTTTTCCATAAACCAGGTCCGGAATTCTCCGTGCCTCAAATTAAAGCGGTTATTCGTATTGTCGTTGGCCTGAGCGCCGTCGATGGTATTGGAGGGATGGCGATCCTCGGAGTCATTGAAACTCCAGTCGACCGATCCCATGGTATGAAAGGTCAGCCCGTTGAATATTTCGTAATCGGCATACAGCGATCCCCAGATGCGGTTGCGTACATCCTGCTCGTACTGGTTCTCCAGTACCCAGATGGTGTGGGTATTGGAAAAATCAAGCTGGGCTTCGGCATCCGGATCCTGGGCGCTCAGTCCGGCGTAGTCCCCGTCGGTTGGATCAAAGATCGGTTTGTAGGGGTTTTGGATGAGCAGACGGCCGATCCAGTTCTTAAGGTTGGAATTGGCGTTGACGTTACCGACTGTCTGGGCTTCACTGCGGGAAACGGCCAGAGTATTCCCGAACGAAAGGCGATTGCTCACTTTATGATCGCTGTTTAGCCGAACCGTACCTCGTTTCAGATTGGAATTGGGCAGGATACCTTCCTGATCAAAATAGTTGGCCGATACGTAGTAACGCGACTTGGCGGTGCCCGCGTTCAATGACAGGTTATAACTGTTGATGCGGCCGTCTCGATAGGCGTAGTCGAACCAGTTGTATTCCTGCGGTCCGTTCCCGGCCAGTACCTTGTCCAGGAAGGGCTTACCCGGATAGTCGGTCTGTCCGGCGGAGGCATAAGCTTCCGTCAGGTACTGCGCCCACTGCGGGCCGCTCATCATATCGAAATTGCTCCGGTCCAGTACGCTGAATGAGGTATAGGTATCGAAATTGATGGACATCTGACCCTGCTTTCCGCGTTTGGTCGTGATGATGACCACCCCGTTCCCGGCACGGGCACCGTAGATGGCGGTGGCCGAAGCGTCTTTCAAAATATCGATACTTTCGATATCATTAGGGTTGATCAGGGCCAGCGGACTGATGGAGGATTGTCCCCCACCGGCTACATTGCCGATGATGATGCCGTCAATCACGTAGAGCGGTTCGGAATTGTTGAGCGAACCCACTCCGCGCACCCGGATGGTGGCGCCGGCACCGGGAATACCCGAACCGGAGATCACCTGGACGCCGGCCGCGTACCCGCCCAGAGCCTGCTCGAAGGAGGTGACCGGCAACTGATTGAGTTCCTCACCGGAGACTGAGGAGATGGCTTCGGTAACATCTTTACGCTGTTTGGTGCCGAAACCGATCACCACTACCTCCTCCAGGGCAGCGGCGTTTTCTACCAGGGTTATGCTTATTTCCGAACGATTATTGACGGGTACTTCTACCGACTGAAAGTCGACATAGGATACGACCAGGGTCGCGTTCCCGTCCTGCAGGTCCAGCGCGAACCGGCCTTCAATATCGGTAACGGTGCCCTGACCGGAACCTTTGACGAGTACATTCACGCCGATGAGGGGATCACCCGATTCGTCCAGGATCTGCCCGCTGAGCGGAAACTGGAAGATCTTGAGGTGTCGGCTGCGGGGAGACGCTAGTTGAGGGACAGGGGTAAAGTGGGGGCGACTGGAAGTACTGCGCGGGAATTCGGTCCCGCTTGTACCGGAAGTAACGGGGCGGTCAGCATTAGAACTGCCGGTATTCGTTCTGGAGGTGATCACGTAGAATTTGCCGCGCACCTTTTCGTGCTGCAGGCCGTGGGGCCGGAGGAGCGGGGACAGGAGCTGATCTAGCGTTTCCCCGGCTTTGAGCCGCAGCGAAACGGTTTTGTTCTTGATCAGCTCGTCCGGGTAGGTGAAATAGACCTTATAGCGTTGCTCGATGATCTTGAGTGCCTCCTCCAGATCGATCTTTTGCACCCGATCGTTCTGGTGCGAACTGGTGGAGATCAGCATGCCTTCGTTGCCCAGAAAAGCCATCCCCTGAGCTTTGAGATTTCCGATATTTCCGCAGGGAAATAACCAGATCAAAATAGCCAGAGTGGTTAAGGATCTTCTCATTGTTGATCGTTTAGTGGTGTAAATCAATGGTTGCCAGAAGGCATAGACCTCCTGCCTATTCCATGAGCCATTCATGAAATGAGGGAATAATTTCAATCGGATTAACCCATACAGTACCAGGTTTTTAGGTAGTGCGGTCGGGTCGTTTGTTATTCGTGTTTATTCTGTTGGTACCATCATCGGAATTGCATATGCTGAAATTATCAATTGAATATTAAAAGACTATCCTGCTGGATGATGTTGATCTTGAGGGCTTTTTCCACGTTCTGGATCAGGAGATCGAGATCATCCGCCGGACCGGCACCCGTGATGGTTTGCCGGCTTCTTTGCTCGTCTTTGAAAGTGACCTCCATGCCGAAGGTTTCGGTGATGATCCCTCCCAGTTCGCCGAGGGTGATCCCGTCGAAAATGATGATGCCGTCTTTCCAGGAGTTCTTCGCGGTAGCATCCACCTCCTCATCCGAAAATTCCTGGGTTCGGGCGGAGAACCGGACCTGATCTCCCGGCTGCATTTCCACGATTGAACGATCCTCGGGAACTTCCTTCAGTTCGAGGGTTACCTTTCCTTCTTCGAGCGTCACCCGGGTGCCCTGGCTGCGGGCGTACACATTGAATACCGTTCCCAGCACTTTGACGCTGAGATCAGAGGTGTTGACGAGAAATTTCGCGCCGGTAGCCGGTTTGGGTTCCACCGTGAAATGGGCTTCCCCTTCGAGCCAGACCTCCCGGTCCGCTCCGGTCTCCCAGTGCTCGTAGTAGGAAAGCCTGGAATTGGCATTCAGGATCACTACCGAACCATCCGGCAGTTCGGCCTTTTCCGTCTGGCCGTAAGGCGTGGTGATCACCAACAGTTGATTATCGTCGGTCGGTAGCCCGGATTGCCAGAAATACAGACCGGCCAGGATCAGCAGCAGCACACTGGCCGCCGCGGACAGCGATAGCACGCGCCGCCGTTTCCGGGATCGCTCCTGCCGGACATTTTGTACCAGCCGGCGGTGCATGGCGCTTTTCCGATCGGTGGGAAGTTCCGCTTCGCCGGACCGGCCGTGCCTTTCGAGCACCATTCGCCGTGCCTCGGTAATTTTCTCCAGTTGACCGGGCGCTTCCACCAGGAACTCCTGCCAGAAGAGGAGGTCTTCGGTGGTGGGATCTAATACCCATCGCTGAAAATCCGGATCCTCTACCAGTTGATCAATGATGAAATCGGCGTAATTCTTATTATTCATACAGTTGGTTAATCGGCAAAACGGCGCGAATTACCGCTTTTCGTTATAAGGACGATGGAAGAAACACTTCATAACCCTGGGCACCAAATTTTTTTTTTGAAATTTTCGGTCCGGTCCGGAAAACGGAGCGTCAATCGGTGGAAACTTATGCCTCGGATGGAGCCGGCAAAACCAGATGTTGCGGAGAAGAGCGATCGGAAGGGTAGGGCGTTTAGCCCAAAGCAGTGAAGATCAGCAGCCAGAAGAACCAGCCGGAATAACGCTTATAGTTGCTGCGTAATTTCTGGGTGGCCCGAAAGACCATATTGACGGCTACCTGGGGGCGGATGTTCATGATCTCGGCAAT
Organism: Flavilitoribacter nigricans DSM 23189 = NBRC 102662; assembly: GCF_002646595.1. Classification (GTDB taxonomy): domain Bacteria; phylum Bacteroidota; class Bacteroidia; order Chitinophagales; family Saprospiraceae; genus Flavilitoribacter; species Flavilitoribacter nigricans. Next base: position 87,895 of record NZ_PDUD01000004.1, read on the forward strand.
GTCCGCATATTCGAATCCTTCGAAGTAGCGGAGATAGACCGCCTGCCGCATTCGGTCCGGAAGGTCATTGAGGGCGCGATGAGCGGCCGCTTTTTTAAGGTCCTTTTGCTCGGACTCCAGCCATTTTTCCTCTACCGATATTTCCTGTTCCGAGCTTACGGATTGTTCCGCGCGGAGCGTACGGAGCCGGCTTTGGGAGCGAAAAACATCGTGAATACGATTGCGCAGAGTGATCATCAGGTAGGATTCGACATTCTTTACATCTGCCAGTTTCCGTCTCCTGCGCCAGAGGTGTAAAAAGATATCCTGAATGAGGTCTTCCACCAATTCCCGGTCCCGGCACAGCATGAAACCATAGCTATAGAGATGCTCCACGTAGTGCGTGAACAAGCGGGACAGTGCCCGTTCATCGCCCTTTTTCAGTTGAGCCCATAATTCCAGGTCGCTATGCTTATCCTCGGGTTGCATAAAATTATTGGCTGAAGGATGTATTTAAGCGGTTAAAATAGGGACATTCGGGGAATGAACAAAATTTTTTTAGGATTGCCTGCTTCGGTGTCCTTCTGCTTTTGGAGTGCTTATCGGATGTGAAACCCGACCGGCTTCGGCCGGCGATTGGACATGGAGGTACCGAAAAATCGGAAAAAAAGGACCCGGTAACGGGAGTCGGCTATTGCTCGCCAATGCCGGGGCATCTGGCCGCTACAATTCAGGAAATTTAGGAGCTGGGAAAACGTTCCTTTCGGACGGTATAGTACCGGGAACAACAAAACCATCGGAGAGCAAGCGATCATTTCCCAACTCCTCATCCCTGCCTAATTCAGAGAGATATTCTTCAGTGCCGAGGATTGCTCGTAGAAAAACTCCGGAGCAAATGCCGGTTCGAGATCATCCAGCCAGATGGCGTCGGGATCGAATTTGGCGAAGAAGGGTTTGTTGACCCAACTGGGTTGCCGGCCCTGGATGAACCGCAGGGTGAAGACCTTCTTATTGTTGATCTCATTGATGCCGAGTATCTGGACCTTGCCGGGATTGGTGGACATACTGGGTCCCCGCACCGTCCGGGCGATACCGCTCACCTGTTGGTAGGCCTTGTGGTAGATATCCCAGATCCGTTCCAGTTCTACTGCAAAATAGTCCTGAGCGCCGGTATCCCTGGCCACGAACATATAGTAGGGGATGCAGCCCAGTTTGACCTGTTCCAGCCACATCTCTTTCCAGTCGGCCGGCCGGTCGTTGATGTGTTTCATCACGGGTGACTGGGTCCGGATCTGCGCTCCGGTTGCGATGATGCGTTTGATGGCCTGCCGCACCGCTTCGGTCTTTAGCTCGACCGGATTGTTGAAGTGAGCCATAAAAGCAAGGTGGTAACCCCGCTCCGTGATCTCCTCAAACAGGGCGATCATTTCATCCGCATCTTTATCCGTCAGGAATTTATACGGCCAGTAGGCCAGGGATTTAGTCCCGATACGAATGGTGCGCAGATTGGGCAGATCGGCCTCAAGCAGGGGCTCGATGTAGGCCCGCATTTTTTTCGCCGACATCACCATCGGGTCACCGCCGGTGAAGAGCACATCCGTTACTTCCGGGTGCCGCCGGAGGTATTCCACCAGCAGGTCCGTTTCCTTCATGGCAAATTTCAGTTCGTCGATGCCGACAAACTGCGGCCACCGGAAACAGAACGTACAGTAGGCGTGGCAGGTCTGGCTGTTACTCGGGAAGAACAGAACGGTTTCGCGGTACTTGTGCTGGATACCGGTTAGTTTGGTATCGTCCAGCATCGGGACATTGTGTTGCTGACCGTCGGGGTGAGGGTTGAGCTCGTAGCGGATCTTATTGGCCACCAGTTTCAGTTCGGCTTTACTCAGGTCCTGGGACAGGGCTTTTTCCATTTCCCGGTAGTGGGCTGCGGATAACATCTCTCTCTGGGGAAAAGTCAATTGAAAGATCGGATCATGGGGGATGTTGGTCCAGTCGATCAGTTCGTCAATCACGTAGTTATTGACTTTGAAGGGCAAAACGTTACCAACTACCTCAATGTCGTGCAATTGTTCGGGCGTCAGGTACTGTTGCACCTGTGGGACTTTCGCGAAATTACGCAAGGTAAAAACGCGATACTTTCTTGCTTCAACCATTTATGTATCGTTTTTGTAAAAATTGAGTGTTGATAATATAAGATTTCCGGTTACTTTTCCAAGTTCCGATGGGGAACAGTAGGTTGTTTGGGGGGACTTTGCGTCTTTTTGGAGGGTTGACGGTCGATGGTTGACGGTCGAGGGTCGACGGTTGAGGGTCGACGGTCGGTGGTTGAGGGTTGAGGGTTGAGGGTCGATGGTTGGTGGGAGTCAGGAATTAGCTGTAAGCTGGCCGGATTGGGGGCGTAAACCTTTAGTTTTCAATTGTTATTATGGCTGGGCTTGCAAAAAATAGGTCCCCAGATCTTTCATTTGTCAAACGAAGAGTAATAATGGATAAAAGCTGCTGTTTACTACTGGGGATCTGCTGCCTGCTCGCCGGCTGCCGCCCGGATGCCGGAGAATCCATAGCTGCCGGAGCTTTCATGGAATGGTCAACTTACCGGGGCGATCCGACGAGCAGCCAGTTCTCGGGCCACGACCAGATCAACTCCGGCAATGTAAAAAGCTTGCAACCGGCCTGGACCTACCGCACCGGAGGTGCCGGATCGAAATCGACGATAGAGTGTAATCCCATTGTTGTGAACGGTCGTCTGTACGGTACCAGTCCGGACCTGAAGGTGTTTGCGCTGGATGCGGCCACGGGAACGGAACACTGGGTTTTTGATCCTGCGACTAAACATAATCTCCACAGTGGTGTAAATCGGGGGCTCACGCATTGGGCCGGAAAAGCGGACGATCGCATTCTGTTCACTTCCGGTCATTTTCTCTACGCGCTGGATGCAGTAGGGGGGCAACTTATTCCATCGTTCGGTGATTCGGGGCGGATCGATCTCCGCTATCATCTGGAAATGGAACCGGAAGCGGTCAGTCTGACCGTAACCAGTCCGGGCGTGGTATTCGGTGATCTGATCATTCTCGGGTCGGCGGTAGGGGAGGGCTACGGTGCTTCACCCGGTCACGTGCGGGCCTACGACGTGCGTACGGGTGAATGGCAATGGACCTTTCATACGATCCCGCAGCCCGGACAACTGGGCTACGATACCTGGCAGTGGGAGGAGGGGGAGCAATACGGCGGCGCCAATGCCTGGGGCGGACTGAGCCTGGACGAAAAAAGAGGGTGGGTTTTCGTGGCAACCGGATCGGCGGCCTTTGATTTTTACGGCGGCAACCGGCTGGGCGCTAACCTCTTTGCCAATTGTGTACTGGCTCTGGATGCCCGCACGGGCGAGCGACAGTGGCATTACCAGACGGTACATCACGATATCTGGGATTACGATCTTCCCTGTGCGCCGAACCTCCTGACCATTCGCCACGAGGGGATCGAACGGGAGGTAGTTGTGCAACCAACAAAAATGGGCCATATTTTTGTACTGGATCGCGAAACGGGCCAACCGGTATTTCCCGTAGAGGAGCGTCCGTTGCCTATCTCGACCGTGCCGGGAGAAATTGCCTGGCCCACCCAGCCTTTCCCAAGCCTGCCGGAGCCTTTTACCCGACAGGGGATCACTGAGGCCGATCTCAGTAACATTACGCCCGAGTCGGAGGAATTTGTGCGGGAACAGTTCCGCAGCATGCGGGGTGGCACCATTTTTACGCCGCCGAGCCTGGAGGGCACGGTGTCCATGCCGGGTACCCGTGGCGGCGCCGAATGGAGTGGTGCCGCAGTGGATCCACACCGGGGGATCCTCTACATCAATGCCAATGAGATACCGAATATCCTGCAATTGAAAGCCGTGGAGCAGACTGCCGCATCTGAAGATACAAAGACGCCCATGGCTCGCGGCCGGCAATTGTTCCAGAATAACTGCTCAACCTGCCACGGTCTGGAACGGCAGGGCGCTCCGCCGATCTATCCGTCCCTACTCGGGCTAAAGGAAAAATACCCGGCGGCAGAAGTAATGCAACTCATCCGGACGGGTAAAGGGAGTATGCCGGGCTTTGCCCAGTTCTCGGAGGAAGAGCTGGCTGCCATTACCGCATTTTTGCTCGATCCACCGCAAGTTACCGATACTGCCGGTGTTCAGGCTGCCTCCGGGACCGCACCCCGCTATCTGATCAACGGCTACCGGCAGTTCCTCGATCAGGACGGCTATCCGGGTATCCGTCCGCCCTGGGGAACGCTGTCGGCGATCGATCTCAATACCGGGAAGCGGCGCTGGCGGAAAGTACTCGGAGAATACCCCGCCCTGCGGGAAAAGGGGATACCGGCAACGGGTACCCAAAACCTCGGGGGCTGTATCGTTACGGCCGGCGGCCTGCTCTTTATCGGAGCTACCCAGGATGAAATGTTCCGCGCTTTCGACTCGGAGAACGGAGACCTGCTCTGGGAATACCAGTTGCCGGCGGGCGGATACGCCACCCCCAGTACCTATGCGATCGACGGTAAACAATACGTCGTGATCGCCGCCGGAGGCGGAGGGAAGAACGGCACCGCTGCGGGAGATTACTATCTGGCTTTTGCGCTGGAGGACCGGTGATCACCGGATCAGGCCCTATAGGGTAAGTGCATTTATGAGAGGTGACCTGTCGCTACCAACTGGTGCGACCGGCGTACAGAAAGATGGCCGTTGACTGCGACCGGATGATCCATGAATTCGACACTCCGGATCGTTTATGATTTTGGCAGGGAAAAGTGAAATTTAGCTCCCTGGTCCACTTTAGATTCCGCCCACATATTGCCCCCGTGTTTTTTAACGATCCGGTAGGAGAAGGCCAGACCGATACCGTGGCCGCTGAAGTGCTCCGCTTTATGCAGTCGCTGGAACATCATGAAAAGTTTTTTCTGGAATTTATGGTCAAAGCCGACGCCGTTGTCGGTGACGGTATAAACCGTTTGGCCCGATTCATCCGAACCTTTTACGCGGATCACGATCTCTTCCCGACCGGAGGAGTATTTCAACGCATTGGACAATAAATTCTGTACTACCTGGCGGAGCAGTCCGGGGTCACCGTAGGCTGCGGGCAGGGATTCTATCTGAAGGTCAATCTTTTTTTCCGGGTAATGTGGACTCAGTTCGTGGTACACCTCCTCGAAGAGCGCCTGGATGTCAAACTGTTCTTTCTGGAGCACCTGCTGACCGACCCTCGAAAAATTCAGGAAATCCGTGATCAGGCGGTCCATGCGCTTGGCGTTCGTATTGATGTGGTCAATGAGGATGGCCCCGTTTTCGTCCAGTTGGGGAGCGTAGAGGTCCTGTAGCATGGAGGCCATTCCTTCCATATTTTTGAGCGGAGCGCGAAGATCGTGGGAAACGGCGTAGGAAAAGCTTTCCAGTTCTTCATTTACCTCCTGAAGCTGGGCGGTGCGTTCTTTTACTTTTTCCTCCAGGGAGGCATTGAGCGCGGTGATCTCTTCCTGGTGTTTTTTCCGGGCAGAAATATCCAGGATCTGAACGATGAAGTGTAACAGTTTATCATTTTCGTCAAATACGGCGGAGATCCCAAGCATGGCCCAGATCACATTGCCGTTTTTGTGCAGGGATCGTTTTTCCAGAAAAACGCCTTCCTGCATGCCGGCGCTGAGCTCTGAAATGGTGCTTTGGTACCGGTCCAGATCCTCGGGATGGGTGACGGCGGCCACATCGGTCCGCAGCAATTCCTTTTCCGAATAGCCCAGCATTTTACAGAGGGCGGGATTTACCTGTAGCCATTTACCCTGCGGACTAACAAGCGCCATACCGGCCGGTGCATACTTCATAGTCGTTCTAAATGATTCTTTTCGAATACGCAACTTTTCTTCCATTCTTTCCCGTTGCGTGATCTCCTCATTCAGTTTAACATTTGCCTGCTCTAATTGTGCGGGCGAGGGTATGGCTAAAATGGGTTTATACAATTTGAAGAGCATGCCGACCGTCCCCATCGAGACCATCGCCGTGGTCACTTTCGCTACGGCCTCCGCCCGGTAAATGGGCTGCCAGACGGAAACGGTGGCCAGCAGATGCGTGATCCCACAGCAGAGAATGAACAGGGAAAAAGCGAGGAAAACGCCTGGGTATTTGACATCCGGACGGGCTTTCACGAAACGGTAGAGGAGGAGGGGTATGACGAAATAGGCCAGCGAGGTGAATACATCACCCAATACATGGGGCCAGAGTATTTCCGGGCGCCAGAAATAGCAGTGCCCGTGCGGCATAAAATCCGTCTCAAATAGCTTTTGGAAAAATTCCATAGAGTTCAGAATAACTTTTGCGGAGGTAAATATTTACTAAAGGTTGCAAAAAAATCCACAAAAGGTTTAATTATGTGGTAATTTGCTTTTTCAAATATTTTCACGAAAAATTAGAGGTCTGATTTCATTGGGCAAACGTCCGGATAATGAGATTGAAACGACCTGACCGTTGCTCTAAAACCAACCGATTTTACCCGGAATTGTTCATGGCCAAATGAACAATAACCGGGGGGATATGTGTTTAAAAGTGCAACAGCTCTAGAGCCCAAAACTTCGCATTTCATGTCAGTGCATTCAATAAGAAAAAAACTGAACTGTATCTTATTGATCGATGATGATCCCGCAACTAATTTCCTGCATAAGCTTATTATCGAGCAGGCCAGGATCGCTCACGAAATAAGAATCGTTTATAATGGTCAGGAGGCCATGGATTACCTAACCCGTCAGAATGAATACCAGGATGCAGACGATGAACTGTATCCCCTTCCCGATCTGATGTTCCTGGATATTAATATGCCGGTGATGGACGGCTGGGAGTTTCTCGATGCTTACGAAGAGGCGTTCCTGGATCTACCCAAAGCGACCGTTATCTGCATGCTTTCCACCGCGCTGCCGAAAAATGTAGAAAGCAGGCTGAAAGAAAAATCCATACCGGTGACCAATTTTATCGAAAAGCCGCTCCGGAAAGATCGTCTACTGCAGATTATGGAAAAATTCTTTCCCGAACGCTTCGAAAAGGCCTAGCAGATCGCCGGATCTGTACATCTGCTAACAAAGACAACGTCCACCCTCAGCCGTTGCTCCCATTTTATTAGTCCGAAAAATATTCCTGCTAAAAATCGATCTGGAAACTCAGGACCGGCACGATGCTGGACTGACTCCTGAATATCCAGTCCTCCAGATCCGGATCGTAAGTGTAGTCCAGCGGGTCCTCATTGTTCCTTCCGATCACATTCTGTACATCCAGGGCAATATACCAGGCGTTGCCGGGATTATCCCGCCGGTAGGCGATCCGGATATCCGGACGGAAGAAATCACCCACCGGTAGCGTATATGGGCGACTTTCATCCAGAATGGGATTGTCGGGATCCCGCGGGTCCCGCTCGGGAGACAGGATCGGGGTCAGCCGCTGCCCACCGCCGTAGACTACCCGCAGGCCCGTTTGCAGGGTGGCATTATCGCTAAGCGCCCATTCCTTACCGCCCATCAGGGAAGCAGCAATACCGCTGTTGTACCGCGTATCGTAGGTCTGCCCGTTTAGCGGTTCGTAGGTGGAATTGAACAGCGAGCCCGCCAGAATGAAAAAAGTCCCGTTCAGAAAAGAGCGTTCCAGGGTCAGATCCAGACCGGTATTGGTACCGGTGCCCTCGCTCACCAGCCGGGTGATGAAAAATCCGTCAGCGTGGTTGAGTAGTGAAATGGTACTGTTCGGATCGGCACTGACCGGTACGTCGTAGAGCGACTGGTAATAGGCCTCCAGTTGCAGGCGCATGCCGTTGCCGAGCAATTGGCGATAGGCAAGTACCAGATGGTGGGCTTTGATCAGGTCGAGATCGAGATTGGGCAGTGTGAAATTGTTGCCGCTGTATTCCCGGATAAAGTAATTGGGCAGCGGCACCGTCCGACTGTGGAGCCCGTAGGCCAGACTGAGCTCGGCGGATTCGCTCAACTGATAATTCAATCCGATCCGGGGTTCAAGATTGGAGGTTTCGTTGAGCCCCAGGTACAGGCTGTGCAATCCGAAATTGACGGTCCAGCGCGGATGGGGGCGCAGTCGGAGATTGGCGAAAGCCTGCAATTGCCAGGTGCGATCGTTCTGGTCAATGAAAGCGGGCGGGTTGCCGGGAGGCAGTTTGGAACTATAGAAAAAGTCGTATTGGATTCCCTTTCCGATTAGTCCGGCTTTCAGGGTAAGCTTCGGTGAGAGCTTCCGGTTGTAAGTACTGGAAAGTACCAGTCGGTTGGAGGTATACTGCTCGTCGCGGATCATGGTGGCGTTCAGGTTTCGGTTGAGCGTGTCATTCTGGTAAAGAATGTGTTGCCCCATGATGGCCAGACTGGTGCGCAGGTAGGATTTATCATCGATCAGAAAGTTATGATTGATGCCGATGGCTCCCATTTGGGTATTGAAGGTCCGGGTGAGGTAATCGTCGTAGGTTCGCCAGTTCTCTATGCCCTCTACCGCTTCGAAAAACTCTCTGCTGATACCGCTGATCCCCCATACGGAAGTGATGTGGCGATTGTCGGCACTGTTGAAATTCAATTTGAAGGAAAGGTCCTGAAAGCGGTTACTTTCCCGCTCGTCTACCAGACGGATGTCAAAGGCATCCAGGATGCCCAGGGTGGAATAACGGTAATTGACCAGATAGGAACTCTGCCCTTTTTTGATCGGCCCCTCGGTCGCTACTTCCAGGCCCAGCATACCGGCCCGAAAGGTATACTCGCGTTTTTCGGTATTCCCGTTGCGGAATTTAATGTCGAATATCCCGGAAAGCGCATTGCCGTACTCAGCGGGAAAGGCACCGGTCGAAAAATCCGAATTACTCAGCAGCCCGACACTAAAAACGGTGATGCCGCCCCCGGAGGAGCCCCGGCGCAGGAAATGATTAGGGTTGGGAATATCAATGCCTTCCACCCGCCAGAGCATGCCGAAGCCGGCATTGCCGCGGATCACAATGTCATTACGGTTGTCCCGGCTGGACTGTACGCCGGGAAAACTGACGGCCATCCGGCTGGGATCGTTAGCGCTGGCGGAATAGCGCTGGGTCTCCTCGGCCGAAAAGGAGCGCGTGCTGACCATAGCCAGTTCATTCAGCGGTTCGTTGCCGTAGGAGCGCGCACTGACGATCACTTCTCCGGTTGTGATACTCCCTTCTACCAGTTCGATATCGAGTACGAGTTCTTTCGCAGAATTGACGATGGCATCGTCCAGTATGTAGGCTTCGTAACCGATGTAACTGAATTCCAGGCGATGCCGGCCGGTGGGAATGCCGGTCAGTTCGAAATTGCCGTCCAGATCGGTAACGGTGCCGGGGCGGGAGTCGAGGCTGGTGACCAGTACCGTAGCTCCGATAAGGGGTTGCTTGGTATCCTTATCCAGGATCCTTCCCTTGATATTCTGCACGGTACTCTGGGCCGGTAATGAGAACTGGAAAACGCTCAGTAGGAGTAGTAAAGCAAGTTTTTTCATGGCGGTTCAGTTTAATGAGTTTAAGAGACTGTTTGAAAACCTCTCACTGGGTTGCAAAACGCGGCTTTTGCCGCCACTTTGCACCTATTTTTAACTCCGTAGCTGGGCTATGCAGTGAAAGATAGCTTTCAATTGACGCCAAAATCCGGGTTTTTCTCCGGCAGCAGAAGTTGTCAAACAGTCTCTCAGCAACACATTGGTGGTCTATTGCTCAGAGGGAGTCGTGCTTTATCCCGGTCACCAGGCTCCCCGCCGAAAGGATCGGCCGTCGGGCCGGCAGACGGTAGCCTATACACAGGAATGATCGATCGGGAATATTACTTAGGGAAATGGTATCGTGAGGACTTTCATAAATGTCGTAATTATTTTATAATTCCGGAACATGCAGAAGGGAAAATACTACCTTGGGCCAAACATTAAAACAGGCAGCCGATGGCCAGGGATATTATAATTTACGGCATCGATCAGGAGCGGACCCTGGCGCGGATCCGGTCCCACTGGACTACCTGGCAACTGCCCGGAGACACACTTGCGCACTGGCTGAAGGTACTGGCCGAGCCTACGATCGCCGGGTTGCAGGACCTGGAAAACCTATTCTTGGAACAAAAAGACTGGACTACCGAAGAACTATATGCCGCTTTGGGAGCTGAAGAGTTGGTTGCTTTCCGCTCGCGGGAAAACGGCCTGGCCTTGCTGGCCCTGATCGATTATTACCATGCCGGCTTTAGTTGGGAGGGGACCGATGATGGTGTTTTTGCCAGTTCTGATGGCAGCGCACTGCTGCCGCCGGAGACGATGCACCATTTGCTGGATTGGCTTTTAGCCGCCGCTGCGGTACTGGCGGAAGATATTGATCCGAATGAGTCAAACCGTGATCTGGACCCGGTGCTGCTGGCGGAAGCCGGACGGATGCGACAAAAGAGCGGATTCTACCCGGCGGACTTTTCGGCATTCGGTGATATGTTATACCGAATCCGGGAATGGCGCGACGTGATCCTGGCTGCGGAGGGAATGGATTGGTTCTATCTGGAAAATTCTTATTGATCATTTGCCTTGTCCTGCATGATCCGCTGCATGCCGGCCAGAAAGCGATCCTTATCTGCTTCCAGTGGCGAAAAGAAGTGATCATCCACCTCATGTACGATCCGGAGCGCCTGTTGTAAAGCATCCGTGCCCGGCCCGGTGAGCGCAATGCACTTGGCGCGGGTGTCCGTCGGATGTTCCCGCCGGGAGATGTACCCTTTGCCCTGGAGCGTACGCAGTACTTTAGACACCATCATGCGGTCGGTTTTACTGTGATCGGCGATCTCCGTTTGGGTCACCTGTTCCTGCGTTTTTTCCAGCCAGCCGATGGCGGCCAGCAGCACAAACTGCGTATGGGTAAGGTCAATGGTATCCAGCGCCCGTTTCATCTGGCGCTGCCACAGCATATTGATCTGCCAGAGCATAAAGCCGGGACTGTCTTCGGGTTTTTTAAAACGAAAATCGACTTGGTTGGCCATATTGTTCAGTATTAAATTTTCCGGGAACCCCGTGCTATTGGGCCGGCACCCCTTCCGCTAAATTAACCTGATCCTCCAGCATCTCCTCCGCGATCAGAGCAAAATCGTGTTGATTGATCTCCAGTATTCCGTAACGGAAAGGATAGCCCCAACGGCTTTTATTCCGGATGAACTCCAGGTCTTCAATGAGGGGGCGGATGGAGACATCGCGGTTCGGGAAAAAGGTAATGTTCCGCCGGTGCGGGCAGAAGTCGGGGCTGAGCTCGACCTGGTAGACCTCTTCATCGTCGACCCGACCGATCGCCGTAAATTCCTGGCAGAGTTTTTTCTCCCCCAGGCTTTGTTTCCCGGAATAATAAATTACGAAATCTCCGGGGTGCATACGCTTCAGAGGGGAAGACTTACCGTGACAGGCCTGGGCAATGCCTTCCGCTTTCCCGGTTTTTACGTGATCTTTGGAAGCGACAATGATCCAGTATTTGGTACCTCTTTTTGACTGAGACATAGTGCGATGATTTTTTGTTGTCACAAATATAGTATATTCGACAACAAAATGCAAATAGCTTCAGGTTACGATCGAAGTGCCAGGTAGGATGAGCTATTTTTTAGCCCCTCAGGAAGTTGGAGGAGACTGCCAGAGTACCTGTACGATCTTCCATTTTCCGTCGTACTTACCCAACAGGATGTAATCCGTACCCCACCAGGCGGTGAGTTTAGCGGCAGCCGTCTGATCCTGTACATCCAGCAATTCTACCTTTTTGGGGGCTTCGGGAGAAACCGGGCCGCGTTTCTTGACGGAAAGGGCGTACTTAAGCATTTGCTCGAAACTCATCGGTTCTCCTGCGTAGGTTTTTTTATCCTTCAGGCGGTAGTACCCGTACTTCTGGACTTCGGGTAATACACTGCGGTGGAGTTTGGAAGTGTCGCCTTCGTAGAAGCCTTCTACGTAATCGAGTACGGCTCGTTCTACGTCGGCCTCCTGGGCGGTGGCAAAGGTGCAGCAGCAAGCCAGCACCAGCATAAGGGTGGTTTGTTTTAACATGTCGGATGATTAATTATAAAACAGAGAAGTCCAGTGTGGACTATTACCTTAAAAGTAGCAATTTTTTCCCAGGATGACTTTGGGCAGATGGCACAAGTATCCAGGCATTTATCCAATCCGGCAAGCTTTCAGGGCAACCTGCCGTGCAAGCTGAATCGTACCCCCTTTACACCGCAGGGCTGTTCATTTCTATAAAAACGCAATGCGAATTTTTCAATTACCATATCAAGCACCATAGCAATAGCAAGCAAAAGGCAGCTTTCTGCTCCGATTTTGACCCTTTTGTCTGATTTTGAGTTATTGAAATTGCTATTGCCATTGAAATTGCCATTTTTCATATTCAATAATTTGAGAACTGAACAGCCTACCCTTTACAGCGGGCTTTTCTATAGTTTCTCCTTCACTGCTTCCAGATCCACCGTACGTAAGGAATGGACCAGATCCGGATGGTACTGCCCGTCCTTATCGATGAAAACGTGGCTGGGATAACCCGGCAATTCGAAATAGGACATGATGCTTTTGGATAGTTCCGGGCTGAGGAATATCTGGGGTGCCGCCACGCCCAGTTCTGCCACTTTTTTCTTCCACTTTTCTTCCGACGAACCGCTGGCGGAGCAGAGGTAGATCACCTGAACGCCCAATTCCTCGAGCTTCTCCCGGTTTTCGGCGCTGTTCTGCATATCGTAAATACAGGGACCGCACCAGGTTGCCCAGACGTCGAGGATGATGGCCTGATCGGGATAGGCGGCCCGGATGGAACCAAGTAGCTCTTCCAGTTCTTCCTGTTTGGCGAGGATCAGATCGGCGCCGTTCGGCAACTGTCCGACGTTTTCTCCCATGGGTGAATCCGACTTATTGATCTTGATGGCGTTCAGTTTTTTATTGACCATCTCGATCTGTTGGCGGGTGGTTTCCCATTCCTTTTCCATGAGTTCGGCCGCCCATGTTGTTTTAATGGTTGGCATCAGTTTACCGATGTACAACTCGCGCTCCCAGATATCTTTTCCGCCTCCTACCAGCTTTAACAGATCGGCCTGTTCGGAGGGGAAGCGGTTCACCAGACGGGTGAATTTTTTGACCCGGGCGGCGTAAACTTCTTTTTCGTATTGTTCCCGGAAGTATTTGCTTTCCGTTCGGAAAACCTCTTTGTCGTATTCCTGCTCATCCAGTTTGGCGCTGAAAAGGGAAATGAACTCCTGCAGACGCTCCTGCTCCTGAGCAATGGGAATTGCCGGCAGAACATCTTCCCGGTAAATGTCCAGCAATTCCTGTTGGGAATTCATCAGCATATAATTGCTGAGATATCCGTAATAGTCAATGACACTTTCGTTGCTGATAGCAAACGGACGGTGTCGGATCATTTCCTCCATCAGTTCCTCCGGCATAGTGTGCCCCCAGTGAGCAACGGCGATCTCTCCGTATTTTTGGGAAGCTAGCTGATTGGTCAGCAACCAGCCGTAAGGTGAAGGGTTTTCCTGCAGGAACTCCCGGACGATCACTTCCTGGCCATCGTAGTAGTCCAGGAGTTTTTCCGTTTTTCCGGCGGGGGAAAGTTCCCGGTCCATCAGCGCTTCTATATTGGCCGGCCGGCCCCCGGCGGGTCTTTGGGAGATTTCGAAGGTGGTAAAATCGTTGACCAACTGATTCAGTTCTCCGTCACTTCCACCAAACCGGACGAATTCTGAGGCAAAGTGTTGCGAGGTATCGCGGAGGGCATCGAGGTCAACATCGATCGAGAGGTCCCGGTCGATGATCAACTGGCCGAAGTAGTTTTCGCCCACCCCAAACCAGATCTGCTGGTAACGGAGCGGGTAGTCCGGTTGAAATGCAAAGCTGCCGTCGGCATTCGGGCGGACCATTTTTTCGGCCTGGTGTTCGGGAGTCGGCACCACACTGACGAATTTGAGTTCGAGATCCTGGTCTTTTTCCGGATCGTATCCGTTCAGTTGTCCGGTGATCTTGGCGGTGATGGCATTGTGATGAGATTCCGGTTGTTGCGCATTCAGGTTGGAAAACAGCAAAGCTGCGCAGAGCATCAGAAAGGTGGTTTTCATGATCGGTGATAGTTTTTTTCTGTTCTCGACGCAAAGTGGCTGGGAGTTTCCAAACCAAAATTTACGTCAGTATACTGCTTAAGGTGCGTACTTTCTGGAAAAGATGCAACTAAGCCCTATTTTGGCGGCTCAAATTGTATAAACACCCAAAGATCAGACCCGATGGACCATAAATACCAGGAAAACGAAACCTTCACCGGCGTGGATTTTGCGGAGCGGGCGCCGGATGCCGATGCTTACGAGGACTGCACTTTCCAAAACTGTAATTTTTCCAATGTAGATCTGAGCGGACTGAAATTCTCCGCCTGCCGTTTCGAAAGCTGCGATCTGAGTATGGCCACGCTGGGAGAAACGGCATTGCAGGAAGTTGAGTTTAGCAATTGCAAACTAATGGGCCTTCGCTTCGATGAGTGCCGTACTTTTCTTTTGGGCTTTCAGTTTACGGATTGCGTGCTGAATTTTTCGTCGTTCTATAATCTAAAGATCCCGAACACCAGCTTTCAGGCCTGCTCACTGGTAGAAGTGGAATTCATCGGCGCGGATCTGAGCGGCGCCGTTTTTGACGAATGCGACCTGAGCGGCGCGGTTTTCGAAAACACCGTACTGGAACGGGCCGATTTCCGCCTGGCGAGCCATTTTTCGATCGACCCGGAATTAAATCGGATCGGTCGGGCCAAATTTTCTTCCACAGGGTTGGCCGGCTTGCTGGAAAAGTATAATCTTGTGATCGAATAGTTTTCAGCGCCCGGATCCGGGCCACAGAAAACGTATACCGAAGAACTGAATAGGAATACCATGATCTTAGACCCGCAAAATCCCTGGCACAAAGTACCGGTCGGCAAAGACGCCCCGGATATCGTTACAGCCATCATCGAGATCCCACAGAATACCCGCGCTAAATACGAGCTGGATAAAACCACCGGCATGCTCAAACTGGACCGCGTGCTGTACTCTTCCATGTATTATCCGGCCAATTATGGCTTTATCCCCCGCACTTACTGCGACGACAAGGACCCGCTGGATATCGTAGTGCTCTCCCAGATCACGGTAGTCCCCATGTGTCTGATCTCCGCAAAAGTGATCGGCGTAATGCGCATGCTGGACGGCGGTGAACTGGACGACAAGATCATCGCCGTGGCCGATAATGATATGAGTGTAAACCACATGAATGACATCAGCGAGCTGCCGGAACACTTCTTCAACGAACTCCGGAATTTCTTTGAGGACTATAAAAAACTGGAACACAAAACGGTGCAGGTAGAGCAATTTCAGAATGCCGAACTGGCCCGCGAGATCGTCACCAAAAGCATGGAGGACTATCTCGAACTGATCAAATAGGATCTCTGTTGAAAAGGATCAAAGGTTTGTTCTACTCATCCCCATCCATGCACCATCAACCGTCAACCCTAAACCCTCAACCGTCAACCCTCAACCGTCCCCCGTCAACCCTCGACCGTCAACCCTCGACCGTCCACCATCCCCCATCCCCCACTCACAAAACCATCAACACACACACTCAAAGGGCCCAGCCAATCAATTGCCGTTTCTCCGCTCCCGCACCGCCCCTACCTTTGGGGAAACTTCAACTATCGGACCTGTCACATCGCCTTCCGGAAAAAAATTACCCGGAAAATTATCAGACGCTCTGGCGGAAAATGAGACTGGTCCGGTAGGTTAACATCAAAACTCACGACAATGAATGTATTACAAGCGGTTGAACCTACCTGGGAAGAATTGACGCACGAATTGGGAAAGGTTTTCGCCAAGCGGGCCGCTCAGACTGATCTCCAGGGCAAATTCGTATTTGCCAACTACGAAGAACTGAAAACCCACCGTTATTTTTCCGCCATGGTGCCTCTTGAATTCGGTGGTGGCGGTATGTCCTACGAAGAAATGTGCAACCTCATCCGGACGATGGCCCACTACTGCGGCTCCACGGCATTGGCTTTCTCCATGCACCAGCACCTGGTAGCGGCCACGGTCTGGAAATACAAAAATAAAGGCGAAGGCGCGGCGGTACTGCAAAAGATCGCCGATCAGCAACTCGTACTCGTCAGCACCGGTGCCCGGGACTGGCTGGGCTCTAACGGAGAGCTCGAACGGGTAGAGGGCGGCTATCTGTTTTCCGGCAAAAAGGCATTTGCCAGTCAGTCCATCGCCGGTGATATTGCCGTGACGAGCGCTCCCTACCTCAACGAGGATCAGGAATGGAAGGTATTGCACTTCTCCACGCCGATCAAGACCAAAGGCGTACAGGTACTGGACGACTGGGATGTGATGGGCATGCGGGCTACCGGTTCGCAGACCATCCAGTTCGATCGCGTATTTATCCCGGACTCGGCCATTGCGCTGACTCGGGATCAGGGTGAATTCCATCTGGTATGGAATGTCGTACTGGCCGTGGCCATGCCGCTGATCATGTCCGCCTACGTCGGTATTGCCGAAAAGGCGATGGAAATTGCCCTGAGTATCGGTAAAAAATATTACCGCAATCAGGACCACATGCCCTACCTGATCGGTAAGCTGAATAATACACTAGTAGGCACGCAGGCGCAGTGGGCAGCCATGTACGCCCTGACCAATAACTTCAATTTTAAACCGCAGGAGGCAATGTCCATGCAGATCCTCAGTCTGAAGACCAATGTGGCGGATGGCTGTATCAAGGTCGTGTCGGACGCCATGGAAGCGATCGGTGGCCAGAGCTTTTACCGGAAAAACACCCTGGAACGTTTGTTCCGAGATGTGCAGGCGGCTCAGTTCCATCCACTGCCCAAGTGGGATCAGTATGCCTTCACCGGTAAGCGGTTGCTCGAAAAATAGGTAGGAACCGTGCCCGGCGTGCGGTCTCGTTCAATGAAATATTCGGTAAGGGAAAGCGGCCCTGGCGGTCGTTCCCTTGCCGACACCCTAAAACCCTGTCGATCCGCAGAAAATATGAATGCGGATCCGATCTTCCCTGTAAACCCCTTATCATTCCCCGGTTGTGCCTCCCCGGAGAGTTCCCTGAAAATTTGTTCGGGGTGCTTTCCCCGGATAGCAGCAAATACTCTCCGCTGCACTTGAATGTGCAGGGTATATTTCTGTACCTTTGGTGTTTCAACCCGAGGTGCAATCTTATGGATGATATGATGAACACAATTGTCTGGGCCGCGATTATTCAGGGGCTTTTGCTGGGCATTGTGTACAGTTCCTCCAAAAAATACAACGCTTTCGCCAATCGCCTGCTGGGCGCTTTTTTGTTCACCCTGGTAGCGGAAGCACTGACTATTTTCCTGCCTTTCGAAAGTATCGGTGGATATCCGCTTACCGGATACTTCGCATTGCCGGAGGTCAAGTTATTCTTTCCACTTTTATTCGTCCATTTCGTTCTGGAAAAGGTAGGGCAGTCCGGTCACTACCGTCCTTTTTTGCGTATTCACTACTACCTGGCTTTTGCGGTCGCCGGCCTCACGGCGGTCAATTTACTGGTTTTCTTTTTTACCGGATCTCCGCTGCGGACATTCACCGGGAGCAGATTGCTGACGGTCATTTTTATGAGTCAGCAGGTTTATGCCTTCGGGCTGAGTATAGTCGCCCTGCTTATTTCCATCCGGGCGACCCGGCATTACCGGGAACGGGTCAAAAATGAATATTCCGATTTTACGATGTTGGAGATCAACTGGCTCTGGCAGTTCATTTTTATCATTATTCCCATCATTCTGCTTTGGGGAGGAGAACTGATCCGGATCGCGCTCGGCGGAGAAGGTGGCGAATCCGACCTGGTGATGATCAACTGGGGGCTGCTGGTTATTTTTATCTATTTCGTCAGTTATAAGGCCTTCCGCCACCAGAACCTGTTTGAAGGAAGTGATGCGGGAACGACTCCCGCTCCGGACACCGCAGTAAAATCCGAAGAAGAGAATGACGATTACGATCGGTGGGGAGAGCGGCTGAAACAAAATATGGAAAGCGAAAAACACTATCTGGACCACGACCTCACCATCCACGAACTGGCTCGAAAACTCTCCATTTCTCCCCGGCTGATCTCTACCTGTATCAATCGCTATTTCGGCTGCAATTTTTCGGAATGGATCAACAACTACCGCGTGGACGAAGCGCTGCGACGCCTGGAGGATCCGGAAAATGCCCATCTTTCCATCGAGGGGATCGGCCTGGATTCCGGTTTCAAATCCCGCTCGGCTATGTATACGGCTTTCAAGAAGAAGACCGGCCGCACGCCCGGACATTTCCGACAGGTGGAGGTGTCCTGAAAGCTGTATCCGGTACAACTACAACTTTACCAGCCCTGATATTCCCCCTAATTTTGGATCTGTAATCGCCTGAGCTCCACGGCAGTTTATCGCTTTCCGGGAGCAATGGGTACCCACTGTAATTAAAAGGTTTAAAAATGATGAGATCCATGTATT
The DNA here is from genome assembly GCF_002646595.1 of Flavilitoribacter nigricans DSM 23189 = NBRC 102662. GTDB lineage: Bacteria > Bacteroidota > Bacteroidia > Chitinophagales > Saprospiraceae > Flavilitoribacter > Flavilitoribacter nigricans. Next base: position 106,395 of record NZ_PDUD01000004.1, read on the forward strand.
TCGTCCTGTTCTGTATCCTGGTCGCCGGACCGGGGCAGGGGAGGGCCCAAAAACAAATTAATCTGGGCGCCGGATATTTCGGTGCCGGCCGGTCCGCTCCCGGACTGGTGCTGGCGCTGGAACTGGAACCCTTTCAAAGTGAATCTTTCTCTTCTCCCACCCGCCTCAATCTGGGCTATTTTAAAGATCCGGATTACGGTGTAGCTTTTCTCGATCTGCACAAAGGTTTCCGCAAGTATTTTCGTTCCGGCCTTTACCTGGAGCAATCGGTTGGGGTCGGTCTGATGGCCACCTATTACGATGTGGACAATCTGTATTACTTCGACCGTTACCGGAATTCGATCCGCTTTAAGGAAGGGGCGAATATCAGTGTAATGCCCTCCGTCGAACTGGGGATCGGCTATCTGCTGGGAGATACCCAAACGTCCCAGAACCGGATCTGGATCCGCCCCAGAATTTACTGGAACCTGGGATTCCGCAACTTGGCTTTCCCCTACGCGGCCATTCAGGCCGGATTTTCTCACACCCTAAATGCCCGATAAGATGAAAACCCACTCGCTGTTATTACTCCTTTGCGCCCTGATTTTCGGGGCCTGCAACAAGTCCGAATTCCTGACCGAAGGAGATTATTTCCACCTGGACCACAACGGTGCCAAACTGCCCGTCTGGGTGAAAGGCAATGTAGATTCCGGAGTGTTTATCATTACGGTGCACGGAGGCCCCGGTGATTCCGGTCACGAATTTCCGCTGTCCAAAGGTTTTAAATACCTGGAGGAGGATTACGCCGTAGTGTACTGGGATCAGCGGTTTTCCGGATTGAGCCAGGGAGATCCCGATGATTCCAACATCACCCCTGAATTATTCATCGAAGACACCGAAAAGGTGGTGGAACTGATCCGGCACCGCTACGGGGATCCCACCCTGTTTATGCTGGGGCACAGTTGGGGTGGCCAGTTGTCAGCCGGTTACCTGGGCCGCGACGATCACGATCAGCTCTTCAACGGCTGGATCGATCTCGACGGCTCCATTTATGGAGCGCTGGAAGCCCAGATCATGAAAGACTGGATCCTGGAACAGGTACCCGGCAAACTGAACGAGGAAGGATCGGACAAGGCCTTCTGGCAGTTTGTGCTGGATTGGTATGAGGCCCATCCGGCACCGGATAACTACACCGATCAGGAGCCTTATTTTTTTGCCGATGCCCTGGACGGATACGCCTACGATTGGGAGAGAACCCAGGAACTGAATCCCGTGCCCTACCATGAACTGATCTTCAGCTCCATGTTCTCGCTGGCCTATTACGTATCGGGCCTGACCACCGATCAGAGTTGGGCGGACGATCTCAATTTTACCCCCGAATTGGCACAGATCACGATTCCGTCCCTATTGCTCTGGGGAAAGAACGACGGTGCCGTGCCCGCGGCGGTAGGGGACTACGTATACGAACACCTGGCGACCCCGATTGCGGATAAACGCCTGGTAAAAATTGACGAATGTTCCCACGCTCCGCACTACGATCAGCCGGAGATCTTTTACCAGCAGGTCGTGGAATTTGTCGAGCAATACCAGTAAGTGCGGAAAAGGAATGGCGATATACAGCCATCCGTTGATTTATCACCAAGAAAAAAAATAAAAATGAAATATGCTTATATGACGGCGCTGTTGTTCAGTTGCCTGCTTACCCATCTGTCGGCCCAATCCAATCTAAAGGCCGGTGTTGCTTACTTCGGACACACCCTGACCCATCCGGGGGGCGTACTGGAACTAGAACTGGAGCGGGAATTCAGCGAGCGGGCGAGCTTGCCGTTCCGGATCGATCTCGGATATTACCGGCACGCCCGTAATCACGACGGTCTTTTTCTGGATGCCCACATCGGATTGCGTCAGTACGCCCGTTCCGGTTTCTTCTGGGAAGAAAGTATTGGCATCGGCATCCTGCAGACCATGCTCAACGGAGAGGATGGCGTCTTTGAAGTGGGAGAGGACGGCACGGTCCGGCGGGGTTCGGTTTTCAACCAGCCGGATCTGATGCCTTCGGTCACGCTGGGCCTGGGGTGGGATCTGACCCACCGCCAGGATCGCAAGACCCTGCTCTGGCTGCGGCCTAAGCTGTACTGGCAATATCCGCAAAAACTGGTTTCGGTCTACCATGTAGCGGTCCAGGCCGGGTTCAGCTGGCAGTTGCGGTAGGCTTTGCTTTGTGTTGAGGATGGTTATTTCGGACCGGTCATTTACCGGTAATAGTCCTTATCTTTGGTCAACCTCAACCCAAAAATTATGGCAGTAGACCTCTATCTGATAGACCGGATGCGCCGCATACTGGAGTCCCGTCTGGTAGCCTGGTACGAAAAAAAGATGTTTGGTGGCCGGTGCTTTATGGTCGATGAAAAAATGTGCTTTGTAGCCCGCCGGAATGGCGGGCTCATGGTACGTATCGATCCGGCGGAAAGTGAAGCGCTGCTGACCAGGGAGGGCGCTTCCCAGATGGTGCACGGCAATCGCACCATGAGCGGATTTCTCTATCTTACCCCCGAGGCTTGTGCTGAGGACGCGGAACTGGAGTTTTGGCTGGACAAATGTCTGGAATACAATCCCCGTGCCCGGGCCAGCAAGAAGAAAAAGCGGTGACATCATCCGGGTTTGCCGGTGCATCTTCAATTATTCCGGATGGACCATACCGGCTGTCTTTATTTGGCCTACAGGGGCTACACTTTTTTTGGTTAATAAAGCATTAAGGGTGAGATCCTGCACCGGGACTTACCAAGAAAAAATTAGCTTTATCCCTTATTAAACCAAAGACGCTCTTTCATGAAAAAGAAAACCTCGTTATTGACACTGTTGTTTTTGACCATTCTATTTTCCCGTAATCTCCACGCCCAGTTCGGCTTCAGTTATCACGAATCGGCCTTGCCTTTTGTGGGGATCAATTACGAAGCCGGGAATCGGCTGCTGACCGAATTTCGGCTCTCGACGAATATCTACCTGGGAGATCTGGCGATTGAAGGTATTGCTGCGTTGAAACTGGGCCGCAGCGAGGAGTTGGATCCCTACGTGGGTCTGGGCATCCGTCTGGCTCCGGACGAAGATGAAAGTGCCATTGTAATTCCGGTCGGCATCAATGTATATCCCTTTCCGCGAAAGACTTTCGGTTTTCATCTGGAATTTACACCGCTTATCCGTGGTGAAGATTTTGGTAACAATATTATCAGAGGGAGTTGGGGTGTCCGCTATCGTTTTGAAAAATAGACCCGCTACACGGTGAGGTCCTTTAGGATCAATTCGTAATTCAGCTGCAGGGCCCTTTCCAGGCTGTAGGAAAACTGGATCTGGCCTTTCAGGTCATTAACGATGGTACGGGTGACGGTTTTACTGTCGTGATTATTCTGGAAAAGATTTTTTACAATATCGATGGCATCGGTCAGCGACCGCTGGGTTTCGGCCTGCAGGCCGTAGAGCCCGTGCAGTTTGAAGGCCGTTTCGGTATCCACGAGGTGAAGCACATCCATCAGTTTGGTATTTTCCCAGGCAATATTGGAAATGCTCATGTAACGCAGGTTCAGATTCAGACTCCCGTCGTATTCGTACAGACTATCGCGGTAGGGCTTTTTTTCCTCGATGTCGATGAACCAGCCGTGCTCCTGCAGAAAGTGATCCATCTGACCGGTACCGGCTACCATATTCAGGTCCTCGTTGAGCAGTTTGCCGAAGGCCGAAACCGCCCGCATCAGGCTATCCAGGTGGCCCACGTGCTCCTTCAGCTTACCTTCATTTTTCCGGATCTCCTGGCGGACATTGTCCATGGCGACCGTCATGCGCTCGCGTTCGCGCTGATGCTCGTAATAATTGCCGAGCGAGAACGCCAGCCAGACGCCGAGCAGCGTACTGATGAAGGCCATCAGGTGATTGGGCCAGTCGATACGTGCGGTAAAACGGCCCAGGGCCTGGTTCATTTTTTTGAATACACTCATGATCTGCGGGTATTGGTACGGAACGGAAAGCTGCCAATAAAGCACCTCCATAAGCTCGACAGGCCTGAACATCTGAATACGCATTGAGGCCCTGCCAAACTTTAATTTAAAAATTCTCCCCAAAAGCGTGACTATTTTTTGACGGGTAGTCTAATGCTAACGACCAATTTAAAAATGGAATGGTCGTTTAAGGTTATACAACATCAAACGCATTAGAAAATGACCGATATCAGCGCATTGCTCGTTTTAAAACAATTGTCCGTTCACAAGCTCACCGTCGAGAAAAAACGGGTGAAAGCGACCTATACCGTTCAGAAAATGGACGGCACGGAAGTAAGCAATGAATTGATCTATTCCTACGAGCAGGCGTTCTTTGACCCCGCCGCTGCCGCTGATATCAACCTGGCGTCGATGATGGTGGCCCAGGTTGCCCTCAACTACGGTCTGTTTTTTGAGACCATCGTATTTGACGGCCTATACGAGGAAGCCGATAAACGCTTTCTGCTCGACATGCTGGAAAATACTTCCCGTGAGATCTACGTCAATAAGTTCCTCCATCCGAACGAATTCCTGCGGCCGCCCTTCGATCAGCTGGAAGCCCGGCAGATGAAGGAGTACACCGGAGCAAAGGTTATCTTTCAGAATACGCAGTACTCCGGTATGAAAGTGAAAGCAGAGCCGGTAGTAACGGCCCCGGACCAGTACGCCATTCTAAGCAGCGGCGGCAAAGATAGCCTGCTGACCTACGGACTGGTCAAAGAGTTCGGTGAAGCGCATCCGGTGTTCATCAATGAATCCGGCCGGCACTGGTTTACGGCGGTCAATGCCCACAAATATTACAGAGAGCACGAACCCAATACCGTCAAACCCTGGTGCAACAGCGACCGGATCTTCAACTGGATGGTCCGGCAAATGCCCTTTATCCGCGAGGATTACGCTTCGGTGCGGGCCGACATCTATCCGATCCGCCTGTGGACGGTAGCGGTCTTCCTCTTCGGTGTACTGCCGGTGGTCCGCAAGCGCGGCATCGGCAATGTGCTGATCGGCAATGAATATGATACCACGGTCAAGTCCAATTTTCAGGGCATCACCCACTACAATGCTCTTTACGATCAGAGCAAATATTTCGATAATGCCCTGACCCGCTATTACAGCAAAAAAGGCTGGAATATCCGCCAGTATTCCGCCTTGCGCAGCCTGTCGGAATTGCTGATCCTCAAAGTACTGGTCAAACGCTACCCGGAACTGCAGCGGGAACAGGTCTCCTGCCACGCTGCCCACGAACGGGACGGCCGGATGTACCCCTGCGGCAATTGCGAAAAATGCCGTCGCATTATCGGTATGCTCAAGGCCCTGGACGAAGATCCGCGGCGTTGCGGCTATACCGACGAGCAGATCCAGCGGGCACTGAAAGCCCTGGAAGCCAAAAGCGTGAAACAGATCGGATCGGATGCAGCCCATCTGTATTACCTGCTGCTGAACAAAGGACTGATCGCCAGTAACGAACGCACCCGGAAACTGGCAAAGGCCCACCCGGAGATCCTGCAACTGCGCTTTGATCAGGAACGCAGCAAAATAGCGGACCTGCCGGCGGGCGTACGGGCACCCCTTTTCCGCATCCTGGAAGAATACGCTCAGGATGCGGTCAGACTGGAACACGGTAAGCCCCAGCCCCTGACCATTGATCCCGAATTTTTACAACAAGCCTACTTTTTAGAAAAACAATCATGAACGAAAATAAACAAGGAGCCGGTTTCCTCTGGGAGTTGATGACCTGGCCCGAAATTGAAGCCTATCTCCAGACCATGGATACGGCCATTCTGCCCTGTGGTGCCATTGAACAGCACGGCCCCCACCTGCCGGTGGATATCGATTATTTCGATGCGCGTTATCTGGCCCACCAGGTAGCGGCGGCCTGTGCGGATCCGAAACCACTGGTACTGCCGTCCATTCCGTTCGGCGTTTCCTATCACCACGAGGACTTCAAAGGGACCATTAGTGTTTCCAATGATGCCCTGTCCCGCTTTGTGTACGATATCGGGATGTCTCTGGCTAAGAACGGGATCAAAAAGCTGATCATCCTCAACGGCCACGGAGACAACGCTCCAACCCTGAGCTATGCCGCACAGATGATCAACCGGGATGCCCATATCTTCGTCTGCGTGGATACCGGTGAAACCAGTGACGTGGACCTCTACGACCTGATCGAAACGCCCAACGATATTCACGCCGGAGAGATCGAGACCAGTACCACCCTGGCCATCCGGCCGGAAATGGTGCAGATGGACAAGGCCCGCGATGCCACGCTTTCCTTCGGCAGCAAATATCTGGATTACGATTCCGACCGTGGAGTGAGCTGGTACGTGCGCACCAGTAAGATCTCGGAAAGTGGCGTACTGGGTGACCCGACCAAAGCTACCGTAGAAAAGGGAGAAAAAATGTGGGAACTGATGGTTCGCCACCTCGTTCGCTTCGTAGAGTCAGTAAAGAATACTCCACTGGAAGACCTTTACCAGAAACGGTATTAAAACTGCCTTTTGCTCATGGATTGATGGCTGGGCGGTTCTATTGCCTGCACCGAACTCCATGAATGCTACAGTATGTATCTAAATGATAAGGTGCATCACCCCGTTCTATTTTCTGCCCGAAGGGAGGAAAATAAATAGAGCTACAGGGTAGTGTTCTATTGGTAAAGTACGGGTCGGTGCGCTACACCACCTTTGGGATAAAAATCGCCCCGAATTTTATAAAAGGCGGTGTATGACCTCAGAGCGGTTGAATATTCGTAAAATTTAGCATGGATAAGCGTTTCCCTACCTCCCTGAGGTCGAAACCAGCATTTCGACTATTTTTCTACGAATGTATAACCTCTACGAGGTCATTTTTGAGTCCTGAAAAAATTCAGGATGAATCATGCGAATCAGGAGTTAAACTTGGAATCAATGTGCCTTTTGGCACAAAATCTAGGTAGCAAAATGACCATTTTCCGGCTTAGCGTGCCGTAGGTACGCCATGTAAAACCATATTGCGTACCTACGGCACGCTGAACCTCCAGAATTATTGGACGGGCTACCTATAGCTCGTCCCTACGGGACTTTTAACCCCTGATTCGCATCAATCATGTTATACGTTGACCAGAAAGGTAAGATCGAGCCACTACTAAGGGGTACAATTGCCCTTACGCGTCATAGGAAAGAACATCCAAAATCCGCACCTATGACCACCAGTACGCAAACGACCCGTCGCCAGTTCCTGCAGCGATTCACCCAGGCTTCCGCCCTGGCTTTTCTTCCCTGGGAGACCCGCTGGCTTTTCACCGAGCACGCCGCCGATCCGGATACCATCATCGAAGCCGTGGAGATCGTCCGCATTGCCGGACCGTACACCAGTAAGCCGGGTGTAAACCGCCAGTACCAGTCCCAACCGGCCCATCTCTATCCTGATCTCCGGCCCGCGCCCTACCGGGACCGCGAAAATCCCGTGGAAACGGAGGGACAGATCCGGCACGATTACCTGCGTATTCGCACCAAAGGCGGACTGGAGGGACTGTACGGCTATCTCGATCCGGAAACCATCCAGCCCATCATCGCCCAGATGCGGAATTTCCTGATCGGTAAAAACGCCCTGGCGGTCGAGATGATCTGGGACCAGTTGTACCGGCGAAACCGTCACGCCCGTTCCGGCCATTACATGATGGCCCTCAGTGCCGTGGATAATGCACTCTGGGATCTGCGGGGCCGTTATTTCGAAGCGCCCGTCTACCAGTTGCTGGGTGGCGCTACCCGGGAGGAAGTGCGTGTGTACGGAAGTTGCCTGGGCTATACGGTAGAAAAAGGAAAGGCCGGCCCCAAAGCCAAGGAATTATACGATCAGGGATTCCTGCATCAGAAGTGGTTTATGGCCTACGGGCCGGGCAGCGGCAATGCCGGACTGCAGCACAGTATCGAGCTGGTAGCGGAACTGCGGGAAGCGGTAGGTTTTACGGGCGAGCTGATGTTCGATGCCTTTAACGCCTGGGACCTATCCTTCGCCAAGGCCTGGGCCAAAGCGGTGGAACCCTATCGCCCCTACTGGATCGAGGAGGCCTTTAGTACTGAGCGATTGGAAAGTTTTATTCAACTCAGCCAGAGTACCTCCGTGCCGGTAGCCACCGGGGAGCACTTTTACAATCGCTGGGAAGTACTCAACTACCTGAAGTCGGGCGCGATCCAGATCGTACAGGCGGATCCGGAGTGGTGCGGTGGCGTCAGTGAATTGGTGAAGATCTGTCATCTCGCGTCCACCTTTGGTGCCAAGGTCTTTCCGCACGGGCACAACATCCACGCCGCGCTGCACGTGGTGGCCAGCCAGTCGCCGGAAGTCTGCCCGCTGGTGGAATACCTGATCAACCACGTCGGCTACAAATTGCATTTCCAAAAAGATCCGCTGCTGACGGATAACGGTATCCTGCCGCTGCCGACGGCGCCGGGTTTTGGGATTGTACTGGACCAGGATAAAATTGAGGAAACCACCATTTTGTAGATAAGCGCCGGTCAATTTCTGTTCAGCTAGAGGCCCGGATCGGGAAATTTGCCGAAAGGCGGGTTAAAGTCTCATTCTGCGGAACCCTTTTTCCGCTTGGGGTTGTTAGCAGTAGAATTAATACTCAAATTGCACACCTAAAAAGCAAGCGGTAATTTCCCGTTTCCACTGCAAGCCGGAACCTGCTGTTGCTCTAAAACCGACTGAACATGGGCAAAAGATTAGACCACATCCGCCAAGATCTTCAGGAATTCATCCAAAAACAGAAAATATTCTTCGTAGCCACCGCCGCCGATGAAGGCCGTGTCAATCTATCCCCCAAGGGGACGGACAGCTTTCGCATTCTGGGACCGAATCGCGTCATGTGGCTCAATCTGACGGGTAGCGGTAACGAAACGGCCGCCCACCTGCTGAACAATAACCGGATCACGGTCATGTTTTGCGCCTTTGAAGGCAAACCGCTCATCCTGCGCCTGTACGGAACGGCCCGCGCCTACCACGAACAGGATGAAGCCTGGAAAGAGTACATCGGCCTGTTCCCCGCCATGACCGGTGCCCGCCAGCTCTTCGATATCGAGGTGGATTTGGTGCAAACCTCCTGTGGGATGGCCGTACCCTATATGGACTACGTGGAAGAACGGAATATGCTCAACGATTGGGCGGATAAGCGAGGGCGGGAAGGCGTCCGCGAATACTGGGAGCAGAAAAATCAGCTTAGCCTGGATGGACAACCGACGGGTATTTTTAGTCACCAGGCGGCCGATCGGGAATCCTGATCCCGTCGGCAAAACCTACCCTTATGATCTATCTTACCCAGCTGATCTACATTTATCCGGGGCGGGAAGCTATCCTGGATGAATTCGAAGCCCGGGCGATCCCGCTGATCGCTCACTACAACGGAAAACTCGAATTTCGAATCCGGCCGGATGCAGCTTCGGTCATCGAAGCGGGAGGAGAAGTACCCTATGAGGTCCACCTGGTCAGCTTCCCTTCGGATGCGGATTTTCAGCGCTTCGTGCAGGATAAGACCCGGCAGCAATTTCTGCATTTAAAAGAACAGGCCATCCGGACCAGTTTGCTGGTTAAAGGACAGTTGGTCGGGTAGGGGAAAAGAGCCGAAATGTCCTGGCGGCGTTACTTCAGGGCATTTTTTACCGGAGTTTGCTGCGAATTCAGCGATCGGTCACAACTATTGTTGCCCGGTCCGCTGTTCATTAGCGTAAAGCAAACACCCTGAACTATGAAGTCTCCATACTTTTCTTTTTTGTTTCTACTGGCCTTCGCGGCCTGTAATTCCTCCGCCGATAGCGCGCAGACAGCAAACGCAGACGATGCGTCTAACGCCAATCCCGGCAAAGCGCTGGTACGGGAAATGGTGGCGGCCATGGGCGGCCTGGATAAATGGCACTCCCTGCAGGATATCGAGTATACTTATACCTACCGGAATCCGGCTACGGGCCGGCAGGACGTTTCCACCGAGCGCTACGTTTACGACGGTGAATTGTCCTGGGCCCGATACACGGAGCACACCCAGTCGCTGATGCCCGATCAGCCGGGCGAGGTGATCCAGGGATTCGACGGCGAAACGGCCTGGCTGACCTACAAAGATTCTCTGATGACGGAGCCCCAATACGTGAACCGGGCGATGTTCTCCCGGAAAACGAACTTCTACTGGCTCAATATGATGTACAAATTGCTGGACCCCGGTGTGCATTACGAGCAGATGGAAGACCAGACCCTGCGAGGCAATAATTATCACCGCGTCAAGATCACTTTTGGTGACAATGTGGGCGATGCCCAGGATATCTACCTCCTCTACATCAATCCGGATACCAAACTGGTGGATTATTTCCTCTTCACCGTCATGGCCTACGGGCGTAGCGAACCGTTGCTGACGGAGGTGACTTACGAAACGATCGACGGACTGAAATTTCCGGCGATGCGTCGTTATGCTCCCGCCGACTGGGAGGGAACCGTAGCGGCGGATGCCAACTGGATGGAGGCCATTGTGCGGGATATCAAGACCAATTCCGGCTTCGAAACGGCGATGTTTGATCCCCCGGCTTCCTAAAGCCCGGCGGGCCTGCATTCGGCCGGTAAAACGGTCTCCAATATCTGACGGATTTTTTTTAGCTTCAGGCCATGAAGCTGACCCTTATCCTGTCTAAGATCCTTTTCCTGTGGATACTGCTGCTGCCGGCTCGTACGGGCCTGGCCCAGCCCCAGGAAGTACGTACCGGAATTTACCTGATCAACGTCTACGATCTGGACATCAATCAGCATTCCTATTACGTGGATTGCTACATCTGGTTCAAATGGAAAGGGGAACTGGATCCGATGAATATCGAGTTCGTCAACGCCGTGGAGAAATGGGGCGCTACGGTGGTCCCGTTCTACGAAGAGCCGCAAGTACTGGAAGACGGTTATTTCTACAACGGTATGCGCTACGAGGGCCGCTTTTACCACGCCTTTGATCTGGAGCGATTCCCGTTGGATCAGCACGCGCTGGATGTGCAGATCGAGAATATAGATTATTCCCAGGACTCGCTGGTGTACGTGGCGGAAGAGAACCCCACCTACGTTCGCGAAGACCTGGTCCTGCCGGGCTGGACTATTTTGGGCACCGAGGTGGAGAACCGGACCCACCGCTACCCGATCAATTTCGGCGAGACCGGAAAACCGGAAGCCATCTTCAGCAATTTCGTATTCGAGCTGCAATTGCGCCGGCCCTTCAATTATTTCCTGCTTAAACTGCTGTTGCCGCTCCTGATCGTGATCTGTGTCAGTCTGGGTGCATTGCTGATCAATCCGGTAAGCATCGACGCCCGGATCTCCCTGCCGATCGGTGGCCTATTGTCCGCCGTATTCCTGCAACAATCTTACAGTTCTGCACTTCCCGATGTCGGATACATGGTCCTGATGGACAAGATCTATCTGCTGGTATATGCCCTGATCGCGGCAATCCTGCTGCGCGTGGTCCTGATGGGCAACCGGGTCATCATCCGGAAAGAAGCGCTGGATATTGAGCAGGTACGCAAAAGCGACCGTCGGCGGATCGTGATCCTGACGGTTTTGCTGATTGCGGGGATCGGGCTGTTGCTGCTCTGATAGACCGGCCGTTGGTATTCGGTAGGTAAGTGGGTGCGATCGTTTTTGGGAAAGTACCCTTAAAGCTTTCCTTCTCAGACTCCTGTCGTCTAAATTGCCGACCCCGATAGTGGTAATTTGGGAATTTAAACTAACTTTACTAAGTCCTGCTTCCGCAGTTCGGAAGCGGCTTGCCGCCGCTCTGATGTTCCGGCCGGAAACCGGAAAGAAAATGAAAAACCAACCTATGCACCCTATTTACAAGTTATTGATAATTGGGGCTCTTCTGATGTCCAGTGTATTGCTCCCCGCCCAAAACCTGGAAGATCTCAAGATAACCGCTACTTTTGAAGCTACTCCCACCGCTGAGGTACTAAGTACCATTCAGGCAACCCATCCCGTGGCTTTTTACTTCCGGTCGGAGGATCTGCCGTCCGCGCCGGTGAGCATTACCTTTCAGGAAACTCCGCTTCCGGAGGTGATGAATCGCTTGCTGGCCCCCGGCGGGCTGGAATACCTGATCTATCGGGATTACGGTATTGTGATCTTTCCCGCAAATTACCTGACCGCAAATTATACCGCCGATTTCTATCAGGCCCTGGACCAGCAGTTGTCCGGTGGTGCGGACCCGGGCAATCAGGATCCGGACCGGACCATCGGTAGCCTGGAGACCATGCGGCCGTCCGGACGGGCCCGGATCAGCGGGCAGATCCTGGACAATCAGACCGAAGAACCCATTATCGGCGCTACCTTGTTCTTTACCGATATCAATGCCGGTACGGCTACGGATGTGGACGGCAATTTTCAGATCGAAGTCCCCAGCGGACGCCACGATCTGAGTATTGAATACGTAGGGTATCAGAAGATCATCGAATCCGTAGCCGTGCTGGGGGATGGTGAATTACGGGTCCGTTTGGAAAAAGAAGCGGTCAATCTGGAGGAAGTGCTGGTAAAAGCCGAAGCGCTCGACGTCAACGTGGAAAGCACCCAGATCGGGGTAGAGCAGCTGGATGTAAAATCCATTAATAAATTACCCAGTTTCCTGGGGGAGGTCGATGTAGTCAAAAGCCTGCTCCTACAGCCCGGGGTAAGCACCATCGGAGAAGGAGCCATCGGCTTCAACGTTCGGGGTGGAGAAGTGGATCAGAACCTCATTATGCAGGATGACGGCATGCTGTTCAGCTCTTCGCACGCGCTTGGATTTTTCAGCTCTTTCAATACGGAACTGATCAGTTTCGTGACTCTCTATAAGGGCAACCTGCCGGCGCAGTTCGGCGGACGCCTGGCCTCGGTACTGAATGTGGAGATGCGCGACGGTAGTTTCCGGGATTATCGCCTCAAAGGCGGAGTGGGCCTGGTATCCACGAAGGTGAGTTTTGAAGGGCCGGTCGTTAAGGAAAAAAGTTCTTTTATCACGGGCTTCCGGAGCAGCTATTCGGATTGGGTACTGAATTTTGTAAAACTACCCGAAATCCGCCGGAGTTCCGCCAAGTTTTACGATCTCAATTTTCGCTACACCCACCGGCTGGATGAGAAAAACACCCTCTCGCTGGCGGCCTACTCCTCCCACGACCGCTTTACCTACAACGAGCTTTTCGGTTTCGACTACAATACCCTGATGGGTCAGGCGATCTACAAAAAGATCTTTTCGGACGATCTCTTTTCCAAACTGTCCTTTACCGCCAGTCGTTACGAAAGCACCCAGCTGGACCTGGACGGCGCAGATGCTTCCGAACTGGACAACAATATTACTTACTACAAGATCCGGGAACAACTGACCTATACGCCTTCGCGCGAATTGCAGTGGGACGCCGGCATTTCCTCCATCCTCTACCAGGTAGAACCCGGTGCGATCAGTCCGTTGGGCAATCTCTCCCAGGTCATTCCCGGTGAACTGGAAAAAGAACAGGGCCTGGAATCGGCGGCTTTCCTCAACGGCAACTGGACGCTGAGTCCGGCCTTTTCCATCTCCGGCGGTCTGCGTTTTGCGGCCTATCAGTTTCTCGGCCCGAAAACGGTATTTGAATACGCTGATCCGGAAAATCCCAGCGGGGAGAATGTCGTAACGACCACCCGCTACAATAACGGCAAAGTGATCGCGGCCTACACCAGCCTCGAGCCGCGCCTGTCCATGCGCTACCGCCTGGGCCCCAGCGCTTCGGTAAAAGCCGGATACAGCCGCACTTCCCAATTTATCAACCTGATCGCGAATACCAATACGCCGACTCCGAACAGTCTCTGGCAGTTAAGCACCGATTACATCCGCCCGCTGCGCTCCCACAACTTTTCTGTCGGTTATTTCAAGAATTTCGATAACAACAACTGGGAAACCTCCCTGGAGACTTACGGCCGCCTGATCGACGATCTGTTCGATTACAAGGACTTTGCCGATCTGACGATGAACGACCAGCTGGAAACAGAGTTACTGGGCGGTATCGGCCGGGCTTACGGTCTGGAAATGAGCGTGCGGAAGCGGGAAGGTATTGTCAACGGTTCGTTGAGTTATACGTTGTCCCGGACCGAAAGGCAGGTGGAGGGGATCAACGAAGGCAACTGGTTTCCCAGCAACTTTGACAAGCCGCACGATTTGAGCATGGTCTTTAATTTTCAGCCCAACCAGCGCTATACCCTGACTTTCAACTTTATTTACGGTACCGGTCGGCCCACAACAGCACCGATCGGTTCGTACGTGGAGGTGAACGATCTGGTGGTGCCGATCTACTCGGATCGCAATCAGCTACGGGTACCCGATTATCACCGGCTGGATCTGGCCTTTACCATGGGACAGAGCCATAAAGTGAACAAAAAGGTCAAGACGAGCTGGACCATTTCGCTTTATAACATATACGGTCGGGCCAATGCCTTTTCGGTATTTTTCACCCAGCGGCCATTCAATACCCCCCGGGCCAATAAACTATCGGTGCTGGGCAATGTATTCCCGGCCCTGACCTTCAATTTTGAAACGATATGAGGGCGATGCAAGGGAGTGGGAACAGGGGTAGCTGGTGGATACTGCTGCTGGGCGCCTTACTGTTAGTGGCCGGTTGCCTGAGTGAAATAGACCTGGAAGTACCCGAAGCTGCTGATACCAGCATCGCCATCCGGGGCCGCCTGAACGTTGGAGAAATGCCCCGGGTGTCTATCCGGATCACGGATCTGGCCGGATTTAATGCCTCCAGTATTCCCCAGCCGGTTTCGGGAGCCTCCGTGGTGCTGATCGATGAATTTGACCGCGGTGTGGATGTGCCTATGGTTCGCCCCGGTATCTACGAGCTGGATCTGTCAACGGGTACCTCCGGCGTGGAAGTGCGTCCGGGTAGGGCCTACCGTTTATCGGTTTCCACCGCAGCGGGTGAAAATTTTGTGTCGGATTTCGAAACCCTGTACCCGGCGCCCGAGCCCGCAGAATTGCGCTACATCAGTACCCGGCGGGATGTGCTCAATGAGGTGAATAATATAGTGAACCGGGAATTTGTCCGCTTTTTGCTGACCACTCCGGTTGTGGCGGCGGGAAGCAACGATCGATCCTATCTCAAATGGGAATTTACCGGCACCTACAAATTTCCGGAATCCGTAGTGGCGAGCCCATTTCCTCCCGGTGCCAGAACCTGTTACATAACGGAGCGACTGCAGTTGGAGGATGTGGTAACGTTTGACGGCAGCCGGATCGACGGCAATGTACTACGGGATTTCTTTATACTGGAAGAACCTTTTGACTATCGCTTTTCGAATGGATTCTACCTGACGGTGCGGCAGCAGTCGTTGAGTGAACGCGCTTTCCGGTACTGGCAGGAAGTGGGGAAAGTGGTAGACTTATCCGGCAATTTTTTTGAAACGCCACCGGGAAAGGTCAAGGGGAATTTTCAAAATGTAGACGAGCCGGAAAAAGAAGTGTTCGGCTTTTTCTATGCCTACAGCGAAACCATCGTACGGCTGTATGTAGATCCGGGGAATGAACCGCCGATGCCCTTTTGTCCGCTGACGACAGCCAGTATCTCCAGTGTGGATACAACCTGTCTGAATTGTTTACTGCGGTCAGGGAGTACCCTGATCCGTCCGGCATTCTGGGAAGAATAAATGTATACTGCCCGGCAGCCCATTGGAGGGATATTGGGAAAGCAACTGCGTATTCAATACCCTTCACGGTGTTAGTTGATGAATTGAACGAAAAAATGAACATACATGTCATCTGAAAAATTTGTGTGCCCTTACCGGGCACTGGCCTGGGGACTTTGGCTTTTGTCCGCATTTTTAGGAAGCTGCCTGAGTGAGATCGAGCTGGAGGTGCCGGATAATGAAGGTGATCAAATTGCGATACGGGGTGTCGTCGTCGCTGCAGATACTTCGGAAACTTCCTACGTGGAAGTGAAGGTAAGTTATGTTTCCAGTTTCGAGGATACGGATGGTCCGGATTTCCTGGAAGGGGTAAGTGTCAGTCTGATGGACGATCTGGGCCACGAAGTAGATATTCCCCAAAGGGAAGCCGGAGGATTTTATCTGAGCTTTCGCGAGGCCCAAAACGGCCTGTTGCCGGAACCCGGAAGGTCCTATCGTATTCGGGTAGTTACTGCCAGCAGTACCTATCTTTCCGACTGGGATCTGTTACATCCGGTGCCCAAACCGACGGGGGTTACCCAATCGAGTGAGATCCGGAATGTGCTGAACGATGTCGGCAATCTGGTGGAACGCGAATTCCTGAGCTTTCAGCTCAGCACCCCGATCACCAGTGAAGGGGAAGGCGCTTACCTCAAATGGAGTTTTTCCGGAACCTACCAGTTTACGGAATCAAAGGACCTGCCGCGGATCTGCTTTATCTCCGAACCGCTTAACCTGGAAAAAGTAGTCGTGTTTAACGGAGCGGCCGCCCGGGAAGAAGAACTGACTGACTTTTTACTTCTGGAGAAACTGTATGATTACCGGTTCTTCGAGGGCTACTATCTGACGGTACGGCAGCAGTCCCTGAGCCGGGAAGCATTTCAGTACTGGGAGCGGATCGGAGAGGTAGTGAATCGCACCGGAAATCTTTTTGAAGCACCGGCGGGTAAAGTCCGGGGCAACATTCACCATACGGAGAATAAAGACGAAGAGGTTTTCGGCTATTTCTACGCCGTCGAGGAAGCACTGATTCACTATCGGGCCGGTCCCGGACAAACGACTCTGTACTACCTCTGTTCACCCCAGGTGTCACCGATGCATGATGCCTGCCTGGACTGTACGGCGCATCCGCGTGCAAGTCTACAGCAGCCGGCTTACTGGAAATAGCAGTTGAATCCAACAAATGCCTGGAATGAACAACTTTTTGCGTCGGCGCGTCCTGACCCTGGTGGAAAGATCGATCGATTACCACTAAAAATATTGAATATGCATTGTCCAACCTTTCTGAAATCGTTTATCCGGGTAGTGAGCGTGCTGCTACTCGGACAATGGGGATTGTTGGGATGCCTGACCGAGATCGACCTGGAAGCACCCGAATCGGTCACCGCCCGTACCGCTATAAGGGGCAAACTGGTCGCTTCCGATCAGCCATACGTACTGGTGGAGATCACGAATGTTTCCGATTACCGGGCTGCGGATATTCCCGAAGCGGTCATCGGCGCTGAGGTACTGCTGACGACGGATGCCGGTGAAGCCGTGCTGCTGCCCATGCGCAGGAACGGAGAATATTATCTGGACCTCAACCAACCGGGACCCCTGAGCCCGGATATCGGTGAAAATTTTCAGCTGACGGTTACCACTCCGGAAGGGCGGACCTATCAGTCGGATTGGGAACCGCTGCGACCGGTTCCCACCCCGGCCGGTATAACCCAGGTGAGTGAGACCAGAATGGTGCTGAATAATGTGGGTAATACCGTAGAGCAGGAGTTCCTGCGGTTTTTGGTTAATACGCCCATTACCAACCCGGAGGACGGGACGGGGGCTTTCTTAAAGTGGGAATTCTCGGGGGTATTCCGCATTACCGAATCCACTCTGGATCTGCCGATACCGCCCCAGGCCAAGATCTGCTATATCCGGGAAGTAGTCAACCTGGAAAACGTGGTGGTATTTAACGGCAATGCCGGCCGAACCGAACAACTGGAATCCTTTTTCCTGCTGGAAGAACCTTACGATTACCGCTTTTACGAAGGATATTATCTGACGGTGCGCCAGCAATCGCTCAGCGAAAATGCTCATCAGTACTGGGCAAAGATCAGTGAAGTGGTTAATCGATCCGGTAATTTTTTTGAATCGCCGGCCGGCAAGGTGACCGGCAATTTTCGGAACGTGGTCGATACGGAAGAGGAAGTGTTCGGCTATTTCTACGCAACGGAAGAGATCACCCTGCACTACCGGGTACAGCGGGGAGAGAAACGCATCTTTCCCCTGTGTCCCACGCTGGTCAAACCGGACGCGGACGGGGTAAATTATCTGTGTTTTAACTGCCTCGACCACCCGAAGAGCAGCGAAGAGAAACCGGCATTTTGGATAGATTAAAATGAACAAAATGAAAATCAAATACCTATTTGCGGCTCTTTTGCTATGGTCGCTGGCTCCATCTCTGAACGCCCAGATACCGGTCTTTCATCTGGATAAGCCCCTCTACGTAACCGGAGATATACTGCGGTATCGCCTTTATTTACCGCCGGCCTTTAGCGGACAGGACGTAGCGCTGAAGACGGCTCTGGTGGATGCCGGGGGTGAGCCGGTAGGCGCTTTCCACCAGCAAACCGGAGGAGCAACTGCGCTGGACGGTTATCTGAAGCTGCCCTACGATCTTCGTTCCCAGGTTTATCACCTGCTGGTACTGGGCACCGGACAGGAAAGCCGAAAAAAGATAAAACTGGCCGAGATCCTCGTACCGGTCTACAATGACCTCGGAGAGGAATCCCCTCCCGCCGCCGGACCGATCCCGGAGACCGGCGCGATGGCCGAACAACTGCAGGTCACTATTGAGCAGTCCGGGGGACCATTCCAAAAGCAGGAAGAGATACCCGTTCAGGTTCGGGTTACGGATCGCAACGGGCAATCCGTACCGGCTGATCTATCCGTTTCGGTGATCGATGCGGGGCTTTTTGGCGGGCGATCCAATGGACTGAGTACCCCGGTCAGCAGCACTCCGGCTCCAGCCAACGACCTCAGTGATCGAATGTACCTGAACGGGCGGATAACGGATGAGCTCGGGCGTCCGAGGGCGGAGATCAGCTTCGGCGCTTACGTGCACGATCTGGGCGAAACAATCATCGGAGAAACGGATGCATCCGGTGATTTTGCTTTGGAACTACCGACACTGACCGGATCGGCAGATATCCAGTTTGTCGATCTGCGTAACGACAGCCTCCGGGTGGTACTGGATGACGGGATCGAACTGAGCCCCACACCGCCAATCCCGTTTAACGAAAAGATTGAAT
Source organism: Flavilitoribacter nigricans DSM 23189 = NBRC 102662 (assembly GCF_002646595.1). Lineage (GTDB taxonomy): Bacteria > Bacteroidota > Bacteroidia > Chitinophagales > Saprospiraceae > Flavilitoribacter > Flavilitoribacter nigricans. The sequence continues at coordinate 125,356 of NZ_PDUD01000004.1, forward strand.
CCTATCTTAAGTGGAGCCGCAGCCGGAAGGTGATTTATCAGCTCTACAATACGCTCGAGATGAATCTGGAGCAGACCTTGCCGGAGCGTCGCCCGAAACCGGTGGAACCCGACCAACGCATCGTGCCTTCTGAATATACGGCCTTCAAGGATATGGCGACTTTTTTTACAGAGGTAAGTACGCCCCTGAAATTTCGGATCGGTAAAGAAGGAAATCTTATCGCCCAAATGTTTAACCCCAATCCGCGAATGCGGGCCTTCTACCAGGGGACTCCCATCTTTCTGGTGGACGGCAAAATGACCCGTGATGTTGATTTTGTCCAGCAACTCGAACTGAGCCGGATCGATACGATCGATCTCTATTTCGACTTTTTAAATCTGAACCGGTATTTCGGGAAGGTCGGCAGCAACGGGATCGCGGTGCTGAAGACCAGTATTCCTAATCTACAGGTACCGCAGCCGGACGAAAACAGCATTTTTCGAATTGACGGATTACTGGCATCCGCCCGGGAACCGGCTTCCGACCAGGCGACCGACCGACGGCCGGATTTCCGGTCTAATTTATACTGGAATCCTACCTTGCCGGCTGCCAACGGAACTGCCGGTCTGCGTTTTACCCAGTCGGACGATCTGGGAACCTTTTTGATCCGGGTGGTGGCCCGAACGGCCGACGGTCGTACCGGTACGGCGGTCCAAACCTACGAAGTGCAATGGTGACCAGTGTACCCGAAGAACTGATCCAGCTCCGGCGGGACCTGCATCGTCACCCGGAGCTGTCGGGAGCGGAAGTGGAAACGGCCGGTCGTATCCGGCAGTTCCTGGCTGCTTACCCGCCCGATACGCTGGTGGAAAGGGTAGGGAGGCACGGTCTTCTGGCGGTTTATGAATTCGGCGAGCCCGGACCCTGTATTGTGATCCGCTGCGAGCTGGATGCTTTGCCGATCGATGAACCGAATGATCTGGCGTATCGTTCCCGCCGGTCGGGTGTATCCCATAAGTGTGGTCACGACGGGCATATGACCATCGTGGCGGGACTGGCCCCGTGGTTGCGACGTTGTCGGTTAAGCCGGGGAAAAGTGGTCTTGCTGTTCCAGCCGGCCGAAGAGAACGGTCAGGGAGCCAAAGCGATGCTGGAGGATCCTAAATTCGGGGCATTGCAACCCGATTACGTTTTTGCGCTCCACAACATTCCCGGTTTTCCCCTTCACCAGGTGATCCGGGTGGAAGGACAGTTTTCCGCCAGTGTGATCAGTGTGGCAATTCGATTCCGGGGACTGCAGGCCCATGCCGCTGAACCGGAAAACGGCCGCAATCCGGCCTGGGCGATGGCCGAGATCACCAACCGGATCCGGGAATGGATCGTGCCGGACCCGGCGCATCCGGACTTTACGCTGGTCACGCCCGTCTACACCACGATGGGCCAACCGGATTACGGGATCTCGGCGGGAGCGGGCGAGTTGCATTTCACCCTGCGTACCTGGACCGTGCAAAAGATGGATGAACTGGTTCGGAAACTGGAGCAACTGGTGGCCGGGATCGCCGGAGACTATGGCCTGGAAACAACTCTTGATTATTTCGATCACTTTCCGGCCAGCCCGAACAACGCAGAAGCCAATGATCTGATCGTGAACGCGGCCCTGGCCGGCGGCCTGGATCTGATCCGCAAGCATGTCCCTTTTAAATTTGGAGAGGATTTTGGCTGGTTTGCCCAAAAATACCGGGGAGCGATGTTCGGTTTGGGAGCCGGAATGGATACGCCGGTGCTCCATAATCCCAATTATGACTTTCCGGAAGCCCTGATCAGTAGTGGAATTTCCCTTTTTAAGGAACTTATCCGGGCCGTTTTAAATGACTGAAATCCTGTCTTTTAGGCCAAAATCAATAAAAAATAATTTTTTTTTGCGAGAAATGGCTGATAAAATAAAATTTTTCATCAACATTTTAAGGTTGTTAAAGTATTGATTTTTATGAAATTATGAATTTTAATCAATAAAAAATGGCAATGTTTTTTCAACAAATCCCAATTATTGTCTTTTGTTCTAAGTGGAAAGGGGTGCATATTTGTATTGTCAGAAGGAAATAACGAGGATGTGAGAAACAAAAACAAAAGGTCATCCCAAAAACCGATTTTTTAAAATTGATACTAAACCCACAGTTAAAGATAAAGAATTAGGTCGTCTTATTTTTTCATGAGATTATGATTTGTTAAAAGGCCCCCGACGGGGGCTTTTTTTTTTGCCCTGATTTTAGAGAGCGACCTGTACCCGCCGATTTCATCCACCAGCTAGTTTCAAGTTCGATCTTCCCTACTGTGGTCCATTACTTTCTTCCCATACTTTCATTTCATCCCGAAGAAAAGCCCGGGTATTTTCCAGTTCCCGAAGTAGTTCCTGCTGCAGTTCCGGCAATTGTGTCCAATCTCCATTCTGGTAAACTTCACGCGTCATTTGTAAAACTTCCCGCAGCCGGTCCGCTTTAAAAAGTTGCAGAGAGGTTTTGGTTTTGTGCGCGGCATCCCGGAAGGTCTGGTAATCCCGCAATGCTGCGGCCCGTTCGAGCTCAGTGGTCATTTCCCCGAGTTCCTGCAGAAAGGCCCGGTAGTACTTGAGCAGGCTCCTGCGGTCATTTTCGAATAGTTCCCTAATGTAGTCGGAGTTCAAGATGGAGTTGATTTAGAGGTTGTATAGATTTGGCATTCAGAAAGTCTTTTGTTTCAGTCGGGAAATGATCTGCCCGTTGATCTTATCTTCATTCAGCGGTTTTTCGAGGTAGCAGCTAATGGCGGGGTGGCTGTCTGCCCGTTCGGTATCCTGGGACCGGATGGAAGAGCTACACAAAAAAAATAGCATGCTGGGATTTTGGGAGAAGTACTTGTCCTGGAAGGCATCGGCAAATTGAAAACCGTCCATCAGCGGCATTTTGATATCGGAGATGATAGCGTCCGGCCACTCTTCTTTGGATTTGGCTTCCAGAGCCTCCAGGGCCGACATCGGATTGAAAAAGGTCTCTACCTCCAGAGGCAGTTTTTTGATACGTACCAGTAGTTTAAAAAACATTTGTTCCGTACTGCTGTCATCAACGAAAAAAATGCGGTGCATAGTGTCTATTTTTCAGTGTCGTATGGTTTGAGAAAAACGTGAAAAGTGCTCCCGCGGTTCGGTAAACTCTCCACTTCAATGTGCCCGCCGTTCTTGCTGACCACATTGTTGATGATACTCAGACCAATACCCGTTCCCTGGCGCTGAGCGGTAAGCCGGCGAAAGGGCTCGAAGAGAAAATGTCCGTAGTTCTCGAGATCCATTCCGATCCCGTTATCACTGACTGTGAACCGGATCAGATCGTCGTCGGTTTCCACGGCGCTTACCTTAATTTCCAGCGGGCGGTCTACCGAGCGGTATTTGATGGCATTGTGCACCAGATTGTAGACAATGCTGTGCAAATAGGCTTCAATATAATTGATGGTGATCCCGGCCGGGATCTGCTTGGTGATGTTTCCTCCGGATTTGATCAGGTGGGGGCTGAGGTCCGCAATCGTCTGATTAACGAGTTTCTTCAGATGGATCAGTTTGGGTTTGGGCCCTCCCTTACGTAAAAACTCGATGAGTTCGACCAGGCCGCCCAGTACCCTTTCCATGCGGGAAGCCGCCTGGTTGAGTTCGACGTAAATGGACTGCAGTTCTTCCGGGTTTTCCACTTCCGGTAATAATTCCAGAAATCCCTGGATATTGAGCAAAGGTGAGCGGAGGTCGTGGGCGGCACCGTGCACAAAACTATCCATGAAGCCGTTCATATTTTCGAGCTCCTTATTTTTCCGCTGCAGTTCGCGCCCGTTTTCTTCGATCAGGGCCTCAAGTTGCAGGTTGTCCCGCTTGAGTTCTGACTCCAGTCTTTTGGAATCTCCAATGTCCCTGGAAATGAGAATGATGCGCTCGATCCGGTTGTTCTCGAATACGGGAGTCATGATATTGTGGTACCAGTAACGCGTGCCGTCCTCTGCCACGAAAGTGGTTTCGTAAGAGGTAAAGTTGGAGCCGTTCTGAATTTTTCGCAGTTCTTTTTCGGCCTGTTCTTTCCCCCCTTCCGCTGCGATCTCCGTTATATTCTTTCCCAGGATCTCGGATTTGTTATATCCGGCATCCGTGAAATTGATGTCGAGGATCTCTCCTTCCGTCGAAAGAATAATGATATGCTCGTTGGCGTACCGGAAGATATTGGAAAAGATAGCAGCGCTCAGGCGAATATTCCTCTCAATTTCCCTGATCTGGGTAATATCCTTGGAAACACCCAGGATCCGAACGGCCTTTCCATCTTCCAGAATGGGCACCATACTGTTGGTGTAGTGCCGGATACTGCCGGTAGGATCGGGAATGGAAAAATCGAAATCGACGACCTGTTTGGTTTCCAGGCTTTTATTAAATGCCGACTGGGCTTTGGCTCTACCGGCTTTGGGTACCGCGATTTCGAAAAAATTATCCCCGATCATTTTTTGCTGGGTCATCCCTTCCGGGGCCCGGTTAATATCCTGTAAAATGCCATCCGGGGAGATCACACTGATAAAACTGTCCGAGCTCTGAAAGATCGCTTTGAACTGTTGGGCGGTCGTCTTTTGCTTGGAAGAAGCTTCCTTCATCTGATCTATATTGATGAAAGTAGCAACGGCGCCATCCACCTTCCCATCCACCAGATAAGGAGTCAGGCGCATTAGATAGACTTTATCATCCTTACTGACGACTTCTTCTTCCAGGTATTCGTTGTGCCGCATCACCCACTCCATCTTTTCTACGAAGTCGACATGCTTCAATAAACTGACGAAGGCCGTGATGGGACGCCCCAGGTCCTGCTCCTGCAACTGGAACTGATTAGCAATAGCCGGCGTAAATTTCCGGATCCGCAGCGTACGATCGATAAAAATGGTACCGATGTCCGTGCTGCGGAAGAGGTTGTCCATGTCATTGTTGATCTCGGTGAGTTCAATGACCTTGGCCTGCAGTTCGGCGTTGACGGTATAGAGTTCCTCATTGACGGATTGGAGTTCCTCGTTGGTGCTTTGCATCTCCTCGTTCGCCGCAATGAGTTCCTCGTTGGAGGCCTGCAGTTCTTCGTTGGTGGTTTCGAGGCGTTCTACCAGTAGGTTGCGCTCGTGGCGGGTCTGTTGTAATTCGATCTGGAGCGTCCGTAACTGATCCTCAAAGAAATTGTCCTTATCCGCTACGACGACCTGTTGCGTTTTTTCGTCTGCTTCTTCCTTTCTTAGAAACTCGATCACGTATACCGGTTCCGCGCGGCCCGGATCATGTGCACTGTCGAAGCGCAGGTCTACCGTGTACTGTTTGTCCTTCTTCCGAAAACTCACATCCTTAAAAAGAATCGATTCGCCGGCGTCCTTTATGCGGTGGATCCCGTTCTTGAAAAAGAGCACTTCTTCATTACCCGTCATATTTTCCAGGTTGAAGAGTTGCGGGCTCCGCGGAAACTGGAGCAGGTCCTCAAAATCGCCGTTGGCGTAGAGCAGATTGAGTTCCTGATCGATCACCAGGCTGGTCGGGACATAGCGGTCGAGCAACATGTCCACCAGACTTTCATTGGTCGGTGGTGAGCTTACGGGTTGTTGCTTCTGGATCTTTTGCGGTAAATTATGCCGCAGCGGGGAGCCGACTTTACCCACCAGGCCTCCCTTCATTTGCAAGGAGCTGGCCTTGCCATGGCTCAGATTTTTAAAGAGACTGATCCCCTCCTGGACCTGTTTGAAGGAATTGGAGATCTGCCCCAGAGCTTCGCTCGGACCCAACAACAAAAATCCTTTAAAGACCAGTGCGAACTGAAAATTCTGGAGCAGCCGTTGCTGAACGGGTGGTTCCAGATAGATCATCAGATTACGGCAGGATATGAGATCCATATTGATAAAGGGCGGATCGTGTAATACATCGTGTACGGTAAATACGATGTGTTTCCTTACCTGTTTGACGATCCGGAAACGCCCGTTATCCAAATGCTCAAAATACCGGCTCAGGTACTGTGCCGGGACGTCATTCCGGATCTGCGACGGAAAAGTTCCCCGGTTAGCGGTACGGATCGCATTTTGATCCAGGTCGCTGGCGAAGATTTTAAATTCCCGCCGAAGATTGTGGGTCTCCAGATAATCTTCCATAAGAATGGCCAGCGAATAGGCCTCTTCACCGGTGGAGCATCCGGCTACCCACACGCGTACACTCTCGGAATTTTTACGATCGGCAAAGATCCGGGGAATGATCTCTTCTTTCAGGTATTCAAACACCTCGGGGTCCCGGAAGAACTTGGTAACTCCGATCAGGAATTCCCTGGCGAGAATTTCCATCTCTTCCTTGTTCTTGCGGAGATACGCAGCGTATTGTTGCAGATTGGGCTGCTGGGCCAGCAGCATGCGCTTTTCAATGCGGCGAAAGATAGTCGTTTTGCGGTAGGGCAAAAAGTTGAATCCCTGTTCCCGGAGTATATCCCGCAGGATATCATTTACGATCTCTTCCGAAGATTCATTCCGGGGGAGGGGAGGATCGACACTGGCGTGGATCCTGGTGGACAGGTCGGACAGGGCGCTTACTATTTTTTTCGGGGAGAGGATGTTGTCTACCAGACCGGTATCAATGGCGGCTTTTGGCATCCCGTCGAAACGCGCAGATTTTAGCGATTGGACGAAGATAAGGCCTCCATTTTCCTTAACCGTCCGGATGCCCCGGCTGCCGTCCGTTCCGGTACCGGAAAGGATAATGGCAATGCCGTATTTCTGACGATCGGTGGCCAGTGAATGGAAAAATTCATCAATGGGCATATTGACCTGGGTACGGTCTACCCGGCCCACGGGCTTTAAAACTTTGTTCTTGATGATGATATTACTGCCACGATCAATCAGGTAGATATGATTGGGTCGGACGGGGGTATCTTCCTTAACAACCTGAATGGGCATTTTGGTGTGCTTGGCCAGCAGTTCGTCCATCAGGCTTTCGAAATCGGGTGAAAGGTGCTGGATCAGCACAAAGGCCATTCCGGTATCCGGTGGCATATTATCAAAAAAATCATTGATCGCTTCCAGTCCACCGGCGGAGGCACCTATGCCAACGACTATCTGATCCCTGTTCATTTTTTTAACTTAAAAATGTGATACCAAAAGTAAGCTGATAAAATCTCTTCTCTGCCCGGTCAGAGCCTCTACCTATTATTTAATTCCTTGCTCAAGCTGTCCATTATATCCGCCTGCAAGCGCCCCCAAGGAGCCCTCTGTACTAAGGTTAAGATCGCATCAGGTCAGGCAGCCACCTTGCGGAAGAAAATGCCGGTAGTGCCGCGGTCAACGACCATTAAGCAATAAAATATAGGGTTAGGTAATAGCTGACGGTGACGGGAGAACAGGCCGAAAATGAATAATTTTAATTGGCCAACTCGCTGGAATACAAAGGCCGTAGCTCAGGTCCCAGGCGTTGGCATTTTCGCGCTCAATAGCTCCATTTCACAATGCCACTATCTGCTACAAAATATTTTAGTGGGGATTAAATCCCCAGGGGATGGGGCCCATTTAAGCAGGCATCATAGTTGAATCCTGATATATTGGGGCAAAAAAGAGCAGCAAAATACGGCATTTCGGCCATTTCCAGCAAAAAATAAAGTGAGAAAATGATGAATTGCCCGCTTACTCTTCCGGTTGGTATTTCTTTCTACTGATCACAAATGGCTTCCAGATGAAACGCATTTTCCCTTTTTTGTAGCGGGCTTCGATCAGGATATTGATGAGATGGAAGCGTTTGGAATCGCCTTCCTGCATCTCTTCCAGAGAAACGTGCCGGTTGAAGAGGTTACCGATCGGCAGGGTGAACAGTACCCGGGTATTTTTATCTGCGCCGAGGCTGTAACGACCGATGGCCTTAAAATCGAAAGGACTGGAGTGGAGGTAGAAATTATCCACGTAAACGTCACTGCCGCGGATATGCGCGTTGAGTTCCAGCGTATCGAGAATGACGTGTTCCATTTTTCGTTTGCGGAACAGAAAGCCCGAGAGTTTGTCAAAAAGTTTCAGATCCACCAGTTCGCCGCCGGCGAGTTTGACTTTCATATCCCCGCTGATGCTTTCCGGCAGGATGGAATAGTTGGAGTTCACGTCAGCCTGGATGTCGAGGTTGGCGGAGATCAGCCCTTCCAGGTTTTTATAGCCCAGCTCTTTCTGGCCGAAGTTATCGAACTGGCGGAAGATCTCGCGAACGTTGTTCTCATCCATTTCGATGGAGACTTCCATCTTCGGTTCGTGGCGGACGATATTGGAGATGAGCCCCGCGATACTGAAGGTGCCGTCGGCGACGTCCATCTGCAGATTGTGCAACTGAACACTGTCCGGTGCGAGCGAAATGCGACCCCCGACCCGGTGGGCCGAAAAGTTTTCGTAAATCACTTCCTGAAAGTCGGTGCTCATTTCAACGGTACCCCGGTCGAGTAACTGGTCGATGTAGCCGACGGTTTGCTTGAGGGTATTGGTGGTGTCGGGCGTTTGCACCCCTGTGATCTGCGGTGCCAGCAATTTAGAGGCTTTGCGCAGCGTGCGCAGGGTGTCTTTGCCCAGGCCATGCGGAGCGGTGAAGCCACCAAAATCAAATCGGGGCGAACGGACGTCCAGAGCGATATGCGCCTGCTGGTCGGGAAGGACAAAGAAGGAGAAAAATTCGTTGGATCTCCCACTCGCGACGAGTTGGTTGCCGTTCACTTCCAGTGCGAGCTTTTTGATGTAGAGCGCCTTTTGATCGAAATGGAAATCGCCGGTCAGGTTCTTAAAGGAGAAATCGCGGTAGTTGTAAAATAACTCGCCGTTGACCAGTTGGGCGTTCCCGTCAATATTGGCCTCAAGCAGATAATTTTTGGCGTTCAGGGTATCGTAGAGTGGGGATTGGTATTGCAGGTCCATTAGGAATTCCCCGGACCTCATTTCGATATATTTGGAGGGAAGCAGTTGACCCAATTGGTGGAAATCCAGGCGGGCATCTACCCGGGCGGTGATCACCGGCTCGTCCGGGTGTTCGATCACGGCGCTGCCTTTGAAATAGTTATTTGCTTCCAAACCCAGGTTAAAACTGTCTACCCGGAACTGGTATTGATCCGGTCCGGCGGCGTCCGGGAGGATACGGCCGGTGACCTGAAAGGGCTGGATGGTACGTTGATCCGTCAATACCTGATTCAGATCCAGATGAACGGCTCCCGTCCCGTAATCGTATATTTTTTCCAATGACCGGAACAGTTCGGGCGGAGAGAGCATCTTGCTGCTACCCTTTGTAGTCGATGCGTTAGCTGAGCTCCCTTTACGCAGGTCAAGGGATCGTCCGTTCATCCGGAGGTCTATGGTTGCTTTTTGATCTGCGGCCCGGATGAAGGGGGCATAGTCCCGAATCGTGCCCGTCAAGGTGAACGGTTCGCCCCGGTAGTCAAACAGGATGTCCTCCAGCAGCAGTTGTTCACTGTCGAATCGGATGGGGCCGGAAATGCTCCGGACCTGTTCGGACCAGTCAGATTTGGCCAGTTCGATGCCGGTCAGAACGATATTGCCTTCGTAACGCAGGTCATTCGGTAATTGCTGTTGCTCAAATATCGAGCGCAGCGGCACCCGGGCCACCAGATCAGCTCTGGCCCGCCCCGCGGTGATCTTCATTTCCGGAGGCAGGAACTGGTTGGCAGCCCGCACGGCGATCGGTAACTCAACAATGGCTTCCACCTCCGGAGTCGCTTCCCGCGATACCTTCAGGCTGGCGAATATAGGGGCAGTGCCCATGAAATTGGCCCGCAGACTATCCATCCGGACCATCGATGAATCCGCATAGTCCTCCCGGCGGAGCGTAAACAGGCGGAACCGGGTGGTCAGATCGGTGAGGTATAAAGTATCATAGATCAATTTATCGATCCGCAGATGCATGCTTCCGTTGACGTTATTCGCGAGCTGCCGGGCAATTTCTTCCATGCGTTGCCCGTCGGGTGCCGGGCTTTTTTTGCCGGTGGATTGGGACGTGCCGGTCCGGGAAAAGCGGTTCAGGTCGAGCTGGTCAAAATGCAGTCCCAGGTTACTGATGAGGGTTTGGTCATCGTAAAAGAAAAACTCCGGCAGATTGCTGATCTGGCCGCTGAGCTGGATATTGGCCCCCATCCATTTCAGGTCGATATCTTCCAGAAGGGTCTGGCGCTGATCGAAAGAAAGGTAACCGGACAAGGAAGGCGAACTGATGCTGCGATCGGCGGTGGCCAGGGTGATCTCGTTGAAAATAGCGTCTCCTTCCACCCGCACATTGCGGTCTTCAAAGGGGGCGTCGATGGCGCTGAGCAGGGAACCATCGTAACGAAAGTTCACGATGGCCTGACCGGAGGCAAACGTTGCTTTGTTCTTTTCGGCAAGCAGCACGTTGAGGCGCGGCAGGTCAATGTCCATGCGGCCGGCCGCTTCCACCTGCGGATCTTCCATATTGTTGATCACGCCCTGCAGTTGGGTAGGCAGCACTCCGAATATATCTCCGTCCACCTGGTGCAGATTGATGCAGCTGGTGACCGGGTCGCCCAGGCCGTCCTGATCGCAATCATTGGAAAAAGTACCGCTGACGGCGGCCGAGGTCAGGTCCGTGCCCTGGTACCGGATGGTAGCGTCCCGCGTAAGGAATTCCACTTCAATAGCTTCTTTCCGATCCGGAACGATCAGATTAAATAAAGAAAAGTCCGTGCGAACGGGTTGATCCACCTGAATGCCACCCAGAGTGGTGTTGAGCTTGTCGGAGAGCAGCGGCAGCGCTTCGTCTACCATAATGCCGTCGGTGCTGATCTGCAACTGGATCTGGTTGGTATCCGCCCAGTGGTACTGTCCCCGGAGGTTAAAGGTATTGCGACCTACGGTTAGTTTCGAATTTTCCCACTGCAGCGTATGTCCGTCGTCAGTCACCGCAAATTCCATTTCCATACGGGCGGGCGTATCCATCAGGAAGCCGCCGTCGGCTTCTTTGAATACCAGGCCTTCAAAATGGCTGTCGGTTTTTACATACAGCCACCATTCGTCTTTTTCATTGGGCCGCGGTTCCATCTGTAAGCGGCTGAACTTTACCCATTGCCACTTGTGGCGGTAATTGTCTTCGCGGTGAAAATCCAGATAGTTGGCGCTGATCGCCGGCAGCTCGCTGAGCTCAAAGCTCACCCCCTGGCCGCCACGCGGGCGTTCCAGTTTTTCGTACTCCTGTTGTTGTAGAGAGTCATTGTACAAATGGACCCACGCGCTATCCAGTTTGAACGGATGAGCCTGGAAATCACCGGTTATCAGATCCCAGGGATTGAATTCCGACATGGCGCGGTTGATCCGCAACGTTTCTATCTTCGGGTTTCTTTTGGAAGCGATGCTCAGGCCGCGTAATTGAAAGCGAATGAGCGGGTAGGGACTGGCCCATTCCAGGCGGTAACCTTCCAGCTGGAGGTGGATATCAAAATAGGACAGGGCAGTTTCCTGGACTTTACGAATGACGAACTTATGGTCGGATCGCAGGATATGCCAGCCGATGACCAGCAATAAAAAAATGGCCGTCACAATGACCAGTATTATCCTGGACAGGCGTCTGAATCTGTAATTTGAACTCTGTTCGTCTTCGACCATAAGGCGGTTTACTCCATTCGGGCTGATTCCCAATTTATTGAACGCATTTGAAGTAGCAAATGATCGGTCCCCGGTGAAAATAAATATAAGATGGCAATGTAGAGGACCAGAGTACACATTTATTTAGCTAAAGTCGTGATCCTGTGGAACATATGGATATAGTTCTTTATGTGTTTTCTGCTCAGCAAGTTTTGCGGAACACTATCCGCTTACTTTGCCGACGCTAGATGGCCCGTCGCTGCATCCGGCGGAGGTGGGCATGCTGTTGGTGGATCTTTTTTCCGGCGAAGATCGCGGCTAAGTAGTCAGGTGAGCAAGACTAATTTTACAAATCCGCCAAAAAATTCTAATTTCCCAAAGTATTACACGGGAGCCCCATCTCAACGAAAGTGAATGGTAAATCAATCTTAATGCAGCTTATTGCTCGTCAGATGCTCTGCGTGTCTTTACTTTTCCTGCCGTTTTGGTCGGGGAACCTTCCAGCCCAAATACCAGTGGACTTGGGACCGTCTTCCAGAGGGGCAGCCGCACTGTACACCTATTTCCACAATCCGGTCACCTACAGCCAACAAAACGGATATCCGCTGGAAAGTACCAGCGTTGTGGTCAAAGATGACTACGGTTTTATGTGGATCGGCGGCCGGGGCGGTTTGCTGCGTTTCGACGGGGCTGCCTTTACGCGGATCCCTTTGTGCGTCGACGGAGACGAGGTCGAATCTGTTCGTGATATTTGGCTGGACGGGGATCGACAGGTACTATGGCTGGCTACCTGGGGATACGGCATCCTGCAATTGGACCTCGAAACCTACACTTGTTCGACCTTTGCGGGCGGAGAAGGACACTTCAACCGACATGTCAACTGGTTGCAGGTCGATACCGAAGGCTTATGGATGGGTAGGGGGTAGGATTGGCTTTCCGACCGTTTGAGCGGGATACCTTACTGCAATTAACCTATACGATCCTCCCGGAAGAAAAGGAGCAGGTCGGCGTGCAGCGGGTGAACACCCTGCTTTCCCGTAGAAAGGATATTCATAACGATTCCATACTCTGGATCGGAAGCATTTCCGGTCTGCTGCGCTTCAATGTGATCACTCATGAATTTCGCCGTTTCTTTTTTGACCTGGGAGCAAATCTGAATAATGCGGTCAACAGTATCCGTACGATCTATCAGCACCCCACGGGATTTTTACTGCTGGGTACCTGGGGTGGGGGAGTGGTGCGTTTTGATCCGGAACTTCAGACCTTTTCCCAGCCGGCCGGTCTGCTCAAGGATCGCCACCACGGCCTGATCGACGCCATTGTCCCCGTAGACGAAAAGACGCTGTGGATAACGAGTGCGGGAGGTATCCAAAAACTACATCTGGATAGCTGGACTTTGGGGAAGTATCTGGAAAATGACTACCAGAGCTTCCTGATCTACGGTTGTAAATATGTCGATGATCAGGGGCGCATCTATACCTGGTCCCAGGATATTTTTACTTTTTTTGATCCCCTTTTGCAGCAATTTACCGAACATCAACTCCCGCCGGATCTGATCCCGGAATTGGGTGGTGACGTAAAATCGATCGCACGGGATGAAAAAAGGAACGCGCTTTGGTTAGCGGTCTATGGAGGGAAAGGTATTTACCGTTATGACGAAAAGGAGAGGGATTGGTCCGTATTCGAAATTCCGGCTCTGGAAGAGTCCGGTCGTATCTTTCCAACTTCCCTGCATCCCCTGAGTAACGGAAAGATTCTTTTATTGACCAATCAACACCGCCTGCACTTATTTGACCCGGGGAGCCACAAAATGGAATCTCTGGATATCTGGCCGGATCCGCGGGTAAGCGCCGATGTATTTCTGGAACACTCGGATGGTTCCTATTGGTTCAGTTCCCGTGATCACGGTCTGATCCGGTGGACGTCGACTGGGAAGATCCGTTACGTCGAGGAACTACAGGATACACTGTATCCCGATCATTACATCAGTCTGAGCCATCTGGTTGAAGATCGGCGCGGAAATGTGTGGATCAATTCGATTACTGGTTTCAGTGTGTACGACTACGCACGCGATACGATCTACAATTATCCCTGGGCCCTGCAGGATACTGCTACCATCATTGATTTTGTAGACGTACTGGAGGATGCGAACGGGCGGGTGTGGTTCCTCAGTGATCACCACGGTTTGATGGAAGTTTCTCCTGACCATCCGGAAGCCGGCATTGTACAGGTAATTGATCTGCCGTGGGGAAACCAGTTATGGAGCGGTGCCGCCGATCAGCGGGGAAACCTCTGGCTGCGTAGTATTACGGGGCTATCCTGTTTCAACCCCCAGACCCGGAGTTTTCGAACTTTTGATAAAACCTACGGACTTTCCGACCGGGCCGTTAGCTTAAATGGACTGGACGACGGCCGTATGTATTTTGGCGAACCCGGAGCCTTTCAGCTTTTTCATCCCGATTCGCTTTTGCTGAATGAACAGCTTCCCGCTCCTTATCTCGAAGGCTTTGCCGTATTTGACCGGCCCCTGGCGACGGAAGCGCCTTTACACCTCCTGTCGCAGATCGACCTGGCTCCCCAGGAGAATTTCTTCTCGATCCGGTTCTCGAATATTAACTTCACCCTGCCGATGCAAGACTCCTTCGCCTATCAACTGGAAGGCGTTGATCCGGACTGGGTCTACACTCAGGACCGGAGGGAAGTGTTTTACACGAATGTGCCCAGCGGGGATTATACTTTTAAACTGAGATCCGCCAATAATGAAGGACAGTGGAATCCCGAAATACTCACCTTTGATCTTAACATTGCCACCCCCTGGTGGAAAACGGGCTGGGCTATTCTCATCTATATTTTGCTGGCCACTTATCTGCTGTATGCGCTATATCGTTTTCACCTTTCCCGCCAATTGGCCCGGGAGGAAGCGAGAAGGTTGCAGGAACTGGATGCTTTTAAATCGCGCTTTTACGCGAATATCACCCACGAGTTTCGTACACCGATCACGGTGATCCTGGGGATGTCGGAGACGATACAATCCACGAATGAAGACCGGCCGAAAACGCTCCACGCTGCCGAAATGATCAAACGCAACGGAGCAAGTCTTTTAAAGCTGGTCAATGAACTGCTGGAACTGGATAAATTAAGACACGGCAAAATGCACTTGCAGTTCGTGCAGATGGACATTGTTCCCTACATCAAATACGTTTGTGAAAGTTTCCAGTCCCTGGCGAAGTCGCAGCGAATCGATTTTTGTGTCGATTCGGAAATTGACACGCTGGTTATGGATGTCGACAGTGAAAAGATAGCCATCATTTTGTCGAACCTGATTTCCAATGCGATCAAGTTTACGCCGGAAAACGGGAAGGTGAGCGTTCGTTTCCGACTAGCCCGGGAACTGGAAAAGTCGTTTTTATACCTGGAAGTAAAAGATACCGGGATCGGCCTTTCTACCCAGGAACAGGAAGCTGTTTTTGAACGCTTTTATCAGGTCCAATCGACCGAAGAGTCGACCATTGGCGGTACTGGTATCGGGCTGACGCTCACCAAAGAACTGGTGGAGCAAATGGGAGGGCGGATCGGTGTCGATAGTCAGGCCGGCCGGGGCAGTACATTTTGGGTTCAAATACCGAAAACCCGTAAGGCCCCCATGCTCAGTAAGCAAATTCCTGTTTTAAGGCCGAAAGAAACAGAGGCGTCAGGTTCCCCGGTGACCGTTTTGCCGAAGGAGACTTCAGCCGAGCTTTCCTCCGTTCTCATTATCGAAGACAGCGCCGATGTAGCGGAATATTTACAGCACTGTCTGGTTGGACAATACAGCCTGCTGTACGCTCCGGATGGTAAAAAGGGGACCGAACTGGCCGTCGAACACATTCCGGATATCATCATCTCGGACGTAATGATGCCCGAAATGGATGGTTTTGAGGTATGTGAGCGGTTGAAAAATGATGAGCGCACTAATCATATCCCCATCATCCTGCTGACCGCCCGGGCCACCGTTACGGATAAAGTCACAGGCATCCGCCAGGGAGCGGACGCCTATATGATCAAACCCTTTGCTAAAGAAGAACTGCTGGCGCGCCTGGATCAATTATTGGCGCTTCGGGCTACTTTACAGCTAAAATACACCACTGCGCTAAGCGGACATAAGCCGGATGAACCCCTGCCCGCCGACCCGGTGGATGCCTTTATCGCCCGGGCCGAAAGTATTACCCTGGAGCACATGGAAGACGAATCCTTCTCGGGCGCCGACCTCGCAGCACATTTGCACCTGAGCCCCTCCCAGACCTACCGCAAGATCAAGGCACTGACGGACATGTCCACTGCGGTGTACATCCGCCACGTTCGACTGCAACGGGCAAAAGAACTGTTAGCGGACGATTCGCTAACGGTATCGGAAATTGCCTTCCGCACCGGCTTTAAGACCCCCGCTTATTTCTCCCAGTGTTTCCGGGAAGTTTTTGGCGAAAGCCCTACGGCATTCCGGGACAGGCAGGGGGCATAGGCTCATTTTGACCCCGGCACTTTACGATCAGCTGTTTCCTCTGCTCAAAATGTTTATGAATTGCTATCTAAAACATCAGTCATCCTGAATTTTTTCAGGACTCAAAAATGACCTCGTAGAGGTTAAACATTCGTAGAAAAATAGTCGAAATGCTGGTTTCGACCTCGGGGAGGTCGCACAACATGGAGCAATGTGGTAAATGTGCGACCTCCCTGAGGTCGGAAAACGCTTGTCCAGGCTAAATTCTACGAATATTCGACCTCTCTGAGGTTATACACCGCCTTTATAAAATTCGGGGTGATTCATGTTTCCCAAATTCGGCTGGTTTACCTCAATTTCAAAGATCAGATCAGGTAGCCCGGTTATGCCGCTCGGCAGATAATCTCTACCGGGTCAGCACCATTCGTTTGGTATCCAGTACTTCACTACCGACGATGAGGGAATACAGGTAGGTACCCGCCGGAAAGCTGCCCGCTTTGAGCTGCACCTGGCCTTTCCCTTTTTCCGTCAGAGGAAGCACCGTCAGTAACTGCCCGCCCAGGCTGTAGACCTCCAGCCGGGCATTTGCGGCGTCTGTCGGTAAAAAGTAATCAATGGTAGTGGTGGCGTGGAAGGGATTTGGGTGGTTTTGGGACAGTTCGGCTGACTTGTGGAGTTCCAGTTCCTGTACGGCCGGTTGATTGGCCGCTACTAATTGCCGGACCATGTCCTGCAAATCCTCGATCTGCTGTTGCTGTTCCTCAACAACGGTCCGCAATTGATGCACGGTCTTTTTTTGTTCATCGTTCTGCTCCGCCAGTTCCTGCGCGGCATTGACGAGCATATAGATCACGGCGGTGCCGTTATAGCTGAGGAACTCGCTACTGACGCCGCTCTTCTCATCCGTATCGCGGTAAGGCGTGACGGTATAGGGCGCCACCCGTTGCATTTCCTGGGCGATAACGCCGACATAGCGCTCTCTGGTCGGCATATTGTAATCGCCTTTGAACCGGTACCAAACCGGCCGGATCTGACGGATCTGTTCCAGGCCATCCCGGAAATCCTCCACGTCGGTTTTCAGGCGTTTGTCGGAAGCGTCGCTCCACAGGCCGCCACCGGGTTTGCCGGCCGTACCGACTACCTCCAGTTTGAAATCCGGGGAGGAGTCATTACCGATGCCGACATTGCCGTTAAACTGTTCCATCATAACCCCCTCTCCATTGTTGCTGGATAGATAGAGTTGACCGCCATTGGAGGAAATGTCGAGGGCGTTTCCATCCGTACGAAAGTCCAAATACTTTTGGTTGTTAGCAGAAGATACCAATCGCATGCGCTTCCCTACTACTTCCAGTTTGACGCTCGGTGCACTGGTACCAATACCTACATTAGCATTATATCCCAATACCATACTATTACTCTGGGCGACCTCGGCATAGTAACCGATAGCCGTTGCATTGGTCAGATCATCCGAACTTACATTGGCTCTCGATCCCAACAAAGTAATAGCGTTGCCGTGAATGTTTCCATAACCGGCGGATAAACCAATAAAAACATTTTCGCTACCATCCACATTGGTGTTTCCCGTTTGTCCGCCAATAAAAACATTATTGTGTCCTTCCGTATTTTCATATCCGGAGAAAGCGCCCAGAAAAGTATTATAACTTCCCGACACGTTTTTGAGTCCGGCTGAATGACCGAAAAAACCGTTAGCGATCCCGTTACTGGTGACAGAACCGGCACTTTTACCCACGAAAACATTGGTTCCGTTCTGGGCAAGCTCCAGGCGGCCCAGGATTTGCGCGTCACCTGCAACTTTAAGCTGAAATTGTGCGGAAAGCGAAAAGGAAAATAATAAGCTCAAAAAAAGAATAGTAGATTTTTTCATGTTAATCAGATTTTGTCAGCTATCGATCCGATAGCGATATGAATAATGGGGCTTCGTAAGCCGAAAGATTGAACCCAACCTGCTGTGATCCGGCGCAAAGCTTGCGATAGCGAATACCTGCAAGGTATAGGCAAGGCCGGGGAAGGGCCACCTCCAGCTAGTGAACGTGACAGTTTTATGCGTCAACAGGCTGACTTAATGCTTGGCGTAAAATGTGATAATTGGAGATTGGCGGTCTTGGGCTATTGGGAATCTCAGGAAATGACGGAAAACGGTATTTTTGGATGCTATGGTGTCTCCACAAATCAACACCATAGCACCGGAAAACTTAGCTGCCAATTATCGGCTGTAATTCATCGCATTAGTACGATCGCTCTTCCTTAAAATGGCCCAGCTGGTAGCCGAATTGATCGGCCAGATCCAGGGTCAGCCAGACATCCTCCGGCCGTACGGATCCGATGGAACCGGAAAAGTGCTGGCAAGCGTCCAGGCCCATCACCACGGTCTCTCCCATGCAGGCAAAGATGTGGCCGCTGGGTAGGGGAATACCTCCAACGATGAAATCATTCGGCTCTGGCAGGCGAACCACTCCACCCATGATCTGTAAAAGATCCGGATAGATTAGCCGGACGGATGGATCCACATCCTGCGGCACCGCCAGGTCACAAATGATCTGGCTGCGGCTGGAAAGATGTTCCGGATGGATGACCGGGCGGGCCGAATTGGAAGAAGTCACCACAATAGCCGAATCTTTGATAGCTTCCATCTGATCGGTGATCGTGATCTTCAGATCCGGATTGTATCTCAGTAACCTTTGCTCCAGATCGGCAATGGCCGGATTGTTGAGTTTGCGCGGGATCAATACCATCTCTTTCGCTTCTCCGGCCAGCAGTTCGGCGTAGGTATTGGCGATGTTGCCACCGGCTCCGACGATCGCTACACTAGAATCTTCGATGGCCACCTGCTTGCGTCGGGCGGCTTCGTAGATCGCTTTCAGGCCGAAACCGACGGTCAGGGAATTACCGGTAGTAACCCGCATCCTGCGGGTTTTTACCCAACGGCCGTTCCGGGTCAGGATGGAAGTAAAGCCGCCCAGCCCCAGTACCTGACAGCCGGCCGCTTCGGCAATATCGGCGGCGTGCTGGATCTTCTCCACGATCCACTGAAAATCTTCGGAGCGGTAAGCGCGCTCGATCTCGCGGGAATCGATGAACAGTCCGATGAAATTCAGGTGGACACTGGCGCCGCCGGGAGCTTTGACGTTGATCTGATCAAAAATGACGGGGTCCAGAAATCTAGCCGTCCGGCTGATGAGCTTTTCCAGTTCCGGAACGGACCAGTCGACAAAGGACTGATCCCACAGGACCAGATCTTCCGCCTTGATGAAGTGACCGACAAAGGCTACTTTCTGATCGCCCGCCGGGGGCTGATGTTCAAAAATGTCGACTTGCCGATAATCCGTAATCCGCTCCACCAGGCGATCGACCAGATAGCTCAGCAGACTGCCGGCATCCGCCTTGTCAATGATCTCACAGACCGCTCTCAGCCCGTTCAGGAACCTATAAATGTTCCCCGCTGAGATATAGGCGGACGGTTGGATCCGCAGGGTATTGGGGTTACTCAGGGTCGGCATCACGCGGAGCCCGTGTTCGTGCAGCAGATGCCCGGCGATGACGTATCCGTAATAGCCGGATCCGAAAAGGATGCGCAGCAGGTTGGACGCGGACTGTTCCTGGGACCCAAACTCAATACCGAGCATCAGACCCTCTCCCCGGATCTCGCGGATGACGGAAGGGTAGTCGGCCTGTACCTTCAGGAGTTCCGTTTTCAGCAACGCTCCTTTATCCCGGCATCTGCCCGGCAAGTCTTCCTCGGCAATGATCCTGAGCACTTCCGTAGCGATGGTCGTACTGAGGCCGTCGTCGGCAAAAGTAGAGGTGTTCAAAATGGAAAATTCCTCCACGAACCGCTCCTCACTTACCAGCAGGGCACCGATCTTGGCCACGCCTCCGCCCAGGGCTTTGGACAGGCAGATGTAATCTTTGCGCAAACCGATCTGATCGGCGGCCAGCAAACTGCCGGTGCGCCCCAGCCCCGTCTGGATCTCGTCGACGATAATGGGGATATTGTGCTGGGCGGTGACCTGATTCAGCCATTCGACGAAAGCCGGGGGTAAGGGAATAATGCCGGCCTCTCCGCGGATCGGTTCGACGATAGCGAAAGATACCTCATCGATGGTATCCATTGCCCGTTCCCAGGTTTGCGGATCGTAGGGATCCAGAAAATCTATTTGCAGATCACTACGCCGGAAGGGTTCGTTGTGTACTTCCGAAAAGGAAAGGGTGGCCAGGGATTTACCGTGGTAGGCGTTCACAACGGCCAGGCAGCGGGGTTTACCGTTTTCCAGGATGGCGTGTTTGACGGCGGTTTCTACGGTCTCCGCACCGGTATTGGTCAGGATGACCCGATAATCGCCGATCAGGTCCCGTAATTGCCGGTTGAGGGCCTCCGCCTCCGGCCCGATGGAACCCTGAATAAAAATGGGCAATTGTTGCTGAAAAAAATCGGAAATGGTGGCGGACAAACGGGGGTGGGAATGCCCCAGGAAGTTCGCTCCATAACCGCCGACCAGGTCCAGGACCTGTGTCTCGCCCCCGGCAGTTTTCCGGTACAGCAGATCGCCTTCTCCGCGGATGTAGCCGACATCCAGTCCTAAGGCGTGTAGTTTCTTTTGAAGTTTACTTCGGTATCCTTGTGGGGTGTTTTCCTTTGACATGAAACTTGTTTTACTGGTGTTTATGAATGAAGTTGTTTAAGGTTTTCTGCTTTCATCGAGCGCAATGGCTTGTGGTTACTGACGAAGCTCATTTTGAGTTTCGTACCTGGAAGGTACGGAGCGAAAAATAGCTGAAGTCAGGAGCCGCAATGCTTTGTGCGTAGGTAAGTGAGGAAACTTTAAACAACTTCAATACTGGGTGTACTACAAGTTTACAGGTCTGGGGCTTTGACCGAAAAGGAAAATGATTGGAAGTGCCGTCCCGGCGAGCGAGCGACAGCCACGGATGATCCCGGTCCGGGAACAAGCGCCGAATGCCGCAAACGGCGTTTCAACAGTCTAAAATGGCCGGTCACTCAAATTTTAGGGGCAACTACGAAGTCTAGAGGGAGGTGACACGGAGATAAGGAGATGGGGAGAGAAGGGAGCGACTTGGAAGCTTGCTTTGGTAAGCATCATCTGTTTGGTGTACATTACCCCATCTCCGCTTAGGAGCGAATGCAAAAGGTAGGGGGCCGGCAGTAATGGGATCGATTCGATCAGTTTCCCCGCTACCGTATAAATATCCAATCGGGCGTTTTGGAGGTTTTCCGACAGGAAATAGTCAATTATTTTCAAAGACATCAGCAATGAAAAACTGGAGACTACCCGCAAAGAAGGTTAATTTGCTTGCCGGAACTTTGATCCCTTCAACCTTAATTTCTCCGTCAAATAATATGATTAACCCTTCTTTAGGTTCACCATAGCCGTTGTCTAAATGAACAGCGTGAATTTTATAGCCTTCCTCGGGTAATACATAAAGCGTAATTGGGATTCCATAGTAGCCTTGTTCAAAATGATTGGGATATTCCTGGAAGGTAATAGCACTACATTGTCGCCCAAATAAATATTTCTTGGCAACTCCATCTAATGGGATTGCTCCGGCACTTTTTAATGCTAAGGGTATGCTAAAATGAAAGGTGTGATGTTCTTTATAGGTTTGGGCATAATATTCAGATAAACTGTATGGATATTTTTGATATTTCTCCGGGATTTCATCTGCCGTATATGCTTTTCCATTTATAGAAAAGAAAGATGACCCGTTTTCAACACCTTTTATATAAACTCCATCTTCACGCGTCCTGATACAGGTGTAAGTATCAGTATTGTTATTGATCGCTATTTCCTGGAGCGTTAGCACTCCATTCATTAAGGAGGTCATTTGCATTTGACCCGAAAATCCATTCCAAATCCCATCGGGATCATAATATTGGACGATTTTTTCAAAAATTTGTTGGGCATTCAACTCTTCACCTGATTGAGTAAATGACCATTGTGGTAATGTCAGAAAGGCAAGGATAAATGATAGTACAACCTTCTGTTTGTTAAACGAACATCTTCTTAAATACATCATTCTGATTTTTTTAAATTATCTGTACATAGCCTGGCAATGCTTAGGTCTTCCAGGCTCTTTTAGGGTGGAACCAACTGAGCATAGTAGCACCCTTTACTCAATGGGTCAATATCATCCGTTTGGTATCCAGGACCACATCTCCGCTTACCAGCGAATACAGATAGGTGCCCGCCGGCAAACGCCCGGCGCGGAAAGTGATCACACCGTTGCCGGACTGCGATAATGGAATCGATTCGATCAGTTTTCCCGCTACCGTATAAATATCCAATCGGGCATTTTGGACATTTTCCGGCAGGAAATAGTCTACTTGCGTATCCTCGTGAAAAGGATTAGGAAAATTTTGAGAGAGGCGCGCTTGTGGTTTGGGTTCTCTTACTGGGTTTTGTACTGGAGTTTGGTTTTGCCCGGTCAGCAATTGCTCCACCAGGGCGCGTAGTTCAGTGACTTCGGATGTTAGCTCGCTGATTTGCTGCTGTTGGCGCTGAATTTCCTTTTGCTGTTCTTTTGCGGCTTCGATCAATAGCGGGATCAAGCCGGTGTAGTTCACCGCTTTGTAGCCGTCCGGTCGCTCCTGCACCAGTTGCGGCAATACTTCCTCTACTTCCTGGGCAATCAGGCCGATCGTCGGTTCCGAAGCGGATTTTTGCCCTTTCGTGTATTCGGACTTATAGCGGAAAGAAACGCCCCGCAGCTGTTGTATAGTGGACATCGAATTGTGGATCGGTTGAATATCGGACTTCAACCTCCGGTCGGAGTGGATCAGCGAGCCGTTTTGGAAGATTCTTCCATCCGTCAGCATGATAAATTCTCCGAAGAGACCATCGGGCATATCGATATAATAATAGGGCTCGCCGACATCATAGAAATATCCAATATTGGCCCCGGAAAAACCGCCTCTGTATTCGTAAGCAAGGAAAGCATTGTCTCCATTGGAACGAAGGGTAAGGAGTTTATTTTCGTCCTGAATTATGGATTCACCGCGCACGTGTAATAGAGCTTCCGGACTCAAATTTCCGATACCAACACGAAGTCCTGTCGAGGGAGTATAACGCATACTAATAGCCCTATCGCTACTTATAGCCCCCCTATCCGTATTTACGAGAAGAAAAAAGTCTTGGAAGTTAGTACCCAAGCGGTCAATGTCAAAATAAGAATTAACGGTATTGTTTTGTATCTCCAATCCACCGCTAAGTTGGGCAAAACCATCTACTTTCAGCTGAGCGCTTAGGGAAAGCGAGCCCAGCAATAAATAAAAAAAGGGGTAAACACTTTTCATGGTATGGCATACATTTTTGCTGCTTTAAAATTAGACCATACCGCTTGCAAGCACTTTCGCTATTTATGCAAAGGCTTTCGTTATTATTGCACGAGGCCATCAATAGCCTTCCGTTCACCAAGGATATATTGGATTGCTGCCACCTGGCCGTAGGGAGGAAGTAATATTGCTTTTATAAGCGACTTCGGGGAAGTCGCAGCTTGGTTGCCCGTAAGTAATGCCCCGGTTCGACTTCGGAGAAGTCGTACTCAAAACCCATGTCTTGACATCTCTAGCCAATCACCATATCTTTATCAAAAAAAACGCGCTATGGCTGATGTCTTTTCCCAATTGTACGTCCATATTGTCTTTACTCCCAAACACCGGCAGGCGCTCATCCAGCCGGCATGGGAAAATCGATTACACCAGTATATTACGGGTATCGTTCGGGAACGCGGACACAAGATGCTGGCCATCGGAGGCATGCCTGATCACATCCACCTGTTTGTAGGGCTTAAACCGAGTGAGTCGGTTTCCAGCCTGGTTCGGGAGATCAAGAAGGCCAGCAACGCCTTCATTAAGGATAATCGTTTGTCAAAATTTCCTTTTTCCTGGCAAAATGGATATGGTGTGTTTTCCCACAGGCATTCCAATAAGAAAAGGGTCATTGACTATGTACCTCGTCAAAAGGAACACCATCAAAAGAGCTCTTTCCGGCAAGAGTACGAGGCCCTGATTGACGAATTTGGGATTGAAAGGGGCAAGAAAATGGTTTTTGAATGGTTGGATTGAATGTGGCTGTTTTATCGTAATGAACAAGGATGTACGACTTCTACCAAAGTCGGATTGATCCATTCTCTATGGCAACCGAGCTTCGACCTCTCCGAAGTCTTCTATATGAGTGGCAGTCAGTACTACCGAAGCCTGCTGTTGCGAAGTTTTGTCCCGATTACCGCGACTTCGGAGAAGTTGCAGCATGGTTGCCTATAAATGATCTCCTGGGTCGACTTTGGAGAAGTCGCACACCAAGCGGTCGATTTTACAAAATCTTTCTCCCGTGCGTGTAGCAGATCAATGCAGCGAGTATGATCTTCGAAGCAGTCTGTACTTGCCGTAGTGCAACATTACTGTATCTTAGGCCATCATTTCGTCAACACCATCCGTTTGGTATCCAGCACTTCATTGTCGACGACGAGGGAATACAGGTAAGTCCCCGCCGGGAACCGAGCGGCCTTGATCTGTAACTGTCCTTCCCCCGTTTGGGGCAGTGCAATTGTTTCGAGCACTTTGCCGTCGATGGTGCGGATCTCCAGCTGCGCCTGGTGTGCAGTCTCCGGCAGGTAATAATCAATCAGCGTACGTTCGTGGAAGGGGTTGGGGAAGTTTTGTGAGAGGCGCGCCTTTTGCTCAAGTGTTATCTCCCGGACTTGATCCGGAGTTTGGTTTTGTCCAGCCTTTAGCGCTCTGACCAGCGTATGCAGCTCAGTGATCTCGGACTGTAGTTCAGAAATGATCTTTTGTTGCCCGTCTACCTGATCGGCTAACTCCTGCGCTGCATTAACGAGCATATAGATGACGGCCGTACCGTTGTAGCTGAGGAAATCGCCGCTCTTTCCGCTCTTTTGATCGGTATCCCGGTAGGGCGTGACCGTATAGGGGGCCACCTTTTGCATTTCCTGGGCGATGACACCGACATAACGATCTTTGGTCGGCATGTCGAAGTCTCCCCTGAATCGATACCAGACCGGGCGGATCTGGCGGATCTGTTCCAACCCGTCTTCGAAATCCTCTACATCGGTTTTCAGTCGCTTGTCGGAAGCATCGCTCCACAGGCCGCCGCCGGGTTTGCCGGCGGTACCGACCACCTCCAGTTTGAAGTCCGGGGAGGTATCATTACCGATGCCTACATTACCGCTAAATTGCTGCATCATCACGCCAGCTCCGTTATTACCCGTCAGAAATAACTGTCCGCCGGTAGCGGTGACGTCCACGGCGCCGCCATCCGTACGTAATTCCAGCAATTTTCCCGAGTTGGTAGCTGATACCAGGCGTATTCGATTACCCACTACTTCCAGTTTGGCGCCCGGACTGGAAGTGCCGATACCTACATTTGCATTGTTGCCCAGAACCAGACTATTGTCGAGGTCGACCTGGGCATTGGCCCCAATGGCTGTGGCGTTAATCAGGCCTGAATAACCTACATTGGCTGCCGTTCCTATCAGGGTGATCTCACTGCCTACGCTATTAATCGAGCCGGTTAAATTGCCCACAAAGGTATTGGAATTGCCCTGCTGATTGCTGTAACCACTTTGATAGCCGAGGAATGTATTGTTGGTACCACTCTGGTTATTGTAACCTGATAAATTACCGATAAAAGTATTTTGGTTACCGGTTTGATTTAATCTCCCCGCGGATAGACCCAGAAATACATTACCGGCATTAGATCCGGGATCCATTAATCCCGCATTGGATCCGATGAATAGATCGTTACCGATGGCGATGTCAAGTCGCCCGGAAATCTTCGCGTCGCCCTCTACATTCAGGCGGAGTTGCGCGAGCAGAGAAAAGCAAGAGCAAAAAGAGCAGATAAAAAGTAAAGTGACAAACCTCATGATGTTTATGGAGTTTTAGGATAAAAAAAATCAGGCAATAAACTGGCCTTGTATCCGGTCGTGTCCAAGCTGAGATATCTGAAATTGCCGGTCAACTATTCGAATGCGGAACAGGCCAGGTATTTTTTTATGTTTTCAAGTTAGGAGATTGCCGGTGTGAATACCACGCCCTCTGAGCCGTCTTTCAATCCGGCCGAGCGAAGCACAGATTTAAATTATTCCTTATGGATGGTTTTTTCGATCTGTTTATTACTGATCCAAGCCGAGGCCATATGAGATCCAATGCTTTTACTGGAGATTGCCGGGGTTGTTGGGCTAATGGACGGTGAATCAGTTCATCAACGTCAGGCAAAAGGAGTGTGTTTTTTTGATTACTTTGTAAGCTTACCTGCAACTTATTAAAAATGAAAAATACCTCGATCCTTACCCTGACCTTATTCCTTTTCACCGTGGTCCTCTTTTCCCGCTGTAGCCAGGAGAACGACCCCGTAGACTCCGCAAAACCAAACGTCATTTTTATCATGGCGGACGACCTGGGCTATGGAGATGTCGGTGTTTACGGGCAGGAAAGGATCCAGACACCAAGACTTGATCAGATGGCGGAGCAGGGCCTGAAATTTACCCAGTTTTATGCCGGTACTTCCGTCTGTGCCCCTTCCCGTTCGTCATTGATCACCGGACTGACCACCGGGCATACCGAGATCAGAGGCAACCTGCAAAATGGGCGCAGAAACGGTCAGCAACCCCTGTCGGCCGGGACGTATACCATTGCCAAACTAATGAAAGAAGCCGGCTACACCACCGGCATGATCGGGAAATGGGGGCTGGGTAATCCCAATACCTCCGGTAATCCTTTGCGGCATGGCTGGGATTTTTTTTACGGCTATACCGATCAGGTACTCGCCCATAATTACTATCCGGAATACCTCTGGAAGAACAATGAAAAGGTTTTTCTGGACAATGAGGTGAACTACCTGGATACGTCGGCCTGGCACGGTGGTCTGGGAAGTTATTCCACTCAAAAACGGGAATATTCCGGCGATCTGCTGTTTGAGGAAGCGGAAGCCTTCATTCAGCGAAATCAGGATACGCCTTTCTTTTTGTACCTCCCCATCACCGCCCCGCACGATAACGGAGAGCAGCCGGACAGTATGCGGTTTGAAGTGCCGGATCAGGGCATTTACGAGGATCGCCCTTGGCCGAAAACGCACAAAGATTACGCCGCGATGATCACCCGTATGGACAGCTGCATCGGTGCACTGCTGGATCAGCTCGACCGCCTCGGCCTGGCGGAAAATACCCTGATCCTATTCACCTCCGATAACGGCCCGTTCAACAATCATCCGACTACCGATTTTTTTGATAGCAACGGCCCGCTCCGGGGAGCCAAGCGCGATCTGTACGAAGGAGGGATGCGCGAACCGATGATAGCCAGGTGGACGGGTAAGATCGAACCCAATACCACTTCCGATCATTTGGGCGCATTCTGGGATCTCATGCCTACACTTGCAGAACTGGTCGGGGTAGCCCCTCCGGAAAATACCGACGGGATCAGTTTTGTGCCGACTTTACTGGGTGAAACAGAGCAAAAAGAACACGCCCATCTTTACTGGGAGTTTCACGAAGGTACCGGTTCTCAGGCCATTCGTCAGGGGAAATGGAAAGCAGTCAGAACCGACGCGATCACCCATCCCGAAGGTGGCCTCGAACTTTATGATCTGAGTACTGACCTGGGCGAAAGCCAAAACCTGGCCGATGAATACCCCGAAAAAGTTCGTGAGCTGGATTCGTTGATGACTGCTTCCCGGACGCATTCCGACCTTTTTCCATTTGGCCGGGATGACTAATCCAGGTGGAGCGCAACCTTTTAGCTGTTGAAAAGCCTTTAGCGTAAGTCCAGAGGTCAACCCATACGGTATCCCGGAGAACTGGCCGGATAGCGCACACCACCAATCTGACCAAAGTAATGACCTGGCCCATGATGTGTTAGCGGGGCGCATTAGCTCAGAATGAAATCTACGGCTTTTTTAGCATGTAAATAGGTGGTATCCAGTAAAGGTAGATCGAAATCTTCCGGCTTGATCAACATCGGCAACTCAGTACAGCCCAGGATAATACCGTCTGCTCCATCGGCTTTGAATTTTTGCATTTCCTTTAGATAAAATGCCTTGGTTGTCTCTTCAAAAATACCCCGGGTGAGTTCTTCTGCAATAGTCCGATGGACCTCTTCCCTGATCTCCCCATCTGGGATCTGCGTGCGGATCTGGAATTTATCTTGCAATCTCTTTCGTATAAAATCTTCCTCCATTACCGGTTGGGTCCCTAACAATCCCAGCCGGTTAAGACCAAGATCCCGGACCGCTTCGCCGGTAGCGTCGGCAATGTGGATGAAGGGGATATCCAATACCGGTTCGATGTGCGGAACTACTTTGTGGGGCGTATTGGCACAGATCAGGAGGGCATCCGCTCCGGCGTTCTGTAAAGTCAGTGCTATTTTTTGATAGGCTTCATTGATCTCCTCCCAGTCTCCCCGTCGCATAAGATCGACATTCAGGCTGTATAATAATAAGGGTGGATTGGCGGGTGGAGTGCCCGTTATTTCATTGACCAATTGATTGATATATCGATAGTATTCGATCGTGGAGTGCCAGGAAGTACCTCCGATCATCCCCAGTGTTTTCATAGGCTTTGGATTGGCAGTATCGTAGTGTTTGGTAAACGGATTTATTCATTGTAAATAAATTGATCTGGAATATGTTCAAAGCGCCATCTTGTTACGCTCCAAAAACGCCTGCCCGCTTGTAAACCGGAATCAGTCACCAACGACCAATTCCGGTTTGCAGGAAAATGCTGATTCCAAAATCAAATTAACCAAGTTTCAACACTTGCTCAACCCCTTAAGCTGACGCTGGGCACAAAATATCTCTAAAGCCGGCTTAGTCTTTCGCCCCGAGTGCCTCGTTCAACATATCGGCCAGCCGGTAACCCGCCGCGGTCAGGCGTTCGCGTACCACGCGTTGCCCGGCTTCCAGGTAGCGCTCGGAGGGTGTGCCACCCGGCTCCAGATACACGAAGCGGCCGCGATCATTTTCTCCGTTCACGCCGCGGTAGCCATATTTTACGGCCAGTTTGTGGCTCTCCAGGGCCCAGAAATCCGGATCGCTCCATTCAATGCCGGTAATGGCCGAGCGGGGAAATTCTTTCATCAGGTCCTGGGCCAGTCCTTCGATGCGTTGGAGCTGCTCGTCCGTTAATGGCTTCTTGGGTTCCCGGTAGGGAGCAATATCATTGTAACTACTCAGAAAACCACAACCGTCGTCCCAGAGGGCATGCAGGTTATTCCAGGTACCTTCCAGCGGGAAGGCATTGCCACCGATATTGCCGGCGGGTTGCTCGTTGGTAAACACGGAAGTAGAATGCAGCGGCTGGTGGATATCGCCCACAAAGTGGACCAGAAAAGCCAGACTGCGCGCTGCTTCCAGATCGCGGGGACGGTTGTCTTCCAACTGCCGTACCATCTGGTTAATGGCCCAGAGGATATCGATCTCCGGCTGGTCCGGTATCGCTACATTATCCCGCATCCAGGGGAGGTTGGTATAGTGCCAGGTGTCGTAGGCCCGAACGCCCTCCACCTTCAGGTCATCCGGCCAGGGACCGGTGGTGATGAAGTGGTTCATGTAGGGGTAATCCCGCTGCAGAACGCCGGTGAGCTCGTCTACCCGGGCTTTGGCGTCTTCGTTCAGGTTCATGTAGGCGATCATCGCCGTTACGAGGTGTCCCGGATCCCACCAGGCATTCAGGCTGATACAATACAGAGAAGCGATCAGCAGTACCTTAATTTTCTTCATAAGTTGAGTGATAGCATGATGAACCGTAAAGTTAGCAATAATGCTACGATACTCTATGGGAATAATGCGGTGATGCTGCAATGCAGTGCTTCGGCCCGGCACCACCACTCCGGCTGATCACCGGGTCCGGTCCACGGAGTTCTCGATCACCGGGATGGTTTTCAGGTAGGCAAAAATGGCCCTGATCTCATCGTCGGTCAGATCCGTATATTTCGGCATCGGTACCCTTACCGGATATTTGGGGCCTTTCCCCCACTTGACCGCATCGATGAATTGCTGCTCGCTCCAGTTGCCGATACCGGTTTCCGGGTGCATAGTGAGATTGGCCGAATAGATATCCTGGCCGGCGGCATCTTTCAGCAGGTTACCGCCCCCGTAGTAACCGGCGGAATTGACGGGCGTGTATTCATCAATCGTGGTAAAGTCCGCCGAATGGCAGGAAAAACAACCGGCTACGGCGTCCGCTACGTACTGTCCCCGGGCTATCTGGTCTCCGGCATTTGGGAGCGCGATCTCCTGCTGCGGATAGGGGAAAGGTTTGAAAGCTACGTGCGAAAGGAACTTCACGAGGAAGCTGGGCCTGGGAGCCGGTTGGCGGACCTCCGAAGGTTGCAACATGGGATGATCCGAACGCAGGAAGGCGATAATGTCCCGCAGGTCTTCGTCGGCCATGTTGGGAAATTTAACCATCCACGGTGGAGCGTATTTTCCATCTTTTTTTACACCGGTGCGCAGCAGGTAGGCCAGTTCTTCGTTGGAATAGCTTTTCAGGCCGGTCTCCGGGTGGTTCAGGTTGGCGGACCAGACCTCGCCGAAGGAGGCCGGCACGTCGAACATCTTTTTCCCTTCCAACAATTGATTTTCGTAATTGATATGGCAGTCCATGCAGGTTAGCCGGACCAGTTTTTCTCCATTGGTCAGGCTGGCGCTGTCGGCACTGACCGCGTAATTTTCCGGAAGCTCTAAGTCGTAAGACGGAATACCGGTGGCGTTGATGTAGAGCGCGAAACCTCCGATCAGTACCAGCACAATGCCAAGAATGATACCTGCGATCTTTAATACTTTTTTCATAATTTCAGTTTTAGGTTATACGATTAGTCTGTGGTCCTGGCCGGTCCCACGGAGACACCCGATACAGCCGGAAATCTGGAATCAATCTGGCGGAACGGAGTAATCTGACTCGGAAGATGAGATCACCATCCGGGACGGGCCTGAAGGACAGGACAAAAATAGGGGCCCACCTCCGGCGGAAATTGTACAAATGTCGCATGCCTTAAAAAATTGTAGCACGGTAAAGGCTGCGGTAGTCTGCGGTTTCGAGTTTGTTTTTTTCCCGTTCGGTTACTATTTTTTCAAATAGGGAAGATTTAATCCCAAATTGTGGTTAACTTTGAATGTAAGGACCCGGTGGGAATCAAAACCGTTTTGGTTGGCTTGTTGCCTGGTCCTCTAATTCGCACCCGGACATTATCGAACCGGGCGAATCGTCCAACTTCCTGATCCTATCCATACAATACATCTGCCTCACGAACCGGTCGCCGGTTCGGAGCCCCTCTATTAGATCATGGTAATTAATCGTTTATTGATAATTAATTCAAACCCTATCCTTGTATGAACTATTCTACTAAAGATTCTTTTGCTCCCGTAGTGAAAGGTATTTTCGGCCTGGTCGTCATCCTGTGTACGGCTTTTTTGCCATTAACGCTCTCCGCTAATAACATCTACCAGGCGATGTTAAGGGGGCGACACGAAGTACTGCCGGTCACTACCCCTGCGTCCGGCATGATAACCGCTACTCTGGAAGAAAACGTACTGACGGTGGAGGGCTCCTTCTCCGGTCTTTCGGGTGATTTTGCCTCCAACGTTGCCGGCGGCAGTCACATTCACATCGCTTATGCCGGCCGGAACGGTGGCATTGCCCTGTCGTTGACCGCTACGCTGGACCCGGATCTGCGCGGCGGCACCTTCCGGGCTCAGGACAACAATTTCTCGCTTACCGAAGAACAGATGCAGGCTCTGGCCGAACGGAGGATGTACGTCAACATCCACTCTACAGCCAGCACCAGCGGCGAACTGCGGGGGCAATTGCTACCCGCAGCCGAGGAATACTTCTTCACCAATTTGCTGGGCAGCAATGCCGTGCCGGCGGTGATGTCCGGTGGCAGCGGCGCTCTGGCCCTCGAACTGAACGGAAGAACCCTCACGGTGAGCGGCTCCTTTCAAAATATGGAGGGAACTTTGTTTACCCAGGCGGCCGGTGGCGCTCACCTGCATCTGGGTTACGCCGGGGAAACGGGTGGCATCGAGGTCGGCCTCAATCCCAGTGCGGGAGAAGACGGAAACGCGGCCGTATTTACCGCTGCGGATAATACTTTTGAGCTGACTCCACCACAGGTACGCGCCCTGCGGGATCGGCGACTTTACGCCAACATCCACTCCAGCCAGGTGCCCGGTGGCGAACTCCGGGGACAGGTTGTCGGTATGGCGCGCAACGTTTTCCGGGCGCACCTTTCGGGCAGCAACGAAAATCCGTCCGTTACCAGTCTGGCTACCGGCGTTGTGCTGGCTGAACTAATGGCCGATAACCGGCTGATCCTTTCCGGTAACTTCAACGGTCTGGAAAGTAAACTGGCCGTGAATACCGGCGGCGGCGCTCACATTCATCGCGGACTGGCGGGCTCCAACGGTCCGGTAATGTTCCGCATTTTCGTGAAAACCGGTGGCGGCTTGCTCAATGGCGTGGTCGAAATGGACCGCAATATCAATGAGTTATCGGAAGAGCAGGTAGCGGCCCTCTACGACCGGGCTTTCTACGCGAATTTCCATACGCTCATCAACGGCAGTGGTGAGATCCGCGGACAACTGCTGCCCGAAAGCCAGATGTACTTCAGCGGCTTTTTGTCCAGTATTTTCCAAACCAACGGGGCCATCAGCACCGGTACCGGCGGGGTAAAGGCAGAGTTATCCGGCAACCGGCTCACGCTGAGCGGATCTTTTGCCGAATTGCGCAGCGCCGTGGCGACGGAAATTGCCGGCGGTGCTCATATCCACCGCGGGATGGCCGGTTCCAACGGACCGGTAACCCAACCGCTGGTACTCACGCTCGGTGACGATAGCCAGTCGGGAACTTTCGCGGCGGATCAGAACGTATTCGAGCTGGAAGCAGCCGAATTGGAAGACCTGCGGGCCCG
Source organism: Flavilitoribacter nigricans DSM 23189 = NBRC 102662 (assembly GCF_002646595.1). GTDB lineage: Bacteria > Bacteroidota > Bacteroidia > Chitinophagales > Saprospiraceae > Flavilitoribacter > Flavilitoribacter nigricans. The sequence goes on from NZ_PDUD01000004.1 coordinate 158,397, forward strand.
GGGAAAATATGTGAATATCCATTCGCTGGATAATCCTTCCGGAGAATTGCGTACGCAGTTGTTACCCGAAGCGACCACCTATTTCGTAGCCCCACTTTCCGGTGCCAGCCAAACCGTTCCGGTGAATACCGATGCGGTGGGTATGACCATCCTGGAAGTTACCGGGAATATCGGTATTACCACCGGATCGTTCAACAATCTGAGCGCTCCTCTGGCTACGGCTATTTCCGGCGGCGCTCACGTGCACCAGGGCATGGCCGGTCAGAACGGATCCGTGATCTTTCCCCTGAATTCAAGCACCGAGGACGGTATGCTGAGCGGGACCTTCGCGGCGGAGGATAATGTACAGGCCCTGAATAAAGATTTCATCAGCCGCCTGCGCAGTCGTGGTTACTACGTGAATGTGCACAGTCAGCAATACCTGCCGGGTGAGATTCGGGGACAACTATTACCGCTGGCCACGGCTTACTTTACCGCCAATCTGGCCGGATCGAACGCCGTACCGCCCAACGCTTCGATGGGCCGCGGCCAGGTGAAGGTCGAATTGCGGGGAACTGAGATCGTCCTGAGCGGAGCTTTTTCCGGTCTAACGGGCGAATTTGACGCGGCGGTTGCGGGCGGATCCCACCTGCACGCGGCCTTTGTGGGCCAGAACGGACCGATCAAGTTTTTTACGAACGCCCGCTTGAATGAGGACCTGAAAGGTGGTCGTTTCCTGGCGGTAGAAAATGTATTTGATCTTGATTTCCGCAATTACTTCGATCTGATCAACGGATTTCTGTATCTGAATATTCACAGCAGTACCCATCCGGCCGGAGAGATCCGGGGGCACGTACTGGGAGAGATCAATCAATATCCGGAACCCGACGCGACTATCACGTCCCCTATGCCGGGCGAAACCCTCACCGTAGAGGGTGATCCACTGACGGATTTCATCCTCAACTGGACCCCCGCTACCGATCGGGATTATCTGGGTTATGTCTGGCAGGTCTCTACCGGGGTAGCTTTTCAAACCCTGCTCCTGAACCGGAATGTCGGCTACAGTGATTTTTACGCGACCAATTACGCGCTGCTGGATAAATTACTGGCCAATGCGGGTGTGGCAGTCGGCGAAACCGTGACGCTTTTCCACCGCATAGTAGCTTCGGACGGCAGCCTGGCTACCGCCGGCCCGACCAGTAACCTGACGCTCACCCGCGGAGTGCTTGATCCTCTGGGGGGCAGCCGGATCGCCTTACCGGGGAACGACGAAGAAGTGGTGGCGGATTTCCGGGTATTCCCCAACCTGCTCCGGAGCGGTCAACTGGTTAACGTACAGGTGATGGCCGGTGCGGATCAACGCGCTCTACTGGTGCTGGTCAACCAACTGGGGCAGCCACTGCAAAGACGGCCGGTAGAACTATTCGCCGGAGAAAACCGGATGGAGTGGTCTCTGCCGGATCTGGCGGCCGGCTTTTACTTTATCCAGTTGCAGATGGAAGGGCAGTTACTGCCGCTGCAGCGGATCGTGGTGAACTAGGCCACAGGGATGCGGAGATTGAGCAATGGAAGGAAGGTGATTGAAAGCCTGCTACCAACTTCCCATGGCTCTGCCGATCCAATTAAAAAAAGCCTGTCAGTAGCCCGACGGTCATATAGGAACGACCGTCGGGCTACCTGCAGGCTCTAACCATACAAACGGGTAGGATCCTGAAAATTGCCTTCCCGCCGAGTCATCTTCCTTTCTTCGCCGCTCAGGCGACCCGGTCGCTCACCGGGACCGGCGTTTCCCGGGGCAGTTCTTTTTTCCTGAATCCCGGTATCAGCTTGGGAATACGGGACTGGTAATTGCTGTAGACCTTACCGTGAAAATTTACCAGGTCTTTCTCTTCGAAATAAATACCCACTAAAGTATAAGCGGTAATGATGACGGCGAACGTCAGATGTGTGGTCGTCATGACCGGAGTAGCCCAGGCGCCGATAATAAAGCCCAGATAAAGCGGGTGCCGGACGTACTTGTACAGGTAGGCGGTAGTGAATTTCAGCGGCTCGTAGGACTGATTGCGAAAATACCGCCACACCTGACGCAGGCCGACAAAATCAAAGTGATCGATCATAAATGAACTCGCCAGGATCAGGGTATAACCCAACAGGCTGACGGCGACCAGCAGGCCGCTCAGAAAAGGGGAGGAGAGGCTCCAGATGACACCCCCCATAGGTTGCCACTTCCAGATCAGCAGGATGAGTACGAGGCTGGAAAACAGCACATAGGTACTCCTTTCGATAGGGTCGGGAATGACCTGGGTCCACCATTTTTTGAAACCCTTACGGGCCATTACACTGTGCTGGATCGCAAAAATACCCAGCAGTACCAGGTTATTGAGCAGGGCATTGATCCAGGGTAATTCGGGATGGCCGCTGATGGTCTTGGGCACGAACAGGTTCGTTGTGAACCCGACGGTATACAAAAAGGTCGCTAAAAAAAGCAGATAGGCAATCCCTCCGTAGATTAGAAAAAAGAATCTGGACATAATCTTTGGTTTTAAATGTTAGTGCAATATTAGGGGCCTGGCGGCCGGTAGTAAAGGCCAAATGAGGGAAGGCACAGGTTTCCTGCTTTGATCTACGGATCGGGATTTTCGGGAGGAAATCTGCTGAAAAATGCATTTGCACAGGCTGCGGGTGGTATTGACGCAGAAAAACACCCCATTCACAAGCTGAACCCTGACATTCAATCAATTGGGTCCCGGGACTGGGGATTTTTGCCTAAATTGAACATATTTAACAGTCCAAATCCAGTGCCGGAGCCGGCGAAAGTACGGCTCGTTCGGTGCCCTGGATCTTTGAATAAAGCTAATGGTGCCCACCATAACTCCATACCGGACCTACACTCGACGCAAAGTGGTTTGGGGTTTGTCCAGGCCGCTTCGGGCAGTATTCGCTGCACTTAAACGGGTTTGGAACTCCCGAAAGGATTTTACGCCGGTTTACTTTACCGCCTGCCTGCTGGTCCTGAGCGTTCCCCTGACCCAGGCCCAGTATTACTTCGACCGCTACGTCAATATCGGTGGGGAAGAAGACATCCGGGGCATTCTGCAGGAAGGCAGTGACGGGTTCATTTGGATCGGCACGGCCAATGGACTGTATCGTTACGACGGCCGGAATTTTAAAGTCTATCACCACCAGCCGGAAGATTCCACCAGCCTCCAGCATGATAATATCTACGCCATGCTCGCCATCGGAGATCAACTCTGGATCGGCACGGCCATTGGCGTTTCCGTCATGGACCTACATACCCATACTTTCACCAACTATACCTTTTCCAGCAACAACTGGCCCGAATGGCAGGGGGCCAGTTCCTACAACCGCGTGCAGGCCATTTTCCGGGACCGGCAGGGAGAGATCTGGATCGGCACCCACATTCAGGGGCTGTGGCGGTTTGATCCGGTCACCGAAACCTTCATCCCGTATTCCGAAAGGGCCTATCCCCAACTGCCCTCTCCTCTGGAAAAACCCTATCTGATCTGTTCGCTTACCCAATCACCGACCGATGATTCCATCATTTGGGTCGGTACCGGTGCGGGACTGCTGGAACTGAACAAAGTTTCGGGAGCACAGCAACTCCACCTCTACCGGGATGAGGACCTGCTTAAAGAAACGGCAGTCAATGTTGTCCTGAACGTTTATGCCCACGATGACGGCCTGGTGTATCTCGGCAACTGGACCGAGGGGGTTTACACCTTCGATCCGGCTACCGGTCTCTTTGCCCCGCTGGCGGCCGGTAACGATAGCGAGAACATTACCGTTAAGTCCCATATCCGAGGATTGCACCGGAAAAACGCCGAACAGATCTGGATGAGCACCTCCCGCGGAGTGGCGGTTTATAATTCCCACACCCGGACCTTGGATTACGCCAAATCCAACGATTTTGAAAAAAAGGCATTCTACGGCATTTCCATGATCGATAAACGGGGGCGGATCTGGTACGATAATACCTTTGGGATCTACCTCTTTGATCCGCATCTGCAGCAATTTGGTAACCGCTCTTTTCGCGATCTCTACGACCGTAAGGATCCTGCGCTCAATATCTACGTCGAATACGATACGGTCCGGGACCGGATCGTGGTCTGCCCCCGGCGGGCGGACGGCTTGTACCGTTACGAACGGAAAACTGAAAAGTGGGAAAAATTGGCGCTCGATCCGGGCGACAAACCTTATCTCGAGGTCTTTGGCTTCAGCATGCTGGGCGACGGTCAGTATCTGCTATCTACGCGGAGCGGACTCCAGTTATACGATGAACGTACCGGAGCCCAGCGGGTGATCGAGATCCCGGATGACATTCTCTATTCTGATCTGCGGGATGTACTCCTGACTTCCAGCGGAGAGATCTGGATCAGCGTCAATCACCGGGGCATTTACCGGACGGACCGGGATCTTCGTTCTTTCCGGCATTACCGGGAGGAGATCGACTACAGCGATATCGGCCTGACCCATATGGGCATATTGTACGAAGATAGCCGGCAAAATATCTGGATCAAACGCCGTTTTGGCTTTAGTGTTTACCACCACCAACAGGACACTTTCCACAATTTCATCTATCCGCTCGACCCCGACATTAGTTTTACCATGGTCAACGATTTTGTGGAAGACCGGCAGGGGCGGGTGTGGACCAGTAACGGGCACGGCATGCTCGGATATCTGGAAGCAGACCATCCGGAAAAAGGCCTGATCCGCAAGATCAATTTTAACGATGTCGGCCTGCCGGGCTATATCAGTCGGCTCGAGACCGATTCCAAAGGAAATGTCTGGGGGATCACCGAAGACGATATGATCTGTATAGAACCGGATAGTCTGCACATAAGCAGCTACAGTTTTCGCTACGGTGCCCGCGATTTTACCTACTACGGTTTCCGGATCCTGCCGGATGATAAAATGTACATCGGGAGCTGGGTATCCCTGCTGGAAACCGATGCGGGCCGCCTGCGCAAAAACGACGAACTACCGATCCCGTACCTGTCCAGCATCAGTATTCGCAACGAAACCGAAACCGAGCCCTATCCGCTTTTCGGCAGGAAACCCCTGGAGCTGAAACACCACCAAAACTTTTTTACGCTGTATTATTCGGCGCAGGCCTATACGCTGGGGCAGGATGTGAATTTCCGGTACCGCCTCCGGGGATTTGACGAATGGAAGGAGGTCGGGCACAGCCAGCTTGCAACCTACACCAATGTACCCAGCGGCGATTATGTCTTTGAGCTTCAGGCAGCCAATAACGAAGGCATCTGGAATAAAGAGGCGCTGCTGATCCCCATTGCCATCGGCAAACCCTGGTACGCGACTACCTGGTTCTATCTGGGCACGGGTGGGTTTTTCGGACTGTTTTTCCTTTCCGTTTACCAATACCGGGTGAATCAGATCCGGCACGAGGCCCGCCTCAAAACGGATTTCGACAAGAAACTGGCCAGTGTGGAAATGAATGCCCTGCTGGCCCAGATGAATCCCCACTTCATCTTCAACAGCCTCAATTCCATCGATAGTTTTATCCTGAAAAACGAATCGCGGCAGGCTTCGGAATACCTCAACGATTTCGCCCGGCTGATCCGGCTGATCCTGCAGAATTCCCGCTCGGAATCCATCCGGCTGAGTGATGAGATCGACACCCTGGAACTCTACCTGAAGATGGAACAGTTGCGCTTCAATGGGAAATTCGAATACGTCATCCATATCGACGATTCGGTGGATGTGGATCAGGTAGAGATCCCACCGATGCTAGTGCAGCCCTACGTGGAAAATGCCGTCTGGCACGGGCTACTGCATCTGCCCGAAGACCGGTCGGGCAAACTGCGGGTGGACATCGATCGTAAGGGCGGGATCCTGACCATCCAGGTGACGGATAATGGGGTAGGGCGGGTCCGCTCCCGCGAGATCAAACAACGGAAGATCAAACACAAAAAGTCGATGGGCATGAAGATCACCCACGACCGTATTGACTTAATAAATACCTTATATAATGCCAATGCCAGGATCGATATCGCCGACCTCTACAGCGAAGACGAAACGCCGCAGGGCACCAAAGTTTTTATCACCTTATCCACCTGATGCCATGATCAAGACCGTAATCATCGATGATGAACAACACAGCATCGATACCCTAGTCTGGAAACTCAACAATTACTGCGAGGATGTCGATATCGTCGCTACTTTCACCAATCCCGTACAGGGAATTAAATACCTGAAGGAGGAAGCGCCGGACCTCCTTTTTCTGGATATTGAAATGCCGATGATGAACGGTTTCGATGTATTGGAAGAGTTGGGGCCGGTGATCAACTTCAGCGTCATCTTTGTGACGGCTTACGACTCCTTCGGCATTAAAGCCGTCAAGTTCAGTGCGCTGGATTATATCCTGAAGCCGGTACATAACAAAGAGCTGGTGGGTGCGGTCCAGAAGTTCAAGGCGGTCAACAAGCAGGATTCCATCGTCCGGATCGACAATCTGCTGTCCAATATCCAGGCCGAACGGCAACGCAAACCGGTGAAGATCGCGCTGGCTTCCCGGGAAAGTATCGAGTTTGTCGCGCCCGACGATATCATTCTTTGCGAAGCGGACAGTAATTACAGTAAGGTATTCCTGATCAACGGTAAGATGCGCCTGATCTCCAAAACCCTGCGCGATTTTGAGGAAATGCTCGAACCCCAGGGCTTTTTCCGGCCCCACAATTCCTTTGTGATCAACCTGGAATACGTGCAGGAATTCCAGCGGCTGGATGGCGGCTATCTGGTGATGAAGAATAAGATGAAGGTGCCGGTGTCCAAGCAGAAGCGGTCGCAGGTACTGGGTTTGCTGGGCGGGTAAGTAGACCTTACCTTATTCAATGAGATTGATCAACGTCCCATAATCATCAAAATAGGCATTCCCCGTACGCATTTCCAGCAGGTCCATCAATTCGGCGCCGTAGTGCTCATCCAGCGCTTCGGCTGTCTGTTCGCAGCGGATCTCGATCTTGCCCGCTTTGATCTGTTCCATCCGCCAGCGATAGGTGGCTTCCATCTTTTCCAGGATGCGTTCGTTCACCTCCCGGTGGTCGGTATCCGGACTGACGGCGGTGATCTGCTGGAATGCCAGCTCGTTGCGACTGATCATTTTGCCGTCCTCCATCACGAAATAGGCAGTATGGGCCCAAGAGTCTTCCGCGGTGAGCAGGCGGGAATATAGTACGAGTTGCAGATCCTCCTCGTTGCGGATCTGCCGTTCCCGGCGACTGCTGCCCCGCCATTTCAGATCGACCACAGCGAGTTCGCCGTCCCGTTCCAACACCAGATCGGCACGTCCCCTGACGGGAATATTTTCAAATTTACCCTGTAGTTCCTGCTCGGTGCCCCGTACCGACCAGCCGTTCTGCTGGATGAGATTCACGAGGCTCCAGGCGGCGTATTTTACCTTATTGATAAAAGCCAGTCGTTCCGGTTCGCGTCCGTAGAGCAGTAAGCCGGCGCCTTCCTGCCCGAGTAAGCGGCGGGATTCGCCTTCGATCCAGCGGTGGACGGCGGCCTGGTCCCATTGTTCCTGTTTCTGGTTGAGCAGCCGCTGGAAAAAGCGGTGCGCCAGATTGCCCATCAGGGTCCGGTCCGGGACCACGCTGAGAATGGCGCTTTTGCGCAGATGGATCTGGTGCCGCAATACCCACTGGTAGGGATAGTAGAAGAGGGTTTCCAGGCTGCTGAGGGTCTCGGCTTCCCGCTGGGCGGCCAGGTCAATACCGGTGATCTCCAGGAAGGGTTTCGGCCGCCCCAACTGCCGGATGTCCAGCGGACGGTAGGAGGGCAGGTCGAAGATAGACGCAAAAGCCTCTTCTCCGCGACCACTTTCCAGATCGTAGGTGATAGCGCTCAGGTCTTTGAACGCGGCCTCCAGCGGCCCCATCAGCGGATGCGGCTCATTGGCGCGGCCGGCTGTATTGTCCGGTACGATGAGAATGAGCTGATCCCGCGTTTGCAGAATGGGCCATTTGCGCTGCCAGATCAGCCGACCGTTTTCATCCTGCGGTCCATCGGGTACCACGGCCCGTTTTTCGAGCCAGGAACGTTCGCTGTCGTACCAGCGGGAAAAGAAGTGTTCGGCTTCCTGCTGGGAAAAATTCCACCACAGGAGCCGGTCCGTAGCGCCTACCATGGCCGACGGCCGGAGCACAAAGGGCAAATGCCCCACTTCCGTTTCGCGAAACTGTACCGGTGCGGGCTCGTAAATGGTGCGTACGATACGCTCCAGTTCCAGGTGGGATAAGCGATCTTCCGGCACCGCCTGCAGCAATTCCACGACACGTTTGGCCTGTTCGGCCAGTACCATGAAAGAAGGATTGTTCGCCCCTTTGTCATCGTACACCTGGATGGCCCAGCGTTGCAGGTAGGCGAAGATCTCGATAACCTCTCCCTTGGGAACGGCGGCCGAACGATCGTAGCGCTGGCGTTCAAACCAGAAATTGTACTGGCTGCGCACTTCGGCCGGTTTGATGCTTTTATCTTTTTGGGCCAGCGTATCCAGCTCGTCGAAGTAGCGGTTGATCATGATGTACCAGCCCTCTCCGCGCAAGCCCGGGGTCTGCGCCATGTGGATGGCGATGCGGTGGGCCAGTTCGTCCTCCAGTGGTTTGACCGCCAGGGAAACAAACTCCATGATCTTATACGGATCGATCGGATCCCAGAGAAATACACTCACCAGCTTGAGTACCTGCAGGGTGGGGCGGGCCAGCGATGCGGCCGGCAGGCCCATGCCGGGCAGACCTTCCAGGGTGAGGTAATCATCGAGCAGGCGACTTTTATCACCGATCAGGCAGAGTGGACGCAGTTCTTCGTTGAGTCGGAAACAGGCGGCGATCCAGGCCGCCAGACTGGCTTCGTTCTCGCCCCGCAGGATCAGCAGGCTACCGTCACCGGCAGTATCTTTTTTGGCTTTGGTCAGGCCGTTAACAGCGTGTTGGAAATGCCCCAGATCGGTGTGCGCGTGGGTATCGGGCAGCCCGATCTGGCGAATGACAACGCCCTGGTCCCGGAACCGGTCAAACAACTGTCGCAAATGGGGAGGGAGTTGTTCCCGGGGCTCTACGAGGGCCACCTCCCGGATCGGGTGGCGGCGGCGGTCGAGCATGCGGAGGATCGCGCGCCAGCGGTCGGCTACGCCCATGGTGAGGTGGACCGGATTGCCGGTGCGGAGTTCTTCCTCGATCGCAGCCAGGCAGGCCAATCGTTCCGGACTGTTTTCATCCGCTTGAAAATCCCAGCCGGCCAGCAGCAGTTCGTCGCGGCGGGAAAGCAGTTCAGCCGCGGTGGCCATCTGGTCGGCCCGGAAGGAATCCGCAAAAAAAGCCCGGGGCTGTTCTTCCAGGTATGCGCTGAGCGCCTGCCGGTACTGGGCCGTACGCAGGTAGTCAATATTATTGGCGTGACCGATCAGGCCAAGATGTGATTCCAGGGTATGCAGGAGGCCGTGCGGGCCCAGATATTGCACATTACCCTGCGTGCCGTCCGGCAGCGGGTAGACACTATCATCGAGCGCTAAACCGAAATAAATGATCATAGAGTAAAATCGTGAATCAGTGGGTCAAAAGCCGTAAGTTGAAGAGCTTAAAGTCGTGAGTCGGTGGTGAGGCAGACTGGGGACTTGCGGGTTACAACGGGCGAATGATCCTGACCTAACCGCCAGTTTCCGTGCGCAGTTGGGAGATCTGGGTAGCCCAGAGCTGTTTTTGGTCGGCCACTTCGTCGGAATCACAAAAATCGGTGATCGTGAGAATGGTCTCGCCGGTCACGGGGGACTTATCCATACGAAATTCCAGGTATTCTCCTTCGTCAGCGTCTTCCCATTCAAAGCGAACTCGTTCGTCTTCGATATCGTCAATGAGTTCGGCAACTTCTTCGCTGCCGCTCCACACGAAAGTGAAGGTATCCCCTTGGATATCGACTTCGTCACAGAACCAGCGAATGAGGGTAGAGGGAGTGGTTAGAAATTTATAGAGTATGGTTGGAGAGGCCCGAAAAATGAATTCCATGTCTATTTGAACTCTTTCCATACCGAAGCTATTAATTTGAAAATCTTTTTGTTAGATAATGGTGCGTAATTGCGAAAGATAATATTTTTCTAAAGCCTCTTATGCCCCGCACAATAAAAAATAAAAAAATGATTTTTCCAAATTAAACTCTTTTTTTCGTTGGTGGCCAGGATTTTTCTTCGTAGATTGTTTGTGTCCATTTGACACTAATTTTAACCCTAATGAAACCTTTCCCTTGACAGCTACGTTAAATTCCTGTAAATTTGCTCGCTGAATCCGGACAAATACCATAGGCATTGAAACCCAAACAGATGTTAAAACCTTTCGATACTGCTTTGTGAAAGCAACATCCCTATACCTAAATGCCTGTCCAGGACATTTCTATTATTCCCATAACATACTGAAGAACAAGAAGAAACGAAAAGGACTGCTTTAATAACCGTTAAAAGAATGTAGTGGATGAGACAGCTTAAGATTACCAAATCTATTACCAATCGCGAAAGTCAATCACTTGAAAAGTATCTGCAGGAGATCGGAAAAGTCGATCTGTTGACCCCCGAGGAAGAGGTAGATTTGGCCAAGCGGATAAAACAAGGAGATCAGATAGCTCTTGAAAAACTGACCAAAGCCAACCTTCGATTCGTCGTATCTGTAGCCAAACAGTACCAAAACCAAGGGCTTTCCCTGAGTGACCTGATCAATGAAGGTAATCTTGGCCTGATCAAGGCCGCACAACGTTTCGACGAGACCCGTGGTTTCAAATTCATTTCTTACGCAGTATGGTGGATTCGCCAGTCAATCCTGCAGGCACTGGCCGAACAATCCCGTATCGTTCGCTTACCGCTGAATAAAGTAGGTTCTCTCAATAAGATCAACAAGGCCTTCTCCGAACTGGAGCAGGAATACGAGCGCGAGCCTTCTCCGGAAGAGCTGGCCGATACCCTCGAGATCCCGACCGAAGAAGTAGAAACAACTCTGGGCGTTGCCGCCCGCCACGTATCCATGGATGCGCCTTTCGTAGAAGGTGAAGACAACTCCCTGCTGGATGTACTGGAAAACAGCAGTACGCCGGATACCGACCAGGCGCTGGAATACAATGAGTCGCTGCGCAAAGAGATCGAACGTTCTCTGTCTACCCTGACGGATCGTCAATGCGATGTTATCAAATTGTACTTCGGCATCGGCGTAGAGCACCCCATGTCTCTGGAAGATATCGGAGAGCGTTTCGGACTGACCCGCGAGCGGGTACGTCAGATCAAGGACAAAGCCATTAATAAACTGCGTTCTGCGAATCGCAGTAAGCTGTTGAAACACTATCTGGGCGCTTAAGACTTAAGAACACTAACTATAACAAACGCAAAAGAGCGATATCACCGGGTGGGTGGTATCGCTCTTTTCGTTTGGGCCGCCGCTATTCGCAAACTACTGTTGCTGCTGCTCCACTTCGTTGATCTCGTCTTCCTCTTCCAGTATATTGAGCGGCCGGTTGATACTCTCTTCCAGCGAGATGAAGGTTTCCGTGCGCTGGATACCGGGAATGCGCTGGATCTTGTCGTGCAATACCTCCCGCAGGTGATCGGTATCGCGGCAGATGATCTTGGCGAAGATGTTGTACAGTCCCGTCGTGTAGTGGGCGTTAACGATCTCCGGGATCTTTTCGATCTCTTTGGCCACCTGATCGTACAGCGAACTTTTATCCAGATAGATCCCCAGAAAAGCGCAAATATCGTATCCCAGCTGATTGGGATCTATGGAAAGGTGGTACCCCTTAACGATGCCTGCCTCCGTCAGTTTATTCATCCGCACGTGGATGGTGCCCCCGGATACATATAGCTGCTGGGCAATTTCGGTATATGCCTTTTTTGCGTTGCGCATGAGCAGCGATAGGATCTGCCGGTCGAGCTTATCTATTTCTTTCATTGCAAGCGTATTGTTGTATTAAAATAAGTTGCTAACTCCGTAGCATAGAGCAAAGCGTAGAGCGCTGAGGGATACACTGATGTATAAGTGTATTGGGCTTCTCCATTATCGAAACGGGTCTCTTGGCTCTGTACACGCTACCCTTTACTAAATCATTAGTGAAAGTTTAACAAATGTAGGTTCTTGTTTTTTTATTTTCAAAATAGTGGCCTGTTTTTTTTCTTCTTTTAATAAATTTGTAATGTTATACTGCGAATTTCTTAAAAAGCGTTTTGGGAGGGTAAAGCGCGAACTGCGGACCTTTGCGGACAATAATTTTAAATATTTTCTTTTTTCCCGGAAAAGCACTCATTTTTACAACAAACATCCTAGATAAAGGTGTTATAAAGAACATTGCTGGCTACCGGGAAGCAGAAGACTTAAGACGGTCAGTTTGCCCGGCTTGTGAAAACGAACATCCGGTAGAATAGTGATTAAGATTATAAGAAGAGACTATGGATCAGAAGCATGAAAACAATTCTATCGGTGCGAAGGTATGGTTGCCTCTTGCCTTTGCACTGGTATTGATCGGGGGTATGTTTATCGGTATGCAATTGCAATCTGCGGCTCCGCCAATGGTCGTGGAGCGCGGCAATCTGGCCGGTAACAGCGTGGGACAGGGCAAGATCGAAGAGCTCATCCGGTACATCGAGGCCAAGTATGTGGACGAAGTGGACCGCGACAAACTGATCCAGGAAGCCATTGATGAAGTACTTAGTAAGCTGGACCCGCACTCCACCTATTTCACCGCCGAGGAACTCCAGGAGGCAACCGAACAACTGGAAGGCAGTTTTGACGGCATCGGAGTGGAATTCATGGTTGTGGACGATACCATTGTGATCGTCAGTCCGCTGGCCGGCGGCCCGTCCGAAGCGGTCGGTATCCTGGCCGGAGATAAGATCATCTCGGTGGAGGATTCCATCATCGCCGGTTTGGAACTGACCAATCGCGACATTGTCAACTTCCTGCGCGGAGAACGGGGCAGCGAAGTGCGTATCGGCGTCAAAAGAGGCAACGACTCCCGTATCCGGCATTTCAATATTACCCGCGACAAGATCCCCATGAACAGTGTGGATATCGCCTATATGCTGGACGAAAAGACCGGCTACATCAAAGTCAACCGTTTCAGTGCCACTACCTACGAAGAATTCATGCAGGGACTGGAAAAACTGGTAGAGAAAGAAGATATGGAAGACCTGGTGATCGACCTCCGGCACAATCCCGGCGGTTACCTCCAGCAGGCTACCAATATTCTGAGCCAGTTATTTAAGGATAAGGACAAGCTACTGGTCTACACCGAAGGCCGGGCGGTTAGCCGCAACGATTACGAATCTTCCGGTCGCGCCTTTTTTGACGTCGACGATATCGTGGTGCTGATCGACGAAGGTTCGGCCAGTGCCAGCGAGATCCTGGCTGGCGCCGTGCAGGACCACGATCGCGGTATCATCGTCGGCCGGCGTTCTTTCGGCAAAGGCCTGGTACAGGAGCAGTACCGCCTGCGCGACGGATCGGCCCTGCGGCTTACCGTTGCCCGCTATTATACTCCTTCCGGCCGTTCGATCCAGAAACCGTACAATGATCTGGACCAATACAATCAGGATGTCATCGCCCGCTATGAGTCCGGCGAACTGACGGAGGCGGATAAGATGTCTATCCAGGATTCTACGAAATACTATACCGCCGACGGCCACGTCGTGTACGGCGGCGGCGGATTATTTCCCGATGTATTCGTACCGATCGACACCAATCTGTTTAGCGACACCTATTTATTGCTGCGCCAGTATATTCCCGAATTTACCTTCGGTTATGTAGAAGATAACAATGCGCAGTTCAGCGAATACACCCTGGAAAAATTTGTGGAGCGTTATACCGTGAGCAATGCTTTGTTTGGGGAGTTCATGGACTACGTTCGCACCAAAGGGCTGAAGGAAGAACTGCCCAATCTGAAAAACGTCAGAAAAGAACTGGACCTGTTGATCAAGGCGCGGATCGCCCGTCAGCTTTTCGGTGATGAAGGCTTCTTCACCGTACTGAATTCCAACGACGAAATGGTGCGGAAAGCGCTGGAGATCCTGAAAGAGCCGGATCCACTGGTCCTGCTGAAGGACGAAGAATAGTTATCAGCCCGGGAGATTTCCGGGATTGGACTTACTCGGTTCCAGCAGATCCCAGAGGTTGCCGTAGAGGTCTGCAAAAACGGCAACCTTTCCGTAGGGCTCCACTTTCGGCGGGCGTACAAAATGTATACCTTTTGCCCGCATGGCCTCGTAATCCCTCTCGAAATTATCGGTAAATAAAAATAGAAATACCCGGCCGCCGGATTGACGGCCGATCGCCTCTTCCTGTTCGGCATTGGCCGCTCTGGCCAGCAGCAGGCAACATTCTCCGGCTCCGGGCGGAGCTACCAGCACCCACCTCTTTTCCTCATCGATCCGGGTATCCTCGATCAGCCGGAAGTTGAGCTTTTCCGTGTAGAAGGCAATGGCTTCATCGTAATCTTTTACGACCAGGGCGATGTGGGCGATGTGTTGGTGCATGGGGGGATGGTTGACGGTCGAGGGTTGACGGTTGATGGTCGATGGTTAACGCCGGCTGGTAAGCAGGATCACGAAGCGATCGTTCTGTACCATTTCCGGTTTGGGAGGCTCGACAAAGGCCGCCAAACCGGCGGTAGAAGCCGGAAGTACGTTGAGCCCCTCCCGTTCCTTTAGTAATTTAGCGAGATCGAGCATGCGCTTATCCGTCACATTGCGGGCCCATCCCTCACTGTTCCGGATGGCGTCAAAGGTGATATCTCCGTCGAAAGAGTGCCAGTTGATCAGCGGTTCGTTGATGATCGTTTCGTGGATGTCATCCGGTGGCAGGTCTTCGTAATTGGATTTCCCGTTCAGGAGGGACATCACGATCGGATTCTTCTTATTGGCGGAACCGGCAACGATGCGCGGGATCCGGCTGGTTTTTCCGCGGCGGTACAGACTGACAAAACCCTTATAGATGCCGGTGAGTACGGTGCCGTTGGAAACCGGTGCCGCGACCACTTTGGGAGCGTCGCGCAATTCATCGTAGATCTCGAAGGCGATCTCCCCGTAGGCCCGGAGTTGCAGTGGCGTGTTTTCCCCGCCCGGGTTGGCATCGTACCATTCGTTTTTCGCGGCGAGTTTTTGCGAGGCCTCAACGGTGGTTTCGTAGTCCCCTTCAATGCGGGCGATGGTCGCTCCCAGTTTTTCCATTTCCTCCACGCGTTTGGAGTGGTAGGCCGATGGAATAAAGATCCGGCATTCCAGGCCGGCGTATTTGGCCGCCAGCGCGCAGGCCACGCCGTAATTTCCACAGGTAGCCAGGGAGAGTACATCAAATCCGCGGCGGATGGCGTCCCGACACTGGGCAAAAGCGATCCGGTCTTTCTGGGTACCGGTCGGATTGCCACCTTCAAATTTGAGGAACATCTGCCGGATGTTGAATTCCCGTTCCAGATTGCGGGCCCGGATCAGCGGAGTATCTCCGACCTCCATATCGGTGAGGAAGTCGTAAGCTTCCAGCCGATCCTCCAGGCGGTTACTTTTGTCCAACAGTTGTCGATATTCCTGTTCCAGCTCCGTATTAAAGCCGTATGATGATGCGTTAGATGGCATGAGTGATTGATTATGGAGGACCGAAACTAGGTATTTTACCCGGTTCATCGCCAATTTTTTCCCGTTCAGTCGCATTTTTTTTGCGTGTGGGTACACTTGGGTTTATACTGTAGGGCTACTTTTTCCGGTAGCATCAGTGGAATCGATTGGCTGAAAGCTCGATTATGGAACAACTACGCATTTGTCTGGGGATCCTGGCCTGGCTGGTTTTTGGAAATACGGTTTCCGGACAATCTCATTTTATCGCCAGGGACGGTATGATCCATTTCAAATCGGATGCTCCGCTGGAGCTGATCGAAGCCAGGTCGGAGCACCTGAGCGGAGTGTTGCAGCCGGAAAGTGATGGATTTGCCTTTTCGGTAGATATCCGCTCCTTTCAGGGATTCAACAGCCCGCTGCAGCGCGAACATTTCAACGAAAATTATCTGGAAAGCCGGCGATTTCCCCGGGCTACTTTTACGGGGAAGATCATTGAGGATATTGACTTCTCCGAACCGGGAAGCTACGAGGTGCGGGCCAAGGGGCAACTGGAGGTACACGGTGTCCGGCAGGAACGCATTATCAAAGGCCGGTTGGATATCGGGAAGGACGGTATCCGGATCTCGGCTGCGTTCTCAGTACTGCTGGAAGACCATCAGATCAGTATCCCCCAGATCGTTTATCAGAAGATCGCCGAGGAAATACTGGTGGACCTGAACATAAACCTCCGCCCCCTGGAGGCAAAATAAATGCCCCATTGTTTATCCGCTGTGAAAAAACAACGATCTTCACTGTACACAGAGCCATAACCGACCAGTAGATTGACGCGGAACCTTCAAATAGTATACCTGATCGGCTGCCTTTTTCCCCTGGTACTTACCGCCCAGCAGCCATTCTTCCGGGAGCATGACGTTCCGGAAGAGCTCGAAGGTACGGCCATTCGTCATCTGTACCAGTCGGACGGTCATTTCCTTTGGCTCGGCACGGACGATGGGCTGGTGCTGTTCGATGGCCACCGTTACCAGCGGATCCTCCGGACGGACAGTCTGGCCGACAATCGTGTGAGCAGCCTCTACCGGGATCAGAACGACCGGCTTTGGGTGGGATACCGGGATGGAGGCATTTTTCATCACGATCAGTTTCATCAGTTACAGATCTGGGAACCGGAAGAGGGTTGGCCCCGGGCCCCCGTAACCGCCTTTGCGGAAGACAGAGCCGGCAATATCTGGCTGGCTACCTACGGGGAAGGCCTGTATTACTGGACTGGCAAACGCCTCTACAATTTCGCTACGGATGACGGTCTTTCCGGCAACGAAGTCTACACGATCAGCAGTGATCAACGCGGACGGATCTGGGCGGCTACGGATGGTGGAATAAGTATCTGCCACCTGGAAAACGGCCAAAAAAAGGTGGCCGTGCTGGGGCGGGATGCCGGATTGCCCGATGAGATCGTACGGGTGATCGAACCGGATGAAAGCGGAAATTGCTGGGTGGGCACCTACGAAAAAGGTTTCGGCTACGTTTCCGGTACCGAAGGGCGCGTACTGTTCTGGATAGCGGAATGGGACCATGGTGTGATCACCGCTCTGGAAATGAGTAGCCCGGATGAACTGTGGCTCGGTACGGAGAAATCCGGCGTTTTTCGGTATGCTCCCGGAAGTGGGAAACTATCCGAATGCAGCCCGGATCATTTCCGGAATGCCCGGATCAACGAGCTCCACCGGGATGCCGAAGGGAATATCTGGGTCGTAAAGAATAATCATGAACTCTTATCCGCGAGCCTGCTCTTCGAATTTATTGATGGTGGTATCCGGGAGGTCCAGAGTCTACTGGTGGACGGAGACGGCCACTTGTGGGCGGGCACCCAGAACGGGCTGTTCTTACGGGAGACTATGCCATCCGGCCGGGATACTTTCCGGCTGGTGCAGCCCGGGAATTTCTTATCGCTTTTTCAGGATCACTACCGGAATATCTGGGCCGGTACTTTCGGCGCGGGAGTTTTTATCTTCAAACCCGGAGGGGGTACACCGCAACTTCTTTCGGAGGCGGACGGACTGACGAACGGCAGCATCCTTTCCATCGACGGTTACGGAAATAAGGTTTGGCTCGCTACGCTGGGAGGGGTTACCGAGTTGAGTTTTACCATGGATCCCGCCCTGCCCGGCGCCGTCAGTTTGCAGAATTACCGGCATGAGGACGGTTTGGGGACCAATTTTATTTATAAAGTTTACGTAGATAGTCGGCGGCGGGTATGGTTCGGTACGGATGGGGAAGGACTGAGCCTGCTGGACCAGGGAACGTTCCGGAACATTTCCGAAACGGATAGCCTGGAGATCCGTTCCGTATATTCAATAACGGAGGATCACGATCACAACATCTGGTTCAGTACGCCCAAGGAAGGCATCTTTCGGTTCGACGGGAAAATGGCTACCCGGTTCGAGCGGTCCAGAGGTTTACGGGAAAGGAGTATCGTCGGGCTGGCCACCGATTATAAAAATCAGCTCTTGTTGATCCATCCGTCCGGTATTGATCTTTTCAATCCGCAGGAAGAACGACTGATCCATTACGATGATGAGGTTGGGATCGGTGATATTCAGCCGAATCTGAATGCCTTTTTTCAGGATGAGGAGGGCAGCATCTGGATCGGGACCCAAAGCGGCATTATTCGCTACGCGGGAAAACTTCCGGTGCAACAGATCATGCCCGAAGTGCAATTGACTGGCGTTTCGGTTGATCTGCAGCCGGTCAACTTCACACAGACGAGCGAATTCCCCCACCATAAGAATAACCTGATCTTCGATTATTCCGGTCTGTGGTATTCCAATCCGGAAGCCGTGCGGTACCGCTATAAACTGGACGGATACAATCCCGACTGGATCGTGTCCCGGGACCAGCGTGCGGTGTATTCCCAGCTTCCGCCCGGAGATTATACCTTTCGCCTGTCGGCTTCGGATAACGATCTGTTTTTTCCCGAACCCCAGGTTGTTTACCAGTTTCGGATCAATCTGCCCTTTTGGAATTCGCCCTGGTTTGCGATCCTCGTGGCCCTGGTGTCCATCGGGTCGATCTATATGATCATGCGTACACGGGAGGAACGGCTGCACCGGCAGTCGGTGATGCGGCGGGAGAAACTCGTCCATCAGTTTGAGTTGTTGAAAAGCCAGATCAATCCGCATTTTCTGTTCAACAATTTCAATACCCTCATTACCCTGATCGAAGAGGATCCGCCTGCGGCTGTCAATTATGTAGAGCGCCTCGCGGATTTTTACCGCAGTATCCTGCAATACCGGGAGAGCCCGGTGGTCAGTCTGGAAGAGGAACTTGGTCTGCTCCGGAACTACACCGCGCTCCTGCGGGAAAGATTTGCCGACAACCTACAGATCCGGATCTGCGATCAGCTGCGTTCGGGATATATCATCCCCCTGACCTTGCAACTGCTGGTGGAAAATGCGATCAAGCACAATGTAGTAGGGCGGGATCAACCCCTGACGATCCGGATCTCCGAGGCCCGCCCCGGATACGTGGTGGTGACCAACAACCTGCAGGAGAAATGGACACCGGAGCCCTCTACCGGCTTCGGGCTGGAAAGTATCAGTAAACGCTACGCGCTGTTGACCGATAAAAAAGTACAATTGGAAAAAAACGATAAAGAATTTTCGGTAAGTATTCCCTTGCTCGATCTGATGCAAAAACTAAAATAACAATTCGGGCAATCCGACCGGAAGAGCGTGCGAAAATGTGCTTCCGGGCCGAAATGATCGCCAATGCCGGAAGCCCGCCCTGCGGAGTGACCGGTCCGGGTTGTGCGAAGCACTGACAAAACTGGAACTAAAGGTATGGACAAAGTAATCAAGGTCTGGATCGTTGAGGACGAGCCGGCTGCTGCCCGCCGTTTGAACAAATTGCTCCTGGCGCTGGGACTGGATATCCAGATACTGGCGCAACTGGACAGTATCGCATCGGTACTGCAACATATGGAGAGCCACACCCTGCCCGATCTCATCTTCCTGGATATCCATCTGGCCGATGGCCCCTGCTTTGAAATATTCCGGCATGCGGATATCCGAAAACCCATCATCTTCACCACGGCATACGACCAGTACGCCATTGAGGCTTTTAAGGTCAATGCCATCGACTATCTGCTCAAACCCATCAAACCGGAATTTTTGCAGCGTGCTCTGGAGAAATTCCAGTTGTACCATCCGGGTACCGCCATTGATTATCACGCGCTGATCCGGGCCATGCAGCGGGAGCAGCAGAGTTATCGGTTTCTGGTACGCATCGGTCAGCGCATCCGGTTGGTGGACGTTCAGGATGCCGCTTACTTTTTTACGGAAAACAAAGTCACCTTCGTCGTCACCTGGGATGGTACGCGGCTGCCGCTGGACGTCACGATGGAAAAGCTGGAAGAGATCCTGAACGAACGTTTCTTCTTTCGGGTCAACCGGCAGTACATCATCCATTTCCGGGCGATCAGGGAGATGTATGCGTATTCCAAATCCCGTGTAAAACTCGATCTGATGCCGTCCTTCTCCAACGAGGATATTATTGTCAGTACCGAACGATCGCCGCATTTTAAGCGCTGGCTGGTGGGTAACAATTCCCTCAGTTGACCGGACGTAAGCCCGCTTCATTTTCCCGTTCGGTCCCCTTTTTTTCCCATTCGGCAAGAATAGGTTCATTTTGCCCGGCAGGGCACCTAAATTTAGTGGATTAGCTCAGGTACGTTGCGTGCCTGACGATAGGTGTAACCATCCGCCTTATTGCCCGGTGGCCCATCGCGGTCCTGATACTGGAACAAGCGCGGTTATTGGACCTGCTCTGGCAGGGAAGGAATGAAAAATAGGAAAATGAAATACACTTTGCCTAGGTACATGCTGATGATCTTACCGTTCGTACTGCTGTTGCCGGCCTGTTACTACGATGTGGAGGAGGAACTGTATCCGGACACTGGATGCGCAACCGACAACGTCACCTATTCCGGGACCATCCTGCCGATACTGGAGTCCAACTGTTTCATCTGTCACAGTGAGGCTGCCAAAAACGGCAATGTGATCCTGGAAGGATACGATAACCTGAAAGGTCATGTCGACAGTGGACGCCTGTTGGGAGCCATTCGCCACGAGGCGGGCTTTTCCCCGATGCCGCAAAACCAACCCCAACTGGTGGATTGTGTGATCGAAAAGATCGAAACCTGGATCGAGGACGGTGCCCCCGATAATTAACCGGACGGGTATAGTCTCCGGCCCCAGATCTGAACTGTCCATCATCCATCACTAAAATCCGCCTTATGAAAAAGATTTTGCTGTTTTCGTTACCCGTCCTGTTGATCGGCCTTACGGCTGCCTACTTCCTGTACAATAAGCCCCACCAAAAGATGGAAAATGCCGATGTGGATATGACGGTCTCCGCTTTTGATCTTTTCGTGGAATTTGACCAGAACGAAGCAAAAGCCAACGAAAAATATCTGGAGAAGATACTCCTGGTTGAAGGTAAGATCACGGACGTATCCACCAATGAGGAAGGACATGTGAGCCTCACCCTAAAAAGTAGCAGCGATATGTTCGGAGTCATATGCCAGATGGATCAGCTGACGGAACACGAGCGTACTGATTTCACGGTCGGAGAAACCGTCACGCTAAAAGGCATTTGCACCGGTATGCTGATGGATGTGGTACTGGTGCGCTGTGTGGAAGTTTAAACGTGTTAAGGTGTTGATGTGCTAATGTGCTAAGGTGGAAATGTGTTAATGTTCAGCTCCAAACCCACATACTTTCACATTCACACATTCACACATTCACACGTTTCCACATTCACACGTTTCCACATTTCCATTTAAAAACAATAACCAATGAAAAACATTTGCATTATTCTGAGTTTGACGCTGATCAGCGGGCAGGCGCTCTTCTCCCAAAAATATTTCACCCGTGCGGGCAAAGTAACCTTCACCTCGGAAGCTCCTCTGGAAAAGATAGAAGCCGCGAATGAAAAAGCGACGAGTGTACTGGATGCGGCATCCGGCAAAATGGAATTTGCGGTACTGATCAAGGCCTTTCAGTTTGAAAAAGCTTTGATGCAGGAGCATTTTAACGAGAATTATATGGAAAGCAGCACTTTCCCGAAAGCCGTATTCAAGGGGCAGATCGTGAATCCGTCTGCGGTAGACTTTTCCAAAGACGGGATCTACGAAGTAAAAGTTGCCGGCGATATGACGATCCATGGGGTGACCAAAACGATCGAAGTGCCCGGCAAGATCCGTATTGAGCGGGGAGAGATATCCGCCAGCTCCGTTTTTGAGCTTACAGTAGCGGATTTCAATATCAAGATACCGGCAGTGGTTCGGGAGAATATTGCCAAAACGGTAGCTGTGAGTATCGATCTGAATTATGAATTGCTGAAGAGTTAGGACCGGTCGAAACTCCGGTTGGGTTTCCGTGTCTGGCAGGCCACCACGGTTGCCCAAACCAAAAATACAATTGCATTTCGAGAATAAACCCCGGTTCCCCAAAAACTCAAACTTGCATGGGTTCCTAAGAACGAGCTTTAGTCATTCGTGCACAAACCACGAGCAGACCGGCGGCCGGCGGATACTTCCCGCCGCCGGCGGGTAGCTCCGTGGTACGTGCCGCGATTGAAAGCGGCGACCGGGAGAACCATAAAAATCAAAGTATGTACCGATCAGCATTACTCTTATGGCTATTGTGCGCGGTGTCGGCGCTCAATGCCCAGGATGACCTTTTGTCTTTGCTTGGGGACGAGGAAGAAACGACCGAATACGCTACGGCCGCCTTCAAGACCAACCGGGTGATCAACCTCCATTCCCTGGAGAATACCGCCGCCGGGGTATTGGATTTCAAGATCTCGCACCGTTTTGGTATGCTCAACCGGGGGGCTTACGAATTATTCGGCCTGGATGCCGCTACGATCCGGATTGGCGGCGATTACGGGATCACAGACCGGCTGATGATCGGTATCGGCCGGAGCAGCTTTGAAAAAACCTACGATGGGTTTGTGAAGTTCAAACTTCTGCGCCAAAGTGTGGGGAAGCGAAAAATGCCGGTTACGGCCGCCATTTTTGCGAGTACGGCGATCCAGACTCTGCGTTGGCAGAACCCGGACCGGGAGAACTATTTCAGGTCCCGCCTTTACTATACTTTCCAGTTAATTCTGGGTCGGAAATTCAGCGAAAATATTTCCCTGCAACTCTCACCCACCCTGGTGCACCGAAATCTGGTGGAGGTAGCTTCCGAAGCCAACGATGTACTGGCTCTGGGGGGCGCCGGGCGGATCAAATTATCCAAACGGATCGCCCTGAACCTGGAATACATTTACGTACTACCGGACCAGTTGGCTCCGGGTTTTGGCAATTCATTATCACTAGGATTTGATATCGAAACCGGCGGGCACGTCTTCCAACTACATTTGACCAATTCCACATCGATGATCGAGAAAGGATTTGTAACTCAGAACAGTGGGAAATGGGGCGACGGCGGTATTCACTTCGGGTTTAATGTTTCCAGGGTATTTACGCTGAAGCGGCAGAAATAAGACTCCGAATTAGCGTATCGGCGGTTTCATGCGACGGGAACATTTACCGGCAGAACGACGATAAAGGTGCTGCCTTTTTTACCGTTGCTCCGGACGATCAGTTCCCCGCCCAGTCTTTGTGCGATCTTTTTGCTGATGGCCAGTCCCATGCCCGTACCCGAAAATTCCGATCGATTGTGCAGGCGTTTGAAGAGCTGAAAGATCTGATCCTGGTATTCCGCAGGGATGCCGATCCCGTTATCGCTGACGTACAGATGGTGCTTGTCGTCGATGCGATCGTAGCGCAGGTAGACCTCCGGTTGTTCGGACCGGTTATATTTCAGTCCGTTCTCGATCAGGTTTTTTAGCACCATGAACACCTGCGCTTCATTATTGGTGATCACGGGCATCGAATCGTACTGAACGCTGCCGTTGCGTTCCTGGATCAGGGTGCTGAGATTATCTTTTGCTTTATTAACCATCTCCTGGAGATCCACCGGCTGATTGATGAAAGGCTGGTCGTCCAGAGTCGAATAGGCCAGAATATCCTCGATCAGTTCGTGCATCTGGTGGGTATTCTGCTTGATGTAATGGAGGAATTCCCGGGAGTCATCATCCAGTTTATAGTCCAGTCTTCTTTCCAGGAGGCTGGAAAATCCGGAAATATTTCGCAGCGGTTCCTTGAGGTCGTGGGAGGTGATGTGACCGAACGTCCGCAGTTCTTCGATCGATTTTTTAAGCTGGATATTGGTCGATTCCAATTCGGCCGTACGATCTTTTACGGTAGCCTCCAGTTGACGATTGAGCTGTTTTTTATGCCGGTATTCCAGATTGAAGAAAAACAGGATCCCGAGGATGAGTAGGGTGATCAGACTGGTGACCAGGGCAATGATGGTCCGTTGCCGGGCCAGCGATTTTTGCTGCTGGGCTTCCATGGAGAGTTGGTAGTTCTCACTATTCTTTTGGTCCAGTTCGTATTTGCTTTCCACCTCGGCTACCAGGCGGGTAACCTCAGCCCCGTACGAACTGTCGCGGATCTGCCGGTATTGCTCGCCGTAATAAAAGGCTTCTTTGTAGTTTCTCAGTTCTCCGTAGGCCTTGGTGAGTACCAACAGCGCTTTTTCCCGGATCTCCTGCGCGGGGATATCCTTAATTAAATTCAGGTCCAGCAGGCCGTAGTTAATGGCATTCAGGTAATTCTTTTGGGCGTAGTTGATTTCAGCGAGATATCCGTAAACTTCCGCCAGGTAGATACTCTGATCGTTTTGCGAATAAATTTCTGCCAGTTGCTGGTACTGCGTTTCGGCCCTTTCGTAATTGCCCTGATGCAGATTGAGCAGGGCCTGAAAACTAAGTACCCCATTATAAAGACCGGGATCTTCTTCACGGACGGCGTAAGCTGCCCGTTCTGCTTTTACGAGATAAAATTTCGCGGAATCGAACTTTTCTTCCTCGGCCAGTCCACGGCCTATATTCATGGCCCCCAGCGCGATCATGCTGGAATCACCAATCTCCCGGCCGATCATATAGGCTTCCCGAAAATAGGTATAGGCCTTTTCGTACTGTCGCTGCTGACCGAAAATAATGCCCATATTACTCGAATAGATCGCCTGGGCAACTTTGTCGTTGAGGGTGATCGCCAGCTGATGAGCTTTTTTGTAGGAATTCATGGCGGAATCCAACTCCAGATTGGCGTTGTAGAGAATTGCTTTAAAGTTCCAGGCATCCATTTCCGCTTCGGGATCCCGGATCTTGCGGGCATCACCCAGGAGCATATCCGCGTAGATCAGCGCAGAATCCAGTTTGCCCAGTTCCTGGTAAGCGGCAAACATATTGCGGCAGATCATAATGCACATGCGGGTGATGTGCAGTGGTTTGGTCAGGGTTTCCGCCCGGTGAAGGCATTCCACACTGGCCTGGTACTGTTCCTGTTTGAAGTAGGACTGCGCTTTTTCGATGAGCTGACGGGCCTCCGTCGTATCCGAGTGATGCGGTACATTGTGGTTTCCCACACCTTGTTGTGTTCTGGCAAACAGGGTGTCCGGTCCCGCTAGTGTAAGGAGACAAACAAAGAACAAAGAACACCTTAATAATCCCTTAAATCGCATAAATGCAATCAATTTTTACAATGAAAAATGCCCGTGCATTTCACACCGTTCCTGGCTCCTTCTTTTTCGTTGGAAAAAAGCCAGATTGAGATTCATTAATTTGGGAGTGTCGTGTTCTTTATTGCCAAATACAACTAGAAATATCAAGAGAACTAAATTACCTATTGGTAAAGTAACTGGGGAAAGGAAACTACAAATTTACAATTACGAATGGTTTATGAAAAAAGTTTCATAAAAAAAACTAGGCTTATGTCGCTTAGCGGAATTTTGCGGGCGCATGCCGGCTCTTTTGGGCGTTGACCGGCGCAGGAAAAAAGGTTATGAGATCGCCAGATGCGGTAATCGCAACTTACATACGATCCCGTCACCTTTTTTCCTGAAAACGGTATCGGCCGGCAACAGCCGTTTTATTGGCGCTGTAGCCAGGCCGCTTTTCGTCACCTGTCACGTCAGACCGATAACAAAAAACGGCCTGAGCGTCATGGCGAGCGAAAGCTGGATTACATTTTTCCGGCTTGCATATTCTTGGCGACCTTCTGAACTTCATTCCATACCCGCCATACATTTTTGTAACAGATCTTTTCAATATCCGATTCCGAATACCCCCGTTTGAGCAGGGTCTGGATCAGGTTGGGATATTGGGATACATCCTTCAGTCCGGTGGGCAGGCTGTCACCAACACCGTCAAAATCGGAACCGAAACCAACGTGGTCGACTCCGGCGAGTTTCACCACATGGTCGATATGGTCCGCCACGATGTCGAGGTCGGCATAAACCGACGGATTGTCTTTGCGGAACTGTTCGATGATGGCTTTTGCGGCCTCATCACGGTAGGAGAGCCCCTGTGCCTCCAGTTGTTCCTGCAGTTTCTCCCGCAGCTCATCCCGTTTTTTGGAGATCTCTCCGTCCAGAAAGGCGGAACCGAAGTTGATCTGGATCACTCCGCCGTTCTCACCGAGGCGTTTGATCATGTCATCGTCCATATTGCGCTCGAAGCCCGGCGTGAATTTGCGCGCGGAAGAGTGCGAAGCGATACAGGGCGCACTGGTGATGTCCATAACCTGCCAGAACGTATTGTCGGAAACGTGCGAAATGTCCACCATGATCCCCTGCTTGTTCATTTCGTGTACCACTTCCCGGCCGAAGGGGCTCAGCCCTTTCCAGGTACCGGTAGTATCGTAGGAAGAATCACAGATCTGATTGTCCTTGGAGTGGGTCAGCGTAATATAACTGATTCCGCGTTTGCGGAAGTAAGCGACATTTTTGAGGTCATCCTCCACCGGAGCCCCGTTCTCCATACCCATGGGCAGAGCGATCTTACCGGCTTTTACGGCCGCTTCCGCCTCCTGGGGCGTACTGACTACACCGAATTTATCCGGGTGGGCCTTGGCGATCCCGTTCACCATATCGATCAGGGAATCGGCGAGCTCTTTGGCACCGCCGTTGGTCTGATAGGAAGCCGGGATGTAAATCGACATAAAGGGGACATCCAGGCCGCCTGCTTTGGCGCGCACGTAGTCAAAATCTCCCTCATCGGTTTCGACCGGGATGCCGAGATATTCGCGGGTCAGGCGAAAGTTCTTGACCTTAAGCCGGTAGGGGAGGTCGACGTGGCCGTCGGTGATGATGTATTTCTGAGCCAGTTCATTGGCTTTTTCGCGAAGGGCGGCATCGTTTTCCTGTGACATGTTTGATGATACTTTTGGGTGGCAGGCCATTAACAAAATGCTGCCAACGAACAGAAGTTGGAAGAAGCGGATCATTTTCAACGATTATAGTGAGTGAAAAGTCAAATATAATATTTGTTGCCCAAAGTTCGGGCGCGGGGATTCGGGACGAATGCAAATATTTGACCTTCCGGCTAACCTAAAAGGCGGGTAGGTTGTTTCCATCTATGCAGACCAATCATACCCTTTCAGTTTATGCAGGATAAAACCATATTCATTACCGGAGGAACCGACGGTATCGGTCGGGCAACCGCACTGACCCTCGCGCAACAGGGCATGCGGGTGGTGATCGCCGGTAGGAATACCGCCAAGGGAATGGCGGTCTGCCAACAATTGCAAAAGCAGAGCCAAAATCCGGAGATCCATTATATTCCGCTGAATTTGGCCAGTTTTACCTCCGTTCGGGAAGCGGCCGGCCGCTTTTCCCAGGATTTCAACCGGCTCGACGTTCTGATCAATAATGCCGGCGTTTTTTCCAGCAAACTCCGACTGACCAAAGACGGCTTCGAATGGCATTTCGGAATCAACCACCTGGGCCATTTTCTGCTTACCCATCTGCTCAAACCCTTATTACTCAACACACCGGCTCCCCGGGTGGTCAATGTCTCTTCCGTTGCCCACTATCACGGCAAGATCAATTTTGATAATTTGCGAGGAGAATGCGGTCCGGCGGCATTCAGCGGATTGGAAGCCTACGCCCAGAGCAAACTGGCCATCCTGCTGTTTACCCGGGAACTGGCCCGTCGCGAAAAGCGGATCGTTACCAATGCCCTGCACCCCGGCGTGGTGCGTACCCGCTTTGGCAACAAATATTCCAATTGGGGCTTATCGCTTTTCTGGCATTTCTGGAAACCGTTCATGTGTCATCCGCAACGGGGAGCGAAAACCTCGCTCTACCTGGCTACCGCGCCGGAAACCGAAGGGGTCAGCGGCGCTTTTTTCGATGAGCAGCAGCGTCAGCGGGACCTGGGAGCCATGGCCGGCAATGATATGCTGGCCTGCAAATTGTGGAAAGAAAGTTGCCGGATGACCGGCATCGGGAGTTGAGATACCGCGACTCAGGACGCAGTGGGATCAGATATTTTGCTCACAGTACCCACATCCCCCTTAATGCCACAATATCCCAACTTTCCCGGTATCGCCACTAATCATTCACCTTCCGACCCCGGGCCGTCCGGGAGCTCACGGATATTTTCCGGATCTTCTTCAAGTCCACCATCAGGGAGGCGAAAGCGCTGGAAGCATCCACCTGGAATTTACGACCCTCGTAAGTAACCGTACCACTACGGCGACGCCATTCGGAAGCCAGCAGGGCGTAGCGGCTACCCGCCTTGGGATTGGGGCCGAAAACGAGATAACGATCGTCGCCATCGGCTTCAAAACTGACTGCAAAGCGATTTTCTTTCGGCAGGAACAGTAAAACGCCCGGGGTTTTTCGGCGGATCACCACCTCTTCTACTTCCCGGCCGTCGATCACTTTGATCTCTCCCGAGATGATCTCGGATTTCCCCCCGGTCAGCTGCCGGCGCAGGACAATATCATCGGATACGTAGAACTGGATCCGCTTCAGTTCGGATTCCGTCCAGTCGTACTCATCGTACATCCGCTGGGTAAAGGAAGTAAGGGTTGGACTGCAGGCGCTGAGAGTCAGAAGGACCAGAAGGCCGGCAAACATTTGGTAAGTTCTTTTCATTGGTAGATTGTTTTGGAAGTAGTTCAAACCAGAATTCCGGTCTGGAGAACAATAGCTACTTCGGTCTTTATTTTTTTCAAAGGATGCAATTATTCGACGATGCACCCTATCCGGATCGGTTTTCCAGAGGGAAAATTAAGAGAGATTTGTTAAGATCGGAATTGCTTTAAGAGTTTTTAACCTGCCTGGGATCGGATTTAACGAGTCCTTGACGGTCTGAACCGGAGTCTGCCGATCAGAAACAGGTTCAGCAGCACACTGGCGATCAACGCTAAAGGCAGGAACGGGAAAGAACGTTCCGGGATGTCCTGCTCCGCTTTCCGGGCTTTTCTCCTTTTATCCTCCTCGTAGTAAAATATAGATTCATTAAAAGCCACGGTATTCCAGGGCAGTTGCCGGATCACAGCCAGACTATCGTGCCGGGCCAGATCGTTGACCACCAGGTTGCCGTTGCAGGGGCTGCTGCTCAGGACCTGAAGATGATATTTTAACTCCGTTTTTTGGGCAAATACCAAAATCGTATCCCCGACCTCCTGCTCACGGAACAGGCCGCCACAGGTCGAGTCGTGGTGATGGTCGATCATCGTAATGCGCTGATCGGTAGGTTCCAGCCCCTTGCTGATCTCGAGTACTTCAAAGTGAAACAGTTGAAGAGGGATAGGATATCTGCCGGAAAAGAAGAACTCGGTCTCGGACTTTTCGATTAGCCCACCAATGAAAACGGCATCGGATCTTTGGTATTCTTTCTCTACGCCCGGACTGAGACAAAAACAGGCCCGGCCGATCACGGGAACTAGAAGCACCGGCAATAGCAGGCAGATTATTTTAAAAATTTTCATCAGATCAGAGCGTATTAGGTCAAGTTAAGAGCGGCGTAATTTTTCAAAAAAGCTTTTCAATAAAATACTGCATTCGGTTTCCATAATCCCGTACTCGAGCTTGGTTTTTGGATGCAAAAGCGATTTCCCGTAGCGCATGAATCCTCTTTTATCATCCGCAGCGCCGTAGACGACCCGGTCCAGCTGCGCCCAGTTCAATGCACCGGCGCACATGATGCAGGGCTCGAGGGTCACGTAGAGCGTGCAATTCGGCAGATACTTGCTGTTCAGGTAGTTGGAGGCAGCGGTAATGGCGATGATCTCGGCGTGGGCGGTGACATCTCCCAGTTGCTCGGTCTGGTTGTGGGCCCGGGCAATGATCTGGTTTTCGCAGACAACAATGGCACCCACGGGGATCTCCCCCTTTTCAAGCGCCAGTTCCGCCTGTTTGAGTGCCTGTTTCATAAAGTGGCTATCGCTGTGGACCGTGAGCATAAGAACGAGTGAACATTTTACAGTGAGAATTGAGATCGCAGGACGTAAAAGTCAGGAAATTTCCCGACATGGATTTTTTTTTTGCGACAAATTTATACCTTTGCGCATGGAAACGAGCAAAATTGATCAAGCAAAATTCTGGGGCGAAGCACTGACCTACGATGATGTCCTGCTCATGCCCGCCTACTCCGAAGTCCTTCCGAGAGAAGTCGACATTTCTTCCCAACTTACCCGCGAGTTACGTTTAAATACGCCCGTTGTTTCGGCAGCGATGGATACGGTAACCGAGCACAAGCTGGCCATTGCCATTGCCCGGCAGGGAGGTATTGGGATGATCCACAAAAACATGACCATCGAGGATCAGGCCGACCAGGTAAGACTGGTGAAACGTTCCGAAAGTGGGATGATCGTTGATCCGGTGACGCTTCCGGTCGATGCCCGTCTGGGCAACGCGCTGGAACTGATGAACCGCTTCAAGATCGGTGGTATCCCCATTGTCGACCAGAACAATAAACTGATCGGCATCCTGACCAACCGCGATCTGCGCTTCGAACAGAAGATGGACCGGCCGGTAAGCCAGCTGATGACCTCCGAGAACCTGATCACCGCCCCCATGGGCACCACGCTGGAACAGGCCAAGGAGATCCTGCAACGCCATAAGATCGAGAAACTGCCGGTGGTGGACGACAGCAATACCCTGGTGGGGCTGATCACCTATAAAGATATTCTCAAAGTACAGGATTATCCCCGGGCCTGTAAGGATTCGCTGGGTCGACTGGTAGTCGGTGCAGCGGTCGGCGTTACCGGAGACATCATGGACCGGGTGGAGGCGCTGGTGAACGTCAGTGTGGATGTGATCTGTATCGATACGGCCCACGGGCACTCCCGCGGGGTACTGGATGCGGTGCGGAAGGTGAAACAACACTTCCCGGACCTGCAGGTGATCGGTGGTAATGTAGCTACCGGCGGCGGCGCGAAAGCGCTGGTAGATGCCGGTGTGGACGGTGTGAAAGTAGGGGTAGGTCCCGGTAGTATCTGTACCACCCGCATCGTTGCCGGTGTCGGTGTGCCGCAGCTTACCGCGATCCATATTGCTTCACAGGCCCTGAAGGGAACCGGCGTACCGGTGATCGGTGACGGCGGTATTCGCTATACCGGAGATATTGCCAAGGCCCTCGCGGCCGGAGCCAGCTCCATTATGGCCGGTGGCTTGTTCGCCGGTGTGGAAGAAGCGCCCGGGGAAACGATCATCTACGATGGCCGGAAATTCAAGGTATACCGCGGTATGGGCTCTCTGGGAGCAATGAAGCTGGGATCAAAAGATCGCTATTTCCAGGATGTAGAAGACGATATTAAGAAACTGGTACCGGAAGGCATTGAAGGACGCGTTCCTTACAAAGGTACGCTGGCCGAGGTAATGGTGCAGTATATCGGTGGCCTGAGAGCCGGTATGGGCTACTGCGGTGCCCACAATATCGAAGCGCTGCAGAAAGCGCAGTTCGTGAAGATCTCCAATGCCGGTGTGGCGGAAAGTCACCCGCACCACATCACGATCACGAAGGAAGCTCCGAACTACAGCAGACGGTAGACCAGAATTTCTTAAACTGGTAACGATAAATAAAAAAGCCGGCGGAAGTGTGTACTCCGCCGGCTTTATATTTTAGTCCGGGTCACCGGACCCGGTTATGCTATTTTACTGAACCTCTTCCACGGCCGGTTCTTCTTCCGGTTTTACCGCTTTGCGGAAGACGACTACGTCATCGAAGACATCCAGAACCATGTGGCTGTCCGGTTCGATGGTGCCCTCCAGCATCTGGCGGGACAGCTGACGCAGGACCCGTTTCTGGATCACCCGCTTCAACGGCCGGGCACCGAATTCCGGATGGTAACCCTCATCGGCCAGCCAGTCCATTGCCTGTGGCGTGATGGCCAGGCTGATACCCTGTTCGGCCAGCGTATGCTTGAGGCTATTGAGCTGGATCTCCACAATTCCGCGGATATCCTTACGGGATAACGGACGAAACATGATCACTTCGTCGATCCGGTTCAGGAATTCCGGTCTTACGCTTTTCTTCAGCAGTTCGTAAACCAGATTCCGGGTATTGTCCACGATCTCCTCTTCGTTCTCCTCATCGATCCGGGAGAAATTCTCGCGGATGATATCCGACCCGATGTTGGAGGTCATGATGATGATCGTATTCTTGAAGTTGGCTACCCGACCTTTGTTATCGGTCAGACGTCCATCCTCCAGTACCTGCAGCAGGATGTTGAAAACATCCGGGTGGGCTTTTTCGATCTCATCCAGCAATACCACCGAATAAGGTTTCCGGCGTACCGCTTCGGTCAACTGACCGCCTTCATCGTACCCGACGTATCCCGGAGGCGCACCAACCAGCCGGCTGACGGCGTGGCGTTCCTGGTACTCACTCATATCGATACGGGTCATGAGGTTCTCGTCGTTGAAGAGGTACTCGGCCAGCGCTTTGGCCAGCTCGGTCTTACCGACACCGGTCGTACCCAGGAACAGGAAAGATCCGATCGGACGGTTGGCATTGGCCAGACCGGTACGGCTCAGACGGATCGCATCCGCCACGGCCTCCACGGCTTCGTCCTGACCCACTACCCGCTGGTGGAGTTCTTCTTCCAGCTTGAGCAGTTTTTCGCGCTCGCTTTCCAGCATCCGGGTTACCGGTACGCCGGTCCATTTGGCGACGATCTCGGCGATGTCCTCGGCTTCCACTTCCTCCTTCACCAACATCTTATTGTCGGCCTGCATTTCCTGCAGCTTTTCGTTGTACTCTTCCAGGGTAGCCTGCACCTGCGGGATCTTACCGTAGCGGATCTCCGCTACCTGGGTGTAATTCCCTTCGCGTTCCATCTTATTGGCCTCCATCTTCAACTGTTCAATCTGCTCCTTGGCCTGCTGGATACCCAGAACTACTTCCCGTTCGCTTTCCCACTGGGCCCGCAGTTCGCTGCGCTGATCCTCCAGATTAGCCAGTTCCTCGTTGATCCGGCTGATCTTCTGTTTATCATTCTCCCGCTTCATGGCCTCTCTCTCGATCTCCAGCTGGCGGATCTTGCGTTCTACTTCGTCCAGTTCTTCGGGCATGGAGTTCATCTCCAGCCGTAACCGGGCCGCCGCCTCATCGATCAGGTCAATGGCCTTATCCGGCAGAAAACGATCGTTGATGTAGCGGGTAGACAACTGTACAGCGGCCACAATGGCATCATCCTTAATGTTGATCTTGTGGTGCGCTTCGTAACGCTCCTTCAGACCACGCAGAATGGAGATGGCATCTTCTTCACTGGGCTCGTCCACCAATACGGTCTGGAATCGGCGTTCCAGCGCTTTATCGTTCTCGAAGTACTTTTGGTACTCATTGAGGGTGGTTGCACCGATGGTACGAAGCTCGCCCCGGGCCAGGGCCGGTTTCAGAATATTGGCGGCGTCCATCGCGCCCTGACTTTTACCGGCTCCGATCAAAGTGTGGATCTCATCAATGAACAGGAAGATCTGACCGTCTGCGGCCACCACTTCGTTGATCACGGATTTCAATCGCTCTTCAAATTCACCCTGGTATTTCGCACCGGCGATCAGCGCACCCATATCCAGCGAATAAATGTCTTTATCGCGCAGGTCTTCGGGTACGTCGCCGTCGACGATCCGGTGGGCAAGTCCTTCCACGATGGCGGTTTTACCTACACCCGGTTCACCGATGAGAATGGGGTTATTTTTGGTCCGTCTCGCCAGAATGTGCAATACCCGGCGAATTTCTTCGTCCCGGCCGATCACTGGATCCAGCTTGCCGTTGCGGGCCCGCTCGTTCAGGTTGATCGCGTATTTATTCAATGCGTTGTAGGTCCCTTCGGCACTGGCGCTGGTCACCTTGCTGCCTTTGCGCAATTCGAGCACCGCGGCTTTCAGGCTCTTTTCGTTCAGGCCACTGTCTTTCAACATCTGAGAGATATCGTCCTTGACGGACAGCATGGCTAACATCAGATGTTCCAGGGCTACGTATTCATCACCAAACTCCTTGAGGAGCGTATTGGCTTTTTGGATTACTTCAGTAGTGGTACGGGACAGATAAGGCGTACCTCCGGAAACTTTCGGATAGGAGGCCACGATACTGTCCGTAGCTTGTTTGACGGCGGAATAGTTGACGCCTAGTTTCTTGAAAACATAAGGGGCAACATTCTCATCCACCTCCAGGATGCCTTTCAGCAGGTGCCCGAGTTCCATCGCCTGTTGTCCGTTCTCCATGGCGATCTGCTGGGCGCGCTGCAATGCTTCCTGGGCTTTTATAGTTAGGTTATTGAGATTCATTGCTGTTGATTTTTTGGTAAATGCTTAATGCTATTATAATGTAGTCAACAAATATGCCACAATGGGCTGGATGTCAAAATGGCATTGAATTTGTGAAAAAGACTGCTTTTTTGGCAGTATGGGGAAGGGGTTGGAGAAGGTATCAATTTACGGGAAAAAACGATGGGATTCCAGTCCGATCTCCAGCGGATGAGAAACTATATCAAATAAAAAAGTTTTTTAATTTAAAATTAAACTCAAATTATTTATATTTGAGGTTAATGGTCTTTTACCCTACTCATCGCTTTTTATCTCTTGAACGACGCCCACCGGAAGATGGTGCGTAAATCGAAGGTTTTTTCCCATATAGTGAGTTACATAGACCGGAATTTTCGCGGGCGATTGGATCCATCACCGCGTAGGAACGGGATTTTTTAAACTGCGATCGTTCCACCTCGCAGCAGGGGAGAGGTATGCCTTTTTACCCGGCAAGCAGGTAGAGGACGATCGGCGGCGGCGGTTGAGGGTGGGAAATCCCTCCCTCAGCCCATGGTGTATCTTTACCCTATCTTAATCCTCTAAAACGTCAGGCATTTTCTTATCCTCCGAATTTCCGATATTTGTAAACCACCAAATATTCAAAGCATGTATAGGATTGCCATCTATCTCTTCGCTTTTTCTGTCATTTTGACTGCGGGTTGCGCAGAGACCGAAACTCCGGCGGAGGAAACGCCCACCGAAACCGATGTCCGAACGGAAATTGAGAAAAAAATAGATCAGTACGCTACGGTACGTCTATCCACCGACCTCAGTAAATTAACGGATAAGCAAAAGGAAATGATCGCCGTTTTGATCGATGCCGGCAAGATCATGAACGACCTGTTCTGGTACGAAGCCTACGGCGATAAAGGAGCTTTGATGGAACAACTGAAAGATCCCCTGGTAAAACGCTACGCGGAGATCAACTACGGCCCCTGGGATCGACTCGACGGCAATGAACCCTTCGTTGCGGGTATCGGAGCCAAACCGGCCGGCGCGAATTTCTACCCCGAGGATATGACCAAGAAAGAATTTGAAATGGCGGAATTGCCGGAAGGGACCAGTCTGTACACCTTCGTCCGACGCAAAGAGGACGGAAGCCTGTATACGATCCCCTACCACCAGCAATTTGCCGCCCAGGTACAGGAGGCCTCGGATCTGCTGAAAAAGGCCGCCGATCTGGCGGATAATGCCGCTCTGAAAAAATACCTGCTGTCGCGGGCCGAAGCTTTCCTGAACGACGATTACCAGCCCAGCGATATGGACTGGATGGACATGAAGGACAATCAGATCGACGTTGTGATCGGTCCGATCGAGAACTACGAGGATAACCTTTACAACTACAAAGCCGCCCACGAAGCCTACGTGCTGGTGAAGGACATGGAATGGAGCGAACGCCTGGCTAAGTACGCAGCTTTCCTACCCGAACTGCAACGCGGCCTGCCGGTGCCGGATCAGTACAAGGCAGAGTCTCCGGGTACCGATTCTGAGCTCAACGCCTACGATGTGGTCTTCTATGCCGGGGATTGCAATTCCGGGTCCAAAACGATTGCCATCAACCTGCCGAATGACGAGGAAGTGCAGGCGGAAAAGGGCTCCCGGCGCCTGCAGTTGAAAAATGCCATGCGGGCCAAATTTGACAAGATCCTTGTACCGATCTCCGAAGTGCTGATCGCTCCGGAACAACGCCAGCACATTACCTTCGACGCATTTTTTGCCAATACAATGTTTCACGAAGTGGCCCACGGTTTGGGCATCAAAAATGTGGTAAACGGCAGCGGCACCGTCCGCAAAGCGCTGGAGGAACACTCCAGTGCCCTGGAGGAAGGCAAGGCGGATATCCTCGGCTTGTACATGATCAAGCAATTGCACGACAAAGGGGAACTGGACGGCGATCTGCACGACTACTACGTCACCTTTATGGCCGGTATTTTCCGGTCGGTCCGTTTTGGAGCGGCCAGCGCGCACGGCAAAGCCAATATGATCCGCTTCAACTTCTTCAAAGAAAAAGACGCCTTCCGCTACGATGAAGCCACCGGCCAGTACGCCGTGGATTTTGAAAAATTCGAAGCGGCCGTCACCGAACTCTCGCGCATGATCCTCACCCTGCAGGGCGATGGCGACTACGACGGTGTGGCCCGACTGGTCGCCGAAAAAGGCGTGATCGGATCCGGACTGCAAAGCGATCTTGACCGGCTCTCCGACCAGAATATCCCGGTGGATATTGTATTTGAGCAGGGCGTGGAAGTATTGGGCTTATAGTATGATCAGCGATTAACAACCTCATTAGTTTTGGCTCCCGGCTTGCTGCATTTTTCCGGGAGCCTTCAACACCCTACCTATGGGAAACACAAGAAAGGGAGAATGACCTGGCATCGATGTTTTTTGCTGGTTTTGCTATTCATTTCGATGAAGAGTTACGGCCAGGGTATACGGGAGAAAGCAACCCGGTATTTCGATCACCTCTCGGTCGAAAAGGTTTACGCGGCACACGACAAGCCCTATTATGTGCCCGGCGAAACCATCTGGTGCAAGCTCTATCTGGTTGACGGCCGGACCCATATGCCATTTTCGGGTACGGCGGTGGTGTACGCGGAATGGATCGATCCGGAGGGCAATTGCCTAACCGCTTACACCCTTCAGGCCGTCGATGGAACTGCCACTTTGGATATTCCTACTGGTATTGAAGATCCGGCCGGAGCCTACACCCTCCGCATTTATTCCCGCTACCAGCAAAATTTTGATCCTCATTTCTTTTTTCAGAAGGAGATCCTGCTCCTGGATAAAGCTCCGGAGATCAAATCGGTAAAGGATCGGGGGAATGAACTGACCGTGAGCTTTTTTCCGGAAAGTGGTGAACTAATTTCCGGACTGGAAAATACCATTGCCTTCAAAGCGGAAAACGATCTCGGTAATCCCGTCTTCGTCGAGGGGATCATAGTGGATCAGGTGGGGCAAAGGGTGACTAACTTAAGCAGTCTCCATGAGGGGATCGGTTTGTTTAAACTCCGACCGGAACCCGGACAACATTATTCCCTTAAAGTGATCCATCGGGGAGAGGAGTATCTATTCAATTTGCCACCGGCCCTCAGGAAGGGCTTTCAGCTGAATGCCGACAGTCGGTCGCTGGAACACATCCTGGTCAGTGTAGAGGCGAACCAACCGGGACTTCTAAACGGCGCCACCCTGCTTGGCCACATCCGGGGACAGATCTTCTATACCCATGAATTTACCGGAGACAGTCTCCGGCGGTTTACCTTCCCGAAAGCAGAACTACCGTCCGGTATCGTTCATTTTACCCTATTCGATGCGCAACAGCGGCCGGTCTGTGAGCGCCTTGTGTTTAATAAATCCCCAAAGGAACGGGTGGAAGTTGATATCCGGACCGATAAGCCGGTTTATTCGGCGAAAGAACCGGTGAAACTGGCATTGTCGGCCAAACGTTCGCAGAATGCGGTGCGGGCCAAACTATCAGTCAGCGTGTATCAGGATATTCCCACCGCTGCGGTACCGGAAAACCTCAATCTGGTCAATTACCTGCTCCTGCAATCCGATCTTCGCGGTTCCATTCACAATATTCAGCAGTATTTTGCCGAAGACAGTCCGAAAGTGAACGCTTTGCTGGACCTGTTGCTAATGACGCACGGCTGGCGTCGGTTCCACTGGCAGGATGTGCTGGCCGAACGCCTGCCTCCCATCAATTTTCCCCGGGAACAGCATCTCACCATTGCGGGCAAGGTCACCCGGCAGGGGCAGCGAAAACCGGTACAGGCTGACGTCATGCTCCAGGTACTTTCTTCCGATCAGTTGACAGCGGTGGATCTGACGACTTCCGAAAACGGCTTATTCTATTTTGAAGGATTCAACTTTCGGGATACGACGGACATTCTGATCCAGGCCAATCTCCACAATGCCCGCAAAAAGCAAAAGCTGAAAGCTGGAGAATTCCGGCGAGCCGGCAGTAAACTGGTCGATATAGAACTGTTACAGCCGGAGGCACCACCCTTCGACAGCACGATCGGTTTCTCCGGTAGTTTTCTGTATCCGGAAAACCGCCTTCGTCGATATGCAGACGAGGTAGAGCGCTCATTGCGGACAGATTCCCTGAATGAATCGATCTGGTCGATCGATCTGGAGACGGTTACGGTGCGGTCCGGTCTGAACCGGGCCCAGTTAAGGGAAAGAGCCATTCAAAAACGGTACGAGGAAAAGGGATTATTCTATTTCGACAATACTCAAAAATTCCTGACGGATGATCCTCTGTTCTCAGTAGCTTCGAGTAATAACATCTACGATCTGATCCGAAGAATGGTACCCGGTACTACCATGAGCCGGGAAAACGGCCGGCAGGAGATCTTCTACGGTCGTTTCTCCCAGCGCGTCAAAGCGGCCATCTTACTGGATGGTCGAAAAATTCCCACCGCTATGCTGGAATCTACCAATCCGGATGATATTGCGGTCATTGAGGTGCTGGAGGACACCTATGCTTCAGCCTATTCCGATGATCCGGTGGTCATTTCTCTGGTGTCCAAAAATCCCGGAGAACGAAAGATCCCTACACCGGGGATCATTACCTTATCCCATCCCGGGTATTATCAGGCCAGAACGTTCTTCAGTCCGGCTTATCCGTCGACTGGTGCAGCTGGAGACCAACCGGATCTTCGGACTACGCTTTTCTGGGATCCTGTAATTAGCACAGGTGATGCACCGGTGGAGCGAACATTTTATGTTGGAGACCGGCCCGGGGTCTATCGAATTGTAGTAGAGGGTATTACGGAAGGCGGGGTGCCGTTCTTTTATACCCAGCGCTTTGAATTGGCTCCTTGAATTTTATCCTTTCCGGTAACGATCCGGCCCGATCGAGATCTGCTGGGATAACTTCTAAGTTAAGGTACGCAACCCAAAATAGCACTTCATTCGTCTAGTCTAAAAGGAACGAATCTACAGTTCCTGAATCATTGACGGTTGAGGTGCATTTTTAATTACGGACCTGAGATTTGATGTGTGTTTTAATAGTCGAGGCGACCGGTCAGTTCATTCTCTAAAATATCAGTTAATGTGACTTGTGACGAAAAACTGCACGAAGGGGTATTCAAAAGAAGACAATAATTCCAGTGAGTAAGAAAAATGAAAAATCAGACGTAGAACTACTGCTCGCCTGTAAGCGGGGAAAGCGTTGGGCCCAAAAAGCGATCTATTATCGCTATTACAGTTACGGTCTTACGATTTGTCTCCACTATCTACCCGAGCGCCCTTTAGCCGAAGAAGCTTTGCATGATGCCTTTCTCAAAATGTATAAATCCGTTGACCAGTTGAGCGAACCGTCTGCTTTCCGCGCCTGGTTTCGCAGTATTATCGTACGAACCGCCATTGACCGTTATCGCAGCAGGGCGAAATGGACCCAAAGGAAGGAAACTTTATTTTCGGAATCTATTGATATTGAAGAAAATAAGGCGATTGCCCGATTGGAAAAAGCCGATGTCGTCTTGCTATTGCAACAACTCCCTCCCCAGTATCGCTTGGTATTCAATCTTTTCGTACTGGAAGGTTACAGCCACGATGAAATTGCTGCGCTCCTGGAGATAAGCACAGGTACTTCCAAATCGAACCTGTCCAGAGCCAAACAAAAGCTTCAGAAAATGCTTCGTTCCAGAGAGGCAATTTATAAAGGGTTTTATTAGAAATTTCCCAACATCATGGACGAATTAAAAGAAATATTCAGACAAAGTATACGTACGGATCGGGAGTTCCCGGTTCGTGAAGGTGGTTGGAATAAATTAGAGCAAGCGCTCGATAACCAGCAAAAAAGGCAGTTGCTTCTAATCTGGCGTAAAATCAGCATCATCTTACTGGTGTTTTTGGCGGTCGGTTGCTTCCTTTATTTCTTTGCTGATAACCGGCAGGATCAACCAATTGCCGAGAAGAGAACTCCCGAACAGGAGCGTATCGTTGCAGAAACTAATTCCGCGTTGGAATCCGATCAGTCCCCCGAAAGCCAAATAACATCAGCTTCTATTGTTTCAGAAAAACGGAGGACAGCGAAACCGGAGAAAGAATCAGTACTTCCTATCGAATCACCCACAGCAGCGCCAAAGCTGTCCCGGGTTAAATCTCCTACAGGGCAAGATCAGGCAATAAACGAAGTGAAAGACAAAGTGCGAGATGCTGTTTCAGATGAAAAGGAACAGTTACCGACTGTACAAGAAACCGGACCTGTTTTTGCAAAGGCAGAAAATATAAAAACATCCAATTTCTCAGCTTCAAAGGATTCGTCCATCCCGGCTGGTGAGTATGTCCTGCAAGCCTTGCCCGCACGATTCAAGGTAACCGAAAAGATAACAGGGGCTTCTATCAAATCCACCGGTGGCTCGGAGGCCACTGCTATATTATTCACCTCTATTCTTCCCGATCTTCCGCAACCCTATATCCGGGAGCAGGCTGCCCCGCGTTGGAGCCTCAGTTTGAATTTTGGTAGTTTACTGCGAAGCAAGATTCGTAAAATCGAATATTACAATACCATCGCCGGCAACCCCGATCTCGGCAGAGTCTACAGTTTCCCGAATGGTGATACCTTGCAATTGTTTTTCGGTGGGCAGTACAGCGAAAAAACGGTAGAGACCTCTTATAAATATTTGAGGATGAATATTCACCGAAAATTCTCGTCCGGTCTGGGGGCCAAGCTGGGATTGATCTATAGCTGGCAAAATTACGGTAATGCCGGAATGGACGGACTGGTCAATCAAATACCAAATGTGTTCTATTATACGGAAAAAGGTCTTATACAGCATCTGATCGCAGATTTCGGTGTGGATTATACTTTTTTTCGGGATACTAAATGGCAACCAACCATAGGACTGAATACGTTTGTTGCTTTTGGGAACCACATCCAAAGTGAATACTACGCTTATTTTCCGGAACAATCCTACCAGAATCTGGAGCGAAAAGTTGATGTCAGATCTTTAAGCGCTGCACTTGGGTTTTACCTGGAATCTGCTTTACAGTATCGGATTTCCGAGCAAATCAGTATAGAAGGCCATCTGTTAATTACTGAATTATTTAGGGAACATAACGCCGGTCCCAGCCTGGGACTAGGCCTGGGCATACGTCACTCCTGGTGATTATCAGGAACTGTACATTAGAGATAGATCTCCGAAGCTACTCTGTACGTATTCGCATGCGCATCAATAATCGCCGCGATCCGGGGCGAATACCCACCACCCATACTGACCGCTACCGGCAGATTATTCTTTTTACAGGTCTGGAAAACGTAGCGATCCCGCTCTTTACACCCCTGCAGGCTCAGGCTCAGCCGGCCCAGACGGTCACTTTCCAGCACGTCCACGCCGGACAGGTAGAAGGCGAGGTCCGGCTGGACTTCGTCAATCAGCCGGGGCAGGGTCTCCTTTAGGATCTTCAGATAGGGTTTATCGGTCGTTTTATCCGGAAGCGGGATATCCAGATCGGATCGTTCCTTGCGCAGGGGATAGTTTTTTTCTCCGTGCATACTGAAAGTAAAGACGCGATCCTCGTGCTGAAAAATGGATGCGGTACCGTTACCCTGATGGACATCCAGGTCGATCACGAGGATCTTGGTCGCCTCACCGGTAACAAGCAGATAGTTGGCAGCAATGGCAATGTCGTTGAAAACGCAGAACCCTTCCCCCCGGTCGGCAAAGGCGTGATGAGTACCTCCGGCGATATTGAGCGAAACCCCGTATTGCCGGGCGTAGCGGGCGCAGTCGATCGTGCCCTGGGCGATGTGGCGCCCCCGCCAGACGAGTTCCGGTCGCATGGGAAACCCGATGGCCCGGACTTCCTTAACGCTCAATTTCTGTTCCTGTAGCTTGTTCCAATAAGCGGGGCTGTGCGTCAGCAGGATCTGGTCTTCCGTGAGCGGTTCCGGATGAAAAAAGTTACTTTGGGTCACGGTACCTTCGTAGAGGAGTTGTTCGGGAACCAGCTCGTATTTGACCATGGGGAAGCGGTGCCCTTCGGGTAATTGATACTTGTATATTGGTGAAAATGCGATCTTCAGCATGTTGTCAGTTTCCTTTCCGTTATACGAACCAAAAAAGTATCAAAATGGTTGATATGGACAAATTCGCAAAAACTACTATTTTTGCACCTATTTTTTATTGATGATCTGTTGGCTCTAGACCCACCGTGATCAAATTCCCTGAACGGGGAAACCAAAGGATCGCAAAATTGAACCATCGGCTCATCTCATCATCATAAAATCAAATCATCAACAAATGTTGAGCGATCAGGAAATCGTAAGGAGAGAAAATCTGCAAAAGATCCGCGACCTGGGTTTTGATCCCTATCCGGCGGAGCAGTTTGAGGTCAATTTTAAATCGACGGACTTTTCCAGTGCGGCGTTGAAACAGAATCTGGTAAAAGAAATTGCCAAGATCAAGGGACTGGGAGAAGAAAAGGCGAAGGCAGCTATGGATATCCTGGCTAAAAATCGATTTAAATCTCAGGCGCTGCTGGACGCGGAAGATTTCGATCTGAGCGAGACCGTAGACTTTGATGCGGCCACGGGAAAAGGACCGATGGCGCTGGAGGAATTCGTCGGCGGCCTGCGCGATGCAGCTCTGGGGGAATTCCACAAAGACCAGATCGGCGAGGTGAGTATGGCCGGCCGGTTCATGGGGCAGCGCGGACCTTTCGCTCAGTTGCAGGATAACTACGGACGCATTCAGCTGTACCTCCGCAAAGGGGAGGTCGGCAGCGATGATGAAGAAAAAGAGCGCTACAATCAGCTGATGAAACTGCTGGATATCGGTGATTTCATCGGCGTGAAGGGCTTTTTATTTTCT
The DNA here is from genome assembly GCF_002646595.1 of Flavilitoribacter nigricans DSM 23189 = NBRC 102662. GTDB lineage: Bacteria > Bacteroidota > Bacteroidia > Chitinophagales > Saprospiraceae > Flavilitoribacter > Flavilitoribacter nigricans. Next base: position 201,524 of record NZ_PDUD01000004.1, read on the forward strand.
ACCCAGACGGGTGAGTTGACCCTGCACGTTACCGGACTCTCTTTCCTGAGTAAGGCGCTGCGTCCACTGCCCATTGTAAAGCGGGATAAAGAAGGCAACGTTCACGATGCATTCACCGACCCGGAATTGCGTTACCGCCAGCGGTACGTGGATCTGACGGTTAATCCGACCAATAAGGAGATTTTCGTTAAGCGAAGCCGGATCATCTCCGCCATGCGTCGTTATTTCGACCAGCAGGGCTGGCTGGAAGTGGAAACGCCCGTACTGCAGGTGGTCCACGGTGGCGCTGCGGCCCGGCCGTTTGCCACCCACCATAACACCCTGGACATGAAGCTGTTCATGCGGATCGCCAATGAGCTGTATCTGAAGCGCCTGATCGTAGGCGGCTACGACGGGGTGTACGAGATCGGCAAGATGTTCCGGAACGAAGGGATGGACCGTACGCATAATCCCGAGTTTACCTCCATGGAGATCTACGTGGCCTACAAGGATTACAACTGGATGATGGAAATGGTGGAAGAATGTCTGGAGTACATCACCCGGGAAGTCAACGACGGAGAAACCAAAGTACAGGTTGGTGAACATACCATCGACTTTGCGGGCCCGTACCGCCGTTTAAGCATGTACGACTCCATCAAAGAATATACCGGAGTGGATATTTCCGGCATGGACGAAGCACAACTGCGGGACCTCTGCAAGCAATTGCACATCGAAGTGGACCCGTCCATGGGACGCGGAAAACTGATCGATGAGATCTTCGGTGAAAAAGTGGAGGCGCATCTGATCCAGCCGACCTACATCACCGATTACCCGATCGAGATGACGCCGCTGGCCAAAAAACACCGGACCACGGAAGGACTGGTGGAGCGCTTTGAGCTTTTTGTGAACGGTAAGGAGATCGCCAATGCCTATTCCGAGCTGAACGATCCGATCGATCAGCGCGAACGTTTCGAGGAACAATTGGGACTCGCGGCCCGCGGTGACGAAGAAGCAATGGCCCTGGACGAAGATTTCCTGCGGGCTCTGGAATACGGTATGCCGCCGACTTCCGGCCTGGGTATCGGGATCGACCGGCTGACCATGTTGCTGACCAATCAGTCGTCCATTCAGGAGGTGCTGTTCTTCCCGCAGATGAAGGCGGAGAAGAAAAAGCAGGATAAGGAGGCGAAAGCCTGATCCTTTAGGTGAAACATAGCATGGCCGAAGCGGTTGGGGATTTTCCCGAACCGCTTCGCGCTGAGTACCGATAAAAAAACAGGTCTTCTGGATTATTCCAAAAGACCTGTTTAGTTTTGGGGTACTTCTAAGAAAATAGCTATTTTTTACTCTGCTTTTTTCTTAGGGATGGTGTCCGTATCGGTACGGCCCGGATCATCGGTAGTTGGGGTAGTGTCGGGGTTGGTGGTTGTTCCGCCGGAATCTCCGGTTGAGGTACCTTCGGTGTCGTTAAAGAACCAACGCTCTCTCATAATATGGGTTTTTTAAGGATGAACGAATAGGGTACAAGTTAAGGTTAAAGGGGCAGAGAATAGCTGGTAAAAGAGTATTTACCGGCAAAATATGAGCCGTTGGCCCATTTTTCTCCTATTTTCTGCCTATTGTACGCTGTAAGTGCTTCCGGGTTACAAAGAACCGCAAGGAGCCCAAACGAATAAATTTCAAAAAGATTCCCGCCCGGCGGGAATCAGGGGATTCTGGGGTTACTTTAATGGGATGATGTTGGTAAAAAAGCACACATAGTGCCATGAATCTTACCTCCCGTTTTTAGGGGTATTCTACAATAGGAATGACAGTGAGAATTCCTAAAAGCGAGATTTAGTTTTACCGTGTCAAACGAAATAAAGAACTTACCGGCTGCTTGCCACTGATCATCCGAGAAACCACTATTTGGGGTTTCAAAGCTGAGGTCTGAGGTTTTCGGGGTTAATGGGTTTTAGGTGTTTACACGCTTACTGAAATTTGGTCGGTTACCCCGGAGTCAGTGACAAGACGATTCCGATAATTTGCAAATGCTAATGTCAAGTGTTTTTTGGGCTTATGTTGTGACCCTCTTGCGGGTTCACGTCTTATTATATCTTGGCATCCGCAAAGGTTACCGCCTTTTTTACTTTTTTTTATTTTTTTCGTTTTTTGCCGTAACCATTCTCCTTAAAATGGTATCCTATAATGAATACGACTGATAAAGCGGATCAAGAATTACTGGACGGATTGCGATCCGGGGATCCCCGTAAGGTGAAGGCACTTTACGACGCCTACCTGCCGGACATCATTTATTACGTCCGGCGCAACAACGGATCGGAAGCCGATGCCCGGGATCTTTTTCAGGAAGCTTTGATCGCCGTCTACCGCAAGTTACTCGATAATGATCTGGAACTGACCGTAGCGCTGCGCACCTACATACAGGTGATCTGTCGTAATCTCTGGCTGCGCAATTTGCGTAAGTCCAAGCGGATCTCTCTGCAGGCCCCAACGGATATGGTAGAGCACGCCTCTACTTCCGAAACGCTGGGACTGGATCTGGAACGCATGGAACGGGACCGTACCTATTTCCGCTGTTTCGATAAGCTGGGAGATAAATGCAAAAAGATATTGAGCTGGTATTTTGATAAAATTCCCATGAAAGATATCGCCAAGCGGCTCGACACATCCGAATCCTTCATTAAAAAGAAAAAGTTCGAATGTAAGAATAAGCTGATCGATGCTGTACACCAGGACCCGGTATTTAAAGAACTCTAAAATCACAGAAAATGTCCTCTTTAGCAGAACAATACGACCGCATAGAGCGCTACCTGCAAGGGGCTATGACTCCCGGGGAAATGGATGAGTTTAACCAAAAACTTAATAACGACCCCGAATTAGCTTCCGCAGTTACCCTCCACCAGGAGCTGGCCGAAACCCTGGCCGGCGACCGCATTCACCAATTTCGCAAGACCCTGCAGGAGGTCAACGCAAACTGGAAACCCGCTACCGGCGGAAGATGGCTGCGCGTACTTAAAAGTCCGCAAAACCTGGCCATTGCCGCCAGCCTCTTGTTACTCATCGGCTTTTTCGGCTGGTGGTCCTTCCAGACGCCTTCCGGGGCGGAACTGGCTTCCGAAAATTTTGAGCAATTGCCCGTTCAGGCTTTTATGAGCCTGGATTCCGGCGACGCCCAAGTTATTCGCAAGTCGGCCAATCAGGCCTACATCGCCGGCGAGTACGAAGCGGCCGCCGAGCAGTTCGAAGCGCTGACGGAACTCGCTCCCGGAGAACTCAGCTACCAGCTCTATCTGGGCGTCAGTCAGGTGGGGGCCAATGCCGCCGCAGACGCGGTGAATACCCTGAAGCCGCTCGCCGACGGCACGGACCAAAGTGTAAAGAGCGAAGCGGCCTGGTATCTGGCCCTGGCCTATCTTCAAATGGAAGAAAAAACCGCGGCCCGCCCTTATCTGGACCAACTCGTCCGCACGGGCGGCTTTGGCGCCGATGATGCCGAAAAGCTAATTAATATGCTCTATTGATGTAACATTTCGTAAAAATCGCGTTATTTACTTAATTCAAGTTGCGAACCTGAATTGTAGAGAGCAGATGGTAGAGCATAGAAAGACTGCAACCGTTAAAATGAGCGATTCTGTTCCATTCTAACGATAGTCAATCCCTCTACGCTATACCCTCTACCTAAGTTGCTCCGCAACTTAGATTACTTAATACGCTGTATCCGGATTGAGCACAGTTTTTAAAGTCATTTGTGCTTACATCCGGGGCAATGCACATCACAATCCAGCCAGATCAGTCTGCAGGGCCAAAGCGGGATCCGTTTCCGGTTATAGCGTATTCAGGATTTAAACCCTTCAATATGCGATTTTTATTACCCCTTTTGTTATTCCTGCCGGCCATGCTCCGGTCGCAGGCAACTTTCGACTCGCTTACCCTGATCGACTCCAGAGTTGTTTATTTTGATTTTGGTAAGGCTGAACTCCGGCCGGAAGCCGATTCGGTACTGGCCGAGATCCCGGCAACGGTCAGCAACCGTCCGGGCCTCAAGATCCATTTGACGGCCCATACGGATGCGATCGGCCAGGATGAGAGCAACGAAGCGCTTTCCCGCGAACGGGCGGCGAGTGTGCGCACGGCCCTTTTAGCGCTGGGCCTGCCCGATTCCACCCTGGTTGTTGAAACCTTTGGGGAGAGTATTCCGGTGGCAGAAAACGACAGCGAGGAAGGACGCCAGCTCAACCGCCGCGTTACTCTGGACTTCTACGAAGCCCGCCGGATGCGTTACCTGGAGGGCCAGGTGCGGGACGAAGTGACCGGAGATGGGATCCAGGCGGATATCGTCCTGCGGGGCAAGGATTTTCAGGATTCGCTGCGGACCGATACGGTGGGCAAATTCCGCCATCCGGTTCCCGATAATACGGTGATCGGTGTGGATGTTTTCGCAAAAGACCACTTTTTCGAGTCGGAAATGTTTAAGGTGGAAGAGGGCGTAGTGGTCAATATGGAACTGCCGTCGGCCAAAGAGGGGGAAGTAGCCGACATCAGCAATCTGTATTTCGTGGGCAATCAGGCGATCCTGCTGAAGCGCTCCGAACCCGAATTGCCGAAAGTGCTGCGTTTCATGGAAGTCAACCCCCATCTGCGGATCGAGATCGCCGGGCACATCAATCGCCCGAACAGCCCGCCGGTACCCAAAGATTCCTGGAACTGGCAGTTGTCCGAGGCGCGGGCCAAATTGATCTACGATTACCTGTTGCAAAACAACGTAGACAGCACCCGCATCTCTTACGAGGGATACGGGAATACCCAGATGCGCTACCCCTACGCCCGTTCGGAAAGGGAACAGGCGCTCAACCGCCGGGTGGAGATCCGGGTGATCGGACAGGAGAAAAAATAAAGAGGTTTAACGGTGCTGAGTACCGTCTTTTTCGGTGACCTTCAGACCGTTTTACATTCCTTTAAAAAAGCTATATTGCAAATTATCATTACCCATAAATGAAAACAAGCCCTTGCGGCCAAACACACCTAGAGTATGAGCAAAATAACCGTTAGAAGTGGAAAAGGAGAGATCATTGTAAAAAAGAGCGCCCAACTGGTGGGGGTCAAGACGACGGAAAACGAAACGGACGTAAAAGATAAAAGCTTTGTAAAGGAAGAGGTCATTCCCAGTTTGGGTGGTTTCAATATCGTCACTCTGGAACACGAGAATAAAAGCGTGGATGAAAAGCTGGATGAAGTGCGGCAGCGGAATGATGTGGAGGTCGGCACCCACGTATATTACGCCGAAGGCAGCGACAAACCCATGGTGCCCACCGGTGAGATCTTTATCATTTTTGAAGATGGGGTAGGGGCCGAAGAGCAGCAGATCGTGTTGGAGGAATTTTCCCTTGATCTGGTGGAGCGCCGGGATGACACGACCATCGTAGTGGCCGTGACGGCCCAGTCTCCCAATCCGCTCAAGGTGGCTTCCGCCCTGCAGAAGATATCGCTGGTCAAACTCGCGGAACCGGATCTGGACATGCCGCTGGACGAATATTTCAGCGAACCCCGCGACGAACTGGTCCCCCACGAATGGCATCTGGAAAATAACGGCTTTGTGGTCGACGTCAATTTCCGGCTTCGGAAAGGCGCCGACGCCAAAGTGATCGATGCCTGGCGCCGACTGGGCAATACCGGATCCTCCAATGTAAGGGTAGCGGTCATTGACAACGGTTTTGACCTGTCCCACCCGGATCTGCGGGATAAAGTGGTGAAACCCTACAATGTATGGGACCGCAACAACCGCGTTCCGCAGGGAAATCCGCAGTATACCCACGGCACGCCCTGTGCCAGTGTGGCGGTAGCTTCCTCTAATAACCGGGGGATTGTCGGTTCGGCGCCCAATGCTCGTTTTATGCCGATTCACGGTACTTCGTTCAGTGTACGGGATACGGAAGAAATGTTTAACTACTGTATTAAGAACGGAGCGGACGTGATCAGTTGCAGTTGGGGAACCACCGATTCCAATTTTACGCTCAGTCCGCTCAAGGAACAGGTGATCGCCAAAGCGGCCCGCGAAGGCCGCAATGGGAAAGGATGTGTCATCTGTTTTGCTGCCGGCAACGAAGATCTGAATTACCTTAATTTTTACGCCATGCACCCGGACGTGATCGCGGTGGGTGCCAGTACCAGTCAGGATACCCACGCCAATTATTCCAACCGGGGCCGCGAACTGGATGTGGTAGCGCCCTCCAACGGCGACTGGCCGATCATTGCGGCCCGGGCTTCCTGGGATCAGGGTCTGAGCTGGGAAAGCGGCGAATTTAAATTCTGGCGGGATGGGCGTTCCCGCGGCTCCCAGTACAAACATTTTGGGGGTACTTCCAGCTCCACGCCGCTGGTGGCCGGTATTTGCGCGCTGATCCTGACGGCTAATCCGGATCTGACGGCTAAAGAAGTCAAGGAGATCCTGCAGAAAACGGCCGATAAGATCGGTAGCCCCGCCGAGTACGTCAACGGTCACTCCGTGAAATACGGCTACGGCCGGGTCAATGCGGATAAGGCGGTGGCCGAAGCCCTGCGTCGGGCGGAAAAACCCGCACCGGTGATCGAAGTGGCCAACAGTGTAACCGGCGGACAGGGACTTTTTCGTTTTGATGTGAAGCGGCAAAATCCATCCGGCTGGGGCGTACAGATCGGTGCCTTTTTCGATTACGGTAATGTACTGATCCAGACGGAGAAATTGCAGCGGGTATTCGGTCAGCCGGTCATCGTGAATATCAATGAACTGAACGGCAAAACTGTTTATAAAGTAGTGGTCGGTCACTTTTCCGATCGCAACGGGGTGAATAACCTGTTAAAAAGTATCCAAACGAACGGATATCCGGGAGCATTTCCACGAAATCTGGCAGATTTGGGGTAAGTTTAAGGAGCTAATCCGGAGAACCCCAAACACGATCAATTATGCAACTGCGAGAAAAAATCTTTAAATACCGGGCCGGTGAACGAGTAGGAGAGCTGTTAACGATGTGCGGTATCGTTATGCTGTCCGTTTTTGTGCTGGATACCGGTGCGCCCGGTGGCGTGAAAATAGTGCTTACCGTAATTTTTTCCTGCTTCCTGCTCTTCATGCTCCATTTTTCCTACATTCTCAACGATCACCTGCGGGTGAGTGACGAGCAGATCACTTTTCACCGCAGGATCGGGACTTCCCGGATCATTGCCTTCCCCGATGTACGCCGGATCGTGATCCGGGAAACCCCCAACGCTTTCGGCTCCACCCATTTTGCCCTGACCGTATTTGGTCCCGAAAATTACGTGCGGATCATTGCCTCCGACCTGGAACACTACGATGAACTGGTCGATCTGTTGGAACTGGAGGCTTCCATCTACGGTTTCAAAGTGATCTACCAGGGCATAAATGGAGAGATCCTGGGGAATTCGTCTTCTTCCTGAAACATCCCGGAAGGGAATCTAAACCTCGTCAGGGGCCCTAAATCCCTCGCTGTATTCCATCTTAAAACAAATCCATACCGCTACCCATTGGAAATAACCGAAATTCTGAACCAGATCTATGCGCTCCCCGCTGCTTCCTGCCGGAAACTCCAGGAAAAGATCACCGAAGCCAGCTTTCCAAAAGGAAAGATCCTGTTGCGAGCCAGACGGGTGGAGAAAACGGTTTATTTCATTCGGAAAGGCATCGTCCGGGCCTATGCTCACCAAAACGATCATGAGATCACGTTCTGGTTCGGCCAGGAAGGGGAAGCCGTCATTTCCATGAACAGTTACATCCAGAATAAAGCGGGCTACGAGGACATCGAGTTGCTGGAAAACTGCGATCTGTACTGCCTGCGATCCGAAGACCTGCACCGTCTCTACGCGGAAGACATCCATATCGCCAACTGGGGCCGCAAATTTGCCGAACGGGAACTCCTCCGCACGGAAGCCCGCCTGATCTCCCGGCAGTTCAGTACCGCCTCGGAAAGGTATCAGGAATTACTCCGGGATCATCCGGATCTGCTGCAGCGGGTACAATTGGGGCACATCGCTTCTTATCTGGGGATCACCCAGGTGAGTCTCAGCCGCATCCGTTCGGCGCTACCATCTTCCCCCCACCAGGAAATTACCGGCTAGTTTCATTTTTTATCATTTGTAAAAAAAAATCGCTGCGTCCTTTCGGAACTTTGTGGTTCTACGGGCCCGGTTTTCTCCACGGGAGAAATACCGGCCAAAATCGTTTAACCACTACCACATCCATGAACTGGATACTGTTAATTTTTGCCGGTCTTTTTGAAGTGTCTTTCGCCTTCTGTCTGGGCAAGGCCAAGGAGGTAGATGGTCACAGTATGTACTTGTGGTACGCCGGTTTTTTGCTTTCCCTGATCATGAGCATGTTGTTGCTGATCCGGGCCACCCAGGAATTGCCGATCGGGCTGGCCTACACCGTTTGGACCGGCATCGGGGCCGTTGGTACCGTTTTGCTGGGGATCTTCGTGTTTAAAGACCCGGCCAATTTCTGGAGGATCTTCTTTACCGCCACCCTGATCGTTTCTCTAGTGGGGCTGAAAGCGGTATCTCATTAATTTTTCTCCCCTAAGGATAGTATTGCAAGCAATGGAATGATCAGATCATCATCTTCCTGCCTGTTCTCATCATCCATTACCGTAATCGAGACAAAATTCTCATCTGGCGCTATTGCAACCTATTTAATAAATATTTATCTTTGTCACTAAGATAATTAGTAAATAAGATAAATGGGAGATTCCGCACACTCCGATTCGACAGAACACTTTCGGGCGATCAGCCGGGCTTATTCAGATGCATCCATACTCATGCACGAAGCTATCGCCCGTAAGGCGGGCCTAACGGGCACGGATCACAAATACCTGGGGCTGATCATCAATAAGGGCCCCTGCACCGCCGGCGAAATAGCCGGGATGACCGGACTGACCACCGGTGCCGTTACCGGCTTAATTGACCGACTGGAGAAAAAGAAACTGGTAAAGCGGCAGGCCGATAAACGAGACCGGAGAAAAGTGATGGTCGTACCGGATGTCCGGAAGACGATGGCTTTACTGGAACCCGTATTTGCCGATCTCCAGGAACAGACGGCAGCTCTGCTGGCGACTTTTTCCCGGGAAGAAATAGAGATTATTGAACGCTATTTTCTGGGCGCGACGGACATCATGCGCGCCGTAAGCGCGAACTTAAATACTTAGACCATGGACCAATTGACGGCAAATTACCTCGGGCGGGCCGAGAGCTGGCTTCTGATCACTATACTTTTGTATTTTCTGATGAACGGCGCTCAGATCTTCGAAACGGCCGTGGTGGTTCCCAAGTGGACCGCTCACCCTCCGGCTTCTCTCCAGTTTCTGGCGGACCGGCACGGTGCCAGCCTGAAAAATTTCTGGATCCTTCTCCATAGCGTCCACGAGATCACCTTCATTCTGGCCATTGTTTTCTGCTGGAAGCTTGGGGCTGTCCGGAACGGACTGCTCCTCTTATTTGCGCTGCACTTCGCCGTGCGGGTCTGGACGTTGGCTTACTTCGCGCCTAATATCATCGAATTTCAGGGTGTTGCCGAGGGGACGATCGGAGCTTCCGACCTGATCCGGCGGGCCAACACCTGGAAAATGCTTAATTACCTCCGGGTGGCCTTTTTCGTGGCCATTTCGCTGGGGCTGATCCCGCTTTATCTGAAATTGGTGGCACTTAAACCCGTATTCTGATCCATAACTGGCGCTTAAATTATACTTCGGGACCAAAGCAATGTAGTATCGATAAAAAATATTATACGCCGGTAAAGCAGCTAAAATTCTGGATATTCTGATTAACTTTAATTCGTGATCCGCGATCATATCGCATCACATTTCCAGACAGTCTCTTCTCAAAATAATTTTCAACAGTTTCTAACCTGATCTAATAGGGCTTGGCAGTGACGCTATCGTCCGATCTGATCCGGCCGAAGCCACCCCCGTGCATCGGTTCTGGAGATCGGTATTACGGGCATTGTAGCACAAAAATTCTGCTCAAACCCGACCGGATCACCTGATTGAAATTACGCCATGTACTTAATAAACTCCACTTACAATCCATTAACTATGCAAAAAACACCTTTACGAGTACCCGGATCTTTGATGGCCATTATGCTGCTGATCGCCGGCGGGATCATGGCCCAGCCCCATTTTATCAACCCTCTGCCGATCCCTCCTTTGCTCGAGGCCTCCGAAGGCACTATCGAACTGGAAATGCGGGAAACTTTTCACCGCTTCAATCCGGGGATGCCGGCGGATAGTCTGAACGGCAATGCCAATCAACCCAATGGGATCACTACTTTCAGCTACAACCAAAAAGGGAGTAATGCGATGTCTGTCTTAGGACCGACCCTGCGCTGGCGAACCGGTGACTCCATCCATATCCGGGTGACGAACCTGTTGCCCCAGCCCACGACGACCCACTGGCACGGAGCCGAGGTGCCGCCGGAATTTGACGGAGGCCCACACCAGGCCATTCCCCGGAATACGACCTGGGATATCAAATTCGAAAATCTCGATTATGCTTCTACGCTCTGGTACCATCCGCATTACCACAACCGGACGGTACAGCAGGTCCAGATGGGCTTATCGGGTATGATCCTGGTCGAAAACCCGGAAGATCCCATTCGAAATGTCATGCCCCATACCTACGGCGTGGACGATATCCCCGTCATTATTGGTGATATGGGCCTGAAAAGGGAGCCCGCTGCCGAAGGATTTACCTACCGGCTGGATACCCTCAAAGGGAAACGCCCGTTCAATCTGGTGAACGGGGTCAATAGTCCGTATATAGAAGTGCCCAATGCCCTCGTCCGGTTTCGCGTCCTCAACGGCTCGACCCGGAAAGGTATCGTTTTCGGTTTCTCCCCATCTTATAACGGTACGGATCTGATGGACTTTCAACTAATCGGTACGGACGGGGGCTATGTGCTGGAGCCGAATACCCAGCGGGCGCTCATGAACGGTCCCGGTTCGCGGGATCAGGTGGTGGTGGACCTCAGTGGTTTCGAGCCGGGAGATACAGTCTATCTGCGAAACCTGAAAGAACGGTTACCTCATTATGTTGTTGGTAGCCCCCAACAGGCGCCTCCTCCCGGCAGTGGGGGCCGGGATTCTACCTTCGGTAATGCTTTTTTGCAACTGCGCATTGTAGATGCCGCAAGTTTCCCGGACTATACGCCCATTACCTCTTTTACTCCATTTATCACCGATTGGGAACCGGGCCTGCGCGATACGACCGACATTGCGCGATACCGCTACAAAAGACTGGTTTTTATCCCAGGCGTGAACGGGGGCGAAAATATGTTCAATATCGACAGTACGACCTACGATATGATGATGCTTAACGATACGGTCTGTGTGGATACCAAGGAGATCTGGACCATCGACAATACCACCCACGTGGCGCATCCTTTTCACATTCACAAGATCCAGTTCCGCATCCTGGAGATCGATTCTCTGGGGACGAAGATCGACCTGGTGGAAAGAGGCCTCAACGGCCCGAAAGACGATGTGCTGGTGCTGCCCAATTGGAAACTACGCTTTATGGGGTCGTTTGATGATTATCCGCGGCCACCAATTCCGCAGAACGGCTACATGTACCACTGTCACATTCTTACCCATGAGGATAGTATTGGCGGGGGAATGATGCACCAGTTTGCCGTAGCCGACGCGGAAGCCTGCCTGCCGGTGGGAGTGGATGAAGTCATACTGAGTCCGGAAGAAATAACCCTCTATCCGAACCCCGCTTCGGGTGAACTATACCTGCGCACCCAATCAACGGATCCGGGCACCCTTCGGATCACGGATATGCAGGGGCGAACCCTGAGGACCCAGGTGATCCCCGCTGTGTCGGGCGACGTACGGGTGCCGGTAGACGGCCTGCCACCGGGCATTTTCCTGGCGGTCTGGCAAACGCAAAAAGGGATAGCAACGAGAAAGATTTTGCTATATTAGTGATTCCGCAACCGGGCAACCGTGGTTCTGCCGCTTGAGTGGCAGAACCACGGTTGTTAAATTTACTCCATTCATGCGCATTTTATCATTTGCCTCCTGCTTACTTTTTGGTAGCTGCCTGCTGTTGTTAATGGCCTGCGGTAGCGAAGTGACGGATACCGATAAGGATGAAGCTGGTATTGAGCCTTCTGTCTCTATCCCGGATCCCGTTGATCCGGATACTACCGGTGCCGAACCGTTCATCACCAATGATGAGCTCTACGCCTGGGTAGACAATCTCAATATCCGGGACGCTCCCAAAACGGACGGAAAAGTAGTGACCAGGGTAGATGACCGGGCAGTACTTCGGTTTACGGGTGAACGCTCCAACGGTACCGATGCTATTGTGTTGCGGGGTGTACTCTACCGGGCCCCCTGGCTGAAAGTGAGCACCGCCGACGGGACCGAAGGCTGGGTATTTGGCGGCGCGGTCCGGCACGAAGGGGAAGTAAAAGGAAATCCACCGATCACGGACCAGTCGTTTAGCTTTCCGGTATTCGGCAGCTATGACCTCAGGGAGTGGGATAAAGTTTCCGAAAAGCAGGAAGGTGAAGAAGTAGATTACACCATCACCACCTACCGTAAAAACGGCCGGATCCTGGAAATTACCCGGGCCGAAATGGGCGAGTTCTATTACGGTTGGACCTACAAACTGATGGAGCAGGATAGCTCCATGATCAAAGAGCGTAAATTCAGTTTTACAGCGCAGGATAAACCCTTTATTCTGGAGGAAAAGGTAATGGATTATTCCAGCGCTCCGCCAGTAGTTTACCAGCGTACCCAGTCGGTGGAAGAGCATTTTTACCGGCTGAACGATCGCCCGATGATGGTGAATGCACCCTGGCAGAAAGCACCGCTTTAAATGCGGTGGGCGTTAAAGTAAGGATCGCTGAAGCTGTCATCTGTAAAAGTCTAAAATGCCCTCAGTTGAAAGTACCGTTGCACATCTAAACCTTAAAGAACTCAGCATGTATTGCCTAGGACTTAAGACACGACTACTCACTACCCTCATTTTCTTTTCGTTCAGCACCATTTTCCATTTGTCGGCTCAGATCAACGAAGTTTGTCAGGATGGAGACTGTGATCCCGCTTTGCAATCTATTCCGCTCGCAGAACCGCTTTCGGCGAAGGCGACGGGAGCCGTCGATCCCCAAAGGGCGGAGCAATACAAGGCGGCCTACCAACGCGTGCAACAGATCAAACAGGGACACGCTCAAACGCCCGAATGGACCGCAAAATACCGGAGCAACCAGTTGAACGGCAAAAGTTGCCTACGCCTCAATCAACTGGAAAGCTATTTCGCCCATGAATACGAGCAAAACCCCGATTTTGCCAAATTCATCGATCAGAACGAAACCGATGTGGCCGCCTGGAGAGAGGATGGCTTCCAGGCCAGTCGACGGGCGATAAATCTCAACAAGCGGATCGAGGATAAATGTCCGAAAGAAACCAGAGATCTGGAAAAAGGAGCCGGGCCTTCTCTGGCAAACCTTCCCGCTACCTACCAGAAGCTAGGGCAGGTTCAAGGGTATTTTGACAAAAAAGGCAACTTATTAAAACCTCTGGAACAACCCGCTGCCGCCACAACTACTGCCGATGATAAGAATCTGAGTAAAAAAGAACAAATCGCTGAACTCAAGGACAAGGTCAGTAAGCTACCACTTGGGTCGCCAATGCAGAATAAGATCACCGGTATAGCCGATGCCCTGGGCACGGCCCAACCGAAACTTGGCAATTTGCTGGGGAATCTGGTGGGGCCGTTGCAATCCAAACTGTCGGCTTTTCTCCCCGGTCCTTTCGGCCTGCTTTCCAAGATCAATGCTGCGAAAGACCTATTGGGTTCTTTGAAAAACTTTGTGCCCAAGATCAAGGTAGGCGGGCTCTTATCGAAGATCGGTGACCTGTTTAAAAAAGGCGAAGGGCTCAGTAAAAAAGCCAAAGATCTGGTCGATAGAGGGGAAAAGCTTAAGGATAAACACGATAAACTCACCCTGGAAGCGGAGGATCTGAAAAAAGAAATGGACCAGCGGACCGCAGCCGTGGAAAAATTAAAGCAAAAACTGGGCGACCTGGCCAAGCAGAAAGCGGAACTGACCGAAAAGCTGGAAGATAAGCCCCGTAAGATCCTGGATGACCTAAAGGATGCCGTAGCCAATGTGGAAAAACAGGCCGGTGATCTCGCTCGGGAAGCGGAGCAGGAAAATCAAAAAAAGGACGAGGTGCTGGATAAAGTGGATGCTCTGGAGCAAGCCAAAGAGGCAATTGAAAAAGAGCTGGATCAACTCGAAAAAGAAGCGAAGGACCTGGCGAAGGAGCAGGAAGCACTAACCGAAGAGACCAGCGAAGTAGAAGCGGAGGTGGAGCAGGTAAAAGAGCAGGAAAAGGCAGTTGCTGATCTGGCCCAACAGCTGGAAGACCTGAAATCCGAAAAGGCCAAACAGGAAGAGCTTGCGCAATGCGAATCGGAACTGAAAAAATTGCTAAGTAAGCTCAGTGGGGTCGATGCCGTACAGAACGAGATCAAAAAGAAATCGAAGGGGCTGTTTGCCCTGCCGGGAAAACTATTGGGTAAGTTATCGGATCTCAAACTGTTCCAAAACAAAATTAAACTTGGCAAAAATGGCATCCCCCTGGTGGGCAAGGCACTGGCCAAAGTGGACCAGCTAACGGAAACGGCGAATATGATCGGCTCCACGGTAGAGCTGCTGACCGGCAAAAAGACCAGACTACAGGAACAGATCAAAAACATTGATCAAAAGCTGGAACTGGTTAACGGCATCTACGAAGGTCGGGAAGACCTCGTCAATGGCTACAAAGACCAGTTGATCCAGCTAATCGCCGAAAAATCCGGTCTGAAAGGCAAAATGGACCAGGGAATGGCCGATATAGCCGGTATAGAAACCCAGGTGCAGGATTTCATTAAGCGTTATAATATCTTTGATGAAAACTCAAACTGCCTTGATCAGCAGGAACTGGAAGAAAAAATAGCGGAACTGGAAAAACAGCAGGCTGAAACCGAGCCGGAACTCGAGCAACTGGAAAAAGAACTGCAAGATGCCGAGCAGCGCACGGAAGCGCTGAAAGCAGATACCGAAGCTGCAGCGGAAATGATCGAAGAGATTGAAGTGGAAAAAGCCGCCATCAAGGAGGAGTTTGGTACGGAAGTCGATCTGGAACCGGTGACGGTAGAAGAATGGTCGGAAAGCTTTCAGGTAGAGCGATCCTACTGGGATGCCGTCTTCCATCCTGACGATGAAGTGGTGGACGGATATAGAGGGCGCTATTTTGAAGTACTTCTGAAAGATGCGGAAAAGACCATCAAACTGCTGTTCGGCCCCGGGGAATACTATATGGATAAAAGTACTTTCCGAAAAACCTACGGCCCTACCATCGGCGCTTTTGCTACCGAAGCCCTGCAGGCCATGAAAAAAGCGGATCGCGATCAGGTGAAGTTGTTCATTCAGGGAAGTGCCGATCTGGCTGGTCACACTACCTTTTCCGGAAACCTGGATGAGCGCTATCTTTACGATGAGGTAGAAGTGCTACCGCAAAAATCCGACCCGGAAAACTTCTCGAACGTACCGACGGCCAAGTCGATCCCGGAACGCAATTTCTGCAACGACCACCTGCCGGATTTGCGGGGGCGTTATCTCAAGGAAATGATATCAATCTATTCTAAAAAGTTTGATCCCATCATTCTGGAAGGGGCAGTGAAGCAGTTTCAGGATAAAGAGGAGCGCAATGCCATCATCTACCTGTTCTTTCCAGAGGATCTGCTATCGACCTATGAGAAAGAATGAATGCCGCTTACCGGAATTTTTATCCGATTTTTGCAACCGTAATAAGGAGAGGGGAGTCTAAGCGGTAAAACCTCCAAAATGAAAAAGTCGCTCTTCTCCTTATGCCTGCTTGCGGGCTGCATGAGCTTGCTTGGTGCGCAAACCCAAGCTGAAAAGATCCAATCCCTGTTACAGGCCGCCCACGAAAGGGGCATTTTCAACGGCAGTGCACTCGTGGCACGGGACGGGCAGATCCTCTACCAAACCACTCTGGGAACGGCGGACGGAAAGGGAGAAATACCCCTGACCGCTGATCATCGATTTTCCATCGGCAGTATCGCCAAGGAATTTAATGCGGTCGGGATCATGCTGTTGCGGGAAACTGGTAAGCTCCAACTAACCGATCCGGTCGGGAAATACCTCGTAGATCTGCCGGCCTGGGCCGATTCCGTACAGATCAGGCACTTACTGAACTATACCAGCGGCCTGCCGAATATCCGTTACGGAGAAGTCCGGAATAATGAGGACGTTCTACAGGACCTCATGGAATTACCCCGGCTGGAAGCTCCTCCGGGTACGGTCTATCGCTACAATAATAACAATGTCTTCCTGCAAAAAAGGATCATCGAAAAGATCACCGGGACTTCCTACGAAACTTTCCTGCAATCGAATATACTTTCCCCCTGCGGGATGGACCAGGCCGTTTTCGATCCGATCGCAACGACACCGCAGATAGCTCGTTCATTTGATAACGAAGGCATGGAGGATCCACTGGACAACATTACCGCCGGCTGGCCTGCGGTCAGCATCCGGGACCTCTATCGCTGGACGCAAGGCCTGCACCAACACCGGATCATCGCCCGCGAGGCTTTAGTGGAACTTTTCGACTATTTTGAGGATCACGACGCTTCCCTGGGGGAGGGGCGACTGCTGGATCAGAACGTGACCTTCCACCGGCATCACGGATCCAGCTATAATTACGAGGCCCTGCTGCAGCTGGACCTGGCCGAAGGAATCACGATACTTCTGTTGACCAACAACAAGAACTTTCAGCTTTTCGCCCTGGCCGAGGCTATTGACCGGATCCTGCACGATCGACCCTACGAAGTGCCGAAAAAGTCCCTAAGCCTGGCATTGCGTACCCGCATCCTGCGCAAAGGGTTCGCTGCGGGTCTGCAACTGCTGGAGGATATCCGGGCGAATCAGGCGGATACCTACGAGCTGGCGGAACTGGAAGGGGATCTCAACGATGTCGGATACTATCTACTGCGCCGGGATCACCTGGCCGATGCGATTGAGGTCTTCCGGCTGAATGTACGCCTCCATCCCGAAAGCTCGAACGCTTACGATAGCCTGGGAGAAGTCTATCTGGAAAAAAGGGATAAAACCGGGGCACTGGAAAACTACCAAAAGGCACTGCGCCTGGATGCGGGCAACGAACGGATCGAAAAAACGATTAACCGGATAAAAAGTGAAATGTAAAGGATATCACCGGTTCTTTGGGATCCGACCCAAAAGGATTTTCAAAAGTAAAGGGAATTGCCGATCTTAAGACATGATTCAAAACGCTTAAGCGGTCGGACGTTGCAATGGATTAAGAGCCTATCTAAAAACGTTTTCTGGACAGGCTCTAAGCCGCTTTGCTCCCTAAACCTTAACTGGTATTGGATATGAAAAATACGCTCCTTTTTCTGATGCTCATTTCTCTACTTTTTTCCTGCCGGAAAACCACCGAAACACCCCTGGATATGCCGGATACCGAAGATATCTGCAGGCACCGTGAAGCACTGTTCTCCCCGCAGGGCTACGAGATCGAATCTATCGGCACCCTGGACTTTAACGGAGGTATGGATGCCTTTCGCATGCTGGACCAGCAAACAGGATACGCGCTGGCTTCCAACAATGTCGGTGGTTACGCCGAGGTATTCAAGACCGAAAACGGGGGTATTTCCTGGACCAACCTGGAAGTCAACATACCGTTCCGGCCGCTCGCTATGGTCTTCCGGGACACCGATTACGGATTGATCACGGTCAACGACCGAACGGGCTGTGATGGTACGGATTGCCTATCGCGAACGGTTGCCTTTCGAACGGAGAACGGAGGAACGACTTGGGAGCGGATCGAATATCTGAAATATCGGGGATGCTCTCCCATTTGGTTTACGATGATGACGGCATTCTTTATGCCAATTTAAGGATGGATGATCAATCGGTAGTGCTCCGGTCGGAAAACGATGGAGGTCACTGGGAAACGCTCCTTTACGTTAGCGAGCTGGATAATTCCCAAAGTTATTATACCCTTAAATCATTCCGGAATGAACTATGGCTTTGCGGTAGGGAGGGCAGGATACTGGTCATTGATCAGAGCGGTAATTTGCTGCGGCAACTCGAAACAGGTGCCCTCTATTTCCGCGATCTGGAATTTATCGACGAGGATAATCTCATACTGGAGGCCTCAAGGAAGATCCTGCGGTCGGAGGACGGTGGCCGCTCCTGGGAAGTCATCTACGGAGAAAGCGGCGGTCAGGTGATCGGCTTCGACAACCCGGATAATGGCCTGATGATCCAGACCCGGAATTCCTGTCCTGTAGATTACGCGCATTCCAATGATCTGATCGCCTCTACCCGGAACGGTGGTGTAGACTGGCAGGGACCGGAGGAAACCACCACCAATTTCCGCTACCAATATGTGCAAAGCCAGCGACTGGAAGCCGGCCGGTATCTGTTACTGCTGCGCAATGAGTTGCTGGAGATCCGAGAGAATTAGAACACCTTATTTTGCCTGATACACCTATGAAAAACACTCTATTGAACGCCATCTGCTTAGCGGTACTGCTTGGCCTGCATAGTTGCGGCCTCAGTCAGGAATCTGTGGTAGCCGATGCTCCGGGCTACCCGCGTTGGGTCGGGGATATTGCGGCGGATGAAACGCTGGACGATCCCGAATTCGTCCTTTGCCTCGGAGAAGATCAGGTCAAGCAGTACTTCAATTTTGGGAACGGGCTCCAGTATACGGGCGAGCAACACGCCATCCTTACCGCTTTCCGTGAGCAATACCAGCCGGTACCGCTCGCTCAGAGTGGGATGATCCGGATCCGGTTTATTGTCAATTGTCGGGGAGATACCGGCCGTTTTCGGATCATAGCCTCGGATAATCATTACCAACCCATGGCATTTGACCGCCGGATCACGGACCAGCTTTTAGAGATCACCCGTTCGCTGGACGGGTGGAAGATCCAATCCGACGGTGAGATCGCCAAAGACTATTACCAGTATCTGCTTTTTAAAATTGAGAACGGGGCCCTTAAAGAAGTTTTACCATGAAGTTGATCTACCTGAGTGCTCTGCTGCTACTGCCGGCTTTGCTGTCGGCCCAACCCAACTGTGAGTACTTTAAATACATTGGAGATACGCTGAGATATCAGGCCTGTCTGAAATCCGAAGAAATAGCGGGGCATTACCAATTCAGCCGGGAATTTCAGGAAACCCTGGATGAAGCCATCGCGATCGATCCCGGTTTTGACTATCCCTACCGCGCGAAGTCCGTGGCTTATCTGAAAAGCGGTGATTTTATCCATTGGAAAAAACTAATGGATCAGGCTGTAGCCGCCAACCCTACTAACAATCTGGCCTATCGGGGCTGGTGCCGGTACCAGTTTTTTCGGGATTACACCGGAGCTATTCAGGATATAGAACTACTGGATAGCCTGATCAATTACGATATCGGTTATTCCCAGAATGGCAATTATCATCTGCACGTAGCCAGAGCGCTTTGTTATAAATCCCTGGGCCAGGCCGAAAAGGCCCGAAGCATTATCCTGGATCAGCTGGCCCTGCCGGACTATGCTCCCGGGATTTACGATTATCTTCACCTGGGTGTCCTGCATTTAGAACTGGGTGATTACCAACTGGCCCGGCAGGCTTTTGACCAACAGGCCCAACAAAACGATCTGGCGGAAAACCAGTATTATCTGGCGCAGGCCCTGTACCAGCTGGGCGATCTGGCTGGCGGGCAGCAAAGCCTGCAGACCGCCAGGAAAATGTACCTGGCCAAGCAGTGTATGTTTGATCCCTATATGCAGCCCACCGATAAGATCTACTTAGCGGATATCGAAAATGCGCTGACCGAAGTTGCAGCAAAAGAGAAGGAGTAGGCAGAGGCCTTCTACTTTTCTGCCTGGGCCTCCAGATCCCAGATCGGTTTCGCCCCCAGCAGGTGCTCCACAAAGTAATTCCAGCGTTTTTTGCGGAAATAGCGACTGTGCACGCCACCATAACCGTGGTGCTGACTGGGTAGAATGAGCATGTCAAACTCCTTATTCGCTTTGATCAGGGCTTCCGCCAGTTTGAAGGTGGCCGAGGGATTGACATTTTCGTCGAGCCCACCGTGTGTGATCAGCAACTTCCCTTTGAGATTGCCGGCCATGGTAATGTTCGAAGCCTGGTGGTAGGTGGAATCCACCGGCCAACCCATGTACATTTCCGGCCACCAGGCCTTCTCCATCCGGAAATCGTGGTCGGCGGAACTGGCCACCGCTACTTTATAAAAATCTGGATATTCCAAAACGGCGTGACCGGCATCGTAGCCTCCGGCAGAGTGTCCGAAAATACCGACCCGGCTGGTATCGGCCCAGGCGTGACGTTCTCCCAACTGGCGAATGGCCAGCACGTGATCCAGCAGGTTCTTCCCCATATTCCGGTAACTCACATCGTGGAAAGCCTTGGAGCGCCCGTAGGTACCCATACCGTCGATGCGCACCACGATGAAGCCGAGTTCGGCCAGATCCTGTTGGCCGCCGTAGAGCACCCGCTCGAAGCGGGTGGGGAAAACGTGGGTATGCGGCCCCGTATAGCTGTTGTCGATGATGGGATATTTGCGGTTGGGATCAAAATTGGTCGGCTTCCAGTAGGCGCCGTGAATGATCGTTTCCCCGTCGCGGGCAACGGCCGTAAAGGCTTCGGGCGGCGACCAGCCCATAGCTTCCAGACCACTGATGTCGGTTTTCAGCAGTTCGGCCCTGATCGCACCGGTAGCGCTTTCCCGCAGCAAAAAGGTGGGTGCCTGCTCGTAGGTAGAATATTCATCGATAAAAAACCGGCCATCCGGCGAGAAATCGATATTGTGGTGCCCGGTCTCCGGGCTCAGTGCTTCCACCGGACCACCGTCTACATTTACCCGGTAGAGGTACTCGTAGTAGGGATTGTCCTCCGGATCTACGCCGGAAGCCACAAAATATACCCAGCCATTCTGCTCGTCGATCCGCACGGTACCGTGCACGAAATAGTCGCCACTGGTCAGCGGTGTGATCTTTCTGGTTTTCAGGTCAAATGAGTAGAGGTGTTGCCAGCCGCTGCGTTCGGAGAGGAAGACGAATTTGTCTCGGTCCTCCAGCATTCGCATTTCCACCCGCTCGGGAATATTGGTAGTACTGCTTTCGGAAAAGAGCGTTTCCGTTTCGCCCGTTTCGAGGTCCAGCTGCAGGTAAGTCAGTTTCTGGTAGCCCCTTTCCCGGTCCACGATGATGACTTTGGGGCTTTTTTCCATCCACCACATGGAATAGTTCATGACATAACCCCTCGGACCGAGGTCAGTAGGCAGTTGCTCTTTAGTTTCCAGATCATAAAAGACGGGGGTCAGCTGAATGAGCGTGGTATCGCCCGGAGAGCCCCGGTAGTAGGAGAGGAGCCGGGGTTTGAAGAGGGTATCCACACTGTAATCCAGCAAATACATTTTTTCGGCATTCCGCAGATCGCAGATGTTGGTACGCAGATAGCGTGAGTCCGGTGACCAGATCACCGTAAACTGCTCGGGGCGTTCTCCGTTTTCCCCCTCGATCAGATCGCCCCAGCCGTAGTAGGTGCCGTATTCGTAATTCTTTTGCCCCTCCGCACTCAGTTGGAAAACCTCACCACTCTCCGTGGATTTTACGTAGAGATTGTAATCATTGGTATAGGCGGTCCATTTTCCATCCGGTGAGGTAGAGCGCATGCGATCCCAGGCCGGGCGTTCGCTCTTCCGGCGTTTCACCTGGTAAGTTTTCAGGTCGAGCACGTAGCGTGTACCCC
Organism: Flavilitoribacter nigricans DSM 23189 = NBRC 102662; assembly: GCF_002646595.1. GTDB lineage: Bacteria > Bacteroidota > Bacteroidia > Chitinophagales > Saprospiraceae > Flavilitoribacter > Flavilitoribacter nigricans. The sequence goes on from NZ_PDUD01000004.1 coordinate 223,356, forward strand.
GGATGGCAAAAGCGAGGCTGTCCGCACTGATGTAGTTAACCCGGTCAAAAGGGAGTTGATTTCCGGAAATGGTATCCTTAAGCAGAGTACTTAGAGCATCGGCCAGTTGGTCCTGGTCAAAAAGTGGTTCTTTTTTGAAATCGTTAAAGGAAAGCCGGTAGAAGTTTTTGCTTTCCGCCCCCTGATCCAGCCACCATATACCGGTGCTGTCGGGGAAGAAATCGGAAGTTAGCCGAAGGTTAAAGACCTTTTTGTTGTTGATATTTTCCCAGAGGAAATCGTGGGCCCGCTGGTAATCGGCGCGGCTGATCTCCTGCCCGGACAGCTGATGCAGGCCTAGCACGGATGAAAAAACGAACAGCCAGAATAATGGAGGTATTCGGAAGAAAAAAGTCATAAGCCCAATTTTCATTGATCGTGAACTGGTAGAAAATAATCTCAAAATAAACGGATGTGGCGGATTTTCATAACTCGAACTGGTTTAAACCAGTTCCTCTATAGAATATTCCGCAGCGGGTTATTGAGAATTGGATTAGGCGGGAATAGCTTTGGGGGGATCAGGAAAAAAAACAGCTTTTCGAAGGCCGTTCATTTTAATCTGCTCATGAAAGCATTGACCGAAAGCCCGTGGATCAGGATGGACAATAAGATGGTGCAGTTAATGACCAGCCAAACTGCATTGATATCACTGAACTCCTCCAATTTATTCTGGGCGAATGCCAGATAATACAAAGATCCGATGCCCCGGATACCCAGAAAGCTGAGGGCGGCTTTCTCCCGAAACCTTAGCGGAGAAAAGGCAAAGGCAGCCATTCCCGATAGCGGTCGGATAATGAGTATGAGTAATAGCCCTATTAAAACATGTTCCCAACCAAGACCCTCGAATCCATTGAGAGCTAGTACTCCGCCAAAGAAGATCAGGAACAGCCCTAATATGGCCTGTTCTACCTGATCAATACTGTTGTAAGTCTCTTCGTGAATGGTATCGCTGGACCGGTACTGTCGGGCCACGACGGCGGCCACGAACACACTTAGAAAACCGTAGCCATGTAGCACCTCGGTCAGGCTATACACGATCAGTACGGCCGCTACCATGAAAATCCCTTCTTTTACTTCAGAATCAAACTTCTTATCCAGATGATCTTTTAAAAAGAAAAATGCCCGCGAAAGGAGATACCCGAATAGCGCCCCGGTGGCCAGCCCGATCGCTATTTTTAAGCAAAACTCATAGCCCAGCCAGTTCCAGACCACGTCTGAAGAGTACCCTTCCGATTCCAGATTGATGGCCAGCCAGACGAACGGGAACGCCAGACCGTCATTTAAACCAGCTTCGAGCGAAAGCCCGAAACGCACCTCACTTTCCTTGCCCTTATTGGGTGGTCCGACCTGTACATTGCCGGCGAGTACCGGATCCGTAGGAGCCAACACGGAACCCAGTAATACGGCTGCACTCAGGGAAATACCGAGTATGTAAAACCCCGCGAGGGCCGTCAGCAGGATCGTTAGCGGCATGGCGATTCCCAGCAGATACCAACCGACGCGCCAGGTACGCCAGCTGGGACGGCGATCAATTTTAATACCGATAGCTGCCAGAGAAATGATGACGATAAATTCGGATAGGTATTCCAGCAGAAGACGGTCAAAATTACTGGACTCGGGATTAATAAAGGGATAATCAATCGGTAAACTAAAGATCAGGTAGCCGAAAGCCACAAAAATGATGGGGACGGTGAGAATACTCCGTTTCAGTACAGCGGGCAAAATGAACATGCCCAGCAGGGCGATGCCGGCGATCAGGAGTAACAGAATATGGGTAGACATTGAAGCAATTTTGGTAGTTCAGGACACTTCATCTCGCCAGTTCTGTACGGAGGGAGAGCAAAACACTTACAGTTGGTAAAATGCTGCTACACTTCCACTCGCACTTTCAGGATCAGCTTACCATCTTTGATCTTTACGTCGAGGATCGGGAATTTCAGATAGGGCAGCAATTCCATCATTGGGTTAGCGGATGCCGCCGGCGGACTTGTTGGTTCCGTACCGGGTTTCGGTTCCAGTTGCGGCCGTACGAACTGCTCCAGCAGTACGTTCAGTTGTTTTTCGGTGACCGGGATCTCTCCTTCGATCTTCATGCCTTTGAGCCCTTCCATCTGGGTCTCTTTGAGGTATTTTATCAGTTCTTCCATGGGATTAATTTTTAAAGGAGGCGTCAAAAACCAGCTGACCGGATCTCACTTCTACCCGGGCGGTCTGGATGCGGGTCAGATAATCGCCCATACCCGACATGGCAAAAACCGGTCCGAGATCTACAAACAATTCCTTGGATTGCAGTTGGATCCATTCCGGCAGGCGGTTCTTTATGAAACCGATCACTACCCGGTCGATGACCTTGAGGCCGTGTTCGATCGTCAGGTGCATCCGTGGGTTGGTCGGAAAACCGAGGTCTTCGTGTACATATACCTGCAGGGTGCGGGTGATCACGATCTTCGGGCTGATCGTAAATTTTATTTCCATCCGGTTATCCCCCAGGCAGGTCAATTGTAAACGATCCAGTTCGGGATGTTGCACGACATTGTCGGCTCCCTTATTGAGTAAATCCTCGCTAATGGGCAGGTGGATCTTGAAGTCAGTTCCTCGAAAGGCAAGTAGGTCCATACTTTGTTGGTCATATTGGCATTATAAAGACCTGTGGCGGGCTCCGTAAAGCCGGGCGGTCATAAATGCCGGCTCGTGATGGAAACAAAGATAGGATTAAATTGGTTCGTTAGCCCGGATGGGAAGCGTGTAAAAAGTCCGTACGGGCCCGAGCCGATGACCGGACCGGAGCTATCGGACTTTTTACACGCCTATTTGCTATTAGCGGTCCTCGTATTCCCGCAGCAACTGGATCATTTTTTTGTCCCCGTTCATCCGGGCGTGGTACATCGCGTATTCATCACCGGGAGAGACCTGAAAAGGATCGGCTCCTTTTTCCAGCAGCAGTTTGGCGACCTCATACCGGCCACTACGGGCGGCGCAGATGAGGGCCGTACCGTCGCCGGTCACACTGGCGTTCACCTCTGCACCCTCATCCAGCAGGTACTGCACGATCGGTAAATGACCGTTCCGGGAGGCCACCAGCAAGGCGGTGCCGTCTCCCGTCAGCGTTTTGTTGATATCCGCATTTTGGCCGACGAGGTATCGGACCAGTTCCAGGTGACCGTAGGCCGCAGCGGCCATCAGGGCGGTTTCGTCCCCCCATCCGTGATATTCTACATCCGCTCTGGCCGCAATCAGCAGTTTGGCGATTTCCAGATTGCCCAGCCGCGCAGCGGCTACCAGCGGTGATCTCGGATCTTCATCTTCGTAATAAAAGGTGCAATTGGGATCTACCGTCTTGAGCAACTCCCGTACCCGGGCTACGTTTTGGTCTTTCACGGCGTAGAGTAACTCCTGGCATTCGTCACTGCCTCCCTGCAGCTGCGATGTTTTGGCACCGTAAGTTTTATCCTGCTCACTATCCCGGATTTTGTTGACGACACCGATCTCTACCCGCTCTTTCAGTTGGTATCCGTCCAGTTCGGTCGTTAGCCAGTAAACGCCCGGCGGCACCTTGCCGATGTTCCATCGGATTTCGTGCAGTTCAGCCCGGGTAAGATTGACCTCGTAAACGAGATTGGACTGGTTGTTGACGGCATCCAGACTCAATTTGATCTTCGTAGCCCGGGGAAAAGGGCCGATCTTAAGGTAAACCTTGTCCTTGATGGGTAATTTGAGCATGGACGTCTTGATGTAGGGCGGCAGCTTACCCTGTGGCAGTGCAGATTGACCCACCAGCGAAAAATCCTGATTTTGATTTTGGTTGCTGTTGGAATTTGAATTTTGGTTGGATGGCTTATGCTCCGGCCCGGAATGATCGGTTGGAGCGGGTTCCCAGGAAATGCCCTTTGCTTCGCAGGCTTCCCGGATCAATGCGGCCACCCGTTCGTGCCCCTTCGCGGAAGCTTCTTTCCAGGCATTCCAGCCGTCGTGGGTAGTGGCGCTCAGGTCCGCTCCCTTTTGGATCAGGGTTTTTACGATCTCGTAATGGCCATTCTCCGCCGCTTCCAGTAGTGCTGTGTGTCCATTTTTTGAGGCGTGATTGATGCTGACCCCTCTCTGGCCCAACAACAGCGCAAACAGTTCTTGGTGACCGTGTTCAGCGGCTTCCATCAGGGCGGTATAACCGGCTTTCCCCGCCAGATTAACCTCCGCACCGTTTCGCAACAGCAGCCTGGCGATGTCGGTATGGTCGTGGTGGGCCGCTTCGGTGAGTGCCGTGCGTCCGTCGGAGAGGACGGCATTCAGGTCGACGCCCGTTTTGATGAGTTGTTTTACCTCTTCGGGTTGATTATGGTGGATGGCTTCCAGCAGGCGGTTCGGATCGCCCTGGATCAGAGCGGTGGCTGAGCTGTTCGAACTTGCCAATGCGATAGAAGCTTGGTCCAGTCGTTCCGCTTCGGTGTCGATCAGGGCCTGAACTACGGCCGGTGGCAGCGCTTCGGATTCCATGATTTCCACCTGCGACGTGCCGCGGGGTGCCGGTTGTTCAGCCGGCGCGAAAAATCCCTGTAAAACGAGGCAGAGCAGTAAGAGAACTCCCACCAGACTGCCTTTCAGCGATCCGGATCGTTGTTGATCATATTGTCCAAACAGGCGCAGAATGCGTTTGCTGAAATTACCTTTTTTGCCATTTACGTACATAACTAACTTTGTTTTGCGTGGATGATGAAATAATTGCAAATGGGTAAGTGCTTCGGCGTAGAGCATCGGCTGATCCTGAACTTTCAGAACGAGATCATCACAGCAATGCTCGCGCACCTCGCGCAGTTTACCCGAGATCCACCAAACAGTCGGGTGATAGAAGAAAAGTACTTCAATGACAGACTGGAAGATATTGACCAGAAAATCGTAGCGTCGGATGTGGGCCAGTTCGTGCAGCAGCAGCGTTTCTACCTGCTCCCGGCTCAGGCCGGTGAAAAGACTCACCGGAGCCAGCACCACGGGCCGGAAAAAATGGAACGTCAGCGGTTCGCTGATCGATCCGGAGAGTAAAAACTCCACCGGCTGGCGAATGCCCATCTTACGGGCCAGTTCCACAAATCGCTGATCCCACAGTGCGTTCGGGGCACTTACGTTCCGGGTGCGCAACTGTCTCATCTGGTAAAAACCCAGCCCCATAAAGGCCGAGAGGATGAGCACACCGGCGTACCAGATCAGCGCTACCCAGTGCAGGTAAGGACGCAGGATGCTGCCCAGATGATCTGTCTGAGTCTGCAACCAGGAGGAAAATGGGACGGCTACTTCTGTCGGAGTCGATCCCGGATCTGTCAGGTCGGTGCGCGCCAGAGGCGCTGACCCGGCGGGCATAGCGTATTCTTGTGCTACGTGATCCGGATGGGCCATTTCCTGCGTTCGGGCAGTCGATCGTTGTCCGGAAAATGTATAAGCCGCCCACACAAGTGGTACCAGCAAACCGGCCAGCAGCAGGGTGTAACGCACATTGGAAAACTTGTGTGGAACAAACCACAGGATCAGGCGCAAAGCAAAACCCACCAGGGCAATTTGCCAGATACTATGCAGTAAGGTCCATCCCATAGCCTGACTGAAGGGAAGGATTTCCGGCCAGTTAAGCTGCGTCATCGTCTTCCTTTTTTTTGGCTTCCAGCCATTGTTGTAAAGCTTCGAGTTCTTCGGCATCTACCTGCTCCTGCCCGAGGGCGTGCATGACCATCTTCATGGCCGATCCCTTATAGGCCGTCTTCAACAGCCTTTGGAAAAGGGTTTGCTGCACTTCCGTTTCTTTGGGCACGGCGCTGTAAAAATGCGTTTTCCCTTCTTTGGTGCGTTTGACCATCTTCTTTTTGGTCATCCGCTGGAGAAAGGTCAGGATCGTGGTGTAACCCACTTCCCGCTTTTCACTGATCTTTTCGTGGACCGTTCGCACCGTGGCCGGCTGGTGTTCCCACAGGACCTGCAGGATCTCCAGTTCCACGTCAGAGGGTTGGTAAATACTGGATTCTTCCATGTTTGGTGAAAAAGTTTTGGACAGAAAATGCCGGGCCGTGCTGTGCCTGCGCACAACAAGGACACCTGACACCCGCTGCCGTACAGCAAATGATCATTAGCTGTTACAAATATATACTACAGGAGTCGTAGATGCAATTTTTTCTACTACACTTGTAGTATTTTAACGTTTGCGTGGAGTTGAATAAGGTATGTGATTCATTCTTATTGATCTGGTATTCAGTGTTTTAAATTAATTCAGGAAGGCCTGTGATTTTTTCGATACTTCTGTTGACGAATCCTAAATCTACCGATCCCGGAACGCCCACCGGCGGCCTGACGGGGGAGTGGGTTAAAATAAATGACCGGACTTCCTTTCCAGCGGTTGCTGCCCGCCGAATAACCTGATCGGAAATGAGGGGATAAACCAAAGATATTTGTAGTTTTAGGTATACGGAGGTGAAACTGCTTTGATCCGGCTTATAGCTGAATCGTAAGGATCCAATCAATTTCCCTGGGTATGTACATTCTTTAGCCCCTAAGGCCCGCATTATGAGAATACTCAACACCACACCGACCGGCCGGTTCCTGTTGGTCCTGTCTTTCCTATTTTCCCTTACCCAAATGCACGCGCAGGTTTTTGTAGACCAGAATGCCACCGGAGCGAACGACGGCAGTTCCTGGACCAATGCCTACCGGGATCTGCAGACCGCCCTGACGCTCACCGGAAACGGTCCGATCTGGGTGGCGCGCGGTACCTACAAACCGATCAGTTGTAATCCCTGTACCGAACTGCAACGGGAAAGCGCCTTCCGGCTTCCGCCGGATGTGCAGCTGTACGGCGGTTTTGCCGGTACCGAAAGCAGCCTTAACGAACGCGACTGGATCGCTAATCCCACCGTTTTGAGTGGAGATATCGGCGTCGCCAACGATAGTCTGGACAATGTCTTCAATGTGCTGATCGCCGTCAATTCCACCGCGGACAATGTGCTGGACGGTTTCACCGTGGAGGAAGGAAATGCGGACGGATCTTTTGGCTCGGCGGCCGGTGGGGGACTCCTGATCGACGCCAATCCGGGAGGAACCGGCCATATCCGGATCCGGAATTGTCTTTTTCGCAACAATTACGCCGGCGGCGGTGGGGCAATTGCCATTGATTGTACCCTGGGAGGCAGCAGTTCGGCCGAGATCCGCAATTGTACTTTTGAAGGGAATACCGCTTCACTGGGGATCACCAGTACCGGCGCTGCCATCTTTATGCAGGGCAACAGTGGGGCTCAGGTTCGGCCGCGCATCGTCGGCTGTACTTTTCGCAATAACTTTTGTGGCAATGACGGCGGGGCCATCAGTGCAACGCCCACCGGCGACGGGAGTTTACTGGCCATGCAGGTCGATAGTTGCCAGTTTACCAATAACCGGGCGGCGGACCGGGGCGGGGCCATCTGGTACCGGATGTCCAGTTTTGGCGAGTGCCGGGTAACGATCAAAAATTCTCAATTTCTCGAAAATGAATCCGGGGGAGAAGGCGGAGCGATCTACGCCCGCAGCAGCTTCGATAATGTGGCCGGGGATACGATCGCCAATTGTGTATTCACCCAAAACCGGGCCACGGGTACCAGTACGATCAACGAGGGAGAAGGCGGGGCCATCTTTATCAGAGGTTCGCAGGCGGGTACGCGTCACCAGCAGATCATCAACTGTGTATTTGATCGCAATAGTGCCGTACTGTTGGGAGGAGCGATTGCCACCACTTCCATAGAGTCGACACCGGGAGTCTGCTTCACGGACGTTGTAAACTGTTCTTTTTCCGGCAATACGACGGCCGGACGGGGCGGAGCGATCCATGCCCAGGATTCTACCGGCACCAACCAGGTGCGGGTGGTCAACAGCATCCTGTGGGGCGATTCGGCGGCAACGGACGGGATGGAGATCTTTACCGATCGCTCCTTGGTTGCGGTCCTGTACAGCGATGTGGCCGGCGGTTTATCACCCGACCTCACGGATGGCGGGAATAATCTGGATATCGATCCTTTGTACGCCGATCCGGAAAACGGCGACCTCCATCTGCCGTCCTGTTCACCGCTGGTGGACCGGGGTGATAATACCCAGATCCCACCCGCTATTACTACCGATCTGGACGGAGACGCCCGCATCCTCGGCGCTGCCGTCGATCTGGGAGCCTACGAATTGGGCCGTATCTACGTAGATCAGTCGGCCTCCGGCGCGAACAACGGCCGCTCCTGGTCCGATGCCTTCAATCTTTTTGAGGACGGCCTGGCGGCCGCCGCAACGGGCGATCAGATCTGGGTGGCCCAGGGTACCTACCGGCCGACCGACTGTGCGACCTGCACGGAAGCGGACCGGCAGATCTCCTTCCATTTGGTGCCCAATGTGGAAGCCTACGGCGGTTTTGCCGGCAATGAAACAGCGCTGGATCAGCGCGACTGGGTGACCCGCCCCACGGTATTGAGTGGGGATATTGGCGTGCCGAACGATAGTCTGGACAATACCTTTAGCGTGCTCATTGCAGAAAATTCGACCGACAAGACCATCCTGGACGGATTCATCATCGAAAGAGGCAATGCAGACGGTTCTTTCGGCTCGGCGGCCGGCGGCGGACTGTATCTGGATGCCAATCCGGGCGGGACCGCCAATCTCCAGATCCGCAACTGTACTTTTCGCCACAACTATGCCGGTGGCGGCGGCGGGATCGCTATTGACTGTACCCTGGGCGGCGAAAGCCGGGCGGAGATCCGGAACTGTATTTTTGAATTCAATACGGCCTCTCTGGGGATCACGAGTACCGGTGCTGCCATCTTTATGCAGGGCAACAGTGCGGCGCAGGTGTTGCCGCGCATTGTCAATTGTACCTTTCGCGATAACTTTTGCGGCAATGACGGCGGGGCCATCAGCGCAACGCCCACCGGAGAGGGCAGCCTGTTGGCCATGCAGATCGACAGCTGCCTGTTTACCCGCAACCGGGCGGCTGACCGCGGGGCCGGGATCTGGTATCGGATGTCCAATTTCGGAACGAGCCGGGTAGTGATCAAAAACAGCCAGTTTCTGGGGAATGTAGCCGGCGGGGAAGGCGGCGCGATCTATGCCCGCAGTAGTTTCGATAATATCGCAAACGATACGATCGCCAATTGCCTTTTTTCACTAAATCAGGCGACCGGTACCAGTACCATCAATGACGGAGAGGGCGGGGCGGTCTTTCTGCGGGCATCCCAACAGGGGACCCGGCACCATACCCTCGTTAATTGCATCTTCGACCGAAACCAGGCGACTTTATTGGGAGGAGCCTTAGCGATCACCTCCATTGAAAGCACTGCCGGAAATGCTACCACCGATGTGATCAATTGTACCTTCTCCGGAAACTCCACACCGGGAGACGGTGGGGCCATTCACGCGGAAGGTTCGGAGGGAATAAACACGCTCAATATCCGGAACAGTATCCTGTGGGATAACGACGCCACCGGGAATGGATCGGAGATCCGTAACAACAATGCAACCGTCAACCTCAGTTTTTCCGATATCGAGGGCGGGGTGCCCAATGGGATCAGTGATGCCGGTGATAATATCACTACCGATCCTCAGTTCGTCGATGCGGCTAACGGAGATCTGCATCTGGGCCCCTGTTCTCCGGCGCTCGATGTCGGCAGTAACGAACTCCTCCCGCCGGATCTGATCGATCTGGATGCCGACGGGAATACGGCCGAGGCCATCCCGCTGGATCTCGATGGCTTTGACCGGATCTTTCAAGGCACGATTGATCTGGGTGCTTACGAATTTGACGGCAGTGAACCGGCTCTGACGGTGAATAAAAACATCACGCCCGAAAGCTGCGGCGGCGCCTGTGACGGGGAAGTGATCGTGGTGCCCAGCGGCGGTCAGGCGGGGTATACCTTCGATTGGTCCAACGGACAGGCCACTCCCAAACTGGAGAACCTTTGCGCGGGCACCTATTACGTCACCATTAACGACGCATCTACCTGTACGCTGGTGGATTCCATCACCATCGAAGCGGGAGAGGCGCTGGGGCTAATGGTCAGCCCCGACCTGGAAAGCTGCCCGGGTGAGACTTCCGAGTTCTTCGCTACCGCCTCCGGCGGAGTGGGCATTCTGACCTACAATTGGGATAACGGACTGGGGAGCGGCAATCTGCAATCGGTCAATCCGGAAGTCAGTACGACCTACTCCGTGACGGTCAGTGATTTTAACGGATGTACGGAGACGGATTCGGTGACGGTAGCGGTATTCGACCGGCCGGAACCGGCGATCCAGGGAGCAGGCAGTATTTGTCCGGGCGGCACGACTACCCTGGATGCCGGAGACTTTGCTACCTACCAATGGTCGACCGGAGCTCAAACCCAACAGATCGAGGTCGCAGCGGCCGGCGTTTACAGCCTCACGGTGACCGATGAAAACGCCTGTACGGCAAGTACCGATATAACGATCACCCAGGCGGATAGTCTGCAGGTGAATATAATCGGGGAACTGGCTTACTGCCCCGGAACGGAAACCATTCTGGATGCGGGGCCCTTCGCCACCTACCAATGGTCTACCGGCGCTGCCACCCGAGAAATTGCAGTCAGTAGTCCCGGCAATTACCGGGTATTGGTGACCGACGAAAGCGGCTGCCCGGGCACGGCTAATGTAACGGTTGCGGAACTCGCTAGCGTGACGGTAGGCATTGCGGGTGATACCGCTTTTTGTAGCGGTACGGGCACGCTCCTGGATGCGGGAGTGTTCACCACCTACCAATGGTCAACAGGGGCGGATGTAGCCCAGATCGAGGTGAATGAAAGCGGCATTTATGGTGTCACAGTGACCAATGCGGAAGGGTGTCAGGGTACCGCTGAAATTACGGTGACCGAACTTATGCTTCCCGCTCCTGCTATTGCCGGGAACGATAGCATTTGCCCCGGAAGTAGTACACTCCTGAACGCTGGAGATTTTACAACTTATCTCTGGTCCAATGGTGCCGCCACGCGGGAAATTGAAGTCAGTGAAACGGGCATTTATTCCGTAGCGGTGACCGATGAAAACGGCTGCCCGGGCACGGCGGAGATCGAGATCACAGCGGCGGATAGTTTGCTGCCGGTTATCCAGGGTACGGATCGCTTTTGTGCCGGAGATACGGTTACGCTAGCCGGTAGCACGGGTTTCGACACTTATCAATGGTCCAACGGACTTAGCAGTCCCAACATAGCAATAAATACGGCGGGCACTTACGGACTAACGGTTACCGATGCAATGGGCTGTAGTGGTTCGGCCAGCTTTACACTCACCCAAGATCCAGATCCGATACCGGCCATTAGCGGAGCCACGAGTCTCTGTCCCGGTGCAACGGCGACCCTGGATGCCGGAAGCTTTTCCGGCTATCTCTGGTCTACCGGAGATACTACCCGGGCACTTACGGTTTCCACTCCGGGAACTTATAGTCTTACGGTCACCGACGATAATGGATGCAGTGGCAGCACGGAAGTCAATCTGCCGGCAGCCGACAGTCTGGAAGTCTCTATTCAGGGATCAGCTACCTTTTGTGCGGGTAGTTCGGCGGTGCTGACGGGAGAGCCGGGGTTTGCGACCTATGCCTGGTCTACCGGCGCTATCGAGTCCAGTATCGAGGTGGATACGGAAGGCACCTATTCCCTGACGGTAACGGATATGGCCGGCTGTAGTGGTACGGCTGCATTCAGCATTAACGAAAGTGCTTCCCTGAGTCCGGTGATCAACGGGGAACTCGACCTGTGCCCGGGATCAGTGACTACCCTGGACGGCGGTGTTTTTTCCGCTTACGCCTGGTCCACCGGTGCGAATGGGGCACAGATCGAAGTCAGTGAACCGGGACTTTACGGGCTTATCGTCACGGACGAAGCCGGTTGCACCGGTACCGCCGAAGTGGAAGTGGTGAGTGCCGACAGCCTGGAAACCATGATCCTGGGAACGAGCTCATTTTGCCCGGGTTCTTCCACAACGCTCACGGGAGAAACGGGATTTGCGGCCTACGCCTGGTCCACCGGCGCGACCGAAACCGGGATCACGGTCAGTGAACCCGGAACGTATCGCCTGACGGTCACGGACGAACGCGGTTGTACGGGGAGTGCACAAATTGAGACGGTGCTGGCGGATAGCCTGACCTTGGAGATCTTGGGTTCCGAAACCTTTTGCCCGGGTAGTAATACCGTCTTGTCCGGCCCCGCGGGTTTTACCAGTTACCTCTGGTCCACGGGAGCTACGGTATCCAGTATCACCGTCAACCAGCCAGGCACTTACCGGCTGACGGTCACGGACGCGACCGGTTGCAGCGGCTCGGCGGCCCTCACCGTAAGTGAAGGCGCTTCGTTGAGTCCGACGATCAGCGGCTCGCTTACTTTTTGTGCCGGAGCCAGTACCATTTTGAGTGTGGGCAGTTTTGCCAGTTACCAATGGTCTACTGGGGCGACCACTCGGGAGATCAGCATCAGTACCAGCGGCATTTACAGTGTGACGGTCAGTGACGGAGAGGGCTGTAATGGTTCGGCGCAGGTGACGGCCAAGGTACAGAGCAGTTCCCCGCCGCAGATCACGGGGATCACTACTTTCTGTCCCGGCGATTCCACGGTGCTGGACGGTGGGGAGGGGTACAGCGCTTATCAGTGGTCGGACGGTTCCACGACCCGGACCATTACCGTGCGCAACGAAGGCACCTACGCCCTGACCGTTTCGGATGAGGTCGGCTGCACCGCTACGGATGAAGTACTGATCAGTTTTGATCTGCCGGCAGATGCCATGGCCGGAGCCGGTCCGGAAAGCTGTGCGGATACTCTGCTACTGGCGGCCAATCAGCCACCGGGAACCATCGGCCGCTGGACTACCGATGCCGCCGGAGTTTCGATCCTGGAACCCGACGCGGCAAACAGCCGGATCACCGACTTACCGGAAAGCCCGGTTAACTTCACCTGGACCTTATCGACGGCAGACTGTCCGGATTACAGTAGTGATGCAGTGACGGTGAATCCCGGACAGGGACCCGTTGCCCGCGACGACCAGGCGATGATCGCCGCCACAGCCTCCCGAACGCTGATGGTTAACTTATTGACAAATGATGAGTTGCCCGCCGGAGGAACGCCGCTCGTAACCATTACGAATGAGCCGTCGCTCGGTACTGTCCTTGGGATTGAAAACGGGGTGTTGTCCTACCTCGCCCCGGAAGGGGCTTTCGGAGCGGTAAGTCTCACTTACGAACTATGCCTGGAAGCGTGCCCCTGTAGCACCGCTACCCTCACGATCACCATCGAAGCGGGTGCCATCGAGGAAATGGAAATTGCCAACGCCATTACCCCGAATGGTGATGGATTGAACGAGTTTTTTGTGTTCGATATCATCCGCAATACGCCGCCGGAAGCCAGTCCGGATAACGAACTGACCATTTTTAACCGCTGGGGCGACGTGGTCTTTTATCAGGAAAACTACGACAACTCCTGGACCGGCCTGAACAACCAGGGCAATCCGTTACCGGAAGCGACCTACTACTATATCCTCCGCCTGAATATCGGGGAAGGGGTGATCATTCGGGGGGATATTACCGTGATCAGGTGAGAAAATGGGTGAATGTTGAGATGTCGGAACGTTGGAACGTTTCGTCAATATTCATTTCAGAAATAGACAGATGACTACTGGTAATCCCGTTCGCCAAAAATCAGGCTGCCGATCCGCACCATCGTACTTCCTTCCTCCATGGCCAGTTGGTAATCGCCGGACATGCCCATGGAGATCTCTTTGAAGTGGTCCGCATCCGCAAAGAACTCCTGTTTCAGGGTATCGAAGATCGTTTTCAGGCGACGGAATTCCGTGCGGACCTGCTGCTCATCGTCGGTAAAGGTGGCCATACCCATCACTCCAACGATACGAATATTTTCCATCGCCCGGTAGCGGTCGGATTGGAGGAGTTCTCGGGCTTCCGCCAGGGTTAGGCCGTATTTGGTATCCTCTTCGGCGATCTTGAACTGCAGCAGGCAGTCGACCCGCCGCTCGTCGTTACCGGCACGTTTGTTGATCTCCTTCAGCACTTTGGCACTATCCACGGAATGGATGAGGTGAACGAAAGGCGTGATGTATTTGACCTTATTGGTCTGCAAATGTCCGATAAAATGCCAACGGATATCCGCGGGCAGTTCCTCCTGCTTATCGGTGATCTCCTGGACTTTATTTTCTCCGAAGTCACGTTGCCCAGCATCGTAGATCCGGCGGATCGTGGAAGCGGGATGGGTCTTGGATACGGCTACCAGTTGGGTCTGGTGAGCGGCTAATTCCTGTAGTATTTTTTCAAGCATGATGGATTAGGACTTTTGCGGTCTGCAAAGTAAGGAAAGATGTGGGCAATCTGCAAATGTGGGAGGGGGCGGAGGTGTGAGGTGTCAGGGGGCAGGTGTCAGGGGTGAGGTGCGAGGGGGCTTTTTTTAGCTTATTCTTAATACGCCTTAACCTTTCCTTTAGAAATTTGGCCGGATTCCCTGCGTTTAATAGACAACCGAACGGGATGATCCGCCTCCAAAAAACCAAAGAAAACTAGAAATCAAAACCCTTATCCTTACTACAACACCTATTCCTGAGTGGATCATCCCTTCCTTAAAAACCTGTTTAGACCCAAAAGTCAACCCGTAGAGCCACTATCCCTCATCACTGAAAACCGAAAGTCATGATTAACTATCAATTCGAAAAGAACGCCCGCCGCAACCGAATCAAAGCCTTGTTTTTCACTATTGCTTTTCATGCCATTCTACTGGGTGGTATCTTCATGACGGGAGATGCCGGGATCGAGGAATACATTCCCGACGTGGTGCAGGAGTGGATCGGAATGGATTCGCAGGATGAAGCGGTAGCCAAACTGCCGGAAGATAAGCAGGTGATCCGGCCTTAGTTGGCGGCAGCACCTCAGGCCGGTCCTTTGAGCTGGGCGCCGACCACCAGCGCTGCGATGATGCCCGCCGAAACCCCCGCATTCAAAGATTCCGCTCCGCCTTTCGGGTGGCGCGGAATTGCTATATAGTTGGTAATAAAATCCTTTACATTTTCTGAGATACCCTGGCCTTCATTGCCGATGACGATCAACCCCCTCGACGGCAGCCGGGCCTGGTAGATATTCTGCCCCTCCATACTGGCTCCCAGGATGGGCATCTCTTTCAGATCCGCTGTGAAATCCGATAACTCCAGTTCGGCAAATTTTACCCGGAGGATGGCGCCCATGGAGGCCTGCACCACCTTAGGATTGAATACCTCCACACAGCCCGGAGAACCACAGACCCATTCCAGTCCGAACCAGTCGGCAATGCGCAAGATCGTACCCATATTGCCGGGGTCCTGGATATTGTCGAGGTAGAAGGTCCAGTGGGTGTGCAGCCAGCTGATGTCAAAAACGGGGTGGGGGAGCTGTACCGTGGCCAGTACCTGATTGGGAGTAGTGAGCGTGGAGATCTGGCTGAGTTCGGCGGGAGTGACCGTAAAGACATTTTCCGGCGGAAGTTGTTGTATTTTGGGATTGGCGGAGAGCCATTCCTCCAAAGCGTAGAGGCCGCTTATCGGATGATCCGGTGCGTCCAGTAATTCCCGGGTCATTTTATCGCCTTCCAAAATGAAATTATCATACTTTTGCCTGAACTTCTTCCGGTGTAGCGATTTTAAATACTTGATCTTATTTTTTGAGATATTCATAGTTGGATTACCGTACGCATGCTAAAGTCCGCAAAATACGTATTTCAGGGCATTATCTGTTTGTTGTTGCTTTCTGCCTGCAACAGCACCAAGTTCCTGCAAGAGGACCAGTATCTGCTGCGGAGCAATACCATCAAGCTCAAGAACGAAGAAAAGATCGAGAATAAACGCATTCTCCAGGATGAGTTGCCCGGTTTCTACCGGCAGCGTAAGAACAGTAATTTCCTCTTCTTTTTTCCCCGCGAGTGGTTTTATTTTAAAACTTCCGATCCGGGAGACACCACCAAGCTGGACCGTTTCATCCGTCGCGTGATCGCCGAACCGCCGGCTATTTACAGCGAACAACTAGCCGATGAGACCGCCAGTAATATGGAGCGGTATCTACGCCAGAAAGGCTTCCTCGATGCCGATGTGCTGGTGGAAGATGATATCAACCGGAAACGGACCAAGGCCAACGTCACTTACTACGTATATCCCAACCGGCCTTTCCTGATCGACAGCGTATTTTTCTCCAGTGAAGATCCGATCATTGACAGTATGTTGCAACGGGTGAAGGAGGAGTCCCACTTTCAGCCCGGAAACCAACTGGACCTGGGGTTGTACGAACAGGAAAAGCAACGGGTGACCGCTTTTCTGCGCAATAACGGCTACGCTTATTACTACGGTAATTATTTCGATCAGGTGGAAGTCGATACGCTCGACCAGGATCATAAGGGGAAAGTTTATTTCAACGTATTGAATCCTTTTGGCGACAGTACCCACCAGCGCTATCGCATCGGCGAAGTGACCATCCTGCCGGATTACGATCCCATCTCCACGGATTCGGTTTTTGCCATAGATACGATCATCGACGGCTATCGGTTTCTACTGGAAAAGAACGCTTTTGACGTGCGTCCGCAAACGCTGATCAAAACGATGTTTTTGCGCCCCGGTGACCTGTCGAGCGAGCAAAACTACCAGCGTACCGGCCGGCAGCTTTCCGCGCTGGGTATGTACCGGTTCTGGCGCATCAAACCCGAACCGGACCCGGATGAGCCGGGTATCCTGAACTACAGGGTAGAACTGACGCCCAACTACAAGATGGAACTGGGGGCCGATTTTGAAGTCAACTACACCAACCGGAGTACGTCCGGTGCGGGTAACCTCATCGGTTTTGCCATCAACCCCAGTTTTCGGAACCGCAATCTACTGGGTGGCGGAGAGACGCTGCTGACGAACTTCTCCACCGGGGTGGAAATGAACTTCAGTGATCGCAGCCGCTTCTGGAATACGGTGGATCTGCGACTGCAGACCGAACTGTTTTTTCCCCGTTTCCGGGATTATCTCGGCTTCTGGAGTTTGTACAATGCCCAGCCGATCAATAAAAAACGCCGGGCGGAAGAGGACAGTTTCTACGCGCAGCTGCGGGAGAACGCCGCAACCCGTCTGTCGCTGAGTTATAACTACCTGCTGATCATCGACTGGTACAAATACAATCTGTTCAACGCCAGCTACGGCTACGATCTGCAGCGTACGCCCACCAAGCGCTACCTGCTCAACCACGTGGGCGTGGACCTGCTCATCCCGCAGACGCAACCGCAGTTCGATACCCTGCTGGCGGATAATCCCTTCCTCCGGAACAGTTTCGGGCAGCAGTTATTCGTGAGTCTGCTGTTCCGGGATTTTAACTACGTCTACAACGGCCGGCCGAACCGCTTCAATGAATCCAACTATTTCAGTTTTTCTCTGGAAATGGCCGGGGCGGAACTGTGGGCGGCGAACAATATCTACAACGGACTCGCCAACCGCAACGACATCTGGCGCTTGTCGGACACGATCAATTTTTCCCAGTACGCCCGTCTGGAAATGGACTTCCGATACTATAAACAGAATACCAGTAAACGCAGTATTGCGTCCCGCTTCAATTTCGGCATTGCGCGGCCTTTCGGGTTTACCACCGATGTGCCCTACGTGAAGCAGTTCTTTGTGGGTGGGCCCAACAGTATCCGGGCCTGGGCGCCGCGTGGACTGGGGCCGGGCGGTTATCAGGATCCCAACGCTCTGGACCGGGAAAACAACTTCCGTCTTTACCAGACCGGTGACCTCAAACTGGAATTTAATCTCGAATACCGTTTTGAGATCCTCTGGCAGATGAAGGGCGCTCTTTTCCTGGATGCCGGCAACATCTGGACCATCCGGGAGGACCCCGCCCGCTGTGGCTCTCAGTTCCTGTTCAGCGGAACGGAGCGGGCGGACGGTTGTTTCAATGACCCATTTTATAAACAGATCGCCGTGGGTGGCGGCTTCGGATTGCGTTTTGACTTTTCCTACTTTATCTTTCGCCTCGATATGGGCGTGAAGTTGCGCAATTCATATCCTAATTTTCGGGATGAATCCGGCAATGCGCTGGAGCGTGCCTACTGGGAGTCTTTCCGCAGCTTTGGATTATCCAGGGTTGCTTTCAACTTTGGGCTGGGTTATCCGTTTTAAGTTTATATGAAAATGTGTTGATGTATTCATGGGTTGAAGCGTTACGCCGGTTTCCGGCTGCCTATCATCCAGTTTTTCCCTCTGAAAAGCCACTTCTGCCCCGTGGAACATCGCTACCTCAATATAAGGACATGAACTATTGGGATATTTTTGTCAACGGTTATCGCGGCTACGCCGGCTATCTTTGGCACGAGATCACGCATCCGGCCTGGAATAACTATTTCTACTGGCTGATATTGGTATCGGCCTTCTTTTTCGGGATCGAATTACTGGCACCCTGGCGGCGCGATCAGCCGAAGTTTCGCAAGGATTTCTGGCTGGATTTCTTCTACATGTTCTTCAACTTCTTTTTATTCTCCCTGATCATCTACAATGCCGCTTCCGAAGTGGTGGTCAACTTCTTCAACCAGATCATCAAAGGCATTTCCGGATTTGACCTGCAGGCGAACAACCCCATGCGGCTGTGGCCGATGTGGGCCATCCTGCTGGTCGGCTTTGTCGTCCGGGATTTCGTACAATGGTGGGTCCACCGTTTGCTGCATTCTTCCCATCGTCTGTGGGAATTCCATAAGGTACACCATTCCGTAGAGCAGATGGGCTTCGCGGCTCACCTGCGTTACCACTGGATGGAGACGGTCGTGTACCGTTCCATCGAATATATTCCGCTGGCTCTGCTGGGCATCGGGCTGTACGATTTCTTTATCATCCATATTTTTACCCTGGCCATCGGCCATTACAACCACTCCAATATCACCGTACCGGGCCGGGTAACCGGAGGAATACTCGGCGGTCTGATCGGTATCGTTATTGCAATTGGCGCTTTTGATGTAAATTTGCTGACGGAACCTACCTTAATGACCCGGTTGCTGACGATAGCCGGCGCTACCCTGGTCGGCGCACTTGCGCTGGGACCTATTATGAAAAAACTATTCAATAGTCCGGAAATGCACATCTGGCACCATTCGTACGAATTGCCCGAGAGCCATCCGAACGGGATCAATTTCGGCATCTCCCTGGCCATCTGGGATTATATATTCGGAACGGCCCACGTGCCGCACAACGGCCGGGATATTCAGCTGGGATTTCCCGGGGTGGAGGAATTTCCCGAGGATTTCGTGCATCAGAATTTGCACGGATTCGGTAAGAAAGCCTGAGGCCGGACTGACCGGCCCCGCCTGTATTCCGGGGAACCTTAAAGTCCCAGATTGAGACAATGAGCGCGCTGAGAAGGGCGGGATCACTGACTTTCAGTGGCTTTTGAATGGTTAAAAAATCTCTTTTTAAAAACTCGACAAAAGATAAGCTAGGCTGGAGCAAGAATACGTTACCAAGGTCTACACTGACGTCAATCCGGTTGGGTCCTGACGGCAACCTCAGTCAGGATGCAACCGCTGCGCGTCGGGCATAAAACCCGTTTTCCAAATTGAGCAATCAAGTTAATCTTATGTTCCAATCCGCATCTACCAAACTCGTTCTGCTGTTCATCATGCTACCGATCTTTACGTTTGCCCAGCAGGAGCAGGATTCCACTTTAGTCAAAAGCGAAAAATACCGCATCAAGGCCCACGATCTCATTATCGGCAACCACCTGATCGAGGGTAGTGACGAAAGGTTTGAAGGGGCTCCCTTTTATTTTCTCGAACTGGGTTACGCCCGTTCGGTATCCTCCTACAACGGTGAGCATTCCTTAGGGACCACCGTCATGTCCATCACCCAGTCTTTTGCCATCAATCGGGAATTCGTCACGGCTACCCGTGTGGGTATGTCCGTACGGGGCTGGCTCGCCTCCATGGGGCTTTACCTCAATTACTACACGGATTTTGAATACGGTAATCTAAAGATCGCTCCGGAGTTCGGCATGGGTTTTCCCAACTTCAAAGCGGTGATGGGATTCAATATCCCTACCGTCTACAATAAGGATTTCGACTCCGTGCAGCACGGTATGTATCAGTTTACCGTCAATTTCAATCTGCCACTGGCTAAGAAGCGATTTGACTATGAGGAGCAGATGGCGCCTTAGCCTCGGCTGTATCGCGGCATTCGGTCCGTACGAAATAATAGACCACCAGGGGTGAAAAGATCAGGTAAGCGGCGATCAGGTAATTCAGATAGGGAACGATCGAGCTCATGCCGAACCAATCCTGCTGCCACCATATTAGTGCCAGCCCAAGACCGGACCGGACTAGTTCGGTAGCCAGGGCGTAGGGCGACTTGTCCATCAGAGTGGTAAAGCTGAATACGGATACGAACAAAAAGATACCGTAGAGCAGGATCGCGATAAAACTCAGATCACCGATGCGATTGAACAGGTACAGCATCAGTACGAAGGTGATCGCCAGCTGGGTCCAGGACCACACCAGCAACTGCGAGGAAAGGCGGGTATCGTATTTCTGGTAGGCGTAGACATCCTCCACGCCGGTAATCGGGAAGCGGTCGGCCACATCCGCCGGACGCCAGCCCGTGGGCATGAACCAGAGCCGGATCTTATCCCACCAATTACGGGTGTACCAGGCATCCCGGGCCAGCAGGGCCAGGTGTTGAAAATTGATCAGGAAGGGATTCCAGGTCTTCACCGGCCGTTTGACACCGTAGACCGGCGGAATATCCTCCCGCTCTTCCTGGAAGGTACCGAACCACTTATCCCAGAAAATAAAGATCGCAGCGTAATTCTTATCCAGGTATTGCTGGTTGATGGCGTGGTGTACGCGGTGGTGGGAAGGGGTGACCAGGATGTGTTCCAGCCAGCCCATTTTGTCGATCAGCTTGGTATGGTACCAGAACTGGGCAAACAAATGAATGGGTGCGACTACCGCGATCACTTCCGTCGGGACTCCCAGCAGGGCCGCGGGCAGCAGCAGGAAATTGAAGTAGGAAAAGATATTGGAAATAGACTGGCGCAGCGCGCAGGCCAGGTTGAATTCCTCACTACTGTGGTGAATGATGTGCCGGTTCCACAAAAAGTTGATCTCGTGACTCCAGCGGTGGACCCAGTAGCTGGACAGATCCATCGCCAGAAAGGCGATAACGTACAGCAGCCAGCCGGATTTGATCTCCGTGAGCGCCACCTTGTCCACCAACCATCCGTAGCTGAGGATCACAATAGTAAGTCCTAAAACGTCCTTTATCACATTGGTAAAACCGGAACTCAGACTGGAGATCGTATCGACTCCGCGGTTGACTTCCACCCGCATCCAGCGGGCGGCAATTTCTTCCACCAGCATTAACAATATGAAAAAAGGGATAGCGTAATTCAGTACCTGAGCGTATGTTTCCATAATTTTTTCAAGGATATAGTACAAAAATAATAATTTATCTGTTTCCGGAATTAAAGTTAACTTTAGGGCCTATTAGCTATAGGTATTTTGGAACATTAGACATACCGGACTCCGGATAGTATAGAAGTCAAGACAACATTAGAAGTAGGTATATTGGAACTTTAGGAAATTAGGATGTTTGGAAATTGGGAGCGTAAGGATCCTAAAATTACGTTATTTTCCCTTTGCACCTCCGGACTTCCCAAAACCCTCGTTATCCATCATCAAGACAATTATCTCACTTGACTCAATAATTCATTATGACTAATCGCTTACTAGTTCTCGCATTTTTACTGGTCGGCACCTTTACCATAGCTACCGCACAGGAAAAGGTCAACGACGAGATCAACGACATTATCCGCAAGCACGGTCTGGACCAAAGCCAGGCCATGGAGATTGCCGGCTGGATCACCGATGTGTACGGGCCGCGTCTGACCGGTTCACCCATGTTGGACAAAGCTACCGACTGGGCCGTTAAGACCCTGAAAGAATGGGGCATGGACAATGTACATCTGGAGCAGTGGGGACCATTCGGTCGCGGCTGGCAGATGAACCACTTTGAAATGCACGCCACCGATCCGAGCTACTGGCCGATCATTGCCTACCCGAAGGCCTGGTCACCATCTGTGAAGGGCGAAGGCGAAGTGATCTACCTGCAGGCCAACGACGAAGCGGATCTTGCTGCCTATAAAGGCAAATTGAAAGGCAAATTCGTACTGTTCGATACGCTGCGCAATGTTGATGAGTGGTTTGAAGCACCCGCTTTCCGTCACGATTCCGAAAGCCTGCTGAACCTGGCCAACGCGCCCGAGCCTACCCCTCGTCCCCGCCGCAACTTCCGTCGTCTGGGAGGTTTTAACTTCAATCAGATGCTCTGGGAATTCATCGCCGAAGAAGGGCCGATCGCCGTACTGGATCGCAGCTACAAGGGCGACCTGGGTACCGTATTCGTATCCGGCGCACGTACCGCTGAGGGCCGGGGTCAAACGGTGGACAATAAGGTAGTGCCTCAGTTCACACTGGCCGTAGAGCATTACAACCGCATTTTCCGCAACCTGCAGCGCGGTATTCCGGTGAAACTCAGCGTAGAGCTGGATGCCGAATACACCAATGAAGACGAAATGGAACACAACATCATCGCCGAGATCCCCGGAACGGATCTGAAGGACGAAGTGGTGATGTTTGGCGCGCATTTCGATAGCTGGCATACCGGCACGGGCGCTACGGACAACGGCGCCGGCTCCACCGTAATGATGGAAGCGGCACGTATCCTGATGGAAACGTTCAAGGAGAGTGGCGAAAAACCACGCCGTACGCTTCGTTTGGCTCTGTGGACGGGTGAAGAACAGGGACTGCTCGGTTCTCGCGCCTACGCCAAAGACCACTTTGCCGAGTTTCCGCCCGACAGCTATACGCCGCAAAGTCTGAAGCCGGACCAGGAGAAGATCTCCGCTTACTACAACCTGGATAATGGTACCGGTAAAGTACGGGGAGTCTACCTGCAGGGTAACGAAAAAGTAGCTCCGATCTTCCGCAGCTGGCTGCAGCCGTTCAAGGATCTGGAAGCCGGAACTTTGTCCATGTCCAATACCGGTGGTACGGATCACCTGGCGTTCGATGCCGTTGGCATCCCCGGATTCCAGTTCATTCAGGACCCTATGGCCTATTTCAACCGCACCCACCACTCCAATATGGATAATCTGGATCACCTGGTAGAAGCGGATCTGTCGCAGGCTGCTACCATCATCGCTTCCTTCATCTACCACACCGCCATGCGGGATGAGATGATGCCGCGCAAACCGTTTGAGGTCGAAGACGAAGACGCTGCCGACGGTTCCGGAGGGAAATAATTTGATCGAGTAGTTCGATCCGTCCTTACGGAATAAAAAAAACGCTAAGAATGCATAGCAGTAGGAAAAAGCTGCCCGCGTTCTTAGCGTTTTTTTATTGCTCCTTTTTGGAGATGCGCTTAAAGCGCCTACTCTTTATCTTTCTCCTTTTCCTTGTCAAATGGCAATTGCACCTCTTCTCCCCAAAGGTATTTATTGAACCACTGCCAGTTGTGCCAGGCGGCGGCCAGTCTTTCCTTTGGTTTGGAAATGCCGTGACCAAATCCCTTATACACCACCAGCTTGGCCGGCACGCCCACATCCCGCAGACCCTGCAGGAGCTCATAGGCATTGGCGATGGGGACCCGTTGGTCGAACTCTCCGTGCTGGATTAGGGTAGGGGTGGAGGCCTGGTTGATGTTAGTCATGGGAGAGGTCTTTTTGTAGATCTCCTCATCTTCCCAGGGCGTGGCCTTCAGGTATTGCCGGGTAAACGGATGAATATCGGTATTGACATAGTAGGTCATCCAATTGGAGATACCCGCGCCGACGGAAATGGCTTTGAAGCGATTCGTATTGGTGGTCAGGAAGGCGGAGATATAACCGCCCTGGCTCCAGCCCATAGCGCCCATACGCGTGGTGTCGATCAGCCCCTGATCCGCCAGGTGATCTACGC
Source organism: Flavilitoribacter nigricans DSM 23189 = NBRC 102662 (assembly GCF_002646595.1). Lineage (GTDB taxonomy): Bacteria > Bacteroidota > Bacteroidia > Chitinophagales > Saprospiraceae > Flavilitoribacter > Flavilitoribacter nigricans. The sequence goes on from NZ_PDUD01000004.1 coordinate 247,364, forward strand.
CGGAGAGAACATCCCAGGCGTCACCTACTCCGAGGTTCTGGACATTCAGTGAGCGGAAAGCCTCGCCGTAGCCGGCGGATCCCCGGTAGTTGGGGCGCAGCACGAGCGCTCCCTTATCCAGCCAGTGCAGGATCGGATAGAGGCTGCTGGGTACGGGGCGGGGCCGGTCGATACCCGTCGGGCCACCGTGGATCACCACCAATAATGGATATTTTTTGTTGGGATCGTAATCCTGCGGTTTGTGAAGAATGCCTTCAATGGTAGCGCTGTCTTTACTTTTCCAGGAGATCACCTCGCTTTGGGCCACCTTCCAGTCGGCGATCTGCTCCGTGAAATTGGTGATGGCGCGGGGGCGGTAATTCGCCGTCTCCGTCCAGTAGATCTCGTTGAGGTCTTCCCCTGATTCGGCATTGAAAGCTATCTTATCGCCCTTTTCGGTGACGGAAAATCCGTAGATCAGTCGCGGGTTATCGCCCAGCAGCGTGACCTTGCCGGTATTCGGGTCGATGCGATAGAGAAAGCGTTTGGTCTTTTGCCAGGCGGCACCGATGATGCCCGTTTCCGTCCAGTTGAGGCTGCCGATCTCCTCGTCGAAGTCCGTGGCCAGCGGGATGGCCCGTCCGCCACCGACCGGTATTTTGAAGATGTTTCCGTTCAGATAGTAATTGGAGGTGCGGTTATCGAGACTGGATTCGTAGAGGATAAACTTGCCGTCCGGCGACCAGTCTGCAAAGAAATCCGCACTCGGGTTTTCCACGAGCGGAGTAACCGTCCCGGACTCCACATCCAGGATCGAAATGTCGCTGTCGAAAAAGGAATTGATCAGCGGATCCGGTTGGTGATTGATCACGATCTTATCCCCGGAGGGAGACCACTTGAACCCACGGATGGTATAATCCACGCTATCGATGAGCGCTTCGACCTTCGGCCATTCCAGGCATTTCCAGGCCTGGGCCGTGCTATCCTTGGTGTCGTAGCAGGGCAGGTCGGTGGGCAGGGGCATATCCGGTTTGAAATCTACCGTGTACAGCCAGGAGCGGCGGAATTCCTGGTCGTCCACTTCGTAGGCTCCAAAACGCTCTTTACGGTCTTTCTGACTTTTGGCCTCGGGTTCCGACAGGCTGATGGCGAAGCGTTGGCCATCCGGCGACCAGTCGAAACTTTCAATATTGCGATCGGAATTGGTCATGGCGCGGGCCTCGCCGCCATTCGGACTGATCACATGGATCTGATTGTGTTCGCCGCTTTTGCGCAGAAAAGCGATCCATTGACCGTCCGGCGACCACTGCGGATTAAAGCTACCACCGTCGGTATTGTTCGTCAGCTGAAAGGGCTGCCCACCGTTTTTGGACAACCAGATCTCGGTATCGTAGCGGTTTTTGGACCAGTTGGTCCGTCCGGAAGTAAAGGCAACGTGTTGGCCGTCCGGAGAGATCGCCACGCTGCCGGCGGAGCGCAGGGCGATAATTTCTTCAAAGCCGGGCAACCGACTATCGTCCTGGGCAACCATTGGGCCGGACGCTAAAAACAGGCAGAGGATGGTAAACAATCTGGAATTCATTCGTTCGATTTTTGGTTATGGTGTTTCTCCCACGAGCAGGTCAACTTCGGGATCTATTTCAATGCGCTCGATGGTACCTTTAAATTTGATGGTCTGGCTCTCTTCTTTTTTCCGAACATCGACAGTGATCGTCTCACTGTTACCGTCGACTCCGTAGAGGTCGATCTTCAGCGGGAATTCAAACGCGGCCCCTTCCTGGGTCTGCCGGATGCGCAGTTCGTGTTTATTGCGCTTGCTGCCGGGAGTTAGCTGTACTTCTAGTATAGGCAGTCCGGGACGGTAGAGCCACTGCTCGAAGAAGGTATCGAGGTCTTGCCCTCCGGCTTTTTCCATAATGCGTTGCAGATCTTCGCTCAGCGCATTACCGTTGCGGTAAGTGGTGTAATACTCACGAATGCCGCGCCAAAAGGCGTCGTCTCCAATCTTGCGGCGCAGCATGTGCAGTACCCAGCCGCCCTTCTGGTAGGAGTTGGTATTGAGCAGATCGTTGTAATCCGTAATGCGGGTATCGATGATGGGACTGTCACTGGAAGCGGCAAAGTTGATGATCTGATCGCGGTCTTCCCGCCGCATTTCCCGGGCCGCTTCTGCGCTGTGCTCGTATTCGAAGTAAAGGATCGTAAAATAGGTAGCAAAACCTTCACTCAGCCAGACGTGGTGCCAGTTCCCTTCGGAAGCTGAGTTCCCAAACCACTGGTGAGCGATCTCGTGGGTGATGAGCGACTCCTGTTCTTTCCGGCCGTTCACGGAGTTTTCGTAATAAAAAATATTACTGGCGTTTTCCATGCCGCCGTAGCGGGTCTTGGATTGAACGTTGGCGAGTTTGGAATAGGAGTACGGTCCGACCCGTTCGATAAAGAAGGGCAAGACGTCCAGCGCCTGACCGTAATCGAAAAATCCGGCCTGCCGATTTTCCGGATATACCCAGCTGGTGATGGGAATGCCCATGACCGCTCCGGCCCGTTGTACGGCAAAATCCGCCGCTCCGATAACCATCACCTTCGTGGGTAAGGGAACATCCTCCCGCCAGTGGGTCAGTTTCAGACCGTTCAGCAGATTGGTCTCTTCTACCTGCACGCCATTGCCGATCACCTGGTAGTGCTCCGGGGCGGTGACGATAAATTCCACACTGGCTTTGTCGGACGGGTGGTCCACACTCGGCAGCCAGTGATGCGCCCGGTTGGGCCAGTTATCACCAAAGAAAGTGCGGTGGCCGAATTTGTTGGCATCGATGATCAGCCCGTCCGCCGGAATACCGCGGTAGCTGACCGAGAAATTATGCTCGCTGTCTCGTTCCGGTGCTGTGGGAAGCTGAATGGTAAGTTTTTCCCCGCTTTGCTCAAAAGAAAGCGATTGCTCCCCGAGACGGACCTGCTCCACTTTCATGCCGGTCTCTTCGGTTTCCCGGTAGGCGACTAAATCGAGGTCAAAAGAAGCAAGTGGCTGTAAAAACTTGATCGTAATCTCTGCTTTTCCGCGGATCTCATCGGTCGCATCCGAGAGGGCCAGCTGGAATTGGTAATGTTGTACATCGATCTGATCCAGTCTGGGTATCTGGTTTTGGGCGAAAGCGGACAGGATACCGGAGAAAAGAAAAAGTACGAACCAACAGGGTCTGGGTAAGGATCGCTTCATAAGGAAAATATGATAATTAGGATGGTTTGCAGAAGGGGCGTTCTATTAGCCGTAAGTTATCAGTCATTGGAAAAAAAACCTAATACGGCCGGTATAAACTTTAGACAACTTCGCTAAAAAATAAATCCCGAACTCCGGTTTACCGGAATTCGAGATTTTATCAACTTACTGCTTGCGGTTTAACGTTATACGCTTCTCGTCTCGCCTATCAATGGGCGATCACCAATTGCTGGGCCCGGACGCGTTGCTCGTCTTTCAATACCAGGTAGTACATCCCCGCCGGCAACTGCCAGGTAGCAAGGCTGTAGGTAGACGACTGCCCGGCAAATACGGAAATCGTTTGCTGCTGCCGCTGGCGACCAAATACGTCGTATAATTCCAGACTGATCTTCCGGCTGCGGTCGGAACCCATGCGGACGAATACGGATTCATCACCCGGATTGGGATAGATCTGCAGGTCATTTAGGTAATCGAGCTCCTGGGTGCCTACGGTATTTTTGCAGGCATCACCAATACCATCCTGATCCTCATCTTCCTGCAGGGCATTAGGTGTGGTTTGGCAATTGTCTTTATAATTGGGTATCCCATCGCCGTCAATATCTTCGTCGCAGGCATCACCGATCCCGTCCTGATCCAGGTCTGCCTGGTCACCGTTCTTCTGGTTGATGCAATTATCCATACTGTTAACTATTCCGTCCTGATCGCCATCCGCGTCCGGTTCCGCTACATCGCCGATGCCGTTGTTATCACTGTCCAGTTGGTCCGGATTGCTGAAAATGGGGGCATTATCCAAGGCGTTGACGATGCCGTCCCCGTCGACGTCTTCATCACAGGAATCGCCGATACCGTCACCGTCAATATCGGATTGCAGGGCATTAGCGGCCAGCAGGCAATTGTCTGCAGTGTCGGGGATCCCATCGCCGTCCATATCCGGATTCGGATTACCCGCGCCGGCTCCAATAGCGAATTTCCAAACTACCGGCTCCTCTATGGCATTGCCGTACTGATCCGCTACTTTCGCTACACGGATCTCGTAATTTTCACCTACCTGTGCGGCAAAGTTCCCTTCCGGTAGAATGATCAGTTGATTGCCGGAACAGCCGAACTGTGCGTCGAGAATCACGTCGTCGGACAAGCGTTTAACCGTAATATTATCTTTGGTCAGGTTCAGGCAGTTCAGCGGTTCATTGAAACTTACGCTGATCAGGTCACCGGGAAGGTATTCATCATCCACTGGTTCGGGCTGTCCAAATACCATCGGCGGACTGCGGTCTACCAGGCCGTTCCATTTTTCGGAATACACAAAACCCTGATCGCATAACAAACGAGCCCGAACCTGGTAGTTACCTTCGTGCAGATGCCCCAGGTCTACGGGTACGGCCATCGCATTCATATCGTCCGCCAATTGATCCGCTTCGACGCTTTGTAAAGTCTCCCAGTTATTGGTACCGGCGGCCGCGATTTCGATTTCCACGCGTTGGAGTTTGGTTTTATCGTAGTCCGTAAGCTGCACATCCAGGGTTTGGTCGTCCGTGCTGTTGACCAACCAGGCAGCGTCAGTATCATTGATGCGGATCGGACTACAGTCACTTGTGAAGAATGCAGAGATAGTTACAGATTGGCTGACATCTGGATCACAGTCGGAAGAGAGCGTGAACTCTAACCCATCATAGCTGTAAGCCAGTGGCCCTCTTTCTACTTCAACCGTCACCTCGACTTGTTGAAACGGATTGATGGTATAGGAGATCGGACCTTGCACTTCGCTTCCACCAACGCGGATACGGGCTGCATCCGGGTTACTGGCCTGGTTGAATTGCAGCAAATAGGTACGTGCTTCTTCACTTTGACTGATATTTCCCAGCAGCAATTTGAAAACCGCCGATTTGTTAGGGTCTACATCAGTTTTCACCAATTCTTCGGCGCTGATCTGTAAATCGTCTCTCGGTTGGGTACCCGGTTCCAACGGGCAACTGGAGCGCCCGCTGACCAGTTCGAAGACCGGGGTGTTATATACCGGGTCGGTTTTGATATCTACACTGTAGAAATCCCCTTCGTCATCATCGTTCAGGATGAAGCCCGTAGTAGTCTCCTTGGTGGTAGTCTGGGTCTCGGATTCTCCGGTTTCCATCCTGAACGTATAACGGTTGCCGCCGGATACGCCGGAGCCGGCTACTTCAAAACCCAGTTCTACCGCTACTTCCTGACTGATAAGCTGATTGAATTCGATGGAAATGGATTCGGTACTGGAACTGGAAACGGTGGATTCGTAGGGTGCATTAGCGCTGAAAGACCGATTTTCTTTGAATTTCGCTTTTTCTTTTAACTCCTCATTGCGTTGCAGGGCCTGCTCCCAAACGGCAATTTGGTCGGCAAAATAGGCTGCAGTATCTGGATTATTCGTTGCATTGAGGTCTCGCAATCGGCTCAGATCCGGCAGCAGGGAATTTCGGATATGGCTTTCGGTATAGGTATAGGTAGTGGCGAAGCCGTCGTTGCCCAGGATCAGACTGACGTCCGTAAGGATTCGGCAATTATCCGGGTCGTAAATAACCTCATCTGCGAGGGCATAGATCAAATTAAGCGCCGCGCCCATGAACACATCGCCTTGCTGCCCGGTGACGGCCTCATTGTCCGATGTAGAAAAGTTTTCGCCCACCGAATAGGAGACAATGTATTCCTCATTATTGACCGTGGAAGCACCTATTTCCGTAGAGGCTCCGATCATTCCCCAAAACGCGTACTCGGTCGTTATGCCGACTCCAACTTCGATAGTCGTACCCAATTTAGCTTCTACCCAGGGGTTATTTACCTTGTCGGTTAAGGCCGAAAAGCGGAGTGCTGTTTCCAACGTAGTATTTTTTTGCAGATAACTACTGCTGGCATCGCCCGGTGGATCTCGCAGGATAAGCAGGGGCAATTCGGGAGAGACGGTGGCAAAAGTTTTTTCCCGGGCGCGGACTCCGGTGACGATCAGATCGCGCTGCAGGTTGGCGATCCGGCCGTCTACATCGGCGCTGACGCTGAAATTTTTCAGATAAGGCTGGATGATGTTGGGGGTGCCTGCTTTCAGTTCGTAAGCAACCCGGCCCTGAGAAATAGGCAACGTGATAATTTGTTCTGCTTCACAGATGCGGTCTACAATGGTGAGTAAGCCGGTATCAACCGGACAGACCCCGACTTCTTCCCATACTTCAATGATTAGCGGATAGACCTGATGCTGTTCCAAAACGGGGTGATCCAGGCCGGTACAGGGGGCGCCCTCCAAACCGGTCAGTTGAATAATTGGCGGCCGACGATACGTGAAGTTCACTTGTTGGTCGCCTTCCAGCAGACTGATGTTTTTATCCTGGAAAAAGCCAACCACTTCGGCGTCGTTCAGATCGGATGCTTCGGTAGCACTGAAATTCTTTACCGTAACGGTATACTCCCGAGCCGGCAGTACCATTTGGTAATAGCCTGTTTCCGGGTCGGTCATGATCGTTGTATCCAGACAAGAGCCAGTACTGAAAATTCGCACTTCTGCTTGGCCAATGTAGCGCTCGCAACTGGCGTGTACGTAACCGCTGATGGTATCGACCGCCTGACTGGTGAAACTCAGTCCGTTGATAGGCTGGGTAACGACTACCGTTGCTTCGGTTTGTTGAAAAGTATGGTCCTTATAACGAGGCCGTATTTTGTAGGTGCCGGCCTGTTCTACGAGTATGGAGAAATTACCATTATTGTCTGTACGGAAACCCAGATCCTGGCCGTCCAGCAGCATTTCTACCTCGGGCAGACCGCAGGTGAAGCTTCCGGTCTGTTGTACCACCTGACCCTTTACCAGAAAGGAAGTCGTATCGATGAAGTTGACGTTGTTCTCCGTACTGATCTGCGGGGACAAGGTGCGGGTACGAAAAGCGGGATCAAAACCATGACCGGCTTTTCTGGCTTCGATGCGGAAAGTACCCTCATCGGCACCGTAGTATATATCTGATATGGTATAATTCCCTTCCGCATCGGTTGTGGTGCAATACTGCGCCCCCGGTGCCCATCTTCCCGGAATGTTGTTGGTTTGTACGGCACATACTTCTACTCCCTGGACCGGCGTACCTAATCCGGAAACCCCGGGTTTGGTGGCGACTTTCCCTCTGATAATCCCATCCGGCGGACGGAACATAATTGTCTCAGACCAGGTTTCGTTTGGATTAGCGAACTTCGGAACGTGAATACTTACGCGGTATTCGTGAGTTTGCCCTTTGGCGGGGGTGTCTGAGTAAGATGTTTGAGATCCTAAGCTTTTGGGGCCGTTATTGTTTTTATAGAGCACCCAGTCAATAAGATTAGCCGGCACATCTGATTCATTGGTCCACGTCATACCTATGCCGCCCGAACCATTGTCCCACCATTCCACCTTTGGAGCCCTAAGGCGCTGGGTTTTTACGGTAAGGTATTCGTCCGCTATGGATAAGCAACTAAGCTGACATGGAAAATCCGGAAACGCGGGGTGCTTATTAAAGCCCGTCTCCGCAAAGACTACCCGTATATCTTCGGTATCTTTTCCAGTCCTGGGAAATTTTAGTCTTACCGTCCAATTACTGGTAGATGCTGCTCTGGTTTTTTCGGCATACTGTTTAGAATCGTCCGAGGCGGATGCCACATAAACGCGTTGCGTGGCATTACAATCACACCCCTTTTGATCCGGGCGAATTTTGAGCTCCACTTCGAAGTAATAATCGTTGCCCTTATTAATCTGAGTAACCGTCATACTTTGTGCCCAGGTAGTATTTAGCGCAAAAAATATAACCAGGATCGTGAGCCCCCCTTTAAGGAATGTATCTTTTCTCATGGATCTTAGCTTTGATATGAAAATTTTTCTTCTATAAAGCTAAGGGGAAGCCCGGCCGGACACGTTCGGAATTGTCTGAAAGGGTAAAATGACTGTATGAGTGGTTGGATCGGGAGTTTAAGTGGTGTTTGCTAAAACAATCGCAATCTATTCAGGACTTCCGGTTTAAATCGCCGACTGACCGGTACGTGTTTATTGCCCCCGAGAGTGAGAAATTCCTGGTTGTCGGTGAGGGCTTCGATCTTATTCAGGTTGACCACAAAAGACCGGTGAGTACGCATGAAATGGGTGGAGGGAAGGCTTTCTTCCAGCGTTTTTAGCGGAACGGTGAGGATGTAGTCTTTATCATTGGTGGCGATCAGGCAGTAGTTCCCGTCGGCTTTGATGTAGAGGATGTCTTCGATTACCACCTTAACCATTTTGTCTTTATACCGAACGAAAATGCGGTCACTGAGAATGTAGGCGTTATCCTGGTTGTGATCGGAATGACCGGAGGTGTTTTCGGCCTGTAGACGACTAACGACCAGGGCCAGCGTGCGCTGCAGGTCCAGTTTTTTATAAGGTTTGGAAAGGAAGGCAAATGGAAGAGTTTCTTTGGCCCGATTGAAAGTGGCCTCATCAGCATTGGCGGTCAGAAAAATGATGGGGATATCGATCTCTTCGTTAAGCTGGTGGGCCAGTTGGATCCCATCCATTTCTCCTTTCAATTTGATATCGAGTAAGATGATGTCCGGTGGTGTCTGCCGGCAATGAGCCAGTGCCTGTTCGGCCCGGGTGACCATGCCGGTTACTTCGTAGCCTAATTCATCCAGATCAACCGAAATGCCGGCCGCAATTACCGTTTCGTCTTCTACAATTAACACTTTTACCGGATGGTCCATCAGTTCAGATTCGCTTTTTCGAGTTCAAAGTAAAATTTTGTGCCGTTCTGGTAATCAGCCTGTATGCTCCCCTGCAACTGGTCGGTCAATAAGCGTACCAATTGTGATCCGAAGCCGGTGCCCTGGGGGAGGCTTCCTTCCTTCCGACCGATCCCATTATCGGCAACGATCAGTTGCAATTGGTTTTGGGCAATTTCCCGAAGACTCAGTTCTATTTTGCCTTCCCGTCCTTCGGGAAAGGCATATTTTAAGGAATTGGTCAATAATTCATTAACGATGAGTCCAATCGGTACGGCTGTGTCTACGTCCAGCTCAACCGGCTCCATCACAAAACGGACCTCGACCTGCTCGTGAGCTCCGTAGGCATCCACGATATTTTCGCTCAGGTTTTTAAAGTAGTCCAGCATTTCGATGGTGCCAAGGTTTCTTCCCTGGTACAATTTCTGGTGAATGATCCCCATGGACTGTACACGACTCTGACTGGCTTGCATCACTTCTTTAGTGCTGCGGTCTTTCACTTTAATGGATTGGAGTTTCAACAGACTGGAGACCATTTCCAGATTGTTCTTGACGCGGTGATGGATTTCCTTGAGCAAGAGCTCATTTTCGTTATTTTTGGCAGCTAAGGCTGCATTTGTCTTTTTGTTTTTTCGAAAAAAGTAGAAAAGGGTTACAAAGAGAACGGCCAAAGACCCGGCGATGCCGATGCTAAGCCATTGAATCCGCTTTTGTTGGCGAATGGTCTCTTCCTGTTCCAAAAGGGCCTGGTTCTTCTTTCCCGTTTCGTATTTCACCAAGGCTTCCGATTCCAAGTTAGCCATCTTGTTATTCATTAGCGTATCGTGGACTGCTTTGGACCGCTTTTGGTAAACCAGGGCGGAACCCAAGTCCCCTAATTGCTCGTAGCAAATGGCAATGTCGCGATAATGTTCCCAAATAAGCGGGTACACCGAGCTTTCAGTCTCTTCAAAGGCCTGCACTCCGGCTAGGTAATGCGGTAATGCTTCGCCGTACTTTTCCTGGGCGAGCAAAATATTGGCGATCCCTATCCGGTAAGTGTCAGTACCCTGGTTCTCACCAGCAGCCTGTTTGGCCAGTTCCCAGGCTTTAAGGTGGTCATTCAGGCCCAACTCGTAGTTGCCGGCTTGTAAGGAAACTTCACCCCGGTTGGAATAGGCCCGCATGGGAATACCGATATAGTCCGGCATGGGTAAACTGTTTTCGGAGATCCGGATACACTCATCGGCGGCGGCATAGGCTTTTTCCAGTTGCCCGGCCTTACGGTAGGCAGTTGTCAGTTCCAACAGGGTAACTCCCATGGTGGGGAGGTCCTCGTTTTTTCGGCTTAGTTCCAGGGCCTGCTCACCGTATTTTATCGCCAGTTCGGTCTGGTCTTCTCCGTTATAGAGCGAGGCTAATCGACGATAGGCTTTGGCCAAACCTGCTTCGTTGGAACGGTTTTCATAAATGGCAATACTTTTAAAGATCAGTTCCTGCCCCAGATCGGTTTCGTTGGTGTTGAGGTAATCGGAAGCCAGAGTGATGTAGCTGTCGGCCAGCCGGATCTGATCATTCGTCTGTTCGAGCTGTAAAACTGCTTTTTGACTGTGGTACAGCACTGAATCGTAGGTGAAGGGGCGATGGTAAGCGTGCCAGCTGGCCAGCAGATCGTGTACATCAGCGATGAGAAGGTGATCGTTGGTGCGGTAAGCTCTGACTAATGTATTCAGTGCGATAGAATGGTAAGGTGCGGGATTGTCAATTATATTATCTTCCAACCAGATCAGGGCGGAGTCAATGGGTTGTCGTTCCAAAAGGTCTGCTTGGGCAAATGACGGATGCCCCGTCAGTATCATCCACCAAATGCAGCATATCATCCATCTCATATCGTTTGGGTTATTGGAGCGTAGTTTGAGAACAATTTTTAAATCATAGCCACTTTCTTATTCAGAGGTATAAAGATAAAATATTTTATCCCGAACCGAGGTCACTCCAGATACGCAGGGATATTTGAAATATACAAATAAGAACCATTGGATCCAGAATGATGATAAGAAGTATAAGGGCGCGAAATATATCCGGTTATTTAGCTCCCGGAGAGATTTGAAATAAAGAAGAGATTATCTCCAGATCGATCGCATACTCCGCCCCTCTATCTTTTTCCATTCCAGTTCGCCGCCCTCACTAAACAAAGCCACTTTACGGAAGGGAGCATTTGGAAAAAAGATGGCCGTCATGACGGTAGCACCATTATCAGCAAAGAGTTCTACGGAAGCTTCGTCAAAAAAGAGGTTCATCTTGATAATGGGGTCAAAAACAGTTCTCGGAGCATAGCTAACCGGCGTGAATTTATCCGAAAAATCATTGGTGCCGGCCTGAGAACGGTCGACAAAATAGCGTTGTTCGGTCGGATCAAAACCAACCCGTAGGGTATCGCCGGTATCATTGTATATAAGCATGCCGAACGGACCAACGGATTCGGTAGGGGAGGCCATCGCTTCAATTTCCAGCTCCAACGGTATACTTTGTTGAGGAATAGCAGCCGTTATTTCCTGCCGGCCTTCAGTTGGGCCCTGTAATACTTCGAAGCCACCGGAATAGATACCGGAGATCTCCTTGACCGGACGGCTGAAAACCCGAAGCCCCTGGTCCGTTTGGTGCAGGCTCAGGCTTCTCGGCAGGGTCATGGCACTGCGCCAGGGGTGGGTCGGTACCACCTGGGCGTAATCCCAGTTGCCCATCCAACCCATGAAGAGCCGACGGCCATCCTGGTCGAGTACATCACTGAAGGTGACCCCGGCGTAGTTGTCGGGACCGTAATCCAGCCAGACGGCCTGTTCCCGCTCGGGATCAGCCGGATCGGGTTGTACGTCCTGCGCAAATTCCGGATCGAGGGTAAAGGTCTTACCATCAAAGTCGCCGACAAAATATTGGGTAGCGGAACCGCCGTTCGGGCCCCCCGGATTGATGCTCAGCAGGAAAACCCATTTGGTTTGCTCCGGATCCCCCTCCACCGGTAGTTCAAAGAGGTCCGGGCATTCCCAGACGCCGCCGTGCGAACCGACATTTTCGCCGAATTCACTGGCAAAGGTCCAGTCCTTTAGATTGGGCGAGGTATAAAAATGGATCCGGTCCTTGACGGCCAGAATCATCACCCACTGCTGGGAGGCTTCGTGCCAGCTCACCTTGGGATCGCGGAAATCCTGGATACCGGGATTGCTGACAACGGGATTATCCGCATATTTCGTCCAGGTACGGCCCCGGTCGAGACTGTAGGCGATACTTTGTACCTGAAAGTCCTGCCGGCCGGCCGGATAGCCTTCCGGATCGTGGTGGGTGAAAATGGCCACCATGGGCGGGTTGTTAGCCGTGCCCAGTCCGCTGGTGTTTTTCCAGTCGATCACGGCGCTGCCGGAAAATATATAACCCAGGGAGTCCGGATACAAAGCGATCGGCAAATGCTCCCAGCGCACCATATCCGGACTGACGGCGTGCCCCCAGTGCATGGGCCCCCAAACCGTGCTGTCGGGATAGTACTGGTAAAATAGATGGTACTCTCCTTCGTAGAAAACCATGCCGTTGGGATCGTTCATCCACATGGAAGGAGGCGTGAAATGAATCTGCGGGCGGTGGGCTTCCCGGTAGGTGACGGCTACAGCTTCTTCCGCATCGGCCGGGACCTCCGCCGGCTCGTTTTTGCAGGCCGACAGGCCGAGCAGGAGTAGGATGAAAATTGGGAGATATTTCATTGGAGTGGGTTGGGTTGTAGACTTTCTAAGTTTTTGAAACTTAGAAAGTCTTAATTGATTACCAAGATCTACTTCCGGATCAACTGCTTTTCCAATTCTTCCAGCGGTACGCCTTTAGTTTCCGGCATCATGCGCCAGACGAATAGCAACTGCAGCACCATCATAAAGGCAAAGATCCCGAAAACGGAAGCGGCACCGATAATGGTGAAAAGCACCGGTACCATGGAGGGTATGATCGCCGCCAGTACCCAGTGGACCGAACTACCGAATGCCTGCCCTTTGGCGCGCAGGTGGTTGGGGAAGATCTCGGCAATGAACACCCAAATCACTGTACCTTGTCCGATCGCGTGGGCGGCAATAAACAGGAACAGGAAGATCGGCACGGCCATGCCTTTGATGCCGGCGGAAAAGGCAAAGGCCACCAGGGAAAGGGAAATGATATACCCAATGGAACCGATATACATCAGTTGCCGTCGACCAAAACGGTCGATCATCGACAGGCCGATCAGGGTAAAGATGAGGTTGGTGATACCGATACCTACGCTGCTCAGGAGCGCGGCACTTTGTTCCAATCCAGCAATTTCAAAGATCCGGGGGGAATAATAGAGGAAAGCATTGATCCCGGAGAATTGATTAAAAAATGCGATCAGGAAGGCCAGGATCAAAGGGAAGCGATATTTCGGACTGAAGATGGTTTCACTTTTGTCGCTTTGGTCGTGGTCGGCCTGAATCAAGCGGATCGCCTCCTCCACGTCGACATCCGGATTGATCACCTTCAGGGTTTCTGCGGCCCCTTCCCGGTCATTTTTGACGGTGAGCAGCCAGCGGGGGCTTTTCGGTACGGTGAAGACCATCAGGGTGTAGATCAGGGCCGGCAGCGCTTCGATACCGATCATCCAGCGCCAGGCATTCTCTCCAATGTCGCTCAGCAGATAATTGGAAACGAAGGCAATGAGGATACCGAAGACGATATTGAACTGGTAGAGGGCCACCAGTTTGCCACGATCATTGGCCGGTGAGATCTCTGATACATAAGCTGGTGCCGCCACGGTGGATGCGCCTACGCCCAGACCGCCCAGAAAGCGGAAAAAGGCAAATACCCAGGGATCGTTCGCCATCCCGGAACCGACGGCTGACACAAAGTAAAAAACGCCGATCCAGATGAGGGTGGTCTTACGGCCGAACTTATCCGTGGGGAAGCCGCCCAGCATAGCGCCGATCACCGTACCCCAGAGGGCCGATCCGACGATCACAAAGCCGTGAAAGACCTCGCCTCTCGCCCAGAGTTCCTGGAGGGCAAGGTCGGCTCCGGAGATCACTACCGTATCGAATCCGAACAAAAAACCGGCCAGGGCAACGGTAATGGACCAGAAGAGAATTTTGTTGAATTTCATTGTATAGTCGTTTTTGATAGTTTCGGTGTTTGGTGGTTTATAGCTTGATGGGGTAGATTAGGGAAATTCTGTTGAACTTTAGTCCTGTAACTTTTTTCGATAAAAAAGCCACCAAAAAATCTGGACAATTTAATGCTTTATTCCAGGCCGGCACCCGAGAGGAAGGAACCCGTACGGGCACCCACAAAATTGTCCAATGGCCGACCCACCTAACCAGATGGTGGATATTCCAAATGCTACCCAATGGTAAATTGATGGATCTAAAAAAGCGCCGGAACATAGTGTATCCGGGAATTTTCAATTCATTTAGACAGCATAACTACACCTCCAATCTTTCCTTTCCTCACATCATCGGCGTACTATCAATGCCGACGATCTTATAGATCTTCCCATCCGCTTTGGTGTAAATGTACATTTCCCCTTCGGCATCGAAACCGTAGCGCAGATCGACCCGGTTGATACCGGTCAGATCGCGGAAGGTGGTCAATTCACCGTTTTCCAGCCGGACGCCGGCTTCGCGGAAAGGAGACTGTTTGCCCAGGGCCAGGTCGGATGCTTTGGTGAAGAACACCCGTCCGTTGACGATACCGCCGAAGAAGTAGGTCCCCTTCAGTTCGGGGATCTGATCGCCGTAGTAGATGAAGCCGCTGGAAATAGCGCCCGCTTCGTCGTGGTCGAACTGAATGACGGGATAAGTGATCCCGGCGGAAGCATCATCCTCCGGCAGGGCGTAAACGTGGTCGAGATTGCCACCCTTATCGAAGCGGAAGGTTCCTTCCCGTTCGGGCCAGCCGTAGTTGCGCCCTTTTTCGATGATATTGAGCTCTTCAATCTGGTGGTGACCGATATCCGAGGCCAGCATTTTGCCGTCGCCGCCCTTATCCCAAAGCATGCGGTGCGGATTGCGGTAGCCCATGGCGTAGATCTCGCCCAGGCCACCCATTTCCATTTCGTCCACGAAAGGATTGGTGGGCGGAATGCCGTAATTGCCATTGGCACTGTTGTTACCGGCCGGATCGATACGAAGGATATTCCCCCAGATGCGACCTTTATTCTGCACCAGGAAGGGATAGCCACTTTCCACGGAGCCGCCGTCACCGATGCCGATGTAGAGCAGTCCGTAATCCTCGTCTCCGGGTTGGGCGAGGGGATTAAACGTGACTTCCTGCATGCCGTGGATCTGGGTAACCATGTCCACCCGCATCAGTTCGCGATTGCTGCCTGAAAAAGTAGCCGCCCGCGGATCGTTGATCTTCCATTCCGTCAGCACCCAGCGCACTTTGCGGGGAATGCTGTCGTGGAAGGTGAAATTAGCCGGTGCGGAAGTTTTTGGGTCTTCGGTGTGGTTGGTATAGAAGATACCGTTCTCGGCAAATTCCGGGTGGAAGGCATAGCTGCCCAGCCCGGTGGCCAGTCCCGGTTGATTGATGAAATGTTCGAAGTGATCGGCTATCTTCAGGAAGGGCTGCAACTCGCCGCCTTTCATTTCGTAGAGTATGCCGTTCAGGTCGGAAATAAACTGGCGGGAACCATCCGGCAGCGGGATCATCTTATTGATCCGGGCCACCGGCGGCTTTTCGGCCGTGGGCGGTGCAAGCGCTACCTGCCGGAGTTGCAGCACCAGGTCGGACATCGGGACCGTATCGGGAATGGGATCTTCCAGGGGCGGTCCGAGGTCGGCGGCAGTTTGTAATTCCGGCTGATCCTGGTGGGTATTCATAAAGGCCAGGATGGCGTCGATATCTTCTTCGGCCAGCATGCCGAAAGACGGCATATAGGTCTTGTATTCTTCGTGTAGTTTTTTGGCCCGTTCGTCTCCGCCGTCGATCATTTCCGCCGGATTTTTGATGAAGCTTTTCAGCCATTCCGGAGAGGCCTCCGTTGTGACGCCGGCCAGACTCGGACCGATGCCCGAACTGCGAAAATTGTGGCAGGCGGTACACTGGATCTCAAAAAGTTGTTGCCCTTTGGCAATGACTTCCGCATCGGCGGTATAATTAGCCTGCCGTTGACAGGCGATAAGCAGCAGGCCGAAAAACAGGCCGGTTAAAAGTGTTTTAGTGGTCATCGTGGTCGATCGTAATGTTTTAGCCGTTAAAGCTAGTAAAAATTGTTGATAGTGCTTTGGTTGCGGGCAGTACCCGGAGGGCAATCGCATATAATTCCTTTAGTACTTTTTGCGCAAAAAAGTACCCAAAATGCCGGGCAAAATTATCCCTCCCACGAACCTGACTCCCGAGAGGTACGAACCCGTATGGGCTCCCACCCCCAGTACGGGCCCTTATGGGCATTTTGCCCGCTTCCCAGCCCGCCTACCGACAAATCATTACCTAAATTGAGCATCTGGGACAATGCGAGACCTCCCTATCGGCTATTTCATCCGATTTTTTATATCCTCCCCTTTTTAATGCGATTGCCATAGCAGTAACCCGAAGGTGCTGATTTCCGGGCCAGTATCAGGATGCAGCGGATGTTTGGATCCGTGGAACTTTCCGGTCCGCCACTTTGAGTTTTCTCCTTTTAGTGCTGGCGGAGGCATTCTCAACATCAGACGATAATTCCCGCGGAGAGCGTACAAGAGCAGTATTTTTCGATTTGTTTTACAATTTGTATAGAAATCAGTATGTTTGTTTTACAATTTATATACAAATGGGCAAAAAATACCTCGGAGAATTCGAAGAACTGATGCTGACCATGGTGGCTATTCTGGGCGAAGAAGCGTACGGAAACGCGATCGTGGAAGCGGTCAAGGAACAACTCGACCGCAAAGTAAACCTCAGTGCGGTACACATTACCCTCTACCGGCTGGAAGACAAAGGCCTAGTACGATCCGCCATGGGGGGAGCCACGGCCAGCCGGGGAGGCCGGCGCAAGCGCTACTTTCAGATCACCAACGCCGGGAAGAGCCAGCTCCGGGAACTGCAGGAGCAACGGATGAAGCTGTGGGAACTGCTTCCTAACCTCAAATTCGGCAGCCTATGAAACCGCCCAAATGGTCCGTACGCCTGCTGGAATGGTTCTGTCCGGATGAACTGCTCGAAGGTATTCTGGGAGACCTGCTGGAGCAGTACGAGGCGGATTGCGAACGATACGGTCCCAGCCGCTCCGGAAGAAGGTTCACCTGGAATGTGCTGCGATTGTTTCACCCCACCATTCTTTTCCGCAATTCAATCACCCTAAATGTAGTGAATATGGGAATGCTCATCAGCCATTTGCGCGTAGCCGGTCGCAATATGCTCAAACACCGGTTCTTTTCGTTCATCAATCTGCTCGGCCTCTCCTGCACCATTGCTTTTGTATTGCTCACCTTTCTTTTTATCCGCAAGGAGCGCTCCTTTGATCAGTTTCATAAGCACAAGGATACCATTTTTCGGGTCTACCACGATGTGGTCAATTCAGAGACGGGGCAGTCTATGGCCCAAAGCGCCGTTACGGCGGTTCCTCTGGCGCGGGATCTGGCCGCCGCCCTGCCGGGAATCCGTCATTACAGTCGCTACGCCAGCAGTTCGGCCACCGTCCGGCAGGAAACGGAACCTTTCGATGAGACCATTCATTTTGTGGATGCCGATTTCCTGAAGATGTTCGACTTCCCACTGCTTGCCGGTAACCCCGCCACGGCTCTGGATGATCCGAACGATATCCTGCTTTCCACCGAGATGGCGGAAAAGTACTTCGGTAAGGGTGCAGCGATCGGGCGGGAATTGGAACTGATCGTTAATGATACGACCGTAACGGTTACGGTCAGCGGTGTGATCGATGCACGCCGGGACTATTCCAGTTTACCTTTTGACTTCTTGATGCCGATCGAGCAGTATCAGTTGGTGGTGCCGCTATCCGCTTTTACTTCTTACAATTACGGTCTGGTAGAAAATTACATTCAACTGGATGATCAAAGTTTGCGAGAAAACGTAGAGCCACAACTTACCCCGGTCATCGAAAAGCTTATACCGGCGGACAGAAACCGGGTACTCTACGGTCTGCAACCGCTGGCTGGCATTCACCTGGAAGACGAAATAGTGGGTAATGCCCTGTATACCAGCCCCCGTAAGCTTTACTTCATGGTGGCTATGGCCCTGCTGGTGGTGCTCATTGCCTGCATCAATTTTATCACCTTATCGACCGGGCACGCTCTGGGCCGTCTGAAAGAGATCGGGGTACGGCGGACCCTGGGGGCACTGCGTACCCAATTGCGCGGTCAGCTGATCGCCGAATCCTTTTTTACCTGCCTGCTGGCCGGCGGTGCCGGTCTGGCGGTGGCCTGGACGCTGAGTCCGGTCTTCGGTCAGTTGGTGGACAGTCCGTTCCAGTTTTCGCTGGGCGTACCGGAGCTGTTCTTTTTGCTGGCAATTATGCTGGTGATGGCCCTTATCACCGGTGGGTTACAGTCTACCGTCATCGTCCGGAAGCAGACGGGAGAAGCGCTGGCCAAGAAGGGTGGGGGAACTGCGGGACGGAACTGGTTCAGCGAAGGCCTGGTAGTCATGCAGTTCGCGTTGTCCATCGTGCTGATCATCGGGGCCGTGACCATCCGCAACCAGATGCAGTACATTCAGCAAAAAGATCTGGGTTTCGAGCAGGAACGATTGCTGGAGATCGGGCTGCCGTCCATTACGGACGCAGCGGCCAGCCGGCAACTGATCGACCGCTTTCGCTATCTGGCCCGGCAGGATCAGCGGGTGCTGGAAGTCGGCGCCAGCATGAATAACGCCCGGGAACCCTGGACGGAACTGGTCTTTGAACAGACCGACGGAGAGCAGGAAGCCCTGTTCTTCAACCAGGTTGACGAGTCCTATCTGCAAACTATGGGCATCGAACTGGCCGCCGGTAAATGGTTTGATCCGGAAAAGCAGAATGCGACCCGTTCCATTCTCGTCAACGAGCGACTGGTGCGCCATTTCGGCTGGGATGATCCCTTCAGTCAGCAGATCCCCGGCAAAGAATTTACCGGCAGTCATCAGATCATCGGAGTAGTGCGGGATTTTCACTTCAGCTCGCTGCACCAACAGATCAAACCGCTCATTCTGGCGCTGGACGACGAAGCGATCGCCTCGGGCGTAACGGGCCTGTCTACCTACGTCTGGCCGCCCAATCTTTACCAACTGGTGGTCCGCATCGCTCCCGGACCGGTAGAACCCGTACTGGAGCATCTGGAAAACAGCTGGAAGCAGATTGCGCCGGACAAGGCATTTTCCTACCATTTCACCGACGAGGTACTGGCCGCCAAATACGCGGAGGAAAAACGCTGGGGCCGGGTACTTAACTGGGCGTCTCTCTTCGGGATTGGGATCGCCTGGCTGGGCCTGCTTAGTCTGATGCGACTCTCCGTACAGCGCCGGACCAAAGAGATCGGCATTCGCAAGGTGCTGGGGTCCAGCACGGGCAACGTTATTTTACTACTCACGCGGCGGTTCTCCCTGCTGGTGCTGACCGGCAGTCTGCTGGCCTGGCCGGTAGCCTGGATATTGCTCCACCGCTGGCTGGAAAGTTTTAGTTACCGGATCGCGCTGAACCCAATCCTGTTTTTGCTTGTTGGTCTAACGGTGCTTTTACTCACGCTGGGTTCTATCGGCCTGCAGTCGATGCGAGCGGCGCGGACGAATCCGGTGGAGGCATTGCGGGAGGGCATTTGATGTGTTAAAGTGTTGAGGTGGAAATGTATGAATGTTTTGGAGTGTTGATGTGTGGATCATGCAGTTGAAAACCATTTTATGGTTATTCGGTGAATCCTGGTTGGATACTTTTTCCTGGCACTCTGTTTTACCTTCTCCTACTTTCTGCAAATTTTAAGATCCTTTATGCCTAGTGTTCATCATAAAAATCAACGGTCATAAGTAAGGAATTCCAACAGATCGGGAAAGATTGGTTCCGGCAACAGGGCTGGCGGGCGTTTCCATTTCAATTGGAAGCCTGGGAGGCCTATCTGGACGGCTACCACGGACTGGTCAATGCGCCAACCGGGAGTGGGAAGACTTATTCTTTGCTGCTACCTATCTTACTGGAATTTATGCGAGAATACCCGGATGCCCGGGAACGTAGCCAAAACGGCTTGCGGGCCATCTGGATCACCCCCATTCGGGCGTTGACGCGCGAGATCCAGTCTTCGGCCCAGCGGGCCATTCAGGACCTAGGATTGCAGTGGGAGGTCGGTATTCGCTCCGGCGATACCTCATCCTCCGAACGCCAGAAACAGAAGCGCCGCCCGCCGGAGATCCTGATCACCACGCCGGAAAGTCTGCACCTGCTGTTGGCCAGCAAAGGTTACGAAAAGTTCTTTAAGGAACTACGATGCGTGGTAACGGATGAATGGCACGAGCTGATGGGCTCCAAACGAGGGGTGCAAATGGAACTGGCCCTGTCCCGCCTGAAGGCGATCTGCCCGGCGCTGAAAGTATGGGGCATCTCCGCGACCATCGGCAATATGGACGAATCGCTGGCCGTGCTGATGGGCGACAGTTTGCAGCAAGGCCGGGTAAAGGTAGTTCGGGCGGATATACCAAAAGCTATCGAGGTGGTATCAGTACTGCCGGATGAGATCGAGCGGTTTCCCTGGTCGGGGCACCTGGGACTGAAGATGATCGAAAAGGTGTTGCCGATCATCGACGCCAGTCAGAGTACACTTATTTTTACCAATACCCGGGCCCAGTGTGAGATCTGGTACCAGAACCTGCTGGAAGTGCAGCCGGATCTGGCGGGGGCCATTGCCATGCACCACGGTTCCATTTCCCGTGAACTGCGCGACTGGGTGGAAAATGCCCTGCACGCCAATATGCTCAAAGCGGTGGTCTGTACCTCCAGTCTGGACCTGGGGGTGGATTTTCGTCCGGTAGAGACGGTCATTCAGATTGGGAGTCCAAAGGGAGTTGCCCGTTTTATGCAACGCGCGGGGCGGAGCGGGCACCAGCCGGGAGCCACCAGCCGGATCTACTTTGTACCCACCCACAGTTTGGAATTGATGGAAGGGGCCGCCCTACGGCAGGCGGTAGAAGAACAGCGCCTGGAAAGCCGTATCCCTTACATCCGTTCGTTCGATGTTTTGGTCCAGTACCTGGTCACGCTGGCGGTATCCGACGGCTTTCGGCCGGAAGAGATCCTGCCCGAAGTACGGAGCACCTTTTCTTTCCACAGTATCAGTGATGCAGAATGGGCCTGGATACTGGATTTTATCACCACCGGAGGGGCCAGCCTGCACGCTTACGATGAATACCAGAAGGTAGATATTGAAAATGGCGTGTACAAGGTAAGCAGTCGACGGACCGCTTTACAACACCGACTCAGTATCGGGACGATCGTGGGAAGCGACGCTTTGCAGATCAAATACCTGAAGGGAAGCTATATCGGTACGGTGGAGGAATGGTTCATCGCTCAATTGAAACCGGGAGATGTCTTCTGGTTTGCCGGGCGGGCCCTGGAACTGGTGCGGATCAAAGAGATGACGGCACTGGTACGTCGGAGTAAATCAACCAAGGGGAAGGTCCCTTCCTGGCAGGGGGGACGCATGCCGCTTTCCAGTGAGCTTTCTGCCTTTTTGCGGGAAAAAATGGATGAGGCCCACCGGGGAGCATGGGAGGATGTGGAACTGAATAAGCTGGCACCACTTTTTGAAGTGCAGTTGGAGCGGTCGGCTATTCCCCGTAAAGATCAGTTCCTAATCGAATATTTTAAAAGTCGGGAGGGCTACCATTTATTGGTCTATCCGTTTGAAGGACGCTTCGTGCACGAAGGAATGGGCTCTTTACTGGCTTACCGGATCTCCCGCCTGCAGCCGATCTCCTTTTCCATCGCTATGAATGATTACGGTTTTGAACTGCTGTCCGATATGGAAATACCGGTAGAGGAGGCCCTGGCTAAAGGCCTTTTCTCTACGGAAAATCTAAGTGACGATATCCACGCCAGCATCAATGAGACCGAGATGGCGCGCCGTCGGTTTCGGGATATTGCCGGTATTGCCGGTCTGGTATTTAAGGGATATCCCGGAAAGCAAAAGAAAATGAAGCACCTGCAATCGTCTTCCCAACTATTCTTTGACGTTTTCCACGATTACGAACCGGATAACCTGCTGCTGCTCCAGGCCTACGAAGAAGTACAAACCTTTCAGCTGGAGGAAGCCCGACTGCGCCGGGCGCTGGAACGGATCAGTGAACAGGAGATCCTGCTACAGCGACCACCTAAATTCACTCCTTTTTCATTTCCCATCCTGGTAGATCGCCTCCGGGAGCGACTGAGCTCCGAAAAACTGGCGGACCGGATCCGTCGGATGACCTTTGACGGTGTGCGGTAGTGTGATCCGGTTTAACCGGGCCAATAAGGATTTTCCAATAGCCAAATCGTGAAGCGGCTTACGCCCGCCGGATGATCAGCACCTCCTGATCGGAGAATGTCATCCAGGCAAAGTCATACACGTAATGATAGGTTTTACCTCTGCTATTGACGTAAAATCCGGTCAGGTAGTGAAAACGGAACTTTTTCTTTTCGAGGATAAGGCGATCCACCTTCTTTTGCTTTTTGTTTTTGCCCATGATCTCCAGGAGGATGGAGCGATTGCGGTGCAGGATCTTATCGGTTTCGCGGACGGTGTAGGCTGTAGCCCGGCGTAGGCGGACATGGTATTCATTCTTGCAGGCGATGGTGCAGAAGATCTTATCCGAGCGGCCGGAAAAGGGCGATCTGCACAAACGGCAGCGGCGTTTGGTGGTAGTCATTGTAGAGCGCGTTTTGTTTAGAGTGTGTTTGGGAATTATTAATTGGACTGCAAACGCCACTTTTTCGTTTATACTTCATCTATTTTTCAGTCCGTACCTTTCCCGGTACGGGCCTGTATAGGTGGGTATGCACTTCAAAATACCCCTCGTCTAAACAAAAAAATGACTGTTTTCGCCACAAAGAAAAAACCCCAAACGCACTCGTAAAGAGAGCTAAAAGTTATTAACCGTTAAGATCCGATGTTAACGGTTAACCACCACTAAATATGCTAATTCATTTGCAATCAGTCAAGCAAGTCGGCTTTTTTGTAAGAAAAAGCAACTATGAAGATCCAGGTTTTTCCGCTTGATTGGGAGGGTAGTAAAAGGATTGGTATTAAGCCACTAGGTTTTGATCGGGCCTTTCCGGGTATGATGAAGCAGATAAATGGGAGCCGCTGGACACCGGATGTGCGATGCTGGCACATACCTTATACGGCGGAAGCGTATGAGCAATTGAAGTTAATGTTTGGAGAAGGGCAGGTCTTGCCGGTGGCGGAGCGGCCAGGGGAAAGAAAAGAGCAGATCAAAGTGGATAGTGGGAAAATAGAACCAGTAAAGTTAAAATATATAGATCAACTGATTCGGTTAGAGGAGCGACTTAGATTACAGCGATATAGCTACAACACGGTGAAAACTTATAAATATTTTTTTGCCCAATTTATGAGCTATTATCCTGATTCGGACCCGCAGACATTGGAAAAGGCTGATATTATGAAGTTTTTACTGGAATGCTCGGCAAAGAAAAAGTGGTCTGATTCTACACAAAATCAGGCAGTTAATGCCATAAAGTTTTACTATGAAAAGGTACTGGGCCAACAACGTACTTATTATGAATTGCGGCCACGAAAAGGTACTTCCCTGCCAGGAGTATTTAGTGAACAAGAGATTAAGCTGCTATTTGAAGCGGTTACTAACCTTAAACACCGGTGCATCCTGATGCTGATCTACAGTGCAGGTTTACGCATCGGCGAGAGCATCAGCTTACGTAAAGAGGATATAAACTTCGATAGGAATACAGTTTTTATAAAGGGTGGAAAAGGGAAAAAGGATCGTACTTCCGTTCTTTCGGAAAAAATGAAAACTATTATCAATGATTATTTAAAAGCCTACAATCCACAATATTGGTTGTTTGAAGGACAAGACGGAGGCCAATACAGTACCCGAAGTATCCAGAATGTTTTTCGCCGAGCAGTGAAAACATCTGGTGTAAACCCCTTTTCTACGGTCCATACGCTTAGACATAGTTTTGCTACGCATCTGTTGGAAAAGGGGATGGATCTTCGCCATATCCAGGTCTTACTTGGCCATAGCTCCAGCAAGACTACAGAGATCTATACTCATATTACAGCGAAGTCAAGGGAGAAATTTTGTAGTCCTCTTGACTTTTTAGATATTGGAGATGAATCTTGAGATACAATTTACTATCCGCCATATGGCGGATACAAAGATGTTGAACTAAAGCGCCGATACCGGCGCTAGCTAAGGGCCTACCTTAACTTAGTAGAGAAAACTTTTTCTCACCAAATTTCTCTAC
>NZ_PDUD01000040.1 GCF_002646595.1 Flavilitoribacter nigricans DSM 23189 = NBRC 102662
TTGGACAAAGCTTTGACTTTCTACGATCTGGATGCTCAATTGAGTAAAGAACTCTATGAGGCATATCCACAAAATGTATCCTTTAAAAACGGATTGGCCATTTCTTATGAAAAACTCGGGGAGACCCATTCCGCGCTCGGCAATTTGGACAAAGCTTTGACTTTCTTTGAAGAATACTCCCGCTTCAATACAGAACTCTATGAGGCATATCCACAAAATGTATCCTTTAAAAACGGATTGGCCATTTCTTATTGGAAATTGGGTGACTTCAATCGAAAACAAAGCAAAATAGAGCAGGCTCGTAAATACTTTCAGGCCGCTGAAAAACACTGGGCTGAATTGGCTAATGCTTTTCCTGCATATATTCAATTTTCCCAATATCTGGACATTGTCAAAAAAGACCTTGCTAATCTTTGAAAATTCTCCTGGCAGGATTAGGTTAATTCTCCCATTCGCTACAAAATCCTACATCTCTTTATAGTTTAGTGAAATTGGCAAGAATATGATAGATTAGCTGTCCTTATTGACAAAAAAGTAGGTGCCCACATTTTGTATGGAGCGATATCGAACTAGTCCGATACCGCTCCACAACCAGCCCACTTTTTTAGGCAAAACGGGCTCAATGATCAATACCCCTCATTCTGAATCAGATTCGGATTGCGCTCAATTTCCGTCAGGGGTATCGGATAAAGCACGTGAAAACTCTGTGCCGGTTTTCCCCGCGCAATGGCCATCTCAATGAATTTTCCGTGTCGGATCAGATCCTGTCTTCGGATGGCTTCGGTATGGAACTCCCGGCCCCTTTCATCCAGCAGGAAGTCTTTGAATTCCTGAGCGCTGCCAAAGTCGCTCAGTGCTTTCTGGGGCACACCGGCAGCATCCCGCACCATATTCAGCAGATCGACCGCTTCCTGATCCAGGCCATTTAGTTCATTGAGGGCTTCCGCCCGGCTCAACAGCACATCCGCATATCTGAAAAAGGGAAAATCGTCGGACGAGCGGCTGGCTCCCTGGGTGGGATATTCCGGAAATTTGAGGCTCCGGACATTATCCGTACCCAACTCAATGGTCTCTCCATCCGCATTGACAAATTCAAAGAGGAAGGCATCGAGCCGTTCGTCTCCCGCTTCGAACAGTTCAAGAAAGGCCGAGCGTATTTTGTATTCGGCGGCAAAGATCTGCCGGGGTGGGTACATCCACTGGTAACCTCTCGGCACCACGTGACTCAACCAGCCGTCTCCGGTATCATTATTAGGGGTGTCGGACATGACGGAAACAAAAATAAACTCATTGTCACGCTGGTGATCCGGACTGAACAACTCGGTTCGGTTCCCTTCGGTAAAGAGATCATAAATACCGAGGCTCATCACTTCGGATGCGGTAGCGGCGGCATTATTCCAGTCTTTGGTCATCAGGTAGAGCTTCATCAAAGCCGTCAGGGCAGCTCCTTTCGTCGGGCGACCGTACTGGTTTTTCGGAGGCGTCAACGGTAAAGCGGTAGCGGCAGCTTTAAATTCCGCCTCTATAAAATCGATCATTTCCTGATCCGTTGCTCTGGCCGGCCGGTCCGTCACATTGGTAACGCTGGTGGTCACCAGAGGAACCGGGCCAAATTTGTCGTAAAGCAGGAAATAATTAAACGCCCGCAAAAAGACCGCTTCCGCCCGTATTTCCTCTTTCCGGTCTTCATCGCCCGTGATGGGATCCAGATTATCGAGTACGACATTGGCTTTGAATATTCCGCGGTACCTTCGTTCCCAGTCGTTTCTCAACCATTGGTGTGAGCTGTTCCAGGTAAACTGTTCGATGGGTTCGTTCCAGGTATAAATACCACCACTTCTTTCCAGGTGAATATCCGTACAGACCTCCTGCAGGGTGACGGCATCGCGGGTAATATCGCTGTATCTCAATTCGCCGTAGACCGAATTCAGGGTAATCTCCGCATCCTCCAGGGTATTAAAGAAATCCGATGGCTGCAGGGCCGTATAGGTCTTTTCTTCCAGTAATCCATCGCAGGAAGTGATGCTGCAGAGTACGGTGACTGTGAATATAAATAGGATAGATTTTTTCATTGTTTTAATGTTTAAAATTTGACATCAATCCCAAACGAATAAGTTCTTGCCAGCGGATAGGCCGTATAATCGATCACCGTATTGGAAGATCCGAACACATTGATATCCGGATTATATCCCCGGTAATCGGTAATCGTGATTAAATTCTGGCCGGCCAGGTAGATGGTCAAACCCGAAATACTCCTGCCTCCCATGCCCGGGAAACTATAAGCCAGTCGGAAATTCCGCAGGCGCAAAAAGGAAGCGTCTTCAACGACCCGGCTGTTGAAATCGAAGGATCGGGAAGGCTGGATAAAAGAGGGAACGTTGCTCGAATTATTGGTCGGGGTCCACCGGTCCAGGACGTAGCGTTGCCGGTTTCGCAGATCATCGATCGGGTTTTCCGAATCAATGGTCGTTACGTTGGCCAGCTCGTAACCAAACCGTCCCTCAAAGAAAAACTCAAGCTGGAAGTTATTGAACTTAAAAACATTATTGAGACCTAAAGTAAGGTTGGGGAACGGATTGCCCAGTACGGTTCGGTCATCGGGGGTAATGGCTCCGTCTCCGTTAACGTCCCTGAATTTTCTTCCGCCCACATAGGAATTCGCCTGGGTAGGTGAATTTTCAATATCACTCTCCGACTGGAATACGCCTACATATTCATAACCGAAGTAGGAATTCATAGGCACGCCGGGCTCCAATAAAGTAAAATCATTGAGGAACCTAACACCGCCCTGCAGGATGCGGGGTAATTCTCCCAGACTGATCACTTCATTTTGCAGCGTGGCAAAATTCAGACTGGTCGTCCAGGAAAATGCGCCGATCAGATTTCGGGAGGTCACATTAAATTCGAAACCCCGGTTTTCCGTATCGCCCACATTTTGCAGAGAAGTCCCGAAACCGGTAGTGGTCGGCACCGGTAAAGCCAGCAGCAGATCACGCGTTTTGTTGATGAAATACTCCACCGAGCCGCTGATCCGGCCGTCCAGTACGGTCATATCTACGCCCACATTAAAGGACTGCGTCGTTTCCCACTTAAGATCGGGATTGGCCAACTGAATGGGAGCGATCGACTCAAATTCCATGCCGTCCAGTACGGCAACCGGCCCCCTGCCCAGCAATATCTGAGACTGGCCGTTCCCGATCTCCTGGTTACCACTGATGCCGATACTCGCCCGCAGTTTCAGATCGTCGATGAAGTTGCCTTCCGGGAAAAAGGACTCATTGGAGATACGCCAGGCCAAAGCGCCGGAAGGGAAATAGGCAAACTTGTTGTTTTCACCAAAACGGGAAGAGCCGTCCGCCCGGAAGGTACCCGTCAACAGGTATTTGTCGTACATGTTATAGTTTAAGCGGGCAAAACCGGAGACGATCGTATTCTCCTGCTTACTGGAAGTCACCAGATTCTGGGCCGCCTCGCCGGCACCCAGATTGTTGGATCCGAAAGCCGTACTGGAGAAATTTCGGGAAGTGGCCGAAAAGCCGGTGCTGACAAACTGCTGATAGCCAAAACCGCCCAGTAAGGATAAACGGTGATCATCTCCCAGTTCCGGATCGTACTGGCTGGTAAATTCGATCAGGTAATCCGTGTTGCCATTAAAGGTTTTATTGGCTTGTCCTTCCTGCAATTGACCAATCAGGGTTTGGGTATCGAAAAAGTAATCTCCTTCGATATTTCTGCGACTGAACCCAAAATTGAGCTTTGCACTCAAAGCGTCGAAAAATTTGTAATCGATATAAGCATTCCCGAACATGCGGGAGATGTTGTCAAATTCATCAATCGTTTCCGCCTGCCCCACGGGATTACTCAGGTCCTGCAAACTAATCCCGAAGTTGCCATTATCATCGTATACCGGATCCGTAGGCGGCATCTGTAGCGCCGCTCCGACCACCCCGGCCTCGACGTTTACCCCATTCGTGATCCGGGCACTGGTCTTATGTTCAATACTATTGTTAAAATTTATCCCGACTTTAAATTTCTCACTAATGGCGTGTACCAGATTGATGCGTCCGGAAAACCGTTGAAATCCGCTGTTCAGGATGATCCCGGCCTGATTAAAATAACCGAGTGACAAATAGTACTGCGTTTCTTTGGATCCACCGCTAAACGAAATACGGTGGTCCTGCACACCGGCCGAACGTAGTACTTCGTCCTGCCAGTTGGTACCGTTTCCGATCCTGCGGATATCTTCCGCACTGAATGGGGCCGCTTGCCCCCGATCGGCGTAGACGTCATTGTAAAAGGACATGTACTCCTGGGCATTCATCATGTCGAGCATCCGGGAAGGTTCCTGTAAACCCACCGATACATTGTAGTTGACCGTTAAAGGCGCTTCCTTTTTGCCCTGTTTGGTGGTAATTATAATCACCCCATTGGAGCCCCGCGCGCCGTATATCGCCGTAGCGGAAGCATCTTTAAGCACCTCCACCGATTCAATATCCGACGGGTTTAGGGAGTTCAGCGGATTGGTTCCCGGTAAGCCATCCACCACATACAAGGGTTCATTGCCGGCCGTAATGGAATTCGTTCCCCGTATCCTGACCGAAAATCCACCACCGGGTTCTGCATTCGTTTGGGTAATCCTAACCCCCGCAACCCTCCCCTGCAAGGTCTGATCCACCGAAGTCTGGGAAACTGAATTCAGTTCATCTCCATTCACGGAGCCTACCGATCCGGTCAGGTCGCTTTTCCGGACCGTACCGTATCCAACCACTACGATCTCATCCAACTGGGAGGCGGATACCGCTAAACTTACGTTGATCACGCGCTGGTTGTCCACCGGAATTTCCTGGGATTCGTATCCGACATAGGAGAAGACGAGCACGTCATCCGGCGAAGGCACTTCGATACTGAAGTTACCGTCGACATCAGTTATGGTGCCGGTACCGGTGCCTTTGACCAGTACAGTGGCCCCAACTACCGGGCTACTGTCTTCGGAATCCCTGATCTGCCCGGTGACATTGATCTGGGCCATAGTGTGCTGCTGCAGGCCTGCCACCAGGACCAGCAAAAGCAGACATCTGAAAATCGGCTTAAATGGGTTCATCATAATAAGGTGTTTTTGAAATGAATGATAGGAGACCAGATAAAAGCTAATGCTATACTGATGTAAATTGGCTTGGGTCCTGGCCTGTCAAACCTAGTCAGGATACAGCCAATTGGAGTACAGCCGTTGCTGACCGAAGCGCTTTGGGAATCCCGACTATTACATGCATGTCAGGACTAGATCACTTCGTTTCAAGGATAATGCGTCAGATAATTCATGGAGGAAATAAATCTACTTAAAATTTCCTTGATCTATAATTTTACAGAAAGTAATTTCCTGAAAACCAGTAAAAACAACATATAAACTTGCAAATATTTAAATATGGAAACTTTTTAAATACCTGGCCAGAATTCAGGCGAACGCAATAAAGCTTCCCCAAAAACTGAGATGAGAGGTAAAGACAGAGACAGACCGGAAGTCTATACCCTGGAAGCGGATATTTCCCAAGCTATTTGGGTAAACACGGTATGTGCATTAAGGCCTCCTATTTTATTTTTTCTTTTTACGGGCAACCGTTCTCTTGGCTTTTTGACTGGTAGTAACCTTTGTAGCCGGCTGATGTTGCAGGTTCTGCCAGAACCCATAGGCATAGTAAGCGGCCAGGCCAAGTATGCCCAAAATGATGATAAGAGAAGATATTAGAGAAATGGCTACACCGGCTTTATAGATCCCCGGTGAAAACTCAAAAACAATGGTGTGCTGGCCGGCGGGTACCCGTAAGGCGCGCAACAGGTAATTCACCCGGATGTGGGCAAGCGGTTCTCCGTCAATATAGGCTTTCCAGCCTTTGTCGGGGCCGTACCAAACCTCGGAGAATACCGCAAGTTGTTCGCCGCTGGTATTACTGGTATAAGTCAGTTTATCGGGAGCGTAGGCGGTCAATTCGATGGTACCCGTGCCGTTGGGATTGAGGCCGCTCACATAGTCCTGAAATTCTGTATTTACCACGGCCGTGCGGGACGGATCAAAATCGGTCAGTGCATCGATCTCCGCATTGGCGTTGGGCACAATTTCCAGATCACTGACAAACCAGGCATTACCAAGAGCACCGGGGTTGACCACGGCGGTAGCCTGATCATCCGGTCCGGGCTGGATAAAATATTTGGTATTCAGCATATCCAGTACGGCCTGATTCCCTTGCTGGATATGGTGCTGAATGATGTCCTCAATGCGCTGCAACTTAGCGGCGTGATTGCCCCCGATGGATTTATGGTAATAGGAAGCGCGGGTAGAGACAAAAGTGGGTTCCGTGAGGTCCAATACCCGGAAGCTGAGCGCCTGATCCTGCAGGATCTGGGTGTCGACCGGGCGCGGAGCGTGCGTATTCGCGATCGCTCTTTTGGGATAAAACGAATCCTCATTGAGGTACCGGCGACCGACACCCCACATATCAAAAAGCACTAATGCTCCCAGACCGAGCATCAGCCATTTCTGGTCCAGCTTGTTTTGGATAAAAGCCCAGATCCCGGCGGCGCTCAGTCCGATCAGTATCAGGCTGCGAAGTGCATCGGATTGCATCAGTGATTTCCGCATGGCGATCAGTAGTTCCGGTTGGATATTCTGGGCCCGCTGGGGATCCGAGGGATGAGTAAAATCAAACATCGATGGTCCCAGCAGTAGGAAAAACAGACAGATCGCGCCAAGGATCCCACCGGAGATCAGCAGGCTGCGCATTACTTCCGGCGTGGATACTTCGCCTTTAATGATCCGGTTGACAGCCATAAAACCCAGTGCCGGCACCAGCACCGCCGTTACGCTAAGGACCGAGTTGGGCGTCCGGAATTTATTGTAGAGAGGAATATATTCAAAGATGAAGCGGTTAAACCATTCGAGATTAGCCCCCATTGACAACAGAAAAGTGAGCAGCACGCCCAGCGCCAGCCACCATTTAACGGGCCCCTTGACCAGGGTAAGCCCCATAAAGAAAAAGAAAAAGGCGATGGCCCCGAAATAGATTGGTCCGCTGGTACTCCCCACCCCTCCCCAGTAGAGCGGTAAAGCAAAAGTTGGCGGCAATTGCGCCCCTCTGCGGGTCAGTTCCCGACCGATCTCCGAATCGCGACTCACCGGCTCATTGGTGGCCCCTCCGGCAACACCCGGAATGAAGGAGGAAAAGAGATCGATCGTAGCATTACTCCACTGCATGGCGTAGTCCCAGGCCAGTCCTTCCGTTTGGCTGCTGGATCCCGGATCGATCCCGCCTGCTGCTTCCAGGATCGGCTTACCCCGCATGGTATCCTCTGCGTATTCCAGCGTCGGTAATATATTCGAGGCAGCGCTCCCCAGCGCCAGCAAACCGCCGATGACTAAAGTACCGACTGCTTTGAGGAAATCGGGCAGCTGTTTTTCCCGAATCGCTTTTACCAGTTCGGCAATACCGAAAAAGACAGTGGTCAGCACAAAATAGTAGGACATTTGGGGGTGACTGGCCCAGAGGTTCAGGCCGGTTCCCAGGGCGAAAATGGCTCCCCCCAGCAGATAGCGCTTGCGAAAGACCAGGATCATACCGGCAATGACCAGCGGCAGATAAAGAATAGCCATTAGTTTGGAAATGTGCCCGGCTTCGAATAACACCAGATTATTGGTAGTGAGCCCGAAGGCTATAGCGCCTACTATGGCCAGCCAGGTATTCACCCGGAGTACAACCAGCATAACAAAAAAGCTCAGCATCCCGACAAAGAACAATCCGGCGGGAGAAGGGATCCCCAAACGGGCGAGTTGCTGGATCACCGTCAACCCATTTCCTTTACGGATGCTATCGATCTGATACGTCGGCATACCGCCAAACATAGCGTTCGTCCAAAGTGCGTCCTTCCCCGTTTCTGCCTTGTAGTTCTTGATTTCCTGTACCATGCCCCGCCACTGGGTAAGGTCGCCCTTGGGCATTTCCAAACCCTGGAATTGCGGATAAAAGTAGATGACGCTAATGATCAGAAACAGGAAAACGGCTGAAATGTAGGGAAGCAATTTGTTGAACATGGATCGAGTTTTTTCCGGTTGATCTCCTCTATTATTTTGGATTGAGATCCGCTCCAGGCAATGCTCAACCAATATAGTGATTTTCAATCCAGACTGTCCAACTGGTATAGCTATTATTCGAAGGTTCGGTTGAAGTTGTCTAAAAAGAAAGTGGGAATAAGGGAATTATCTGCATTACGCTATATTTCAAAAATCCATTTCTCCAGCGATAGGATTAGGTTACTGATTGGAGCATACGCTACGAATGGGCCTATGTTATCACAAAAAGCCGCTGACCGATTACGATCAACGGCTAACTGTATTATTCACTTTTATCGGCAGGTATTACCAATAGGTTGAGCGCTTATTTGCACTTTACCCAACTCTCTTCAACTACATGGATGCCGTCTTCGGTTTCATTAATGTGAAATACCGAGTGTATTACGGCCTTGGAAGGAAACACCAGGGTGAAAGGAAGCGTGAATCCGTTTTGATTGCCGTGTTCGACCACTCTTACATTTAAAGGCACGGATTCTCCGGTAGCAATTTCCGTAGCGATACCCTTATAGATATACACGACACCGTTCTCTGAACTAATCCTTTTTAATGTACCGGATACGGCGTAGAATCCGCATCCATCATCCACCGTGAAGGCAAAATCCGTATTCCTTACCTCTGCTCCATGCTGGGCAGCGACCGGCGTAACAGCAAATGAAAAAATGGCGAGGGAAAAAAACAAGATCAACTTTTTCATAATAACAGGAATTTTAAGGTGTGATTTACTTGATTTAAATTTTCGCTTAAAAGCTTAATTCAAAGCTCCGGAAAATTAGGACCTGGAGAAAGGTCACTTGATCAAGCGGGCTAGAAAAGTGTGTATTTGGTAGACTTGATTAGTTAAGGCCAGGAGTCAAAATGGGTAAAAGAAAAGTTTGGAAACTTAATTCAGGTAATGGACCGAGATCATAAGATAGAAGGAACACAACATGTTTCGAAAGGAGATAAGACAACGCGTCTACCAGCTTATTTATCTAAAGCCAGGCGCTCCAGATTGGCCATCTGTCTAATAACTTTCCTTAAAAACCGGAGAGCGGTACCAAGTTACCTCGATACCGCTCTACAGTTTACGTCTGGCCATCCATTGGGCCTCTATATCGCATTGACCCAAAATTCGGAACAAACTTATCCAAATCGGGGGGTTAAAAGTCCCGGAGGGACAAAATGTAGGTAGCCAGTGAAATAATTGGGCAGGCTCAGCGTGCTGTAAGTACGCCATGTAAAACCATATTACAACCTACTGCACGCAAAGCCGGGAAATGATCATTTCGCTACTTATATTTTGTGCCTAAATTCACATTTCCTCCAAATTTAACTCCTGATTAGCATGACTTATGGTAAAGGCAATCAGGACATCTAAACTACCAGGATAGGTCAACGATTATCCTTGTCCATTTCGACCTTCCGATTTTTATCTGCGGGCCGTTTCGGCTCATCCGATGCGATATCGGTACCATCATCGGTGTTTGCGGCCTCCGGTGGCATGAGTTTCCAGTTCTTAGCTTTTGGTCCGGTTACTTTCGGGCGTTTTCCCGATGTGACGGCGGTGTACTCGGCCTCGTCCGCCCGGAGTGATTTTTTATTTTTTGCCTGTGGGCCGGTCAGTTTTTTGCCGGATACTTTGGCAACAACCGCTTTCTTTTCGGATTTATATTTCCAGGATTTGTAATTCTTAGCTTGCGGCCCTCTCAGATCATTTTTTTGCTGTGCGTAACCAAATGAGGCAAATATCATACTAACGGTAAGCACTAAAAGTAATCTCTTCATAGACTTGATGTTTTTGTAACTTAATTACTTATAAAACATTCTGTCGAAGAGGATTCCTCTCTGAGAAATTCGGTATTTTTTTATCCGTATAAATACGGAGTAGCGTAAAGGGACATCACCCGTAACTCAACATACGATACTGATTTACAATTAATTAAACAGACCCACAATAACTAAGTATTCTAATTCCGCTCTAGTAGATTCCCAGGCCAGGATCAGGACAGCAGATGCAACTGAGTGGCCCGTTTGATCAATTCTGCGGTATTTTTAACGTCCAGTTTTTTCAGCATATTGGCCCGGTGCGTCTCGATGGTACGGGTACTTATGAACATTTTTTCGGCCATTTCTTTGGTGGTCAGGCCTTCGGCAAGATGGTGCAACACTTCGATCTCCCGTTTGGTCAATTTTTCCGGTATGCTTTGCTGCAGGGATAGATTTTGGAACATCCTGGCCGATATATCGTCATTGTAGTATCGTTCTCCCCGGTATACCTTGTGAATGGCGGTGAGTAATTCGTCTTCGTCCGCATTTTTGAGCAGATAGCCGTAGGCGCCCGCTTTGGCGCATTTTACGATATAGTTGCCATCCTCGTGCATGGAAATGACAATGCTCCTGATCTTTTTGTAGTGCTTCTTCAACCTTTTTAATACCTCAAAACCGCCCAGTCCCGGCATGGTCAGGTCCAGTAAGATGATATCCGGTGATTCCCGCTCTTCCAGAAATTGCAGCAGGGATTCGCCGTCCGGCAGGCTCGCCAGAAGTTCGAAGTATTCATGCTTCAACAACAGCCCCGCCAGGCCGTCCCGAAACAGCTGGTGGTCATCAACTATCGCGATCTTTATTTTACTCATCTTTTATCGGAATTTCTACTTCCACTTCGGTGCCATGCTCATCGGCGTGAATGGAAAGATACCCGTTAAACACCTTAACCCGCTCTTTGATGTTCTTCAATCCATAACCGTATTGCACCTCATCTAATTTAAAGCCCTTGCCGTCATCCTGGTAATACAAGGCCACCTTATCGTCAAATTGAGTGAGGGATAAGCGCACATTTTCGGCCTGGGCGTGCTTCAGGGTATTATTCAGCAATTCCTGGATAATCCGGAATAAATTGATGTGCGTTTCCGTATCCAGGCCTGCCGGATCATCATCTTTCATGGAATTGACGTAGTGTACATTCAGCTTACTGCTCTTTCGCACCATTTCGGTCAGATGCACCACCGCTTTTCCCACTCCGAAATCGAGCAGCGCCTGGGGCATCAGATCATAAGTCATTCTCCGGACTTCCACGATCATCTCATCCAGTAGCTGTTTCAATTGCGTTTTCCGGGGAGCGGGCAGATCAGTAGACTGAATAGAAAGTTTCAGACTGGTCAGCAGCGGCCCCAGACCGTCGTGCAGTTCCTTGGCCAATCGACTGCGTTCTTTTTCCTGACCGTTCAGGAAGGATTTTTGATTGGCAAGGTTGTTTTGCTCCTGCAACTGGTGGTAGCGGATCAGTTGTTCCCGCATTTTCAGCAGGGAATGGCCGAGTTTATCATTGTCGCCGAGGGGTTCAAAGTCGGCGCTTAATTCCATCTGCCCGATCTGCTGGGAGAAATGAATAGCGCCTTTGATCGATGCTTTCAGATCGCCGAGCGCCGTAAATAAGGCGCCCAGTTCTTTCGGTCCCTTACCCGGACTAATGGTGATATCGTAGTTTCCCGCCGCCATGTCATGCAGATGGGACCGCATGCGGAGGATGGGTTTGGAGAACGCCCGGGCCATGAAATAGGAGATCAGGATGGCCAGGAGTAACACAAAGATGACGATGGCCACCAGTTGTCGCTTTAATTCCAGCAGCGGTGCCTGTACCTCTTCCACGTCCATTTCGGATAAGATCACCCAGTTCAGATGCTTGAATTGAATGGGTTGGTAGGAACTGTAGACCATCACGCCACGATAATCGGGAAAGATGCCCGTGCCCTGCTTTCCGGCAAGCGCCTGTTTCACCCCTTCGGTTTCTGCCCTAAAACTATACGGTGCCTGCTCCGGGAAAAACCTGGAAAGCGAGCGCAGATGGTAATCTCTACCGACCAGGTAACTTTCGCCGCTCTCCCCCATTCCCGTGCGTTCCAGCAGTATACGCTGAATGGCAGCTCCCGGATGTCGCCGGACGGCGTACTGCAGGCTATCCAATGGCCGGATGAGCAATAAGGATAAGGCTCCACTGTCGCTGTACGGCGTTAGGTCGTAGATCCCGGCAACGGGCGATTGAAATGCTAATCCGGCGTTACGTCCCAGTGTGTCCAACTGATCGGCATCGATAACAAAGGAATTAGGGTTGGGGCCATCTACCGGTTCGTTGGTGAAATCTTCCCATATCCGGTTCAGGTAAGCCTCGATCTGTACTTTTTTTAATCTTTTGACCGAAGTCAACTGCAGCAGCACCCGCTCATTCAGGGCCGTCTGAAAGGCCCGGTAAAAGAAAACCGACAGGACCGTCACCAGCACTACGGACAGCAGGCTCATCCAAATGGACATCCATAATCTGATCTTGGGACGCGGCATTATCCTGGAAATTAATCAAGGATAAAAGTATTCAGATCGCTGTATTGTTCCAAGCATCAACGATAGGAAACTGCCTTTAAACCTCTCCACAGGCCTTTTATTCGTGGTTTCCGCCGCCATCGGAAGCTTTACGCCCGGCCCGGCGAGCGCTGCTTTCCGCCATTTTATTGCCCCAAAAATTCACCCAAATGGGTGAATTTTCCGTTGCCCCGGCACCATAGTTTTGTCATGCTGATCAGCCTCAATACAATTTTTTAATCACTCATTAAACCAAATTATCCATGTCATTTTCTGTGCTTATTACCCTTTTGGCGTTTTTCTTACCTGCTGATAAAGCAGCCGTAGCGCCCGCATCCTCAGAACTATTTTTCGAGACTACGACCACCGGTATCGGCTACGGCAGGCCAACCGCTGCCTGCGACGGCGTCGGTATCTGTCTGGTATCGGCCTCCTTCAACGGAAAATTTGAAATGAAAGATAACTTCGGCAAGGCCGACATCACCTTCAGCCGCAGTGGAGGTGTATCCAGGATCCTGGCCTATTCCGAATCGATGACGAAAAAGACCATCGAGAAGCAGTTTTCCGGCAAAGAATTCGTGATGAAGGACCCTTATACCGGATCCATTAAAATGGGAGAAAAAAGTCTGAAGATCAGTATTCCGGCCGGAAGCCACAAGCTTACCCGCACCAAAGCCGGCTTTCTGATCGAGATCGGCGGATAAAATAAACCCAGAGTGGCGGTGCCTTTATCGCCACTCTGGGTAGACTTCCATTCAATTGAAAACTGAATAACCAATTCCACCAAATGAATGCTATTTATTATCAATTACTGCTGGGGCTGTTTATCCTGACCAGCCCGGGAATACCATCCAATTTCGTCATGCCTGCTGCCGGAGATACCACCGTTTCGGGAGTCGGATTGGGAAGGAACAAAAAAAATTGTGAGGGCAAAGGGATCTGCATTATCGGCAGTGAACTGAAGATCGCGGGGATCGGCGACCGTCAAACCATCGCCAGGCTCAATTTCAGCAAACAGTCCCTCGGCAGTATGTCCATATCCTATTCGGATCTGACCGAAGGAGCCAGACGGACCTTCTTCTCCGAGAAATATTTCCTGATGGAAGAAGCCTACAGCGGAACCTTAAAAGTCAAGGATCGTGCCTACGAGATCAAAATTCCGGCCGGAAAGTATCCGATAGTTAAAGAGGAGAAAGGATTACGGGTCGATTTTAAATTATAATCGTTCGATAGATAATACAGGAAACGGTTTGGTCCCAACGTATCCAATACATTCAGGACCAAACCGCTTGTCAATACTGCTCTCAGCTAGGGAAAACCTCCGGCTGGGGAATTTTTATTTTAAATAGCATCCGGTTCGGGCTCCGCCATGATCAGTTTTTCCGGAGTGATCGGCAGATCGCGCATCCGCTTTCCCGTGGCATTGAAGATCGCATTGGCAATGGAGGCCGCCACACTGGTAATGCCGAGTTCGCCGATGCCTTTGACGCCCATCTCGTTGGCAATTTTATCTTCTTCCGGCAGAAATACCACATCGATATTCGCCAGATCGAGATTGACCGGCACGTGGTAATCCGCAAAGGAGCGGGTGATGAAGTTACCGTATTTAGGTTCGATCCGGCTTTGTTCGGCAATTACCATACCGGCGCCCATCGTCAGTCCGCCGATGATCTGTCCAAAAGCGGTCTTGGGATTGAGTATCTTACCGCAGGCACCCACATTGACCATCCGTTTGATCCGGTACATCCCGGTATCCTTATCCACCCAGACCTCGGCGAAATTGGCCCCGAAAGAATACACCGAATGTTTTTTAAAGGCTTCGGAAGGTTTGGCCGTACCCGTGGTCTCGTAGGAGCTGAGTTCATTTTTCTCCAGCAACGCCTGGATGCTCAGGTCTTCGTCCGTATTCAGTTTTTGGTTGAGCTCGCGGATCGCATTCATGCAGGCCACCCGGGCCCCGTTGGCATAAGAAGCCGCGCCCCAGGATCCACCCGAACCGGGCGTCACGGGGAACAGCGAATCGCCCAGTTCCACACTCACCTGATCCACGGGAATATCCAGATATTCGGAAGCCGTCTGGGTGATGATCGTATAGCTTCCGGTACCGATGTCCGTAGCATCCATCTGAATGGTCGCGTAGACCTTCCCTCCTTTGAGCTCCAGTTTGACTTTGGAGGAGGTTTCCCGGTAGGGAGCCGCCCGGGATGCCCCGCTGACGCCGTAGCCGATCAGCCAGTTGCCTTCCTGTTGGGCGCCCGGTTTCATTTTGCGCCGTTCCCAGCCGAATTTATCGGCTCCAATGCGGAGACACTCCGTCAGCAGACGGGAAGAAAAAGGTTTGTTGTTGCTGGGGTCGGTTTGCGTATCGTTCTTGATCCGGAATTCGATCGGATCCATTTTCAGCTTCCAGGCCAGCTCATCGATGGCCGATTCCAGGGCAAAACTTCCGGTAGCTTCGCCCGGTGCGCGCATGGCGAAAGGCGTTTGCAGATTCAATGGGACCAGGCGGTGGCTCACTTTATTATTAGGCACCTTGTAAAGCATTTTGGAAACGGTACCACAGGATTCCTGGTATTCCTCGTAAGTGGACGTGTGCGACAGGGTTTCGTGGACCAGCGCCGTCAGCGTACCGTCCTTTTTGGCTCCCAACTGCATTTTCTGTTCGTTTTGCTGCCGGAAATTGGTATTGGTAAACATCTGTTGCCGGGTGACGGTGAGCTGCACCGGACGCCCGATCTTGCGGGCCGCCATGATGGCCAGGATTACGTGTTGCTTAGCGTGCAATTTAGAGCCGAATCCGCCGCCCACATAGGGCGCAATGACCCGTACTTTCTCCTTGGGGATCTGAAAGGTATTGGCGATGGTAATGGCCGCATTGTCGATCATTTGCTGACTGGCGTACGCCTTCACCTCACCGTTTTCCCAGGAAGCAATGATCGCATGCAGCTCCATGGGGTGATGGTGCTCAATGGGCGTATGGTAGGTCACTTCGACTTTCTCGTCGGCCTCGGCCATTCCCGCCGCAACATCGCCCCGGGAATAATCCGATGATTCCTCGGGTTTGTAGGCGTCACTCCGCTGCCGGT
Source organism: Flavilitoribacter nigricans DSM 23189 = NBRC 102662 (assembly GCF_002646595.1). Classification (GTDB taxonomy): domain Bacteria; phylum Bacteroidota; class Bacteroidia; order Chitinophagales; family Saprospiraceae; genus Flavilitoribacter; species Flavilitoribacter nigricans. The sequence continues at coordinate 15,538 of NZ_PDUD01000040.1, forward strand.
CCAGGTGGATCCTGGGTTCCTCGGTCCGGTATTCAAATCTTACCAGTCGGGCGGCATACTGTGCCTGTTCGAAGGTCTCCGCTACCACCAGCCCCACGTATTCACCGTAGTAGTGGACTTTGGGACTTTGCAGCACCGGTTGGATGACGTCGGGCAACAGAGACGGTAATTCTTCGTCGTAGCGCTTCAGCTTTTCGGCATTCTTGTAGGTGATGATCTCGATCACGCCCTCCTGTTTTTCGGCTTCTGAGGTATCTATGGCCGTGATCTCCCCTTTGGCGATGGTACTGTTGATCGCCTGGGCGTATACTTTACCGCTGACCGGAAATTCCGAGGCATATTTTGCCATTCCCCTTACCTTCAAATGTCCTTCTACCCGATCGATCGGATTTCCTGTTCCTGATGGTGTTGTGTTTTTCATGGTGTTTGTTTTACGCGTTTTTTTCGTAAGCCTGGGTAAGCGCCCGCACGATCGCTTTTTTTCCCATTTCTACCTTGTACTCGTTATCCTCCAGCGGGCGGGCTTCCCGCATCGCCAATTCTGCCGCCTGTTCAAAATTTTTCGTTTGCGGTAGTTTGCCGGTCAGAAACTCCTCGGCTCGCGTTAGTTTCCAGGGCTTGTGGGCTACACCACCCATGGCTAGTCCGGCCCGGACAATAGTTCCGTTTTCGATCTGCAGGCCGGCAGCGACGGAGATTAGGGCAAACGCATAGCTGGAGCGCTCGCGGATCTTCAGGTAGTAATAATGCTTCGAAAATGCCGGCTTGGGTAGCTCAATGGCGGTAATGAGCTCATTGGGCTGCAGCGTGTTATCGGCTTCCGGCTGATCGCCCGGCAGACGATGAAAATCGGAAAAATCGATCGTCCGGGTGGTGCCGTTTACCCGCTGCACCTGTACCTTAGCCCCGATTGCGGCCAGCGCTACACACATATCCGAGGGATTTACCGCTACACATTGTTCATTCCAACCAAAGATGGCGTGCAGGGCATTCATTCCGTTGCGGGCGCCACAGCCGCTACCCGGTTCCCGTTTATTACAGGGCATGGAAGTTTCGTAGAAATAGGGACAGCGCGTGCGTTGTAAGAGATTACCGCCGTTGGTGGCCATATTCCGGATCTGCGCGGTAGCCGCCGAAAGCATGGCCATGGACAGCAGTGGGTAATGCCGGCGAATATCCGGATGATTAGCGGTATCGGCGTTGCTGAGCATCGCTCCCAGTGTATAACCGCCGTTTTGATTAGATTTTATTTCCTGAAAACCCAGCCCGGCAACTTCGATCAACTCGGATGGACGTTCAACATCTTCCTTCATCAGATCGATCAGATTGGTGCCGCCGCCCAGGTATTTGGCCGTCTCGTTGGCGGCTGCCGCCGCTAGTGCCTGCTCCTGGTTTTGGGCCTGGGTAAAAACAAATGGTCTCATAGGGTATTGATTTTCAATTGAAATGGATTGACCCCGGAAGGTAGGTTCCGGTTGAATATAGATAGACCGAAGACTCCGGATATTTGCTTAGGATGACTTTGCCTTTTTCATTTGTTCGGCGGAAGCAAACTCCCAGCGGGCCGGTGTTTCTTCCCCGGACTGCACTTCCATAATCGCCTGAACAATGTTATTATAGGCTCCGCAGCGGCAGATATTGCCGGACATGCGTTCGCGGATCTCCTCTTCGGAAAGCTGTATATCCTCCTTTATTTCCCCAACTGCTTCGGTGACGTAACTTGCTTCCCCCTCCTTCGCTTCGTCCAGTAGAGCGACCGCCGAACAGATCTGACCGGGCGTACAGTACCCGCACTGAAAACCGTCGTGTTTGAGGAATGCAGCCTGCATGGGGTGCAGATCATCCTCCCCGGCCAGGCCTTCGATGGTGGTGATCTCTTTGCCTTTACAGGTAGCCGCCAGGGTAAGGCAGGATAACTTGCGTTTACCGTCGATCATTACCGTGCAGGCTCCGCACTGACCGTGATCGCACCCTTTTTTAGTGCCGGTCAGTTGCAGGCGCTCCCGCAGAGCATCCAGTAAAGTCATGCGGGAATCCAGCTGGAGCGGTTTTACGGTATCATTCACGCGCAGATCCACCAGGATCACGTTGAGCAGCTCTTCCGGACTTGCCGCAGGATTATTACTGATCGCTTTTCCGAAAACTTCGGCGGTAAAAAAAGGAGAAGCCAGGACACTCAGACTGGCGGCCGATACCCGGCTGAGGAACTTTCGGCGCGAATCTCCGGTGAGTCCAAGCTGGTCCAGTATTTTCGCTTCGTCTACAGATAATTGCCGGTCATTGGCATTTGGGCTGTCCCATGGATCAATTTTGTTCATGAGGGATGAATTGATTAGATCGAGTCTGAAATTTTGGCAGCAAGCCAAATAGAGTCCGTTATTTGACCAGGCTTGCGGACCGTACCGGAACCCAGCCGTAGCTAAGTGACCGTACCAACCGATAGCACCATCAAATAAACCCTCTTTACGGGCCAACTGCTAAAAATCAGGAACACTCGTGGATGAAAAAATAGGAACAATCTTTAGAATACATTAAATGACCTTGGGGCAGGTATATCATTCAAAAAGATGTGCTGCTATTACGGTAATCGGACCAGCGGCCGCGATGTTCGGTAATCGACCGACATTATGGAAATTTCCTATCTGTTCAGATGCCGAAATGATATGGGAAAAGCGGCTTTTGTTACCATAGTCTTGCAAAAGCAGGATTTTTATTCTACATTTGTAGAAACAAATCTATTTTAATAGAAAAATCCACTCCAAACAACTGATGATCAATCAGAAGGTATCCCGGAGATCAATGACCGGCACCTCCAAAAAAGAGAAGTATGATCGAATATGTTGTCTTGTCTACCTTCTGCCTGACTGTCACCTGGATACTGTACCGTATTGTATTATCCCATCTGCATAGCTTTACCTTCAACCGGATCTATCTCCTCCTATGCCTGATCATTGCTTTCGGCGCCCCTTTATTAACCTTTGAAATTACAATTCCCACCCAGATGGTCCCGGTGGTTTCTAACCACGAGATTTTAGGTAATGACCTGAAAGGCACAGGTTCCGGAAGTTCGCTTTCCGGTGAAGGCGGTAGTGCTATTCCCGTATTGTTAATGATCTACTGGATAGGCGTCCTGGTAAAATTGATCAGATTGACGAATAGCATCAGGAATATTGCCAGCAGGATAAAAAGTTCGGAAATTCAAAGCGTAGGAAACAGCAAACTAGTGTTGCTCAACGAACCAACCCCTATCTATTCCTTTTTTCACTTCATTTTCGTTCCCGCCGACCGATGGAGGAACCACAAAATACCGGTCCAAATATTAGAGCACGAACAAGCGCATCAACACCAAAAACACAGCCTGGATATTTTGTTTATCGAATGTCTCGGTCTGCTATTCTGGTACCAACCCCTGCTTTATTTTTTCAAAAGGGCTATCCGGATGAATCACGAATTCCTCTGTGATCGATCCGTTTTGCGAAAGCATCGTAATGTGGCTTTGTACCAGCAACTTCTACTGGCTCAGATCGTGAAAGGAAGATCCTTTCCCTTGGCTAGTCCACTAAATTTTTCACTTACCAAAAAACGTTTTCTCATGATGAAAATTGAAAGTATTTCCAGTGTAAATTTCTGGCAAAAGTTTACATCGATTATCACCTTATTTGCCGTGGCCCTCATTTGTTCCTGCACCCTGACTGATCCGCAGAAAGATGCAGTCACGGTCCCTCCGGTTCCGGGAGAATGGACCAATGAAGTGGGAATGGACGTCCCCGCTCCGCCGCCGGCTCCGAAAAATGACTTTTTAACCACCCAGTTGCTAAACAAGTGGCAGGATGCCAGTGAATACGCGATCTGGGTAGACGATAAAAAGATCGCCAACCAAACCCTGGCCTCAATGCAGCCCAAAGATTTTGCGACTTTTAGGGTACTTGGCCATGTCGATGATCCGGTAAGCCGGGTAGATCTTTACTCCCATGCCTACTACGAAAAGCACCTGAAAAGTGAATTTAAGGGTAAGGAATGATATAGGGGCGATTATGAAAAGTGGCAAATTATACTTGACAACAGGTGATTTGGTGCATTACAGGAACGTGGCCACATCTCCTTACCAGAAACTCACGTTCACACTTTAAAACATTCACACCTTAGCACATTTAAACAAACAAAGACGGTCCCAACCCAATCGGGAAGGAACCGTCTTCTCCAGACAATTTATCGGAATAAACTATCTGTATTTCGTTACTGTCTATGCCAAAATTGAATATATCTTTTTGGCGTTATATTAGTTCTGTTTATACTCTTTTCACGGCACCGGACAGTAGAGATACTACCAGCAGTACAATAAATACCCAGAAAAGGATCTTTGCGATTCCGGCCATAGCACCGGCAAATCCACCAAATCCAAGAACGGCTGCGATAATGGCAACAACGAAGAAAATTAATGCATAACGTAACATAATATAATGGTTTTATCAGGTTAATAAATAGGCATTTCTGAATTTTGAAATACACTACTATAACAAGCAGGATAAAAGCCGTGTTCGGTGAATTTGAAAACTGTTTGTAAAAATGTTACGGACTGATATGAAATAATTTATCGCTCCCTGGCTTGGGAGTATTTCTAAAATTACCGGTTTATCCTATCGGTTTCCGTTTACAATTTTCAATAGCTCCTGCGCATTCATATCCTCTACCCTATTGACAAAACCCTTTCCGGGATTCCAGTGGCGGTCCACCGTTGCAATTGTTGATTGAGGGATCGCATCGCTCAAAGCTTCAATGGTAAGTTTTAGCAGTGCGTCCTTACTCCGGGCAGCGCTGCGCGGGATCGCGATCACAATTCCTTCCCGGATCTCCTTAATGGTTTCGTGATGATAAACATTGATGAATACATCGGGGCCACGTCCGTTTTTAATGCAGGTATTCCAGTCGGGCGCCCAGATCTCCGTATTGAAGAACTGCAGCTTCCGGTTCTGGTACGCTATCGACCGGTATTTAGAGGTCCATTTTTGGTTGTTGGTTTCGTTCCATTTCATTCGGCCAAACCCCAACCATTTATTTTCAAATTCAAATGACTGATAGGTCCGAATGAAAGCATCATCCCTGCTGGTACGCAGCAAAGTGTCCACTAGCAGATAGAGCCTCTGCCAGTTTTCCCAGAGAAAAAGTTCCGCTTCGTCGCTGGTATTGATCACCCAGATCTGGTAAGACACCCCAAAAATTGCCTCAAAATCCCGCAGTAAGCGGGACCGAAATCTATCCCAGTAGCCGCTTCTGTCCTTACCTGCTGATCCGTCGATGGCCATATCCGGTATATTAGAGTTTGAAAATCTTACCTGCCTACTTTTTTTAAGAAGGCCAGGATGTCCGAGCGGAACTGTTCGGGTTGGTCCAACTGCATATTGTGGTAGGTGTCTTCGTAGATCAAATGGGTGATCCATTCCGGGTGCTGGTCCCGAAGCGCCCGGTTCTCATCTTCAAAATCCATCAGCCAGTCTCCGGCCTTTACTGGATCGATGATCAACATCGGCACGTCCAGATTTCGGTAGACGATACTGGGATTGAGCATGGTGTTACTTGCCTCAAACAGGGGTACGGTGGTGGGCCGGAAAGCGCCGTCCAGCACGTGTTCCAGATTGTCTTCCCATAACCATTGCGCCAGATTGTAATTAAAACTCCATCCAACCGTATCGATGTACTGGATAGCATTCAGTTTCCTGAAGTGTTTGGAGCTGTCCGGACCGAATTGCAGCGCATCGTAAGCCTGACGCTGCGTGGGATATGCTTGGCTCACCGGTGCCTCAAATTGTCCGAATCGCTGACCGGCTTCTTCTTCCGACAACTTTTGTACTTCCGTAACCCAGGAAACCGATCCTCCATCGGCCAGGATCAGCGCTTTCACCCGCTCCGGATAGGCATCGTAAAAAGCCGTGGCGATCGTACCTCCCCTGGACAGACCGCCTACAATCGCTCCATCGATAACAAGATGATCCATCAGCATTTTTAGATCGTCAGCGAGATGGTAGATGGAAACCGGATGCTCCGGTATTTTGGTCTGACCGTGTCCGTAGTAATCCAGCGCGATGACCTGATAGCCACGGGCGGCCAGGATGTCGGCAAAGTCCAGGAAATCATAGGCGTGCCCGTAAGTACCGTGCAGCCAGATGAGGGTTTGGCCGGTCCGGGGGCCGATCCGCAGGTAATGTAACCGACCATTAGGCGTCCGGATATAGCCCCCGATTTTTTTCTCAACCTCCAGGTATTGCTTCAGAGCAAGGTCAAAATCCAGTATCTGCTGATCCGCCGCCGCCTTTTGCGGGAAACCGGAAAGGCTGGTGGTCAGCCACACGATTAAGGCTAGAACAAACCTGGAGCGGGCCATACTTTAAGATGGTTTGAGGGTTATGCAGAATTACCATTGTAGAAAATCGTCTCTAAGATAAGCAAGGTACAAACTTCCGCAAGCTGATCTTTTGAAAGTACGGTTTTGAGCAAAGTTCAATATCCCTAATGAGGATTCACGCCTTTCGTCAATCCTATCGGCTCGTCCGTCTATTCATCTTGTGCTTTGCTGGGCAAGCCCGGAAATTGAGCCCCGATCATACACCTGAAAAGCACCTTACTGCACCCAGGTTTTTTACTCATCTGAAATCTCTAAAATGGATCAGGACCTCCGCAAAAAGGCCAAGAAAAAAGTAGAAGCAAAAATGGCCTTTTTCATCTGTGCTATTGTGTTTTCCTTCACGACGATAATCTTACTGATGTTGAGTTTTTACTTACCGTCGGTCGGTTTTTGGCTAAGATTACCTATCCCCGCTTTCGTTATGGTATTGGCTATTCTTTATCTGTCTGCCTTCGGTTTACCCAACTCGGGAGCCCTCTCCAAAGAATGGCAAAGAGAAGAAGTTGAAAAGGAAATGATCAGACTCTACCGGCAAAAAAGAGCCGATCTCCCGCCTTTGGAAGAAATGTCCGAATCCGAAATACTCGAATTAAAAGAAATGGAAGCCTTGCACAAAAAATGGGATTGGAGTGAAGACTATGTTTAAGGTTTTCCGCTTAGTGGCTTGTGCCGGATAGGAATATTTCCCAAAACTGCGCAAGCTTTTAAGATCCCTGATCTGCCTTTTTGGCGCTTAGTTCCCAATCCGAGCCTTCCGTCAGATCGTACGAACTTTGGGCAGCCGCTATTCCAATGATCAGGAGCACCAGGCCAATCAAAAGGAGCGTATAGCCAAAAGTGATCAGCGCGATCGCCGCGGCGGTCGCAGCGGCACTGGTTGCGCAACCTGATGTCTGATTAGCTGATTTTTTCTCCTGGCCCCCGCGAACGAAAAAAGGAATCGAAATGATCAGGAATATGGCCCCGATCACCCGAACGATCGCGGCACCGCTTGATTTTTTACTGATCCGAAAAACATCATTGATCGGGACTTCAACTATTTCTCCACTTTTTTTGCTGATAACGACACTGTTCTCCTGAATATCCACAAGTTTACCTTCAATCTTTTGGCTAGCACCTTTGGACAGGACCGCCACCTTTTGACCGATCCGGATATAGCGAACCTTATTGGCTTTTCGCTTGTGGGTCAGTACCAGCGCTCTACCATTAGGGATCCGTTGGGACTTCCCCTTAAATTGACGCCGGGCAGCTTTTTTCATTTTTCGCCGGAAAATCCAAAGCCCAACCCTTTCCATGAACCTCAGTTTCCGCCCCAGTTGCTTTTCCAGAGTTTTAATATGGATCGATGAGTTATTTAAACCTTGCTGATCCAAGAGATTTAACGAGAGGAGTGAAAGTTCGGATTTGAATTGGACGGGATGGTGATACACCACTGCATTGGTGCCCGTCGGCAGCACGAGGCCGGTGATCAGCGTAGTGAGTAGGATCAGGGTTCGCAAGGTGTTAGGTTTGGGTTAGGTTAAGCCTTGGTATAAGATAAGGGTAAATTTTCGTTTCGGAAAATTCATTAAGTAAATTCTATAATGAAGGAAAGCGGTTCGAGCATTACCCCAAACCGCTTCCAGGCAAGTATAAGTTATCGGTGAAAAACGATTAGTTGAGCTCACTAACCGATGTACCGCCCCGGATTATCGATCATGGAACTCGGGAAGGCGTTCCAGTGGACAACTTCTTCGCCGAAGGTCAGCATAGCGGAACCGGCATCCGGTCCTTCCAGCCGAAAATCTTTTCCCAGTCCGACCGAAGGGTGTTCGGTGGCGGGCAGGGTCAGCAAATTGTCCAGGAACATTTCGGCTGTTTCCTCAAAGCCGTCGACCGACCAGCCGGTCTTGATCTCCGTCAGAGCTTCGATCGCATGGCTCTTCAGGAACTTTTCGTGTACATCCGCGTAGGCGGCAAAACGAGATACATAATCCATCCCGGCCAACTCACCGTTCATAAAGACGATCATTCCCTTTTGTCCTGCCTCCAGTGGAAAGGCCTGGACGTAAGCTGTTATTTGTTTCTGCTTCAACTCGTAAGCATCTTTCATGGCGTGTGTATCCGAACGTGTAGACCCTCTGAAATGCAGACTTTCCACATCGCGCCAGACTTCTCTTTGTTCGGCGTCAAAACCTCTCGCCTGCTTCAGGTTGGAGCTTACCCGGTGGTTTTTGCTCACCCGGGCTCTCGAAGACATCACAATACCGGAGTCGGAAAACGACCGGCTGTTGTACCGCCAACGTCCCTGCTCCGTGCAGCTCACCGGGATCTTGGTGGTAGTTCCGGCCGCCAGCAAAATGGAAGTATTGGCGATCCGGTTCTGCTTAGCGCCGGCCAGTTCTTCCCCATCAACGATCAGGACTGGTAATTCCGAGTGGTTGACAACATTCAGATCAGGTACGGATCCGGCCTCACTGATTTCCTGGATCTCGATCAGTTTTTTAGTCAAAGCTGTTTTCATGCCCAGATAATTCAAGGCACTATCCTGACTACTGATCAAAGGGAAAATACATAGGTTCTCGTAGGTAACGGCAGGTCCGATGTGGATCTTCTCCCGGGTCTGCTTGAATGTCGTTTTCATCATAGTAGGATGGATTTAATTTAAAAAATGAACCTAACGTACAAGCGGTCTGGGTACTCCAAACCGGTCTGCGTCAAGTTTAGCTTTGACTGATCAGTAAAGGTTCTAATCGCTAAATGCGGGGATTAGTTCCCGTTCCTGGTACAGCTCCAGCCTTTTTCCTACTGGTAATGAATTGAAAATGAGACCTTGGAGGTAATGGGGTTCTCCTACATTCATTCTTTTGAAGTACCGAAGGATTCAGATACGCAGAGTATGGATCACTCACCTCACCGCCACCGGTACAATAGTATATCCCCGTTCTTCTAACTGCGCGATCAGCCCACATTCAAACATCAAATGGCTCAGTCCTACCGCAATAAAACAGTTATTGGTTTTCAAATAGGGCTCGATTTCTGCCATCCAACGCTCGTTTCGGTCCGTTAAGACCAAACGATTTTGACAGGCCTGGGTAAGCCGGTAATCAAAATCCATCTTTCGGTACCATTCTATTTCCCGACAGTTATCATCACTTTTACGCCTGAGGCGATCAATGATCGCGGCTAGTCTCTTTTTATGCACTTTTCGGGGCATCCCCCGTACATCGCGATTGATCAGTTCGATCTGTTCTTCGGTAGTTTCCAGTCCGACCATTCTTATCCGATGGGCTTCCGCCAGACTACCGATATAATCGTCGAGAGTTAGATGGCTGTCCGTCGGATCTTTACTGAGGCAGACTTTCTCTTTGTAATATCTGCTCAAAACGGTATGCAGTTCCGTGGGCGTCATTTTTTGGAGATCGACCGGACTTGCCGCCAGAACATTGCTGACGAAAGCCAGATCGGAATGGTTCAAAAACTTCTTCCAGGAAGTGGTTGAAGTCCTTAGGTTGATAATGTCTTCGGCGCGGTGACCGGGAATATTCAGATTTTCCTTGATGAGCAGATCGGAGCTCCCGAGGGCATCACCCGCGTGCTGCAGTTCGTTAAAAAAAGACTCCCCAAAAGCGTGATGGGTGCCGAAAAGATAGGAGATTTGATCCCGATCGGGGTGCGTCACCCGAAACAAGATCGTATTGGTCTTCAGCGTATCGGGGAGAAGGGCTGCTTTGCCGTCGGTTATACCGGTAAACATGGCGATCCCTACTATCAAAAGGGAAACTCTTATCATTTCGATCATTACTTTAGCTTGTTTTATTACCAAAGACCGGGAACGGATCGAATAGTTGAAAAACCCTCAGTTGGGACTTCATTTTGGGGAAGTATTAAGCACGGTACGGTGGAAACTTATCCGGCTAAATTTCCGTTGCTTCTTGCAGCGTATTCATTCATACTTCAAACCAGACCAAATGAGCCAGTTGGATCTTTTTGCTGCTGATCAGAGCAATGAATTTGAAAAGCTATTCCTGGATAGTGATCATTTCATTGAAAAATACCACCAGGTCGATCGCTTCAAACTGGATCAACCGGATTTTGCTGCACTTTGGCGGGAGCACCCCGATGACTTTCACGAAGTAGTCATACACGGCAAGCGCGTACCTACGCCGAGATGGCAACAGGCTTACGGCAAAAATTACGAATATACCGGCTCCAGGAACAATGCCCTGCCGATCCACGCCGGGCACCAAAAATATCTCCAATGGTGTCAGGAAAATATCCACCCGGAATTAAACAGTTTGCTCATCAACTGGTACGATGGTAGTTCGAAACACTACATCGGTCGGCACCGCGATTCTACCAAAGGGCTGGTACCCGGAACGCCCATTGTAACCATATCCCACGGAGAAACCCGGATTTTTCGCTTTCGACCATTCCGGGGAGAGGGCTTCCTGGATTTTCCGGTCGTCAACGGCGATGTACTGATCATTCCCTGGGACACCAATAAACACTTTACCCATGAGGTACCCCATTTTACAAAATATACCGGCCGGCGCATTTCCGTTACCTTACGGGCCTACGGATCCTGATCTCCGGCCGATCTCGTAATTTTTTTAATCTCTCCATAGGTAACTTTCACCAAAAAGAGCTTCTCAAATAGCGATTTGGCTTAATATACCCCTGTTATTGAACCAATTCCCACCCTTTTTCAATATTCCCTTCAGCTACCTTTGATCCAATAATTATTTTGATCGAAGCTATAAAATCAGTCAATGATTTCGCAAAATCGGTCAAATGATTTGATTTTACCACAAAAATAAGACCATGAAAGCTCTTTATTGCAGCCTCTTAGCATTAGTACTCAGCCTCCCGAATTACGCCCAAACCCTCCAGGAAGATTTTGAATCCTACGCCACCGGTACCGCGGGCAGTACCATCGGATTCACTGATACGGGAAACGGGACTTCAGCGGTAGCTGATGGTTCCAACGGTAACGCGACCCAGGTCTTGCTGTCTTCCAATACAAGCGGAGGGGACCACTTTTTGCGATCGCCGCTGTTCCCGGTCCTGGAAAATGAGACCTACACGTTCAGCTTTGATATTTCCCTCACCAATACGGTTTATATGGTCCGGATCAGAACGGAAGACGCTGCCGGCAACAATATCGTATTGTCGACAACCGATGTAACGCTGGTGCCCGGTAACGGCGATGTCAACCCCAGTAACCCTTCCAGGATCGAAAACGTAACGGCCAATAGCTTCGCTACCACAACGGCCACCTTCAGCGTTCCGGCCGGGATGACCGGCGCCCAGATCCAGATCTACCAGTTTGGCGTCAACAGTTTCATGCTGGACAACATCTCCACCGAGCGCATCGTACCGGATCTGGTTTACGATGAAAATTTTGAAGCTTATTCCCTCGGTACTGCGGGTAGTGCAATTGGATATACGGATCTGTCCAATGGATCTTCCGAAATAGCATCCGGCACCAACGGCAATTCCACCCAGGTACTGCTCGCTTCCAATACGACCGGCGGCGACCACTTCCTGCGATCTCCATTATTCCCAGTTGAAGCCGAACAATCCTACCGGCTTACCCTGGATATTTCCGTAACGAATACCGTCTATTTCGTCCGTATTCGCACCGAAGACGACGCCGGCAATAACACGATTATGCCCATAACTAATGTGGAATTAAGCACCACCAACGGCACGATCAATCCCACGAATGCCGCCAGAATTGAAAATGTGACCTCCAATAGTTTCGGGACCACCACTGCAACCTTTACTATTCCTGCGGGCATCACCAAAGCTCAGTTTCAGGTCTACCAATTTGGGGTCAACAGTTTTATGCTGGATAATGTCCAGGTAGAAAAAATAGATATTGCCCCTCCCCCCAACTGGAGTTCGGAAGCAGAAGAGGGCATTCTCAGCGGTGCGGCCTTTGTGGCTTCCGGCTGCGGTAATGCCTCTAACGAAGCTTTTGTCCGCCTGGAGAGTGACAGTGAAAATCAGGTGACTTTCGGCAATATTAATGTAAACAGCAGTGGCAGTTATGAACTGACCATCGACTATTTCTATAAATCCTCGTCTACCTATCTGCAGCTTTACGTCAATGGCTTTCCGGTAAAGGAAAAGGTCTTCTTACCCGCCTCCTGGTGTTTTGAAGGTCCGGCCGCTAGCGCCACCGTTAGGTTGCCGTTGCAGGCGGGAACCAATTACCTCACGCTGGCGCCCGTGCAGGGGCAGCCATCTCCTTTTCTGGATCGTTTGGAATTGAGCGAATTCCCCGTCCACCAGTGGTTTGCCGAAGCCGAAACGGGAAGTCTTTCTGGGGGCGCTACGGTCGTTTCCGGCTGTGACAATGCTTCCGAACAGGCTTTTGTAAAACTCGACAAGTCGACAAGTAATACCCTAAGTTTCAACAATGTGGAAGTAACCGATGCCGGCTACTATAAGATCGGATTCGCCTACTTCGGTAAAGGTGCCACGCAGAGCCTGGATGTTTTCATCAACGGAGTCGCCACCCGGATCACTTCCCTGCCCGTAGGGAATTTTTGTTTCGAGGGTGCGGCCCGCTACGCTGCGATCAATGCCGAACTCGCGGCCGGCAGCAATAGCATCGAGATTCGTCCGATCGGCGGAGATACCCCCAGCCCCCTGATCGACTGGATAGAGGCCTATGCTTTTACGCCACCAATCGCGGCCTTGTCCCTGACGAAGCAACGGCTGGAGCCCGGAGAGACCGTCGAAATTATCGTTTCTACGGATGGTACCCCGGTGGAGAATACCGAAACTTTTGCACTATCGGTCAATGGATTGACTAGTTCCCAATACCAGCTTTCCGCCGCGACCATTACCATCGAAGCCGGAGGCACGGAAGGATTCGTCCAATTCACTCCCAACGCCGGACTTGGAGAAACGGAGATCCAGATTGCCGCCACTACGGCTTCGCAGGATGTCATTTTCAATAACGCCCAGGTCAACGCCCTGATCACCAGCATACCGCAGACCATCTACGTGAGCGCTACGGATGGCGATGACAGTAATGACGGCTATTCTCCCGCAACTCCTCTGAAAACCCTGGCCCGAACCACGGCACTCGGTCAGATCACCGGTGACCAGGTCTTGTTCAAAGCGGGTGATGTGTTCAACGGCAGACTGGTTGTATCCGCCAGTGGTACCGTCGAGGCTCCGCTGGTTATCAGTAGTTACGGAACCGGCGAGCAACCGATACTGGACGGCAGTATGGCCGACGATGGCCAGGGATCATTCGCAGAGACGATCGTCATCATCAATAAAAGCAATATTGAAATTTCCGATCTGCACATCACCAATCCCCGTAGCAGCTCACGGACCGGGGTTCCCGACACTTACGCGTCCGGAATATTACTGCTGAATGACAGCGACGGGATCACCGGTAATTTTACCTTCCGGAACCTGACGATAACGGACGTTTTCTCCGTTTCCGATATCAATCTCGTACCATTCAATGCCATCCAGGTAACCGGGATCTTTGCCGAAACGAGCAACAGCAACCCGGGGTCCGTTAAATACATGGAAAACATTATTGTGGAAGACTGCTATTTCTCCCGGATCGGTAAGATCGGATTCTGGGCCAGAAGGCGGTTTAACGGCTCGGAAACGATCGAGCGGGACCTCATCAAAAACCGGGAGATCATTTTCCGCAACAATACGGTATGGGAGAACGGCGGTTCGGGTATCGTCCTGTCCAACGCCTACAACGCCCTAGTTGAGTCCAATGTCTTTCACGCTACCGGCGCTAAGACTGTTCCCGATAAGATGATCGGTCGCGGCAGCGGAGCCTGGTTCTTCAGCTGCACCAATATTATTGCCCAGCACAATATCTCCAGACACGTGCGGGGCAGTGGTGACTCCTACGGCATGCACATCGATTACGGCAATAAGAATGTTCTATTCCAGTACAATTATTCGGAAGATTCCGAAGGTGGCTTTGTCGAAATACTCGGTGACAACATCAACAGCATCTGGCGGTACAACATCAGTGTCAATGACGGACTGCGGGACAATAAGGGGAATACCCTCTGGATCTCCGATTATGCGGGTAATAACGGCATTTTGTCGGCCGGGAATTACATCTACAACAACTCCGTTTACGTCGGCAACGGATTTACACCGGATATCTCCATCAACGGTGAGGACGCCTTTATTTACAATAACATCTTCCAGACCGAAAACAATTCGACGATCGGTGCGGAGCTATTGTTATCCACCAATCCGGGGCCGCTGGACGTTTCGAATAACCTGTTCTTCGGAGACATCAATACTGCCTTCACACAACTGGATGCCTCTGCGATCCAGGCCGATCCGAAATACGTTGAAGCCGGCAAACTGGAAGCCGACGGCTACCGCCTGTTCAAGGACAGCCCGGCGATCAAAGCCGGTGAAGAGCGGCCACATCCGGCTTTCCCGGAGGCCGGAACCGGCATCTTTTCCCACATCCCGGAAACTCCGGCCACCGATTTCTTCGGTAATCCGCTGGTGGATGAGAACGGTATTGCCATTACTCCCATCGGAGCGTATGCAGGTAACGGCCTAAAGGTAAATAACCTGAAAAGTTATGCCGATTGTGATTACGATGTAGCCGGTGAACTGCAATGGCTGGTGGTCAACCCCAATTCATTCGCGGTGGAGGTTTCCTGGAGTCACGATGATGATAATCAGAGTGGCGTGATCAATGCATCCCCGGGGAATAACTATTTCACTACCGATGACGTACCCGGTCTGAACAAGGAATACCTGACGATCGAATGGATGGACGAAAGCGGCCTGATCATCAGTAAAAAATTGAAAAGTACCGATTGTTACGAAGCGGAACCGGCGGGGATCAGTAGTCATATCCAGCGGGTGAATAGTGCAGGCAATCGCTATGACCTGAAAGTGCTGTTCCCCAATCCGATCAGTAAAGCGGGAACGCTGAACCTGCTGGTATCCTCCGAAGCTTACTCGACCGCAAATATCCAACTGACGGACCTCCACGGTCGGGTGTTGCACACCATCCGGCGGGAAATGGTCAGCGGTGATAATCTCCTGCAGATCCCCCTGTCGAATATTGAGCTTTCCGCCGAGCTATTTTTAGTCCAGGTGGAAATCGGCGGTCGGCAATTTTCCCGGAAAGTATTGATCGCTAACTAAACCGACTGGAAAGGTTTGGGAGCATTTCTCCGGAGATCCGGAATGATTCCCAAACCTTTCTATTTCATTTTCAATCTACGAATACTTCATCCGTATCTGCGACAAACATGCGGGTACTTAAGGTGTAGGTGCCACCGTTGGCATCCGCGTATTCCAGATCCACGTAGAATGCCCGGAATCCCGAGTCGGGATAATCGATTGGAGTGGTAAGTTCCGCCCCGCCCGGCAGGTCCAGGTCCTGCTTGGTGAAGCTGGCATCCCGAAAATCGCGATCTTCCGAATCGGCCCACCAGAGCGCAACCGACTGTAGCGCATCCATCGTACCGTTAACTTCCAGGCTGATCCCCCGGCTATCGTAATTCAGATCCCACTGGATTTGCGGGTGAGGCGCTCCGTTAAGGGTCTGACCGAAAAAGGCACTGATCGCCCGAATGGCCGCTTCTCCCCCACCCAGATCGTGGCCCGCATTGGGCAGATAGGTTATCAAATTTTCTCCCGGGATATTGTCAATATAGTGCTTGATCGCGTCAACCGGCCAGTATTCGTCATTCGTGCCGATGACGATCAGTTTGGGCATCGTCAGGTTCGCCCGGTAGGCGTAGGGGTCGATCATCCGGGCAATTTCCGGGCCTCTGCCCGTTTCTACTTCCTGCACAATGCCGAGATCCACATAGTCATTGATCTGGGGGCTGTAATCATTCCAGACGTCAAGCTGGTACTGCAGATTGACCGGCATGTTCAACACATCGATCACCATGGGTGCAATGGCGGCTACCCGCTGGTCGGCAGCTCCGGTCAACCAGCTTGTCCAACCGCGCTTGGAGGCACCCGTCAGCACAAAACGATCGATGCTGGCGGCCAGTTCTTCCTGACTGAATTCCTGGATCGCGTCCATGGCCTTTACGGCGCTTTTGACCATCGGGAACAGCAGGGGCCAGGTAAAATCGCCGTCCGCTTTGAATTGGTGCAGGGTATAGGAGATTAGGGCATCTTCACTCAGATTATCGTACAGCGGTTGATTTGGCACCTGCCACAGAACGGCGGTGATCGCCTTATTTTTCAGCGCTACCTGGGCCAGCACCAAAGAGGTGATCTCATTGGATCCGCGCCAGTCGGGTTCGCCGTCCCGAATGCCCCGTCCATTGAGGTAGAGCAATGCCCCATCGTAATTATTTTCCGGCGGAACCAGTATGGTCAGTTGGTGCACCCAGCGATGTTCCCGCCAGGTCTGGGAAGTAAGCAGCAGATCGTAAACCTTGACGCCCGCAATATCGTAGGTGGTCCTTACTTCCCAGGAAAAAGTCGGGTCATCATTATCGAGATAGCTAGCCAGGGCATTTTCGGCCGTCACACCGGACTGCCCGGGAATGCCGGTTTCCGATCGCTGACAGGATAGCAGAATGAGCAATAGAAAGAGCGGTACAAAGAGATGCCTTTTCATGAAGTTGGTGTGTTGATTGATGTTTAAAGATTAGGGTGGCCAATGTGGCAAAGGCCCAGCTGGATTACAGCAGGCCCAATTTGCTCCGGCCATCAAAGATTGGCGACCGGATCTGAATAAACCGGTTCAGATCATTAAGAGGGGCTTTGATCCGTAGTGGTCCGGGTGCCGTTTAGATTAGACTAACGATGGTTAGGTACGGGAAATTATATGCTTGACACAAAGCGGTTTGATCCGGACGGTCTATAAAGCGCCAGATCCCAATCCAATTTTGTGTCAGGATAAAAAAGGGAGTTCTGCCACCAATGATGTCTTGCTCACCTCTAACAAGAAAAAGCGGGAAGGTGAAAATGCGGAATACTAATTTACGAAGCCGAATGAATAAAAGAGTCTGGCTATAAGCTAACCACAAACCCGTACTCTCCCGAACCTACAAAAACGCGGATATGCTCCCCGGAAGCGTCCTCTTCAAATCGTATTCCGGAAGCGCTCAGCGGTAGATGATCTACGGTCAGTTTGGACAATTCCGTAGCCGGTAATACGACTGTAGCGGTGGTGTTTACCGGGATGTTTACCTCCAACTCTATCCGCGAATCCGTCCGGTTCCAGGCAGAGCGTACGCTACCGTAGGGCGTTTCAAAACTACCTTCCGTATACCCGATCTCGGAGAGCATCTGCGGCTGGATCACGATCTCCTTGTAGGCCACGCCATCGGCTGCCTGACCAATTCCGGCCAAACCGTTGTAAAACCATTCCATGATGTGCCCCAACATCAGGTGGTTATTCGAAACCACCTCCAGTGCCTGCCAGGATTCGGTCAGGGCGGTGGCACCTTTCTTCAATTGATAGCCGTAACCCGGTACATCATCCCGGGCGTTCATTCGGTAAATGATCGATCCGTTCCCGGAATCCTGCAGGGCTTTGACCAGAAAATGAAAACCAACATCACCGGCGGTGAGGGCAAAATCCGAATTTTCGATAGATCGGACCAGCGTCGCTTCCACCTCCGCACGGTCTTCCTCCGCGACCAGTCCCAGCACCAGCGGCATGGAAATAGCCGTCTGGCTACCCGTAGAATAGATCTTCGTCTTCGGATCAAAGAATTCCCAGTTGAATGCAGTTTTAATTGCTTCCGCCCAGTTGTGGTATTCCCTTTGTGCCTCATGCTTACCCAATAATTCGGCTATTTTACTCAATAATTGTACATCGTAAAAATAGATCGCAGTGGCGGTGAGGGACTTGGGGGTCAGTTGGGAGTAGCCGGGACGTTCCGGGCCGAGATCGTACCAATCGCCCAGTCCGTGGGAAACAATATGGTCCTCAGATCTATCGCGGAGGTAGGCCACATAGGCTTCCATCATCGGCCAGGCTTTCCGTAGTACTGATTGATCTCCGTACCATTTGTAGATCAGCCAGGGTACGATCACCCCGGCGCTTCCCCATTCCGGTGAGTCCGTGAAATCTCCGCCGAAACGCACGTATTCCGGAACAATGGCCGGCACCAGCCCTTCGTCGGTTTGGGCCACGATCATATCGTTGACCAGCTTTTTATACAAGCCGTAAACGTCGTAGTTGTAGTGGATACTTCCCCCCATCAGATAGGTTTGTTCCAGCCACCCCAGCTTTTCGCGGTGCGGACAATCCGTGACTACACTCTGCACATTGCTATTGATAGCCCAGCGGATCAGATCGTTGATCTGGCTGAATAAAGGATGAGAAGTGGCAAATTGCCCGGTTTCCGGCATGGCGTTGCGCATGTGGAGCATCTTCAGATCGAGGATCACAGGCAGTTCATCCGGATTTTCCTTTCCCGCGGGCACCGCCCGATCCACCTGTATGTAGCGGAAACCGTAGTAGGTAAATCGGGGTTGCCAGATTTCCGGTTTATTGCTTTTCAGTACGTAGCTATAGTCGTGCGTCCTGCCGGTCGCCTTCTGGTTGACGGCGTAGCTATCAAAGATCAGTTCACCGGGTACCAATCGGATCGTATCGCCCGGTTGGCCCTGCACCCTGACCCGGAACATTCCCGATGCATTCTGCTCGAAATCATAGGTCCAGGAATTTTCTTGTTCCTGATTGGCGTATAGTTCCCCGTGCGACAATTCCTGAGTAACTTCAACCGGATAATCCCGCTCCGGTTTCAGCTCTTCACAGGGAGCCGGGACGCGGATCGCCGCTTGCCAGTCCCGGTCGTTAAAACCGGCCAGTTGCCAATTATCCGGTTCCAGGCGGGAATCGTAGTGCTCACCGCTGTACATGCTGGAATAGGTAATGGGGCCGGGAATGGTCTTCCAATTGGTATCCGAGACGATGTTCTCCTCGGTACCGTCTTCGTAGATCAGTTGCAGCCGGCATTTCAGCATGGGATTGCCGTAGCCCGTCATCACCTTGCGGTAACGGCTGTTGGGTACAACAAAAAAACCGTTGCCCAGCATCATTGCCAGGGCATTGGTGCCGGATTTGATCTGTTCGGTACAGTCGAAAATATTGTAGAGCACCTCTGCATCGTAGTGGGTCCAGCCCGGTGCCAGTACCCGATTGCCGACCTGTTCACCGTTTAGATAGAGTTCATAATGTCCCAGACCAGTGACAAACACCATCGCTTTTTTCAATGGCTTCTGACGGCTGAACTCCCGGCGGAAAATCGGTAATTTATGGAATCCCAGATCTTTCCCTCGATACGCTTTTCCGGGATGGTGAATTCCGGGCACCAGCCGGTTTTCGGGCGGCATCTGATCGTAGGCGATCCATTCGGCACCTTTCCAGTCTGCTTCCGTAAACAACCCGGTGGTAAACTGAGCGACCGCACTCCAGTCAGACGCATGGCCCTTATCCGACCAGGACCTGATCTTCCAGTTATAAGTCCTCCCGGGTTGCAGACTTGGCCCCTTGTAGGGAATTAAAATGCTCTGTTCCTGTTTTATTTTTTTACTATCCCAGATGAGATGGGCTTTTGAAAAATCTTCAGCATCCGCCAATAGGATCTGATAGGCGGACTGTTTGACCTGCCGCTCCGTAGCGTCCAGTTTCCAGCTAAAAAAGAAAGTCTCCAATTCTACACCGGTCGGATTTTCCATATTGTCCACGGAAGTATGGATAACCCGGTATTCCGCATTCGGTTGGCTAAAAGCGAACAGCAACAACGGCAGTAGCCACAGGGCTGTCTTGCTTAGGATCTTCATAATGTTGATTTTTCTAGTTCCTGCATTTCCGGACATATAGTCTGGACTTTAGAGTTTTAATTCGAGTTTAGCCTAAAGCGACTACTCCACGCTGAAAATAGTGATCGGCCCCAATAAACCAGCCGGCAACAGTTCCCGGCCTTCCAGGCGATAAGGTGCCGTGGTCCAGGTCACCCTTTCCGCTTCCGGCAATGCATGATCACCGATCAGGCGATTGGCCCAGGTATTGCTGACTTCTACTTCCAGCAGGTTATTGCCTGCCCGGAGAAAATCGGTTATATCGACTTCGTAGGGAGCGGTCCAGGCTACGCCGCATACTTCGCCGTTAATTTTTATTTGGGCCAGATCGTGCACTTCACCCAATGATAAGTAATAGCGGCTATCATTCGCCTCTTCACCCTTCCATTCAAAATTATTGGAATAAACGACGGTGCCGGAATAGTAGCGTACGGCAGACGATTCGTGCGCCGTCCAGTCGATCAGTTGCTTGAACTCCAGGGCCGCAGCTGGGCCACCGAAGGCGGTGTCGAAAGAAACGGACCAGGCTCCGTTCAGTTCCTGCACCGGAGTATATTCCGGCCAGTTATTCTCAAAAGTTCGATCGGTTTCCTGTTGCCGGCCGAAAACTACAAAACGGGATTCGAAGGCATTCAGTCGCAGGGGGAGGGTTGTCCGTTCACCGGCTGTCTGCCACTGGCTACAACTTTGCCATTGATCCCGATTGGGATCATAAAGCATCGGCGTTTTACCGCTCACCCTAAATGAAAGATCCAAGTCCTGGACTTTATCCGATTGATTTGCAATAAAATACACCTCTTCATCTCCATGACGACGATGGTTCCAGGCGATGTTTTGAGCAGACGGATCGTCGGCTTTGCCGATCACTACATCTTTGGCCAGACCGAATGGTTCAAAGGAATCAGCCGTATAGGTTCCCGTAATGAGCTGCCCTTTCCCAATCTTGGTGGCGACCAATTCCGTTCCCCGCGATCCTGCGAACAAAGTATGGATCACTTCATCGAACTCCGCCTGCTTGGAGGCCGGTTCGAGTTCCAACAAATGCGTCGGTTTTTCCTGCATGTAGACGTTAGCACCCTCCCGTACCAGTTGGAGTATCTTCTTCGCGACCGCCAGACTCATCCGGTTGCCTTCGGGCATCATTCTTCGGGAGCCTGGGATCACCAGCAGGGAATAAGCAGCTCCGCCGGGCAGGACAATCTTTCCGTCCCGAACTTCGCTCAGTCGCAATAAGGCATGCCGGTTAAAGGAATCGTAGGCATTTCCCCGCAGCGGATCGACCCAGTTGACCGGATCGGCAATATTGGCCACTGAGGTCACTCCTGCCGGTCGCTGCCGCGTCGGGATCCCGCTATTCGCCAGACGGGCTTTCTCCCGGCGCAGGATCGTATCTCCGAATATTCCGGGTAAAACCGGCACCAGACGATCCGGCAGCAATGCCCGGCGGGGAAATTCCTCTCCAGTAAAAACGGCCACATCTACTACCGGAACACCAGTCTGCAGCAGTTCCTGACACCGGGTAATGTAGTCCATCCAGGCCGGGCCGCCGGTAGCGAACCAGGTCTGATTAGGTTGGTAGAAAAAGCCAACTGTTCCGAGGGTCATCCCCGGTTTTTTATCTACCCAGGGATTATGGTTAAAAACGTGGAAGATAATACGGTTGATGCCGAGTGCGAAATTGCGATCCAGGTCCTGTTTCAGTTTGGCCGGATGTTCGTCCCAGTCCAGCCGGATTTCCGTAAAACTCTCCGACTGAATGATCTTCTTCCCGTAGATATGTCCGCCCGAGATCGCATCCAGGATGTCGTTGGGTTTATCGTGGGTCGGACTGTTGTACCAGAATTCACCCATGGGCAGATCGACGGTACCGTGGTGCAGCATTCCGTCTCCAACCATCACCGGGGCGATACTTTCGGCACTGAACAGCAGGCCTTTGGCCGCTGCTTTCTGCTTAAAGGTCCCAAAGAAATTGTCCCGGACCAATTCGCCGATCGTCTCCCGCACATCCAGCAATACCTTTTCGCTGAATTCAGCGGATTGCACCGGCACTCCCGTCATGACCAACAAATACGGCAGCAGATCGTAACCCCGGCGACTGGCAAACTCTTCCGTGAAGGACGCCGACCAGTTTTGACTCCCGCATTCCCAACTATCGACATGGAAGATCTTCAGTGTTTCTTCGATCGTCTCCGGTGGTATCTGTTCGTAAAATGCGCCCAGCCAGCTGTCAAACTGGAGTTCCACAGCAGCGGGATCAAATTTATCGCACTCCAGGCCCTTGGCCCCACCGCCGATGTAGTTGGTTTTGCCCGTGGAAGTGTATCCGATGCGGCGAACGCGCCAGTTGCCCGCAGGTATGGTCCATTGTAATTTGCCGTTAGCATCGACCCGATCCGTCAAGTCTATAATGTCTTCCGGCGATATCCACTGTTCAGGGTCGAATTGTTTGTGCGCCGTATGGTCGGCAATCCGCCAGATGGACCCGTTTTTGCCTTCGTACTGATGTATTTTAGCTTCCGCCGATAATTCAATGCCAGGTATTTTGAGCGATTGTCGCCATTTGGCTGCATCGAGATCTTCCGCCCCTGGTTCCGTGCCCTCCGGATCGTAGCGGAGCCGGAAATATCTGGCGGTAGCCGGAGGAATGGCGTGGGTCACATCCACCTGGCCGTCCATCCATCCCTGCCGTTGGGGCTGCAGGCGGGTATGTTGTTGAAAATTGGTTCCGTTATTACTGGTTTCCACGATCAGACGGTGGGCCTGAAAAATATTGCCCGCAGCTTTGATTGTGATCGAGCGGCAGGTAAAGGGTTTATCAAATTCAAATTGGATCCAACCCGGTTCGTCCGCTCGCAGCCGCTGGTCCTTTATCGCAGGATCGTTTAACCAGAAAACGTCGGTATCGGGCAGGTTGGTAGTAACTAGGGGCTTTAAAAGGTAACTAGACTGCAATTGCTCCGGATCAACCCGATAGGCATAGGTTTTAATGTCTTGGTAGAAGCCCTCGATAGTCTCCGGCTGGGGCAGATCGCCCGACCATTCCCCGGCCGTGAGCAAGGCATCCGCCCACACCACCTTCTTCATGGATTTCTCCGGACTGATCCAGGGACCGCCGGCAGTGGTAAATCCGTCACAGGCGTGTAATCCAAGTTTGATTCCCACCCGTTCCGCTTCCGCAAAGGCAAAGCGCACCAGATCCCACCAGTGTTCCGTCATCTGCACCGCGGGCGGTGTAAATTTGGGTGGATCGGAAGCGCCCCGGATAAAGAAAATATAAGCGCCGCCGATGCCCTGTTGTTGCATCGCTTCCAGGTCGAGGGTAATGCCGGCTTTGGAAACGGCGGCATCATTCCAGTACCAGAAAACCCACGGCTGGGCCGTGAAGGCGTCCGATTCGGTAATCGTTCCTGGGTCGTTCACCGAACCACAGGCTCCGAACAGTAAGGATAAAAGGGCTAGCTGAATTAGCAGGTAAAGGCGTATTGGTCTCATTGCGGGTGCTCCTCCGAAGATTTAAAGTGTAAACTACTCGTGCCCAAGTCTTGGCTGGTAGCCACGGCAATGCCTCTATCCTGCCCCTTATTGACGGCACAGTAAAAATGATAGACCACCCCTTCGTGCTGAATGACACAGGACTTATGCGCGAACATGTCATCGTAGGGTTCCGAAGGAGCGATCAGGTCTTCCCCCTCCCATTCCGTCCAGTGTACCAAATCGTAGGAACAGGCAAAGCGGTTGAAGGCCAGATGATCTTCCCGGGTGGGCCAAAATGCGCCAAAGTAGAACATCACCCAGATATCGTCGATCTTCTGGAGCACGGCGTCCCCGGAGATACCTTTGTGGTGATTGATCAGGGGAGTATCTCCGAAGCGCTGCCAGTCCACCATATTCTCGGAGACCGCCATGCCGATGCGCTCGGCACCCCGCGCCGGATTGATACTGTCCCCCCGGGCATTGTAGTACATCACGAAGGGATATCCGGTGAGTTGTTCTTTATCTTCCATGACCCAGGTCTTGTAAATCGTGCTGTTATCAAACCAGCGGGCGTTACTGTCGGTAGCCATAAAGATCGGTTCGTCCAGTCGCTGCCATTCGTGCAGTGAAGTTGGAGATTGGCCGGTAAAAGCCATACCCGCCGAGAGCAACCCTTTTTCGTACCCGCGGGAACTACCGCCGAAGTAAGGCATCCAGTATTTATCATCATAAGTATGTAGTTCGTAGGAGCCACCCCAGGTGGGATCCTGCAGCGCCGGATAACCCGCCTTTTGATTTTCATCCCAGTCGGTGCTGTCGGAAAAGGACAATACCGTGCCCAGCGTATTCCATTGCAACAGGTCTTCACTCTCCGCCAACCAGGTCTCATATCCCCGGCCGTCAAAGATAAAGTAGGTCATGTACCAGTGATCGTTTTCCCGAAAGATGGTCGGACAATCAATTTTCAGGGTGTCCGAATCCGGGACCATGATCAAGCCGTATTTGTACGGCGTCCGGATGGTTTCGTAGACTTCCTGCATTTTCTCCGCAGAGACTGTTGTCGGCAGCGGCTCCGGCTCGGAGCATCCGGCTATTCCGGCAAAAAGGAGCAGCGCAACAAGCGCCCGGCTAACTGATCTTATCATGCTTCTGAGTTAATTGGATGGTCATTTTAAATTTCATAATGGTGCCGAGGGATAAATAGTAGTAATTACTTGCTAATAAAATAGCCAGTCGACCGGTGCGCCGTCCTTTTGGTCCGTAATTCCGGCATCGTGCATTTTAATATCCGTGTCGCCGGTAACTGCTCCCAGGATCAGCACCCGACCCTTTCCGAGTTTTAGTTCGTGTGTGCCGGGTTCGTAGGTATAGGTATAGATATTGACCGGATACAACCCGTCCATTCGCAGGGCATTGGCAATTTTGATATCGGCCTGCCCCCGGTTGTTGGCACTGGCGTTCGTTTCCAGCGTGGGCGGACGCAAGGTCGTATAGCTGTTGGTATTAAAATACCCCACGACGATCTTCACCGTGTCCTGATTCTCGAATTTCAGGATGGTGCCTTCCTCCTGCTGTTGTTGGTCCCCAAAGCGGATACCCTGCAGTTTCCCCAGTTCCGGCGCTACTTCCAGGATCTGATAGTCGCGGTCCGCATAAATTTTGGCCCCCGCCCGCAAATCATAAGTCCCCTGGTGTTCGCTCAGAATAGTGATGGATGCCGGTTGCAGGATCGCCCGTTTCGGTCCTGTAGCGGCGCCCTCCTGCTTGTCCTGCAGGGTGGCTACATTTCTTTGAAAGTTGTCGAATTCATTCTGATAATGGACCAGCAATTCCGCCCAGGTCTTGTTCGTTCCGTCCCGACCGGAGATCGGTACCCGGCGCTGTTGCGTTTGCATACTATTAGCGTAGAGGTAAGTATCTTCGGTCCGCTCCACCAGATCCGCAAAGTGGGTCAGACTCCGTTCCAGGTGGACGCCGGCCGCTTCCAGTGCGGTTACATCACCCTGGTATTTATACTCCAGCACTTTCATGGCCGCCTGGACTTTCTCGTAAAAAAAGTCCGCAATGTCGCGGTAGCAGTATACATCGTTTTTCAGGCGGGCAAATTCCGCCGCGTTGGCCTGCACCGATGGGGCCGCCCGCTCGATAGCTTCCACGGCCCGTGCCGCGTGTGCTTTCACCGCCTCGACCAGGGGCAGCGGCAATTCTCCGCTATGGGATTCCCCGGCAGCTTCCTTCCGGGCGTAATCGATGGGCCGTTCGCCTTCCGGGCCGTTGCTGTCCACGAAGCTTTGGTAGACATTCCATTTATCGGGATTTACCAGCTGGCTCATGAACATCCCCAATAACAGGGTCTGCCGGTTGCCGTCGGAAATCCCGAAGCGGCGAAGCAATTTAGGCGCGATCTCGCCCATTTCCTCGTAAGCCGTCAGAATATCTCCGCCACCGGCTTCACAGTCATAAAAACGGGCCAGTCGTTCGGACCAGTAGGCATCCTCCTCCACTTCGTCCCGTCGACAGTCCCAGGCGTAGCGGGCCCAGGCCGCGTACCAGATCCAGTCGCGTTCCATTTCCAGCAGGCGGGGATCCGTTTTATCGGCGGTATAGGGCCAGTCCCAATAAGAAGCCTGCGGGTATAAATGCAGTCCGTTGGCTCCCTGCAGATCGTGCATGGCCACGGTGCTTTTCCGGATAAAATCCGGCGAACCGTAGCGAAAGGGTTCCAGGTTGGCCAGGATGTGCACGTTGGAGATATGGACCGATCCCAGCGAACTCAGTGCCTGGTGCACATCTACCCAGGAATTCCGGGGTTCGTAGGTTGTCAGTGATTCTCCGTTGTATTTTGCGGTGGTGTAAAGATTCCGGTAACTTTTCAAAGCTTCGTCCATTACCCGTTTGGGGTCGGTGTCGTGCCCCCGGAGCACAATTGGTGGTTCTTCGCTGATGTTCAGGCGTTCCAGGCCGTCCTTAACGCCGGGAATGATCGTTTCGGTAAACCACTCCACATCGTCCTCGATCGTATTCATGGCCTCGCCCAGGCACACCATCAGTCCCACATTGGGGTACTTTTCGATAAAGGCTGCGACGGATTTACGCGTATAATCCGCCACTACCGGAATGATCGACCGGGACCTGTCCTGCGTTTCGATCTCATGGTGTTCGGCGAAGGGTTTGGATACAATAATATTGTAAAACATCTGGATCACCCAGATACCGCGCTTGTCCGCTTCCTCGGTCAAAAAACCGAAGATCTCCTCGTTGCGGGCGAAAGTGTCATCATCCACTTCTACCGCATAAGGGTAATCCGGCAAACGCACCAGCGATGCGAAGGGGTGTCCGTTCCAGAGGTAAAGGGAATTGAGGCGGTTTTCCACCATCATGTCCAGGTATTGGATCCAAAGTTCCTTATCGTAAAACCAGGGGAAATTTTCGGGAGTATACGGGTATTCGTACACTTCCCTTTCGGGCAGGTATTCCGTTTTTTGCAGGCCGATGCAGGTTCCCCTCAGTACCATCTCCGGTTGCTCGCTCCGGTCGATCGCTTCCGGGATACCTCCTTTGGAGGCGATGCGGTCCGCCAGATCCAGGCAGGCGTAGAGTACGCCGCTGGCATCTTTTCCCGCTATCCAAGTCTGACCTCCTTTTTTTTGAATGCGATACCCTTCCTTTTGCTCATTTTTGCTCATCCAGGTCTGATCGATCAGATGATCATCCGAATTAAGCCCGATCACGATAGAAGGACGATTAGAATTGGTATCCAGCGTTTGGGTGTGTGCCACCTGATAGCCCTGCTCTTCCAAGGCTGCGGAAAGACGTTCAGCGGCGAATGCTATCCTCGGGGAAAGGTCGGCGGCCTTAACCAGTGAGACCGTCTTCGATTGATTACAGGCACCCAGCAAAATGGTCCAGACAGCAAGCCAGAGCCAGTTTTTAAGGCGATTTTTTGGTAAAGGCATCTCTCAATTTGTTGAAGGTATGTAGGCAATTTTGATCATTTCTCCGATCCGGGAAAGAAAGCATGGTCGAGAAAGTCCTAAGATAGCGGTTGTGTGCCGCTTTTTCTCCGGACTACTTCCAGCGCATTTTCCGCTTACCAGCCGACGGCTTTCCTCTCAATAAAATGGACCTGCCGGGGGCCTCCGGAAAGTGATTTACAGCATATCATTTCATTCTTTTTTGGGATCTGCAAAGTCCACTCCGACTTTGTAAATAATCAACTAAAAATGAAACCGATTTTGGGGCAATAAAACGTGAAAACGTTTACATTTTTCGACAAATTCAAGCATTTGTTTTTGATTTTCGCTTGAAAGTCAGCCGGAGCTATCCCATCATCAGAATCAAATTTAGCATTGAGTCATCGCCATCAGCACCTCAGGATAAAACACTCCCATAATCGCTCATTTTTACATATTCGATAAAGATTTACATATATTATTTTTCATAATTAAAAAGTAAATCTTTTCTATCACCCGAGCTTAGTCCGGTAATTTTTCGTCTCCAAAGAAGCCTAAAAGTATCTGAAAAATTTGTCTTTTTTGGTAAAAAAAGAGAATAATTATCGTGTAAACGTTTACATTTTAGAAGAATTTTAATTATTTGTTTTTATGCACTCCAACAAAAGATTTTGTCCCTATATTGGGCTGCATTCGCCTATTATTTGAAAGCAAGAACAGAAAAACCAAGGTGAGATCTAATATCAAAATCAGTCTTATTGGGCCGTGCGCAGTGCTGGTATTCCTGTTTGCCTGCCGGAGCCATCCCGTTCCGGATCCAGTCGAACGGAATGCAGCTTTGCCGATAGCGGATTATTCATTTAAATACGACTGGTTTTTAGATCCTCCCAATGAATTTCGTTCCCATCCGTTTTACTCCCTTAACGACAGTCTGGAGGCCGGAGAACTAAGCCGGCAGATCCGGGATTTCAAACAGGCCGGTTTCGGTGGCTTTTATTTGCACAGCCGCCAGGGACTGCTCACGGATTACCTTAGTGAAGAATGGTGGGAGCTGATGAATGTGGCAGTAGAATCCGCCCGGGACGTTCAACTCCGGGCCATGTTCTACGATGAGGACAAATGGCCCAGCGGCTATGCCGGCGGGCTCATTCCGGAACAATCCGAAGATTTCCGTGCGAAGGGGCTGGCGAAACTCGACCTCGAAACGGCCCTGCCCCCCGGATCGACCGTGCTTAAGAAGGACAGTGCATTTCAATACATTCAGTATACGGCGCAATACGGCTACGATATTTTCAACGGCACCTGTTACGTCGACCTTTACAATCCGAAAGCGGTGCGGCAGTTCATGGAAAGTACCCATCTCCCCTATTTTGGAAAATTCGGCCCGAAGATCAAAGCCGGAGAACTTTTCATCTTTACGGACGAGCCCCATATCCACGCCCGCTATTTTCCCGCTGGCACCAAACACTACGGTACCCTCTCCTACTCTCCTTATCTGGAAGAAAAATTCTGGGAACTGTACGGAGATGCTTTGCGTGATCAGGTCGATCTGCTGTTCGAAGAAAAAGGAAACTGGCGGGAAGTCCGCTGGCAATACCACCGGGCTAAATCCCTGCTGTTCGAAGAAAGTTACACCCGGCAGATCGCCGAATTTTGTGCAGAGCACGGAGCTCAACTTACCGGCCATTTTCTGGGGGAGGATGGCTTACAAAAAGTACGGGACCGCATCGGTAATTCCTCCCTCCACTACCGCAGCATGCAGCAGCCCGGCATAGATCATCTGGGACTCACCATCGATAAGCGGATCATCACTGCCAAATATCTCAGCAGCGTTGCCAATCAGTACGGCAAACGCATGCGACTGAGCGAGCTATTCGGAATCAGCGGTCAGAACATCAACTTCCAGGAAAGGAAGTGGCTGGGCGGCTGGCACGCCGTTCTGGGGATCAACCATTTCTGCCCGCACCTGACCTCGTACAGCATTACCGGCGCCCGAAAAAGAGATTATCCACCAACCTTCTCCTACCACCAGCCCTACTGGCCGTATAACAAAATAATCGAGGATTATCTGGGCCGGATCAGTTACGCCGCTACCGTTGGCCAATACGATCCCCGGGTACTGGTGATCAGTCCGCTGGAAAGTGAATACCTCAAAAGCAGGAATGAAGGGGAGTTTACCGGTAGCACGCTGCAGGTCCTAGAAAGCCTGCAGGATCACCACATAGATTTCGACATGGGAGACGAGGAGATCCTCAGCGATATCGGCGAGGTGGACGCCAATAGGATAACGGTCGGTGAGATGCAGTACCGATACGTCATCCTCCCATCCATGTTGAGTCTGCGACGGACTACGCTTCAGCTATTGTTAAAATTTTCCCGAGCGGGAGGCGCTATTTTCAGTACGGGAAAATTGCCCCGGTATTTTGACGGCCGGGAAGATCCGCAGGCACTGAGCCGCCTGCGATATGCCGTTACGTCACTTTACGGTGAGACCTTTGAAAAAGAACTGACGCAAAAGATACCAGCCGCGCTCCGGATCGATGGCGATCAGGCAGAAGATATCTGGCTGCAGACCCGAAAGGCCGGGCCCGACCAGTTTTATCTGCTCTACAACCGCTCCAATGTTTCCGCAGTAAGCATGCAGATACAACTGCCGGCGGGAACAACCGATCCGGTGCTCTGGGACCCGGCGGAAGGTAGTACTTCCCGGCTTCTGGCGAATCCTGATGGGAATATCTCCCTGCAACTGGCCCCCGGCGGATTTTACTGGATCACAACGGGACAGCTCAGTAAAAATGTACCGAACCTTCGGCAAAGTGATTCGCCCCGGTCCACAACTGCCCGATTACAGCTACAAACGCCCTGGCTGGGCAAAAGACTGGATCCCAACGCCCTGCTTCTCGATTTTGCCGCCTATTCCATGGACGGCGGGCAGACCTACAGCGAACCCGAGCCGGTTATCGGTATCTGGAACCGCTTGAAAGAGGAGCAATACCGGGGAGACCTGCGGCTGAAGTTTTCGGCCGCCATCCAGAGCCTGCCGGAACAGTGCGCGCTGGCCATAGAGCGTCCGCATAACTTTCGACAAATACAGGTCAACCGGCAAACGGTGACCTTCGGAAAAAACGGGGACTATTTCATCGACCGGGGGATTGCCAGCCGGGATATCACCAGCTTACTTCGCACCGGCCGTAACGAGATCGATCTGCAGATCAGCTTTTCGCCACCGGATCCACTCAGTCCGGAACCGGCGCAGCGGTACGAAACGGAATTGGAAAGTATTTACCTGACCGGAGACTTCGGCGTATTTTCCGAACAGGTAGATACCATTTCCGATACCCAGCGTAATCGATCCAAGGATCTGGCCGACCGGCCCGCCTATGCTTTTGAAGACTATTTCCTGGATCGGGAAAAAAGCCGGTTTTCGGAGAACCTGACGCTCCAGGGATATCCATTTTATGCCGGGAGCTTCACACTTGCCAATTCCTTTGAGATCGACGAAAAGGAACCCGGTAAACGCTACACCCTGGATCTTTCGGAAGTGGCGGCCATGGTTATTGAGGTGAGCATCAACGAGCAGTTCGTGGATACCCTGAGCTGGTCGCCGTATCGGACGGATATCACTGATTATATAAAACCAGGCCGGAATGCCATTCAACTCAAAATAGTCAATTCGCTGCGCAACCTGCTGGGGCCCCATCACCATCGGGGCGGCGAACTGATCAAGGTTGGGCCGAACAGTTTTACCGGGGCCGGAGGATTCCCCGACGGCCGGGGTGAGGCGGACTGGTACGATCTACGCAAAACCAGGAAAGATCTGGCCATCTGGACGGATACCTACTACCATATTCCCTTTGGATTTTTGGCAAATGTGGCCATTACGATCAATTGAACGGTACGCTGATCGGTTCGGCCGACCACAGTAACCCCTAACTGATTTAATTAAAACGATATGAAGCAGACAACTTATTCAGCCATTCTTATTTTGTTCTTTTGCTGCCTGCTCAGCCGTCCGGGAACGGCCCAGGATAGAGCCATTACCGTCACCAGCGCCAGCCCGTACGCTAAACTCAGTGGTGTGAACCTGGGCGACGTACACTGGACTGCAGGGTTTTGGGCGGACCGATTCGAGGTCTGCGAATCCTCGATGGTCCCCCATATGCTGGGGAATTATATGGACGAGGAGATCAGCCACGCCTACACCAATTTTGAGATCGCCGCTGGGCTCCGGGAGGGCACCCACAAGGGCCCTTCTTTCCACGACGGGGATTTTTACAAAATGCTGGAAGGGGCGATCATGATCCTTTCGGTTTCTAAGGACCCGCAGTTGGACCGGGAGATCGACCGGATCATTGAGGTCATTGGTAAGGGGCAACGGAAGGATGGCTACATCCACACCAAAGCCCTGATCAAAGCGATCAATGAGCCCGGTAAAAAACATGAGTTTATCGAACGGCTGGATTTTGAGACTTACAATATGGGCCATCTGATGACGGCCGCTTGTCTGCACCACCGAATTACCGGCAAGTCCAATCTGCTCGATATTGCCGAAAAAGCGACCGATTTTCTCTACAACTTTTACAAAAGAGCCTCGGCCGAACTGGCACGCAATGCCATCTGCCCGTCGCACTATATGGGCGTAGTGGAGATGTACCGTACCACCAAAGATCCGAAATACCTGGAACTGGCCGAGAACCTGATCGACATTCGCAGTCTGGTAGAGAACGGCACGGACCACAATCAGGACCGGATCCCTTTCAAACAACAGACCGAAGCGGTGGGGCACGC
Source organism: Flavilitoribacter nigricans DSM 23189 = NBRC 102662 (assembly GCF_002646595.1). Classification (GTDB taxonomy): domain Bacteria; phylum Bacteroidota; class Bacteroidia; order Chitinophagales; family Saprospiraceae; genus Flavilitoribacter; species Flavilitoribacter nigricans. The sequence goes on from NZ_PDUD01000040.1 coordinate 47,950, forward strand.
AGTCCGGGCCAATTACCTATACGCCGGTGTGGCCGATGTGTACGCCGAAACGGGCGACGACTCCCTGTTCCAGGCCCTGGACCTGATCTGGCAGGATCTGGTGCAGCGCAAAATGTACATTACCGGCGCCTGCGGCGCGTTGTACGACGGGGTTTCGCCCAACGGCACGACCTACAAGCAAAATACCATCCAGCAGGTCCACCAGGCCTACGGTCGCCCCTACGAGTTACCCAATCTCACCGCGCATAATGAATCCTGCGCCAACATCGGCAATCTGTTGTGGAACTGGCGGATGCTGCAGGTGACCGCCGATGCCAAATACGCCGACCTCATGGAACGTGTGATGTACAATAGCCTGCTCGCCGGGGTCAGCCTCGACGGCAAGGGTTATTTCTACACCAATCCGCTCTGTGTCAATACCGATGATCTGAGCAGTGACCTGCGCTGGTCCAAAGACCGGGAGGAGTATATCAGCTACTGCAATTGCTGTCCGCCGAATACCATACGCACCATCGCTCAGTTGCAGAATTATATTTACAATCTGGCGGATGACGGTCTTTACGTCAATCTCTACGGTTCCAATGATCTGAAAACCACTTTGGGGGACGGTCGGCGGATCGAACTGAGTCAGGATACCGACTATCCTTTCGGGGAAGACATCAACATCCGGATCCAGGAATTCCCGCGCGGGTACGGCCTCTATCTGCGCGTACCGGCCTGGGCCAAAGAAGCCGAGCTTTCGGTGAATGGCCAGGTGGTCGACAGTGGACTCCGGGGTGGCCAATACGTTGCACTCGAGAACGATCTAAAAAAAGGAGACCGCGTGCGACTACATCTGCCACTTCGGGCCAAACTGATCGAATCCAATCCGCTGGTAGAAGGCAACCGGAATCAGGTGGCTGTACAATACGGTCCGGTGGTATACTGTCTGGAAGGGAACGATCTGCCGGAAAACTGCAATTTATTCGATATCAGCATTCCCCGGAACATCGTGCTCCAACCGGTACAAAAGACCATCGGTTCGGCCAAACTGACCGCCCTGGAAGGTGAATTCCACTGGAATAAACGCTCCAACTGGAACAATACCCTTTACCGCGAGATCGATACCGAAAGTGCGGATAAAATAAAGCTACAGCTTATCCCTTATTTCGCCTGGGATAACCGCGGACTGGCCGAAATGTCCGTCTGGTTGCCTATCGACTGATGGAAGGAGCGGAGCAAGATATTGTCAATTTTCCCTTCATAGATCCACGGCCGGGTTCAACGAATGATCCCGGGCCGTTTCAGATTTTCGGAAAAGATGACAACTGGATCAATACTCTATTTTTTCGCAGACATTCAACCGATCATGTGAAATCATGCTACATCCAAGTGAATTACGGACATTCCCGCAGCATTCAATTCCTTTAGATTTACCATTTCACCAAATGATCCGATTCATCATGACCCTATTTGCAAGATTTAGTTTCCGGATTTTACTTTGCGGCCTGCTGCTCTGCTCCTGCTGGAATGGACCATTATTCGGGCAGGAATTTACTCCGGATATTATCGTTGCGCTGGACGGCACCGGCGATTACAGCAAGATCCAGGCGGCCATCGATGCCGTTCCCAATAACAGTGAAGTACCCACGATCATCTATATCAAACGGGGATTGTACGATACCGAAAAACTGATCGTTCCGGCCACCAAGACCAATGTAGTGCTGATCGGCGAAAGCCGGGAAGAGACCATCATCAGTTACCACCTGCACGACTGCAGCAGCGGTGGATACCAGGGTCGATGCCCGGCGGAGGATGCGCAATTGTGGTCGGGAGACAACATCCGAACCTCCGCTACCTTCACGGTGATGGGAGATGATTTCCGCGCGGAAAATCTTACTATCCAGAATACCGCCGGCCCCGTGGGCCAGGCCCAGGCCGTCACTATCCGTGCGGACCGGGTCGTTTTCCGCAATTGTAACCTGACCAGCTATCAGGACACCCTCTATTTTTGGAGCAGCGGACGGCGATCCTATTTCGAGAATTGTCTGATCCTCGGACGAACCGACTATATCTACGGCGGCGGCATTGCTTTTTTCCAGGCGTGTGAGATCCGGAGCTGGGGTGGCGGCTGGATCACGGCGCCCTCTACCCATCTGGAACAATTCTACGGTTTTGTTTTCAATGCATGTAAGCTCACCTACGCCCTGAACAGTCCACGCGCCGGCGACGACGGTGCCACGGTGGCCCTGGGACGCCCCTGGAACGATTACCCCAAAGTGGCCTGGCTGTACTGCGATATGACGGAAAAGATCGACCCGCTGGGCTGGCCCACCAAATGGAATATGGCCTATGCGGATACCAGTCCCGATCTGCATTTATACGAATACCAAAATACCGGAGCGGGAGCGGATATGAGCGGACGCGCCGATTGGGTAGGAATACGAGCCTTGACCGCGGAAGAAGCGGAAGCCTATACTCTACCAATGGTCGTTTCCGGCAACGACGGCTGGGACCCAACCGCCGAAGCTCCCGTTATACCGAATTTTTTCTGGGTCGGTGCGGATACCACCACTTCCTGGAAAGCGGCTGCCAATTGGGACCCGCAGGGCGTACCGGACACCGCGCAGGCGGCCTACGTGGAAGGACCGTATCTGGTCACTGCTGACGGCGGGCATTTTGCCGCAGACCTCCACCTGTCTCAGGGGGCAAGTCTCGAAATTATTGCGCCCAGTAAAGTCACTCTGTTAACGGTAGCTCAGGCTTCCCTTACCAGCGAAAAAGACCTCAGCCTGGAAGGACGGATCCGTACCAAAGACAGTCTATTTTTCCGCATCACGGATACCCTTAATCTGTACGCCGAACTTATTGGCGTTCATAGCGTGGATAAATCCGGGAACGGCAATCTGGTCCTCAACGAAAGCAGCCCGGATTTTACCGGTTACTGGAACATCATAAATGGCCAACTGACCGCTGCAACTACCAAAGCGCTGGGCAATGCCAGAGGGGTCCGGGTGGATAGTACGGGCACCTTGCGGGTGGAAGCCAGTGGCGCCTTTTTTCCCGAAACGCCGCTTTACGTACTGCCGGGTGGTCAGCTCCATCTGCTGGAAGATATTATAGTGAGCGAGTTCTACCTTGGGGATAGCTTACAGACTGTCGGAGAATATTCTGCCGAAACCCATCCCGAGATCATTAGCGGGCCGGGATTGGTCAAGGTGGGCCGGCCGGGATCTTTCACCTTTATCGGTGGTGCAAACGGCAATTGGGACGAACCGACACACTTCCAGCCGGCCCTGTTACCGGAAGCGGGTGAAACCGTAACCACCAAAATTGAAATGGAAACTACGCCCTTCATTTTTCCGGCGGATATAATTGTCCAGCAGGGCGGTCGTATCCGACTGCGGGGGGCGCACCGCGCTACCGGAACGATCTATCTTGAAGCCGGCACCAGTCTGGGATACGCGACCTCCGGAACGGGATTCTCTCTGGATGCGCCCCTGGAAGTTCTGGGCGATATCAGTCTCAATATGAACAGCCGGGCCGTTCCCGACCACAGCATGTACCTGGGAGGTCCTATCAGCGGCAATGCCCGGATCACGGCCTACAATCTACGGGCCGATACGGAAAACCGGGGAACGGTTATCCTGGCCGGAGACAACCGGGATTTCACCGGCACCTGGGACCTGAAACAGCCGCCCAGCAGTGGTGCCACATCCGTCATCGCTTTTGAGGGTGTCAGCGCCAACGCCTTTGGTCAGGGATTGATCGAAGTTAGTTTTAATAATCGGGTCGTACTCGCGCACGAGCAGTCGGCCGGTGAAACCTTGCGGGTCAACCTGATCCTGAACGGCAGAATACAACTGGACACCGTGGTACGGGTCGACCGGGCGATCATTAACGGTAGCGAACTTGCTGATGGGCTCTACAATGCCATCACTCAACCCGGCATGTTCGTGGGTAGCGGTACCTTATTGGTCGGCATCGAAACGGCTGTCCGGGAAGTTACAGACCACACCAAGATCTACGTCAGTAACCGGCATTTATATATCGAAGGGAAACCGGAAAGGGTATCGATCTACGACCTCAGCGGAAAGGTCCTCCTGCAAAACCGGGCTTCCAACCGCATATCACTGGAACATTTGGTACCTGGTCTTTATCTGGTCCACTACCGGTTCGACGGACAACAGGGGGTGCAAAAGGTACTTGTAAAATAAGTTCTCAGCAGATTGCGGCAGCATACCGGACGATCTGCTTTATCGAAAACACAGGAAAATGCAGCTTCACAAAATAGCTATTGTAATTACCGGTTTACTGCTGACAATTACCGGATTTGCCCAGGATGCGGTGGAAACCGAACGGATGTATCTGTCGGGCCATGGCCCAGAGGATGCCGTTAACTGGGAGTTTTTCTGCACCGCAGGTAGAAAGAGCGACGAATGGACCACCATTCCGGTACCTTCCTGTTGGGAGCAGGAAGGATTCGGCACCTACAATTACGGCGTCAACTTTTACGGGAAACCGACCGATCCGGGGATACCGACGGAGCAGGGTTTGTACAAATACGAATTTGAGGTGCCGGAATCCTGGCGGGGCCGGAGTCTGCGACTGGTTTTTGAAGGGGTTATGACCGACACCCGGGTACTGGTGAACGGCCAGAAGGCGGGAAGTCTGCACCAGGGCGGTTTTTATACCTTCGGGTTTGAGATTTCCAATCTGATCCGCTTCGGCGAGAAAAACCTGCTGGAAGTTACGGTCAGCAAAGAATCTGAAAATACCAGTGTCAACCTGGCCGAACGCCGTGCGGATTACTGGAACTTCGGCGGTATTTTCCGGCCAGTCTACCTGGAATCGCGTCCGGCCCAATACATCGATCGGGTCGCACTGGATGCCCGGGCCGATGGTCGTTTTCTGGCCGAGGTGTATACCGGCTTTGCGCTCGGAGCAAACCATAAAATTCGGAGCCGCATCCTGGACCCAGCCGGCAATCAGATCGGCGTGCCCCTGGAGCAGTCGATCCCGGCGGGCAGCGACAAAACGGTGCTGAGCACCCAGGTGCAAGGAGTCGACCTGTGGACGGCGGAAACCCCGAACTTGTACACTGTGGAGATAGAACTGTACGAAGGGGATAACCTCCTCCACCGTGTCGAGGACCTGGTTGGATTTCGAACTTTTGAGATCCGGGAGCAGGATGGTTTCTACCTGAATGGCCGGCGGATCCTGCTGAAAGGCGTCAATCGACATAGCTTCCGGCCAGAAACCGGACGGACACTCAGCAAAGCCCAGAATTACGAAGATGTGCGCCTGATCAAGGAAATGAACATGAATACCGTCCGCATGTCGCACTACCCTCCGAATCCGGAGTTCCTGGATGCCTGTGACGAGCTGGGTCTCTACGTCCTGGATGAACTCGGAGGCTGGCACGGCAAATACGATACCGGTGTGGGCATTAAACTGGTGAAGGAACTGGTCGTACGCGACGTCAATCACCCCAGTATCATTTTCTGGGACAACGGAAATGAAGGCGGATGGAATACCGATTTGGACGACGAATTCGGCAAATGGGATCCGCAGGGCCGCCCCGTTATTCACCCGCAACAGGATCTGAACGGGGTTGAGACCATGCATTATCGCTCCTACGGTGAAACCCAGGAATACCTGCGCGGAAAGGATATCTTCTTCCCCACTGAGATCCTGCACGGACTCTACGACGGCGGGCACGGCGGCGGCCTCCACGATTATTGGGAACTGATGCGCAACCATCCCCTGTGCGGCGGCGCTTTACTCTGGGTATATGCGGATGAGGGCGTCGTTCGGACGGACCAGGGCGGCCGCATCGACAATGACGGCAACCACGGGGCCGACGGTCTGCTGGGGCCGCATCTGGAAAAAGAAGGCAGTTTTTATACCGTCAAAGAGATCTGGTCGCCGGTAGTGGTGACCAATGAAAAGCTTGAACGAAATTTTGACGGTAATTTTTCCGTCGAGAACCGCTACGATTTTACCAATTTAAATGCCTGTACTTTTGCGTGGGAGGTACTCGATTTTTCGGCTAACGGGGTGCGGAACGTCCTCAAAAAAGGACAACAAGCAGGTCCGGATGTCGCGCCCCAGCAATCGGGAATACTGGAACTTCCACTTCCGGACCTTGCTGATGCAGACGCTATCCGGCTCACCGCGATCGGAAAAAACGGTGAATCCCTCTGGACCTGGTCCTGGAATCTGGCCGATCGGATCGAAATGGTCGAAAAGAAAAGTACTGAGTCCGTCAATATCGTAACCGAACCATCACAGACCATTGTGCAGCTCGGCAGTCAGGCCCTGCATTTCTCCAACAGCAGCGGGGAGCTGCTAAAAGTGAGTCAGGGAGAATCGGAGCTAAGCTTTGGTCAGGGCCCCCGTTTTGTAGCTTTCCGGCGGGGAGATCGCAGTCTGGATGGCTGGGTTGCGGAAAACCTGCCCAAAGGAGTCGACCGCATCTACAAAGACGTTTCGGAAACCTCCAAACTGATCGATTTTCAGGCCAAACTGGAGGGCGGCAAAGCGGTGATCACCGCCGAATATTTTGGCCCGCTTCGTAAAGTGCGCTGGGAGATCGCTTCCGGGAAGGAGATCCGGGTGGATTACGAATATGCCTACCAGGGAGTGGTCGAACTGATGGGCATCAAATTTGACTATCCGGAGGCAAAAGTACAATCAAAAAAATGGCTGGGCGAAGGCCCCTACCGGGTTTGGCAAAACCGTTTGCACGGCACCAGTCTGGATATCTGGGAAAACGACTACAATGATCCGATTCCCGGCGAGAGTTTTGTTTACCCGGAATTCAAGGGCTATTTCGGGAACTGGCACTGGATGGAACTGACGACCGCGGAAGGAAAGATCCGGATCGGGACCGAAAATTACGATAACTATCTGGGCGTCTATGCCCCGCGCGACGGCCGGGATGCCTTGCTGTACACATTCCCCAATTCAGGTATTTCGGTGCTGGATGTCATTCCCGCCGTCCGGAATAAGGTGAACACTACGGACCTGGTGGGACCTTCCTCCAAACCGCAGGATGTGTCCGGTAAGCAGCAGGGAACGCTGTATCTCAGTTTTGATCTGGAAAATGAGTGATCGTATGGATCACCATCATGATCAGATAGCATCTACTTACTCCCTGATGAGCAAAGCAATTTTCACATGAAAAACGTCCCGCTTATTATCCTGTTGCTGTTCTATATGACCAATGGATTTGGCCAGTTGACCGGACTGGACCAGTACCATATCGTATGGGATCAGCAAAGCCGGGACGCTTCGGAGTCAATGCCGTGCGGGGGTGGTGATATCGGGCTGAACGTTTGGGTAGAAAACGGGGAACTACTATTCTACATAGCGCGCAGCGGCACTTTTGATGAAAACAATGCGATGCCGAAACTGGGGCGGGTACGGGTGAAGTTATCTCCCAATCCACTGGAAGGCACCAACTTCCGGCAGGAACTCGATCTAACCGAGGGCAGTGTCAAGATCAGTGGCCAAAATGGTAATCGATCGGCGGACATCCTCCTTTGGGTTGATGTATTTGCTCCGGTAATCCATCTCGAGATCAGCAGCAACCTTCCGGTCAAAGCGGAAGCAACCTACGAGAACTGGCGTTTCCAGGATAAACTGCTACAAAAAAATGAAGGCTTCGGCACCTCCTACAAATGGGTACTGCCGGAAGGCTTGATGACCAAAAAAGACGAGATCGATTTTGTGGAGAATGCCGTGCTCTTTTACCACCACAACCAGGGAAAGACCGTTTTCGATCAAACCGTTCAGCAGCAACAACTGGAAGCCGTCAAAGATCAACTGTTTGATCCATTACACCAGCTCACCTTCGGAGGAGAAATGCGGGGTGACAATTTCGTCCCCGCCGGCACCCTGAACGGTACTTACCAGTCGACGCCCTACCGCGGCTGGAAACTGGAAAGCCGGTCGCCCGCAAAAAAACACCAACTGGAGATCCAACTCCATACCGGCCAGTACCCGAGCCCGGCGGATTGGGAAACCGCCCTTCGGCAATACACCGAAAGCCCGGAAACCAGTGCCCGCGAAAGAACACGGAAGTGGTGGGCCGATTTTTGGGAGCGCAGCTACATTTTCATCGAGGAAAACGAGATAGCTGAAAGTACCAAAGCATGGCAAATTGGACGCAACTACCAACTGTTCCGCTACATGCTGGGGTGCAATGCTTTTGGCCAGTATCCCACCAAATTCAACGGTGGATTATTTACCTACGATCCCGGATTTATTGATTCCACCCGGGCTTTTAGTCCCGATTTCCGCAACTGGGGCGGCGGTACTTTTACCGCCCAAAACCAGCGCCTGGTGTATTTCCCCCTCTTCCGATCGGGCGATTTTGACCTCCTGCGGCCCCAACTTGAATTTTACACCCGCATCCTCGGCAATGCCGAGCTACGCAGCCAGGTGTACTGGGGACACGACGGCGCCTGTTTTACGGAACAAATCGAAAATTTCGGTCTACCCAACTGCACGGAATACGGCTGGAAACGCCCGGCAGACTATGACGCCGGCCTGATGTACAATGCCTGGCTGGAATACCAGTGGGACACGGCCCTGGAATTCTGTCTGATGGCTTTAATGCTGCACGATTACCGGGCGGAAGATATCTCGGACTATATCCCACTCATCACCAGCTGCCTGACCTTTTTCGATGAACACTACCAGTACCTGGCTAAAAATAGAGGAAGAAAAACGCTGGATGAGCAGGGGCATCTGGTACTGTATCCCGGCTCTTCCTGTGAAACCTACAAGATGGCCTACAATGCCAGTTCCACCGTTGCGGGTCTGCAGGTCGTTACCGAAAAACTGCTGGCACTGCCGGATCATTACCTGCATGAAGAAGAGCGCCAAAAATGGCAGGATTTTCGCCAACGTATCCCGCCCTTGAGTTTTACCGAATTTGCGGGGCACCGGACGATCGCTCCGGCTAGATTGTGGGAACGCGTCAACAATACCGAAGCCCCGCAACTTTACCCGGTTTACCCCTGGGGGATCTACGGCATCGGGCGGCCCGATCTGGAAACGGCGGTTAACACCTACCGCTACGATCCGGATGTACTCCGGTTCAAGGATCATATCAGCTGGAAGCAGTACAATATTTTCGCGGCCAGACTGGGTTTGACCGAGGAGGCACAGCAACTGAGTGTGCTGAAATTGCAGGATTCCGGTCGGCGCTTCCCCGCTTTCTGGGGGCCCGGTTTCGACTGGGTACCCGATCACAACTGGGGTGGATCGGGCATGATCGGTCTGCAGGAAATGCTGGTGCAAAGCCACGGGGACAAGATCTACCTGTTCCCCGCCTGGCCCGCGGAGTGGGACGTTCGATTCAAACTGCATGCTCCCCAAGATACCCGGATCGAAGCCGAATTACGGAATGGGCAGGTAAATATCATTCGGGTGGAACCACCGGCCCGGGCGAAGGATATCGAAGTATTGATTAATCGTTAAATTCGAATCATGGAACGAATAGCGGCCTATTACCTCATCGAGACCCCCTACCCCGTGGAAGACGCAGCAGCGGTCCTCGCCGGCGAGCAATCCAGCGGAACCTTTGTCGCGGTACCCGGTGAAACCGCCGAACTCAAGACCCGTTTTGCCGCCCGGGTGGAACAAATCGAACTGCTGGAAGAAGTATCCGAACCGGCATTACCCGGCGATACGCCCGCTAATACTACTTTCAAGCGGGCCAGGGTGAAAGTTTCCTGGCCGTTGGACAATGTGGGCTACAATATCCCGGCGCTGATCTCGACCATTCAGGGCAATCTGTATGAGCTGCGCCAATTTACCGGCCTGAAACTCGATGATATTGAACTACCGGCAACCTTCACCGATCGTTTCCGCGGACCAGCGTTCGGATTGGAGGGCACTATGCAACTGGCCGGCGTAACGGCCGGACGCCCGATGATCGGCACCATCATCAAACCGAGTGTCGGACTTACGCCCGAATACACGGCCCAACTGGTAAAAACACTTGCCGAAGCCGGCATCGATTTTGTCAAAGACGATGAATTGATGACCTCTACGGCCAATTCCCCGTTTGCCGCCCGGGTGGAAAAGATCATGCGGGTCATCAATAATTTTGCCGATCGCACGGGAAAGCGGGTGATGTATGCCTTCAATATTACCGGCGATCTGGAAACGATGGAAGCCAATTACGATACGGTGGTAAAAGCCGGAGGCACCTGCGCCATGGTAAGTATCAATAGCGTCGGCTGGTCCGGAGTAAAACGCTTGTGCGACCGGGGCGCACTGTCCATCCACGGACACCGGAACGGCTGGGGCATGCTCAACCGTCACCCCTTACTGGGTATCAATTTCCCGGCTTATAACAAGATCTGGCGACTCGCCGGTGTAGACCAGATGCACGTAAACGGCATCAAGAATAAATTCTGGGAATCGGATGATTCTGTGGTGCGTTCCATCCGATCCTGCCACACGCCTTTCATCGGCAATGAGTCGGTACTGCCAGTGGTATCTTCGGGGCAATGGGGCGGCCAGGCATTCGAGACCTACAAACGTACCAAGACTACTGACCTGTTGTACATGGCCGGTGGGGGTATCATAGCGCACCCGCTCGGCCCGGAAGGGGGCGTTCGGGCGCTGCGTCAGGCCTGGGAAAGCGCGGTGGCCGGTTTGACACTGGAAGAAGCCGCCGCCAAACACCTTGAATTTGGAAGGTCGGTAGAAAAATTCGGCTAACGATCACAAATGGAAGCAGACAACAACATAAAACTGGCCTTTTACGGCGATGATTTCACGGGCTCTACGGACGCCCTGGAATTCCTGAGTCGGGCGGGAGCCCGCACCGTGCTGTTCCTGGACAATCCGTCCCGGGATCAGATCCGGCGCTTTGGGGATCCGGAAGCCATCGGCGTGGCCGGCATGACGCGGACGATGGAACCCGCAGCCATGGCCGAAACGCTCCGGGAGGCATTTGCCAGTCTGCAGTCTCTTCGTCCAACCCACGTTCATTATAAAGTTTGTTCCACGTTTGATTCTTCCCCCGAAACGGGTAATATCGGCACGGCCATCGAAACGGGCCTCGAGGTTTTTCGCAATCCCTTTACGCCAGTTTTGGTAGCCGCGCCCCACCTCGGTCGTTACGCGGCATTCGGCAATCTGTTCGCCCGCATGGGGATCGGTAGCCGGGGAGCCATTCACCGGCTCGACCGGCATCCTTCCATGCGGGCGCACCCGGTCACCCCGGCGACGGAAAGTGATCTGCGTTTGCATCTGGCCCGGCAAACCGGCCTGCCTATCGGCCTGGTCGACCTGACCGACCTGGAAGCCGGGCCGAACGCCCTGATCGACAAACTGAACGGGGAAATTGCAGCCGGGAAAAAGATCATTTTTTTTGACGCCATGTACGATCGGCAAATGATCCACATCGGCGAGGTTTTCGATCAGTTGGCCCGCGAGCTGCATCCCCTTTTTTCCGTGGGATCATCCGGAATAGAGAAAGCCCTCGGTGATCTTTGGAAGGCGGAAGGACAACTCCAGGAAAGAAACCAGTGGGAAAGTCTGCAAAAAGTGGAGCCCATGCTGGTACTTTCGGGAAGTGTATCTCCCATCACGGCCGATCAGATCGAATGGGCCCTGCAGCGGGGATTTGCGGAGGTCGCAGTCGAGCTTGCGGCCCTGGAAGCCGCCGATCCGGAACCATTCATTGCCCATTACCGCGATCAGATACTGGATCAGTTGCGGCGGAATAAAAGTGTGATCCTGCATACCGCCAAGGGTCCGGATGATCCGCGGATCGCGCAGATCAGGGATTTTCTTGCTCGCCAGGATTGGAACGAAACCCAAAAAAGAGCTTATACCGCCCTCAGATTCGGGCAGTTGCTGGGCCGTTCGGCCCGGGCGGCGCTGGCACAATCACCGGTCGATCGCCTGGTCATTGCCGGTGGTGACACTTCGAGTTTTGTAGCAAGGGAACTGGGAATTGAGGCGGTAGAAATGATTGCTCCGGCCTTTCCCGGGGCTCCCGTCTGCCGGGCCTACGCCACTGGTTCACCGGTAGACGGTATCGAGGTGAATATCAAAGGTGGCCAGGTAGGTGATGCGACCTATTTTGAAACCTTAAAAAATGGAAAAATATAAATCTGAAACTATGGCAAAAACATTAGGACTAATCCATACCTCAGCCACCCTGGTGCCGGTATTCCAGGCACTGACGGACAAATATCTGGCCGATAAGGATCTCAAGATCTTCAATATTTCGGACGACAGTCTGATCAAAAACACCATCGAGCGCGGGGCACTCACGCCGGACACTTCCCGTCGGGTAGTCGACTACGTTACCTCGGCGGAAGAAGCCGGCGCTGATTACATCCTGGTGACCTGTTCCTCGATCGGGCCGGCGGTAGAAACGGCGGCTACACTGACTAAGATACCCGTGCTGCGCGTCGACCAGCCCATGGCGGATAAAGCGGTGCAGATGGGCACCCGGATTGGGGTGGTTGCCACTCTTCCTACTACCCTGGAGCCAACTAGTGATTTAGTACGCCGTCGGGCAGTTCATGCGGGAAAAGAGATCAAGTTGACTTCCCGGCTGTGTGCCGGTGCCTTCGATGCCCTGATGGGAGGTCAGCCCGAGGTGCACGACCGGATGGTAGCCAATGCCCTAAAGGAACTGGCCCAGCAGGTAGACGTCATTCTGCTGGCCCAGGCATCGATGGCCCGGGTGGTTGGTCAGCTTGCGGAAGCCGACAAAAAGGTGCCCATCATCACCAGTCCGGAATTGGCGATCCAGCATCTGGCGGAAATTCTGTAGGGATTCGGACCCCGTTCTCCGATCAAAAATTCATTTGTTCTTTTGCCAGATCCAAACCCTTAGGTCATGATAACGATCCGAAAGATCGCCCTGCGGGCCGGGCTTGCCGCCCTCGCTCTGTTATTAATTGCACTACTCTTTCAGTTGGAAAGCTGGCAGGCTCCTCTGGCGGTTGGAAGCGCCATCACGCTGGCCTTCGGTTTGGGTGCGGTGCCGTCTCTAAAAAATTACCAGTACACCGCCTGGATCATCGTAGCCATCGTTTGCGGCATGCTCTATCCCGCTGCTTTTTTATCCTGGGGGGACCTTGACCTCAGAAATCCCTGGTTGATCCTCATCGTAGTTCAACTAGTGATGTTTGGCATGGGTACCCAGATGAGCTTCCGGGATTTCACCAATATCCGCAGCATGGGCAAAGGGGTGCTGGTCGGTATTCTTTGCCAGTTCTCCATTATGCCCGTCGTCGGATTTACGCTGACCCGGATCTTTCATTTTGACCCGGAAATTGCGGCGGGCATCGTCCTCATCGGGTCCTGCTCCAGTGGTCTGGCTTCCAATGTGATGGTTTATCTGGCCGGGGCTAACCTGACCTTATCGGTTACCCTGACCGCCGTAGCTACCCTGCTGGCACCGATCATGACACCCCTGCTCATGAAGATCCTGGCTGGCACTTATGTAGAAGTCCACTTTCTGGATATGTGTATTCAGATCATCAAGATCGTGATCGTTCCGATCGGAGCGGCCATGTTATACGACCTGTTCAAATCGGGGCCGGAACGCTGGATCCGCATTGTAAACATCATCTTCATCATCGCCGTGATCTGGCTAACGGCACTGACGCTCGGTCTGTGGGATCGCCTGGCCTCCAGCCTTTCCGTGGGCATGCTCACCGCCATAGAACTGATCAGCTTTTTGGGTGGCGCCGTTATTGCGGGCAAACTCTATTACTTGGCTACCACCTATTCCGATAAGGTGCGGGGTTTTATGCCCATGTTGTCCATGTTCGGGATCGTATATTTTACCCTGGTGACTACCGCCGCCAGCCGGGAAAATATCCTGACCGTCGGTTTGTTAATGCTGCTGGTTTCCATTCTACACAACTCCCTCGGTTACACCTTTGGCTATTGGATCAGCCGGGCCCTGGGACTGGACCGGGATTCCTGTCAGACGGTGGCACTGGAAGTTGGCCTACAAAACGGCGGCATGGCTTCCGGTCTGGCGGGAGTGATGGGCAAACTGGCTACGCTGGGCCTCGCGGCCGCCGTCTTCAGTCCCTGGATGAATATTTCCGGATCGATCCTGGGTAATTACTGGCGTCGTCAGCGGGAAAAACGGGCATTAAATGTGGAAGATGCGGAAAGTAGTTGAATACACGATCCCGCGATTCGGGATCATTGATCCGGAAGGGACGTTCACTAACAATCACGGATAGCATTTCAATTCCTACTGCCAGAATATCCCTTTCTGGCGTTCGCGCAATAACTTGTATTATGCCAATCAGGGGTGAAAAGTCCCGTAGGGACGAAATGTAGGTAGCCTTCCAATAATTCGGCAAGTTCAGCGTGCCGTAGGTAGGCCATGTAAAACCATATTGCGTACCTACGGCACGCTAAGCCAGGAAATGGTCATTTTGTTACCTTCATTTTGTACCTAAAGGCACATTTACTTCAAATAAAACCGTCGCATAAAATGAAGTAATACCCTTAGAGACCATCAAAAAACCGGGCAATCCTGAACAGAAAAATAACGATTGGGAAGCAGGTTGGTAAATCTATACATGACGCGAAGTGGGTTGGTCCTGACGTGCTAGTCACAGTCAGGATTCCCAAACCGCTTCGGTCAGTATGCTATCCAGTTATCGGCCCGTTAATTCCGGATCACCTTGCCCAGGAACACTTCGTCTTCCGTTTTGATCTGGTAGAGGAAAATTCCGCGTTCGCGATGCTGCGGGTGCCATTCCAGGGCATGTCGACCCCGGGTTTGATATCCGGAAAAAAGCGTTTCTACCTGTCGCCCGTCCAGGGTGAACAACTGGATCTGAACCGGGCCACTTTGGGGGAGGTGGTAATAAATAGTCGTCGACTCCGCGAACGGGTTGGGAAAACTGCCACCGAAAAGACTTTTTTCCATCGCGCCGGGAGAAACCGCCGCCGTGGTAAAATCGTAACTCGCCACCGTGATCGGCGACCATTCACTGCCCGATTTTGCCCGGGCTTTAACGGTTAGCTGGGAGCCAACGGGCAGCGCCCCATCATAACGCTGGGCTGCGGGAGAAACGTTTGCGGTGATCTGCTGCCGGGGATCGCTACCGTCGGTAGTGTAAAAGATCTCCCCGTAATTGGTTGTCATTTCCAGATCGATGGCCTGTTGCATGGCTCCTCCGTAATGGCTGAATTCCGGCGCTTTGATCGTCGGGAACAAGCCATAATTCGTGAACTGTTGCACGACAATATCGGTACGGAAGGGAAAATAGTTATTCATCAGGTCCTGCAGGCGGGGCAACCAAAAATCATTGCGGGTGTACAGGAACCGATCGCCATCCGATGGATCCGCGTCTTTGCGGTAATCCCCCCAACGGGCGGATTCGGCAATAATGGCCAGATCGATCTCGTCCGCCAATTCCTGATATCGTGCGCTTGCTGCTTCCTGCGTCAGCGGTCCGCCGTTGAAGAAGTTTCGCTGAATGTGGTCCGCAAAAAGAATGCGAAAATCAGCATTATCCTGCAATTCGTGGTAAAACCAGCTGGGGTTTTCCTCATTGTTCTCGTCAACATTGTTGTACTGGACATTGGTCATCGAGGTTTCCGCATCCCAGGCGAAAAAGCGGAAACCGGCCTCATTGGATACCCGGTTACGGGCCGCAAACCAGTTGTTATGATCCCAGTCCTCGTTGCCGATATACATGTTGAACTGCATATATCCGATCAGATTTTCAACGTCCAGCAAATTATCCAGCGCCGGATTGACGGTACCGTCCGGATCTTTCCCCTGCACCTTCTGGTAATTGGTGTTACTGCCGAGACCGGCTTTGGTCTGCTCGTACAATCGGGTCCAGGCCGTCCAGGAACCATCCACCGTCAGACCGTGGTCCTTGATCACATCAAAATCATCTTCCTTTCCCTTCAGGTAGGATTCCATAAAGTCGTTGGTCAGCTTTTCGGAAATGTTATACAGCCCCCAATACAAACCGTTTAGGTAGAGGTGAACAAACTTTTCGTGCGCCGCCACCTGCCCTAGGGCACGCTGGGTCACCTTCGCAAACGGATCCTGCAGATATTGGGCATTTTCCCGCTGGACACCGCTGTTTTTCACCCAGGAATAATTGTAACCCGCCCGGAAAACCAGGGCATTGAACTCATCCGTCGCGGTCGGTTCGTCAAACAGGTCAAACTTCAGTTTGGAAGGACCATATTGACTCCGGAAGGATACCCGAAACGAATGCTTCTGGCTGTTTTCCGGCACCCGGCTATTGCCACCGTGTAATCGCAGCCCACAGTTCACCTGAAATTCCTCCTGAGTGTTTGGATCATAGTACTCAATTGATGCCGGACGTTCCCAGTCCTGACCGGTACCGCTGGCTCCACTGTTGCCGGTGTATATGTAAATGCCCCCGAGTTCACTGTCTTTGAGATGGGAGAACAGGAATCCCTTATTGGTGACAATCGAAAGGGTCGGGATGGAGGTTAGGGCATCATCCATCAGGTCTTTGTATTCGGGCGCTTCGACTACCTCCGGATCCATGGCGTAATCCGCCGGCGCGTTGCCGGCCCGGAACTTGTAAGGGCTCCAGGTAGCGGGATAACCCCCCGGATCATTGGGTTGCTGCAGGATGTCCGCAATAAACAGGTAAGTCTGGGTGATAATTTCGCTGTACAGCCCATCCGCATTAATGGCGACCGCACTGAAAGGCGTGGTCGTCGTAATATCCACCGGTCCGCTGTACAAGGTGCCGGTCTCTGCGTTGGGCCGGGTACCGTCGGTGGTGTAGTAGATCTCAAGATTGTTGCCGATGCCGGTGAGCGCAAGCCCAAAAGAGGCATCGTAAAATCCACGGGTATGACTGAACTGGGGAGCCTGAACGATCTCACCCAGGGCATTTTCGGCACCGGGGGTCGGCAGGTCAAAAAATATAGTCTGCCCCTGGTAAAGACCGTAGGAAAAATCCTCCCGCTGAATGGGAAATGCCGGTGCGTAAGCGTGGGAAATGGTCACTCCGTCCGGCTCGACGACCGCCAGGAACTCACCGGATGCCGTAAGTTTGAAATTGGTGTGTAATGGAGCGGAAGGCGAATTGCGCTTTTTTTCAGAAGCAAAGATCAACAGGTATTCGTCGGCTTCGAGCGAAACGTCCGGGATCTCCCATTTCGTCAGGTTATCGGCTTTGTCGGTCAAATACCAACCTTCCAGATGGATGGTTTCCTCACTCGCATTATACAATTCCAGCCAATCGCTGTAATCACCGTCTTCGTCGGCAATCGTAGTAGAATTGCTGGCCATAAATTCGGTGATCAGTATTTTTCCCTGCCCCCTGAGGACGGCAGCGGTACAACAAAGCAATGCCGTTACCATCCAGATCCTGGGTAGTGATCCTTTAATCATCTTGTTTAATCTTTTGATCGGTTATTCGTTTGTAAGAGTGTGTTTGGGATTTTTTCTTTGCGGCGAAAACAGTCAATTTTTCGTTTAGACGAAGGTTATTTTGAAGTGCATACCTGCCCATACGGGCCCGTTCTGGGGAAGGTACGGACTGAAAAATAGCTGAAGTATAAACAAAAAAGTGGCGTTTGCAGCCCGATTAATAATTCCTAAACACGCTCTAAAATAATTGAATACTCCAGCCGGCGTTGCCGTTTAGCAAAGCGAGTAAGATCAAGCTGTCTAATGGGTATGATCTAATGTTGCAAATAGCAAGGAAGCCAATCTGGGTCGTACGCTCCGCAGATCGCAAAAACCTGCGCTAAAAGAGTGGCTCTAAGATAATTATAAATTACCCGGCAACTGAATCAAACCGGGCTTTTCTGCGCTCCCGAGCGGTATTTAACGTTATTATTTACCGGCCTTCTTCAGGGATCATTAGCCCGGTAATTTTGGTGGCTTTTTTTCGTTATATACGGCTGATTTCTATTACTAAATTTGAATTATCGGCCAGTTTTTATCATGTTATTTCCCTGGCCGTCACCCAGAATACTTCACAGAAAAAATAACAATTGTCACCATTGGTTTTCAGTCTTCGTCCGGTATCGACTAATTCCCGTTAAAACCGGATTTGACTAGGATACTTTTAAGATAAACCGTAAATTTGAAGGCTGTAATTTCCACAATTCTAACTGACAGCAACTCCGGAAATCAGCCGCATTTTACAAGCAGGTGTTCAGCCTTTTATAACAAGCGACACGAGCGATGATCAAAGCCTCGAATCGGCTACTATTTTATTGCTCCGGCCATGTTGACCGGGGCATAAACAGGCACTTTTGCCCAAGACGATCATCCTGAAATAATCATTACATGTTCGAATTTCTGATCACGCAAAGCAATACGGAAAATCCAACCATTTTAAGCATAACGATCACGGTCCTGTTTTCCTTTTTCCTCGCTTCCCTGATCGTTGTTACTTACGAATGGACCGACCGAAGTGTGCAGCGACCGCTGTATTTTTTGCAGTCCATGGCGCTGATCTCCATTGTCGCGGCCACCGTGATGCAGGCTATCGGTGATTCCCTGGCCAGGGGGCTGGGCATGCTGGGGGCCCTGGCGATCATCCGTTTTCGTACCCGCCTGAATAATCCCAGGAATATGGCCTTCATGTTTGCCGCTTTGGCCTGCGGTATCGCCTGCGGTGTCTTCGGATTTACCATTGCCCTGGTCGGAACGGTCGGTTTTTGTCTGGCCGCCTTCATTCTCCATTTTTCTCCCCTGGCCGATTCCGGAGAGCTGACCGGCAGGCTACGCGTCACTATTCCCAGGGAAGGAAATTTGCAGAGCGAGATTGAAAATTTACTCCGCAAATATGCGGCCGCCATGGAACTGGAGCAGGTCCGTTTCCCGCGCCTGCGCAGCGCCCGCGAGATTTCGGAGGAAGAAAATCAAAACGAGCCGGATCCGGAAACCTGGTACGACCTGGATTACACCTTCCGGCTGAAAAAGCATCACCTGAGATCGGAACTGGCCGGCGCGCTAAAGCAACTACCGGGTATACTGGACCTTCGACTCCGCTTCAACAAAGGAGCCAGCGATCTTTAGGCGGAATGCCAAAACGACTTTAAATGAGATCTATAAATCTGTTCTATGTAGCAATAGTAGCGGTGGGTTTGTCCCTGTGGGCATTCAACCGATATTATAATCAGGAAGTAGCATTGTTTTACGGCTTTGCGGAAACCAAGGAAACGGAGATCAATTTCAACTATCCGGTGGCCGTGGCCAGCATACTCGTGCATCCCGGTCAGACCGTTAAGGCCGGTACGCCACTGCTTCAGTTGCAACGCATCAAGTCTAAGGAAACCATGGAAGACCAGGGGTTCAAAATGGCGGAATTGAGAGCGGAAGAACAAAGCTGGCTCGCGGAACAGGAAAATAGGATCAGCTTACTGGAACAGGAGCAGATCCTGGAACTGGAAAGTATAAAAGACGAGATCCAAAAACTGGAAGAACAAAAGCAGTTCCAAAACTCCCTGTACGAAGATCTGCAAAGCGTCCGGCCCAACCAAACTGATTATCAGCCCGTTACCACCCGGATCAACACTCTGAAAAAAGAGCACAGCCTACTGTCGGCCGGTTACGCCGAAGAGATCAACGGTATAAAAGAAAAGATCAGACTGGGGAAAAATCCCTACCGGATCGCCATCGACCGACTGGAAGCCGAACGCGATTTTGACCGCGCCAACCAGGTAGTCGATATCGAGCTGACCGCCCCGCAGGATGGACTGATTGGCAATATCCACTGCAAAGAAGCCGAGCATATTCCGGCTTACAATACCCTGGTTACCTTTTACGAACCCAACCCCACCCTGGTCAAAGGGTATGTGCACGAAGACCTTATTCTGGAAGTCGCATTGCAGGATACCTTCATCGTCCGCTCCACTAAGGACGAAGGGATCAGTTGTTACGGAGTGGTTTCCGGTCTGGGTTCCCGGATTGTAGAGATCCCGGAACGTATGCGCAAAGTACCCGAAATGAAAACCTACGGCCGGGAAGTCCTGGTGTCCATTACGCCGGATAACCGCTTCCTCCAAAAGGAAAAGGTCGTACTTGAGTTTTTGCATCCATTGGAAAAACGCACCGCTTCGCGCAGTGAACTGGTGGAATTAAAGGGAACGGAATGAGCAGTCTTTCTATCTTATCCATAGGCAAAAAATGGGTTTGCCTGTCGTTTGGCTTCATCTTTTTGCTCCCCCTATTCGGCCAGGGAACGCTCAGCTCCGACACTTATTTCCGGCAAAACCTGGAGGCGTTCGACCAGGTCCGGCAGGAATACGCCCCTGCAAACTTCCGACCTTCCTGGCTGGAAGAGATCGATATCCGAACTGAGACGGACGACTTCGCACCGGATCGCCAACGGTATCTCCTGCGGGTGAGCCCCAGTACCGGCAAGATCCGCAAAGCACAATCCGAATTGCATCGCCAGTACCGGGCCGGGGCTACGCTTGAATGGGAAGAGGAAAGAGCCGATTGGATCGTCCGCGCCTACACCGAATGGTTAAAACTGTACGATCGCAGTCGGGCACTGGATGGTCTACGGCAACTGCTGGTGGTACTGCTCGACCAGCAACTCGTGATCCAAAAATTAGCGGCAGCGCGAGAAATTTCCATCAAAGAAGTCCTGGAGATCCAACAGGATATTCAGGAAATCCGGATCGACATTTTTTCCCTGGAGCAGGAGCTGAATGCCCTCCGTCCTTCGGGAGGAGATCCGGATTTTACGGACCTCATCCCGTTGAATGCGATCCGGCAATCAATACTACCACCCACTACCGGGGCCTACACCCTGCGCTATCCCGAACTGGAGCAGGAGATGCGGGTAAATACGGCAGAGCTGCAATTGGAAAAGGCCGAAGGTGGTCGGATCTTTGATTTCCTGCAGATGGAATACAACGGTCCGCACGATGATCTTTGGCGGGAAAAAGTAAGGCTAGGCCTCGGTTTAAATATCCCACTCGCTTCGGATCGCAAGTTAAAGATGGAAGAACTACGCATCGAACAGGAAGCTATTAAAGCCCAAACGGCCCTGGAAAAAACGCTCGACAACCGTAGTCTCGAACAGCAACGTTCCGCTCTGGAAGGGCTGTTTGCCACCCTGGATTATGCAACCGATTTACTGGAAGCGGGCAACCGGCAGAGTGCATCCATCGTACAAAAAAGTACGCCCGAATCCTTTTCAACTCCATTACGACAACTGTACCAGCAAGAGATGGAAATTAAGAACGCTTTGCAATTGCAGGCCATTGAACAGGATATTTACGAGGAATATATCGACTTATTGGCGGCCCGGCAGATCCTGTTTCAAGTCCCGTTTGTAAATTACCTAAAGGACAGGTAGTCCAATCCATTTCTTAGTATTCACAAAAACTTCCACCGTATGTCTGCCAGCTTATTGATCCGGCTCTGCCTTTTGGCGTTTATCTTCTTCCCGGCCTGCACACCGGCCGATAATCCCACCTCCGAAACGCCCAAACCCCGCATCTTGATCAGTTCCGATATCGGAGGCACGGATCCCGATGATCAGCAATCCATGATCCACCTGTTGATGTACGCCGACCGGGTACAGCTCGAAGGGCTGGTCGCTTCTCCCTACGGTCCCGGTAGAAAAGAACACTTCCTGGAAATGATCGATCTATACGATCAGGACCGGGAGCGATTACTGGTGCACGCTCCGGATCTACCGGCAACGGATAGCCTCAGAGACATTGTCAAACAGGGAGCTATCGACGGGGCGCCTTTTGCCGGCTACGCATCCCCAACCGAGGGATCGGAATGGATGATCACCTGCGCCCGCCGGTCCGACGACCGACCGCTTTGGGTTTTGGTTTGGGGCGGTTTGGAAGATCTGGCCCAGGCCCTGCACGACGCCCCCGACATCAAAGAGAACATCCGGGTGTACTGGATCGGCGGCCCCAATAAAAAGTGGAGCGTGAATGCTTATGCCTACATCGCCAAGCAGCATCCGGACCTCTGGATGATCGAAGCGAATGCGACCTACCGGGGTTGGTTTATGTACGAAGACTGCCCCGAAGACCTGACGAATGAAGGTTTTTACAGCCATCACATTCGGGAACGCGGAGCCCTGGGTCGGGCGTTTAAAAACTACTACGATGGAAACATTAAAATGGGTGACACGCCTTCCTTAGCCTATGTGCTGGATGGAGATCCGGATGATCCGACGGGTGAGAGTTGGGGAGGAAGTTTCGTGCCGATTGACCATAGTTCCAGGAAAATTTTCAATCGCAATTCCACTGTTAGCGATACGGTAGCGGCTTACGCGGTCATCGAATGGTCGTTCCCGGGACCGGAATTGGAGATTGCTCCCGATTCCGCCTGTTTTACCCTGGAAATTTCGGGGCAGATCTGGCCCGGTTATTACCTGGGTGACGGCATCTATGGGGTACGCTACGCTTCCAAAAAACCGGAAATCTGTACCTACATCACCTCCAGTGAGATCCCCGAACTGGATGGGCTTAAGGGTCAGTTTGTCAGTATTACCCCCTGGCCGGGTAAAAACGGGCCGGATGATTACCAGCTTGGATCGAACTGGTATTCTGACCGTCCGGATCCGGACCTGTTTCTGGAAGAGCAGCAGGGGGTAAAGACCGTTTCCCGGCACCGCCGCAGCTTTCTGCAGGATTGGGCTAACCGCTGGTCCTGGCTGGACTGAATAGCCAGGTCTCTCAGCACTTTCTCATCATTGCATCTCCAGATTACCGTTCAGCGTATAATTTGTTCCAGCTTGCGTATCGAAGGTAATTTCGCGATCGCCGTATTTGAGCGTACAGGGCTTTCCGGCTTTGGACAACACCCGCACCTCATCGAGTTGTCCATTCGACCAGGAAAGATCTAGTTCAAATCCGCCCCGGGCGCAGATCCCCGCAATGGAACCGTTCTTCAATGCTGCGGGCAGCGCCGGTAGAAGGTCAATCCACCCCAGATGGCTCTGCAGCATTAATTCCAGAATGCCGGCCGCTCCACCGAAATTCCCATCGATCTGGAAAGGCGGATGAGCGTCGAACAGGTTGGGGTAAGAACCGCCCCGGGTCGTCCTGCCTTCGGTTTCTGCGGGGCTTAGCAATAGGTGGATCAGATCAAAGGCATGATCACCGTCCAGGAGGCGCGACCAAAAGTTGATCTTCCAGGCGAGACTCCAACCCGTGCCTTCATCACCCCGAAAGGCCAGGGACTGCTGAGCGGCTTTCGCCAATTCCGGCGTTTGTTGCGGACTGATCTCCTTGCCCGGATACAGTCCCCAAAGGTGCGATACATGCCGGTGTTTTTCACCGGGATCATCAATATCCTGCATCCATTCCTGCAACTGCCCGTGTTTCCCGATCTGATTGGGAGCAATTTTTTTCCGCATATCGTTGAGTTCGCGGGCCAGTCCTGCGTCCGTTTGCAGGATGCCGGCCGCTTCACTGGTAATGGCAAACAGGCTGCGTACGATCTGGTGATCCATCGTAGGACCGGCCACCAAACCACCGATCTCGGGAGAATTACTGGGCGTACTGATCAGATAACCCGTCTTCGGATCTTCCACCAAGAAGTCTTTGAAGAACAAAGCGGCCCCTTTGATCAATGGATATTTTTCGCGTAAAAAGGCCGTATCCTGCGTAAACAGGAAATGTTCCCACAAATGGTGGCTGAGCCAGGCCCCGCCGCTTACCCAGATCCCGTGATTGGAGGCATTCACCGGGGCGGCGGCCCGCCAGATATCGGTATTATGGTGCAGCACCCAGCCGTCGGCGTCATAATGTTCTTTGGCCACTACCGCTCCGGTTTCGGCACACTCTTCAATGAGTTGAAACAGGGGCTCGTGGCATTCCGGTAGATTGGTCATTTCTACCGGCCAGTAATTCATTTCGCAATTAATATTAGTGGTCCACTTACTATCCCAGGATGGTTCCAGCCGGTCGTTCCAGATCCCCTGCAGGTTGGCGGGCTGCGTACCCGGCCGGCTGGAGGCAATGGCCAGATAGCGGGCGTACTGCACGTACAGGGCCAGCAATTGCGGATCGTCCGGCTGCTTCCAGAACGAAAAGATCCGTTCATCGGTAGTCAGTTTGCTATTTTCCGTTTGATCCAGATCGATCCGGAATCGGTCGAATAATTCGTGGTAATCTTCAAGGTGTTTTTCCTTGATCTCAGCAAAGCTCAGTTCCGTAAATTTCCGGAAAGAGCGATCGATGTAGCGGGAAGCGGGCCGACTTAGATCTTTGTAATTGACAAAATTGGTATGCGCCGCCAGATACAAGGTAGCTTCGGTGGCGCTGTGCACGCTTATTCCGTGGTAACTGGGTGAGATAATGCCGTCGGTCTTGACCATCAGCATCGCCTTTCCCTCCATTTCTCCGTCGAATACCTTTACATCCAGGATCTGCCGGTCAAAGTCTGTGGATATGGATTTCAGGTGATGTTTGGAATCCAGACTGAAACTGAAGTTAAGCGCATCCGCCTGATCGGCTGTTAAATGTATAGCGATCAGCTGGTCCGGAAAACTGGCAATCACTTCCCTTTTGAAATTGGCACCATCTGCTTTATAACTCACTTCCGCTATGGCATTAGCCAGGTCCAGTTTTCGGCTATAATTCATCGCCGGAGCAATGTGATTGAAGTAAAGGACCAGATCGCCAAACGGCTGGTAGGCTTTCAGCCGCATCGGATCACTCATGAAATGTTCGGTGGCCAGATCTTCCGCTTCATCCTGTTTGCCGGCCCAGAGTAATTGACGAATTTCGTCCAGATATTCATGGGCTCCTTCATTGGCGTAATCATGGGGGCCACCGGTCCAGAGGGTTTCTTCGTTGAACTGGATGATCTCCTCCTCTACTCCACCGTAGATCATTGCTCCCAGGCGACCGTTACCTACGGGTAAGGCCTCCGTCCACTTTAGGGCGGGCTCATCGTACTCCAACACGAGATCCTGGGCGGACAATAGGCCAACAAACAGAAGAGCTAAAAAAAATATAGTATACTTTTTCATATTACGGATTATCTGGCTTCAATAACGATTGCTTCAACTAGGAACTGCCTCGATGATTCCCAACTTTATCAGTAATTTGAGACAGATCTTTTCTACCGGTACCCACGAATTCTCGACTGGTCCGGGTTTATTTTCTCTCCTTTTTCTTTTTATTTTCTCTTTCCTTCAACTCCATCTCCGCCTGCTTCAGGTTGTAACCCCGCTGGGACAAATAGTTGTTGATCCGCCCTTTGAATTTTCCAAAGGTGGCGTGTTTGGCATCCGATGAACCTTTGTCCATGGCTAGTTCGCGGGCTTCGAGCAAACTAGCCAAAATATACCGTTTCTCCTCATCGGAAAGTTTCGGTAGTAGGTTTAGATAACCACCGTAGGTACGGTCCAGCACGCCATAGGTCATGCCATCCTTTATACCATCTACCTGCTCCGGGCTAAGTTCCGTTTGCAATTGCGCCAAAAAATGGGTGTGCAGGCGGAAGATTTCCATGTCAGCTTCACTTTTGAGTCCATGCTTAAGGGCGGAAGCGGTTGCCGGTGCCAGCTCTGTATTCGCTTTTATTGCTGCTAATTTTTCGTCCCGTTGTTCCTCGATCCAGTTAATCGCCTGGTATTGTCCGACTACGATATCGCGTACCCGCTCGTAGGCAGCCGGATCTTTGATCCCCACATCTTTCAGGAATTTATCGACCCGTTTGATCAGCACCTGGGTATACTCCGGATCAAGCTGCGATTCCTCCAGGTCCACCTGGGCGGAGACAGGAACGATGAAGAAAGTGGTCAGGACAAATGCGATTATCAGTTTCAGATCTATGTATTTCATAATTTTTCATTACTGTTTTAAAAGATATTGATAGGCTTCCTGCAGTCCGGCTTTAAGCCGGATCGAGTCGGACACTGCCGGACCGTTATTTTCCCACTCATTACCCGGACCGGGTGCGTTGGAAAAGAACTTGTCCTGCTCCGTCCAGTTGTTGATGGCCCGGATATAGGAAGATTTCTCATCAAAATAGATGTATTGAAAATGATCGGGAATATGCGCGTAGGGCGCTTTTTCCAGATGATGGATGCTGTTGTCGCGGATCTCCGTATTGGGCTGGGCGGAAAGCATATAAATGCCGCCCACATCGTACATATTTTTGGCAAAGTGGTGGATATTATTGGCAAACACCCGGTTATTTTTCAGCGAGTTGATCGTTTTGGTCCATCCCCAGCCGACACAGATCCCGGAGTAATTGAGGTGACTGACGTCGTTGTGTTCGATGTTGATGTCGTGGGCGTATCCTACACTGATCCCGACACAGCCCCAGTCCTCGTTCGTACAATCCGTGATGCGGTTGTTGGCAATGGTCTCAAATTGACAAACCAGCCGCTCATCGCTGGGATCGTAAGGCAAATGGGCTTCCACCTCCGGACTTCCGAAAAATCCGATCTGAATACCGGTACCACCAATGTCCCGAAAGATACAGCCTTGCACCAGATTGTGATGGGTTCCGCCGACAAAATCCAGTCCCGTCGCCGCCAGGTGTTCAAAACGACAACGCTCAAAGCGAATTTGATGGGCGTTTTCCACCGTTACCGCAGCGGACTGCCGTTCGATCCAGGCCTGGTTTTCAAGACCGGCTTTATCCGGCGTTCCCGGTTCCTTCAGCTTGTAGGCTTCCGTGATCGACCAGCCCGCCTGCAAAGGCACGTGCCCTTTGACCGAGGGACGCAACCAGGTGGCGTGCTCAAAACCAATTCCGTCAAAATAAAGATGACTGACGGGCTGATCCAGCGTTCCTTTGATCTGCACTATCTGGTCCAGTACCGGCACCATGCACTCGTCTTTTTGCAGGTCCTCCCCCACTCTGGGCCAATAATAGAGCTTGCCGGTCGCCAGATCGGCATACCATTCTCCCGGAGCATTCAGCAGACCCAGGGAGTTCGCAAAGTAAAAGGCCGAGTTGCCGTTCTGTTCCTTTTTTTCGTCAATGAATGGAGCCGGCCAGGGGTGTTCAAACTCAATCTGACTTTCCGGCTGCCGAAATTTCACCAGGGCCTGATCTCCTTCCACGCTTACTGTACTGACCCGCAACATCGCGATGGCCCACCACTGGTGGATCACGAACTCCAGTTGCCCGGGCGCATACAGATCAAAATCCGGAACCGGGATCCACATTTCTTCTTGCTGCTTATCTACTGAGAGGATCCGATCCAGTGGCCCGTCGTTGAGGGTGCTCGCCCGGATTGCTTTGCGGCCGTTCACCCACATCTGACGGAATAGGAGTCGCCGGCCATCAACGATGGGAATATCCGCTACCCACACTTTGCCTTGCGCCGCTTCGGGCAAGCCGGGCAGTTCTCCCGACAAACGGCTCCAATTCCGGATGGTCGTTCCGCCACTTAGAATGGGATTGGCGCCCTGAGCTGCAATGATCCGGGTGGGGCTGGTCGCCGTACCGGCATCTTCCGGCCGGAAGACCAGGGGTTCGATCAGGGTGTATTTACCGTCTTTTAGGATGATATTGATCCCATCCGCAATCGATGGATCACCCAGTCGCCGCAATTCCCGCGCTTTTCGCTGGGCCATGGCGATAGTCAGTAAGGGAGCTGATTCCGTACCCGGATTTCCGTCATTCCCATTGGGGGCCACCCAAATATCGGCTGCGATTGCCGGGTTCAGAAGAGCAAAGCTCAGTGTACAAACTATAGTTAAGAGGTAGATTTTCATGTTTGAGGCTTGTCAAGGATAAATGACACCACCGGCGGTTTCCCCAGCGGTTATTCCTGAAATACGGATCTTAGATACCGGGTATTTGCACCGAAATTTCCCACTACATTTCTAACCTGATCCTTATCCCGGGAGCGCTCGATCACCAGCCAGCCGCTCCATTGCAGTTCATCCAGTACTTTTTTTACACGCTCCATATCGATGCGGGTATTGTGCTCCAGCAACACGCCGTCGGTATCCGTACAGTGGATCTGACAGATCCGGTCTCTACCCAGGGTTTTCAATTCTTCGTACAGGTCCCGACCGGCTTCCAGCGGATTTTGAAAATTGAAGTAGATCTTTATCGCATCCGAACCGATCTCTTCGAGCAATTCCACTTCTTCGGAGGCGGGCAGGGCCGTTTCGATGCCGATGACCACTCCGGCCGCTTCGGCTTTCTTCCCAAATAATTGCAGGCGTTCCACAACGGCCGCTCTTTTCTCAGGGAATTTCACCAGATCGCCCTGTACACCTAATGGCAGAAAGGCCACCTGCACGCCCAGTAGTTGCATGGTATTGATGCAGTCATCCATGATGCGTTCGATACCTTCCCGTTCGGCGAAGTTCTGAGCGTAAAAGCCGGACATGGCGATGGAAGCGATCTCCAAGCCGGTCCGCTCGGCGGCATCAATGAATTGCCGGCGCTGAATGGGGTCGAGCAATTTGTTGTCAAATGTGGGCCGGTTGCCCAGTCCGCCCATATCCAGTTCCAGTCCGTCAGCACCAATCTCTGCGGTACGATCGAATGCCCCCAGCTTTTGTCTTTTCAGGATCATCCAGTCACAGACCGCAATCTTGTAATCGGAAGTATGCTGGGCCGTAGCCATCGAAGGCAATACGCTTAGAGTCAGACTCAACAGCAGTAAGGTAATTCTCATGGAGATCGCTTTGATTTTTGTGCAGAGTGGTTCTAGTGGAGTCGGATTTATTATTCGGGCCAGCGCTCATTCACGATGGGTGCCGTAAGCAGTTTATCCGGATCGATCACGACGTGTTTGATCCGTTCGCGCCGCCAGGTATACATTAGATGCACCATCCCGTCGGCGGTTTGGATCACCGCCGGATAGGAATACTGACTGATATCCGAATCTTCGATCACCAGCGCGGCTTCCCAGTGTTTGCCGTCCCTGGATACCGCAATGTTGAGCGGTGTCCGGTGTCCCTTTTTAGCCCCGATGGGCGTTTTAACGTGATTGTAAGCTACCAGCTGCCGGCCGTCGGCCAGGGTGACCGCATCCGTTCCGGAATTGTTGTTCGGAAGGCCCGATTCCCGCACAAGCGACCAGCTTTCGCCCTGATCATCCGACCAGGCGGTGGCCAGTACACTATTGCGACTTCGGCACAGGATCTGCAAGCGACCATCCTCGTGTTGCAGTACACTTGGCTGGATTATATTGTAGACACTGGTATTGTTAATCGGTCCTACCTTACGCCAGCTTTTCCCCTGATCCGAACTGATCTCGAAATGGACCCGCCAGCCGTCGCCTTCGGTGCTCGAGGCGGCGATCAGGTTACCGTTGGGCAGCAGGACCGGTTTGTTCTTTACCGGTCCGATAAAGCCATCAGGTAGCTTATCGGCCTCGCTCCATGTCATGCCGCCATCGGTGGATCGCTTTAACATTCCCCACCAGGTAGAAGGGCTCGGACCGACCTTATAAAAAAGCAGCAGATCACCGTCGGGTATCTGAAAGAGTACGGGATTCCAGGTGGGATAGCGCAGCGTATCGCTCTGCACGCCATTGGCCACTTCCGTGCTTTCCGTCCATTTACCATTGCGGTAATGCGCAACCCAGATGCCGACATCCGGATGACGTTCGTGGGTGCCGCCAAACCAGGCTCCCACCAAACCGTCGGGCGTTTCGGCGATCGTC
Organism: Flavilitoribacter nigricans DSM 23189 = NBRC 102662; assembly: GCF_002646595.1. Taxonomy (GTDB): domain Bacteria; phylum Bacteroidota; class Bacteroidia; order Chitinophagales; family Saprospiraceae; genus Flavilitoribacter; species Flavilitoribacter nigricans. Next base: position 77,544 of record NZ_PDUD01000040.1, read on the forward strand.
GCGGCGTGGCAGGATGGATAAGGCGCCTGCTCGTAGACAAAAGCTTCCTGAACGATACCGGTTCGAAAATCCGGTAAAGGGTTACGGCTTGTTTCTGCCGGAGTTGCACAGTTATACAACTGACTCAACCCGATCATGCAGAAGAGCAGCAACGGCCAGTTTGCTCCGCTTTGGAAAGGCGTTTTATGAGTTGGTTTCATGTTGTTTTCGTTTTGCTGTAAAAGTTCGCCTATTGTAATTCGCACAGGATCGGCCCCAGTTCATCCGCATGGCCGATCTCCTGGCCATCCTGAAGGATCGTCAACCCCGCTCCGCGCTTATATTTTTGCCCGGTCTTATCCCAGATAATGGTCAGTTCTACTCCGTGATAGGGCACGCGGTCCAAACAGAACCAGTCCCACTGATCGGCCGGTAACATGGGATTAACTTCCACTGTGTTATCCGGCCGCGGACGCAATCCGGCCAAACCGGTAATGATCAGATCGTTGAAAGTGGAATGGTTGTAATACCGGCTACGCTCCTGGTCTCCCTTCAGCCAGTAGCCGGTGGTCTCATCGAGATACTCTCCGATGTAAGGGCGGCCCCGGTAATACTGTGATTCTACGTAGGTGTCCAAAAGTTCAAAATAGTCGGCTTTATCGACCACTTCCTGCTCGTAATTATTGAGCAGATTAGCCATTCCCGTCAGCACCTGCGAGGTGGAGAAGGGCCAGACCGCTCCGTCCCATTCGCAGTTGCAGCAACCGTGGCTCCGGAATTCGGGATGGCGTTGCTCAGCGGTTGTCAGTCCGAAAGGTGCCAGAAAACCTTCCGGATCCAGCACCTGGGCCCAGGCGCTGTCGTAGCCGGCATCAGGCAGGTTGAAATACCAGGGAATATAGCCGATCGCTTCGCGGACCTCGGCAAATCCACCCTTTTCCCGAATGGTCTCGAAAAAACCGCTCTCTTCGTTCCACAGGCTATCCTGCACCAGTGCCTTAATCGTCATCGCCTTTTCATCGTAAGTTTCGGCGAGATCCGGTTTGCGGGCCAGTCCGGCCATGGCCGAGATCGCCTTAGCGTTGGCGTACATATAGCTGTTGATCGTCGGCCGGCGATTCTTGACCCGGCGGCCGCCGGATATCTGTTCCTCCATGCCGTCCTTCACATCCTCCTGCCAGAATAATCCGCTGGGCAGTTGACGTTCCACTTCCCAGTTTTCGTAATCGCTCACCAGATCGGGTAGCAGATCAACAACAAAGCTCGTATCCAGGGATTGCAGGTAATATTTATACACGGCGTCGGCCGTCCAGCTACTGAATTTGTGGAGTTTACCCATCGGATCGCCCTCAAGACCCCGGTACCAAACGTGGAGATTACTCTTTAGGTAATCATTATCCAGTAGCCAGCGGGATTCGTAGGTATGATGGCCGATCGCACAGGCGATCAGGTTGAATTTATCGGCGTAGGATCGCTCGACGAGAAACTCCGTTATGGCATTGCCCACCGGGGTGCGTTTGATGTGTTTGCGGAAAGACCACCACCGGTAATAATACATTTCGCGGAAGTTGTCCTGCGGACAGTCGAAAAGGGGAATATTTTCCTGCATCCAGTCCCAGGATTGATCGTTGGGGATCGCCTGCACGATGTTTTCATCTTCCATCCGGTTGAAATAATCCACGTACTTTTTGTAATCCTTGATATCCAACACCGCTCTGGATTTCTGTACCGGAGCAGTCGTCAGGCTCTTTAGGAAAAATACAGCCTCTTCAACGTTTTTACCGGCCTGGTCCACATCATAATCCTGATCCGTAGGTGTATCGGCATTGGGAAAGCGCCGCGTTTCGCCGGTCCGGAACAGGAGCTGCTGGAGACTTTGTACGGGATTGAAGAACAGAAAATTGCGCACCTGCTCCCCATTGATGAACAGGCTGCAGAAACGATTTTTCACATCGGCCTCCAGTCGGACGGTAGACCACTCGTTCTTTTTATAAGTGCTGATATTCTTTACCCGGTAACCGTCCTTGTACTTCAGGTAGCCGTCCTCATCCCAGATGAGGCGCAAGGCCGGTGCGTTTTCCCGATCCTGCAATTCGACCTGCAACTGCCCGTGATCATTTTGTCCCGGCAGGATCTCAAATTCCACCGAAACGTGTTCGGAAGCGGGAAACAGGCGGCTGGCCGTTGCGTAGTCAAAGGCATCACCGTCGTGTAAAGCCAGGACCTGATCGCCCTGCCGGTCTTCCAGACGAACGGACGCCCGAACCGGACTGTAAATATTCCAGGCGGAGAAAGCGGCTTCTGCATCCGGGCCCGAAAAATTATCGTCTACCTGGGCGGTCGCTTCGGACCGGATCGGCACTTCAATCCTGGACACCCAGATATCTTCTTTATTCATGCTGTAGCTTACCCAAAGGTCTCCGTCCGGAGGGGTGCCATTCCCCTCCTGGATACCCCGAACATATTGCGGGCCGTATGACTTGTAGTTGCCGCCGTAGCGCATCGTCGTAATTTCACCGTTTACCAGCAGGAGATTTTGGTAATCCAATCCGTCATCACTAACCGATACGGCCAACGGCCAACGAAACTCGGAAGGGTTATAGACGGTAGCGTATTTGCCATCGGAAGTTTTTTGTCCCCAGATCTTGGCATTACCGTTAACGAAACCCGGAGCCCGTCCCGGCTGAGACCAGGTCTTTCCTTCATCCGTGCTGCGTGCCGTCAGGGCGTGTTTCCACAAACCGATTACCTCTCCATTATCCAGATGATAGAAACTCAACGCCTTGTACTGCTTTTTCTGCGGGATAAGCGGATCATCCCGGTCCGCTTCTTCCACCCATTGCTGCATCATCAGCGGATCGGCCAGCAATTCATCACAGGCGGCAACGAAATCCCGGTCCTTACTTTCTTTATAAAAAGGGAAATGGGTATTCTTGGCATTAAACCGGGCATTGTAACGGATAAAGTAGATCGGTCCGAACGAGCCGTCTTGCTTAATCTCGCGTACCACCCGTCCGATTCCTTTCCCGTCATTCGGGCTATCTTTCTCGTGCAGGGAAATACCGTAATACCCCAGGCAGAGTAATTTATCCCCGGAAGCCGGAACGTAAAACCCCATACGTTGGTGCATGACGGCCATCTGGTTTTTGGCTTTTACCTCCTCGGCACCTTCCTTGTACGTACCGTCCGGAATCCGGTACTCCGGAAAAACCGTTTCGGGAGCGGACCATTCGTAGCCATCGGGGGAAGTAACCAGCATAGAGCGTCCCGGAGCGATGTGTTCACCCACCGGATTATTGAGGTATTCGAGAAAAAACCGATCGTTCCAGTAAGCCAGCATCGGAGCGTGGTTGTAGGTCCAGCCAATTCCATCGGCAGTTTCCGGCTGTTCCCGGCTCGCCCGCATTACCTGGATGTTGTGCACTCCCATGGCGGGAGGCAGTTGTCCGTGGTGGTAATCTACATTCACTTTGGTATCACCCGTATAGTAGATCCCTTCCTGAGCCCACATACTCATGCAGGTCAGTAGGATCCAAAACAGGCAAACGATACTCCGCTTAATCATGCTTATTTTGCTTTTTTGTTTGCTTTAATCAAGTTTTTGAGCAGGCGTCGATCGGCTTTAAAAATAGTACCGTGCTTATGGCCTTCCGGCAATTTAACCTGATCGGAAACATCCTCGAAATGGATGAAATCCGTGGTCTTATGGAGACCGTAGCGCTTGAGCTCGTAGGCGTCATAGTAGATATACCAGGCATCATCCTTCCGGATCAGCGTCGGCCCCTCGGTAAACTGGCCGGTGAAGGGTTCAGAGATATTTTTGTAGGGTCCCAGGGGGGAAGGGCCAAAGGCTACCTTCAGGTTCCTTTCCGGCCGGGTATTGTCTTTGAGCACCAGTACATAATCCCCTATCCCCCGCTCTACAATGACCGCATCGATTACACTGAATTTCGGATCAATAAAGAGTTTTGTTTCGCTGAAGTTCTGGAAATCCCGGGTGGTGGTATAATACATCCGGTGGTTGTTGTCTTCCGCCTCGATCCCTCTTTCAAATTTGTAGGGAATGGTGGAGGCCCAGATGATAATATACTCCTTTTGGTATTGATCGTAAAAGAGCTCAGGCGCCCAGACATTGACCGTACTCGTGTCAAAATCCATCACCGGGATCAATTGCTGTGGTGACCAGTTGATGAAGTCCTTCGTACTGGCGTACCCAAATCCCAGATCGCCCCGCCAGGAAGAGGTCCACACCATGTGGAAGGTGCCGTCCGGACCGGATACTACCGATGGATCACGCATGACTTTCTGAGTGCCGACTTCCGGGGCCAGCCACGGTCCGCCCAGATCTTCCCAGTTGAGCCCGTCGAAACTATAGGCCAGGAACAGACCTTTATCCGCCGGTTCCCGAAAGGTACTGAACAGATAAACCTCCTTGGCGGACTGGCAGGAAGGCATTACCATCAGCAGGAAAGCGATATAAAGCAAAACGTTTTTCATGCGTTCTTTTGACTGATTTTGGTAGTCCGTATCTTTCTTTAATCTCCGGTTGCCTGTGCATCCAGCACCAGTACCCAGTCGTTTCCGTCCGCTACTCCTCCCGGTGGATCAAATGCTACAATGCCCTCACCCGGATAGGAATCGATCACTTCCGCCTGACCGTCACGCGGATTGAACCAGGACGCTTTGATCTCGCCTCTACCCAGTTTAGCCAGGTCGACTTCAAAAGTACGGCCGTTGTAGGTGTAAGCCAGAGCGTAGTGGTCGCCGCGGGTAGCAATGACGTAGTCGTATTTTTCACCGGCCTCGCCCGCAATGATGGATTGATCCGGAACCCGGTCCAGATAGGACCGGCTCAAGATCAATTCTTTCAGATACTTCATCTGGAGAGCCGCCGGTGCATCCAGCGCATCCCACCAGTTCATTTCCACGCCGAAATTAGGAGCTTTGGCTCCGGGGTGGTGCATTTGCATCACGGCATTATGCCCATAGGTAAACCCAAAACCACCGGCAAAAACCGCCCAGTAAGCATACCGCCGGATATCCGGGGCCAGCCAGCGCGGCTGGGAAAAATCGTGCAGCCCCTGGGGAATATTTTCGTATGACGGCTCTGCGTCCACGGTCGGTTTAACGGGCGTTAACTGATAATCATCCCGGATGTACTTCCAGTTATCCTGTCCATAGGCCAGCTCCGAGTCATCCTGATCGTAGCGACGGTGACCAGTCTGTACCATATTGAAATCCAGCCAGGTTGCGTCGTGAAACCAGGTAGAGGATTTAGAACGACCGAAAGGATGAAAAGTAATGAGGTGGTTGGGATCGTAACGGTCCAGGTTCTCCCCCATCACCTGCCAAACCGCCGTGGAATCCGTACCCTTAATATCCCCGCCGTTGAGCCAGATAATATTGGACCGATCCTTATACCGCTCTGCCAGCCATTTGGAATATACATCCGCCTGGGAGCGATTGACCCCGCCACTTTTTACATTGCTTCCCCAAACCGGTACGAGGGCCATATACAGTCCCTTTTCGGCCGCCAGATCAATGATGTAATCCACGTGATCCCAAAAATCGTAAGCTATAGAATCCGTAGGTTCATTGCCCGGGGTCAGTAAAGGCTGGCTGACATCCTGCCGGACCAGGGCCGAATCGCCGTAGGCATTCGCCAGGTCCAGTTCGTGGAGCACCATTACCTGGATCACGTTGAAGCCGTGCTCCGCGCGGTGGCTCAGGTAGCGGTCCGCTTCTTCCCGGTCCAGGGTAGAGAATAGTAACCACCCGGTATCCCCCAGCCAGAAGAATGGATCACCGTTTTCCTGTACCAGGAAGCGATGATTTTCCGAAACTTTCAGGGCGGGCAGCCCGTCCGATATTTCTGCTACCTGCTCTTCCGGTGCCGGTGTAGACTGACACGCCAGCAGCAACAAAGCTGCCCAAAGGGATAAGATGTATTTAAACCACTTCATGCGTTTGCATTAATTTATTTCCAGTTGTCTTTATGAAGGCAAAGTATCAAGTCCGCTTCCGAGTCATTTTTGAATGTGAAGGGTCCTTTTCGGCTAGTCCATTTTTCTCGTTTCACGGCTTTCCCACGTGGCGTAAAATGATCGACCTGGTAATTCCCAGCCGGCAAATTGCGACGCACACTGCTTCCCGCTACCAGATAAATGATCATTTCATCCCGATCGTTTTCCAGGAGGTAGCCGGTAGCCGGTCCCGATCCTTTCACCGGGTGCATGCTTGCCGCCAGCGCGTAGAAAGCTTCCGGCAGTTCTTCCGGTACCGGCGGCAGAGAGCCTCCGGCCATGAGGATGGCCCAGCCCCATCTCGGATCCCCGTTCTCGGAATAGATGACGGCCTTATCGGGATAACGAAGCCTATATTCGGACACCGAACGGTAAACGGACGCAAAGGACCGCTTGCCAGGGGATTCCAGCCGGGCATTTTGCCGGGGTGCCAGATGGATCCCCCCGAGTGGTGTGTAGAGTGAACTATCCGCGCGATAAGCCCAGTATTGAATACCGATCACATCGACCAGTTTGGCATATTTTGGATTAGCCAGAATTGCATCCTGGACATCTTTGGTCGTACTCAGGCAGATCAGGTTCCTGGAGTTATTCTCGGAGCGCCATTCGGCGATCACGTCCAGCCAGAATTCCACAAAGTGCAGCGGACCGGTAAATTCGGCGCTGATGCTTTGCAGTACATTACTCCGGTCCTTCAACTGATCCAGCCCGTGCCGGATGTAAGCCTTGTGCAAAGCGCGTCGAACGGGATGATCCACATCGTAAAACTGTCCGGCAAAAAAGATGCGTTTGTCTCCGGCGTAGGCCGGCGGTTCCGGAAAACCGGTATCGTTGATATTATTGGCCGGACGCCAGGGAGAATCGGCCCAGTGGGCACCGGCCTCCAGTATGTTGTGCTGGAAGTAATTTTGGTGCATCAAGATCCGCCCCTTCGGTTCGGCAATTCTGGCAAAATCCGCCAGTCTCGACCAGTACCAGCGATTGTAACGGGTCAGATCGTATTTACTCAGGCGGTCCCAGGCCTCCCCCTGCCCACTGCGGGCGAACGGTTGTTCGTAGAACGGGGCCCAGGAGTCACCGTCCATCCGGCGTACCCGCTCGTGATCATCCCGGCGACGATCGTACCAAAGTCCGTAATTGTGCTCGACGAGGGCGACCTTTTCCTGGACCATGTAGTCGACTACTGCGGAGAGTTCGTCCGTGTAGCCGAGTCCGGTCCGGCCGGGAACAAATCGCGTGATCGCCGGCTGGGACTTTTCGGTATTGAAAGGCCGATCGTCACCGCGCCACCAGGGCACGCCCATTTGGCGACCGGTTAGTATTTTATCCTGAAAAAGTAATAGCCCATTTCGCACGCTAACCGAAGCGGCTGCCGAAGTTTTGTTGCCTGATTCTGTCGGCAGTACCGGTTCCATAATCCTTGCTCCCGACAGATTAGCATCGAGTGATTCCGGAAGACCATGCCTTGCGATAAGATGGAGTAGGTCTGGGGCCGGCATAGCCACAAATTCGGTGGCTTCCGCCGCCTGCTCGTGACTGGGTTTGCTCGTCGATGCGCCCCGATAGCTCAGGAGTTGATCGTCAAAGGAGTTTAATTCTCTGCCGGTTCGTTCCGCCAACTGGGCAAAAAATAAACTCTGCGGTTGAATATGGCTGTTGGCTTCGTACCAATGTCCGTCCCCGGCAAAGCGGGCCCAGACGCCATAAGCCCAGTTATTGGCGGTTGGCGGATTGTAACATTCTATCTTAGCGGCAGCGCTTTGCCAGATCATACTATTGGCCGCATTCCAGCCGGCTCCCTGCCGGGTACGTTCCAGATTGGAGAATCGTATAGCCTGACCATCTATCAGTACGTTGTCCAGTAACAAGCCCGAGGCCCAGCTATCGATGGCTCCGCTGAAATCATAAGGCAGATAATTCGTACACTGGACAAAAGCATTGGGTCCTGGGGCACAAAATCCGGCGGCAAAATCATGCCGTCCGAGTGCAGCGTAGCAGCGCAAAAAAAGGGTACGCTGGCCCATGGTAAAAAAGGTATTTCTTCTTTCTCCGCCGATCTCGGATACCGGGTCGGTTGACACGCAATCCTGCACGCTTACCTGATCGGTCGTTTCGTACAGCGCCACCGCCGAACCCGCAAAGTGCCGGAAACTCACGTTTCGCACCCAGGCGTTACGGGCGTACTCAAAGGAGATCGCATTCCAGCAGTGGCCTTCATCTTTCGGATTTTCCGGATCGTAACTCGATTGCAGCGACAGGTTTTCAATACCGATCTGTTCAATTCTTCCCGGCCATTGTAGTTTAGCTACTGTGCCACCTCCGTAGGCGGTATCCAGCGCGGAGGTCAGCGGGGCATCCAGTTGCAGTTGGGAGCCCTCAACGGCAAGGACCGTTCGTTCCCAGAGCAAATCCCGTTCGCCGGGCCGCCACTTCAGCCAGCCCGTGCCACCGCCGTATTCGTTCATGCCCAGCAGATCGATCCACGTTTGAGTTGAAGGACGCCGGATCGTGACCTGATCTCCGGCCCGAAAAGCTTCCGGGTTTTCTACCTGTAATTCCCGGGCCCCGACGGGGACGTAAGCCTCCGTTACCGGAGTATTGGCCGACCATTCCCGATCGTCTTTTCCGAGTACCCGAATCAGGGTCTGCCGGTCGGTGCCACCGGCGACCAGGACCGTTTCCGCACCCCGGCCGCGAATTACGATCCCCGAATGCCGGATCGTCAACCGGCCGTTCAAACGGTAGCGACCTTCCTCCAGTAATATAGCTCCCCGGAATCCGTTTGCCTGTACCGGCAGGGTTGACAAGTGGTCAATGGCCCCTTGCAAGGTCGCAGTCGCATCTTCTTGCATCGGCTGTACGACCAATACCGCCGGGACGATCGGTAATTCCACTTCCGAGGATCGGTAGCCGCAGTAAGAGTAATCGGGGATCCGGTTTCCCAGGCTATCCGCCGTATACAGGAGTGCGCCATTCTGCGGCCGCAGCAAGGGCAGTGCTTCCGATTGCGCTTTGCCCGTGAAGGGGAGCAGCACGATCGAAACCAGCAGTAGGTTCCTCAATAAATGGCGGATGGTCCTGTTTTGCATGTACACTAAACCGTTTAGCTTTTCCAATATCTTTGGTGCGTCCTGTCGGTAGGGATTTAATGAATCTATAAAATCGTTTACCAGTTGTTTGTCGAAGTAGTCCCGCCCGTCCGGGTTATTGAACCGGCATCTTTCGTAGTCAGCGGTCGGGAATGAAATTTATTTTGAACAGCAAACGCGTAATTTTCAGGCTATTACCCAATAAAAAAAGTAGCTTTGCCAAATGGCAACATGACATTGCCATCTGGCGAAAGCCCGAAAATTATGTTGTCCCACTAGTTGGAACAACAACTTCTGCTTGCGGTTAAAGTGTCAAAATTATTCAGTGTATTGCTCCAATCGATCTTTTTCGTTGGGTCAATACCGTTGATGTATTTTTCAATATTGGTGTATCCGTCACCGTTGCAATCCTGCTGCGCGTCTTTCGGATCATTGGGGTCCAGCCCCAATTCGGCGTATTGCTTTTCGTATTCATCCGGCATGCCGTCCATATCCGAGTCCTGGTAAGGTTCTCCCTGGTATTCCGGATATCCGCCCACCTGACTTATTTCCGTGATAATGCCCAGCTTGTAGGAATCCGGCGGCAGCCGACGGTGTTTGAACTGTGGCTCACTCGGTTGGGCATCGGCAGCGTATTCAATCTCACCGGTACGCACCACGCGAACGATCCTTTCGTCCACTGGGTCTCTTTTCGGCAAAGTGGCACCGGCATTTTCCAGTACAAACTTGTAAGCAGACTTTGCATCGAGAATGGTCATTTCCGGCATGGGCAACGGCTGATCCCATTTGATCTGATCGCGGTATTCGCCGGCATTGGCCATATCTTCTACCTGTACGCCGCCGGCCCAGTTGTCATTAGTGACCCGCTTGTTATTCTCCACGACATTACCTTCCACGTAGGCCCGACCGAATACCAGGTGATCCAACCTGCTCCGGCCGGATTCCGGCTTGAGTATCCGGTGGCTGATGGGACGTTCCAGATTGGTTACGGGGCCCGGTTTGAAATAATTGTTGACGATATTGTACATGGCCCGGTAGTCGCCGCCGTCGATGGAACGGTGCATCCAGTTGAAGACCACATTGTTGACAAAGTTGAAAATGCCGTACCAGCCAATGGATGGGTTTCGACCGGTATTGTTGGCCCACAGGTTGCGCATGAAGGAGCAGTTCTCTCCGCCGAGAGTACTCCCGAAGGAATGATTCCAGGTATCCAGCGCTTCGGAGAAAATGGAATTCTGGATGGTGATATTAACGGTCGGTAATTTTTCGTCCGTTGGTTTTCCCGTTCCGTCATCGTACATGTGGCGGTACATGGACATATTTTCATCCAGGCCCCAACTGGCAGAAACGTGATCGATCATAATGTTGCCAATGGTATTGCCCCCGATGGCATCGTCTCTCCGTCCGACATTGGTCTCTCCTCTCCGGAAACGCATATGGCGGATCACCACGTCGTGCGTATCGATCCAGAAACTTTCACCGGCTACACAAACTCCGTCTCCGGGTGCCGTCTGTCCGGCAATGGTAATGTAGGGTGCCCGGATCATCAGGGGCGATTTGAGCCGGATAATACCCGCTACGTTGAAAACCACGATACGGGCTCCACCCGTCTCACAGGCTTCGCGCAGGGTACCGGGGCCGCTGTCGGCCAGACTGGTAACCGTAATCACTTTGCCGCCCCGTCCGCCGAAGGAGTACATGCCGCCGCCCTCAGCGCCCGGAAATGCGGGAATACTGGCCTGCGGCAGGTCATAAGGTCTTTTGGCCCAGGGAATATACGGCCGACCTTCAGCGGCCTCCTTTTCTATGATGGGCAAGGCCAGTTGCCACATGCTGTCCGAATGGGCGTAGGCGGCATCCATCATCTTATTGGTGGCCATTTTTACATCATCCGGCACCTGGGGATATTGGGCATAAGTAGTTTCTGCGATTGAAAAGGAAAAGAGCAGTAAGGCTGCTATTCGTATATAGTACATATCGGACGTTTTAATTTTAGTATGATAAATGATTGCTTAATCCTTCGCGATCAGGACCTTCTGCGAAACGATCTTCCGGTTTATCGTAAGGGCTCTGAGTACGTACATACCGGCGGGTAGACCTTCGACATTCACGGAGTGAATACCGGCCTCGTTCCGCACCGACTGCATAAGCTGACCGGACAGATTGAACACATCAACCCGCTGGAGCCGCTCTGCACACTCAATAGTCAACTGACCAGCGGTGGGATTCGGATAGACCTTGAAGGGAAGTTCCGGGTCCAGTTCGTAAGTAGCTACCGTATGATCGGTATTGTTGAGATAATTTTCCAGGTTGCTGTAGCCATTTGCGGTGATCGTACGGCCGTCGTTGTAATCCATCGGATCCAGACCGCGCGCGATCTCCCATTCATCGGGGATACCATCGTGATCCGTATCGATCGGCGCTTCAACAGAAGTTTCGTATACGTCCCAGGCCGTCTGCTGGTCCCGCAGGGAATCGGGTACCAGATTCCACTGGGTGTCGATCAGTCCGGATGCCGTGCCTTTTACCGGAGTTTGCGTTCCGTCTTCCGTTTCGTATACATAACGTTCGATGGGTAACTGCCCATCCACCTCTGCGATCACTCTTGCGTCAATCGTATCCCGCCGGGGCAAATTGGCGCCGACACCGGCCAGTACGGAGGTATAAGCTTCTTCGGCAGACTCGGTATAATCGGCATACTGTTCCAGAGCACCGTCCGTTTTGACAAAAACCGTTTCGGAACGAATATTATCCACCCCACCGACGGAGGAAGCATCCACTCCCTGCCAGTTATTTTCGGTCATTTCGGGGTAACCCACCATGACGTTTCCGGAAAAATACCAGTCGGCGTATCCGTCGACCTCTACTCCCGAACGATTGTAGGATGGGTGCGCAAAGATTATCGTTTCATTGGTAGCCGGACCGGGTTTGAAATAGTTGTTTACGACATTGACGTAACTGAATCCCTGCCCGTCAGTCCCTTCAAATTCACCGCCGTAAAAAGCGCCCCGGCTGCCCCAATTGTAGTTGACGTTATTGCGATAATCCACCAGCGATTCCACATCGTTCCGGTTGGAACCGTTTATCCGTGGCATTCTGGAGTTGTGATGGGCCAGCAGGTTATGGTGATAACTGGCGTATTCGCCGCCCCACTGGGTGGCGTAGCCCCGATTGCCCTTTTTGTGGATCGATTGATAGAGGGATTCGCTGATGATGCACCATTGCACCGTCGTATTCTCGTTACTGGAAAAATGCGTGGTTTCTTCAATGGCCCAGCTCATCGAACAATGGTCGATGATGAAGTTGCCGCCGTTCTCGATCCGGAAGGCAGAGGTTTCCTCGCCCAGTTCATCGCCCGGCCGGAAACGGATGTGCCGGACGATCAGATTGCGGCTGCCGGAAAAATTAGTCGTGGCACCACGAATGCAAATGCCGTCGCCGGGAGCAGTCTGTCCGGCGATGGTCATATTATCCCGGTCTACCCGCAATTCGCCTTTCAGGTTGATGACCCCGCCGACGCGAAACACGATCGTGATCGGTAATTTCACCAAATAACTTCCAAGTATGGGATCCTGGCGTTCCACGATAGCCTGGTCAAAGGCCCAGCGGAGGCTACCTGCGGGCGGATTGTCGAGATCATCTTCCAGGGTGGTGACCTCTATGACCTCATTGGTCAGTCCGTCCCCCCGGCCACCGGAAGCAAACCGGCCGTATCCCTCCGCTCCGGGAAAAGCCACCACCTGCGCAAAAGCGCCCCAGGTCAGAGACATCCCGCACAGGAACAGGATCAGTTTTTTGCTGATTGAATCATTCATTATTACTTGTTTTTTGAGGTCGTTTTTCGTTCTGGTCTTTACTGGGCCAGGGGATCAAAAGAGCCGTTTACCCAGCCGTTGGTCTGCTCTACCAATGGAGCGCTTTGTAAAAAGGAAGATGGAACCGCAAAGAAATCGTAGAGGTCCAGGTAGTTCAAACTCTGGGTCGTCCCCCCGATAAGGCTTTCCAGTACCCGGGTTTCCGTATTGAAATAACTGTTGTAGGATTCGGCATCTTCGATATCGACGTGATTGAACAACACTACCGTATCGATCCGTCTCCATCCCCGGTAGGGTGAATCCGCATCCAGGATGCGTTCATCCCAAGGAGAGGCCGGCTCAATGAGCAGACCGTGTCGCTGGGTTCCATTCAGTTTTTTGACATAGCGGCCGAGGTCATTCCGGAACATCAGTCTTCTCCGCAGGTCCCAGTATCGCTTGTTCTCAAAAGCGAATTCCACCTGCCGCTCGATCATGATCAGTTCCCGGAGGTCCTCTTTGCTCACCGAGGCAGCGATGCCGAAATTACCGTCACCGGCGTCGATGCCGGCCCGCTGGCGGATGCGACCGACCAGCTCCAGCGCTTCGCTGCGGTTATCCAGTTCATTGGCGCATTCGGCCAGATTCAGCAACACCTCGGCGTAACGGATCTCGTGCCAGTCCGTTCCCGTCATCGATATATTTTCCTGCGGAATTTCCGGGTTGGTGGCTTTGCGGTTGTAAAAACCGGTAGCCGGCGAGCGGTTATTCTCGTGGATATTCCGGATATAGGTCCACTGGTGGGTCATTTCCCGACCGTTCATTTCCCATTCACTGCCATTGAAAGCAACGGTCGCATAAAAACGGGGATCGCGATCCCGCCAGTAGTAGGTCGGATCGTAACCCGATTCGGGATCTTCGATATGTTTGCCGTTTTGCATGGGGAACGCCTGCACCAGTTCCCAGGTGGGCGTGGACGACCCGCTTCCACCGCCGGACGGCGGACGCACCCGGCCTTCCCAACCACTGGTATAATCAGCGCCGGCTCCCGGATCGAAACGGCGGTAAAGCACCGCTTCCGTATTATTCAGAACATCAACCGTGAAAATGGTGCTAAAATCGGGATGCAAAGCCCGGGGTACGGACATCTGTCCCAGGAGGTCTACCGCCTGGGTATTGGCATCATAGGCCCGCTGCCATCGGCTGAGGTCATTGCCCCGGTTGAAAAGTGGACTAGCCCAGTTGAGCAGCACCCGGCCTTTGAAAGCCGCCGCCGCACCACTTGTAATGCGGCCCCGGTCGCGGTCCAGCGACCATTCAACCGGCAGGTAATCGATCGCCAGATCCAGATCGGCGACGATAAGATCAACCGATTCTCCCGTTCGGCTTCTGGCCACATTCAGGTCCGCTTCCAGGAAGGGGTCTTGCACGCGGTTGACCATCGGAATGCCACCGTGCAGCTTCACCATTTCCCAGTATCTCCAGGCCCGGAAAAACAAAGCCTGGCCCAGGATCGGTCTTTTCACCTCTTCGTCCAGCGAGGAGCGCTCCAGTCCTTCGATGCAGATATTGATCTGGCGAATGAGCCGGTAATTATCCCGGTGTAATGCCTGTACCGCATCGATATCACTGGCACCGAAAAAACCGTACAGCAGATCCGTTATGGCTTGCGAAGAAGAAAAAGTCTCGTCGGAATAAGCATCGTTGGCCCCCAGGGACATGGGAGGCATATTATCTTCGTATAAGTTGTTCAGATAAAGGATAGCCTGACCTTCATCTTCCCAGATCCGGTCATCCACTACGTTCAGATCGTATTTGTCCAGTACTTTACTGCAACCCGTCAACAGGATAAACAATAAACTGAAGGGAACTATCCACTGATTTTTTCTTGCTTTCATGTTCATCTGGTTTTTACATTCTCACGTTTAGGCCAAGGCTCAGCGACCGGAGCAAAGGATAGGTATTGTACCGGGAGATCGCATCTTCTTTGTAATCAAAGGTGCTGATCGGTGACCAGAGATTGGTTCCGGCCAGAAATATCCTCAGTTCGGGAATGCCTCTTCTTTCGGAAAGTTCCTGGGGCAGGCGGTAGGATATATTTACGTTCTTCAGCCGAAGCTGGTAAACATCCCGCATCCAGAAGGTAGAGGCCCATTCGTTGTAGGTCCCGAATTTCGGGTTGGGATAGGCCGCATCGGTATTATCCGGCGACCAGAAATCGGACCAGAATGCCGGAGAATTTTCCCGGGCACCCACCACCGAGCGGGCCAGTTTATCTACTACCTGGTTGGAAATACCGTAGGCCATGCCCCATAAGGTACTGACGCGGAAGTTCTTCCAGGTAAAACCGAGACTGATGTTGGTCGGCAGCAGGTTTTTCCAGGTAAAGTTGTCGTTTACCCGTTCAATGTAGGTCTTATCGTGGATGCGGTGGATCTCGCCGTCCGGTTCGAAAACGGTTTCCGGTTCGCCGAGATTGGGATCTCCGGGTCGTCCGATGTCCTGAAAGTACAGGCTACCCACTTCGGCCGGTTTGCCCTCAATCGTATAGACGTGGCCCCAGGTTTCCACCCACATGGCATTGATGGCGTCCAGCTGTTCCTGGGTGCGGATGATGCCCTCCGTGAAATAGCCTTCTTCCCGTCCGGCTGCGAAAGTACTCTGTCCGATGGGATAGCGGAAATCGTTGGGTGCCCACTGCGTGGGACGTTGTAAGATCCGGTTGGTCGCAAAGGAAAAGTTGCCGCTGATGTTCCAGGAGAAATCCTGGCTGGGTTGCCCGCGATAGCCGATGGACATATCGTAGCCCCAGGCGTTCAAACGACCGAGGTTCTCACTGGGCAGATCGGTGATCCCCGAGCTTTGCGGGAACTCAACCGTCCGCTTGTCCAGGATATCGTATTGTTTGGTGTAATATACATCCACCGCAAAACTCAGGCGGCCCTGCAACAGTTTGAGGTCCATGCCCAGGTTGTGCATCTGGGATTTTTCCCAGCTGACCCCGCTACTGATCACATCCGTTTTACCGGAGACGGCCAGTCCGGGAACGGCGGTGGACCCACCGAAGAGATAACTTCCGGAAGGCGCATAGCTCAGATTGTACTCATAAGCACCCACGGAACTGTAACCGGTGAGACCGACGGACAGGCGGAATTTCAGATAGTCAATAAAGTTCACATTCTCTTTTAGGAAAGGTTCTTCGGAAGCCACCCAGCCGATCGCCACCGCCGGGAAGAATCCGGACCGCTCGCCGGGAGCGAATAGTACCGTGCTTTCGTAGCGCACCGTAGATTCCAGGAGGTATTTGTCGGCAAAGGAATAGTTCAATCGGGCCACCGCGCCGAGATCGCCCGATTCGTAAACAGCACCCTGGCTGACGGCCGAGAGGTAATCAAAAGCCCGCTGGGTTTCCACACCGTAGATCAACAGATTCTCGGCCAGGGCACCGAAGCCGGAAGATTTGCCTTCCATCTGTTCGTAGGTGGCAAAAGCCGAAAGGGTATGTTCCCCCCAGGATCTATTGTAATTGAGGTTTAGGTTTAACTGATAATTTTGCTTATTGGAAAACGATTCGGAGATCCGGTTGCGGTTGTTGATCAGCTGCTCCGAGATCAGCTGGTCGCTGAGGATATACTGGAATTGCGGCTGGAATTCGTACAGCGTATAGGGAATGTTGTATTCTTTGGTGTAGCTGTATCCCTCCCGGCGACTGATTGAAGCGGTGGCGGATAAGCCTTCAATAGTCGGGAATTTATAGGTTGCCCGCAGGTTAAGGGTATTCCCTTTATCCAGATCACTTCGATAACTACCGGAATTAAACAAAGCCATCGGATTGAAATCCAGGTTATTATATACCGGCAATCCGTCGATAAAAGGAGGCGTCCATTTAGGTGCCTGCAGCAATTGCTGGAACAGGCCCTCCATGGTATTGATGCCGGCCCCGGACAGATAAGGCCGTTTGAAATTGCGATTATCCAGCGCTACGGTAGCCGATACCTGCAGGTCATTGGTGATTTGCGCATCCAGGCCCAGGCGGTAGGAATATTTACCGACATCCATCTG
Source organism: Flavilitoribacter nigricans DSM 23189 = NBRC 102662 (assembly GCF_002646595.1). Taxonomy (GTDB): domain Bacteria; phylum Bacteroidota; class Bacteroidia; order Chitinophagales; family Saprospiraceae; genus Flavilitoribacter; species Flavilitoribacter nigricans. Next base: position 94,491 of record NZ_PDUD01000040.1, read on the forward strand.
TTCGAAGTTCCCCTCCGTGTAGGTATAGGAACCGCCCGCAAAGTATTTGATCTTTTCCGTACCGCCGGAAAAGTTGATGGAATGATTGGACAGCAGAGACTGTTTCCAGGCATCTTCCAACCAGTTGTAATTCAGGTTGCGCATGGCTTCCAGTTCTTCGGCGCTGATCGGCACGTAGCCGGGATTATCCACATTGATGGCATTCAGCATCCGGGCGTGATCGTAAGCACTGAGCATTTCCGTTTGCTGGGTAGCGTCACTCAGGCCCATACTACCGGAATAGTTCACACTCAGTTTGCCGACCCGACCGCGTTTGGTCTTGACCAGGATCACCCCGTTGGCCCCCTTACTTCCGTAAACGGCAGCCGAAGCATCTTTCAGTACCGAAAAGCTTTCGATCTGCGTAGGATCGAGTACATCGAATTCTTCCTGGGTCATTTGAAAACCATCCACGATATACAGTGGTGCCGGATCCTTGGCTCCGCCGCCGGAAGTACCGAAAGTGGTTTCCGCCCGGATACGCACCCGCGTCTGAGCGCCGGGATTACCAGTTGGCTGAGCGGGGGACACATTGACCCCCGGCATCCGACCGTCCAACAGGCTCGTCAGGTTAATGGCCGGAATATCTTCGATGTCATCCGCCGACAGGCTGGAGACCGAACCTACCAGATTCGCCCGTTTCACTTCACCGTAACCAATGACCACTACCTCCGAGAGGCCCGTGGCATTGGTTTCCAGCACAATATCGATACTGTTCCGGCCCTGCACCGGTACCAGCTTGTTGTTAAAACCTATGTAGGAAATTTCAAGGGTATCGCCGGCTCCGGCCTGCATTTGGAATTTGCCCTCCCAATCCGTGACCGTTCCTTCGGAGGTGCCTTTAACCAGGATATTGGCCCCGATCAGCGGTTCTCCTTCTTCACTGCTAATCTGGCCGGTAACGCTTATCGGGTTGTTGCTCTGGGAATATCCTTGAAATGGCCCCAGCAAACAAAGAATACAGGAGAGTATAAAGGCGGTCACTCCCCCTTTCGGTAATTGGAATGCTTGTACTGACATTTTCTTAGTTTTAAACCGCACCTGGTATAAGAAGGGCTGTACCATCATGTGGATCATGGTATTCACCCTTCCCTGATTAGCAGACAGAGCTCATTAAAAACCAGCTGTCGAAAAATCCCAAAAAACCTGGTGATCAGGCTCTTGCGCACCGCTGACCGGGCAATTTCGGCAACGGTGACGGCGGTAATCCCTTATCGGATAAAGACTTTTTTAGATTTCAATTTCTTGCCGGACTGGACATGGACTATATAAAGCCCGGATGGCAGTTCGGTAAGATGGAGCTGATCGGAATTAGTGGCAGTTTTCAGTAGTTGTCCGTTCGTGTGGTACACGGCGATATCGGCAATTTCGGATACGTTGATCAGGCGATTGACCTGCTCGATCCGCAGATCGTTCTCGTATAGATCAACCACCGGCGTCATCGGTGTAAAGGAAGCATAGACTTTCAGGTCGTGGATCCGGGGAGTCTGACCGCCGGCCTCCAGGAATTTCAGCATTACGTTTTCTGCATAAACGCCATCTTCCCAGGTCATCCCAAAAGCGGAGGGATCCGCGCGGTAACCGTTCGGCGTTTTGATACCGGTTGTGGGATCTTTGGTGAAGCTATCCCCGAAAGCTGCTCCGCCCGGCTGGTAGCGCAGGGTATCCCAGGTCATCCCGTCATCCAGAGAAAATTGCAGCATTACCCCTCTTTTGTTACCTCCCGTACTGGAGTGGGTCCACTGGATCACTTCAACGAAATCCAGTTGCCGCAGGTCTACTACAAATTCGCCGGCAATGGTTGGAGGATCGGAAGGAAAATTCCGACTCACTTCTACAAAACCGTTAGATACATTAGCCGTATTCTCCGTCTCCTGCTGATAGGCGTAAGCCGTTTGCCAGTCGGGAGCGTAAGCACACTGGGTGCAGTAATAACCGATCTTAATACCCGGTGCATTCAGGGCATCAACGATGGTCGTGTCGTTCTTATAACCGTAAATGATCCCGCCAGCCTCGTCGTAGGCGTTACTGCTGTTCCCCATATCCGGGTTTTCGTCCGAATGGAAAAATTCAAATCCCTGGAAATTTTCATCCAGGACCAATGGCTCGGTCGGACTCAGTTCGCCCCATGGTACACCCGTTCCGGTATTGAGTTGGGCAAAAACGAGCGCATGGGAGATCATGCAAATAGATAGCGTAAGAATGAATGTAAAAGTTCTCATTTTTTATGGCTTAAATTGTTAATAATCGAGACCCGGTCACCATAGGGTAAGCAGCCGGATCCTGTTGCTGTGAGTGAAAAAATTCAATAATAAATTCAGGATCAGTTAGAGCGCAGAGCGTATAGTCCCCGGCGGGAGCAGTATCCGGCATATTGAAACCCACTGGTCCTAAAGCGGTACTGTGTCTATACGCTCTGCCTCAATTATTCAAAGTGCGTCATTATTCGGCGATCATCAGTTTTCCGACGAAGGCTTTTCCTTCCGCTTCCAACTGGTACACGTAAACGCCCGGAGTGAGTCGGCTCAGATCAACCTCCACTTCATTCGTTCCGGTAAAGAACTGCTGATTACGGAAGATCTCAATTCTTTGTCCCATCATATTCGACAGATACAGATTGGCCGTTCCGGCAGTTTCCAGATCAAACCGCAGTCTTACCTGCTCTTTGGTTGGGTTCGGGTAAGCCAGGATGTTACGGGTAATTTCCGGTTTTTCAGCTGTTCCAACTACACCGTCGTCTCCGTTCCCGAGGATCCACTCTACCGAGCGCAACATCAGGTTGTAGAATTCCGGAGTTGCGTATTCCGTCATATCATCATCCTTACCGTAGATACCCAGTTCGTGGATGCCGAATACGACCAGTCGGTGTTCGGTAGTAACGGTATCGCCGGTAACAGTGGTTCCGGCCGGCATGGCCCAAAGGTTGGCATCAGCAATACCGAGGCTATTGTTTTTAGCCAGCGGAATACCGCCGCTCATATCCTGGTTGATGTTGAAACCGAAAGCAAATATCGTTTCCGGTGTTCCGCAGGTAGCGGTGCTCCAGGGAATTACCTCGTCCTGCATGTAGTCGCTGGTGATGTAGTGGCTACTATTCAGGATCTGCAGGGAAGTAGTTCCTTCCTGGCAATCGCGATCTTCCTTGAATCCGGGATAATCGCTGTTACCGTAGGTACCCGGGTCCGGATTAACTACCCAGCCCCACTTATCCGTGCGTACCGAAAGCGGTTCGAACATCAGACAGGGAATGGGGAATTTATCCGTATTTCCGAAGGCCACCACATTGCTGGAGCTACAGGATTCTCCGAATACTACGGCGTCGTATCCGCTGTAATCGTACCCTCCGGCAGCTACTTCGTTATCGTCGATCAGGGTTACGGCGTATCCAGCCTGTTCGAGCTGGTCGATAGAGACCGAATCACTCGGCACTACGTTGGCCGGGCCCTGGGCGCCTACATACAGCAGGTTGGCCACCGGCTCTACCACATCTTCCTGCAGTACCCAGTCGATAGAGCGGGTCAGGAGGGTGTAGAAATCATCCGTTGCGTATTCCGTCATATCTTCGTCCTTGCCGTAGATACCGAACTCGTGGATACCGAGCAAGACGATCTTATGTTCCGTCGTTTTGGTACCACCCTCTACCGAAGAACCGGTCGGTACCGCCCAGAGATTGGGCGTGGTTACGGCCGTGCTGTTGTTCTTAGCCAGTGGAATGGCTCCGTCTACATATTTGCCCAGGTCAAAACCAAAGGCAGCAATGGTTTCCGGCATACCGCAGATCGCGGTTGTCCAGTCGATCACCTGATCTTGTTCAAACTCACTGGTGATATAGTGCGTATTATCCAGAATGGTAAAGGAATTCGTTCCTTCCAGACAATCCCGGTTTTCCGTGAAATCGGCCCGGTCGGTGATCCATCCCCATTTGTCATCCCGTACGGCCAGCGGCTCCAGGATTACGGCGGGGATCGGATAATTATCGATCGTACCGAAAGCGACGACCCGGCTGGAGCTGGTAGACTCACCGAATACGACCGCATCGTAAGGGCTGTAATCATACCCACCGTCGGTAACATCATTGTCGTCCACCAGGGTTACGGTATAACCGGCCGCTTCGATCTGAGCGATAGACACCGAGTCACTAAGGATGGGATTATCCGGCCCAAGCGCTCCTACGTAAAGCAGGTTGCCTTTGGATGCTACCGGATCGGACATCAGTACCCACTCCACCGAACGGGTCAGTAAGGTGTAGAAATCTTCGGTAGCGTACTCCGTCATATCATCGTCCTTACCATAGATCCCGAACTCGTGGATACCGAGTAACACGATCTTATGGTCCGTGGTTTTGGTACCTCCTTCCACGGCCGTTCCGGCTGGAATGGCCCACAGGTTGGGGGTAGTCACCGCCGTACTGTTGTTTTTGGCCAGGGCCATAGCACCGTCGACATACGGATCCAGATCAAAGCCAAAGGCGGCAATGGTTTCCGGCATACCGCAGATGGCGGTCGTCCAATCGATGACCTGCCCCTGATTATAGATGCTGGTGATGTAGTGGGTTGTGTCCAGAATGGTAAAGGAGTTGGTCCCTTCCAGGCAGTCCCGGTTTTCCGTGAAATCGGCCCGGTCGGTGATCCATCCCCATTTGTCATCCCGTACAGCCAGCGGCTCCAGGATTACGGCGGGGATCGGATAATTATCCGTTTTACCAAAAGCTACCACGCGGCTGGAGCTCGTAGACTCACCGAATACCACCGCATCGTACGGGCTGTAATCGTATCCGCCGTCGCTTACGTCGTTATCATCGATCAGCGTCACTGTGTAACCGGCTGCTTCCAGTTGATCGATCGTGACGGAATCACTCGGGATCGGGCTGTCCGGTCCCAATGCACCTACATAGAGCAGGCTACCGAGCGGCACATCTCCTTTCATATAGTAGTCGAACCAGATCCGGGTACCGGCATCCAGTTCGATCCGGGCAAATTCCAGGGCTGCCGAACGGGGCGTGGCGTTGAAGTAGAGCATCATATCGTCATCAATGGTCCCTTCGGCCGGTGCGCCCACGGTGATCCGGGCTTTGGTCCATTGCCCGGCGAACTCATCATAAATTGCCGGTTCGATCGTATAGGGTACATCAACCGTGTAATTTCCGGAGCCGTCGTTGGCTTTCAGGGCACCGGATTCCAGGAAGTCCAGCAGTTTTACGCTGGGATCCTGCAGATCGTTGGTGATCACCAGTTCACCCAGGCGGGAAGTCGTCTGCAGGTGAATGGAGGTCAAAGTCGCTACGCCTTCGGGAGCTACCAGCGGGTCATCCAGATTGTCCAGAATGGAATTGCCGACGGCACCTGCGGGAGGATTTACCCAAACCGGCAGCTGGTAGGCAACGGTCATGTTATCAAATACAATGGTCGGATCGAAGCTATCCCGGGCAATGGGGGTTCCCGTACCTTCGGTACTCACCCAGAAATAGACTTTCTGGTTGCTGAATTCGGCGTAATCCATACCGATCGCTTCGGCAACTTTAACGGTTTTTTGACCAGAACCGGTGACGTAGATGTCCTCGATGGTAGACACAATATTGCTCTCACTGCCAATGGCGACGATCAGATCGTAGCTGGCCGTTTGTCCCGTGTTGCCGGCGTCGTAAGTATCTAGTTCAAATTCAATATCCGAGATAACAGCCGTTCCGGAAAAGCTGAATTGATAGCCGTATTCGACCTTCTTGTACTGGCCCGGATGCGTACCAAATGCCTGATTATCCGGATCGCCATTGACGTCGAACAGACAGGCGGACGGCTTCCAGATCGTGTTTTTCACAGAATCTTCGGTACCGGCATATTTTTCCGCCCATTTGTCGAAAATGGCTTCCATGGAATCGATGCTCGCCATGTGTACGGCGTTTTCGTTGCTGTTCCAGCGGCGGACTTTAAAGTCGTCGTTGAATATGGTGCTGGCAGCGGGATCATCCGATTCGTATACCTTGGACTGGAAACCCCGGTTGGTCTGACACTTCTGAAAGCTAATGGAAATTTCCGGATCAGCCGACCAGGAGCTACTGGGTTTATCCGTATTGAAGTCGAGTAAAAAAGTGGCGACCCCGGTTACCGGGTCGACGTTCAGGGTCTGCCCGATACTGGGCTTATCCCCGAACCTGAACTGGGCATTCAAATGACTTGCAAATAATACGCAGCAAGCCATCAGAATGATCTTGATGTAATTATTCTCCATTGTGATGGGTTTTGTTAATAATATATTGGCCTTGTGTTTTGTCATAGGTTCCATAGAGATGTTTTTTGTTATCGGTTTCGACCGTAATAGGTTAGTGCTATATCTGCTTCCGGTTCTTTGAAAAATAAGCTGGCCAGGTAGCCTACGCCGAACACCAGGAGGTGGCTGTAAACCCCCAGCATATACTTGTGTTGCTCAAAATTCCAACTGCCCAGATCCAGCAACAGTCTTTTGTCCTCAATACCGATCGGGGTGGAGGTCAGCAGTGCGTAGGCCGTGAACAGCACGCAGGCGATGATCCCAATGAGCAGTCCCTGTTTATTGGCTTTGGTAGTGAATAAGCCGAGCAGGAACATGCCGACGATGCCCCCGGAGAATATGGCATAAAGCGTAAAGACAATACCCAGTACCCCTTTATTGCCGGCGGTGACGTAAGTGGTCGCCACCAGGAGCGCCAGGATACCCGAAACGGCCACTGTGATCCGACCGGCCCGCATTTGATCGCGTTCCGTACTTTTCGGTTTAAATCGTTTGTAGTAATCTTCGACATATACCGCCGACAGGCAGTTGAGGTCGGAATCCAGACTGGAGATCGCCGCCGCGATGAGCGCGGAAATAACGAAACCCGCCAGGCCGACCGGAAAGCTGGTACTAATGAAATACGGAAATACCTCATCCGGCTTGATGTCTGCCGGCAATCCGGCGGAAGCCGTTTGATAGTACACGAATAAAGCCGTACCGATGAACATGAAGAGCGCCCAAACCGGCACGCTGAGCAATACCCCAATAAGGGAGGCCCGGATGGCTTCCTTATCAGATTTGGCGGTCAGGTAGCGCTGGACAATGGTCTGATCTGTGCCGTATTTCTGCAAAGCGTAAAAGACCCCGTTCAGGGCCATGACGATGAAAGTCAGATGGTAAAAATCCAGATCGTAGGGACCGAATCCCGTACGTCCGTTCTCCGAGGCTACCCGCATGATCTCCGAGATCCCACCGTCGATGGAGCTGATCAGGATGATCAGGGTGATGATCCCACCGACAATCAGTAGAATACCCTGCACTACATCCAGCCAGATGACCGCTTCAATTCCTCCCAGCAAGGTCAGAATGATCACGCAGATGCCGAGCCCCCAGATGACGGCGATCGTATCTATGCCTATCAGACTGGAAATGGCCAGCCCCAACAGATACAGTACCGTACCCATCTTGGCAAAATGTACCAGCGCGAAAGCCAGGGAACTGTAAATGCGGGCAAACAGCCCGAACCGTTTTTCGAAATACTCGTAGGCGCTCAGATTGATTACCTTCCGGTATAGGGGTACCACAAAGCCGATGATCAGCACCAGTACAATGGGCACCATCAGCCCCTGTACCAGCAGGATCCAGTTCGAGGAAAAACCCTCACCGGGATACGCCAGAAAGGTGACACTACTGATCAGGGTAGCCAGAATGGACAGGCCTATCGCCCAGGACGGCAGATTGCCACCGGCCTTGAAGTACTGCTTGGTATCCGTTTGCCGGGCAGAGAACCATACTCCTATCCCAACCGAGATTACCAGGGTAAGAACGATAATGATATAATCGATCAAATGTAGCTTAGGCATGTCCTGCTTTTGTACCTATTTTAAAATGATATTTTGAGTCGGGGCCAGATGGAATCGGGCCACTTGTAACTGCCTGGTTTAAGCGTCATTTTCAGGGGTTTATATTTGGCCAGTTCCATGCGGGTCACCCCTCTGGCCAGATGTTGCACGGGGTAAAGTTCGTCGGCCTCCATTTTATTCAGTATAGCGTAGGAAGTAGCTCCGCCCTCTACAAATAGTTCATCCACGGAGGAGTGCTTCATCATCGCGATTATGAGATCGCCCAGAGCCACCTTCAGGTGAGGCCTTTCTTCAAAAGGCAGATCCTTGTAGCTCATCGTGATGACCAGCTTTTTGGAATTTTCGTAGATCACCTTTATTTCTTCGTACCACTGTTCGATATCTGATGCCGAAAATTTGGCATTATTGAATATTTCCCAGGGCATATTGGAGACGCTGAATCCCTGATCGGATATCTGCTTGATCAAAAACTCATTGTCCACAGTAGCGCTACCCAGAATGAGCAGCTGCCGTTCTCCGAAGGGTACTTTTTCCTCCGGATTGCCGGCCAGATGCAACCCCCTGTATTCTAAAAGGGCATCAAAAAAATCACTGCCGCCGCAGAGGGCGACATCCTGATCCGCCAATGCCGCCCATTTCAACAGGTCCTCGTGATTGGTTACTTCACCGATATAGAAGCCGGGACCGTCAATGTCCGATATCTCCCGGATGACCCGGGTGCGATCCCGGAAATCAGGATTGATCAGATCCAGCAGCCGGGATGATCCTTTTTTACTTCTGAAAAAATTGGTGTCCGCCAGCGGCACATCATTGATATAGTAGGTGCCGTCTTTCACAATCCGGTTCAGGCTGGGGTTGGCCGGAATGATGATCGCCCGGTCCAGTCCCTGCGTTTTGGTAAAGACATCGCATTCCAGCATGACGTTTCCCCGGAGTGCCGAATCGATCTTTTTGTAAAAAATATCCGGATGCAGTTTATGGAGCTCCCGGGTAGAGGCTTCGATCTTTTCACCGGCCTCCTTCCGGGCAAAGGAGCGCGTATCCGTAGCCAGACACCAGAGATCAGCTCCGGCTCCGGGATCCACGGTGGTGGATACCACTCCTTTTAGCCCGCGGCTTAGACCTACCCCGGCAATTTCGGCTGCACCAGTCAGATCATCCGCTATTACAATGTGCATCAGGCAACCAGTTTTCTTTGTTGACAAAATCTTACTGCATACTCCAGAGAAAGCCGCATTGCATCCGGGCTGGCCATGTTCTTTCCGGCGATCTCCATGGCGGTCCCGTGATCTACCGAAACCCGGATAATTGGTAAACCCAGGGTGATATTCACCCCTTTTACCTTTTTCATTTTATTCGTATCGTTATCCCAGGAGAAGCCCAACACTTTGAAGGGGATATGCCCCTGGTCGTGGTACATGGCCACACAGCAATCATAAAATCCACCCGCCGCTTTGGGGTACATGGTGTCCGGTGGCAGGGGCCCCTCCACCTGGTATCCCTTTTCCAGGGCTTCGTTCACTGCCGGGATGATCTCTTCGGTCTCTTCGTAGCCGAACAGTCCTCCGTCACTTGCGTGGGGATTGAGTCCGGCTACCCCGATCCGGGGAGATTCGATCCCCAACTGCCGGCACGCATGGTGGGCCAGTTCGATCGTTTCCAGTATCCGTGGCTTTCGAACCAGATCACAGGCCTGTCGTAAAGAAACGTGGGTAGAGACATGCACGATCCGAAAGTGTTCTTCCGCCAACATCATGGCGTATTTTGCCGTATCGGTGTAGTGGGCGTATATTTCGGTGTGCCCGGCAAATTGGTGCCCGGCCAGATTTAATGCTTCTTTGTGGATCGGAGCCGTTACGGTAGCATCGATCTCCCCCTCCATCGCCAGTTCAATCGTTTTGCGAATGACTTCAAATGCCAGATTGCCGTATTCGGCTTTTACCACCCCGTATTCCAGCGGGGCTTCCGGCAGCACATTCAGATCAAAGACATTCAGTATATTGAAGGCGAAATCTGCTTCCGCTATCTTCGTGATCGAACGGATCTCCAAATCGCTACCGACCGTTTGATTGCTGGCTTCCAATACCCACGTTTCTCCGATAACCACCGGATTGCAGATCGCCCTGACCTCGGGGTCCGTGCAGGCCTTGAGAATAATCTCCGGCCCGATCCCCGCGGGATCTCCCATCGTTATGCCGATTACAGGTTTTTTCATATTCCGCTACAAGTGGTTTTTTCCGGAACAGCTCGTTGGTGACTGTCCTCGCTACTTAAATTACTAGGCAAAGGTCGCCGCCACCGGTTGGAGCCGGACGGGCAAATTGTATTTTTCGATCATCGGTACTAATGCCCGGTGGATCAGTTTTCGGTTCGCTTCATCCGGCGGAGCCATCGGCATAGCCACTTCCGGCGTACAGTAGCCCGCCAGGTGGAGCATGTATTTCAGGCCGGGTATGGCATCCACCACGGTACGTCCTTTCTGGCAACAACTGGAGACATCGTCGCAGATCTGCTGATTCAAGATCGCCATTTCGGGATCTCCGGCCAATGCGTAATCGACGATCGCCTGGTAATGGCCGGGAATCAGATTGGCCATACTGGGCACAATGCCCTGTGCGCCGCCTAACATCCCGCGCGCACTGTAGGCGGCACAACCCAGGAAGAAGGCAAAATCCTCACGCTCTTTCCAGAGGTTGAGGTTTTGCTGCAAACGCTCCTCTCCCATTTCCGAATCCTTAAGTCCGACGATCCGGGGATGCCGGCTCAATTCTTCGATGACCGGTAAGGGGATCGACATGCCGGTTGTGATGGGAATATTGTAGAGCATGATCGGAGCTTCCGTGCTATCGGCCAGTTGGAGGAAATAACGAGTCATCAAAGCGTCGTGCAGCGGATAATAGGTCGGCAGATGGGGAACGACGGCGTCGTAACCCAGTTCGTGGGCGTAGTTGGCCAGTTCGACCGTTTCCGCAAAGCTGTTGGCCGTTATACCGACGTAGGTAACGACCTCACCGGCGTACTTTTTCACTACCCGCATTAACTCTTTGCGTTGGGCCACGGAAAAGGACATTGCCTCTCCGGTAGTGCCCCATACGAAAGGAAAAGCACCGGCATCCGTGATGTTGGCCAGGATCTTAATAGCGGCACCTTCGTCAATTTGACCGTTTGCCTTTATCGGTGTAACCATGGGCACAATAACGCCCCGGTATTTTTGCATTTGTTCTTTCATACCTTTAAAACTTATGACTGATCATTAGCAGCGGAAGGGGATTCCGTTCCGCAGGATTTCCGGATCTTCAATTTGGCATCCATGATCACTTTTATACAGGGGCGGTCGGGTTCCACCATGCGGTTGAGCAGGAGTTCCGTGGCCCTCCTTCCTATTTCGAAACCGTCCTGGTGGACGGCCGTTAACGGCGGATTCAGCGATTCCGACCAATACATGTCGTCAAAACCGACGATGGCGATATCCTTGGGGATATGAAGTTCCCGGGCGTGAATGGCCCGCAGCGCCCCCAGGGTCAGCAGATTGTTTCCGGTAAACAGGGCCGTGGGCGGATGTTCCATATCCAGAAAGGTATTGGTGGACTCTACCCCACTCTGAAAATCGGAGGATCTGGTGATGATCAGGTCCTCCTCTACCGGGATGCCACTTTCCAGCAGTGCTCTCTTGTAACCGGCCAGTCTGGCTTTGGTGGTGGGAATATCCCACTGACCGCCAACGTGGCCGATCCGCCGGTGTCCCAGATCGATCAGATGTTTGATCGCTCCGTATGCCGCTTCCTCATTGTTCACCTTCACCACATCTACTTCTACCCCGGCAATATCCCGGTCCACACAGGTAACCTGGTAGCCGGACTTGACCAGTTCCGTAACCTTTTGGTCATCGTTATTCACCGGCGCCACAATGAATCCGTTGACGCCTTCCGCCTTCAGAATGTCGATGTACATTTCGGAGCGGGCCTTGTTTTGGGAAAAATTGCCGATGATGACGGAATAGCCCTTGTTATAGGCCGCCAGTTCGATCCCTTTGACCATATCCACGTAGAACGGATTTTCGATGTCCGGCAACACCAATCCGATCAGTTTACTTTCCTTGCCTTTGGACCGCAATCGCTGGGCCACCCGGCTCGGCCGGTAGTTCAATTCTTTAATGGCTTTCTGAACCTTATGCTGGGTATCCATCTGCACCCGGCTGTCGCCGTTGATGACCCTGGAAACGGTGGCCGTCGAAACGCCCGCTCTCTTCGCTACATCTTTCAGATTTGCCATAAAATGTCGTTTAAATGTAATCGTTTACATGAATTAAGTACTTGTTCTTCAATTATTTATACTCTGAAAAAAGGCACTTATTTGTAAGCGTTTTCATAAATATAAGCATAAGTTTTTAATGTCCTATGAAATCACTTATTTAAAATGAAAATTAACATCTTCATAGAGGCAACGTATTATGTTGCCAGCAGACCAGGGTCAACCAAAGAATATTTTGAAGACCTCCCCTCAGTATCGCCCCAAAAGACCATAATGGAAATAAATGTTCGGTATGGTGATATCGTGACGATCATTCGGCCGGCCAGCGCTCCTTCCGGAAGCGAAAAAGCGCTGCTAATTCCTCCATATAAAAACCGCCATTAGCTTTTTCCGATCTATCGATCAAATACCACCAAATACCTGTTGCAATAGGAAGCGGGAAATAAACCAGCCAGGGCTATTTCCCGCCATTAGAACCGAACAAGATGTCCATACAAAAACGATTTCTGAATTGGGTAAAGGGCTTAAAAAAGGAATTAAAAGCCCTGCGGGTAGCCGTCAGCCATAATCTGGTACCCTGGTACGCCAGGTTAATCATTTTATTCACGGTAGCCTATGCGCTGAGTCCGATCGACCTGATCCCGGATTTTATTCCGATCTTGGGATGGATCGACGATCTGCTGATCGTTCCGGTGCTGATCGCGCTGGCCATCCGACTTATCCCGGCGGAAACAATGGATCGATGCCGGGCCATGGCGGAAACGATCACCTTCGATAAAAAGAAGAACTGGCTGGCCGGTAGTCTGATCATCCTACTTTGGTTACTGGCCGCCTACTGGCTGTATAGCAAATGGAGATCCTGAGATCCGGATAAATGTATACGATTATGAAAAAATCAGCAAAAGAAGTCTGGCTGGTCGCCGGACGCAGAAGCCCCTTCGCCAAAGTGGATACGGCGTTTAAGGATCTCGGTGCCATCGAGTTGTCCGTGCCCGTCGTTCGGGCTATGGTTACCGAACAATCCCTCAGCCCGGATTTTTTGATCTGGGGTTCCGTCGCGCCCAATCTGGGCTACAGCAATATCGGTCGGGAAGTCGTAATGGATGCCGGGCTGGACCAACGTATTCCCGCTTTTACGACCATCATGGCCTGCAGCACCAGTATGCTCGCCGCGATGGAAGCCGCCTCCATGGTCGGTGAAGATACCGTCGCGCTGGTGGGTGGTGTTGAAAGTATGAGCCGGGTGCAACTCGGTCTGAGTCAGAATTTTTCCGACTGGCTACGGCGCCTCTTCCAGGCCAGATCCTTTTCGGACAAACTGAACCAGTTGGGCCGGTTGAAATTTCGGGATATCCGCCTGCACATTCCCAGTGTATCCAACCGTAGCACCGGACTGAGCATGGGCGAGCATTCCGAGATCACCACCCAGCGTCTGGAAATCGCCAGGGCGCCCCAGGATGAGATCGCCCTGCAAAGTCACCAGCGCTACCTACAGGCCCGGGAGCGGGGCTTTTTCACCGACCTGCTGACCCCGGTAAACGGTTTGGACCAGGATACCATTCCCCGGCAGGATACCAGTCTGGAAAAACTGGCTAAACTCCGCCCGGTATTCGATCGAACGGAGCGGGGCACCCACACCGCCGGAAATTCGTCCCTGCTTACGGACGGGGCCGCCGGATTGTGGGTAACGGGTGCCAAGGGCCTGGATCGCTTCTCCGAGGCCCGTTATGCGGTGAAGGTGATCGATTGGGAACAAGCGGCCGTAAACATCGAAGCGGACGGATTGCTGATGGCGACGACCTACGCCATCCCGCGCCTGCTCGCCCGCCACGGTCTGAAGCTGGCGGATATCGACCTCTGGGAGATCCACGAAGCTTTCGGGGCGCAGGTACTCGCGAATGTGCAACTCATTCAGGATCCGGCGCATCTGGAAAAAGCCGGTGTCTCCTCCAACCTAGGCCCATTTCCCTGGGAACGGCTCAATCCCAACGGCGGCAGCATTTCCATTGGTCACCCATTCGGAGCCACCGGAGCCCGTATTCTCAGTCAGGCGGTTAAAGAACTGGCCGGGATGGAAAAAGGGAAGAAAGCGATCGTAAGCGTATGCGCCGACGGGGGGCTGGGTACGGTCATGTTACTGGAGCATTAAAAACCGGTGCGCTGCAAAATTGAAATATCGTTAAGGTCTTTCTAAAAACCATTGCCCGTTCATCCAATTGATACCGGCCGGTGTTCTTATTCAGGCAATTTAGCCATTGAAAACAATTGAAGATCTTTATGAGCATGACCAGATTATTAGCGGCTTTGGGTTTATTTATGCTGACCCTGAACGCCTGCTCGGCACCCGAAAAAGCCCCGGACCATTTCATCAAAGGAACGGTGGAAGGTATTCAAAACGGAAAAGACGGATATACGGCTAAGATCAAAACGGAGGACAATGAGACTTACTTCGTCACGGTCAGTACCGCCAACCTAAGCGATCCCACGCAATACAAAGCGGTGGAGATCGGATCGGTCATCGAAGTCCAGGGAGATGAATGGACTATGGGAGAGGATAAGCAAATCACCGTCCGGCAAATGAAGTAAGTGGCCGCAAACGGGGATACCTTGTGCCAATCAGGAATTGAACCTGGAATTAATGTCCCTTTGGGCACAAAAATTTTGGTAGCAAAATAATTATTTCCCGGCTGAGGTGCCGTAGATACGCCCTGTAAAACCATATTGCGTACCTACGGCACGCTGAGCCTACCGAATTATTGGACGGACTACCTGTATTTCGTCCCTACAGGACTTTTAACTCCTGATTCGCATACCACGTCCCTTTCAAGATTCCACCGGCCAACTCTACGCTACCGATGAAAACAACTGGATCCCTTAGGGTTTTCTGAATCATCGCAACCGCCAACGCAGTAAATTATACGGACCGAAGCAGTTTGGAGAATTCTGACTGTTACAAGTACGCCAAAACCAAATCACTTCGCGCCATGTATTTTTAACGGGTACATCGTTTTTTTGAATAGCTTTAGGGTTTGATTTATTAAATCTATAAATACCCTTTAGTGCTTATGCGATGGATAATTCTTATCCTGTTAACCGGCCTGCTCGCCTGCCGTCCGGTTGCTACCAATAATGAACTCCACCAGGAACCCGAAAAGAAGATACTAACCGGCGCCGACCAAACGGAGCGGTACCTACCCTATCTGGAAGGAAAGAACGTGGCCATTATGGCTAACCCCACTTCCATTATCGGAGCGACCCACCTCGTGGATAGTCTGCTGGCCCTGAACGTCAATATAGTCAAGGTATTTGGCCCGGAGCACGGTTTTCGGGGAAATGCCAGCGCCGGGGTCAAGGTGAAAGACGAGATCGATACCCAGACCGGCGTCCCGATCATTTCCCTCTACGGTTCCAAAAATAAACCAACGGCGGAAGACCTCGCCGATGTCGATGTACTGATCTACGATCTGCAGGACGTTGGGGTGCGTTTCTATACCAATATCAACGCTTTGTCGCGGCTGATGGAAGCCTGCGCCGCCAACGGCAAAGAGCTATTGATCCTGGATCGCCCCAACCCGAATGCTTATCTGATCGATGGTCCGATCCTAGATATGCAGTATAAGTCGGGGATCGGGATGTTTCCCCTACCGATGTCCCACGGGCTCACGGTTGCCGAATTTGCCCAGATGGCCAACGGGGAAGGCTGGCTTACCGATCAGGTGAAATGCCCGCTGAAGATCATACCGGTAGCCAATTATACGCACGAGATGCCCTATACCCTACCGGTGCCTCCTTCGCCCAATCTCAATTCCCAGCAATCGGTATTGCTTTATCCTTCCATGTGTATGTTTGAAGGGACCTACCTTAATCACGGACGGGGCACTTATACCCCCTTTGCGGTGATCGGCAGCCCCGAGCTGAAGGGCATTTACGAATTTTCCTATACGCCTACCGGTATCAAGGGCATGGCCGAAACGCCACTGTTCATGGACCAGGCATGCTACGGCCTGGACCTGCGGGAGTACGATACCGATCTCCTCCGGCAAAAAGGTCAGATCAACCTCCAGTGGATCATGGAATTGTACCAGGCCCATCCGCATAAGGAAAAGTTTTTCGATTCGAGCCTGAGTAACCAGATGGGCGTTATTGAAAAACTGATCGGGAACGGTTTGTTCCGGAAACAACTCCAGGAAGGCGCCTCAGAAGCGGAGATCCGGGCCAGTTGGGAACCCGGCCTCAGTGAGTATAAAAAAATGCGGGAAAAATACCTGTTGTACCCCTGATCACCGGTACCATAATTTATTGTGAATATCCGTACGGACGCCAGTTGCCGTACTCTTATCTCAACGCCCCGGGACATACCGTTTCAACAGCAATGGTACGAGTCCCGGGGCTTTGTTTTGCCCAACCTAATGCGCCTCCAGGATCCGAAGGAGTATGAAGTAAATACTGCACGTTTTTCTTATCTTTAAAGATCGTCCGATCCGGGAGGTAGCTTCACCTCCGCCACATGGTTCCACTACTGCATGTCTATTGCAATTCAGGCATAGAATAAACCCTTAAAATCGGAATCATGAGATCTTTGATGTTAAGCTTAAATGTGCTCTTTTTGCTACCGGTTTTCGCGCAAACCGGATATCTTAAGGAAAGTCCCCAACTGGCTTACTGGGAATTAGGCCGGAGATCCGAAGTGGTGATCATCCTGCACGGCGGGCCCGGTGTGGAACATACTTACCTGCGGCCGGAATTCGACGTTTTGAAAAGGTCCGCCCGGATCATTTATTACGATCAGAGGGGCTGTGGCCGGAGCAAAGCGGGATCGCGCTATCTGTGGCAAGACCATATGAGTGATCTGAAACGCATGATCCGGGAACACGCCCCCGGCCAAAAAGTCTTTCTGGCCGGCTCTTCTTGGGGAAGCCTGCTGGCGCTACTTTACGCCTATCATTACCCGGAGGATATCAAGGGATTGATCCTTTCCGGCCTGGTACCCTGGATGGGAAAAGGTAAGGATATCCGGGACCGCCCCTACTTGCAGCACCGGGACCCCGAAGAACAGCCCGATCCCGTCATTCGAAAATTTCCCCTGCAGGAACATAAATGGGTAGAGGCAATAGCTGAGAACGGAGATCTGGTCCGCCGTAAAGTGCCCATTGAGAAGGAAGTCTACGCCTTTCGGGGGCCGATCCGAAGTCATACCGTGGTAAGTATGGAAAGTGCGCCGGTAATGGACAGCCTGCATCGCATCCAACTCCCGGCCCTGATCCTGAACGGCTCGGATCCCTGCCGTTACTTATCCGCGGTGAATGAATACGCCCTGGTCTTACCCCAATCGGAGATCGTTTATTTCGATGGAGCCTGCCACGATCCCTGGTTTTCTGATCCTCAAAAATTCCGTCAGGTCGGGAATGCCTTTATTAGAAGGGTGAAAAAACAATCCCGGAAAGCCGGCAGGTTATCCCGGAAATAAACCGATCAGGGAAGCGAAATGCGGAAAGTCTCTTACTGTAGATATAATTCGAAAAATACGGTGGGTACTGGATAGTGGTTAGACGTTGACAGCCTAGTTGCCCGAAGCGTTTCGGCGACCTTTAATGCGCTCCGCCACCAGGGCTTCGATAGATTCGGGCTGTTCTGTTTTCAAAAGATTCTGAGCCAGGAAACTGCGGTATCCACCGTCACCCACACTCCAGAAAATGATCTGCTCCGGATGATCGGGACGCGGCATGACCGTGGTTTTCCCTTCGGGTAGGAACGCCGGATTCAGGGTAGCTAATTTGCGAACCACTACCCCATCTTTACGCTGAAAAACGACATAAACGAGGTTCTTTAGCATGTCTTCCTGCAGGCGCCGTACCATCCGCACTTTGCGGCGGGCCCACGACCGGCTCAGTCCCAGACGGACCAGCTTATCGTACAAATTTTCCCTTGCTGCCAGATCGTTCATTTCTTTAACTTTTACTCTGAATATTAAACACTTAAACCAATAAAAAGTTCCATTTTAAACTTTTCAAAACAAGCCTTTTTCAGATTCAAAAATACAGCTCCCAGGCAGTACTACAGCCAGTCATAAAAGCTCCGGTACAGCAACCAAAAAAGTGGTAATTCCAACAAATCCAAACCTACCCCTACCTACTGATTAACAACCTATTGCAGAAAAATCCCCGCCTTCAAAAAGAACTCGCTTCCCAAAACAAGAGTTTAATAGACACTACGCAAAGCGCTTCGGGATTTTCCGAAAGGTTTTGCTCAAAACCAAAGGAGCGCCAGACCGATATCGGATATCACCGGAAAACGAAGGGCGAGCGCTCCATTTTAATCACTGAATGGCCCCCGATTCACACAAGACTACAATTATGATCCTGAAATATTTTTTTGCCATCGCCATAGTCTGCGGACTGGTACCACAGGGTTTCGGCCAGAACAGCCCGCCCAACAACCTAACCGTAAGTTTTAAAGGACAGCAACTCAGTATGACTGAAGTGCTGAGCCACTACCTGCAGATCCCATCCGTCAGCGGCAATGAGAAAGAAGCCGGACAGTTCCTCCAACAGATCTCTAAGGAGAACGGACTGTATATTACTCCGATGGGGCAGGAAAACGGAAATTTCAATTTTGCCGCCTCCATTGCTCCGCTTTCTCCGGAGCTTCCGAATATCATTTTCCTGAACCACCTGGATGTCGTTCCGGCCGGTGATAGTGCCCAGTGGACTCATCCTCCGTTTTCCGGTAAAGTCCTGGACGGCGATATCTGGGGACGGGGAGCTTTTGATAATAAAGGACCGGCCATTATGCAACTTTTCAGCATTATTGAAACTGCCCGCCAATTCCAGGGCACCCAGCTTCCTTTCAACGTGACCCTGCTGGCCGTTTCCTGCGAAGAGACGCAGTGCGAAGGAGGTATCCGGTACGTTCTGGATAATTTCCTGGAACAACTAAACCCTACCGTGGTGATCGGAGAAGGCCCGCCCTCGATCGACCAGGTGCTGAAAAGCGATCCCGATCAGGATTTATTCGGTATTTCCGTGGCACACAAGCGACCGCTCTGGCTGGAGCTGGAACTGAAAGTAACCACCTCCGGTCACGGTTCCGTTACTCCCGTGGAATACGCTAATAAGGAAATGGTGCTGGCGCTGGATCGACTACTGAAACGCAAACAAAAAGCCATCTACACCCCGGTAAACGTCGACCTGCTGAAACAGCTGGGCCAACTGGAAAAAGGAGTGAATGCCTTTGCCCTGAAAAACCCCAAATTTTTCAAATGGGCGATCATTCCCAAAGTCCGGAAACAACCGGAAATGTTCGCATTGTTCTCCAATACCGTCACGCTTACGCGAATGGACAGCCACAACGACGTCATCAACGTCATTCCCTCCAAGATCACCGCCCACCTGGATTGCCGGCTGATGCCCGGACAAACTACGTCGGATTTTATTAAAGAAGTGAGGCAACGGCTGCGCAATGACGACATCTACGTAACGGTGGTACACGAAGCCCCCGCCATGACTCCTTCGGATGATAACCACCCCTTTTATCAATTCCTGGCCGGCTCCCTCAAAGCGGCTTATCCGGATGCCGAACCGATCTCCATTATGCAACCCAATTTTAACGATCTCGGTCAGTTCCGCGCGCGGGGGATTACCGCCTTTGCCAGTACGCCCATCCGAATGGACCGGGAATATCTGAATAGCATCCACCAGTTCAACGAAAGGATACCGGTTGCAGCGCTGGAAGAAGGAGAAGCGGTGTTTCGCGATTTCATTTTGAAGTGTATCAATTCCGAACCACTACCGAATGATATGGTCCGTAAATAAAGGCCGGACGGGTGTTTCGATACTCTCGCTACGCACAAGCCGGTGGAATTAGGGTATGGTTTTTGGAAAACCGGATACGGCCGCTATATTAGTGTTTGGATTTCGACTACCGGATCTGACGGTAATAGGCATGATCCGGACTCCGTTACCAGAAACCATATCATTAATTACGACCAACCACTTATGAAGTACAAAACAAGATTTTGGCCCCTTCTCGTGAGCCTGTTGCTCTTCGGTTCTTTCGCACTGGCCCAAAACAATCTCACCGTTGACGTTTCGCAATCGGTGGCCAGGATCCAGCCCACGATGTACGGTATATTTTACGAAGACATCAACTTCGCGGCCGACGGCGGGCTCTATCCGGAAATGATCAAAAACCGGTCCTTTGAATTCGACGAACCCATGATGGGCTGGCAACAACCCAATAGTGTAAAGCTGGCCTTCAATCCCAATTCCGGCTACGCGACGGTGATCAAATCCCTGCACGATGGGGAAAAGTTTAATTTCTGCCGGGTCGAAGTGAATAACCCGGATCAGTATGTAATTATCAACGAAGGGTTCAGAGGTATGGGTATCCGCCAGGGTGCGCATTACGATCTGACGCTGCGGGCCGCCAAAAGGTCCGGCAACGTACGCAGGATCACCCTGGAACTTATCGACGATGCCGGGAATGTACTCGGTGCCGGTACCATCATTCCTACCTCCAAACAATGGGCTAATTACGCCACCGAGATCACTGCGACCAAAACCGAGGCCAAAGCCAAACTACGGATCACCTTCAGCGGCAAAGGCGAGCTGGACCTCGATATGATCTCCCTCTTCCCCCAGGATACCTGGAAAAATCGCAAGAACGGCCTGCGCAAGGATCTGGTCCAATTGCTGTACGATCTCCGCCCCGGTTTCCTCCGCTTTCCCGGGGGTTGCATCGTGGAAGGTCGCACCCTGGCCAAACGCTACCAGTGGAAAAAAACGGTGGGACCGGTCGGTGAACGGGCTACCCTCGTCAACCGTTGGAACACGGAATTCAACCACCGGCTTACGCCGGATTATTACCAGAGTTTTGGTCTGGGCTTTTTTGAATACTTCCAGCTTTCCGAAGATCTGGGCGCCGAACCCTTGCCCATCCTGGGCTGCGGAATGGCCTGCCAGTTCAATACCGGCGAACTCGTGCCGATGGATGAACTGGATCCCTACGTTCAGGATGCGCTCGACCTCATCGAATTCGCCAACGGACCGGTAGATTCTCCCTGGGGAAAAGTGCGCGCGGATATGGGTCATCCGAAACCTTTCAATATGAAGTACATCGGTATCGGGAATGAGCAGTGGGGGCCGGAATACATCAAACGCTATAAAGTATTTGCCAAAGCGCTGAAAGATGCTTATCCGGATATCGTCCTGGTCTCTACCGCCGGACCTTTCCCGGATGGCGATTTCTTTGAATACGGTATGGGAGAACTCGTTAAGCTGGACGCCGAACTGGTAGATGAGCATTATTATCGTCCACCTTCCTGGTTTCGGGAAAATGCCGATCGTTACGATGATTACGACCGGAATGGACCGAAAATATTTGCCGGAGAATACGCCGCGCAGAGTGTCGAGATCGCCAGCCCGAACAATAAGAACAATTGGGAAACGGCGCTTTCCGAAGCAGCCTTTATGACGGGCCTGGAACGCAATGCCGATCTCGTCCACCTGACTTCCTACGCACCTCTGATGGCACACGCTGACGGCTGGCAGTGGACCCCGGATATGATCTGGTTCAACAACCTGGAGTCTATCGGAACGCCCAACTACTATGTCCAGAAGTTATTCGCTAACCATCCCGGCACAGACCTGCTCCGGATCACCCGGGACGGAGAGCAACTCAGCGGACAGAACGACCTCTATGCTTCCGCCGTAAAGGATGCCGGCAAAAATGAACTCATCATCAAACTGGTGAATACGGCGGAAAATTCTCAGAAAGTTAAAGTAGACGTTGAAGGAGGAAAACCCGGTGCAGAGGGGAAATTCACGCGCCTGCGGTCGGACGACCTGAGTGCGGAAAACTCGTTCGAGTCGCCGCGCAACGTTTATCCGACAGAAGGTACGGTTCGCCTGAATGGTAATGCCCTGCAGGTAGAACTCCCCGCTCATTCGCTTTCGGTATTCAGAGTAAGTCTGGATTAAACGCCATAACGGCCGGTGGGCCCGCTGATCAAGATATACTGCACAACGTCTGAATTTGTGCATTAGATATTCCTCCTCCGCCCTGCGGGCACCTCCTCCCGAGGAGGATAGCACCTTGCTTAATGGATGGTTGTGCTCCACTGGGGGAGCTGGCCGAAGGGCTGAGGGGGATCTTCATTTGCACAAAATCAAATGTTGTCAAGTATAATTTAGCGGACCCACCGGCATGATGGTTCTCCTGTCCGTTAACGCTGGATCATGATCCTTTTTGACCAGCTTTGGCCACCGTCCTGTTCCAATTTCACAAAATAGAGACCGCCCGCCAGATCGGGTTGGCTAACCTGAAAACCGGTAGCTCCTTTTTCGACCGCTTCCCGCAGAAATTCCCGGCCGAATGCATCCAGGAATCTCAACTCGCCGGGCTTTTCCAGAGGGGTAGAAAAATCCAAACGGAAATGGCCCCGGCTGGGGTTCGGAAATACCCGGAAAGCCAGTTTGTTGGGTTCCGACTCGTGTACGGGAGTGGTGATGCTTTCGGAAGCCGTGATGTAGACCGGATTTCCGTTGAGCGGGACCGAGCCCGCGTCGGCGTAATCTACAGCCTGACTTTTACTGTAGTGCCAGGGCCTGATCTCTACTTCTCCGGTCAGTACTCCGTCCGGAAAATCGTAGCGGAAAGAGGCGCTTTCACTTTCATCCTTGGTGGTTTTGGCCCAAAGCACGAAAACCGGATCCCTGCCTTCACGGACAAAAGCAGCTCCCCTTACTTTTCCCGAAAGTTCGAGCGCTTCGGTCAGTCGGCTGTCGTAGGCATATCCTTTGGTCAGTCGGCTCAGGGTGCGGTTGGCGATGGCCGATTCGTGGGCCGGAGCGTCGTTAAAGGCGTGATGTTTCAGCGAGCCGTACAGCCCCATCAGTTCAAATTCACTGCCGGCCCATTCCTCTTTGGTGTGATCGCCAAGCTGATACCAGTGCACCTGGGCCAGTCCGGCCTTTTGCCCCATAACGGCCGTTTTAACAAAATAATTACGCTGAAAAGCGTCACTGCCGTAGTAGTTGAATCCCCGGCGCGGCACGTTGGTTTCGGTGATCAGCCAGACCTTTTCCGGATACTTTTGCCCGTTGTAGCCGTAGGCGTCCAGTACGCCGGCAAAGTCCTGCTTTTTTTCCAGTACCCGGTCTACCGCCTTATCGGAATTCCTTTCGTAAACGAAGCCTCCGGCGTCATTGCTCCACTGTCGCATCTGGCCGTCAATGTGGGGGTAAACGTGATAACTCATGGCGTCAAACCAGGCGCCACCGAGGTGCGGATATTCCTCCGAAACCCGGCCTCCATCGGGGTTGTCGGTGTGCCGAAGAATGAGATCCAGAAAGCCCGGGCTACCCAAACCTCCAACGGCCACGTAATCATCGGGAGCGAACCGTTTGACCACTTCGTAGGTGATTCGTAACATGCGTACGTAATGTTGGATGGGCGCGCGCAATTTAAAATCACAGGGATCCGGCACATTGTCAAACCAGTTGCCTTCGTACTCCCGGGTTTTCCAACCATTGCCGGAGTAGTCTTCGTCCGGCTCGTTCATAACTTCCCAGAAGCGCACCTGCTTGTCGTAGATCTTGACCAGATTGTAGACGTAGAGCGCATAAATGTTCTCGTCATTGACGGGTGTACCGTTGGCCCCGTCGTCCCAGATGGGACTGAACATGTTCCGGAAGGCCTGGGAGGGTTCTCCGGGGCAGTGTTGGGTGCGGTCGCGATGCGCATCAGACGGATGCCCGATAAACAGTACGTTTTCGTCGGAACCCAGGTGAGCGTAGTACTCGAAGGCTTCTTTCCGAATGTCGTAATCGTAAAATTCCAGGAAATGATCGGGCAGGGTAAGTCGCAAACTGTTGATGCCCGCGCCGGGCTGCCCCAATGCGGGATCGCCTACGGAAATAGCCGCCAGCTGTTCGTCGGTCCAGCCTTGGTAATAGCCGAAATTAACGCCGGTTCGAAAGCCGCCACGGTAGGATCTCACTTCCTGATTGGCGGTAAAATTGATCTGGGAAAAACAGAGGACTGCACAGAGCAGACCAGTCATTGTAAGGGTTAAACGGAGCATAAGGGATGAATCTATAGAGTGAATTAATCAAGTGTAATCACCTTGATGCTCAGCTATAAAATAGGGGGTATGAAATTTTGAAAGCTATAACCCCACCACCCGATCAAATATTGCCTGCCGGTCAAATGTTTTTTCTTTTTTTTCTAAAAAATCGAACATTACCCGCCTTAGTTAGGATTGAATAGACAGTATTATCCCCAAATAACCTCCTCTGCATATCCCAAAGCGTACTACTCATTTCAATTTCATAAAACATTAACAAAATGGACAAAAGAATCTTAATCGGTGCCGGAGTCGGCCTCGTTCTCGGATTGATCGAAATGTTTTTATTCACCCAGGGTAACGGAGGTATTCTCTGGCTGATCATGGGCGTTGTGGCTGGTGCCGCGATTGGTTTTGCCAGTACCCGCCCCTTCGGTATCAATTTCCTGGTACTGAGTTTTCTGATCGGCTTGGTATTATATCTGGTCGTTGCTGCTAATACGGGGCAATACCTGGATGATATTCTTACCGGTGGCATCACCGGACTACTGATCGGGCTCGGAGTGAAATACATGGCCCGTACCGAAGTTGCTTAGGCTTTTTCGGGATTGATTTACGACTAATTTCCACCTTTAACTCCTGAAAGATTACCACAGATCTTCTCCGCTGCCGATTACCGGGTCGAAAGGATAATATCCGGCCCGGATGACGACAGCGGAGAATTTGTGGGAATGGAATGAAACTACAATTCGTCTTATCCGTAGAAAATCTTACCAGGAGATGACTACACCACATCTCGGTATTTAAGGAAATCCGGAAACTGATCGGGGAAAGCAGTGCCGCCGGGAATTCAGAGACAGCAAACACAGCCAGTTATTCAAATTACCCAATACCAGCTGCCTGAGCACCAGAACCGGCCATCAGCTTCCCAATCCAGCATCCAATTCCACCTCAGTTTCTGAACCAGCTGATCGAAACGATCAGATCTACAGCTCAACCGTAAATCAGTCCTCAAAATGAAGAACTTTACACTTACACTGTTATTTGGGATCTCTGCCGTCTTTTTG
Organism: Flavilitoribacter nigricans DSM 23189 = NBRC 102662; assembly: GCF_002646595.1. Lineage (GTDB taxonomy): Bacteria > Bacteroidota > Bacteroidia > Chitinophagales > Saprospiraceae > Flavilitoribacter > Flavilitoribacter nigricans. The sequence continues at coordinate 119,741 of NZ_PDUD01000040.1, forward strand.
CTTCCCGCTCAATCAAATCTTTTTGAAGGTGGTCTTTTTCTGGGTGGCTCTACCATTGGCGGCGACCTCGTCAGGTCGGACTTCGGATCCGTCAACCAGATCAGCCTCGCCTACGGCCTTATGTTGCGCTATTACGTGGATCCCAATGTAGCGATCCGCCTGAACGCACTACAGACCAAGTTGAGATCGCAGTCTCAGCAATTCGATAACTTTGGCAGCTATACCCTACGCTCCGAAACTCCGGTAACCGAGATCACCATCGACGGAGAATACGATTTTCTGGGGCACCGACGCAACTGGCTGACCAAAACCGGCGGGATTTCCGGCTATGTATTCCTCGGGATCGGCATTGCGCTGACCGATCCGATGCTTTTCTATAATTACGAAAGCGAAAAACTTGCTGCTGATGAAAATGCCGATGTATCCGATACCCGGGTCGTCATGCCCTTCGGAGGCGGGATGCGTTGGAGTTTTTCCGACCGGGGTTCTCTGGTGCTGGAACTAAGTATTCGCCCGGCTTTTTCCGATTACCTGGACGGGATCAGTATTGCCGGCAACCCGGGAAGAAATGACTGGTACGGGTTCGGAGGATTTCAGTTCTGGTACAAGCTCGTCGATTAAGCTTATCCCATTCTTTACCCGTAAGACCTGCATTCAAAGGCAGTTCGTGATCCGTTCAAAAAACTCGACCAACAAAGGATACTGTTCGTAAAAGAAGAAAGATTCTTTGTCACTGGCCATTTTTTGCATATGGCGGATAGAAGCACGCCGGACATCTTCACTGAAGCGGTTCTGGAATGGCGATAAACGGCCGGTATACAAGGTAAAGACGTGTACGGGATCGATCTCGTCGTCAATCGAACCGGCCTTGATCCGATCCATATTGATCAGGTCGGCCTGGAAGCCGTAGCCTCTCGAATGCGCGTGGGGATCTCCGTCGGAGACCAACACGAAATATTTCGGTATGCTGGAAAGGGAATGGCGCTGGAATTCGCGATTGGCCAGATCAATGGCCGCGTGAATGTCCGTGGCGTACACGGTCCTGGGTATGGCTAATTCCTCCAGCGCAGCTTCCAGTTTCCCAGTCTCTCCCGTCAGCGGAAGTACCACCTCAGCTCCCCGGTTAAAAGTAATGATCCCGATCTTCAGATTGGTCTCACTCAGTTCAAAGGTGCCGGTAAGCGCGTGCAGTACCGTTTGGATCTCGCCCAAATACGCCCTTTCACTACCGGAAAAATCCAGCGCGATGATCAGGTTCATGGGGCAGGATGGCTGTACGCGCCGGACCTGGGCGGGAAGCGCTTGTACAAACATAACAATGGCAGTCAGAAGAAAAGCGGATCGGAGCAATTTACGGAGCATACCAACATGATTTTGGGTGGCATTCGGACAGGGCTGTTCCTACCAAATATATGTTATTTCGTGATAAATTACTTGTTTTCAATCCGGTAGATTTTTAATTCCGTGCAGTTGGTCGCTGCTATTACAATCCGTTACCGTTTAATCCGGGAACCCGGACATCCGGGCCGAAAAAAGTTTTGCCGGCAGCTTCCTGGCGGTCGCAGCCAATTGCTTACCATCGGAAATCGTACACCAGGACCGGTTTCCTCCCGAATTTCCCGTGTTTTCGATGAATTTATCATGGAATTTTGACGTACATCCTCCCAGCTTCTCCTATTTTTACGACTATACCCGACGCAAAGTGGATTGATCCGAACGGTGATTATTCCGTCAGGACTCCTCCAACTTTACGTCAGGATAATCAACCGATCGATAAGTCGAGCTATGAAATACCTGCTGGTGATCGAGGACGAACAAAATGTAGCTGCTTTCATCCAAAAAGGACTCCGGGAAGAAGGCTACGAGGTATTACTGGCGTACGATGGGGCAGCCGGTCTGGAACTATTGCAACAACATCCGGTGGACCTGGTTATTCTGGATCTCATCCTGCCCGGCACCAACGGGCTGGAGGTTTGCCGGCAGATCCGTTCGGGAGAACACTCGGAAATACCGGTATTAATGCTTACGGCGCTGGGCTCCACGGAGAATGTTGTCAGCGGACTGGATAGTGGAGCGGATGACTACCTGACCAAACCTTTCAAATTTAAGGAATTGCTCGCCCGGATCCGGGCATTGCTGCGGCGCCGGGACCGAACGGAACTTCCTTCCCGGATGCTTTCGATCGCCGACCTGGTACTGGATCGCGACACCAAGGTTGCTACCCGTTCCGGCCGGGAGATCAAGTTGACGGCCACTGAATACCGCCTACTGGAATATTTTATGAAAAACCCACGCCGGGTGCTGTCCCGGATCGACTTACTGGAAAACGTGTGGGATATCAATTTTGACATGGGCACCAATGTCGTCGACGTCTACGTGAATTACCTGCGCAATAAAATGGACAAAGGTTTTCCCAGTAAACTGATCCACACCGTGATTGGAATGGGCTACATCCTGAAAGAAGAAAAGGCATAAGGCATGAAGATCCGAGATAAAATCACCCTGATCTTTACTTTGCTGACGGGCTCTCTACTGCTCTTCATTTTCATCTTCATTTATTTTTTCTCCTATCGCTATGCTGAAAACGAATCTTATCTCCGGCTCCGGGACCGGACCCGCATTGCCGCCCAGGCCTACCTGGAGCGCGACGAACTGTCTGCTGTCGCTTACGACAGGCTGCTGACCCAGCACCAGCAAATTATTCCCGGAGAAAAAGAACTGATCCTCCCCGTAGACACCACCCAGCGCGAGCTGTTGTACGACGCCAGTGCCCTTAACTACCCGGATGAATTTTTCAACCGCATTTTTGAACAACATTACGGTCAGATTAAAATCGGCAGTGTCTATCACACCGGTATTCTTTATCCGGATAATTCGGGAAATTACATCGTGATCGTTTCGGCCCGGGATCAGGCCGGGTCGGCGGAAATGCGGCGATTGCTCAACATCCTCATTCTTTCCTTTCTGCTGGGGCTGGTATTGACCTATTTCGTCGGCACTTTTTATTCCGACCGGGTGCTGCGGCCGATCTCGGCCATTACGGACCGCGCCAATGAGATCAGCGCCACCAACCTGCACCTTCGTTTGCTCACCAGTAATACCAAAGACGAACTCAATGAGTTGGCGACTACTTTTAACCATATGCTGGATCGCTTGGAAACCTCTTTCGAAACCCAAAATAATTTCATCAATAATGCCTCCCACGAGCTGCGCAATCCACTGACGGCCATTCTCGGCGAAACAGAGATCGCTCTGAATAAGGATCGTTCCGGCGGGGAATATCGCCAGTCTCTGGAAACGGTGCAGAACGAAGCCCAACGGCTGGATCTGCTGGTAAAAAGCCTGCTGAAGCTGGCGCAGACCGGTCTGGAGGACAAACGGCTCATCATCGCTCCTTTGCGGATCGACGAGTTGCTCATCCAGGTCAAACAACAACTGGATACCGTTCAGCCCGGCAATCAGGTTAAAATTGATTTTTCCGGGCTGCCGGAAGAGTCGGATTATCTGCTGGTGCAGGGAAATGAAAGCCTGCTGACGGTAGCACTCAACAATATTCTGGACAATGCCTGCAAATTCTCCGAGAACCAGGAGGTCATCGTCAGGATCAGGGCCGGTAAAAAAAGTGCAAGTATTGAAGTATCGGACCGGGGCGTGGGCATCCCGGAAGAAGATATACGCAAGATCACCGAGCCTTTTTACCGGGCCGATAACGCCCGGGCATTCCGTGGTTTCGGGGTAGGATTACCGCTGGCCAGCAAGATCATCAAGATCCACGGCGGCACTACAAATATTACGTCCAGGGTCGGCCAAGGGACGCAGGTCACCGTAGAATTCCCCAATTACCGCCTGCACAACAGACGAAAGATCGATGTGTCCATCATTTAAGCGCCCGGTAATCTATTTCTAATCCCATTCTAATCTCGCTCTTAGATCGTTCTTAAAAGGCACGCCTACTTTTCGGTCGTATTCAGCATTCTATTCGATTTACGGAAGATAACGACCATGAAAAAAGTCCTATTACCGACGAATTTTTCCAAAAAAGCCCGCAATGCAGCTCGCTATGCCATGCAGCTTTTTCGCGAGGATCAGCCTAAGTTTCACCTGCTGAATGCTTACGATCTACCGGCCTGGTCGACAGTGGTACAGATTTCCGCGCTTCAGGGCGGCATTGGCGTAAAGGCCAAAAAATCACTGATCGAAGATCAGCACCGGTTTACGAAAGAGGTAAGCATTTACGGGGCATCGTTTACTACGGCAACCGAGTTTGGAAAAGCTTCGAGGGTTATCCTGGGTTACGCCAACCGGCACCAGGTTGACTACGTGGTAATGGGAACCCAGGGTGGTAATAATTACCGCAAGTTCTTCTCGGGCAGCAATACCCAGGAGGTGCTGCGCAAGGCCCAGTGTCCGATCATTGCCATTCCGGAACGGGCTCGTTATCAGACCCCAAAAAACATTTTATTCATACCCGACCCGAACGCTACCATCAATACGGAACGTTTGGGTCCACTGGTGGAGATCACTGAAAAATTCGATTCGCAGATCATCGTCCTGAACCTGATCAACCGATTTTCGGTGGGAAAAACCGAGCAACACCTGAAAGATCTCAAAAAACAGTTGGGTGATTCTTTCCATTCCTTTCACCTCCTGTCGGAACATAATATCGAGGAAGGTCTGGATAAATTCCTGGATAACAATGACGTAGATCTTCTGGTGTTGCAGGGTAAAAATAATTTTCTGAATAATATGTTTCGCTCCTGGAATTCCCGCAAATCGCCTTCTTTCTCAAAACGACCTCTGCTGGCGATTCGCAATTGACCAGCCCGGGACTGGGTGACAAGGTGACTGGGTGACAAGGTGACTGGGTAATGGGGTGACTTGGGGATCAGGAGATAGGGAGACTGTTCATGCTTTTTTCTCTGTTTCTCCGAATCTTTCTGGCTCTCTTCCTCCCACTTTGAAAATATGTCCACTGGTCTGGCAAAAGCAGCGGTCAGGGAATGACCAGTTTTCGGCTCAGCAGCTTATCCTCCACGATCAGGGACAGCTGATAAACACCGGGGCTCAGCTTTATTTCCGAAAGTGATAATGATTGGCGATTCGTCCCGGCAGTCAGCTGCACGGCGGATCGCCACAACGAGCGGCCCCTCAGGTCCAGCAATCGCAACTCACCGTCCAGGACGGACTGTTTTAAACGGAAGACGATCTGCAGGCTGTCTGCCGTTCGATCCAGGGGATTAGGAAAGATCTCCATGTCCACTCCTTCTAGAATAAAATTGCTTACGGCCGTGGGAACGGCGCTTTCTACGAGTTGGAGTTGTTGGTCCACCGGCAGGTCTTCCAGTAAGGTTTTTCCACCGGCCGGCCATTCCACGATCAGCGTATCGATCTTTTCAGCTCCCTTCAAACCGAAATGCAGGATCATACTGTTCTGCCCCGCGTAACCGGATTGGGCGGCAACTTCCCGCATTTGCCACACGGGCTGACCGTCAATACCGGCCCGGACCCGCACCTTCGCGCCCAAAGCGTTGAAACCGCTTTCTTTACCTTCCAGCTTTACTTTCAGCCAGTGATGATCATTGCCCAGGTTGCGCAAAAGCGTATTGGGGCGTTCGCTGTCCGTTTCATTATTACGACAATTGGCGGCCAGCAGGTCCAGAGATCCGTCATTATCAATATCTCCCCAGGCGATGCCGAAGGAACAAATATTCAGGTTGACCGATAATAGCTCCGTAACTTCTTTGAAACTGCCGTCTCCCTGATTTTCGTAGAGAACGTTTTGCATATTACCATTGCAGAATCCGTTGGCGATGGCCAGGTCGAGATCACCGTCATTGTCGTAGTCCCCAAAGGCCGAACCAAAGGTGCATCCATCGTATTTGGCGACCGGGTCGTCCATTATTTCCCCGAAACTATCGCCGAAATTCCGGTACAGCTGATTCCGCTGGCCACTGAAAAAGCCCGAGTTGCCCACAAACAGATCCTGATCACCGTCATTGTCGATATCTCCCCAGGAAGCCGTCATACTACTCATCTCCCCCACCACGATGCTTCCGCGCGAAAATCGTTCGAAATTGCCGTTACCCAGTGCCAGATAGAGGTCATTGGGCGCGTCGCTTTCGTTGGCCACGAAAAGATCGACGAGTCCGTCGTTGTTGGCGTCCGTCCAGATGGCGGCCCGGCTCAATCGCTGGTCCTTCACCAGTGGATGATCCGTGATCCGTTCGAAGGATCCATTCCGCAGATTGCGGTACAGATAATTGGTTTTGGAACCACCGCTGTTGGTTATATAGATATCCGGCCAGCCGTCCCCGTCAAAATCACCGATGGCCGCGGTTTCGGCGTAGGAACCTGGTACGATCCCGGCCGATCCGCGGTAATTCAGCTGTCCGTTCCCGTCGTTCAGATACAGCAGGTCTTCGGCGCCGTACCAGGAGGAAATGATCCCGTCGATGTGACCGTCATTATTGAGATCGGCAAAACTCGCACCGTCGGACGGATTGCTCGCCTGTACGATCTCCATGGTTTCATTCTGGGTAAAGGTGCCGTCTCCGTTGTTCAGATACAAGAGATCGCGCTGACCTCCCTTCAATCCGTTGGAAATGTAAATATCTTCCCAACCGTCCTTATTCAGGTCGAGGAAGTTGACGCTCCGGCTATCCGAGTTAGTACTGGTGATCCGGCCCGGTACCTTTTCAAAAATCTGTGCCCGGAGCTTAATGCATCCAAGGCACAGAACGACTGTAAAAAGAATCAAACTGGTTTTTAATGGTCTGCTCAAATCCATATTTTTTATACCGGCGACTACTGCAGCCGGAAAGGGTAAGCAATAGTAATTACGCTACCAAGATCTCCCGCGCTATCGGGATTTTTTCAAAATTGATACGGCATACAGCTTGCCAGTGACCGGAAACGCTTAAATGAGGAGGAAGGACATTTGGGCGTAGGAAACTGCAGTTCGTCCTCATTTCGGAGTCGTTCTTATCTGTCCGGTCGTTTATTTGAAATTTTTACTGACCTTTGAATGGTGTCAGTACGAATACTACAGCATATTCTGTTTTGGTCGTGTTTTGTGGCGCTTTACGCCATTAAGAACATGTTGTTCGCGGGCCCGTCGGATCTTGCCTACCCACCCGTGGAGCGCTTTTTTCGCTTTTTGCTCAGCGAGCTGGCCTTTTTGCCGTGGAAGATCATTCCCTTTTATTTTCTGTTTTACTATCTCATTCCCAATTATTTCCGGCAGCGGAAATATGTGGTTTCCTTACTTTATTTTATCGGCGTACTGATCGTTTGTCTATACGGCTACCGCTCGATGGTAACACCACTGTCCGGCCTGCTCTACGGGGAAACACCGGATTTTAATGTCTATAGTGCCGAACGACTCTTGTACACCCTCACGGACATCATTCCGGCTCTGGGCCTGGCCGCAACGGCTAAGCTACTGAAAGGCAGACTCGCCTTTCAGCGGAAAGAGGAGGCGCTTCGCCAGGAAAAACAAATCGCGGAACTCAATTTTCTAAAAGCGCAGACCAATCCGCACTTTCTTTTTAATACGCTGAATAATCTCTACGGGCTGGCTCGTAAAAATGACCGGCATACCGCGCCTTCCATCCTGAAACTGTCGAACATCATGCGCTATATTCTACACGAATGCAGCGCTTCGAGTATTCCCCTGGCCAACGAAATAAAGATCATCGAAGATTACATCGAGCTGGAGCGGCTGCGTTACAACGACCGCCTGCGGGTTCAATTTGAGCGACAGATCGATGATCCCCAGCATCCGGTGGCTCCACTCATTTTACTGGCTTTTGTGGAAAATGCGTTCAAGCACGGTGCTGGAGAAGCCCGATTCGGGATCGATATCGATATTGCACTGCAGCTGCAAAGCGGTCAACTGGATTTTCAAATTACCAATCCCTGTGAGGGCGAAGCAGCCGAATTCCTCACCAAAGGTACCGGACTCAGTAATGTCTGCCGGCAACTGGAGCTCATTTATCCGGATCGCCACCAGCTTGAGATCCGGCCGGAAGCCGGGAAATTCTCCGTATATTTAAGCATAGATCTTCGCCAACATGAAGGATGACGTCAAACTCAGCTGCCTGATCATCGAGGACGAACCCATCGCCGCGGAAGTCCTGGAAGATTACGTACAACAGGTTCCCTTTCTGGAGCTGAAAGGGGTGTGTACCGACGCCCTGTTTGCGCTGGATCGCCTGCGGGAAGAGCCTATCGACGTCATTTTTCTGGACATTCACCTACCGAAACTCAAAGGATTGGATCTGTTGAAGATCCTGAAACATCCGCCCCAAACCATTCTGACCACGGCCTATCACCAATACGCCCTCGACGCCTTTGAAGCCGACGTCGTCGACTATCTGATGAAACCCATTGAGTTTTCCCGTTTTATGAAAGCCGTAAACAAGTTGAAAAGGCAGGCTGTACCTGCACAAAGGCCAGCACCCCTGGCGATCTCGGAAACTTCAGGCCAGCGCCCCTTCCGCTTTTTCAACGTCAACAAGAAAATGGTCCGGGTCTTTTACGATGAGGTCTATTTCATCGAAAGCCTGAAAGATTATTCCCGGATCTGGCTGCAGGGAGATTCGCTCGTTACGCGCGGTCAGATCGGCGAGATGGAAGACCTGTTTCGGGACCACGGCTTCCTGCGCATCCATCTAAGAATCAAAATTCGAAATTTCGCGCAAACTCAAAACGAAACATTCACTTATTTTAGCTTTTAATAGTACTCAATTTTATACCTTTTCCCAGCCAATTTAAGCTTATTGATCATCGCT
>NZ_PDUD01000041.1 GCF_002646595.1 Flavilitoribacter nigricans DSM 23189 = NBRC 102662
TCGCAGTCTTCGTCGCGGCTAACTACAACCGGATCAGAGATCCCGTCGTACTCACACCAGTTGATTACAGAGTAAGTGCGGAAAATTTTGTAGCACTCGTCGCCGGAAGCAGAGAAGAAATCATCCTTCACGCTGATTGCCAGCAGGTCACAAGCCAGTTCTTCCGTTTCGATGGTGTCTACCTGAGGAGTACCGCAGTTAGCTTCAGCATCTTTCGGGAACTTGATTTTGTATTTGTGCTGCTCTTTGATCGTTACAACCTGCTCACACTTGTTCGTAGAAGTCAGACCTTTTGCGTCAGACACCTGGAAGCGACGTACGAAAGTTCCGTAGCCACAGTCAGTCAGGTCGTCAGTCAGCGGATCCAGTTCTACTACCGTGTAACCCGGGCAGTTGTCAGAACCGGTGGCTTCGCCGAACAGTTCAGTCATTTGCTCAGAGTCAGTTGGGTCAAAGTCGAATGGCAGTTCGTCGCAGTCAATAGCGGCAGGCAGCGGTGGTACACAGTATGCAGGCAGTTTGTCTTCGATCAACAGATCCATCCAGCATACATTGTAGTTGTCGCGTACATCAGCAGCGTCGTATTCGCCGCAGTAAGCTTTTTCAATGGTATTTCCTGGTACGCCGTCTCCGTTGCGGTCGTCCCATACACGCAGTTCAACGCGTACATTTTCGTTCATATCGCAGCAGGTGAAGTCTACGTAGTCACCCCATGGCGTGTAGTAGAATTCCTGGCCAACACCGTCTCCGTCCGGATCACCGAACTGAACGCTCAGTTGCAGTTCATCATCGATAACTTCTCCGTCACCGTCGTAGTCAAACATATCGAGGCACTCGTAACCGTCGATCAGTACGCGGCGGCGTACTTCGATGCGGATCGGTCCGCAGTTGTCAGAGCTTCCTTCGTCGATGTCGTCAGCGTATACGCGAGCCAGTCCCTGGCCACCGATAGATACGTTCAGATCGTCGTCGCATACTGCGATCGGCTCAACCAGATCTTCCACCTGGAAGGCACAGAAGATCACTTCTTTGTTACCGCAGGCATCAGTTACTGTGTACTTGATGAAGTGGCAACCCAGAGGAATACCGGATACATAGCGAGATGCACCAGGAGCGATGGTCGCAACAACCGGACCGTCAGTAGAGAAACCAACAATCTCAGTCAGTACTTCCCAGCTGGAGCAGTTGTCTTCCACCACAGGCATCGGCACTGCAAAAGCAGCCGTACAGTCGTAAGGACCGGTAGAGTACGTACGCAGGTCTTTGTGACCGTCGTTGTCATAATCTACTTCTTCGCAGCTCACCACCGGCTTGGACAGGTCGCCCACTTTGATGGTTTGCTTGCATTCACGAACGCGGGCGTAGCCCTCAACACACCAGTCGAGGATCTCCCAGGTACGAACGATCTTATAAGTTCCTTCACAAACTTCGATCCGCTCACCGTCGGTGTAAGAAGCACCCAGGTTGCAGAAAGTCTGGTTCAGGTAAGCTTTGTGCTCGTAGTCTGCCCAGTCGTCTTCGCCTTTCACGTAGTCAACGTCAAAAGCCTGGTACAACCAAGGATAGCCAGTCTCATCGGGATGAGGGTTACCTTTAGCGTCCAGTTTGATGTCGTCTTCGCAAGACAGCTCAGCATCTTTCGGGCAGTAAACGTCATCCAGAGAAGGCTTGCCGATGATGATGTCCTGGTAGCATACATCCGGAGATGCCAGCTCTTTGCAGGAATCTACGGCCGTGAACTTCCGGCGGATCACTACGTCATCGCAGTTAGGATCATATCCAGTAATCACCTCGTCCATTACCGTTACGGTGATGTCCCCGCAATTGTCGGTGAATTTGGCGTAGCCGGTAACGTGGACCAGCAGCCATTCGGCGTGCTTGGAAGAAATAGAACCTCCGATCAGGTTACCGTCCGCATCCAGGACATAAGTCGCCGGTCCGTCCAGCAGCAGTTTATCGATATCGGAGCAAACAAACTCCTGATAGCCGTAATCGTAAGTATCCCATCCGGAAACATCATCCGGGCAGTAGGCCAGTACCGGCGGCTGATAATCCGAGGCCGTGATGTATCCCCAGCAATTGTTGTTTGGATCGCTATTGTCCGTTACGATGTACTTATAGGTACCACATCCCTGGATCACATTATCGGATCCGATGCCGTCTTCCACCACAACGGTCGCATCGCACTGGAAATTAGGTGCAGCACTCGCCAGGGGCAGTATGGCTTCGCAATTCTCCTGCAGGCTGACTTCCAGTTGTCCCGGACAAACTACCTGCTGATCACAATCCTTACATTCTTCTCCGGTCAGGCTCAGATCCACCCGATAGGTCTGACCACCGGCTTTCACTTCAATCTGGACCGATTGCATCCCGTCGACAATTTCCGTAGGTAATACCAGACAGAATTGCTCAACCGCTCCAGCTTTAGGCCCTTCACCAATCGTTTCAAATTTGATGGAATTGGCAAACGGCAGGTTGGTCGGGTTCTCTACGGTATAAGAAGTTCCGGTCGTTCCCACCACGGTTGCTCCGTTTTCCGGATAGATGACATTGCCAGCTACATCAAAAGCTACGTAGCTTAATCCATAGCCGCAGTTCACCTGAATGTTGAAGCAAAGTTGCGTTTTTCCCGTTCCGTAATCAGCACTTCCGCTGTACGAGAAGTCGACACAATCCACCGATACAACACACGGATCTACGTCCAAACCGATCACCGTTTCATCGTCCGTTACCGGATCGGTCTGGTCCGAATCCGCTGTGGCCGTATTGAATACGGAACCTGCATCCAGATCCGCTTGCGTAATCGTGTAAGTCGCCGTACAGGTCAGGCTCTCGCCCGAGGCCAGGGCTACCGGCTGAGCACAGCTCAGCGCGGATAGTCCCGGTAGCAGATCGCTAATGCTGACATTGGTCAACGTAACGTTACCATCATTGGTCGCAACAAAGGTATACGTGATCACGTCGCCTACTTCATCGTAAGTTGCTACATCCGCTGTCTTGGTCAGACTCAGTACCGGCATGCCATCGGCCGTTACCATCTCGTCATCTTCCACCGGATCGGTCTCATCCGAATCCGCCGTAGCCGTATTGAAGACAGAACCTGCATCCAGGTCCGCTTGGGTAATCGTGTAAGTCGCCGTACAGGTCAGACTCTCACCCGGGGCCAAATCGACCGGTTGGGTACAAGCCAATGCTGACAGTCCCGGCAGCGGATCGCTGATCGTGACGTTGGTCAGGCCTTGGTTGCCTTCGTTGGTGGCCACGAACGTATACGTGATCACATCACCCACGGCATCGTATGTTGACACATCCGCTGTCTTGGTCAGACTCAGTACCGGCATGCCATCGGCCGTTACCATCTCGTCATCTTCCACCGGATCGGTCTCGTCCGAATCCGCCGTAGCGGTATTTAAGACAGAACCTGCATCCAGGTCCGCTTGCGTAATCGTGTAAGTCGCCGTACAGGTCAGGCTCTCGCCCGGGGCCAGATCTACCGGTTGGGTGCAAGCCAATGCTGACAGTCCCGGCAGCGGATCGCTGATCGTGACGTTGGTCAGGCCTACGTTGCCTTCGTTGGTGGCCACGAAGGTGTAGGTGATCACGTCGCCTACCGCATCGTAGGTTGCCACATCCGCCGTCTTGGTCAAGCTCAGTACCGGCATACCATCGGCCGTTACCATCTCGTTATCTTCCACCGGATCGGTCTCATCCGAATCGGCCGTAGCCGTATTGAATACGGAGCCTGCATCCAGGTCCGCTTGCGTAATCGTATAAGTAGCTGTACAGGTCAGGCTCTCACCCGGAGCCAGATCTATCGGTTGGGTGCAAGCCAGAGCCGATAAGCCCGGCAGCGGATCGCTGATCGTTACGTTGGTCAGTGCCACGTTGCCTTCGTTGGTCGCTACGAAGGTGTAGGTGATCACGTCGCCTACCGCATCGTAAGTTGCTACATCCGCCGTCTTGGTCAAGCTTAGTACCGGCATGCCATCGGCAGTTACCATCTCGTCATCTTCCACCGAATCGGTCTCATCCGAGTCGGCCGTAGCCGTATTTAAGACAGAACCCGCATCCAGATCCGCTTGCGTAATCGTATAGGTCGCCGTGCAGGTCAGGCTTTCACCCGGAGCCAGATCTACCGGTTGGTTACAAGACAGCGCACTTAGTCCCGGCAGCGGATCGCTGATCGTGACGTTGGTCAGACCCACATTGCCTTCGTTGGTGGCAACGAAAGTGTAGGTGATCACGTCACCGACAACATCGTAAGTTGCTACATCTGCCGTCTTGGTCAGGGTGAGTACCGGCATGCCATCGGCCGTTACCATCTCGTCATCTTCCACCGGATCGGTCTCATCCGAGTCCGCCGTAGCCGTATTGAATACGGAACCTTCATCCAGGTCCGCCTGTGTAATCGTGTAAGTCGCTGTACAGGTCAGACTCTCACCCGGGGCCAGATCGACCGGTTGGGTACATGCCAAAGCTGACAAGCCCGGTAGGGGATCGCTGATCGTGACGTTGGTCAGTGCTACGTTGCCTTCGTTGGTGGCAACGAAAGTGTAGGTGATCACGTCACCGACCGCATCGTAAGTCGCTACATCCGCCGTCTTGGTCAGACTCAATACCGGCGTTTGGTCCGCCGTTACCGTTTCATCATCCGTAGTCGGATCGGTCTCATCCGAATCCGCCGTAGCCGTATTAAAGACAGAGCCTGCATCCAGGTCCGCTTGCGTAATTGTATAGGTAGCTGTACATGTCAAGTTTTCACCCGGGGCCAGGGTTACCGGCTGCGTACAATCTAAAGCCGATAAGCCCGGCAGCGGATCGCTGACCGTTACGTTATTTAGGGTCACATTACCGGTGTTGGTCGCTACGAAGGTATAGGTGATCACGTTCCCTACCGCATCGTAGGTCGCTACATCCGCCGTCTTGGTCAAAGACAGGGATGGATCCATAACGGCAGTGACGATGTCATCATCCTCATCGGTTACCGGCGTATCGCCGGTTCCGTCACCATCCGTATCGGCGGCACCATTGACACTGGCCGTGTTGGTGAAACTACCATTATCCAGATCACTTTGCTGGATGGTATACTGAGCGGTGTAGTCCCAGGTTTCTCCAACATCCAGGGCACCGTTCCCATCGTCACCACCGACGTAGACGATACTTCCGGGATTCACATCGGGATCGGTAACTTCTACATTATAGATCGTGGTGTTACCGGTATTGGTTACCGTCAGGGTATAATGGATCACATCACCGACCATATCGTAGGTATCCTCAATGGATTCCTTCACGATCATGATCTGATTGGTTTGATCCGCCGTTACGGTCTCCTCATCTTCCACCGGATCGGTCTTATCCGAATCCGCTGTGGCCGTATTGAATACCAAACCGGCATCCAGGTCCGCTTGCGTAATCATATAGGTAGCCGTGCAGGTCAGGTGCTCACCCGGAGCCAGATCAACCGGCTGGGTGCAGGCCAAAGCCGATAAGCCGGGTAGCGGGTCACTGATGCTTACATTGGTTAGGGACACATTGCCTTCGTTGGTCGCAACGAAGGTATAGGTGATCACGTCCCCCACTGCATCATAGGTCGACACATCCGCCGTCTTGGTCAGGCTCAGTACCGACATACCATCGGCCGTTACCATTTCATCATCTTCCACCGGATCAGTCTCATCGGAGTCCGCCGAAGCGGTATTTATTACCATTCCCGCGTCCAGGTCCGCCTGGGTGATCGTATAGGTAGCCGTACATGTCAGACTCTCACCCGGGGCCAGTTCAACCGGTTGGGTGCAGGATAGCGCACTCAGTCCCGGCAGCGGATCACTAATTGTAACATTGGTCAGTGGGAGGTTACCATCATTGGTAGCTACAAATTCATAGGTGATCACGTCGCCTACCGCCGAATAGGTAGTAGTTCCGGCATCCCCATTGATCTCGATCGCCGTTTTGACCAGGTTCAGTTCGTAAAAGCAGGTACTTTGAATGCAATTATCGGTGAGGGCCATCCCCGCTACATCATTCAGTTCTTCTACCCGGCAGTCGAAGCTATTGTCTTCCTGCCACAGGAGGTTAGTCACCTCATCATCCGCCAGGATAACATCATCGGTATTTCCATCCAGGAAGTAAGTACCAACCAAACCGGCGTCATTCGCCAGATAGCCATCGTCCTGACCAATGCCATTATCCCATCCACAGTGGTTGTTATCCCAAACGAGCGACGCGCAAAGCGGGAAATCTGCATTGGAATCCACTGTAAAACAGAGATCCAAGATATGGACGGGCGTATTGAACAGATCGATGGGGTTAGATTCATTAGCGATCAGGTCGAACTGGACCTGAATACCACCTCCCCCGTTAAAATTAAATACATCGCCGTATACATCATCGCTTTCGGATAAACCATTGACGAGGTATCCATTTTCAATATTTTCTACACTGAGGTTAGCAAGAGATCCGGCGTCGTAAAAGAAGCGGATCGTACTGGTGCCCAGTTCCGGCATCTGGGATTCATCATTGATCGACAGGAGGACCGGAATACAGACCTGGATCTGCTCTCCACAGTTTACATCGGTGGTACCAAAACTCCAGTCCAGTATCCGGGGCAGGTTAATAGGCGTGAAGGTCGGGTCATCACTACCGGTTAAAAAACTGGACTCATCGGAATCGTCCGTAACCGGATTATCGGATGGATCAACAGCCGCGGCGGTGGCCTGGTTGGTTACCCCACCGGCATCGATATCCGCCTGGGTAACGGTATAAGTAGCCGTATAGGTCAGTGAGGCTCCGGGCAGTAGATCCCAAAGATCCCCTTCGCCGTCCTCATCGGTCCCACCGGCCAGATAAACAGGTGTAGGTAAAGTACCGGTTCCGGAAAAGCTTCCCAGATTTTCGGAAACATCGATATCGTATAAAGTAACGCTACCCATATTCATCACCTCGTAGGTATAGGTGATGGACATAGACATGGCATCAAAGACCGAAGTTTTCACCAGTCCGAGCTGGGCATTTTGACCGATCGGGGTCGTCGTAGGATCATTTTCGCCTTCCAGCGGACTGTTATCATCAGAAAAATCATTTACCGAACCGCCATTGGGGTCAGTAGCGGATGCAGAAGCCTGGTTGACGACACCCCCCATATCAATATCGGCCTGCAGGACCGAATAAGTAGCCGTATAGGTGAGGCTGGCACCCACCAGCAGGTCCGGCAGATCGCCCTCGCCGTCTTCGTCGGTACCTCCGGCATCGTAAACCGGAACAGGTAGGGCGCCCGCACCGCTAAACTGAGTTACTTCTTCAATTACATCAACATCATAGAGGGTGACATCCCCGGTATTGGTTACGGTGTAGGTATAAGTAATTATGCCGGCATCCGCGTCGTAGGTAGAAGTTTTCACCAAACCCAGGAGCGGGTTAATGGCACAGGCATCTTCAATACAGTTGGCGCTGGCCGACATGCCTACTTCATCGTCTAACTGGTCGACCCGACAATCAAAACCCGGGTTAGCGTCCCACAGGAAGTTGATCACTTCATCATCCGCTAAAACTACATTATTGGTAATCCCATTCAAGTAGTAGGTACCCACGAGGCCGGCGTCGTTCACTACGTATCCATCGTCAGCTGCGATGCCCATATCCCAGCCACAGTGGTTATTATCCAGTACCAGGGAGGCACACATCGGATAGGTCACGTCCGGTTCAACCGTAAAGCAGAAGTCCATAACGTGGGTCGGGGTATTAAACAGATCGATAGGATTGGTCTCGTTTGCGATCAGGTCAAACTGTACGTGGACACCGCCACCACCAGCAAAACCAAAGACATCCCCGTACACATCATTACTCAAATTTAATCCATTAATACTGTAGCCATTTTCTACGCTCTGGATCGTCATATTACTCAAATACCCTGCATCGTAGAAGAATCTGATGGTACTCGTACCCAGCTCCGGGGTATTCGTTTCATCATCGATGGACACCAGCAGCGGAAAGCAGATCTCAGTAGTTTCGCCACATGTGATCTGCGCCTCACCGAAACTCCATTCAAGTGTCCTTTGAGACCATAACTGCAAGGTAATGCCAATGCATCCCAGTAGAATTAGTAAAAGTTTTTTCATCTTGATTATTATTAATGGATTATGAGCAGTAGTCTGTAGCAGAAGTAAGTTTCGTTTCTGAGTGATGAACTTTTGTTCCAACCAAGGAACGCCCGGAACCTGATAGCCTACACGAGGCGCGGGGCAGGGGCCCTGCGGCGAAGTCAAGGTGAGGACGAGACGAAGGGTAGGACATAAAGGCACGTTTCAGAAGCATAATTTATTTTTGTTACAGACTACTCTAGTAGCAATTCAAGTCCGGGGTGTCTTAGTATTTTTTGCCAATCCAGATCGCTTTTAGAGGTCCGAGAGAGCTGGGTCGTCCAGGGGCACCACAGTTCAACACTGTTGCCTTAAGAGGATCCGACGGGACTAAAATCGTCCGGTTGGATGGTTATAAATCCTGGCTTAAAATGCTATTAGGGTTTGTTGTTATTAGCGAAAATATTTTTTGCCGGGACCAAACTGGTCCCAGCAACAGGCATGGTGGGGTAGCCTCAATATGCAACTATTCATTAATCGTCATCTACCTCGAGATCACCAGGCTTTTCACCAACGGGTTATCGTCGTCTTCTTCGTTTTTCAGCACCAGATTATACACGCCGGCATCCAGGGATGTCAGATCCAGCACATCGCCGGAGCTTACATTTTGCAGGAACTGCACCATGCTTCCCCGGCTATCCAGAACGGTCAGGCTGAACCCCGTAAAGAAGCGGTTGGCCCGAATGTTGGTAATCCCCTTGCTGGGATTCGGATAAAAACTAACCTCCAACTGATCCGCCGCGGGATCTTGCCCGGCAAACTCCAAAGTGCGAACGGCCGAATATTTCGTATTGCCTTCCCGGTCCACCTGGGCCAGGCGATAATAGGCTTTCCCTGGTTTCACTTCTTCGTCGAGAAATTGGTAGGTAGTCGTTTCGGTAGCGTTCCATTGGCCGCGCACGGTACTAATAGTTTCGAAGACGAGTCCATCTTCCGATCTTTGCACATCAAAGAAATCGTTATTGAATTCCGAGCTGGTTCTCCAATCCAGGACCGCCTGGTCCAAACCAAGTTTTTTAGCCCGAAAATCCCGGAGTACAGCGGTTTCGGGACGTTGCTGCGGTTGCAGGCATCCTGCGGATTTTTCCACGACCATCCGGCCGGCACGATCCTCCAGTTTATCGATCAGTTTATCGAAGGCTATGGATCGGCTCCACATGAAGTTGTGCACTTCATCATCCGCCAGGAAGGTCTGTCGGGTATCTTTATTCATAAAGTAGGTACCCACAATGCCCGAATCGTTAACCAGATAGCCAACATCCTGGTAATTGCCCTTTTCACTTCCGCTGGAATTGTTATCCAGTACCAGGGCGGCGCAGAGTGGAATTTTAGCGCCCGGCTTTACCCGAAACGTAAAGTCCAGGATATGAACGGGCGTTTCGGAAAGGTTGATCAGATTCGCATTGTTGGCAATGATATCAAACTGAGCGAACACTCCTCCCCCACCGGCAAACCCAAAGACCTCACCGTATACATCCTTGCTCAGGTTGTAGCCGCTCACTTCGTAGCCGTTCTCCACATTTTCGACGCTGACGGATTCCAGATAGCCCGCATCGTAAAAGAAGCGGATCGTACTGGTGCCCAGTTGGGGGGTATTTGCCGCATCACTAATGGAAACCACGAGTGGGTATTTGACCATAACGTCCTTACCCCGGCTCAACTGTGCTTCTCCAATGCTCCAGCTCAGGGTCCGCTCGGCCTGTTTCTGGGCCGAGACGGAGACCATGGCTGCAATAACAAAAAGAGGTATTAGTAATTTTTTCATATTTATTTTGATTTAAAGACCGTAGGAGGACTTTCTTCCTCCGTCCGGCTTTTACGAGTGTGCTTGGGAATTATTAATCGGGCTGCAAACGCCACTTTTTCGTTTATACTTCAGCTATTTTTCAGTCCGTACCCTCCGGGTATGCACTTCAAAATGAGCTTCGTCTAATCAAAAAATTGACTGTTTTCGCCACAAAGAAAAAATCCCAAACACACTCTAATATGCAAATGACAGTTCCCGAAAAGGGAGTCGAGAGGCGAACACCCGGTGGGATCCGCCTCTCTGATGGGGACAATTAATCTCTTTTCACACTGGTGAAACCAGGTGAGTTGGATTGCCACAAATCGAAATCCAGAGCACTGACATCGCCATCCATATTGTAATCTACCAGGTTGAAGGTTCGGTTCTGTGGTCCGTTGTTCAACCATTTGGCAAAGTCGGAGGCATTGATGTCCGTATCGCTGTTGATGGTTTCGGTCTGATCACCGTTACCGGCAAACATGGCAAACACACCCGGCAGTACTTCTTTTTGTCCGATGAAGGATCCGGAATTAAAAGGATCATTGACATAGGACTGCTTATCGCGGAAATCGTAAGTGATCTTTCCGTTGACGATCGGCACTGCTTCGTGGGACATCACGATCAGGTGATTGCGGTGTTCAACTACGATGTAGTAACTCTGGCCCGGATCGAGCTTGCAGCAATCATCGCCGACAAATTCAATGCGTCCATCATTATGGAGTAAGGCCGCACGCTGGCAGATCGCTTCGGAGCCATCTTCCGGATTGGTTCTCAGAGAAACCAGTACCCAATCCGTAACTGTGGATGGATAACCGGCGTCCGCATTGGCGCTGGATCCACCGGAGTCGTACAACAGTCCTTCTCCGCCATCGTAATTCCAGGGACCGACATTGAATACCTGACCACTGGTCCCCAGAGGCGCGGTATAGATGTTTCCGGTAAACGGATTCGCACTATACTGTCCAGGTAACAGTCTGGAATCATTCAGTGTGGTCCGCATAGGCACCTGGTATTCGGCGGTTTGCGGTACGATCAGACTTCCTTCCAGGTAGACCCAAAGTTCGAACTCGATACAATCCAACTCCTCAGAGAAGTCGTTATCCGCATCTGCTTCTCCCGGAGCTACACTTACCGGGATCTGATTATCCGTCTGCGAGGTATTGACCTGGTCGCCACCGGCATCCGGGGTTGCATCACCGTCACTGATTGAGGAATAATTATCAGGTTGCAGTTCGATCACTACATAGTCACCATTGTCCACACTCGGGAAGAGGTAATCGCCGTTCACGTCCGTGGTCGCGGTCAGTCCCGTATTGGTGTCCGGTGTGCCGTCACCATCGGTATCTTCCCACAGTTCGATCACCACGCCGGCAATACCATCACCGTTCTCGTCCGTGACCGTACCCGAAATGCTACCCGGGTTGCCGTCTTCCGCAAAGTCGTTATCCGCATCCGCTTCACCCGGAGCTACGCTTACCGGGATCAGATTATCCGTGGTGGAAACGTTGGTCTGATCGCCACCGGCATCCGGCGTTGCGTCGCCGTCACTGACGGTGGTATAATCCGCCGGTTGCTGCTCAATGACTACGTAGTCGCCATTGTCCACATTCGGGAAGAGGTAATCACCATTTGCATCCGTGGTTGCGGTCAGGCCCGTATTGGTATCCGGCGTACCGTCACCATCGGTATCTTCCCACAGTTCGATCACTACCCCGGCAATACCGTCGCCGTTCTCGTCCGTTACCGTACCTGAAATACTACCTGGGTTGCCGTCTTCCGCAAAGTCGTTGCCGGCATCCGCTTCTCCCGGAGCTACCGTTACCGGTATTTGATTATCTACCGTCGCATCCGTATCGAATGGATCGCCGTCATCGATCGTATCCTCATCACTGACGCTGGTGTAATCCGCCGGTTGTTGTTCAACCAGTACGTAGTCACCATTGTCTACATTCGGGAAGAGGTAATCGCCATTGGCATCCGTGGTCGCGGTCAGTCCCGTATTGGTATCCGGCGTACCGTCACCATCGGTATCTTCCCACAGTTCGATCACTACCCCGGCAATACCATCACCGTTCTCGTCCGTGACCGTACCCGAAATGCTACCCGGGTTGCCATCTTCCGCAAAGTCGTTATCCGCATCCGCTTCTCCTGGAGCTACGCTTACCGGGATCAGATTATCCGTGGTGGAAACGTTGGCCTGATCGCCACCGGCATCCGGCGTTGTGTCACCGTCACTTACGGTGGTGTAATCCGCCGGTTGCTGCTCAATGACTACGTAGTCGCCATTGTCCACATTCGGGAAGAGGTAATCGCCGTTCGCATCCGTGGTTGCGGTCAGTCCCGTATTGGTATCCGGCGTGCCGTTACCGTCGGTATCTTCCCACAGTTCGATCACTACCCCGGCAATACCGTCGCCGTTCTCGTCCGTTACCGTACCTGAAATACTACCCGGGTTGCCGTCTTCCGCAAAGTCGTTGCCGGCATCCGCTTCTCCCGGAGC
Source organism: Flavilitoribacter nigricans DSM 23189 = NBRC 102662 (assembly GCF_002646595.1). Taxonomy (GTDB): domain Bacteria; phylum Bacteroidota; class Bacteroidia; order Chitinophagales; family Saprospiraceae; genus Flavilitoribacter; species Flavilitoribacter nigricans. Next base: position 12,422 of record NZ_PDUD01000041.1, read on the forward strand.
TACACTTACCGGGATTTGATTATCTACCGTTGCATCCGTATCGAATGGATCGCCGTCATCGATCGTATCCTCATCACTCACGCTGGTGTAATCCGCCGGTTGTTGTTCAACCAGTACGTAGTCACCATTATCTACATTCGGGAAGAGGTAATCGCCATTGGCATCCGTGGTCGCGGTCAGTCCCGTATTGGTATCCGGCGTGCCGTTACCGTCGGTATCTTCCCACAGTTCGATCACTACCCCGGCAATACCGTCGCCGTTCTCGTCCGTTACCGTACCTGAAATACTACCCGGGTTGCCGGCATCCGCAAAGTCGTTATCCGCATCTGCTTCACCCGGAGCTACACTTACCGGGATCAGGTTATCCGTCGTCGAAACATTGGCCTGGTCACCTCCCGCATCCGGGGTGGCATCACCGTCGCTCACTGTGGTGTAATCCGCCGGTTGCTGCTCAATAACTACGTAGTCGCCATTATCCACATTCGGGAAGAGATAATCGCCGTTCGCATCCGTGGTCGCGGTCAGTCCCGTATTGCTATCCGGCGTACCGTCACCATCGGTATCTTCCCACAGTTCGATCACTACGCCGGCAATACCGTCGCCGTTCTCGTCCGTTACCGTACCTGAAATGCTACCAGGGTTGCCGGCATCCGCAAAGTCGTTGCCGGTATCCGCTTCGCCCGGAGCTACCGTTACCGGTATCTGATTATCTACTGTCGCATCCGTATCGAACGGATCGCCGTCATCGATCGTATCCTCGTCGCTAACACTGGTGTAATCCGCTGGTTGTTGCTCAACCAGTACGTAGTCACCGTTGTCTACATTCAGGAAGAGATAATCGCCGTTCGCATCCGTGGTCGCGGTCAGTCCCGTATTGGTATCCGGCGTACCGTCACCATCGGTATCTTCCCACAGTTCGATCACCACGCCGGCAATACCATCACCGTTCTCGTCCGTGACCGTGCCCGAAATGCTACCCGGGTTGCCGTCTTCGGCAAAGTCGTTATCCGCGTCCGCTTCACCCGGAGCTACGCTCACGGGGATCAGATTATCCGTGGTAGAAACGTTCGCCTGATCCCCACCGGCATCCGGGGTCGCATCACCGTCGCTGACTGTGGTGTAATCCGCCGGTTGCTGCTCAACAATCACATAATCACCGGCAAAAACATTCAGGAAGACATAATCGCCGTTCGCATCCGTGGTCGCAGTCAGTCCCGTATTGGTATCCGGTGTACCGTCACCATTGGTATCTTCCCACAGTTCGATCACTACCCCGGCAATACCGTCGCCGTTCTCGTCCGTGACCGTACCCGAAATACTACCCGGCAGGTACACGATCGTAGGATCGTCCGGTTCTCCGTCGCCATCAGGGTCATTATTGGTTGGATCGGTCGGATCATCAGAAAGATCATCTACCGGTTGGTTTTCCGGATTCTGGCCCGAAACGGTCGCCTGGTTCAGGAATGAACCATTAGCAACATCTGCGGCCGTAATCGTATGCTGAGCGATCGCTCCGGAATAGGATTCACCCGGATTCAGGGTGCCGGCAAAACTATTTGCCACAAAAACTCCGGCCGTATTATCAACGATATTCACACTGGTCAGCGGAACATCACCGGTATTGGTCACCGTGAAGGAGTAAGTAATTACATCGCCTACACCGCCAATAAGACCGTCACCATTCGTATCGGCCAAAGGATCAGCCGTTTTTTCCAGTTCCAGACATTCACTCAGAATGGTTATGTCCAGAGCAACCGTACAGGATCCGTCGCCATTCTGTACATACAGGGTATGGGTACCCGGACCAAGATCGGAGAAGACGAACATATGCCCGCCGGCCGTCCAGGTCACACCGTCAGTACTGTAGCGATAACTACCCAGTATCTCACCTCCGTCCACATACAAGGTCGCTGAACCTCCGCTCAGGCACATCGCACGTTCCAGGTCGTAATCTACTATGGTCGGTTTATCGATATCGTCCAGGGTTAACAGCAGCGGATCGATCTCACAGGTTCCATTGCTGTTTCTGATCGCGATCTGGTAATCGCCCGCGGTCAGTCCCGTGAAAGTAAATTCAGTGGTATCGATCGTCCAATTCGCGCCTCCATCCTTGCTGAATTGATAAGGAGGCTCTCCACCACTACCCACTACCGTAATGGTTCCATTATCTCCATCACAGGTGGTCGGATTGGTAGTCGTGGTATACAGGAGGATCGGCTCGTTCGGTTGGGTCAGCACAATTACGGGTCCTGCCGTTGCACAGGTTCCATCATTGTTTCTGACAAATACCTCGTAATAGCCAGCGATCAGGCCGGTGAAGGTATTAGAAGACTGCCAGGTCACTCCGCCGTCTATGCTGTATTCTGTATCCGCCACCGGCGTGTCCGAAGTAATAGTGATCGACCCGGTCGGCGAATCACAATCATCTGGATTAATAGTGTTGGCCGAAACAAACGATGGGTTACCAGGTGCCGTCAGCACGACCTGGCCACCGTCCGTTTCACAATCATCGGATTTCACCACAATGTCGTATGTACCCGCTTCCAGTCCAATAAAAACGGAACTGGTACTGAAGGATGCACCTCCGTTGATGCTGTACAGCAGATTCGCTCCGGAAGCATTGATCTCAATTCGTCCCGTCGGGGAATCACAGTCAACCGGATCCGTGGCAACGATCTGCTCGATGACCGGGCAGATGATGGTTTCGGTGGGATCGTCCGGATTACCGTCGCCGTTTGGATCGACGTTCTCCGTATCATCCGGATCATCGGAAGAATCCGTTACGTTATTATCATTCGGATCATCGGCGTCTACCGTCGCGGAGTTTACGTGGATACCCGCATCGATATCGGCTTGGGTGATCATATAGGTTCCACTACAGGTCGTGTTTTGGCCCGGGGCCAGTACCACACCCGTCAGATCGCAGTCCAGCGTTACATCCGCATCGCTCAGTACGATATTGTCCAGGGTGACGTTGCCCGTGTTGGTGATCACAAAGCTATAGGTGATCACATCGCCAACCGTGGCTACACCATCCGCACCCAGATCCAGAACATCGGTCTTGGTCACATCGATGCTACCCGCACTCGGCAGTGGCGTATCGGTTGGATCGTCCGGATTGCCGTCTCCGTTTGGATCGACGTTTTCCGTATCATCCGGATCATCGGACGTATCCGTTACGTTGGTGTTGTTCGGATCATCGGCGTCTACCGTCGCGGAGTTCACATGGATACCCGCATCGATATCGGCTTGGGTGATCATATAGGTGCCACTGCAGGTTACATCCTGGCCTGGTGCCAGCACTACTCCTGTCAGGTCGCAGTCCAAAGTTACATCCGCATCGCTCAGTACGATGTTGTCCAGCGTGACATTGCCCGTGTTGGTGATCACAAAGGAGTAAGTTATCACATCGCCAACCGTGGCGACACCATCCGCACCCAGATCCAGTACATCGGTCTTGGTTATATCGATACTTCCCGCACTCGGCAGTGGTGTATCGGTCGGATCGTCCGGATTACCGTCGCCGTTTGGATCGACGTTCTCCGTGTCATCCGGATCATCGGACGTATCCGTTACGTTATTATCATTCGGATCATCGGCATCTACCGTGGCGGAGTTCACATGGATACCCGCGTCGATATCGGCCTGCGTGATCATATAGGTTCCACTACAGGTTACATCCTGGCCTGGTGCCAGTACTACGCCCGTCAGATCGCAGTCCAAAGTTACATCCGCATCGCTCAGCACGATGTTGTCCAGCGTGACATTACCCGTGTTGGTGATCACAAAGGAGTAAGTGATCACATCGCCAACCGTGGCAACACCGTCCGCACCCAGATCCAGAACATCGGTCTTGGTCACATCGATGCTACCCGCGCTTGGCAGTGGCGTATCGGTCGGATCGTCCGGATTGCCGTCTCCGTTTGGATCAACGTTTTCGGTGTCATCCGGATCATCCGAGGTATCCGTTACGTTGGTGTTGTTCGGATCATCGGCGTCTACCGTGGCGGAGTTCACATGGATACCCGCATCGATGTCCGCCTGGGTGATCATATAGGTTCCACTACAGGTCGTGTTTTCACCTGGAGCTAATACTACACCCGTCAGATCGCAATTCAGCGTTACATCCGCATCGCTCAGTACGATGTTGTCCAGGGTTACGTTACCCGTGTTGGTGATCACGAAGGAGTAAGTGATCACATCGCCAACTGTGGCGACACCATCCGCACCCAGGTCCAGGGCATCGGTCTTGGTCACATTGATACTTCCCGCACTCGGCAATGGCGTATCGGTCGGATCATCCGGATTACCGTCGCCATTCGGATCGACATTTTCCGTATCGTCCGGATCGTCGGACGTATCTGTTACGTTGGTGTTGTTCGGATCATCGCTGTCTACCGTGGCGGAGTTCACATGGATACCCTCGTCGATATCGGCTTGCGTGATCAGGTAGGTGCCACTGCAGGTTACATCCTGGCCCGGTGCCAGTACCACACCCGTCAGATCGCAGTCCAGCGTCACATCCGCATCAGTCAGTACGATGTTGTCCAGCGTGACATTACCCGTATTGGTGATCACAAAGGAGTAGGTGATCACATCGCCAACCGTGGCGACACCATCCGCACCCAGATCCAGTACATCGGTCTTGGTTACATCGATGCTACCCGCACTCGGCAGCGGCGTATCGGTTGGATCATCCGGATTGCCGTCGCCGTTCGGATCGACATTTTCCGTATCATCCGGATCGTCGGACGTATCCGTTACGTTGGTATTGTTCGGATCATCGGCGTCGACTGTGGCGGAGTTCACATGGATACCCGCGTCGATATCGGCCTGCGTGATCATATACGTTCCACTGCAGGTCGTGTTTTGGCCCGGGGCCAGTACCACACCCGTCAGGTCGCAGTCCAGCGTTACATCCGCATCGCTCAGTACGATGTTGTCCAGGGTTACATTACCCGTGTTGGTGATCACAAAGGAGTAAGTGATCACATCACCAACTGTGGCTACACCATCCGCACCCAGATCCAGAACATCGGTCTTAGTTACATCGATACTTCCCGCGCTTGGCAGTGGCGTATCGGTCGGATCGTCCGGATTACCGTCACCGTTTGGATCGACGTTTTCCGTATCATCCGGATCATCGGAGGTATCCGTTACGTTGTTGTTGTTGTTCGGATCATCGGCGTCGACCGTAGCAGAGTTCACATGGATCCCCGCGTCGATATCGGCCTGCGTGATCATATACGTTCCACTGCAGGTCGTGTTTTGGCCCGGAGCTAATACCACGCCTGTCAGGTCGCAGTCCAAAGTCACATCCGCATCAGTCAGTACGATGTTGTCCAGCGTGACATTACCCGTGTTGGTGATCACAAAAGTGTAGGTGATCACATCGCCAACCGTGGCTACACCATCCGCGCCCAGATCCAGTACATCGGTCTTGGTTACATCGATGCTTCCTGCACTCGGCAGTGGCGTATCGGTCGGATCATCCGGATTGCCATCGCCGTTTGGATCGACGTTTTCCGTATCATCCGGATCATCGGAAGTATCCGTTACGTTATTATCATTCGGATCATCGGCGTCGACTGTGGCGGAGTTCACATGGATACCCGCGTCAATGTCCGCCTGCGTGATCATATAGGTGCCGCTGCAGGTCGTGTTTTGGCCCGGGGCCAGTACTACACCCGTCAGATCGCAGTCCAAGGTCACATCCGCATCGCTCAGTACGATGTTGTCCAGGGTTACGTTACCGGTATTGGTGATCACAAAGGAGTAGGTGATCACATCGCCAACCGTGGCTACACCATCCGCACCCAGATCCAGTACATCGGTCTTAGTCACATCGATACTTCCCGCACTCGGCAGTGGCGTATCGGTAGGATCGTCCGGATTACCGTCGCCATTCGGATCGACATTTTCCGTATCATCCGGATCGTCGGACGTATCCGTTACGTTGGTGTTGTTCGGATCATCGGCGTCTACCGTGGCGGAGTTCACATGGATACCCGCATCGATATCGGCCTGCGTGATCATATAGGTTCCACTGCAGGTCGTGTTTTGGCCCGGAGCCAGTACTACGCCCGTCAGATCACAGTCCAAAGTCACATCCGCATCAGTCAGTACGATGTTGTCCAGCGTGACATTACCCGTGTTGGTGATCACAAAAGTGTAGGTGATCACATCGCCAACCGTGGCCACACCATCCGCGCCCAGATCCAGTACATCAGTCTTCGTCACATCGATACTTCCCGCACTCGGCAGTGGCGTATCGGTAGGATCATCCGGATTGCCGTCGCCGTTTGGATCAACGTTCTCCGTATCATCCGGATCATCGGAGGTATCCGTAACGTTGGTGTTGTTCGGATCATCGGCGTCTACTGTCGCGGAGTTCACATGGATACCCGCATCGATATCGGCCTGCGTGATCATATAGGTGCCACTACAGGTCGTGTTTTGGCCAGGAGCCAGTACTATACCCGTCAGGTCGCAGTCCAAGGTCACATCCGCATCGCTCAGTACGATGTTGTCCAGGGTTACGTTACCCGTGTTGGTGATCACGAAGGAGTAAGTAATCACATCTCCTACTGTGGCGACACCATCCGCACCCAGATCCAGTACATCGGTCTTGGTTACATCGATGCTTCCTGCACTCGGAACCGTAGTTACCGTAGGATCATTTTCCAAGGGGCTATTATCATCCGAGTCATCAGTCACCGGATCGGCGCCCAGGGGTGTACCCGTGGCGGTGGCCTGGTTGGTTACACTTCCCGCATCAATATCTGCCTGGGTGATGGCATAGGTAGCCGTGAATTCAGCTTCATCACCCGGGGACAGCACATCAATAGAAGCATCCGTTACCGCATCACTGGAAGAACCTCCATTCACGGTAATATTTTCCGAACCCGGAGCGGGTAACAGGCCCGTACCGGTAAATGAGCCGGCATTTTCATCAACCGTCACATCGTATAAAGTAGCCGGCCCCGTATTGATCACGGTATAGGTATAGGTAATGATATCCCCGACCGAGGCTACTCCATCGGCACCGAGATCCAGGTCTGAGGTTTTGACAATAGATATCGCCGCATTACAGGCATCCTCAATACAACCGGTACTGGAAGTCATACCAACATTATCAGCCAGGGCATCCACCCGGCAATCAAAGCCCGGATTTTCTTCCCAGAGGTAGTTGATCACTTCGTCATCCGCCAGGATAACATCGGAATAGTCTGCATTTAGGAAATAAGTACCCACGATACCGGCATCGTTTACCAGATATCCATCATCCTGGGCAATCCCCGCGTCCCAACCGCAATGATTGTTATCAAAAACGATGGGCGCACACAAGGGGAAGGTGGCTGCCGGATCGACGGTGAAGCAAAAGTCCAGCACATGAGTTGGCGTAGCGGTCAGGTTAATCGCATTGGCAGAGTTGTCCGAAATCAGATCGAACTGGGCAAAAATACCGCCCCCGCCGGTGAAATTGAAAACCCCTCCGTAAACGTCGGCACTTTCATTGAAGCCGTTTATGGTATAACCGGTCTCCACATTAGTGACGCTCAGATTGGTTAGATATCCCGCGTCGTAAAAAATCCTCATTGTACTGGTACTTAGTTCCGGGCTTTGGGAGCCGTCGTCGATAGCAACCAGCAAAGGGTAACAGATCTGGATCTGTTCCCCGCAGGTGATATCTATTTCGCCGATGCTCCACTCCAGCGTCCGCTGGGCAAATAGCCCGGAAACTAAGCAGATGGCTGTAAAAAGTAAAAGTAGTTTTTTCATGTTTAAGTGATTGTCTATGTTGTGCTTGCTTGGCTGTAGAATGACATTGGTTCTTAAAAAGTCTAAAAGTGTTGTTTCATCTGAAGGTGTCTAAAGATCCCCGCCTCTCCTTTAGGGACCTTTAGACCAATCCTGCTGCTTACCAAAGCTTCAACCGATGACGGATCCAGTTTTTCATTCGATCGTTATTGTCGCGGTACACTGGTAAATCTTGGCGAATTACTCTGCCAGAGGTCATAGTCAAGGGCACTGACATCGCCGTCCATGTTGTAGTCAATCAGGTTGTAGATCTGATTTTGCGGACCGTTATTCAACCAGGCACTCTGGTCGGATGCATTGATATCAGTATCGCTGTTCATAGTGCTTGTTTGATCTCCATTGCCGGCGTACATGGTAAATACTCCCGGCAGTACTTCTTTCTGGCCAATAAACTGGCCACCACCAAACGGATCGTTGATGTACGATTGCTTATTCCTAAAGTCATAGCTAATGGTGCCATTGACGATCGGCACCGCCTGGTGGGACATCACCAGCAGGTGATTGCGATGTTCTATTACGATGTAGTAACTCTGAGCCGGATCGAGTACGCAACAATCATCCTCGACGAACTCAATGTGGCCGTCGCTGTGCAGTAGCGCTGCACGCTGACAAATAGCTTCCGAACCATTGCCTGGATCAGTTCTCAGAGAAACCAGCACCCAATCGGTCACCGTAGCCGGGTATCCTGCATCAGCGTTTGCCGGATCGGCCCCGGAATCGTACAGTAAACCTTCTCCTCCATTGTAGTTCCAGGGAGCAATGTTATATACCTGGCCAGAGGTACCCAGCGCAGGGGTATATACATTACCCGTAAATACATTTTCTACGAACTGCCCGGGTAATAATTTAGAATCATTCAGGGTCGTTCGCATCGGCGGCGTTATATACGAGCCGGTCTGTGGACTTATCAAACTTCCTTCCAGGTATACCCAGAGATCGAACTGCACACAATCCAGTTGCTCCTGGAAGTTGTTATCCGCATCCGCTTCACCCGGGGCTACACTTACCGGTATCAGGTTGTCGATCTGCGATATATTCGCCTGATCACCTCCAGCATCGGGTGTGGTATCGCCATCACCAGTGGATGTATAATTCGCCGGTTGCTGCTCGATTACTACATAATCACCGGCATCTACACTGGTAAAGCTGTAGTCGCCATTTACATCCGTGGTTGCCGTCAGGCCGGTATTCGTATCCGGTGTGCCGTCGCCGTCGGTATCTTCCCACAGCTCGATCACTACCCCTGCAATGCCGTCGCCATTTTCGTCGCTTACCGTACCAGAGATGCTACCCGCATTGCCGTCTTCGCCGAAGTTGTTGTCGGCGTCGTCTTCACCCGGAGCTACTGTGACCGGTATGATGTTATCCGTCTGCGATACGTTGGCCTGATCGCCACCCGCATCCGGGGTGTCGTCACCGTCACTGACGCTGGTATAATTGGCGGGCTGCTGCTCTACCAGGACATAGTCATCCGGATTTATATTATTAAATAGGTAATCGCCATTCGCATCCGTGGTGGCCGTCAGTCCGGTATTGGTATCGGGGATGCCGTCACCGTCGGTATCATTCCACAACTCGATCACCACGCCAGGTATACCATCACCATTTTCATCTACCACGGAACCGTTGATACTGCCCGGCTGAATATCGAGGAAATCATTTTCGTGGTCATGCTCGATCGCCAGATAAGTGGAAGGAACACCCGGATCAGTATACACGCTTAACTCCACGGTCAGCAGGTTATCATTCGTGTTGGTGTTCACATCATTGTCCAGAGGGAAAGTACCGCTATCGGTATCCTGGTCGAGTACGGAAGTATAGCCGCTTGGATCTACTTCTTTAATGACATAGGTACCCGGAAGCAGATTTTCGAAATAATAGAATCCAACATCCTTGAACTTACCTTCATAGATGATCAGTCCGCTTGCCGTAGTTGCGGAGATCTGTACCCCAAACTCATCGGTAACGGGGGTTATGCCATCGGCTTCAAAGAGCAGTAGTTCCACCCCGCCAATGCCATCATCACCGGCATCAAAGGCGCCATCATTATTCAGGTCTTCAAAGACATTGCCGGTAATAGAACCGTAGCGGATGATGCCGAAATTCAAATTATCGATATCTGCAGTTCCCGCAGTTACGGAAATGCTGCCGTCCGGCGTGCCATCGGTACCGGCACCGCTGCCGATATTTTCACCGACAAAATCCCATCCGGACGTCACGCCGGGGGCCGGAGCCGGATCGCCAACCGTTTGGTCGGAATTGTTGATAATGACCGTATAGGTCTGGTTGGCCGGAACATCCGTGAAAGTATAGGTGCCGTCCGGATTGATGGGGACACTCTGCACTACATCACCACCGGCATCGACCAGGATGGCGTACATATCGTTGCCGCCAGGAGTATTGAATCCGGTACCGTCGACCGTATTATCCGTTAAGGCATCGTTATCCGCAAACAGGTTGCCGGAAATATTAACTACGTACGATATACTGGTCGTGTGGTCGTCCGTTACCGGGGTCTGCGCATCGCCGTCCTGATCGTTGTAGTTTACCGTTACAGTATTTACCAGGGGATCAGGGTCCGTTTCCTGGATGGTATAGCTCGCCTCGTAGATCCAGCTTTCGCCGACATCTAACAAGTTGTTGGCGTTGGCATCACCACTCACATAATTGCCTGCTCCCGCTATATCATCGCTCACGCTGATGATCGTCGCCGGCGTGCCGTCAGAGGTTCCGGCGTGGTTGATTGTAAAGGTGTAGGTCACCGTCTGACCTTCTGTCGCCGTCGCCGGACCGCTCTTCACTACCTGCAGTACCGGATTGGCATTCGGGGTGGTCGAGGCACTATCCTGATCGTCCTCACCCGCCACATTGTTTCCAGGCGTACTGTCCGGATCGGTCTGATCGGAGGTGACAATTTGCGCTATATTCTCAAAATTACCGGTTGCATTGACCGTGGCTACGATCGTAAAGCTGGTGCTTGTACCGGCTGCCAGACTGAAAGTTCCCAGATTATTATCCGTCACCAGTGTATAACCGTCAGGTAATACATCACTCACACTTACACCGGTGGCATCACTCGGACCGGCATTACTTACCATAATTGTGAAGGTCACCTGATCTCCCACATTTGGAGTACCGTTATCAACCGTCTTGGTCAGACTCAGGTCCGCAGCACATTCGTTAATAGCTGCATTCTGAGCAGAGCCTATCCCTTGCGGTGCACCATTATTAGTGGGGATACCGTCAGTATCCACCGAACCTTCATCTGCATCCGCAAGATTGTCCGAGTTGGTTAGATCACTATAAGTAAAGGAGGCAGCTCCCTCAATAGCATCCGGGCAGCCGTCATTGTCGCTGTCTGTGTCCAGGAAATCCGGAGTACCATCGCTATCCGTATCACATGCAGGAGAACTATTGTCGGTCATATCCAGATACACACCTCCATACTGACCACAATAATAAACGAATGTGAAACTTGTAGACATCTTAGTCTCAATAAATGCCTGCTGTGTGGCTGCCGTAGGACTTACACCGGATATATTGGAGAGCGATTGATTATCTGCTCCACTGGAATGACAATAGGTTGTATAGCCAGCCTCTCTACTGTATATTAATGTCGGGTCGTTAAAGTAAAAGCCGTTAATCGCCCCGGAATTGAAATACAGGTAATCATCGGCTACCTGATTTACAGTATAGAGATCACAATCCGGATTATCTGAAATGCCATCATTATTCCAATCGCAATCTCCATCAATGTCCCTTGCGGTAAATAAGGTAGCCAGGTCGACCGGAATATTTGTTCCACATAAAAAGTAAGAGATAGTAAATTGATAATTGCGATAAGAGGCTCCGTTGTGTAAAATACTACCATCACTCTGGATGGTCCAGATAAATGTTGGGGCATTTAGTCCGGTTATGTCTTCAACGCTTATTCGAACGTCGATACATTGTCCACCGATGGTTTGTCCGGCATTTGGCACATAGACCTGGGGGCCTATATAATCATTTGGATCGGGGTCAGCTAAAATTTGCGCATTACTGAAATCCAAATAAGTCAACGGGTTCGTTAAGCCGATAGTTCCTCCCGGACACTCTTCCGTATCCAGAATTCCATCGTTATCGTTATCCAGATCGCAGGCATTTCCTACTCCATCTCCATCAATATCGGAAAACAATGAGCTACCGGAGTTACAGGGATCACATTCCACGGCCTGGGTAGTAGCATCGTAGGCGCCTACCGGATTATTTCTATTACTGTTCGGAACACCATAAGTATTTGCTCCGGGATTGGTTCCAATGGGCAGATCTACCATCCAGCGTTCATCCAGCTGGTCAAAGCTATACCCAACACCAGCGCTTACAGCATTACTTTCTACGGCATCCGGGCATCCATCATTGTCACTATCGGTATCAAATTGATTGGAGTATCCATCACCATCAGCATCGGCATCACAGCCGCGAATAAATCCGTCTCTGAATGCAATACCCCCTGTACCGCCATTGACTCCCTGCCACCACATACTGGTAACATTGTTGAGGGCAGGACTAATGGTTATTTCAAATGGATTACCACCGGCATTGCCGTTCGGTATGGATACATTCGATTGATCAAAAACCGTATTACCATCTACATCGAATAAGCGAATTCTGTTAATAGAGGTCACATATTGACCATCGCCCAGATTACTTCCGGCATTATTATAGATCGATATTTTGGTTACATTGTCCGTTGCTTCGAATGCATAGATGATGCGATCTATATAAGTATCGGACGAAGCATAGAAAGTACTTTGGCTCAAGTCGATGATGTTGTTTTTCTGCGTTTCTGTGAACGCCACATCGTTGACCACCGAAACATCAAAAGCGCCGATTGCATTGGTTGTAGTACAGGTTTCGTAGATGTCAACAATTCCATCGTTATCATCATCAAAATCCAGGTCATTGCATATACCATCACCGTCAAAATCATCTCCCGGCAGAACGCCGCCTATCTTTCCTGTACAGGGTGCTCCGGCCAGCACCGTAGGAGAGACACTATCCTGATCATCCTCTGCCGGGATATTATTGTCAGGTGTGCTATCGGGATCAGTTTGGTCAGCGGCAGTAACCTGCGCCGTATTAGTATAGTCTCCACCAGGCTGGACCGTAACGGTAATGGTTAGGTTTGCGGTTGATCCGCTGTTCATCACGCCTACGGTCCAGATGCCGGTTGTCGGATTGTATGATCCCTGTGACGTCGAAGCACTCTCATAAGTATAGCCGGACGGCAATTGATCAGTCACCTGCACGCCGGTTGCATCACCGGGTCCGCTATTGTTAAGCGTAATGGTAAAGGTGACCTGATTGCCGACCGCTACCGTAGGATGGTCAACCGTTTTAGTTAAGGACAAATCCGCGATGCAGGCGCTAACACCATCATAGGGTGCCACAAGATATTGGGTGTTATCCGGCGTACCATCCTGGTTACCGTCTATAGCATCTATCAGACCATCAAGATTGGAGTCCGTACCCGTGAACTGGTAATCCGGAGTTTGATCGGTTGTATTTCCCGCCTCATAAGCATCCGAACAACCATCATCATCACTATCCAGATCCAGATAATCCGGGGTGCCATCGTTATCGGTATCCAGGGGTAAGCATCCCGTTAGGCTGTTAAAAGCAACGATATATCCATCGTCGTAGGCTTCTCTGTCCATGACATACGATACGGAAATCGTTTTAACCCAAACGCTTGGATCCAGGTGGATAAACAACACGGTGTTGTCACTTATTCCCGGTGTTCCACCGCCTTCTCCGTAAAAGGTATTTCCACCTACATAAGTCACCGTTGACCCACTACCCGTTCCCAGAGTGTAGTCTGAAGGTTGCAATTCATAATTGCTTCCATCTTCAGTGATAATAGTAAGCTGAACGATTTCGGCATTCGTGGCCCCGCTGGCACCTGTAGTGCCCCCATCGATATCTCCTACTTCGAATGACACGCTATTTAGAGGATCAGCAAAATCTATGGTGGCTACAATAGGCTCACCAGGTGCCTGGCCGCCCTGATGTAAATACCATCCATTGTATTCATTAGGTGAGGCATTTAAATTGGTCGTATTTGAAGTTCCACCATTAATTTGTAAGGAGGCGTTAAAGGAAGTAGACCCAAGGGTATAGGGGCTGCCAACGGGCACATCTGTATTGGGAACGGCCCAGGTATAAGTTGTACTTTCATTGCAGAAGCCTTCATCGGTATCCAGGATACCATCATTGTCATCATCCAGGTCGCAAACATCCGCGACATTGTCACCATCGGTATCTGCGAACTGCGTACTAGCCGGATCGCAGGGATCACATTCCGGAGACTGTACGTTAGGGTCTAGTGAGGTGCCCACTCCTTGTCCGGATGTACCCACTATGTTTGGCACACCGTTTCCGTCAATACAACCTGAATGATCACATAGTGACTGCCCATTTGTTAAATCTGCGTTGGTAAAACTACCATCCCCTTCTATGGCATCCGGGCAACCGTCATTGTCACTATCTACATCTAAGTGATCCGCCACACCGTCTCCATCCGAATCACAACTGTAATTAAGGTTGAACATCGTTTGTGTTAATGTGACCGACCCGGTAGCGTGACCACCCGTTGCGGTCACCTTTAAATAACCCACTGGTTCATTAAAGCGAATTCTTATCACATTGGTGCTACCTGCTGAAAATCCATTTAAGACGTTCAAGTTTAGAGCAGGCCCAGGCCCGTCAGCCACTACCGTAACCGTACCCTCATTTTCCAATATATACTTTAAAGTATTAGACGCTCTCGAACCGACTACGAAGGTTAATTCCGGCCCACTTGCCCCACCGTAGTCAACATCCGTTATATCAAAAGTCAAATCGTGCACCGGCACGTCAAATTCGAAAATGGCGCTGCTTTCTTCGGTATTATCGTAACTACCGCTGAACTGGATACCACTTTTATCTCCCGAAGGATCACGGGTAGCGAAAGATGCCGCAGTAGCGTCGGCCCTTACCGTACCGGTTGAATGAGTCACCAAGGTTAGGGTGACATTATTGCCACCGGGGACTCCCGGTTGAGCGATAGTCTGAGTAACAGTGGTTCCATTCTGAGCAATTAGTCCATTGAACGATCCGAGATCCAGGGTGGTACCCAAATAACATTCATCTGCATCTAGAATGCCGTCATTGTCATCATCCAGATCGCAAACATCAATAATACCGTCGTTATCCGCATCGGCTCCGGTGGGGTCCGTACAGGGGAAAGAACAGGCGGCCACTCCATCATACGGAGCTGTTAAATCCTGTGCATTATCCGGGGTACCGTCTCCATTAGCGTCAACCGCATCTACCAATCCATCATCATTGGCATCAGAGCCTGTGAATTGGTACAGATTTTCATCAGATGTATTATTTGCTTCAAAGGCATCCGGGCAACCGTCATTGTCACTATCGGTATCAACAAAATCAGGTAACCCATCTCCGTCGGTGTCGGTAGAACAAGCAAATACTTGCACTTCAGCAATGTTTAAATAACCATCCGTCGGAGAATTTTCAATAATTCGAACTTTCCTTCCTTTAATAATACTTGGGAAATCTATTGTGGTTGTTAGCGCTGCAGCACCTGGGTGTGTATAAGTATACAACACATTATTACTTGCATCTCTAATTTCTAATATAAAATTATCCAATCGCGAACCCGCAGCATCATCTCTATTCCAAACCACAATTTGTTCGATCCCTTTATCTGCTAAGAGGTCAACTTGCCACCACGATGGGGTTGGGCTATTCCAGGTATGAGCTACCGATCCATCGGAGAATAGACCACTGGTATTTCCATCAATTGCCAGATTCGCAGTACAACTACCACCTGGACAGTTTGAGTTAGCTAATGTAGAGCTCTGTGTAGCCGTACCATTTAAAGCCACGTTAGCTAAACCTGTACATTCGTCAGAGTCCAAAATTCCATCATTATCATCGTCTAAGTCGCACACATCATTGACCCCGTCATTATCCGTATCAATTCCGGAAGCATCTGTACATGGGTTAACACAAGCACTATTATCACCGGCATTGGTAACGGCAGGTGTTGTTGCTTGCGGACTTCCTGATACTGTTGGAATACCATCTGCATCTACGGTAGTTCCTAAGTTCTCTGAACTACCTCCACTACTACCTCCGGTTAATGTCGCAGTTGTGGTGAGGTTGTTCGCCCCTTCCGTTGCATCCGGGCAACCATCGTTGTCGCTATCCGTATCTAAATAGTCTACAATTCCATCGGAATCGGTGTCTATAGGCGTACAACTTTCAAAAATAAATTCTATCCCATCACTGCCATTCCCTTCAACACCAATACCTGTCACATTAAATGTCAACGTGGTGAACGGCGTTGTTGAACTAAAAAAGATGGTTCCCGATGCTGTTCCATTGGTATTATTGGGTTCGGTAGGCGGGGTAGAAAGGCCTTGATTGACATCCGGTATTCTATAAAATTCCGTACTTGTCACTACGAACTGATCATTTCCAGAAAGCTTAAACATACTCACATCAGCAGTCTGTAATTGCCACAAGCTGGAGTTGCTGTAATAAGGTTCAATACCTTGATCAGATGTTCCATTCCCACCTACTCTGTCGATATGCAGTGTTAATTCGGTAATTGGTTGAGCAAATGTTAGTGTAACGGCTCTCGTTCCTTTATCATCCGCGGCATCGTCGATATCTTCACCTTCATCTGAACTCGGAGTAGTATCCCATGTATAGATAAACTGGAGGGAGTTGGCACCCGTTGCGGCAGCATTTGTCCAGTAGTTGGTTCCATTAAAGGTACCATTAGGACTATACGTTAAACTTGTACTTCCACTAATATTAGTCGAACTCATGGTGATACCCAATCCACCTGCCGAACCGGTTGGCGAACTTGTACCTGACCATGAACCGGACAGTTGAGGTGTACACTTTTCATCTGTATCTAATATACCATCATTATCATCGTCTAAATCGCAAAAGTCATTGACACCATCATTATCGGTATCAGTTCCAGACGGATCTGTACATGGATCAACACAAGCACTATTATCACCGGCATTGGTAACGGCAGTTGTTGTTGCTTGCGGGCTTCCTGATACCGTTGGAATACCATCAGCATCAACAGAAGTTCCTAAATTTTCTGAGCTACCACCACTACTACCTCCGGATAATGTCGCTGTTGTCGTTAAATTGTTTGCCCCCTCTGTTGCATCAGGACAGCCATCGTTGTCGCTATCGGTATCCAAATAATCTGGGATGCCGTCACTATCCGTATCTGTATTGCAGGCAAAAACCTGAACCTCGGCGATATTGATCGTATTACCACCAGGATTGTCACCAGATAACTGTAACCGTACATATCTACCAACTTCGCCACCAACGTTTATGATCGGATCACCGGATTCGGTTGCTGAGAGCTGAAATTGAAAATCTGCATTTAAAAGCGCGCCGGATAGATCTGAAGCATCGGAAGGGAAAGGGGTGTTAGAAATTAGTATATACATATTTCCTAACCTATTCTGACAGCAATCGTCCCTATTGAAGATGTTTATTGTATTAATTAATTCGTAAGATCCAAGATCTACTTCCCAATAGTCAGTAGTAGTATTTCCATTCGAGTGTGCTGTACCAGTATGAGATGAGCCTGCGGTATTCCCATCAATTGCGTTAGCCGCTGAACTACCTGTCCAGGTACTGCTTAATGTAGCCGTACCACTGGTCGCAACATTTGCAAAGTCTGTACACTCGGTTACGTCCAAAATTCCATCATTATCGTCATCCAGATCGCAAACATCATAGATACCGTCCAGATCTGAATCAATATTGGAGGGATCGGCGCAGGGATCAGTTGTTACATTGAGAGTATAGGCTTGAGTTCTGGTACAACCGCTACCATCCGTATAAGTTATATAATAGGTACCCGATTGCGACGGCTGCACATTATATAGATTGAAGTAAGAGTCACCGTCGGGTGTATCATCAAAGCTACCATTTGGTTTTTGCAATACCATTCCACTCTGCAATCCGGTTTGTGTGCCAATACCAATATCCTCGCCCTGGTTTACATTTATGGTACTTTGATTTTGCCACCCACCCGCACTGGTCCAAACGTACGGAGCGATGTTGGTTGAACTTGTACAAGGTATCTTTAAGGATACTCCATCTATATTGAGCTCATCTGCACCGGCATAGTTTCCATTGATCAATCTTTCGGCATGCCCGTAGTTTGACCATGATAAGGTTAAGCTGGTCGACGTGGCGGTAAACTGCAGGTGATACCATTGGCTGGTTCCGATTCCGGTTGTTCCCGCATCGCCATTCCACCGCAAATTCCCCTTGGACGGCACCGCCAGCCATTGGTCTATATTAGCCGCACCTGCAGCATTGAACAGGAATGCTCCATCGTATTGATAAATAGTTGATGCCGAAGACGCTTCTCCCGAAGCCCAAAACTCCAAATGATAGGTGGTCCCCACAGTTAAACCAGTTATGGTTTTAGTTAATACAACTGCTTGCTTGGGTGTTCCGAAAAATGATACGTTTGACCCGGTGCAATCAAAAGGAGTTAAGGGGCCACTTGCATTAACAAAGTCCGGAGTTCCGGACCAGGTTACCAGTCCCTGCGCATCAATCGAATAGGTCTCACTCGGACTGGAGTAGGTGCCAACATAAACCGGATTATTTCCAAAATAAAATGAGGGCGTCCCATCTGGTGTGGTTCCGGCAGTATTGTTAGTGACGTTTCTCGGATACGGATAGGAATTCGAGAACTGTTCCCCTCCCGATGTATAAGAACTTCCCGTAACGGTCCAGCCATTAGGTGTCTTTAGTCCATATCTATCCCTGTTAGGAGCAACATAGTAACGACCGGAATTGGCACAACCGGCGACACCGTTGGTCACCGTCTGCCAGTCCGGGTTGACAATAAGGTTGGGGTTAGGATTGGAAATGTTAATTGGAGTATCATCTCCATACATTTGTAAGTTAAATGGGTAGTTTTCAAATTGAATCGCGTTAGTTCCTTGAATCCCAACTTCTAGATCCCAATCACCGTCAATGCCGGTAATATTATCGGAAGCGGCTACGGAAACGCCCAGTCTGTTTTCCAGATATGCGACGGCAGCCCGGCCCTGTCGGCCTTTGCCAAACTCACATCCGTAGATATTCAAATGGGAAATACCAGAACCCATGTTTTGGGTCCTGGCTTCAACAAACTCCGCAATTTGGGTGGGTGTTTTCCATGCACCCTCTATAAAGAGTTTCCCCGGTTTCCCGTGGGAAAATAATTGGAATGTGGATGGATCCTGGGCAGTAACTGCAGGAAAGTCCCGCAGTGCCCGGTCAGTATAGATCGAAGCTATGGTTTCGGTGGTCTTTACGAACGAAAGCTGCTGCGGGTATCCGACGATCAGATCCGGATCCGCTTTTCTTTCCTGATATCCGGGAAAGGAGGAAGCCGACGTGATCTCCGTTATCCCAAGATCGGGTAACGCCTGCAACTCATGGGAGCTCCCCAAAATGCCGGCAAGCAATACGACAAGCGTGCAACAGCACGAGATGCTCCGATAGATAAATCCGTAGAATTGGCCCATAGAAACTCGCTTATGATTCTTTTGTGTGAAAACTGGCGTTTATCGTGTTTTGAAATTGCGTTTACTGATTAAGCAGATCCCCCCGGAGGCTTCCATTATAGCTTACCCTATAATGCTTACCTAAAGCCTCCACCCGAAAGGATCTCTTTCGAGCCCAGGGATCCGGTAATGCTTACAGTAAATCTTAGATTCAAGCGCGCAGCACGTAAATCGGAATAAAGGTTTTCAGAAATTGTGTAAAGGGGGGTTAAGGTTAATTTGAGGATTAAGGTGTTGCCGGAGATACCGTTCGTAGGTTGCGGCACGATCCGGCATCCAGCTTTTTTCATATTCAAATAGGGAGAACTAAAGCGCTAAGCTTATTCTTAGTAAGGAGGAGGAATAATCAAATACCTAATTTTCTTAAGGGAACTTATAAGGTCAAAATTGGAGCAATTGGAAGAGATGCCCAATACGAGTCAGGATGAACGAACGGTATAGGCGATCAGTGCGCTTAATTGATCGACAAGCCAAATGGATCGACTTAGCAGTGGTTTTACGCCGGATATTCCCACATGACTGTGGTTATCCTCTGTTTTAATGGGTTTATCCGGTATAATTGGTGTTTATCGGGAAAAGAGTGGCGGTTAACGGTTGGATGGTGGACGATTGACGGTTTGAATGGCTATTGGATTCCTTGGTCACAATCATTCAGCAATTATAGCCATCCGGATACGCGACCAGGTCTCGTACCCGGATGGATTAGAATAGATGCCTCCAAACCTTACTTTATAATTTCCATCCGGACTATTTGCCGTTCGCCCGCAGCGCGAATGACTGCGAAATAGATGCCGGCCGGCAGATCGCCTGAAGATAAGCGCAGATTATAGTAGCCTGCTTCCTGGCGCATTTCGCGGACCGGACTGGCTACCCGGCGACCGTAAAGATCCCAGATCCCGATATCTACCCTTGTCGTTTTCGGCAACTCATAGCGGATCTCCGCGGCTACGGTGAAAGGGTTCGGAAAAACCTTCATCTGTAATTCCTGCAGGGGCGTTGGCCCATTGTCCACTCCCGGAAGCGACGGCAGGAAGACCTGGACCACGTTATTTGTGTCATCACATTCCATGACACCATCGGCGCTGTCCACCCGGACGGTCAGATAACGATCATCCGGATGGCCGAAGGTGACGATCTTTTGTAATACCAGGGCGGTCCCGACGGAGAGTCGGCCTTCCAGCACCGGCCAGGGGCCGTCCACGTGATTACCCGCCTCGATATCGGCATCGTCCGAGGTGTAGTAAGTTACTTCAAAAGGCAGCAGATTATCCGGAGCGGGATAAGCCCCGGTACCAATGTCCCGAAGCAACACGGAGAAAAGGATATTCTGCCCGTCGATCCGCTCTACTGTCAGATCGCTGAGCTGCAGGTCCGGGCAGCCGCCCGCCGGATCCTCCACGGTAGTAAAATACTGTTCCATACAAGCGCTCGCAGTTCCTTGAAGATTGCGGGCAAGCAGGGTCACGTAGATCCGGGTATTATGAGGCAGGCCCGTGAGTGGTAACGAATAGACATTTCCGAGTTCCAGCTTATCGATAATATCCGTACCGCCGGGAGTGGATCCGAGGCTCAGCTGAAAAGCCGAAGCTGGCTCGCCCGCTACCGTCCAGCTCAGGGTTACATTGACCGGCACCCCGGTCTGTTCGTTTTTTGGATAATGAAGCGTCGCGCAGCCGGGTGGCGCAGTTACTACGGTGGCACAGTCGGAAAAAGGAGAAGTGCCTTGTACGTCGTCCGTAGCCGTAGTGGTAATCACCGTTCCGGCCTGCAGACTAAATGGGAAAGGGGCGCTTAGAGACCAGTTGCCTTTGGCGTCCGCGGTAGTTGCCCCCAGAAGATCGCGCCCCTGGCACCACTGCGAGCAGTCACTCGCGAATTGCCGGAAAACCTCGATCCGGGCCAGCGGGATACTGGAGCCGGTAATGGTTTCCGGGCTGATGCCCGTTACGACCGGAGGCTCCGTCTGTTCTTCCGTTCTGGTGAAGGCCGCGGCATTGCAAAAGAAATGGTTATCCGAAAAAACATTACCGGTATTGCCGCCTCCATTATAAAATACACCGTGCGAGTTGTGCGCAATGGTGTTACCTCGGAATTCATTGTCCGAACTTCCGAAGATGATGATGCCGTATCTATTCGGTTCGGCATGTTCCTGAGGATCGACCCCGAAATAGTTGCCGCTGATGGTATTCGAGTAAGCGTCCACTCCCCTACCCAGGAAAAGACCGTAAAAATTGCCGGTGGAAAAATTCGGTTTATCGGTCGAGCCCAGGATGCAGTCACTTACATCCAACATCTCGAATCCCGAACTGGGAAAATTGCGAATGTGCAGCCCGTACACTTCGGTGCCGGAGGCCCGGATCTGCAAGCCCGAGATACCTCCCGCCGATCCGTCAATAAGGATACTTCCGGGCGTATATCCGGGCTGGGTCGTGGCATCTACCACTACCCGATCGGTCAGGAGCGGCAGATCGCTAGCCGGGAAGATCACATGCGGACCGTTGCCGGGAATGTCAAAACGGATGAGGTCCGGTCCCGGCAGGGTATTGCTGCATTCGATAGCGGCCCGGAGGGAACCGGGGCCGGTGTCGTTGGTATTGGTAACGACCAGGCTGCAAAGGGGATTGGGAGCTTGCGTACAATCCTCACTGACCCAGAAAATATGGCTGTAGATCACCCTCCCCTCTTTATCCACTAATTTGAAATAGGAGATCCCCCGGAATGTCGTAGGTATTCCCGTCTGGTATACGCCGGACCCTCCGTAGGCGCCGGCGATCAGGCAGTTGTCGGTCTCCTCGTTGCAGAGATACAGCAGATAAGGCCCCTGCGGCACGGTCCATTCCACATGCACATTGTCCAGCGGTTCGTAACAGCTTTGGTAGGGGGATACGATCAGGGTGTCATTGAAAAGTGTGGGAGGCGAAGAGGAGGCCGCCGAGATTTCGCGATAACCTGCAATCAGCAGGAGGAAGAGCCATGTGGTCCGAAGCAATTGGCGAGCCGGGCGGTGGCCAAGGGCGGGTTGTGGGTACACCTGAGTTACGCGTTTCATATTATCCGGGGTTTAGGTAATTCCTAAGGTACAAATTGGACCGCTAATTTCAACCTTTTCGGACCAGGATTACCCGGATAATGGAGAATACGGCAGATTTGGGAAACGGCAAACGCTGCAGCCCCTCCCCTATTTCAGCTTTTGGACATCCGTTCCCGGATCCAGGTCTCTCCCTCCGGGCCGCACGATGATCTGCATCTGGTAGATCGCGATCTCGTTGAGGCGCTGGAGACGTTCGGACTGACTGAGTCCCTCACGGATCAACTCGGCGTTGATCGCTTCGAGGTTGGCCAAGACTACCAATTGCTCCGGGGAAGCATGGTCCCGCATATTGCCTTTAGCGTCGGGATTGGCGCGACGCCATTCGCGGGCGGTCTGACCGAACAGAGCCAGATTGAGCAGATCCGCTTCGGAAGCGTAATGAATGGAGGCCTGATCCTTGGTGATGCGATTAGGGAGAATCGATTTTACCGCCGTATTGTGGATCTGGTAATTGATCTTGGTAAGGATGCGACGGACATCCCACTCCAGGGACTCTTTTCGCTCTTCCTGTAGGCGCTGAAACTCTTTTACCATATACAGGTAAAAAGTTGGCGAGAGGTAGGTGGCAAACTGGATGGCAATATCCTTATGGGCGTAAGTACCTCCGTACCGGCCCTGTTTGGATTCAATCCCGATGGCATTGGTGCCTTCCGTCCATTGTTTTACGGTAAGTACAAAAGAACCCAATCCGGTATTTGCTCTAATCCGGTCGAATTCGACCGGATTAAAATCCGGATTGTGGATGGATTCCCAAACTCCGAGAAATTCAACCGTACTGCGGTTCCGCAACCAGGCCTTTAACAGGTCGTAAGGGTCCGCATCAAAATTCTTGCACATATCCGTCAGGCAGACATAATCATCGTCTCCCTTCTTGGAAACGCGGATCAGTGTTTCCTGTACTGTAATTGATCTCTTTGCCACTTCAAAATATTTACTTCGACTCCCAAAGTCTTCGGGGATTACCCCTTTATTTTTAAACCGGTCGAATTCGACCGGTTTAAAAATAAAGGCAGGCCACGGAGCAGGAAACCCCTACCCTACCCCCATTGAGTACACGTTTGAGTTAGACTGTATTTTAGACCGCTTCTTCCAGGCGCTTTTTGTATTCCCGAACCGCACGGCGCACCTCGCTTTCCCCCATTTCTTCGTACATATAATGCTTGAGGGCCATAGAGATGAACTCCGAAATATCCCGGCGATCCCAGAAGGCAGCGGCTCTTACTTCGAAAAGGAACTCCTTTTCGACGGTGTAAAAGAAAGAATCCTTTTCGACATCTTTCTTCTTGCGGCCACGTTTCTTTTTCGGCGGTGCCTCAATTTTGGGTGTTTCCGCTTCCGCTTCCGCTTTGGCCGTTTCCGGCTTGGATGTTTCGATTTCAGGCACGGGAGCCGCTTCTTTTTTAGCCGGAGCTTTCGCTACCGGTTCTTTAGGCGCCTTCTTTTCCGCTTCTTTGCCTTCTTTAGCCGCTGAATCGTCCCGGGTAGTGCCGCCGGTGACCAGCATATCCAGTTTCTTGGAGCGATTGGTACCCATTAAGCTGTCGGTGAAGTTTTTCTTAGCCATGATCTAGATTGTTAGAAGTTTGTTCCGGAGGTTGAGTTCTTTTGGACGTTGGGAGGTGTAGTGTACACCATATTGTAGTAGTTGCCCCCATGCGGGCAACTTCCCACACCGGGTACACATTAGCCGGTAACCAGGGATTCGTGTCTTTTCAGCACTTCCTGCGTAAGCTGTTCGTAATCCTGGGCGCCGTTACAGCGGGAATCATAGGAATAGACATCCGCCCCCTGTGCCTGGGCTTCCGCTACGGCGATATTGCTGCGAATAGTGGTGGTAAAGACCCGATCCCCGAATTGGTCCCGAATGAGCCCCTCGACATTGCTCTTGATGACCAGTCGGCCATCGAACTTGGTGAAGAACACGCCCGTGATGTCGAGCACCGGATTCAGGTCTTCCTTGACCCGGTAGATCAGTTCCTGTAGGTTATCCAAACCCCGCATACTGAAATATTCCGCATCCAGCGGGATGTAGATCTCCCGGGAAGCAGTAAAGGCGTTGATCGTCAGCAGACCCAGGGACGGCGGACAGTCAATAAGGATGAAATCAAAATCCTGCTCCACCTTATTAATAATGGTCTTTTGCAGGATCTTTTCCCGGGCCGTATACGAGCTGAAATACATTTCCGCACCGGCCAGGCCGATATTAGCGGGGATGAGGCTCAGATTCGGCTGTATTTCTATAACCGGTGGCTCGATCTCCCCGAGCATCGCCTCAAAGACCCCGTAATCCAGGTCGCGGTAACCGAAGCCATCCGAAAGGTTCGCCTGGGGATCGAAATCGATCAGTAGGGTTCTCTTCCCCGCACGCGCCAGACCCGCACCGATATTTTGTACCGAGGTGGTCTTGCCTACCCCGCCTTTATGGTTTGCTAAGGATATAATATGTGCCATAGTTCATAATTTTTATCCAGGTGATTTAGACTGCCTATTTCGACAAAATCGGCTATTGGGCCTAAGTTAACATGGTGGATATAGCCAGACAATTTCAACAATCTTGAATTTGTGGACCTGTTTAGGCTATTCCACCTTTTTTTTGCTGATTACCCAGCTTAACTATTTAAGCTTTTGGTTCTATTTTATGGCGACCTAAAAATGTACTCCATTGATAATAGTGTACATTTTTTCACTTTCTCCTATCAGGCTGCCTATTTAAACCATTTAACCAATACTGCTTATTTTCAATTTCTCACCTATTTCTGATAATTCTGAATAATGTAGACTAGACTATCCAGATTGCAAATTTCAAATTTTTCACCAATTCAAAAACAGGTGAACCAGATCACCGATCCGATATTTTTCACAAATCTATACTATTTATGCTTATTATTCAAATAAGACCTCTATTTAATTTTAAAAATTTTTACGCTTGGTTAAATTTTAAACCACTCTAAAATTTTTACTCTATCTAAAAATTAAGATAATTTAAACCTATTTTAAATATATCAAATAGACATGAATTCATCCTATTTCACCTATACTAAATTTATGACTAAATGAAAAATTTTCAACATTGTGAATTTATTACCTATTTTACCTAGGTTAAATATATTTAATTAAAAACCGGCATTTTTCCAGCAGTTAAACTTTTAGCACCAACATTAAATCCACTTATTTGCGATTTTAAGCCCACCTGAATGCACTTAGTTATCCTTTCGGACACATAGACGACACCAGCTGTGGTCGTGTCTTAAAACGGCTGATTTTAAAACCGGGAATTTTGCAGCTGATCGTAAGTTGACTGTTTGGAAAAACTGAGGAAAAGAAAATTGCTATAGATTGTAACAATTTCAACTTAGCGCCGGAAAGTAAAACCATGGATCAAAATCTATCCATTGATCCAATGAGCCAAAAGTAAAGAGATGGTGGGAGATCTCATTCTACTCCCATAATTTTTTTCAGTGACTTCCTAACTCTATATCAGCACTAGGAGTGCATAAAAGAAAACGGTGGTATTTCTTTTTGATGACCGTTGCTATCGATAAGAAGATCGGAACTTATAGAAAGCTCGAAACTATATCCGGCAGGTACCATTGGGGCAAATACTCGGGAATCACACCGTTCTCATTCAATTGATACTAGAGAAAAGGAAAGTCGATGGAGGAGAATGGACCCGGTTTTAGAGATTAGTGGTAAGCCTTTCTCCCGGAAGTGATACTTCCGATCAAAAAAAGGATCACTATGATTTCGCGCAAGATCGGTTCTGGCGTATTAGTATCCATTAAGACTTCTCTCCATTTCCTGCATTCACGATTATCCAGTGCTCAACCTAAAGTATGAGGAATTGGTAAACCTAATGGTAATAGTCATTTCAAAACTCAAAATCAGTTTCAGTCAAAGATGGACCAAACGTTTGCGCAATTGGATCTTGGGGTAATGACATAGGACTGAAAGGTAGTACCCGCAAGCCCGATACAAGCACCGGCAGGCGACCGTACGTTACGACCCGCAATTCAATCAGCCGAATGATTATCAGTTCCCCTTGCTATCCATCTTGATGCAGGTTAAGCATATACCTTTAACGGCTACAAATATTTCAGGGCTATCCCCTTATCGATGTCAGCGGCGTAGCTGCGAAAATATTTGTAGATCAGTAACGGGGTTTACACCGAAGGGCGTAGCTCTGGCCATATTTTGATTTAAAATGTCCGTTCTCCTATTCTATTTACTGGACGCAACATAAAATGCTAAAGTCGAGCTAAGCGATAGTCATTTAGTTATCTCTCATTTTGGACACAAAGGAAAATTTCTTCCAAAGAGAACTTCTGATTCGGATTATCCATAGTTGAATGCCTTCGGCGGGTGCGTTTCGGGGGTTGTCTTAATTTCCCGGTAGAGTAGGGTAGGGCTGTTCAGTTCTCAAATTATTGAAAATAAAAAATGGCAATTTCAATGGCAATAGCAATTTCAATAACTCAAAATCAGGCGAAAAGGTCAAAATCGGAGCAGAATGCTGCCTTTTGCTTGCTATTGCTATTGTGCTTGACATTGTAATGGAAAAATTCGCATTGCGTTTTATAGAACTGAACAGCCCTGCGGTAGAGTAGGGGAGAGGCCAAATAAAGACCGTAAGCATAAAGGATATAAGATGCCCCTGGTCCAAAGCAGTCTGGAGGCAAAGGCCGGGATCGAGCTCGAAGGAAGGGCCGTACGGACCAAAGCACTTTGTACCGTATCGTATACCGGTAGTTAATCATAGCAGATAACTCCACCATTCCCGCTGATCATACCGCCTGTGATAGCGAAAAGGATCTGGCCGTTTGATTGCGCAGCTTTTGGGCTGTGCTTACAAACCACCAAGCGATCGTTATTTTCAAATGAGTACCCAGTGTGGGTATACCATATATATATGTGTCCCCATTGTGGGGATTTTCTTTTTTAGCGCAACTTTTTTCTTTTTAAGACCTAAAGCATTTATTCCTGATGAAATCCTTAAAAAGCTTTTATATAAAAGCACCTGCCCTTATTCACTATTTAAAGTATTAAGTGTTTTTAGAAGCTTTAAGTAATTAGTCTTTATTAGGTTATATCCCTTATAAAGCGTTGAATTACAGATTTTTACAAGTTTTTGCGTGTACATGGTGTGGGGTATATGTGTCGGTAATGTGGGACTTACGAATACTCAATGTGGGGCCGGTGTGTCCCTCCGGTGGGATCAGCGTGTCCCAGTTGTGGGACATACGTGTACCTCAGTGGGGAAGGAGCGTGTACGGTTTGGGGGAAGTAAGTGTCCACGGTGGGGGATCGCTATTACCCCAATTAAGTACACCTTTGATAATGTGTACCCTGTTTTGTAAGTAATTGATAGTTAATCACTTATATGTGTACTGCATGTGGGGTTAAACCATTGACTGAGATTATCCGGGTATGAACTGCTGTATATCAGTAGGTTAGACGTAATGTGTCCATGACGTGGACGAACCCTGAAATCCCGGTATGACCGACGGCTGCAGCTTTGATGGTGAAGATTCCGGGAAAGGGAATATTATCTAAAATACTAATTAACTAATTGATTTACAGGTATTTATTACTATACTTGTATAATGTAGTTGAGTAGGAGGAAGATCTTTACTACAACTATATGTGTACCCAATGGGGGAGCAAATTACTTTAATGTGTACCCTCTGTGGGCCAAAACCGGCGGTAAGGGCCATCATTCCGCTAAATTCCCGGTTTATGTGTACCCAACGGGGGAAATCAGTATTCCCACACTGGGTACACCTATTTAATGTGTACCTGATGGGGGAAAATATAGTCTATGGGGCAAATTCCACTAAAATTTCGGCTGAAAGGCCCGTTGGAGAGCTAATTGCCCCTCTTTTTTCCCGGAAACCGCAGCCGGAAAGCCTCCCCGGCTGTTTTCAGAGCTTTCCATTCCGCTAAATGTGTACCTATTGTGGGCGATAAATAGCTGAAAATCAGTTTTGTGTACTAGTTGTGGGGTATGGCGTGTACCTCTTGTGGGATAGCTGCTAAAATGTGTACTTTTTTATTTTGGAAAGTACACATGTTGATTTAAATTGCTTAAAATTTCGGGAAAATGGCCCGGATCAAAGTGAAAGGTAAAAGCAGGTGCAGAACCCATCCTATTTGGTCCACCACCAACTTATATCGTTCAGATCCTTAATTCAACAGAGTGTCTGGAGTGCCGTTTCCCGATAGCCCGTTCGCGGGCGTGTCTGGATGAAAAGATAAGCCCTCGTGGGGGATGTTTTCACGTCCGGGCGTTCGACAGTTTGCATGGAGAGCTTGTTAGGAAATAGCCTATCGGTCCGTACGGCCAGTATGTAATCCGGACAAGCTTTATTTATTGAGCAGTTCCTGTTTTCGGGAATTAAGAACATGTTTAAAGTCCAAAGGATGAACTTTAAACATGTTCTAAATCTATAACCCATATACCAGAGCGGTATGCGACGAGAGAATACCACACAGGTTGCGGCGATCGCTAACAAATTTATTCAGCACGCGCGCTACAAACTAACCCCCCGGGAGATGAAGCTGATCCTGTATATGGCTTCACTCATTCGGCCGGAGGATTCCGATTTCGAGACCTATCTGGTACCGGTAACGGAGATCGAGTCCGTCCTGAAAGCCGATGAAGACAAAAAGCACGGTTCTTTTTACGAACGATTGGATGATTTGCTGGACAGTGTCACCAGCAAGAAGATCACCTTTCCGACGGATTTTGTACTGGAAGGCGTCCGGCTGCGCGGCCACATCAACTGGGTGGCCGGTGCGGTACCGAAAAGCAATGAGGAGGGCATACTGTGTGTAGAATTCGGTTTTTCCCCCCAAATGAAACCCTTCATGCTCGGCTTGAAAGAGCGCTTCACCCGTTTTGAACTCATGGAGGTGGCGCGCATGAAGAGCAGTTTCTCCATCCGGTTGTTCCAGATGTGTAAAGCATATTATTACGAAAATATCCGGCACGGCCGGAATACGATGACCGTAGGGGTAAAAGAACTCAAGGCCCGCCTGGGTATTCAGAATAAATATCCCGATTTCCGGAATTTCCGCCGGAAAGTGCTCGATGTGGCCAAGGACGAGATCAACGAAAAGACACGCCTGACCGTTGAACTGGAATATCTGCGTAAAAGTCGCCGGATCACGGACATTGCTTTCATCATCAACGAAAAGGACGTCGATGTCCACATCGAAGAGGATGCCATTAAAACCAAACAGATCGCCGCACCGAAAGCCAAAACCAAACCGGTGAGCAAAGGGGAGTGGGTCGAACGGATCGACGCGCTGACCGAAGCCCAGCGTCGGGCTTTCAACCGTTTGTCCGAATACGGCGTTAATCTGGCGGTGGCGCTGGATGAGGTTATGCCGATCATCAAGGGCAGTGAACTCATCGGCTACGAAGACTTTTTTGTAACCTACCTGCTGGCCTTCTTCGAAAAGAAAACCAACCGCAAATCCCCCAAAGAGAAAGTAAAGGCCTTTGTCGGCTGGATCCGCAACAAGCGCTTTGAGGAGCCCGGATTGTACGCCAGTCTGATGGAACAGGTCATTGCGCGTAAAAAACAACTGACCTCCGAGGAACGCGATAACCGGAAACGGGCCAAGACAATGACGGCCAAAGATTTCCGCCAGTTGCTGGCCGATGAAAAGCAGATCGGCAAGCATCCCCTGGGAGAACCTACCTATTCGGTGAAAAATAAGCTGACGGTCAGCCGCCGCAAGACCAAAGCGCCGGAGGAACCGGAACTTTTCGTTGCGGAAGAAAAACCGGCCGGCTTTGACCTCAATGCCTTCCGTCAGAAACATCCGAAAAAATACCAACAGATCCTGAAGGAACGCCTGGAAGCATTGAACGATCTGAAAGATGCTTCCAATTTTGACGAATTGCTGCAAAGTAGCGTGGAGGCGTACTGTGAGCAGTGGGAACGCTCCTGATCCTCACTGTGCATTCCGGTTTGAATAGGAGGGGACGCTGTACCTGAAGATAAGGCGGTGCGCTGTATCTGTTAAGCCACTAATGATGTTCCCCGAAATGGATAGGGTAGGGGCCCTCCAAATGGACACATTTCCTTCTTTCGAGAAATAAGAACCTATTCAGATATGAATCTACGCACTTTGGCCATCCACGGGGGTGAGGCCGATGATAAACCTAATGCACCCACGATCTCCGACATCAGTATGGCTACGGCATTCAAACTCGAGGCCGACACCGGTTTTTCCATTGATGATCAAAATGGGCCGGAAGCACAGCCCTACGTATATACCCGCTGGGATAACCCTTCGATCGACCGGCTGGCCAAAAAGCTGGCTCGTTTGGAAGGAGCGGAACGTTGTCTGGTATTCAGTAGTGGAATGGCGGCCATTTCTACGCTTTTGTTTCAGATACTCAATCCCGGGGATCATCTGGTGATGAGCGATGTTGCCTACGCCGGCGCTTCCGAGTTGGTCAATGAGTTGTTAGGGAAACTGCAGGTTCGGATCAGTCGGGTAAACATGAGTGATCATGTGGCGGTGGATGCGGCCATTCAGGAGGACACCAGGTTGGTATACATCGAAACCCCCTGCAATCCCATCTGTCGGTTGACGGATATCCGCCTGGTAGCGGATATTGCCCACCGGCGGGGAGCATTGCTGGCCATGGATGCTACTTTCTCTACGCCGGTGGCCACCCGGCCGATCACTCTGGGGGCCGACCTGGTGATCCATTCCCTGACCAAATATATCGGTGGGCACGGCGATGCGGTCGGCGGGGCTTTACTGGGGCGTGCGGATCTGCTCCATCCGGTGCACGCTGCATCGGTACGGATGGGGGGGCGTAATCAGTCCGTTCAACGCCTGGCTCATTGAGCGTGGGCTGGCCACGCTTCCCCTGCGGATGATCGCTCACGAGCAAAACGCCCTTCAGGTCGCACAGTTTCTGGAGGGGCACGAACAGGTGACGCGGGTGATGTATCCCGGTCTGCCGTCCCACCCGCAACATGAACTAGCGGTCCGGCAAATGCGCAATTTTTCCGGTATGCTGACCTTTCAGGTGAAAGATCCGGAGCGAACGGTGCCGCGCCTGGCCAGTAGACTGCAGGTCTTTCACTACGCTGTATCGCTGGGACACCATAAAAGTCTGATCTTTTATCTGGATACGGACGCCCTGCTCCACTCTTCCTTTCATTTAAGCGAATCGCAGGAACGTGCCTACCGGGATTATGCGGGGACCGGAATTTTTCGGGTATCCGTAGGCATTGAAGATGCCGGTGATCTTTGCGATGATCTGGCCCATGCCCTGGGTGGATGATTTTATTGATTGTTATAGGTAGTGTTTAATTTTACTCAGTTAAAAATTTCTTTTAAGGTAGACGGCTAGTAGAAAATTCCACATTCGCCAATGCGGAAGGTATCCCAAAAATCTGACGACAGATCTTTGGCCTGTAAACGGTTGTACAGAAAGGTCTAATGAACGAAGGGCAACCGGAAAGCGTAAGGGGGAAAGATATTGATCTTTCCCCCTGCAATTTCAAGATTCGTAGAACCTGCTTTAACTTCAATTTCAAATCAGATCCGGAGGATATACAACTCCGAAGAAGCTGGGGATGGAAACCAAAGGAGTGAGCGAAGCCATCACCTTTTAATGAGGCTCGCGATAAACAGAATGACTACCGCGCCGATAACGGAGGTGATCAGAGAGCCGAGGATACCGGCTCCCGCCGCGACCCCTAACTGGCCTAACAGCCAGCTGCCCACGATACTGCCGACAATACCCAGAATAATATTCCAGACTAATCCGAAGCCTCCGCCCCGCATCAGATTACCGGCAATCCAGCCGGCAATGGCACCAATAGCCAAAATAATGAGTAGACTTCCTGCATCCATAATTGTAATTGATTTTGTTTGTTTATCCTAAATCAGACGCTTTCCAATATAGGCTGCTAATTCGGTGGGCAGAAAGAGGAAGAGCTACATATACATGTAGGTGCGGTTTAAACTTTTTTTAATTTGCTATACAGGTGGGACCAGTTTGTTGGGAGACTTCGATTGTTCCCGAAAAATGCTCAAATGGATACAGGATCCGGTGCCCGACATTGCTTTTTGTGGAGATCGCTATAATATATTATTGGTTGTTGGCAACGGGAAAACCATGGGGCAAAGCGGCATTATTCCCGCTGCCCGATTAACGTAAATACCTTGAAGGCGGCCTAAAGTTTAAAAAATTGTTAGAAGCCATCTCAAAAATATCCATTGGCCTACAAAAGGGGGTTTTGGAGCCATATTTCGTTGCAAAAAACGTCACGTAGCTATGGCTATGCTCCGTTTTTTCGCCTCATCTGGCTCAAAAATCCCTCTTTTTCACCATCAAAAACATTTTTGAGATGGCTTCAACCCTTTTATTGCTTCTGTTTTGGAAATAGTAAAGCAGCAACTATAACTAGTAGAATGATTAGTATGACCATAATTCTATCCTGGGGGTTAAAGGTTATGAAGTCTGAAAGCAAATTCCATACCTTTTACGAAAGAGGGGAGGGGAGGTTTCAGAAATCTGGCTTCGGGTTGGCGAATATCGGGGAGCTTGAATGTCTGGCGGGTGCATCTTTCCAGGTCTTTTGATGGAAAGTTATATTTCGCATGAACGACCGGTCCGAACACTGGGTGATTTTAGGCAATGAATAGTTTTCTGAAAGCCAAATATATATCCTGTGCCTTTTGGGGTGGTGAGAAGAAATCCCTTATGGGTATCAAACATTTTGTTTCGGCGGGTGGGTAAGGTGCTTGCTTTTTAATCAAAAGTGATGTATCTTGAGAAAAATCCGAATAATTAATTTTATCAAGAATATAACTGGGGTTTAGTTTTATTTTCGAAAGCCGGAAAGAATTCTTTTCGGCTTTTCTCTTGCCGGAAGAGTGGAATTAGAGCAGGGGTATTCCCGAAGAAGAAATAATTATTATTCCCTTTCTCCTTTATACCGGCTCATTCATTCAACCTCACTGGGCAAGATACCATGGTGCTTTTTGAACGCCTTGGTAAATTGACTCAGGTTGGTATATCCAATCAGGAATCCCACTTCAGAAACGGACTGCCGTCCTGATAATAACATTTCCATGGCCTTCTCCATTCGGTTTTGCAAATAATACTTATAGGGTGTGGTCCCGAATACCTGCTTGAAAAGCCTTTTGAATTTGGATAAGCTCATGCCGGCTCCCTGTGCCAGTTCTTCAACGGGGATACTTTCTTCCAGATGGGTATCGAGCTGATTTTTAGCCTTCATCAGTTGCTCCAGATCCGCGTAGTGGATATTGGCGGTATGCAGACTCTCCGAAACCCGACTGTTGAGTTTGATCACCAGGTAATCCAGTAACTGCAGGATGCCCGAAAACAATCTGAGCCGGCTAACGGTATTCAGGTCCAGGTCGTTAAGGATATTTTTAAATTTAAAATCCAGGTTTTCGACAATGTAGATCGGATCATCCGATAGGAAAAGCTTACCCAACTTATCAACGTTCTCCGCATTCAATAAGGTACTTTTTAACCACTCCCGGGTGAAGCCGAGATTGAAGATCCGGACCGGCGTGTTGGCGGGGATGATGAATTCAATATCGCCGGTAGCTGAATTAAGCAGAATACTGAGGTTTTCAATTCCCAACTTAAAGGAATTTCTGCCGTCTTCGTAATCGATGGCAGAATTGGACAAGTAGAAGTTAATGGCAAAGCAATCATTTTTCTCCCTGGCGACCCGAAGTAGTTTTATTGGATCGTGCAGTTCAAAGTTCATCTGGTTCACCCATAATCCTTCCTGGAGAAAGGTGTATTGCAATTTTCCTTTCCCCAGTTCCCGGTCGAATATGAACTGATTCTCCCGGATGGTGGACGGAAGCTGCCGGTGGAGCAGTTCGTACCATTTTTCAGGAGTCAGCAGAGGGAATTGGATCGTTCTCATGCAAGCTATCGGTTTGTGAAACACAACTGAAATATCCCCACTGGGCAATCACTAACTATAATGCAAATGAATACCTGATCATCTGGGATCAGATTGCTCTATGGACAAGGATCGCTAAGATGGAAACCTTATAAAGCTAGATTGCGGAGACCGGTAAGTTAATCAACTTTTGGAAAATCAGGTATCTCCGGGCTGTATTCAACATCTGGGTTTGTCTCCGGCTTCTTTGGAGCAACTCCTAAAACGGATTTATGAGATGGGAACCAAGGTCCCGTCGAATGACAGCGGCAAATAGAAAAGCAAAGATTCGGAGGACGGTTACTGAAAAAGAATAAACCTGGCAATCGGGTAAGCCTGAAGAGGGAAGGAAAGGCAATTTATGGCAATCGCGGCTACTCCAACGTAGATAGGGTTGTACGCTTTTGTATTTTGAGGATCATGCCTTGTTGCTGATCTCTCCTTCTGGCGAGGTCATTCCATTCTTCTTTGGGATAATAGATCGCAGCCTGCCGACATATTTTTTCAATGACTTCATCCGGAAGCGGTTCTTTTCCCATATTGTCCGTCAGTGGCTGAATAATCTGTTTCAGAAGTTGTTCGATACCGCCCGGCATCCCGGACAGTACTCCGGCGAGAACAGGGCCGATGGCCGCCCACCGGAGGCCCAGTGAGTTCGTAATTATCGTATCCAGATCTCCGGCATTGACGATACCCCGGTTGATCAGATCAGCTGCCTCTAAAACGACAGCTCCCAGAAGGCGATTGGCTACAAAGCCCGGCACTTCCCGATACAATTGAACCGGCACCCGGCCGTATGCCCGGTAAAACGCCAGTGTCTTCTCCACCAGTTCATAATCTGTTTGTGGCCCGGCCACCACCTCGACCAAGGGGAGAATATGCGGGGGATGGAATGGGTGCCCAATGATCAGTCGACTGGGATCTTCCATCTGTTCTCCTGCAACCGAAGCGGGGATAGCGGAAGATGACGACAGAATGAGTGCATTCGGAGGCGCATGTTTTTCTATTTCGGCAAAAATCTGCTGTTTGAGTTCGGCTTGCTCCGAAACCGCTTCCTGAATTGCGTATACTCCGTCCAGCGTTCCTTCCAGGCCGGAGTATACCTCAATATTCCGGTCGACACCAAAGACATTGGAAACCCCAAGACTTTGTTTGAGCATTTCCATGATCCTGGGTTTCAAGGTAGCCGCCACTTCCGGCCGAGCTTCGACAATGCGTACGATATCTCCCCGCATGGCAAAAAGCGCTGCCCACGAGCTACCGGTCATCCCGCCGCCGACCACGGCGATAGTATGCCTGGAATTTTTCATGACCTTTAAATTTTAATTTGCTGCTGCGACCTGGAGAGATGGCCAAATTGAAGGAAATACAGGGAACCGGTTGAAGTCGAATCCGTCCCAACCGGTTCCCATTTGCGGTCCAAGGGCTGAACCGAGATGGTGGTTAGTTAGCTTTCAGGAAAGCAAGGAGTTCATTACCGTATTTATCGTACAGCGTGAGCATGGTGTCGTCCAGCTTATAAGTACCCGTTTTGTCCAGAGCTTTACCGAAGCGGTCAGCTGTTTCCATGTTACGGCACATTTTTTGGGTAGCGGCAATGGTCCCGAACTGCAGACCGGATGCCGTCACACTTTCGATCTTACCGCTAAAGTCGTTGCAACTGTCATTACCGCTGACCTGCATGGCGTTCAGGTCAAGCGTCATTTTCGGAAGCGGGGTCATACGATCGATCGGGTTACCGTTAATACGGGCAGCGGTCCAGCTGGTGTTCAGTTCGTCCATGGATGTAGCACCCGCATTTTTTATGAAGGCCAGTACCTTTTTTCCGGAATCGTCGTAAAAAGTGAGGTTATTACCCGCAATCTGATACGTATTGATCGTATTCAGGGCCTGATTGAATTCGGACTCCACGTTTTTGTTCATACAAGCCTTACGGGTAGACACAACCGGTCCCAGCTTTATTTTGGAGGCAGACAGCTCCTGGATCTTACCGTTAAAAGTATTACAGCCACCATTACCAGCGACCAGGTTTTGGGACAGGTCGATCGTCATGGTCGGCAATACCACCATACGGTTGAGCGGGCGATCGTTCAGGCGCATGAGGGTCCATTCCCCATTCAACACGGTGCGGATATCTTTTTGCTTGTCCAGTACTTTCACCAAGGTATATTTAATGGATGAAGCATCCGCAGGAACCTGACTTTTATCCAGTTTTTCCGCTTTCACCTCGATCTTTTGCAAATAGCCTTCTTCAAACTGAAAACCTTCGATATTGGCATAAAAGTGTTCCCATTGTGGGTTGTCGAGGGTTTCTCCCCGGTGAATGTTCAGCACCTGCATTTTGCCGGCCCCTGCCGAAGCCTCCGTTTTGTAGCCGGCCACCCAGAAGGTGGTAGTATCATCCGCAACCTTTTTGGTCGTAGCGCAGGATTGTAATAATATAAGAGCCATAAGGCTGGAAAAAATGATCTTGAAGTTCATAATTGGTTTGTCTTTATAGTAAAAAGATGTTTTGAATTTGCTCAACTGATAATTGAGGTCCCAAAATGTTTTAGTCCTGTAGCTGTAGAGCTTGAAAGTCAAATGATCCACGATTCCACTTTGGAACGGTCTAAAGAACAATTTGGTCAGTACTTAATTATCGTTGCTGAGAACTTGCTACAAAATTAGGGCAGAAACGCACTGGTCAATAACTGTAAAAGTTCATGCAATACCCTAAAAAGTCCAAGTGAAGAGTCTGCAGTGGAGAGTCGCTATATATCGTAAGTAAATGGCGATCGGTAGTGGTGATCACGTCGTATTTACTTCCGCTCTTATGTATTTACCTGCAGACTTTTATCGAATAAGTTGACGCCTCCTTTCACCCCGAAATCCAGTGTGGTAACCGGGTAGGCAATGGAGATGTTTTCCTGCTCGAATCGTTTTTTAATCCGAATAATAATATCGCTCAGTGCGGTGCGAAAATCATTGTTGGTCTCAAATTTGATCCAGAACCGCAACTGAAAATTGTAGGTTGAATTCGCGATCTCCGTAAAGAAGAAGTCGATCCCTTCGCCCGGCAACAGTTCTTTTACCTTCGCTACTTCATCGAGCGCAACGGTGCGGACATGCTCCAGGTCGTCACCGTAAGACACCCCGCTTTCGAGAATGATCCTTCTTTGGTGGAAGGTAGAAAAATTGGTAAAGGTATTGCTGTAGATCAC
Organism: Flavilitoribacter nigricans DSM 23189 = NBRC 102662; assembly: GCF_002646595.1. GTDB lineage: Bacteria > Bacteroidota > Bacteroidia > Chitinophagales > Saprospiraceae > Flavilitoribacter > Flavilitoribacter nigricans. The sequence continues at coordinate 50,157 of NZ_PDUD01000041.1, forward strand.
CTGGTTGGGCACGAATACCTCCTGCCCGGGAACCGTTTTGATCGTCGTTGTGATCCAGCCCACTTCCAGGACGACGCCGTATTTGTCGTCGATCTCTACCCAGTCCCCCGGCTGGAACGGCCGCTGGAATTTCAACAGTAAGCCGGCAAAAATATTGGAGGCAATGTCCTTGAAGGCAAAGCCGGCAATAATGCCGACAATGCCGGCACCGGCCAGCAATTTGGTGAGTACTTTTTCCAGCCCCAGTATCTGCAGGGCCAGGAATATGCCGGAGAGCATGAAGAAAAAATAAAACATACCCGAAATCAGGTTAGCCAGGTCAAGATGTGATTTAAAAGCCCGGGCGTAGGATTTCAGGCTTACCCTCTTGATAAAGCGGGCCAGCAATCCGAAGATCAGTAGGACAAACAGGGCCAGAAACACTTTGGGTAGGTACTCCAGAACGGATGCCTCCCAGTTCTGTAAGAGGTTTTCCAGATATTGGACGGTCGTTTCCATACAGTGAGCTTGATTTTACACAGGTCAAAAGTGAGTTTCGAAGGCAGCATGCGGAGCTAACTGGCCGAACTTTCGGATCTCTTGTACAGCCATTCGACCAAAAAACAAAGTCCGATAATTCCCAGAGAAACCAGTACACCGGCCAGATTGGAACTGTACTGCTGGTGGATCAGAATGAGTAAAGCGGCCAGGCAGAGGAAAGCCCCGGCGAGGGGGATGATCTTATTCCCGCGGATCTGCCCGGAGAGTTTGAACCCTACATAATTTACAATGCCGAAGATCAGCAGGAAACCGATACTGCCGGCCGTTGAAATACTTTCCAGGTTCAGCACATTGACGAGGATCAGGGTGGAAACGGCGGTGATCATAAGGCCTATAGGCTGGTTCCAGAACTGGGCGAGGAAATGGTGCGGCAATTCATCGTCCTGTGCGATCTCAAAATTTACCCGGCTGCCCCCGTAGAGTGATGCGTTGATAGCGGAGAAGGTAGAGATCAGGGCCGCAACGGTGATGATGGAAAAGCCGATCTGCCCCAGCATGGGTTTGGCAGCTTCGGCCAGCACATAATCCTGCGCAGAAGCAATCTGCGAAAAGGGTAGGGAGCCGACCGTAACGATCGCGATCACGATATACAGGGCGATGACAAAAAGGACGGAGTAATAGTAGGCTCTTGAGATATTTTTTTCCGGATTGACAATATCCGGCGCTGCATTGGCAATGAGTTCAAAACCCTCGTAGGCCACAAAGATCACCATACCGCCGGCAAATAACTGGATGGGTGTTTCCCACTGCGCAATGGCCAGTTGACTTACATTCGGGTTGCCGATCAGTCCGTAAGCTCCGATGCCGATGAATCCCAGCAGGATGATCAATTTAATGACCACGGCGTAGGATTCGATCCGGCCGACCACCGCGATACTGTAGTAGTTGATGGCTGTGGCCAGGATGATGATCGCACTGGCGTAGATGTGGAAATCAACCGTTTTGCTCTGAGTAATGGCCCACAGATTGGGCGCATAGGAGCCAAAGGCCGAAGCGTAGAGGGACAGCATGATGATATAGCTGATCCACAAAAGGTTATTCACGGCTCCGCTGAAGATCGTTTTACCGAAGCCCTGGTTGATAAATTTTACGGTACCGCCCCGGTCGGGATAAGACCGGGATAGCTTTACATAACTATAAGAGGTGAGCAGCGCCAATACGCCCGCGAGCAGGAATGCAACCGGCGTACCCCCTTTAGCGAGGGAAACCGCCAGACCCAGTACGGCAAAAATACCTCCACCGACCATTCCTCCGATCCCGATAGAGATCGCTTCTTTTAAGCCAATTTTTTTCTCCTGCATAGTTTAGATGTTTTTGATTATTGGTAGATGAAGCATGCGAATCAGAGGTTAAAATCCTGTAGGGACGAACTATTGGTAGCCCGTCCAATAATTTGAGAGGTTCGCGTGCTGTAGGTACCCAATATGGTTTTACCTGGCCTACCTACGGCATGCTAAGCCGTGAAATGGACATTTGGCTACCTAAATTTTGTGCCTAAAGACACATTTCCTGCACATTGAACCGCTGATTCGCATGGATCAGCCCTGGAAAACCGATACCAGGCCAGAAGCGGGCATATCACCCCTTCTGAATGATCCCGAAACCGGGACAAAGTCACTTCTATGCGGAGATAGTGTTGAAATTGGGATGGAATTTTCCCGAATTCCAATTTAGAAATTTTCCCGGAAATTATGGTACTGTTCAGAGTTCTTATCCTGGAAAGATATCCGGGAAAGGAATTTGTATTATTTGTGCTTCCAGCTTAAACGGACGATCTATACATGCTAAAATTTAATAACCGTTTTACCGATGGTCTTGCCGGATTCCTGCATTTGGTGGGCCTTTTTTAGATTTTCTACGCTAAATCCGGACAGGGTCGTACTCAGCGTAGTTTTAAAGGTGCCGTCTTCCAGCAGGTCTGCTACCGTATTGAGGATCTCGTGTTGTTTTTCGATATCCGGAGTGTTGTACATGGAGCGGGTGTACATGAATTCCCAGGAAAAAGACACGCTTTTAGTTTTGAGCAGGGAGAGATTCAACGGATCACTGCTGCCGGTAATGGATACGATGTGTCCCTGGGGTTTGATCAGTTCTACCGCCGTTTCCCAATAGGCATTGATATTGACAAAGTCCAGAATGTAGTCGACCTGGGGGTGGCCGATCTTTTCCAGTTCCGCTTTCAGGTGATGGTGGTTAACGACGAAGTCGGCGCCGAACTGTTTGCACCAGGCCTGTGATTCCGGTCGTGAAGCCGTAGCGATCACCGTCAGTCCGGCTACCTGTTTGGCGATCTGGATCCCGATGGAACCCACCCCGCCGGCCCCGGCCAGGATCAGGACCGTTTTTCCTCTATCGGCCTTTGGGCCTATTTTTATCCGATCAAAGAGCGATTCCCAGGCGGTCAGGGCCGTCAGGGGGATGGCGGCCGCTTCGGCATCGCTCAGGTTGTTTGGTTTCCGGCCCACTATGCGTTCATCCACCAGTTGAAATTCAGCATTGCAGCCACTGCGTGTTAGATCGCCGGCGTAGTAGACCTGGTCTCCGACCTTAAATTTTGAGGTTTTGTCGCCGACCGCTTCGACCGTGCCGACGGCATCCCATCCGATAACCTTCGGGCTATCGAGGACGGTGTCCTTTGCGGCATTTTGCCGGATCTTATAATCTACCGGGTTAACGGCGATGGCACTTATCTTCACCAGCAGATCGTATCCCTCCGGACTGGGTTTTTCCAGGTCAAATTCAAAAAAACTTTCTGCGGCCTCAATGGGTAATGACTGTCGGAATCCGATGGCTTTCATAATGTTGATATTCTGATGGGTGAGTTAAGGATTTAGAGGAATATGCTGTTTGCCTTTAGATAATATAGGACAAAGTTCCAATGGAAAAAGTTTAGTGGTTTAGGGAAGTGGGGGAGGGGAGAGGATTGAGGTGTCAGGATTCTAGGTGTCAGGCGTCAGGATTTGAGGTGTCAGGTGTAAGGTGTAGTTATACCTGATCGGCAAATAATTCCTGTAGGACATCCCGCCTTACTTCGTGCTTTCCGTCAAAGGTTTTTTCCTCGTACTGTATATTATTTTTTTTGAAGACGCTCCGGTTAAACGCCAGCCGTTGGTCATTCAGAAATTGATCAGAGGTTCCGTAGAGCCAGGTGATCTTTTTAGTGTCAAAATATTCCTGATAAGGCCGGTAATCCAGATCTTCCGGGAGCATACTTGCAAATAGGATGAAGCGGTCTACCGCCGGGAATTTTTCCATGGCCCAGCGGAATATAGTCGCGCCACCCTGAGAAAAGCCAAGGAGGGTGATCTTTACCTGTTCGTTGACGAGCGGCCGGTAATGTTCCAGAAGTTGTTGCAGGTAATTGGCGTAGTCCGCAATTTCATCCAATCGTTCGGCACTGGTCATCCAGCTCGCGCCGACCTCGCCGCCAAAACTTTTCAAGTAGTATCTGGATAGGGCTTCCGGGGCGATAACGAAAGTTTTCCCATCGTCCAGTACATCGAACCGGCGTATAAAATACTGACTGCGTTGTCCCTGACCGTGACAGGCAATGATCAGCCGGGTCACCTCCGGATTCGCTTCGCCGATGGTGTGGTAATGTGCGGTTCGTTCTACTTTGAATTTATGATGGGTATACATCCTTAGTTTTTTTGCTGGTATGCGATCGGGGAAGAAAATCCCGATGGCTCAAGATACAAACATCTTAATTTTTCAAAATCCACTATATTGGCGAGTGAGGAAAATGGGATCTTCCCACATGCTCTACGGTTTTAGAAAATTGTTGTTGGGAAACTTACACTAAAAGAAAAATGATGAAAACAAAGCTGGTACTATTCATTTTGCTGAGCACCACTATTCACGCCTTTGCACAGGCCATTTATGAGGATGAAAAGTATGTACCCGAAACCGATCCGTTGGTTTTGGAAAAACTGGATCAATGGCAGGATATCAAATTTGGTCTGCTCATGCACTGGGGGCCTTACAGCCAGTGGGGCGTGGTGGAATCCTGGTCGATCTGTCCGGAAGACTACGGCTGGTGCGAACGCAAAAAAGGCAGCAATCCGCAGAATTATACGGAATATGTGCAGGAATACGAAGCGCTGAAAAAGACCTTCAATCCAATAAAATTTGATCCTGCTAAATGGGCGAAAGCAGCCAAAAATGCGGGGATGCGCTATATGGTTTTTACGACCAAGCACCACGACGGTTTTTCGATGTTCGATTCAAAATATACGGACTACAAGGTGACTGATCCGGAATGTGCGTTCAGCAGTAATCCAAAAGCCAATATCGCAAAAGAGATCTTCGATGCCTTCCGGGGAGAGGATATGTGGGTAGGTGCTTATTTCTCCAAACCGGACTGGCACCACGAAAATTACTGGGATCCGTACTTTCCGCCTTTTGATCGGAATGTCAATTACGATCCGGCCCTGTATCCGGAAAAATGGGAAAAGTATGTACAATTTACCCACAATCAGATCCTGGAGCTGCTCACCGATTATGGTAAAGTAGATATCATCTGGCTCGATGGCGGCTGGGTGAGGAAGCGGGACGAGCAAAACCTGGAGGAGAACTACGCTGAAAAGTTCGCCGAAAACAAATCGGGCAACGGCTTCATCAAACACCGGATCGTAGCGCAGGATATTCGTATGGATGAACTGGTGTCCAAAGCCCGCGCCAAACAACCCGGTCTGATCGTGGTGGACCGAGCCGTATACGGAAAAAATCAGAACTACCTGACCCCCGAAAACCGGGTGCCGGAAAAAGAACTGCCCTATCCCTGGGAATCCTGTATCATTTCGGGAGGCGGCTGGTCCTATACGCCGGATGCCAAATACATGTCCGGCTACCAGGGCGTGCAAATGCTGGTGGATATCGTCGCTAAAGGGGGCAACCTGTTGCTCAACATTGCTCCTTCGCCGGAGGGTGAATGGCAAGCGGGAGCCTATCAGCTATTGGAAGCATATGGCAAGTGGATGGATGTGAACAGTGAAGCTATTTACAGCAGTCAGGCGATGGCGCCCTACAAAGAAGGAAACATTTGCATGACCCGGAAGGAAGAGGGGCAGGCTTATTTTTTCTATCTGGCCAAAGAAGACGAAACGACCATACCCGCCGAGATCACTATCCAATCCCACCAGCCCGAGCGGGGGAGTACCGTCACCCTGTTGGGAGAAGACCGTCCGTTGAGCTGGAAACCCAACGGCAATGGATTTACCGTCAAGATCCCGAAAAGCTTGCAGAAGAATCCTCCCTGTGATTATGTCTGGACGATTAAGGTGGATGGGTTGAAGGAGTAGGATCTTCAAAAGGTCTATTAGAAGGCTCTATTTTATTAGATGTTTCGGCTTAGTTTTAATGAAGTTTTTCTGATGAGAAATTATCGGATGAGTAAAATTTTGTGCTGGAAAACCAGCTAATATTTTTAGTAGCCCCAGGCATTTTTGCCCGGGGCTATACATGGGTCTAGTATTATCTTTCCAGAATTATTTGTTTGGTATAGACTTTATCTCCGTGAGCTACTGATACGAACGGTGATTTTCGGAATCGTCAATAAACAGATTTACTTTAACTGGCTGAAGAGCTCCAAAGGCAGCTACTTCATCCTAATTGGTAAGCCATACATCTCCCGCAGAGCAGCCTTCCATAGACTTGACAGGTAGAGAGTTTTTTGTCGACTGGCCCTTCCAGCTTAAGGAAAAGATCTCCTGCAGGTTATCGATAGAGGGATCAGTGGGCAGTGCTTGCATTTTTCACAACAAACCAGGCATTATCGAACGACTCATGCAACAAACCAGGTGTTATTGACATTTAAAATTTTCAACCCCTGGAGTAAAGGAGGTGACTTCTCCGTTTTCGTTAACCGTGATGTGGAGAAAGAATGAAAAAGTTAGATTTGAGGTAGAGCCTCTTGCAACAAATACTTGACGAGTTTCAAGAGTAGTAACTGCGGCACCGTTGCCACAGCTGCATTTTTTAATGTAGTTCTGTGGGCTACCAGCTACTGTATAAACTCCACCCTTATCCCCTACAGCCGTTGCGTTCTGCAGATTAAAATGTTCTACAAAGTGCAGTCCTCCACTAGCAGTATTGGTTTCTTTAAATACCATGTTAACGACGGCTGAAAGGTCCATATTCTCATCTGTGCATTCATTATAAAGACTAACTGTGAAAGGGAAGCTGTTATGTTCAGCTCCCTGGGCTGCGGCTTTAGGTACTAATGAAGGTGCGGTGGAAAGGAAAACAATTACGCCAAGACAGAGAAAAAGCTTCATCAAATTTTCCATAATTAATGTGTTTTAAATAGGGTTGGTAAATTAATTTCTAAACCAAAACTCCATGAAAACCGGCACGGTGGCTACCTGCCGTTTTCATGTTACCAGGTCTAAAAAATCATTGAGAAATGAATGAGAATAACGCTTGTCGGAAGGAGGAATAGCAATTATTGATCATCCTTATATAGACGCTAATATGGAGGAGAAAAACACGGAAGACAAGCAGAAATTATCCAACGGCCCGTAGAATGAGCCAACGGTTGATCAAACGGTATAAAGCAGATGGATCAACCGTTGGCTCATCAGGATTGTTCCCAAGCAGCCCAGCTTAAAGCTTTAGGTGATCAGAGCGACCATCAATTATTTGCCATGGAAAAGAGCGTACCGATCAGTTCTTCGATTTTGTAAGGTTTGGGTACATAGTTGTCCATGCCGGCCTCATAGCACAGTGCCACTTCCGATTTCAGCAAGCTGGCCGTCATGGCAATAATCGGGATGGGCGTTTTTATCTGCCGTTCAGCTTCTAATTTCCGGATGTGGCGGGAGGCTTCGTAGCCGTTCATTTCGGGCATGTGCACATCCATCAGGATGAGGTCATAGGTATTAGCCTGGTAACTTTCCAGGGCGGCCAGGCCGTTTTGCGCCAGGTCGACTTCTACTCCGGGAACATAGTAGGACAGATCGTCCTGCACCAACATCGAATTGAAGGCATTATCTTCCGCCAATAGAATCTTCATGCCGGCCAGCTCATTTCCCATCGTTTTCAGCTGATCTTCCGTGGCGGTAGTTTCGGCTACTTCCTTTCCGGCAGCAAGCCTGACCGGTAATTCAAAAAAGAAAGTACTGCCCTTATTCTCCTCACTTTTAATCCAGATCTTACCCTTTTGCAGGTCTACCAGTTGCTTGGTAATCGTGAGGCCCAGACCGGTACCACCGTATTTCCGGGTCGAGGAGGCCGACACCTGCTCGAAGGAATTAAAGATCGTTTGCAGTTTATCAGCGGGTATACCGATCCCCTGATCTTCAACAGCAAAACGCAGCATACCCGACTCCCCATTCCTGCAGATGAGTGTCCTGATGGTACCTTTATCGGTGAACTTAATGGCATTCCCGATCAGGTTGAGCAGGATTTGATTGAGCCGGGTCGGATCTCCCATTACCAGTTCGGGAACATCTCCTTCGGTACGATAGTTAAGTCGCAATCCCTTTTCCTCCGCCTTGAATTTTAAAATATCCAGCACGTTCTCCACCACTTTAACCGGATTTATCGGAACGGATGCGATCTCTATTTTCCCAGCCTCGATCTTGGAGAGGTCCAGGATATCGTTGAGAATGACCAGCAGATTGTCCGCGCTCTGGTGGATCGCATCTATGTACGGACGCTGCGCGGGCAGCAGCGCGTGTCTCCTCAGTATCCGGATCATACCCAAAATGGCATTCATTGGCGTGCGGATCTCATGGCTCATATTGGCCAGAAACTGTTGTTTGATCTTTTCGGATCGTTCTGCCCTTTCTTTTTGTTGCACTACTTCAGCGGTCTTTTCTCGCACCGTTTGTTCCAATACCTTCTGGCGCTTTTCTAATGCCGCCGTTCTCGAACGGATAACTGTCCAGACCAGGACCAGGCCAATTAGGCCGTAGAAGGCCTTTGCCCACCAGGTCAGCCACCAGGGAGGCAGGATGGTAAAAGTGTAGGCAAAGGGTTCGCTCCAACGCATGGTCTGGCCGGCGGCCCGGACTTTAAAGGTGAAGGTGCCGGGCGGCAGGCTGCGATAGTCCGCCTTGTTTTCAGTAGTGACCGGGTTCCAGCCTTCCTCCAGACCTTCGAGCATGAATTGGTAACTGATCTTATGCGGCGCCACCCAGTCGATAGCAGAATAGGAGAAGGTGAGATGGTTAATGTTATGAGGCAATTGCAGGTTCAAAGGATAATTGTAAAAGGCAGCCACACTATCATATGTACCCTCGAGATGTTTACCGAATAAGATGGAATTTAAATAAGTACTATCATTCGGCAATCTTCGGTAATCAACAAAGGTTTGTTCCAGTTCCAGTTGGTTGAGTTGTATCCGGGGGGCTTTTTCCGGCAATTGAAATTCACGTAGGTCCAACATAATATCTCTCCACCAGATACGGTTTTCACTGTCCAATAGGCTACCTCCAATATTGGTGCCTTTAAGCCCGTCTTCCCGATCGAGGTTGATGATGCGGAAATAGTCGGACCCAACGGCGGTAGAGTCGGGTACCAACAGATTCAGGCCCTGTTCGGTACTGACCCAAAATCGCCCCTGTCGGTCTTCCGTTATGTGTTGAATGATGCTGTTGCTTAGACCATCCTCCTTATCAATGTACGTAAAGGTGCCGCCCTTTCCGGTCGGATGAAAGATATTTATGCCGCCGTTCCAGGTCCCGATCCAGATATTGCCCTTGCTATCCTCCATAATGGTATTGACCTGATCCGTTGTGAGACCGGTCTCTGTTGTGAAATCGGTGAAACTTCCGCCATTGCCGGTTTGGTCCGGAGCATACCTGGTGATACCGCCGTGCCCCATTCCGATCCAGATGTAACCTTGGCTATCCTCCACTAGGATATGTACGTGATTGTTTGCTAAGCCTTCCGATTCGGTAAAGTGGGTCATTTCCTGCCTCGTGGGATTATATCTACTCACTCCGTGATGGTGAGAACCGATCCATAGGTCTCCCCGGCTGTCTTCCATGATGGTAAAGACCTGCTTGTGCACGAGACCGTGCCGTTCGGTGAATGAAGTACTTTCATTGGTCCGGGGATTATACCGGATTATTCCGCTGCTATCGGTTCCAAGCCAATAGTTTCCATTACTGTCTTCCAGTAGGGCTGTAAAGTAACCTTCGCTCCCCAGGTCTTCCGGGGCATACCGGGTATAAATGTGCATATCAGGATCATAAGCGCGCAGGCTGCCATTGTAATCTGCTAATAATTTTGCCTGCCCGTTCTCCAGTTTTACACTGCCGAGGTTATAGTGATAAGTAAATGACCGCTCATCGTAACGGTAGGCTCCGTCTCCCTGCACGGCGAACCAGAAACGGCCCGAATGGTCCTCCATAATAGAGACTATTCGCCGGCTGGTGAACCCCTCTTCAAATGCGAAACGGGTGAAGCTGCCCAGACCTCCGTAAGCATTGGGTATATACTTTATGACGCCGCCGTACTCCGTTCCGATCCAAAGATTTCCCCTGCTGTCAGTGAGTAGGGACCGGATATAGTCGGCGCTCAATCCTTCTTTGGTCGTAAATCGGGCTATGCTCTGTCCGTCATAGCGGTCCAGTCCTTCTTTCGTACCCAGCCAAATATTTCCCTGTTTATCCTCCGTTATCGCGTAAACAAGATTACTGCTCAATCCACTTTCTTCAGTAAAATGGGTAAAGCGCCCCCAGCCGTTATTGGCCCTGGGTTCAAACCGGCTTACGCCACCTCCTTCGGTTCCAAACCAAATATTGCCTCTGCTGTCCTCCAGGATTGCCCGCACATCGTTGTGGCTCAAGCCCTGTTCTATTGTGTAGTGCGTAAAACTACCCTGTCCCTCATTAGCCAGAGGGTCAAATTTATTAACGCCGCCGTTTGCGGTTCCGAACCACAGACCGCCTTTACTGTCCTCCATCATGCACTCTATCGCATTGTCACTCAATCCATTCTGATCGGTAAAATGCGTAAACTGATGCCCATCGTACCGGCTCAACCCTTTGCCGTCGGTTCCAATCCAAAGATTATCCCGGCTATCGATCAGGAGGGAGTGCACCGAGCTGTACAACAGCCCTTCTGCTTCCGAAAAGTGCATAAAACTGTAGTGATCAAAACGGCTGATGCCTCCTCCACCGGTTCCAAACCAGATGTTCCCATGCTGGTCTTCTACTACCGCGTGCACGAACATGGTGCTCATCCCCTGATCGACGCTCAGCTGCTTGAAATTGGCGATTGCTTCGGGTTTGATCTCCGCTGGAGCAGCGAGTGTGCGCGGGGGCTGCACGGCGAGTTGCGTCCTTCCGACGCCTAATACGGTTTTTGGTAAAGGCACAAGGTCACTTCCGGGGCTAATCACCGGAAGTTCTTCGGGCAACTGAATGAGCTGTGGTTTCCCGGCGGCCTGGAAATTGGTGGTGCGAGATCTCATCTCCGGCTTTCTCCCTGGTCTCACGACCGGACGGATCACCCTATCGGAGTTAATTTTTTTCCCTTTTATCGCTTTAGTAGATTTTTCCAGCAAGCAATCGACCATGGCGGGATCCGGCCGGTTAGTTCGGGGCGAAGTAACCGGATAGCTAATCAACGCATCCTTTTGCTTGGCCTTCCGTTTGCAGCAAATGGAAAGAAGGGATAAGGATAAGAGCAGAAAAAGTAGTGTTATTCGACTGGGTCGTATCAAATTTAGGGTTTAGGTTATAGGATGAAGTAGAAAAATCGGGCTTGTTAAATTTAGCTTTTTTGTGAAATTACACCAAATGACTTGAAAAAGAAATTTCCTTAGTTTTCCACAACTTTTGTAAAATGCCTGTCAAGCGAATCAGCCGTTCGATCAACCGTTCGATCAATTTTCCGAAAACAATCCGGAATAAGTGTTAACTTATCAGAATTGAAACCTTTTCCTGCCCAAAACCGGTAGAAGATGGATATTAAATGGAACACCAGTCTGCTTGATCTCAAAAACCTGATCGGGATCTCCCGAGGAGACCCCGATCAAATACTTAAGTATCTGGAGCAGTTTCAAAAATTGATCCCTCCCAGATTGGCCCAACTGCAACAGGGCCTGGGGAAAAAAGACCGTGAAATGATCCGAAAGATTGTGCATCAGATGAGCCCTCAGCTCCAGTTTTTCGGAATAGAAGGAATTGGTACCACCATTACCAGATTGGAATTCGAATACGAAACTTTGCCAATGGAAGAGCTTGAAGATCTGGTGAAGCATCTTATTATTAACTTAGAAAGTGCCTTACTGGAGATAGTGAGGATCATCCGTACCTACTTTAAATGAGGACCTGCTATGAGCCTGAAAAGAATAAGAAGTTTGATCATTGATGACGATCCTTTTATTCACAACTTATTGCGAGATAAACTACAGCAGCATATTCCGCAGGTGGAGGTGGTAGCTACGGCTAATAGCGGAGAGGAAGGTTTGCAAGCCATCGAGCACTTTAAGCCGGAAGTCATCTTCCTCGATGTGGAAATGCCGGATATGACGGGTTTTGAAATGCTCCAAAAGTTAAACGCCATCCCTTTTCAAATCATTTTCATCACTTCTTACCGGCACTACGCCATCAAAGCCATTAGATTCAATGCGCTGGACTACCTGACAAAACCCATTGATCTGGGCGAGCTCAAAAACGCCATCAAAAGATGCCGGGCAAAACTTGGAAACGCAAGCGAAAACAATCCATTAAAGCAGGCATTAATCAACCTCAAAACCAAAAATGCAGCCGACCAAACGCTTATTTTACATACGCAGGAAGGAAGCTTACACATCCAATTATCTCAGATCATAAGAATTGAAGGGGAGCGCAATTACAGCCGGATCTACCTGGTGAACCAAAAGAAGAAGATCGCTTCTAAAACTTTGAAAGACCTGGAAGAGATCCTGGATGACAAGGGATTTTTCAGGTGTCATAAATCCCATCTCATCAATGCGCGACATATTTTAGCTTATCCCACCCGTTATTCCCTGATGCTCTCCGATCAAACGCTTATTCCCGTTGCCAGGCGAAAAAGAGAAGCATTTAGGGACTGGCACGATCGAATGGTCGACAATCCTGTCAAAACTTTAACGCAATAGGCAACTTCGCACTTTAAAGCCTAAACCGGAGAATAGGTAAATAAGAATGGGATGAGTCGACAGCGGATCTGAAAGAACACGTTTGGTGGTTTGAAATATGATGATCACAAATTCAGAAAATCACTTTTCATACCAAACGCTCTGAAGATCTGGCAATGTCAGCACTAATCCACTTTAGCCAATAACTCCACAAAATCCGTAAGATTGGCGGGTTTAGATAAGTGATGATCAAAACCTACCGCTTTAGACTTTTCCTTTATTTCCTGGTGACTATAGCCGGATAAGGCCACCAGCAGTCCTTTATAGCCATTGGCCCGCAGTCGGCTGGCCACTTCGTGACCATCTATATCCGGGAGACCAATATCAATGAACATCACTTCCGGTTCGAAGGCCTCGGCTACTTTCAATCCTTCCATACCCGTCTCTGCCGTTCTAATCTCACAGTCAATTGGTTGTAGCATAAGCGGGATCATGAGTCGGATATCTTCGTTATCCTCAATAAGCAGGATCTTTAGTCCGGCCCTGATATTCGAGAAATCTACGTCCTCCCTTTTCGGTGGCAACGTTTTTTCTCTTTCAGAAATTGGTAAATTGATGGTGAAGGTGGTCCCCATGTCCTGCCCTTCACTCTGTACGCTTATATTACCATTCTGTAATTCAATAAAATCCTTGGATAAGGCCAAGCCAATGCCCAGGCCACTAGACGCTTTTCCCGGCTTTTTCTCCTGGAAAAACGGCTTGAATACCTTATCCAGAGCTTCGGCTTCGATGCCAATCCCAGTATCCGATATCTTAACTTCTGCGACATCATCTTTGGTAGTTAATGTCAGCCTGATCGTATCTTCATCAGTGGTGAATTTAAAGGAGTTCACCAGTAGATTGGTAAAGGCCTGCTCCAGCCGGACCCGGTCACCCGTAACCACTATTCCTTCTTCCAGCTCGACCAGGAACTTACGCTGGTTCCCGGTGTAGATCCGGCTAACGGTATCTGCGATGTCGTTCAATAATCCACTCAGGTTCACCGGTTTTGATTCCAGTAAGATCTTGTCTTGAGCGATTCGGCTCAGATCCAAAAGATCATCCAGTAGTTTACCCATGGTATTGACATTCCGCTTCATGATGCCGAAGATCCTGACGGTCGTTTCGGGATCCATTTCGAGCACTTCGATGGAAGCGGTAAGGGAGGCCAGGGGATTTCGCAACTCATGGCCCAATATAGACAGAAATTCATTCTTCCGATGGTCGGAAGCTTTCAATTCAGTGACGGCCAGCCGGAGGGAGGTTTCCAATTCTTTCCGATCGGTAACATCCATGATCATCCCTACCATTCTCGCTGCCTTTTCCTGTTCGAAAAGGGTTTGGCCACTGGCTTCCACCCAGTTTTTTTGGCCATCCGGATGGATTACCCGGAATATCGCGTGAAATTTACCACCACTTTGCGGCTGGGTTGCCTTCGCAAATTTTTCCTGCACCAGGCTTACATCATCCGGATGAATACGGTCCCAGAAAATATTCAGGGTCGGCACACCATTCTCCGGTATTCCCCATAAACGCTTAACCACCTCATCCCACTCCGTCAGATCTTCTACAAAGGAAAATTCAAAGGCTCCCAGGTTGTTGGATCCCATCGCAATGCGGAGTTTCCGCTCACTGCTTACCAGTCTTTCGTTCGCTTTGATATGATCGGTTATATCCTGCACGGTACCTACCATCCGGACGGGTTCCTCCCCATCGTAAATGGTTTTACCCGTAGCTTCCACCCATCGCATCTTTTGGTCTTTCCGATTGATCACCCGGTAGACGACCCGCAGTTCCCCGTTATTTTTTCCTTTCAGTGCTTCCTCAATGATCTGCCGGGTCGGTTCCCGGTCATCCGGATGGAGGCCTTCGTTGAAGATCTGATACGTAATGGGATTCACGTCCGGCGGTACCCCCCACAGCTGCCGGGTAAAATCATCCCAGATGACCGTATCCTTTCTAATATCATGATCGTGGATCCCGATCTTCCCCGCGATCCGGGCCATATTCAGGCGTTCCTGGCTTATTTTCAATTGTTCCTGGGTCTTCTGGCTCAGAAGAGCAGTAGAGATCAGATTGGCTACCGACAATAGAAAGTTGGCATCATCCTTCGAAAATTCCCGATAGGTACTGGTGTGAATACTCAGAATACCGAAAGGTGGATCCTGGTGGTTGATCAGACAACTAAGGCCGCTAACCACTTTGTGATCCAACAACAGAGATGGCCCTTTAAACCTTTTTTCATCCTGTAGGCGCTTGACAATAACCGGCTCTCTGGAGATCAGGGTGTAACCGGCCTGGGAATTTTGGTCACTGGGAACGGTAGCCCGGCCCACTAATCCTTCCTGCCAGCCCACTCCGGCGACGAGGAGCAGGTTATTTTTTTCCGGCTGATATTCCAGCACTTTACAAAATTCTACATTGAGGGTATACGCTACCTGTCGGACCGCCTGCTCAATAAGGGTTTCGGGAGCAGCGCCCCCCAGGGCCGTCATACCCAATTTGGCCACTGCAGCCTGTTGTTCCTCCCGCACTTCTGCGCGCCTGGACAACTGTTTGAGTTCCGTTACATCGTGAAATACCAGCACTACGCCCTCGATGCGACGCTCCTCCGCCCGATACGGCGTAATCTGCCGAATAAACCACCGGTCATCCTGCCCCTGGATCTCCTCGCGCACAGGCTGAAAATTCTCCAGTACTTCTCTACATTTATCGACCAGGCTTTCATCGACAAGATTGAGTCGAAGAAAGGATATGGGCCGGCCGATATCGGCGGGACCCAGTTTCAGCAAACGCTCTGCGGCCGGCGTGTAGCGCTGAATTCGCAGATCGGGATCAAGAAATATAGTAGGCACATTGGCGCTACTAAAAAAGTTTTCAAGATCATCATTGGCACTTTGCAGTTGATCTACCTTCTCCTTGAGTTGTAAATTAACCGTATTCAGTTCCTCGTTCAGGGACCTCAGCTCCTCTGCACTGGCTTCCAGCTCTTCGTTGGCAGACTGCAACTCTTCGTTTGTCGATAGCGCCTCCTCGTGCGACGCTTTCAGTTCCTCTGTGCTTGTTTCCAGCTCCTCGATCGTATTTTGCAGTTCTTCTTTGGTCTCAGCCAGTTCACGTTCCAGGTTTTGATTTACCTTCATTTCATCATCCTGAGTGATGCTTTGCTTGAACTCATTCTCCTGCTCTAAAACTTCGTAGAAAATAATAGCAATGGCCTCACCCTCCGCAAACTCCTGATCAAGCAAAGGCGTCAGCTCTACCCGAACCATCTTTGTCTTTCCTTCCGCATCCGTGGGAGCAACCGGCACCTTAAAGCTGATCATTTCTTTGCTTTTCTTCACCTTATACAGGGCACTCCGAAGCCGGCTCCGCAGGTCCGGTTTGATCAGCTGGATGATGTCATTACGCGGCTCTCCGGTTGACAGGGCCAGGTAATCACTCCAGTTGCCATGATTGTAAAGGATCGTACCTTCCTGATCGACAATCACTCCCGGGGGAAGAATATTCTCCAGCATGGCCCGTCGGATTAAATCCGAACGGGAAGGAGCTCCTTTAATTTTTTTCAGACTTTCTCTTTTGGCGGGTTTATTCGTACGCTCCGAATAAAATTCTCCCATGAACCTCCGCGTGTCCTCACGTCCGGGTATTTTTTGGTAGACCCTCCACTTTTTCGAAAGCGTTTTAAAGGAATTCTGTTTACTGGTAATAGTCTCAGAGCTACCTAAAAACAGATAGCCATCCTCGTTCAGTGCAAAGTAAAATGCCCCTAACACCTTTTCCTGCATTTCCTTTTTTAGATAGATCAGCAAATTACGGCAGCTGATGAGGTGCATATGGCTGAAGGGAGGATCTATTACTGAGTTTTGGATGGCAAAGGAGATCAGATCCCGCACCTGATTGTTGATGCGGTAATGATAAGAGTTTGCCGTTATAGTGAAATATTTCTCCAGGAATTTTTTCGGCATCTCCCGGGCGATACTTTCCGGATAGACGCCTTTTCGGGCAATTTTAATGGCCTGCTCATCAATATCGGTGGCGAATATTTTAATGGGGTTCGATTTTCTTTGTTTCCCACGCTCTTCAAGAAATAAAATAGCGATCGAATAGGCCTCTTCCCCGCTGGCGCAACCAGCGATCCAAATCCGGACCGGCTGTTCCTTTTCCAGCTTGGAAACGATATTGGGGATCACTTTTTTTTCCAATACTTCGAAAGCCTCCGGATCGCGGAAAAAGTCAGTGACATTGATAAGAAGATCCTTGGTCAATAATTTCCGCTCTTCTTCAATGTTCCGCAGCCTTTCCAGATAGGTCTTATAATCATCAATATTGGTCAGGCTCATGCGCCGGGCAATCCGGCGTTGAACGGTAGAGGGTTTATATTGTTGTAAATTAAAATTTTCGTGCGTTTTAAGGATGGCGGTAATTTCCTCCAAGCTGTTCTCCGCATTAAGGGCAATTTCCTCTTCTTCGTCTCTCAGGGTAAGCGGATGATCCAGATATTGCTGCAGCACCTGATACATTTTGTCTACCCGAACCACTTTATCCACTATACCGGCATCAATGGCACTTTGGGGCATACTATCGTGCTCGGCGGTCTCGGGGAGTTGAGCCAGCACCAGTCCTCCGGCCGCTTTGATGGCCCTCAGTCCGGCGGTGCCGTCGCTACCCGAACCCGATACCACTATACCCGCACACTGACTCTCACATTCCTCTGCCAGCGAACGGAAAAAGTGATCGATCGCCTTGCGATGACCACGATTTTCGGTCGGAGTGACCAGTTTTAATTTGCGATCCTTGATTTCCAGGTAGGTATTGGAAGGAATTACATAAATATGGTCCGCCTCGATCTCCTGATCGTGCTCTGCATCGCTTACCGAGATTGGACTTTCTTTATCCAGAAGTTCCGGAAGCAGGCTTTTATAATCCGGATCCAGGTGTTGAACAATGATGAACGCCATCCTCGTCTGGGCCGGCAAAGACCTCACGAAATCCTTCAAAACAGCCAAACCACCAGCGGAGGCACCAATACCTACTATGAGAAAAGATGATTCCTTATTTTTCATGTCACCAGATGATCTAAACGTCTATTTGAGAAAATTTACAGACTGTCTAAATTAAAAACCATTCATTATTTAAAAAAAGAATAATCAGGTATTAATGAAAAAAACGTATTACTCTAACAATCAGCACTTAATTCAACTACTTACGATTAGTTTGGCTCTTCTCCCGGGGCCGGCAGATTGCTTCATTTTTCCAGAGAAAAACCAAATTACTCTGCCTCTTGCAGAACGTATAAAGCTAACATGTGTTCAAATATAGTACCATTCCCAAAATATAATCGACATAAAGTGGTTTGGGATCTTCCTAATCCGCTGTAGTCGAGATAGCTACTTTCTCTCTATTTAGTACGCAGCGGGCTTAATACTTTCGCTGAATGTGATCTCGAATAACCAGATAGAGAAATAGGGGAATACCAAAATCCTCCCTTATGGATAAACAAAACGCTCTACGAAAGCTAGCAGAATTTGCAATTCTTTGCAACCTGACCAACGATATCTATCGGATCATGGATACAGCTTGCAGGACCGTAGCGGAGACGATCGGTACGGATCTGGCCAAGGTGTTGCGCAAAGCCGGCGCAGAAGATCACCTCTACCTGGTCTCTATTTTCGGATACGAGCAGAATGATTTCTCCGATGAGCCCCGTAAATTCAAAGAGAGTTCTGCGGCAGGATACGCAGTAGAAAGCGGTACCGATGTAGTTTCCGAAAATGTAGAGAAAGAAAAAAGGTTCAGCCTGAGTGCGCTCGAAAAGAAATACGATATCTCGAGCATGGCCAATATTCTTATACCCGGCAAACCCGGTGATGAAGCATGGGGCGTATTAGAAGTAGATTGCAGCGAACCCAGAAAATTTACCGATGATGAACTGGCCTACCTGAAATCTTTTGCCGAACTGCTGGGTACCGTAATCGCAAGAATCAGGCTGGAACACCAGCTCCAGGAAACGCTCAGTTACCGCGAAGGCCTACTTGCCGAAGCCAATGACTGGCTGGGTAGAACTAATGAAAGCATTAAAAAGCTAATCAAGTAAATCATTTTTATAACGGGCTCGTAACGAAAGTATACTTACTACCAGGATACTTACCTAAAGGATATACATCAGATCCCAGTCTAAATTCCAATCCTCGAAAACACAAAACCATTATCGATCAGATACAAAGGCCCCGGTACAATCACAGAAAGTAGACCACACCTGATGGATCTCATCTAAAACAAATACCCTGCATATATTTCGTTTCGAAGTCTGGATCGCACTAACCTTCCTGGCTTTTACCTGCTCCGGAAACCGGGTTTTGATCCATTCATTCCGCTCCCAATGCCATACACTGCCATCAGCGGCAATACCCCAGCCTCCGGCGCCGGCATACACATCGATCAGGGTATCATCCGGATTGCGCTGGGTCCATTCGTTTCCCTCCCAGCGCCATACGCTTCCATTGGCTCCGATACCCCAGGCCCCCGATATGACCGCCAGTTTATCGCCCGGATTGCGCTGTACCCAGTCATCGTTTTCCCAGCGCCATACACTGCCGTCCGGGCCAATACCCCACGATCCAGATACATCCTTCAGCTTGTCGCCCGGATTGCGTTGCACCCAGTCATTGTTCTCCCAACGCCATACACTGCCGTCGGGGCCAACACCCCAGGGCTCAGATATAGCCGCCAGCTTATCGCCCGGATTACGCTGCACCCAGCCATTTTTTTCCCAGTGCCATACGCTGCCGTCCGGACCAATACCCCAGGAGCCCGATAGATCCTTCAGCTTGTCGCCCGGATTGCGTTGTACCCAGTCATTATTTTCCCAATACCATACACTGTTATCCGGACCGATCCCCCACGAACCGGATATGGATACCAGCCGGCTGTCCGGGTTTGACATTTCCCAGCTCTGGCCGCAATCCGTATTTGCAGAATGGTTAGGAACCGAAGAGGTCCTGCAACTTTCGAGAAAGAAAAAAGAAAGGATAAGGAGGGGCAGATAATATTTCATATGGATTTGACTTTACAAATTTCTATAATGATCGGGAATTTCCGGGAACTTCTTTAATATCACCTACAATAGATCAGGACGAATAGGGGAATCCGGTTTTAGCAATTATACGACTTGTGTTGACGCGAAGCGCTATACCATAAATAAAGATGGTCCTAACCCATTGGGAAAGGACCACCTCTGTTCGATGATCTATCTAATGGATCATCTATATAGTGTTACTATCTATGCCAAAATAGTGTCTTGTGTTTTTGGCA
The DNA here is from genome assembly GCF_002646595.1 of Flavilitoribacter nigricans DSM 23189 = NBRC 102662. Classification (GTDB taxonomy): domain Bacteria; phylum Bacteroidota; class Bacteroidia; order Chitinophagales; family Saprospiraceae; genus Flavilitoribacter; species Flavilitoribacter nigricans. Next base: position 70,105 of record NZ_PDUD01000041.1, read on the forward strand.
TGATATTATTTGTCTTATTACACTCTTTTCACGGCACCGGACAGCAGAGAAACTACCAGCAGTACGATAAATACCCAGAAAAGGATTTTTGCGATTCCGGCCATAGCACCGGCAAAACCACCGAATCCAAGAACGGCAGCGATAATAGCAACAACGAAGAAAATCAATGCATAACGTAACATAATATAATGGTTTTCAGGTTAATAATAGGCATTTCAGTAAAATTGAAATACACTACTAAAACACCATTACTGAAGTTGGTGTTCGGTCAGGTTTCCGGGCAATAGTGCCGAAGCCGGCCAAAATTTAAAGGAATATCGGGACCAATTGCCGAAACTAAATACAAAGATTGATGCCTTGCAAGCTCGGCGCAGCTTTGACAGAACGCGGGTGGAGAATGCGGTGTTTACAGTATTACAATGCCAGGGAGCGCGTCCAACCGCCTCCACGCACATTCACCAAACCATCGGCCAGGGCGTGGTCATCCGATCCCGGTATGGCTGATAAAAAACTGCTGTAAGGAGAATTACAGGAGATCAGAGGGCAAAACCAATGAAAAAAGATACAGATGTTCTGATCATCGGCTCGGGATTCGGTGCCTCCGTTGCGGCCCTGCGGTTTGCGGAGGCCGGGAAAAGCGTGACCGTCCTGGAGCGGGGCGGCTACATCACCCGGGAAAAGTTTGAGGCCGATGACGATATGCTCTGGCAACCGGACAATGGTCGTTACGGTATGAACGATTTTCAAAAGCGCGGCACGCACGTTATTCCCTGGTTGGGAGCTGGTGTCGGCGGAGGTTCACACGTTTATGCCGGCACCTTGAAGCGCCGGGAATTCTTCGATGATTTCCCATCCGATGTTTCCGTGGCGGAGATGACGCCTTTCTACGAACTGGCCGAGGATATGATGCAGGCCGTGAAGTATCCGGATCATCCCCCCTACGATCAATTACCCGCTTACCGCATCTTCCGGGAGGCCGAAAAGGAAATGGAGGAGCAATATCCCGATCAGGTAGAAGAACACGGAGATATTTTACTGGGCATCTCGTACGCACCCAACGAAGCGCTGGCGGGTAAGGTCTTCACCAACAAATACGGCGCTCAGCAACGCTATTCCGATCCCGATGAACAGAAGATACTAGGGGGCGATATTGAGGTTAAGAATACACTTGACAAAAACTACCTGCACCTGGCAACAGAACGCGGGGCGGTGATCAAAGAATTTGCCCAGGTCGTAAAAATAGAGCCCTTGCCGGAGGGCGGCTACCGCGTATTCTGGAAAGACCCCAGACAGGACAGCCAGGCCGGCGGGCAGATGACAACCGAAACCCTGGTCTGTGGGGCCGGTTCGATCGGTAGCACGGAGCTTTTACTGCAAAATAAATATCAACATCGCACGCTGCCGGATCTCTCCGATCAGTTGGGAAAGCGTTATTTTACCAACGGGGACTACATCATGTTTTTATTGCCTCGAAAAGGACTACTCGCCTCCTGGATCGGCCTTTTCGCCGCGATTGCCGGCTGGATTGCCGGTTGGGGATGGCTGGCCCTGGTAGGTGTAATCGCTTATTTTTTCGGATGGTATCGGTCCGATCCGAAAGCCGCCCCCGACCAGGGATCTACCAACAGCGATTATATCCGGTTCAGGCACCGGGACGGCAGCCCCCAGGGGATGTACATCGAAGGTGGACGCTACCCGACGCCGGTGAAGGCACTCCTGGCCATTGGGCTAAGTCTGGCCGGCGAGTACCGTCCGCACACCTACGGGCATATCAGTAACAGTGTAAATTTTCTGGGAAAATACGTTCCGGTCTTCGAATTGATCGAACGCTCCTGGCCCATTCCCATGCTGATGATGGGACGCGATGATGCGGTGGGCCAGTTCCACCTGAACGAGGAAAACGAAGCAGAAATCGAATTCCCTATAGAGAATAATGATCAATACGTAGACTTTCTAACGAAGTGGGGTAAAATCTTCAGTAAAAAAGCCGATAGCTACTTTCTCCCCAACTTCGTTGCGAAGGCTTTCAGAATTGTAGAAATACCCCACAATATGGGCGGGTGCAGCATGGGCGAAAATGCAAAGTCCGGGGTGGTAGACAGCTACGGGCGGGTTTTCGGATATGATAACTTTTTGATCCTGGACGGGTCTATCATGCCCTGCTCGTTGGGGCCGAATCCGGCATTGACCATTCTGGCTTTTGCGGAGCGATCTATGCGGCAGGTAATCTCCCAACCGGAAAAAGCGGAAGACGGAATTGCTGACCGTCCGTAAGGAAATTGTTAGGACTGACCCTAAATTGTAGGGATCAATAAATAAGTTGGCGCTAAATCCATCGAAAAAGGCCACCAGTGTTCGATAATATCTATCCTAATTGATCACTACCACTTTTCCCGCGGCATGGCGACCATCCGCCAGACGTATTCGATAAATATACATTCCCGGGGGCACCGGTGTGTTATTCAGATCAAGTCCGCGCCAGGCTCCGGTTGGGTCATTTGCCCGGATCTTGGTATTGCGGAATATCCTCTTTCCGTTCAGTGTATATATTTCCAGCAGTTCTACACCAGTTGCCGCCCTATTAGCGGTATACAAGGTAAAGGCCTGACCGCGACGCAATAAGCCGGGTAAAAAATAATCGCCCCCCAAAGGTCGATGGATGGAGGAAACTATATCCAGGCGGACCGTCACCAGGCTATCGCAGCCAGACGCATTCGACAGGTAAACAAAATGTAAGCCAGGTTCCGTTAAATACTGATTCAAGCCAATCCGCAAGCTATCTCCCAATACGATGGCCGTATCGATCTCAACGGAATTACTGTTCCCGGTAGTCAATCTTAAATTAACCAGGGTATCGCAGCCCTTGTCAGCATTTAGTACGTGAGTATAAATCCCCGCGTCAGTAAGGAGAGTACCATAAAATTCGTAGGGTTCGCCGTCACAGCTGATAGCCGTGCGATTGATCTCGATGCTTGGTTCAAAATACACTTCCACGCAGTATTCCACGGGGCACGCAAGTGCCTGTTCCTCCAATTCACATATGCTGGTGTCACGGGTGAGGAATTGACCGCGCCAGGTGAGCGTATCTCCCAGGCAAAGTTCCTTGTATTCCACGGAGCGAAGGGTATCCGCAGACGCTGTCACCAGCGTCTTGGCCAACCATTCACAACCGGTTTCATCGGTGACGTACACGGAATAGGCCCCCGGTTCTGTGAGCGGACGGTTGGTCCCCTGAAAGCCATCCAACCAAAAATAGCCGGTAGCATTTTCCAGGCTGACATCCCAGTGCAGGGTATCGCCCGGGCACAAGGGAACGGTATGGACCAGCCCGTCGGGGAGAATGCCGAGCGGGGGAGGAGTACGCTCCAAGGCCGTCATCCGGGCGGTATCAGCCACGCAATCACCCTGCTGGACCACGTAAAGGTAAACGCCCGGGGTATCCCGCACGGACGAATAAACAAAAGGCACCGAGCCCTGCAGGGGAGGAACCCAGTAGCCGCTCTCATCGATCCCTGGTCCCAAATGCGCTCTCAGATTAATGCCGGTTCCGTCCGGACAGGCTTCAATCGTAAAATCCTGGCCGGCGAATGCGTTTGAATTTAGATCTAACTGAATAAATGCTTTAGCCGTATCACTAACTGTTCCCGCAGCGTACAATAAGCAATCCAGCCGTCGTTCGCCGGGAGCACTGTCCTCATCGAAAATAAGACGGATAGAACGGATTATTTCAGCGAAGTCCTCCGGTTGGGCCTCTCCCCGATTACCGATCACTAAACGATCATCGGAGTTCGACTGAACCAGGAATAAAGACTGGTCAGGTACATCAAAATTCACCGCTCCCGGAGGGGAAAGATCCCGGCGAAAAGTAATTACGAGAGAATCGATCACACCACTTTCGATAGCTACATAAACATCCTCATCCGCAATAGCGAAGCGTCGGGTACAGAGCGTATCCGCCTCAAAGTGATCAATAAAGCGTCCGCTGCTATCATCTTCGTCCAGATCCAGGCGCAAAGCAAAATTCGTACGGAATTCATCCGGACTGGTAAAGCCGTAGATGGATTTCCGATTCCTCGGCAATACTGCCTCATCCGGCAAATGGACCACGCAGCGTTCGGAGACCTGTGCCGGGGCCAGTTGCCAGTTAAAGATCCGGTTTTCGTACCCTTGCGTTTCCGTATTGCGGATATCATTGCCGAATAGTTTCATTTGTTGCTCCTCCGGATCCCAGAGTGGGGCCAGGGCGACAAAGCCCGTACCGGGTTCGTCAAAAGTGTACACCACGGAACTGGCATTGAAGGGATCTTTGAGATCTATGCGATAAATTTTCGTGCTTTGATCAAATTGATGTCTTGTACTTCCGTACAAATGGCTTTCATGGAATAAAAGATCGCCCAGGAGCGTTTCGCCGAACGGCAGGTTTCCGATGGTTTTCAACTGCGCGGTCCGGGGATCATAACTGATCAGTTGTTCATATCCCAGGTAAAAGACTCCATTCGGATCACACACCAGAGAAGTGCAATCCAGGGTTTCGATCCGCACCAGGGAATCCCGGTTGGTTCCCTTTTTTACGTCAATTTCCACCAGATATACCGCTCCCGGCTGTCCGGTGAGACCGTATAATTTCCCATTGGGATGTAGGGCGAGGTCGGTGTAGATATTTCCCGGGAAGCGTATTGGCAAAGGAGTAGGAGCGGCCGGATCCAGAAAATAGGAAACGGAGCAATCATCGTAGGGATTGAGTGTTCCCAGTCGAAATCCGGTCTCATTAAAGATGATCTGAGAGCGGATCAGGAACGGGCACAACAGGGCCAGCAGGAGCATCGCGTTTTTCATGGGGTATATGCTGTTAGGTCTTAGGCTGTCCTAAAGATAGAAACCCTTATTGCAAATATGCCCAGCGGGTTCGGTTTAACTGTTGCTGCCAACACTTTTGTCATTTTTATTGCTTTCCCGCTGACGGTATGTACCGATTTACCAGAAGCCAGCGCTCCACTCGATGAACTATTCAATTTAATTTTAACATCTTTACATAGTTTGAAAAGTTCGCAGCGTGGCCAAAGACCTAACCTACAGCAATTTTATTAAGAGTCATATAAAAAGCATACCGGGTGATTTTAAATGGCAGGCCACCCCCTTGCAAATATATCCGCTGGAGATTATATCCAATTATCTGGTCCTGCCCACGCCGCTCCTGCGGGCCGATTTTCATTTTATGGTTTATCTGGCAAAAGGTAGCTACCAACACCAGGTAGGCATTGACAATTACGATATTCAATCGCCTTCTATTTTATATGTACCCGAGCGAGAGATCTTTTCCTTTACTTCCAGGTCCATGCAGCAGGATCTCGTCGGGTTTTTCCTGCTCATGGAAAATAAGGTGGTCACTTCGATCATGGGCAAAGTAGAACTAGCCGATCTGTTATCCATGGAAACGGTGATCACCCTGGATGCGGGGAATGATCAATGGTTCAATACCGTTTGCGGATTATTACACCAGGAGGTTGTTTCCATGCAACCAAACCGAAAAATAGGAACCGGGCTTTTGCAGGCTTTACTCCATAAGCTGATCACACTAAACAGCGGCAGAAGAGCCCTCTCCCGGCAACACGAAATAGCGGGTGATTTTAAACAGCTGTTGAACAAGCATGCAAAAGATCACAAATCGGTAGCTTTCTACGCAAAAACATTAGGGGTTTCGGAAAACTATTTAAACCGGTGTGTTAAAGCACATTACCGGAAAAGCTGCAAACAGATCATTCTGGAAACCGCCGTACTGCAAAGCCAGATATTGATGCTCGAAACCCCAAAGGATATCAGTGAGATCGCCTTCGAAATGGGTTTTGCCGATCCGTCCTATTTTTCCCGGGTTTTCAAAAAAGTCACCGGGCAGACCCCTTCCCAGTTCAAAACCCAGATCGTGCACGGTTTGTCCTAGTCTTCGTCTGATTCTGAAAAGAATATCCCCTACCCACAGCCTAACTTTGCCTGATATTTGAAAATATCAAGTTAAAAAGGAAATGAAAGTATTTTTATTAGGAGCTACCGGGAGCACAGGCTATGAGGTCTTAAAGCAGTTGGTGCAGGATGGATACGCAGTAAAAGCATTAGTCCGTGATCCGACGAGCTTATCATTGTCAGAACTGGAGCAATCGCAAAACGGGCAGATCGAGGTGATCCAGGGAGGTATCTTTGAACCCGAAAAGCTCAAAGCCCACTTGGAGGGTTGTGATGTAGTTATTTCCGCTCTGGGCACCGGAAGAGATAACCGCTATACGGAAGTTTATTCCGAAGGTGGCCGAAATATTTTGGCAGCCATGCGGGCTAACGGAATTAAAAGACTGATCACCGTCACTTCTGGTTTGATCGACATGAGTGACCCGGGTACCGATAATTTTTTCTTAAACCGGATCATTCGTCCTAATTTTAACAAGGTATACTACGACCAAACCAGATGGGAAACCATCCTGGACGATACCAATGATATCGACTGGACCTGCGTTCGCCCCACCTATCTCACCAATAAATCATTTACCGGCAAATACAGAGTGAAGGATCAGCACTGCCCCGAAGGAGGACGGAAGATCAGCCGGGCGGACCTTGCCCATTTTATGGTACAGCAGATCGATTCTGGTGAATTCATCCGCCGCAAACCGGTATTAGCTTACTAGCTTGGTTGAATTAATCTGGAATGGAAAAATTAAAAAGAACGTTGATCGTATGGGTAAGTATCTATCCGCCACTCACGATTATTCTGGCTGTATTTAAAGAGCACCTGAATGCGTTGCCCCTGGCTTTAAGGACTCTGGTACTGACCGTAATATTAGTACCCCTGATGACCTATATACTGATCCCTTTCTGGACCAGGATATTCGATCGGATCGATTTGCTGCGTAGGAGAAAAAAGAAAATCAAAAATTCGTAATGAACCAAGGCGATCAAATAGCCGCTAACCCGATCTCATCTCCTCGATCAGCAACGCATTTTTTTTCGATTCCGCCTTTTCGATCAATTCATCCGTTTCCTGTTCCTTTCTTTCAATCACCTCGTAGAAATGATTGATTTCGGCCAGGAGTTCGGCCATCATGGCAATCACACTCGAGATGCGGTCCCTGATGATCCAATCGTTGATCAGGTAATTGTAGTAGACCTCGACAAAGCGGTCGAATTTTGTCGTTCGGCTACTGAGCGAGGTTTCCCGCTGGGGGTAAATGTCTTCCAGTTCTTCCTCGTATTTCGTTAAAGCTACCCGCAGGCTGGAAAATTCCTCCACCGCTTCGTCGACGATCGTTTTCTCCTGGCTGTAATCGCTTATCTTCTTGCGGTGTCCCCAGTCGCGGCGGGCCGATGCGACCTCTAACAGGGCGAGTATCCGCTTTGCCCGCTCGTTGCACAAGCGCCCGACCGCTTTGACCTCTTCGATCTCCGATTTAAGTCGCACTAAGTCATCCAGTTCCTGAAAGAGGGCCAGCCAAACTGATTTGCCCCGGGCAGCGATGGCATTTTCACGTTCTTTAATGAGACTTTCTATACGATTTTTCACCACTTCCCGTTTTTCCACCTTTCCGTGCAGGATGCCGCGCTCAAATTCCAGCAACTTGACCAACCGCCGACTGTCTCTCAGTTGCAGAAAGGCCTGCAGGTACTCCTGTCGGTCTTTTTCTTTCTGCTCGTCCACATCACCCAGGACCTTACGAAACAACAGGTGAATACTTAGATTTTCCAGTCGTTCGACGTTCCGGTATTTTTGCTCTACTTTTTCCTCCAGCTCCACGATCCTCTGTTTTTCTGTGCGGAGTTTATCATTGACCTTCTCCAGGCGTTTTGCGGCCAACAGCATACCCTGGTACGAGACTAAATCCTTTTTGAGTTGTTCTTCGCGGTTCATTGTGAAACTACTTCAATAGCTCATCAATATCCGTAAAATGTCCAGTTCGTGCAAATCCTGCCTTCCTGGTATAGTAGAGATCGTGCAATAATTTTCCGCTGGTTATGGATCAAAGGTCCCACTGCAAGGCTACATTCAGAAAGGAGGGATCAAAAGTATTCGGGAATTGGGGGTAGCTTCCCCAGGCAACGGTGCATTTCCGGAAAAGCAGATCGTAAAGGCCATTCTCTGCCACCTCCGTAGGTAATACCCGCCATTGCTTGTTTGAATTTCGTAAGTATTGCTTTGATATTTGTTATCAGATAGTTGTGAATCCCAATACCTTCATTTCAGAATTTTTTAAGTTCAAAATGTTACGTTTGATGAAATTTTCAGGATTAAACAATTGGGGTAAACGAGCAGGTTTAGTCGTGATCTTTTTGCATCTCATCTGCTTTTTATTTGCACAGACTACGGATAGCACCAAGATCATCAGCCATTTCTCCGGGAAGATCTTTGCGACCAACAACGGAATCTCCCTGGTGCCGTCCTTTTCTCTGGACAAACCCGCCATTTTATTCAACCTGTCTATTGGTTGCAAAAAACTAACCTTCGAACCGGACGTCCGCTTTTCGCTGGAAGACGGGAAGCCCTGGTCATTGCTTTACTGGTTCCGGTATAAGGCGGTACAAATCGAGCATTTTTCCCTGAGGACCGGGGCCCACCTGGGACTCAATTACCGAACCATTACAGCGCTTTCGAATAATGTCACGAAAGATGTAATCGAGACCCGGCGGTTTTGGGCGGGGGAGATTGCTCCAACCTATTCTTTTTCGGATAAGGTCAAAGTCGGAGCCTATTACCTTTATTCCCTCGGCTTGGACGATAGTCAAAAGCACACCCATTTTCTGGTGCTGACGAGCGCCTTTCCCAACATCATGCTTACAGACAAGATCAAATTTGGCCTGTTCCCCGTGGCCTATTATCTGAGACTGGATGATCGGGACGGGTTTTATGTGTCCTCCACTTTCAGCTTATCCAAAAAAGATTTTCCTATCTCGCTCGAAGCCATTATCAATCAGAAGATCCGAACGGATATCCAACCGGAAAGACGTTTCGTGTGGAATATTTCACTGGTGTATTCCTTCAATAAGGAGTACGTGGAATGGGTGCCGAAGATCTAAGGGAATATAGGCTGTTTGCTTCGTTGGATTTTTGTATTTTCAGCCTGGAGACCAGTTATCCCAGACCTTCCAGACCTTCTAAGTCTCGAAGACTTAGAAGGTCTTCGGTCTTAGCAGGTAGCAGATCTTCATCCAATTAACATCAAGGCAGCACCAATGAAAAACCCATTTCCCTATCTGTGGTACGGCATGATCTTCTTTGCCTGTTCCCCATCTCCCTATCCGGATCCGCTTTCACCCGAAGAAGCGCTCGCTGCCTTCGAACTGGCCGACGGTTTCACCATTGAATTGTTTGCCGCGGAGCCCCACGTGCAGGACCCGGTCTCCATGATCTTCGATGAGCGGGGGAATATCTACGTAGTGGAAATGCCGGACTACCCCGACAAACCCGAGCCCGGACAGGCGAAAGGCCGCATTCGGCGGCTGGTAGATACGGACGGCGACGGCACGATCGATACGTCTACCGTTTTCGCCGATCAGCTTTCCGAAGCAACCAGTATGCTTCCCTGGAAAGGCGGACTACTGGTGACCAGCGCTCCCCATATCTATTACCTCCGCGATACCAATGGCGATCACCGGGCGGATCAGGAGGAGATCCTGTTTAGCGGCTTTTTTGAAAATAATTCCGAGGCCCAGATCACCAATCTGCGCTTCAGTGTAGACAACTGGATCTATGCCGCCAATTTCGGTCAGCCCGGGGAAGTCATCTACCATCGGCGGCCCGAAGCCGACACCTTGCCCATGCGCGGCGGTGATTTTCGCTTCCGGCTGGACCGGGACCAATTCGAACTGGCTACGGGTCCCACCCAGTTCGGCCAGGCAATTAACGACCGGGGGCACCGCTTTATGTCCCAGAATACCATTCACCTCCGGCAGGCCGTTATTCCGTGGCGCTATCTGCACCGGCATGCCTACCTGCCTTCCGGGAACGGCGTGCAAAACATCTCGGATCACGATCTGGAAATGTTCCAACTCACGCCACCGCCCTACTGGCGGGCGGAACGCACCCGGCGGCGGCAGAAAAGCTACGATGAACAGCAACTCGACCGGACGGAATACGCCGAGGATCATTTTACCGGTGCTTCCGGAGCAACTTTTTACGGTGGAGATGCCTATCCAGCGGAATTCTACGGCAATATCTTTTCGGGAGATGTGTCCGGCAATCTGATCCACCGGGATGTGCTGAGTTTACCCGGCGACAGTCCGGTTTATGTCGCCCGTAGGTCCGAAACCGAAATGGATCGGGAATTTTTGGCATCCAGAGACCCCTGGTTTCGGCCCGCCAACTTTACTGTGGGTCCGGACGGCTGCCTGTACGTGATCGATATGCACCGGCAACACATCGAAACTCCCGTCTCCATTCCGGAAGATCTGAAAGCAGATATGGATTTTTATAACGGCAGTCAGCACGGCCGCATTTATCGCATCGTTCCGAAAAATAATCCCAGGCCGGTGATCCGTCCGAATTTGGCGGAGAAGACCAGTACCGAACTGGTTGAATTGCTGACACATGCCAACCAGTGGCACCGCCTGACGGCCCAGCGCCTGTTGCTGGAAAGACAGGATACATCCGCGGGGGCACAGCTAAAGGACCTTTTTAAGGAAAATGCGGATCCGCGCAGCCGGTTGCACGCGCTGTATACCCTGGAGGGCCTTGGGCTATTGCAGGAAACCATGGTACAGGCAGCTCTAACCGACCCTGACCCCGGCCTACGGGAGCACGGTATCATTTTATCGGAAAAGTATTCCAAGTTTATTCCGCAAATGGCAAAACTGGTGACGGATGCTGATCCCCGGGTGGCACTTCAGGCCGCTTTGAGTCTGGGCGTGTTTTCCGGCCCGGAAGTGACTTCCGCCTTGGCGGATGTGATGGAGCAGCACGGTGAAGATCCGTGGTTCAGGACGGCGGTTTTGAGCTCATCGGCAGGATCGTCACCCGAGTTGCTGGAGCAACTCATCAGCCGGCAATACTTTTCCGATCCTTTGGATGCCGCCCAAACGGATTTTCTGCAGGATCTGGCCAAGATCATCCGTAAACGCGATCACCCCGGAGAACTCGACCGGCTGGCGGCACAGTTACAAACGATACCACGTGATTCTACTCTGGACCGGATCATCCAGGAAACTTTGCAATAAAAAGGGAAAAACGACAGCAGATCAGGTCTGGGGCGCCCAAGACGTACAATGGCCGACCGCGTATACCGGACCTTTAAAAAGCAGGCACTTGCCGCAGGAAGGATCGGTCGCGTTGGGGATCCATAAATTGCAATTGCTGCACTGGTTATCCGCTACGGGCGACTTTGGCAGGTAACCGAAATTTTCGCGCAGTTTCAGTTCCTGTTCACTGAGTCCCGAAAGATCGTCGCAATCGGCAGCAGCCTTACTTTCGCCGGTCTCATCGGCCGGATTAGCCTCGCCCCGGCAGGCGGTTAAGCCGAGACCGACCAATAGAAAACTACCGTTGAAAAGTCTTTGAAAAAACTGGCGCCGCGAGCTGTCTGCATGCATATTGATGATCTTTTTCGGTTATCTGTACCCATCCATTGTATCGGGATGCACCGGATTCTGTAAATGTCCGGTATATAAAGGAAATAGCAGATTCGAATGCACCACCTTTTTCCCGTACATTAGGCAGAGCAACCAGATCTAACACCGTATAAAACCGTAGCCTATGCCCTTCCGACCTTTCTTTCCGTACCGGGAGCAAAAGATATTACAAATTTTGCTAAAAAGAAGTAAACGCCTGGCGCTTTTCATCCTGGTGATGACCGGGGCGGCCGCCGGCGAAATCGCAGCCCAGTCCATCCGGGTTGGGGTTTTCGAGGTGGATACTACTCCGCCCATCGGGAGTCCGGTGGCTTACGCACCGACAAGAAAGATCGTCGATCCACTGAGTGCGCGCGGCATCGTGATCCTTTCGGACGAGCAACCCATCGTGCTTTGTGCGGTAGACTGGCTGGGCATCGCCAACGAAGGATTGGAACTGTGGCGAAAAAAACTCGCCAAGGCGGCCAAAACCACGGTCGATCGCGTATCCGTCCACGCCTTGCACCAGCACGACGGTGCCCGCTGTGATCTCACGTCCGAAAAGATCCTCCGCCAGTACGGGCTGGGCGGCACGCGCTACGATACCGATTTTCTGAAACTAACCGTCAAGCGGGCCGCTAAAGCAGTAAAACAGGCCCGGCGATCCGCGCAGCCGGTCACCCATCTAGGCATCGGTCAGTCAAAGGTTGAAAAAGTAGCCTCCAACCGTCGCATACTGGGCGACGACGGAATGGTCAGTATCATCCGCTGGAGCAAAACCTCCGACCCCAAAGCCATCGCAGCTCCCGAAGGGCTGATCGATCCCTGGCTGAAAGCGCTTAGCTTCTGGAATGGCGACCAACCCATCGCGGTGCTGACCTATTACGCCACTCATCCCCAGAGTTATTACGGCCAGGGGGATGTGACCTGTGAGTTTGTGGGGATCGCCCGCAATCAGCGCGAGCGGGATTCGGGTATTCCGCATATCCATTTCAATGGTGCCGGTGGAAATATCACCGCCGGCAAATACAACGACGGCTCTGTAGAACGCCGACCGGTACTGACCCGCCGGATGGAAACGGCCATGGCCGCTGCCTGGGAACAGACCGCTAAATCCGAGATCGCCGCCGACGACCTGGGATGGCATACCCGGGAAGTATTGCTCCCGCCGGGAAAACATCTCGTTGAAAAAGACCTGGTCGCCCAACTGGAAGATCCGGAAGTGGAGGACGACTGGAAAATGTACGTGGCCAAACATCTGGCCTGGCTGCGACGGACGAAAGCCGGCAAGACCATAACTATTTCTGCGCTCCGACTGGGCAAGGCGCAATTGCTCCACCTACCCGGTGAACTATTTATCGAGTACCAGCTCGCCGCCCAGAAAATGCGGCCGGAAGACTTTATCTGTACGGCGGCTTACGGAGAATACGGCATGGGCTACATCGGTACCGCCGAAGCCTACACGCAGGGTGGATACGAGACGAGTGAACGGGCCTCCCGGGTCGCTCCGGGATCCGAGCAGGTGTTGCTGCAGGCCATACGGGCGGTGCTGGATCCTTAACCAGGGGCTCTTTTGATGAATTTATATTATGGACTGGGTTGGTGAGGTGACAGGGAGAGGGGGTGAAGGGGAGACTGGGTGATGGGGTGATTTGGAGATGGGGAGACGGGGGGACGGGGGGACGGGGCGATGTATGCTCCGGTCAGTTTGCAAAGTATCCGGTAGTGTAGTTTTGTTCGCAATTACATTGTTAAACGCTAGTGCCGAAGGTACTAAAAGCTTATTCTAATGATCATCGCTATTTGGATAATTCTGATTGGATTGTCGTTATTTTTCATCTATGTCCTGAGCAGAGACCTGATCACGCACCAAAAGGTCCTCGAACAGATCAGTGTGGCCAAAACCGCTGCGATCGGCTTTGTCGTCAATTTTTTCGACGTGCTCGGCATCGGTGCTTTTGCGCCGCAAACCGCCCTGTTGAAATTTACCAAACAAACCGAAGACCGCGTGCTGCCGGGCACCCTGAATGTGGCCAATACCATTCCCGTCCTGATCCAGGCTTTGATCTTTATTCGGATCGTGGAAGTAGAGCCCATTACCTTATCCGCCATGCTGTTGTCGGCAACGGTCGGTGCTGTGGTCGGGGCCGGTATCGTATCCGGTTTGGCCGTGCGGAAGATCCAGCTGACTATGGGTTTTGCGTTGCTGGTCACTGCCTTCTTTATGCTCGCCGGTCAGTTGGATTGGATACAGGGTGGGGGAACGGCGATTGGTCTGACGGGCTGGAAATTAGCCGTAGCCGTAGCGGTCAATTTTGTGCTCGGAGCCCTGATGACGGTAGGTATCGGCCTGTACGCTCCCTGTATGGCGCTGGTGTACGCCCTGGGCATGTCGCCGCTGGTGGCCTTTCCCATCATGATGGGCTCCTGTGCCTTTCTGATGCCACCCGCATCTGCGAAATTTATCCGGGAAGGTGCCTACAACCGAAAAGCGGCCATCAGTATGGCCATCCCGGGTGCGGTCGCCGTGTTGATCGCGGCCCTGGTCGTAAAGTCGTTACCCCTGCATACCCTGCGGTGGGTGGTCATTGGCGTGATCATTTATACCTCCGTGGTTATGTTCCGATCAGGTCTACAAGCCCGAACTGACGTCAATCAGATGGAAGGCGAAGCCATTTAGAGTGGGTTTGGGAATAAGGTAATCGGCCAAATGGCAATTTCAATGGCAATAACAAATTCAATACCCAGATTAGGCGAAGAGGTAAATATTGGCGTGTAAAGCGGCCTTTACCTTGCTATTGGAATTGAGATTGACATTGCAATTAAAAAAATTATATGGTATTCCTTAACCACTGAAAAGTCCTATGCCATCTGGCCTACCATCATAAAACTGCAAACACAATGTCTAAAAATTATCTACTGTTCCTGTTGTTAGGCTTATTTTCCTGTCGACAGGGAGCGGAGCAGGAGCAGGCACAACAACGACCAAACATTCTATTCATCCTGGTGGATGATCTGGGCAAAGAATGGGTCAGTGCCTACGGAGCGGAGGATATTCAGACGCCGCACATTGATGCGCTCGCCGCGAGCGGGACCACCTTCCGCCACGCCTATTCCATGCCGCAATGCACGCCGAGTCGCGTGACCCTGCTCACGGGGCAGTATCCCTTCCGCCACGGATGGGTCAACCACTGGGATGTTCCCCGGTGGGGTGGAGGGGCGCACTTTGACGAACGGCGGAATCCCGCGCTCCCCGTTAAGATCAGAGAAGCCGGGTACAAGACCTGTATGGCCGGCAAGTGGCAGATCGATGATTTTCGGGTGGAACCGGATGCTTTGGTAAAAAGCGGGTTCGACGCCTATTGCATGTGGACCGGATACGAAGCCGAAGTGCCCGTCAGCGCCGAACGCTACCAGGATCCCTATATCTATCAGAGTGGAGCCAGCAAAACCTACGAAGGTCAGTTTGGACCGGATATTTTCAAGGATTTTATCATCGACTTTATACATACCAATAAGGATGATCCCTGGTTGGTGTATTACCCCATGGTCCTGACCCATACTCCTTTTGTCAACACGCCGGATGAGACGGCTGACGATAATCTGGGGAAACACAAAGCGATGGTACGTTACACCGATAAGATCACCGGAGAGCTTATGGCCGCGCTGGAAAAAGAGGGCCAACGCGATAACACCCTGATCATCTGGACCACCGATAACGGGACGGCCCGGCAAATTGAAGGGCACTACCGCGGGAACGTAGTCCAAGGAGGAAAAAGCCAGACCACTGAACCCGGGATCTGCGCACCATTCATCGCCAGCTGGCCGGGAGTGGTGCGAGCCGGGCACAGCTCGGAGGCATTGATCGACTTTACGGACCTTTTCCCCACCTTTTTATCCCTGGCCGGTGCACCTATAGGCCCTGAGATCGAGATGAACGGAGAGCAATACATCATTGACGGCCGGTCTTTCGCCGATGTGCTGCTGGGGAAACAGACCAACTCAGCACGCCCGTGGATCCTAGGCATGGGTGGTGGGAATAACGCCAAACGAACCGAAGCCGGCGTAGAAAATCAATATGTGTACCGGGATCGGGTCCTGCGCAACGAGCGATTCAAGTTATTTGTCGGACCGGACCAACAGGCGGCGGGCTTTTATGATCTGCAAAGGGATCCGTGGGAACAACAGAACCTAATCGACCAAACGCTCACCGATACGGCCCAACGGGCACTAAATACTTTGCTGGAGGCGGCGTCTGATTTTCCGGAAGAGGACGCCGATCCCCGCTACATCCCCAATCCGGAACAAAGCTGGGATGTGCCCATCACCGCGGAGAGCGGCGTGTGGAAAAGAACCGAATGAGGTTTCTTGTGCTTCCGGGAAAAGCCGGCATTATCTATTTTGCCTAAATTCAAACTATCTTTCGACTATGCGATCAATCTACCAATTTGCAGTGCTAACCATTTTTACCCTACTGGCCTCCTGCGCTGGCAATAGTGCTCCGCAGGAAGAAGTCGCGGAACAGTCACCGCCCAACTTCATTCTGTTGATGGGCGATGATCACGGCTGGGACGAAACTGGCTATAACGGGCATCCCCACGTGCAGACGCCCGTCCTGGATGAAATGAGCAAGCTGGGCCTGCGGATGGATAATTTCCGTTCCGGACATCCCTCCTGTTCACCTACCCGGGGGAGTTTCATTACCGGTAGGCACCCCAACCGCTACGGCACCTTTTCGCCCGGTTTTTCCATACGTCCGGAAGAGATCAGTGTGGCCCAGCTGCTGGGCCAGGCCGGCTATACCTCAGCTCACTTTGGGAAATGGCATCTGGGACCGGTAAAAAGTGCCTCGCCCACCAATCCCGGCGCGATGGGATTTCAGGAGTGGCTTTCCCACGATAACTTTTTTGAAATAGACCCGATGTTATCACGAAACGGAGGAGCTCCCCAGCAATTCCAGGGTGAAAGTTCGGAATTGATGGTGGAGGAAGCGATCCGGTTTATCGAAAAAGCAAACAAAGCGGATCAGGCCTTCTTTGTGGTCATCTGGTACGGATCTCCCCACGAACCCTATAGCGGGCTGGAGGAGGATCTGGCTCTCTACGATAATCTGCCGGAAGCATACACCAATGATACCGTCCGCCTCACCTCCAATACCACCGGAGAACAGGTGAAACGCCCCTTGCGGGAGGTGCTGCGGGAACGCTACGCCGAGATCACCGCCATGGATCGTTCTATCGGGGTCTTGCGGGATTTCCTAAAGGAAAAAGGCCTGAAAGATAACACGCTTTTGTGGTACTGCGGCGACAACGGTACCCCCCGCAGTGCGGCCCGCACCGGCATGACCCTGCGCGGCGAAAAGGGAGACATGTACGAAGGCGGTATCCGGGTGCCCAGCGTAATGGAATGGCCGGCACGAATTAAATCCGGAAGTATCAGTCGGGTAAATTCCGTGACCAGCGATATACTTCCTACCTTGTGCGAGGTAACGGGGCAACCCGTGCCCGAACGGCCGCTGGACGGGGTCAGCCTGCTGCCCATGATCGACGGCACGATGGAGGAACGCCCCAGCCCTCTTTTCTTCTGGAGCTTTGCGACCAACAAAGTATTTGGAGAAGATCCCCAGCCCTATATCGAGCCCCAATTGCAGGAAGGCACCCTTCCACTGGTTAAGAAAATGAATGGAAAATTCACGAGAGATTTTAAAAACTTCCAATATCCGGAAGTTTCGGCAACCGATACGGGCGGCGCCCGGACCATCATCGATAACCGCTATAAACTGGTGCTGGACGAACAACCTGAACCGGAATTGTTTGATATGATCGAGGATCGGGCCGAAACGACAAATCTGGCGGACGCCCACCCGGAGATCGTTGAAAAGATGCAGCAGCAGCTTTACGACTGGCAGCAGTCGGTGCTGAAGAGTCTGGCGGGGAATGATTATCACTGATGTGTTGAAGTGGAGATGTGTTAAAGTGTTGGGGTTGGGGGTGTTGAAGTTGAAAATTATTATCTATAACAGTTTGTACAATAAGAGAATCGATCATGAATCTTATGTTCCGCTATTTGTCTATTGGAGTCCTTTGTTTACTGGCTGCGGCCTGCGGCCGGGAAGAGCAAAAAGTGATATTGTTTGCTCAGCCCACCGGGGATAACCAGGAAGCCATTGAAGCCGCAAAAACGGCGATCAATGAGTTGGGTACTACCCAGAAGTTTACAACTCACTTTACCGAAAATCCGGCGTTTTTTACCGAAGATTCGCTTCGGGAATACAGCGCCATCGTCTTCCTGAATACCAGTGGTGAAGTACTCGACGATGTGCAAAGAGCGGAGGTGGAAAGATTTGTACAGGCCGGGGGCGGATTACTGGGACTGGAATCGCTCCCTGAATTTAAAAATGAGTGGCGCTGGTACGCTGACCGCATGGATGACCCCGCTGGCCAACTCGAAATTGCTTCGGATAAGCTGGGGGAACAGCTCCAGGCGGCGATTGGTGACCGGTCACTGGATTATGGCCTGGCTACGACCCAACGGGTTCCGGAAGAAACCCGTTTTGTGAAGGAAGTGCTGGATTTCAACCTCAATGAGCCGATGGAGCTGGATGAACTTCCCGGTCGGGGTATTCTTTTTGTAGAACGACGGGGCGCACTCAAATTGTACGATTTTGCGACCAACGCCACCCGGCAGATTGCCCAGAAATCTCTCTTCTACGGCAATGAAGACGGCTTGTTGGGCGTCGCCGTTGATCCGAATTACGAAAGTAACAACTGGATCTACCTGTTTTATTCCGCACCGGGCGACGAACCGGTGCAACATATTTCCCGCTTTGATCTGATCGGCGATTCGCTCTACGTGTCGTCGGAAAAACTACTGTTGACAGTACCGACCATCCGCAAATGCTGCCACAGCGGCGGGGCGTTGGAATTCGGGCCGGACGGCAATTTATTCATCACGCTCGGGGATAATACCAACCCCTTCGAGTCCTCGGGCTACGCACCCATCGATGAGCGCGAAGACCGGGCACTGTGGGACGCCCAAAAATCAGCCGCCAATACCAATGACCTGCGAGGCAAGATCCTGCGGATCAAACCCGAAGATGACGGCACCTATTCCATACCCGACGGCAACCTGTTCCCGGTCGGTACGCCTAATACCCGTCCGGAGATCTACGTAATGGGCTGCCGGAACCCATTCCGGCCCTCCATTGACAGCAAGACCGGTTATTTGTACTGGGGCGATGTAGGGCCCGATGCGGGTAAGGGCAATCCCGACCGTGGCCCGAAGGGCATGGGCGAATTCAACCAGGCACGACAAGCCGGGTTCTGGGGCTGGCCGTATACCCGGGGCAACAATCAGGTATACAACGATTACGACTTCACCACCGAAACATCGGGAGAAAAATTCGATCCGCAGCGTCTGATCAACGACTCTCCCCACAATACCGGCCTGCAGGAGTTACCTCCGGCACAGCCATCCATGATCTGGTTTTCCTACGATGCCTCCGAAGAATTTCCCTGGCTGGGGAAAGGCGGGGTCAACCCCATGGCCGGTCCCGTGTTTCACGCGGAGGATCAGGCGGAGGGCTTTCCAGAGTATTTTGAGAATAAACTCTTCCTGTACGAGTGGATGCGCGACTGGATCTACGTGATCACCCTGGACGAAAATCAGGAATACGTAAAGGCCGAGGCCTTTATGCCGAACACAGAGTTCTCACACCCCATGGATATGCTCTTCGGTTCCGACGGCAGTCTCTACGTCCTGGAATACGGTCAAAAGTGGAACGCTCAGAACATGGACGCACGCCTGAGCCGGATCAGTTATCTGAAAGGAAACCGCGCCCCGATTGCCCGGATACTCGCGGACCGGGAGGTGGGTGCTGTCCCCCTGACGGTGCAGTTCTCCGGAGACCAGTCGGAGGATTTTGATCACGATCAGCTCACTTACGAGTGGTCCTTCGATCAGGAGGGCGTACAGTCCACGGAAGAAAATCCGGATTTCACTTTTGAAAAAGAAGGGGTTTACACCGTAAAACTGACCGTAAAGGATCCCGACGGGAAAATGGCCACTTCCACGCAAAAGATCCTGGCCGGTAACGAACCACCGAGCTTATCGATCAAAGTCGATGCCGATGACCACGTCTACTGGGACCGCCGTAAGATCAATTACCAGGTGGTGGTAACGGACCGGGAAGACGGCTCCACCGAAGACGGTAGTATCGATCCGGATAAGGTCAAAGTCACGCTGACCTATCTGCCCGAGGGAGAAGATATCGTCCTGGCGACCATTGGTCACCAGCAAAATACCGTTCCCGAGGGGAAACTGCTGATCGATGCTTCCGATTGTAAGGCCTGTCACGCCGAGCGGGAAAAGGTCAACGGCCCGGCTTACCTGGACATTGCCAACAAATACACCAGTGCCGACAAAAATGACCTGATCAGTAAAGTGATCAAAGGCAGTAGCGGGGTTTGGGGCGAGACGATGATGGCGGCCCATCCTCAACTGAAAGTAGCGGAAGTGGGTAAGATCATTGATTATATCCTGTCGCTCCGCCAGGATGAAGCGGCGGGTACCAGTCTGCCGTTGGCCGGAGTGCTCAATTTTCAGGATCACATGGGCCGGGAGGCCGGCGGCAAGTACATCCTGATGGCTTCCTATCTGGACGAGGGTAACGCCAATGTAAGCGGTAGTACGCTTTCGGTAAACGAACAGATCAACTTCATTGCACCCAAGATAGAAGCCGAATACGCGGATGAAAAAAGTGAAGGACTGGGCACCTGGGATAGTATGGGCGCCAGGCTGGTCGGTTCGATCGTGCACAATTCCTTTCTGAAATTTGCTGACATCAGTTTTAAAAAACTCAAAAGCATTCAACTGGCGGCCGGTTACAATGCCAACTATCCCTACGCCGGCACGGTGGAGGTCCGGGCCGGTTCGGTCAACGGTAAGTTGTTGGGCAGCACAAAGGTCAGCTATTCCGATCCTAAAAAAAGCAGTATGGAGTTTTACGATATTCCCCTGCAGGCCGGGCCGGACAAAGATGACCTCTATCTGGTGTTCAAAAACCCGGCGGATGAAGACCAGTACGTGCTCAATGCAAATTGGATACAGCTAAATTACGAGCGATAGTCAATGAACCGCACTAAAAACACCTTACTGGCCGTACTGCTGCTAGCGGCTTATTCTCTCACGGGCCAGCCAGTGGAAACGATCGACATCGGTTCGGAACGCCAATTGCTTGTGGACCACTATCTGATTGACACCCTGGACGAGGTGGCTCTAAAGCTCCACGAGCCGCAGGATATGGGTCCGGTGATGTATTTTGACCGCCCCTGGGAAGGGCAGTTCAGCGCTTACTGTACCGTGATCAGGGATGGGGACCTGTTCCGGGCCTATTACCGGGGGCTGCCGGTCAGCGGCCGGGACGGCAGCACCAACGAAGTCACCTGCTACGCCGAATCCGACGACGGGATCAACTGGCGGAAACCATCCCTGGAATTATTCGATGTACATGAGACTAAAGCCAACAATGTCATTCTGGCCAATGCGGCGCCGGTTACCCATAATTTTAGTCCGTTCCTGGATACCCGACCGGGCGTGCCGGTCGAGGAAAAGTACAAAGCCCTCGGCGGTACGGTTGAAAGCGGACTGATCGCCTATCACTCCCCCGACGGCATCCACTGGAAAAAAGTACAGGAAGCTCCGGTGATCACCGACGGTATGTTCGACTCCCAAAATGTAGCCTTCTGGTCGGAATCCGAAAAAAAGTACGTCGCCTACGTTCGGGTGTGGACCGGAAACGGTTATTCGGGTTATCGTTCCGTCGGACGAACGACCTCCGATGATTTTATCCACTGGAGTGAAACCACTCCGATGACTTTTGGCGACACTCCACTGCAGCATCTGTATACCAACCAGACGCACCCGTATTTCCGGGCGCCGCAGATCTACATCTCCATTGCGGCCCGCTTTATGCCCAACCGGCAGGTAGTAGACGAACAAAGTGCCGAAAAACTGGGCGTCAACCCGAAATACTACAAAGACTGCTCCGATGCGATCTTTATGACGAGTCGGGGAGAAACGGAATATGACCGTACCTTTCTGGAAAGTTTCATCCGTCCCGGAATAGGACTCGAAAACTGGGTTTCCCGCACCAACTATCCCGCATTGAATGTCCTGCAAACGAGCCCGACCGAAATGTCCGTCTACGTCAATCAGGATTACGCCCAGCCCAGCGCTCACCTCCGGCGGTATGCTTTGCGACTGGATGGGTTTACCTCGGCTTCGGCCGGCTTTGACGGTGGGACAATGGTCACGCGGCCATTTACCTTCTCGGGCGAAGAGTTGTTCCTGAATTTTCGGACCTCAGCGGCCGGATCGATCCGGGCCTATATCGTAGATGCCGAAACGGGCAAGATCCTGGAAAGCTCTACTGAAATTATCGGTAATGAGATCGAACGAGCGGTTAGTTGGGGCTCCTCCCGATCTCTCGGGCACCTGGCCGGCAAAGCCGTACGGCTTAAATTTGGGATGCAGGATGCCGATCTGTATTCCTTTCGTTTCGGGCAATGATAACGACCTGTTTCGGACCGACGAAACCAAGTAAATATTAAACCATGTCCAGATTGAGATCTCCCTTGTTCCCGCTACTGATCACGTTGCTTACCCTTAGTTTTAGCTGCAAGGAAAAGAAAAAGATCACGCTGGCCTGCGTGGGCGACAGTATTACCTTCGGCGCGCGCCTGGATGATCCGGATAGCGATTCCTATCCCGCTCAATTGCAGCAACTGATGGGAGAACGTTATCAGGTTGTGAATCTGGGAGTGGGTGGCTGCACCCTGTTGCGTAAGGGCCGCCCCACGGTCTGGGATCAGTTGGACCGGATCCGGGAAACTGCACCGGATATGGTAGTAATCAGCCTGGGCACCAATGATACCTGCGGGATGGGTACCTGCGGCGATCGCAAGTGTTGGGAATACAAAGACGAATACCGGGGCGATTACCTGGACCTGATCGATACTTTACGGGCCCTGCCGACCCAGCCCCGGATCTGGATCGCGGCCCCTTCCCCGATGGTGCTGGAAACGCCGGGTTTGAGTGCGGAACGCCGGGCCGGACTGTCCGTTCGCAAACCCCGTCTGCAGGAATTGATCCAAACCGTGAAGGAGATCGCCCAAACCAATCAGCTCGGCTTTATCGACCTGAATACACCGCTGGATCACCGGCCAGAACTGTTTACCGAAGAGGATGGGGTACACCCTAATCAAGCCGGTTACCGGGCCATTGCGGAATTGGTATACGGGGCTATTCGGGGGAAGCAGCCGTAGACGGGATTTTTTTTCTTAGCTAATCGGATGCCGGTATTTCAATAATACTTGAGATTATGGTTTGGAACCATTTACCAACTATCATTCAACCCTGATCTGGTTTCCCGGCGCGTACAAACCATTTATAAAATCTCCATCACAGGCTTCCAGCAATCGCTGTTTAAGTTCATGCAAGCGGTCCGGGTATTGGGCGGACAAGTCGTGTTCCTCCCGGTAATCATCGGGCAGGTAATACAGCTCAAAGACATCTTTAGAGAGGTAGGTCCTCAGTTTCCAGCCGTCTTTGGTCAGTAGGGTAGGACCGCGGAAGGAAGCGTAGACCACAAAGTCGTGTTCGGCAACGGGCTGTGTTCCGATCAATTCGTTGTAAAAAGAGCGTCCGTCGGTCTGAATATTACCTGCAAAACCCGTAATGTCCGCCACCGTAGCCAGCAGATCATAGTTGGCTACCAGGCGGTCACTTACGCTTCCCGGACTGACCTTTTGTGGCCAGCGGATGATCAACGGAACTTCGATGCCGCCTTCGAGATTACTCCGTTTTAGACCGGCCCGGCCATTATTGCCGTTGAAAACATCACCGGCCGCATCACTGTAGTATTTTCCATTGAGATCATCAAAAAGTTCTCCGGTCTCCATGTTCCGATAGGGCTTGGTAATGCGCCCCTCCTTCGCGTAGTAGATCTCGTGCCCGTTATCGGAGGTGAAGATCACGATGGTATGGTCATCAAGCTTTAGCTTTTGCAACTGATCCATGATCCGGCCCACATTATCATCCAGCATTTTGACCATGGAGGCATACTCCTTTTCAATTTCGGTCAGCCGGTCATCATCTTTAAAATCGGCATGTACCTCCGGAATAGCGACGGGGCCGTGGGGCAGCTGGGTGGGGAAGTACAGAAAAAACGGACGATCCCGATGGTCGGCAATAAATTGCAGGACGCTGTCCATAAACAGGTTTTGGGAGTAGACGTCTTTGCCTTCCCTATTCCAGCGTTCGGCGTAGGCCGCGGGCGTTTCCGGCTCCAAGGATTTACCGCAATTGACCAGGGTATTCCCCTCGATCTCCACCAATTCATTGTCACTAAATAAAAAAGGCGGATAAAATCCGTGGGCCCGGACGTGATCCATATAGCCGAAATAGTGATCCCAGCCGTGGCGGGTCAACTGATCGTGGGTGGTAGCAAATCCCCAGTCCAGCTTTCCGAACTGTGCCGTCCGGTATCCCGCTTTTTGTGCGATCTCCGCCAGAAAGATCTGGTTTTCCGGTATAGGAGATAATTTATCGTTGATCTTCTTTTCAATTTCTTCGCGGGTAGCTTCTCCCGTACTGATCTGCTCGTAAATGCGCGCGCTGGTGATCTCAAAACCTGCGGCGTGGCAGTCGTGCAATCCGGACAGGAGCGCAGCGCGGGCCGGCGCACACAACATACACGAGTGAGCATTGCGGAAGCGCAGGCCTTCGGCGGCCAGTTGATCGATATGGGGCGTTTGGATGATCTCCTGCCCTTCGTGACTCAGCAGGCCTTTTCCCAGATCATCGGCGTAGATGAGAATAATATTCGGCTGTTGGGGTACGGCCGGTCCGGTCGCACTTACACCGCAGCCGCTACCCAGTGTAAGTACCAGCAGTATCCATGGTAAGAGATAACTAACCATCGATACAGCATTTAAAAGCCCCTGAAATCCATTAGGGTAAAATTTTAGTCCGCCGGATGCAGTGCTGCACCTCTTTCCGATGGCAGCGGCCCAGTGACCGGCTGCGACTTTAGGCTCATTCAATGTAATGTCTTCTATCCGTTCCATCAGGCAACAATTCCCTGCACTACTTTCCCGTGCACATCCGTGAGCCGGTACCGTCGTCCCTGGTGTTTAAACGTCAATCGCTCGTGATCCACTCCCAGGAGGTACATCAGCGTCGCCTGGAGATCGTGCACGTGGACGGGATCCTGGGCGATGTTGTATCCGAAGTCATCCGTCCGCCCGTAAGTCAGTCCCTGTTTGATGCCGCCACCCGCCATCCAGATGGTAAAACAGCGCGGATGGTGATCCCGACCGAAGCTGTCGATGGTGCGTCGTCCCTGCGAATAGTTGGTGCGTCCAAACTCTCCACCCCAGATCACCAGGGTATCGTCGAGGAGGCCCCGTTGCTTCAGATCTATGATCAGTGCGGCCGACGCCTGATCCACGCTGTTGGCCAGTCGCCGGATCTGCCGCGGCAGATTACCGTGCTGGTCCCAGCCCTGATGGTACAACTGGATGAACTTTACGTTCCTTTCCGCCAGTCGCCGGGCCAGCAGACAGTTGGCCGCGTAGGTGCCGGGGATCCGGGCCTCCGGACCGTAGAGGTCGAAGATATAATCCGGTTCGTTCTGAATATCCATGGTTTCCGGCACGGAAGTCTGCATCCGATAGGCCATCTCGTACTGCGCGATCTGACTTTGCAATTCCGGATTGCGGGTGCGTTCCAATTCCATTTGGTGCATCTTTTCCAGATAAGCCAGCTGGCGCTTGCGATCCTGGCGGTCAATTCCCGGCGGATTGGACAGAAAAAGTACCGGATCACTGCCCGAGCGGAACTGAACGCCCTGGTGAAAGGAAGGAAGGAAACCATTACCCCACAATCGTGAATACAGCGGCTGGGACCCACCCCGTCCTTCGGAGAGTAGGACACAGAAACTGGGCAGGTTCTCATTTTCACTACCCAGGCCATAGCTGATCCAGGAGCCGATACAGGGACGTCCGGCCTGCTGGGAACCCGTTTGAAAGAAAGTGATCGCCGGGTCGTGATTGATCGCCTCGGTGTACATCGACTTGACGAAACAGATCTCATCCGAGATCCGGGCAATATGGGGTAGCAGCTCACTTACCCAGGCTCCGGATTGTCCATGTTGCGCAAACCCGAACGGTGATCCGACCATGGGGAAGGACTTCTGGCCGGAAGTCATACCCGTCAGGCGCTGTCCCTGACGCACCGATTCCGGCAGTTCTTCGCCGTCTCTTTCGGTCAGCAATGGTTTGTGATCGTACAGATCCATCTGGGAAGGGCCTCCACTCTGAAATAAATAGATCACCCGCTTCGCGCGCGGGACAAAGTGCAATTGCCCAAGGATGCCGTTGCCCGGGTCCGGACCGGCCGGCAGACCGGCAGATTGCAGCAACGATCCGAGTGCGGCTGCCCCCAGTCCGAGGCTCGTGGTATTGAGAAAATCCCGGCGGGTATACTGTTTTCTGTATTGGTGACAATCACTCATTTGCTTCGTTCACTTTTTGGTGTAGACTTCATCGTAGTTCATCATAATATTGGCGACCACCGTACCGGCGGCTACTTCGGCCGGCACCAGAGCAATATTCCGGGGATGATCACCGACCTGCAGCAAGGCTTCGGCCGCCGCCGGATCCGCCCGGAAACGTTGCAGTTCTTCTTCGTAAAGGTCCAACATCAGTTGTTGCTCTTCCGGCAGGAGGTGCCGGCTGGTTAACAACCGAAATCCGAAATCCAGTTGTTCATCGAGCGCAGATCCCCCCTGGCGCAACATGCGCTCGGCCAGCATGCGCGCCGCTTCGATCATTTGGGGTTCATTCAGCAGCAGCAATGATTGCAGGGGAGTACTCGTCTTTTGCCGGCGAACGACACAAAACGCCCGGTCGGGCGCATCGAGGACCGTCATGGTGGGCGGCGGAGCCGTCCGGCGGATGAAGGTATACAGGCTGCGCCGGTACAGATCCTTACCCCGGTCCGCCTTGTAATCTACCAACAGGCGCGAAAAATGGGTTTTGCTCCAGAGATCGTCCGGCTGGTAAGTCTTTACACTGGGGCCGCCGATCTCCGCTACCAGCAGGCCACTGGCCAGCAATGCATTGTCGCGGATCATTTCCGCCGATAGTCGGAAGGCCGGTCCCCGGGTGAGCAGTTCGTTTGCGGGGTCCCGTTGCCGGATCTCCGGATCCACCTCCGAGGACTGGCGGTAGGTGGCCGAGGTGACGATCGTGCGGACCAGAGCCTTCAGGTCCCAGTTCGATTGCCGAAAATGGATGGCCAGCCAATCCAGCAATTCCGGGTGGCTGGGTAGTGCCCCCTGATTGCCGAGATCTTCCAGGGTATGGACGATACCCCGGCCGAAAAACAGATGCCAATAGCGGTTGACCAGTACCCGGGTGGTAAGCGGATGCTCCGGACTCAGCAGCCATCGGGCCAGGCCCAGCCGATTACGCTCCAAAGTATCGGAAAAAGTCAATACGGCTGCGGGAGTGCCCGGCAGGACCCGCTCCGTCGGCGCATCGTAAAGACCACGATCCAATACGTAAGTCGGGCGGGGCGGGTCCATTTCCCGCATCACCATGATCTCCGGAAACGTGTCGATCGCGGCGTGTTCCCTGTTTCTCAGCGCCGTCAGTTCCTGCCGGAGGTGCAGATATTGGGTATCCCGGCGTTGCAACTGATGCAGTCCGAGTCGTTTTTTTTCAGCCGGAGTGCGTTCCGCCAGGGAAGGAGCTTTGTAATCCGGGTGGGCGAGGTGAAACACCTCCTCCGCAGTCAGATCACGCTGGTAAATGCGGATCTCATCGACCGCTCCCTGAAACAGGCCGAGATCCAGATCACTTTGATAACTGCGGCCTACCCGCAGCGGGTAGGGCAGAACCTTGAGGGTATCATTGATGGTGCGGATACTCTTGTAGAGCTGGTCATAGCGAGTTCTGGTGGCCAGTTGTTCTCCGTTGCGGTAAAGCTTTATCCCGGCAGCCCGACTGGAACCGTCGTAGGTGAAAGACAAATGACTCCATTCGTTCACCCGAATGCTATCCAGCGCATAGATTTCCAGCCGATGATCCGGCGGATTGTGCGTAAGCCGCACACTGGGTCGGTTCAGACTATCCAGGAAAAGCTCATAACCCCGCCAGTGCGAATTCTTGCCTCCGGCATTACCGATGATCGAGGCGTAATCTTCCCGCAGCTCCGGTCGTACCCAGACACTGATGGAAAAAGGATCAGTGCGTTCAAAATCGCCCTGCCCGGGCAGGCTCAGCCAGTCAAAGGTATCATCGAAGCGGAGCGCCTGCCCGAACTTGCCCGCTACGCGCTCCACGCCTTTCCCGGCGCGTGCCTCCGGACCGCGTCCGGCTGCGTTAGGACAACAGTTTGCCTCCGGTTGATCCAGCGAATAATAGCCGGTCAGATCAGTAAGAAGATCCTCCCGATCAAAGTGATTCATCGCTTCCGCAGGATTAGCGATCGCCCGCTGCTGGTATTGTTGAAGTTCCGCCGATTTGGCATCGATGCGCTCCCGGATAAAAGTGATGACCTCATCCAGTTCATCACTAAGCAGGGGCATCGTTGGGGACGCCGCCCCGTCGTTGGAGACCATACCCAGTTCGTCGACATTATTGAAAAATGCGGATAGCTGATAAAACTCCTTTTGGGAAACGGGATCGTATTTGTGGTCATGGCAGCGGGCGCACTCTACCGTCAGCCCCATAAAAGCCTTCGCCATGGTGGCGGTGCGATCCACCACATTTTCCACCCGGTACTCTTCCGGCACGATCCCGGACTCCGAATTGATGGGATTGTTCCGGTTAAAACCCGTAGCCAGTACCTGTTCCCGGGTTGCATTCGGCAGCAGATCGCCGGCCAGCTGCCAGGTAATAAACTGATCGTACGACAAATTCTCATTAAACGCTTTAATGACCCAGTCGCGCCAGGGCCACATCCGGCGAAATCCGTCTGCATGGAACCCATGGGAATCCGCATAGCGGGCCACATCCAGCCAGTCCATCGCCATCCGTTCGCCGTAGTGCGGTGAGGCCAGTAAACGATCTACCAGTTTTTCGTAGGCCTTATCGGAATCATCGGCCAGGAAAGCATCGATCTCTTTGAGCGTGGGCGGTAGGCCGGTCAGATCAAAGGTCAATCGGCGGATCAGGGTGGTTTTATCCGCCGGTCTGGCCGGTTCCAGGCCCGCTTTTTCCAGTCGGGCCAGTACAAAGCGGTCGATGGGATTGCGCACCCAATCCGCTCGATCTACCGGTGGCAGCGCGGGTGCAGTAGGAGGGGAGAAGGACCAGTGCGTCTTATACGCCGCCCCCTGATCGATCCAGCGGATCAACACGGCCTTTTCGTACGCTGTTAGTTCTACCTTGAATTCGGGAGGCGGCATTTGCAGCTCCGGATCTGCGGACAGTATGCGGTGGTACAAGGTACTTTGTTTTACCTTGCCGGGCACGATGGCCCGCCCGCCACTTTCCAATACGGCGTAGGCCTGATCTGGACGATCCAGGTGGAGTCCGGCCTGCAATTTGTTCTCATCCGGACCGTGGCAGGCAAAGCACTTATCCGACAGGATCGGCTTTACGTGAAAATTGAAATCGATCTCATCCGGAAGCTGCGCCAATACGTCATCGGTAAACGCATCCTCGACGTTTGTGCAACCGGTCAGGCCACAAAAACCACATATAAGGCCAAAAAGGCTGATCAGAAAAGAGGACTTCATCAATTTTCGGGTAGGTCTGTTTAAAATTGGATTCGATAGTTGAAGTTAAGGATAATTTGGCGGTTTTTACGTCTTCCTGCAAAGCCCATTTGGTAAGTTTATGACCCAGGTGGAGAGATCTACTAGATTTTTGCAACTGTATCCTGATGTGCCCCAAGCTGAGTAGCCCCTGATTAACTCCTGCCGGATAAACACATTAACCGACAATCTTGATACCTTAACGAAAAATTGCGGACCAACAAACGAAAGCCAAGCATGAAACAGACCATTCCCCTGCTGATCTGCCTGTTGCTCAGCCTAAGTTCGGACGCCCAGGAAGCA
Source organism: Flavilitoribacter nigricans DSM 23189 = NBRC 102662 (assembly GCF_002646595.1). Lineage (GTDB taxonomy): Bacteria > Bacteroidota > Bacteroidia > Chitinophagales > Saprospiraceae > Flavilitoribacter > Flavilitoribacter nigricans. The sequence goes on from NZ_PDUD01000041.1 coordinate 99,812, forward strand.
GTCGACCTCTTCATCTGGGCCGGCCAGTCGAATGCCCAGGGATGGACGGGCGATGCCGCAGCTTACCCCGTAGACGACACAACCCTGGATCAATCCATTTTGTTGAACTGGACCTTTTTCGGTCAGACCAGTTCGGCGGGTGAATGGGTACCGATGCAGGCGCAGGCGGGGAGGTACCCGGCCGGTCATTTTGGCCCCGAGGTAAGTTTTAGCCGGGAATTAAAACGGGCCGGATACCATCCGGCCATCTTCAAATACTGCCTCGGCGCAACCGGTCTGGCCAGAGACTGGAAAGCACCCGGTGCGGGCGGCATCTACGATCATATGGTCGAGGACCTGCAGACCGCTATAGCCGCATTGAAACAAAAGGGATACCGCGTGCAGGTCCGCGGGTTCATCTGGATACAGGGCGAATCGGACGCGGGAGATGAAGCTGCAGCCAATGCCTACGGAAGTAATCTCCAAAAGATGATCGATCACCTGCGCACGCAGGTATTGCACCGGCAGGACCTTAAGATACTGTTGGGCGTAGACGAACAGCACGCCTTTGTGCAACAGCGCCCCGTAGTGGTAGAGGCCCAAAAAAACCTGGCTAACCAGGACCCCAATATTATATACACCAGTATGTACGGCCTGCCGAAAGCCGATGCCACCCATTTAACCCCCGCAGGATTGGTCGGGCACGGCAAACGGATCTTTTCCGCCTTCAGGATCGTGAACGGTGATACCCGGGAGGCAAGCTCGTCAACTACCTTTGCCGATCAGTGGGAATTCCGGGGCATTGCCGTCGAAGAAGCCGGATACAACATTTGGGGTAGCTCACCGATACTGGGAGACGACGGGAAGGTCCATCTGTTCGTGGCCCGCTGGCCCTGTGAACTGAAAGTGGATCCCGGCTGGCGGACGCACAGTGAAATTGCGCACTATATCGGAGATTCGCCGGAAGGGCCCTTCGTTTTTTCGGATGTGGCGATCGGGGGAGAGATTGGGGGCGTGAAAGGTAATGCGCCACATAATCCCGCCATCCATAAAGTGGACGGCGGATACGCTTTGTTCTATATTGCCAATGACGGTATCCAGGGGCACCCCGCCAATCAGTACATCTGTCTGGCCGTTTCGGAAAGTCTGGACGGGCCCTGGAAAAAAGCCGGAGAGGATGGCGTGATCCTCAGGCCACCCAGCAATCCGGACTATTGGAACCATGCCGCCGGTAACGGAGTCAACAACCCGGCCTTCCTGCAACATCCCGATGGTGGCTTTTTCCTCTATTTCAAATCGGAAAAGGCCCGAATGGGACTGGCCGTTGCCGAGAACCTGGAAGGCCCCTATGTGCAATTGCCATTTCCGGTGACCGCCAATGACCGGAATATTGAAGACGGTTATGCCTTTATGTACAACGGGAAATTCGCTTTGCTAACTACCGATAACCACGGCATGATCGAGTCCGGGGGCGGCATTCTATGGACGTCGGAGGACGGCATCCGTTTTGATCATTACGAAAAGGGCTTTCACCGGATCAATGCGTATACCGAACTGGAGATGAATAGTGTGGCCGTACACTACGGTCCTCAGGATCGGGAATACGCCAAATTAGAGCGACCACAACTCCTGCTGAAAGATGGTAAGCCCTGGTACTTATACGCACCTTCGGGCAGCAATATCTACGGTGGGGATTGTACGGTGAGCTATGTGCTGCGGTACAAAGGAGAATAAAGGCAGGTGGGGAGCCCCCGGTATTTCCCCAGGATCGTTCGGTTCTCAAAATCCAGCCTATAAAAAATGGCAAATCCAATGGCAATAGCAATTTCAATAACTCAAAATCAAGCGAAAAGGTCATTGATAGGCCGGATAGTTATCGTTTACTTGCCATTGATATTGACATTGAAAAATCGTATCCTATACTGCACAACGTCAGATTTTGTGCATTCGATATTCCTCTTCCGCCCTGCCCATACGCGCCCGTTCTGGGCACCACTGCCGTGCGACACAAAGTTGTGACCTCACGACATGACATAAAGTTATAAGCTGTGGGAAATGACCCCAGCGGGGTCAAAAATCAGTTGAATTGGATATGGAATTATTTAGCGACCCCAGCGGGGTCGCACTAACTAACGTCAAAAAAGTCAAAAAGATATTCTGTTTGAAATTCGATCTCAAAAGCTTTCAGTAACTCGAGGTATTCTTCCCGAAATGATTTTTTGTAGTGGTGTTCCTTTTGCTTTAACACATACCTGACCACCCTTTGAGCGTGAGATTTACTGTACGAAAAAGCTCCGTAACCAGCCTGCCACTGAAATCGATGTGGAGTGAATTTTTCTGCTCTTATGAAAGACGAACTAGCTTTCTTGATCTCCTGCACTAATACAGAAACAGGCTCTGCCGGGTGCATGCTGAGAAAAATGTGAACATGATCCGGCATACCGTTGACCGCCATCATTTTATGTCGGCGGTTTTGGACAATACCTGTAATATACTGGTAAAGCTGTTTTTCCCAATGTGGTTGGATAAGTGCTTGCCGATATTTCACAGCAAACACAAGCTGTGGGCGGTAATCAACTTGTAAGGATGACCGCTTGATTTTGTATTCGGTGCAAACTGGCCAAGTTGAATTGGTAGAAATAATATCGAATGGCCAAAAAATGATTACGACTCACCTTTGAGAATGCCAAACTTTTTCTGACTAACCGGGAAACTCTTGCTCTCATACCGGTCCAAAATCCTTCAATAATATAGGTAAATGCTTTACCTTCCACATGCCTTTTGGTCGGAATGACGGCTTTGTAAGGATCCCAGGAGTCGGTCGCGAAAAAACACTTGTGCTTATATCCGGCCGGAATGTTACGCCATAAAGCCTTGGCGCTTTCTTTACCTCGATTACCGATGTGAAAGGCAACGACTAAGCGATTCACTGGATCGAAGGCCACCCAAATCCATCGCTTTTGGCTTTTGTTATCTACAAAAGACCAGGCCTCATCTAACTGTAATACAATCAGTTGAGCCTTTTTAGGACGTAACTTTTTTAGCCATGATTCACTCAGTCCAATGTCCATCGGTACCGCTTTCCATACCGATTCAGCAAAATCCAATAGCCAGGGCAGGCTTACCGAAAAAACTCGGCATATACCCAGAAGACTGATCCTTTCATTCAGGGCCTTACGGATCATCTCGCGTTGCCCTTGTTTGATATAATGACGATTGTTGAGCACGAACTGCCGACCGCAGTCTTTACACTTGTGATTCTGCTTACCGTAGTAGGTCTTGCCATTCTTGACTATCTTTATGCTCTGGCAACTCGGGCATAAGATCATGTTTTTTTAGTTTGGTCACTTCAAAAATAATGACCTCTCCGGGTTGCCTTAATTTTTTGCCCTTATCCTTACATGTTTATTACCGCCAAGCTGTGTATACAGTTGAGTGTAAGGATTGGCCATAATTGAGAACGCGTTTTAATCAATACAAAGGTATAGGTTTTATTTTGCAAGATCTATAATCCAGAAACAAGGGTTAATTGGATTAAAAAAATTTAAAGGATTAATGCGACCCCGCTGGGGTCGGTTCCCTATATTCATAGCATTGTTCAACGGATATTTGACCCCGCTGGGGTCATTTCCCACAGCTTACAACATTCTGTCGCATCAGACGGGCACAACTTTGTGTCGCACGGCACACCTCCTTCCGAGGAGGATAACAACTTGCTTAATGGATGGTTTTGCTCCACCCCGGTACGGGCTGTATGGCTGGGGGAGCTGGCCAAAGGTCAGATGGGGATCTTCATTTGCACAAAATCACATGTTGTCAAGTATAATTGCTTAAAACCAATACCCCTACCCGGTACCACCAGGGGAATCAAACCAAAAAAGAAAAAGACTATGGATAAGATCGAAAGAAGGTCAATGTTAAAATCGCTCGGCGCCCTTTCCCTGGGAATGGCCACTCCGGCCCTGGCCAAAGGAGAGGTGTTGGCATCGCCCTACGCGGTCAATCATCAGCAGGTGGAAACGGACATCCTTATTGTCGGTGGCGGCACGGCGGGAGTGATCGCTGCCATCCAGGCCGGACGGGCGGGAGCACGGACTACCCTCATCGAAAGTGGAAGTCAGCTCGGTGGTACGACCACCACCGGTGGCGTGGCATTTCCCGGTATTTTTCACGCCTGGGGAAAACAGATCATCGGAGGTATTAGCTGGGAACTGGTCATGGATTGTGTTCAACTCAATGGCGATCTGCTACCCAATTTCTCTTTGCTGCCCGATCGGCACTGGAAACACCAGGTGACGGTCAACGCACCCCTGTACACTCTGCTGGCCGAAGAGAAATGCCTGGAAGCCGGCGTAGATATTCGTTACTACGAGACGCCGCACCAGATAGAATATCAGGAAGGGAAGTGGTTGGTGGAGACCGTCGGCAAAGGGACCAATGCCCGCATCAGTTGCAAGCAAGTGATCGACTGTACGGGTAATGCCCTGATCGCCTCCATGGCCGGGTTTGACGTACTCCGGGAAGCGGATACGCAGCCGGGATCCCTGGTTTTCCGGATCGGAGGCTACGATTACGATGCACTCGACCTGAGCCAGATCCCCAAACAATACCACCGGGTATTGCGGCAAAATATGCTGGAAAGTCAGGTCCGCACCAGTCGCGAACACAGCTACGTTCCCTACAGCTATGTGTACGTGCCGGGTGCCGATTCGACCACTTCCGAATCCCACACCCTGGCGAATCAGCAGGGCCGGTCGACGCTCCTCCAGCTGGTACGCGAACTCCGATCCTTACCCGGATGCGAAAATCTAAAGCTTCAGGACCTGAAGACCGAAACGGCCGTACGGGAGACCTATCGCATTGACGGCGTTTACCAGCTGACGCATCAGGATTATGTGCAGGGGAAAGTATTCGAGGATTCTTTATCTTATTCTTTTTATCCGATCGATTTGCACCGGGAGGGCAAGTCGATCTACCAGGAATTCCTAAAACCGGATGTCGTGGCCAGTATACCCCTGCGGGCGCTGATCCCGAAAAAGAGCCGGAATTTCCTGGTGGCGGGGCGGTGTGTGAGCAGCGATCGACTGGCTAATTCTGCCTTACGGGTGCAGGCCTCCTGTATGGGAATGGGGCAGGCCGCGGCAGCTGCGGCCGTACTGGCTTGCCGACAGAACACTACTCCGGGGGAAGTACCGATTGACGAGGTCAAACAATTGCTGATGGAACATGGCGCTATTGTGCCGACAAAGTAAGTAAAGGACGGAGTTAGGACGGTGCGCTGCACCTTGATATACACGTCCACATGCGGTTGGAGATAGATCGGTGCGCTGCACCTCGATGAAAAAGTCAGCATAGAGTTTGGAGATAGAGCGGTACGCTGCACCTTGAGTCCAACGAACACCTTAGTAAAATAGATCCTATCCTGCAATCTGATGGATACAAAAAATGGCTTGCAGGCCATTGGAGTGATCATCAATGAAAAGCTGCAGCGCAGCTTTCTATCTTCAATCTTAAATCATAATATGGATAGAGCTACAGCGTAGCGTCCTCTTTTTTTTAGTCCGATAATGCTAAGCCTTTTTCGGGCCCGGCTTTGAATAGAACAATAAGAAACCAAAAATACCATGTTTTCATCTGAGGTTAATCGCTTTACAATAGTTACCGGGTTTTTGCTATTGAATTTGCTCCGGTTCACCTTGTCAACCGGAGAGGAACTGCGGTATTTCAAAGTGGCCACTATAGGCGGCGATTATCCTCAGAACCAAGTATCAAGTATCGCATATAAGGATACCCTGACGGATGATTCTCTTTTTTTGGTCCAAAGCCAGGCAGGCATCCCCCTCCATTATTTCAAGTTAATAACTACGGAAGTGTGCTTTGAACGGGAATGCCGACTGCTGAACATCCGGGTTTACTGGAATATAACGGGACGCTATCTGGGTTTTGAGTTGCCGGCAGGAGAATTTCTGAGCAAGCGGGACCATGAACCCTTTTCCAGCGAAGAATACGAGCGTTTAAACGATCTGCTGGCCAATCCTAATTTGCCCTTAGGCAATATTTCCTTTGAGGCCCTGATCGAAACTCCGGCACCGGATTCGGTGGATGCGGTATCGGGCGCGACTACCACCGATGTGGCTAAAATGGTCGTAAAAGGCGCGGCTTATACCACCTATACTTTGTGGAATATCCTCCATGGCCCGAGTCGGGAACGGGTGGCCGGCCTCACCGAAAAGCAGTTGACGCCGGAGCTGATCGACCTGATCCTGCATAGTCCCGATATCAGCGATCGGGTCTGGGCCTTGAACCGGATCGATCCAAAAAATACCCTCTCGCCAAAGCTCAGCACTTCGATAATGGCGTTCATTGTCGGAGATGACTTTTATCTGGCCTATACGGCGGTCCGGGCGATAACGGCCGCGCACCTCCGGGCGGAAGCGCTGCAGTTGGCCCTGTTTGGCGCTTATCCGGTGGCCAGCCATAGCATTCAAAGCATGATCATCAGTAAATTAACAGAAGCGCCTTATTTGAGCCCGGTATTGATCAGCCGGTCCAGAAGTCTTTTGGGTACACTGAACGGAAAACAACTGGGTGATATCCTAAAATGGTATGCCCACCATGGCGTCAATGACCTGGAAACGGGGCAAGCCGTAGCGGAGATCCTAAAGAATGAGAACCGGTTCATTTCCCGGCAGGCATATACGTTTCTGAAAAAGATGAACAGTTTCGATGCGGGCATTACCGCTGCTCTTGCTGCCTACGAGCAAAAGTAAAAAGACAGCCATGAAAAGAGCGTTTGGCCATTAGGCAGATCCATGATTAATTTCAAAGACAGGGAATTTTACCCCTGAGTTTACAGGCGGACTGGCTAAAAATCCGTCTATTTAAATAGACTGTTCAGACCGTTGGTTAACTATTTCAGAGGCAAAGACTTTTCGATAGCTACGTAGCGGTCCAGCATTAATAAAATCTAATGAGCGCAAGATGAAAGCAACATTTTACGAAGGAGACCGGCGTTTTTCGGTAAGTGAAAAAGCGATCAGTACTCCCGGAGCAGGGGAGGTACGGATCAAGGTCGCGTATTGCGGGGTTTGCGGTACGGACGTACATATTTATCACGGCATGATGGACAAACGGGTCAGTACGCCGGTGACCATCGGTCACGAGATGTCCGGAGAGATCGATGCCATAGGGGAGGGGGTCACGGACTTTTCCGTAGGCGAGAAAGTGGTCGTCCGCCCGCTGGATGACCGTGGTGCGCAAGCTTCGGATAAAGGGCATCACCATATCTGTAAGGATCTTAAATTCATCGGCATTGACAGTCCGGGAGCCATGCAACAATACTGGAACGTGCCGGCCTTTACCCTACACAAACTTTCCCCGGAAACCGATCTGAAGCTGGCTGCGCTCGTAGAACCACTTTCTGTGGCCTGTCACGATGTCCGCCTGTCCGGATTAAACGACGGGGAAGTGGCCGTGGTGCTGGGAGGTGGCCCGATTGGCTTGCTGGTCGCACTGGTAGCCCGACAGACCGGAGCGGAAGTGTATATTTCCGAAGTCAACCCCAAGCGTATCGGCCTGGCCCGGGAGCTTGGCTTTGCGGTGATCAATCCCGCAGAAACGGATCCGGTAGCACATCTCCGGGAAAAGACCAACGGTTTTATGGCCGATGTCGTCTTCGAAGTCGCCGGTGTGCAGCCGACCCTGGATATCATGACCGAACTGGCGGGAATCCGTGGTCGGATCGTGATGGTCGCCATCCACGGACAGCCGAAGCCGGTCAATCTTTTCCAGTTTTTCTGGAAAGAACTCCAGTTGATCGGAGCCCGGGTCTACGAACGCGAAGATTACGATAAGGCAATTGAACTGATCACCAAAAATGAACTGCCCTTTGAGTCGCTGATCACCCGGGTTGAACCCCTCCAGGATATCCAGCGGGTATTCGAAGACATTGACCGGCAACCGGATGGGATGAAGGTTTTGCTGGATTGTCAGGCCTGATGGAGAATTCCAGATGATTGACTACTGAAAACGGAAGACCTGTAATATAGACTTCCAATAAATAAAGATGGTCCTAACCCGATCGGGAAAGGACCATCTCTATTCGATGATCTATCTAATGGATCATCTGTACAGTTTTATCATTTATGCCAAAATTGTGTGTTGTTCTGGCATGGTATTGTTTATCTCTACACTCTTTTCACGGCACCGGACAGCAGGGAAACTACCAGCAGTACGATAAATACCCAGAAAAGGATCTTTGCGATTCCGGCCATAGCACCGGCGAATCCACCAAATCCAAGGATGGCGGCGATAATAGCGACAACGAAGAAAATTAATGCATAACGTAACATAATATAATGGTTTTCAGGTTAATAATAGGCATTTCTACAAATTGAAATACACTACTAAAACAACCATATCCAGGTCTGTGTTCGGTGAACAAATACAATAAACTACTACGGCGTATTTGCCAAATGCCCGCTCGGGGCCGCCAACCGTTCACACCAGACCTGCTGCATCACCTGCTGTAGCTGCATTTTGAGCAGCTTGATATTATAAGCCCCACCTTTTCCCAAACCAATTCGGTCAGTATAGATTGCATGGAGATTGTTTTGGGGTATCCTAATCAATTTTACGTCAGTAAAATGTAGTCTTCACTCATAATTCAACTCATGAGAATAATTCTATTGATATCCGGTTATTTGCTGCTGGTTGTGTTCCCGCTGCAACTGCAAAGTGCCAGTCTTCAGCCTCATCAATTACGTTGTGAATATCTGCCGGAGCCACTGGCGATGGAAAAACCACATCCCCGGCTGAGCTGGCAGTTGGAGGCCACCGATCGGGGAGCGATCCAGACCGCTTACCAGATCCTGGTGGCCAGTACGCCGGAACTGCTCGGTCAGGACCGGGGCGATCTCTGGGACTCCGGAAAAGTGCCCAGCAACCGTACCAACCAGATCCATTATGCAGGCCATGAACTGGCCGCCCGCCAGGATTGCTATTGGAAGGTAAGAGTATGGGGCAAAGAAGGTACGGCTTCTTCCTGGAGCGAACCAGCCTATTGGAAAATGGGCTTATTGGATCCGGCCGACTGGAAAGCGCAATGGATAGGCTTTGATAATCGCCGACTCAATAAAAACGAAACTTTCCACCTCCCGCCCAGCCCCTATTTCCGAAAATCCTGGCAGGCTAAGGGTAAGGTCAAAAAAGCCATATTGTACTCCACCGCACTGGGGCTTTATGAGGCCCGGATCAACGGGCAGAAAGTGGGGAAAGACTACTTCGCGCCCGGCTGGACGGACTATGACCAGAGGGTTTACTACCAGACCTACGATGTGACCTCCATGCTACGCACCGGCGGGAATGCGATCGGCTTTATCCTGGCCAACGGGTGGTATGCCGGTTATACCGGTTACGCCGTTCTGGTAGGGCATCCCAAAGAATATGCTTTTTACGGAGAAGTGCCGGTCTTTATGGCGCAGTTGGAAATAGAATACGAAAATGGAGAGCGGGAAATGATCACATCCGACACCGACTGGAAGGTCAACACCGGTCCTACTTTAGAAGCGGACCTGCTGATGGGAGAAGCCTACGATGCCCGCCTGGAATTCGAAGGTTGGGATGAGTCCGGCTACGATGACGCCTCCTGGCGAAATTGCCGCCGCATGGTCGGGGCCATGGGCAAAGTGGAATCCTCCCCTGGCGTACCCGTCCAAATCGTAGAGGAGATCGAACCGATCGCGATTAGCGAACCGGAAAAAGGGAAATATATTTTTGACCTGGGCACCAATATTGCGGGAATAGTCCAATTAAAGATCCGGGGAAAAGCCGGAACCAGGGTACAGCTTCGTTACGGGGAGATGCTGCACCCGGACGGACGCCTGATGACGGAAAATCTTCGCAAAGCCAGAGCGACCGATACCTACATCCTTAAAGGAGACAGTGGGGGCGAAAGCTGGAGTCCGAAGTTTACCTACCATGGCTTTCAATACGTCGAGGTCAGTGGTTTGGATAATCCTCCGGACAAGGAGATGATCACGGGTCTGGTACTCAGTTCGGTCACGCCACGGGTGGGGCATTTCGAGTCCGGGAATGACATGATCAATCAGCTCTACCGCAACATTGTACGCACCCAAAAGGCGAATTATCTCGATGTCCCTACGGATTGCCCGCAGCGGGATGAGCGCATGGGCTGGACGGGAGACGCCCAGATCTATATCCGTACGGCCACCTACAATTCGGATATTGCCGCATTCCACCAAAAATGGCTGGTCGACCTAAATGACGCCCAGTTTGGGAACGGCGCCTACCCGAATTTTGCCCCAATGGCTTTCCACCGCCCCAATATGACTTATTCTCCCGGCTGGATGGATGCCGGGATCATCTGCACCTACAATATCTTCAAAGTATACGACGATCTGGATCTGGTCCGGAAATTCTACTCCAATATGCAGGAGCAGTTGAACCTGTACCAAAGAAAAAGTGAGCAGGACTTATTGCAGGAAGGTGCTTTTGACGAAGTAGATCCCCAGGGAGGTTTCGGTGACTGGTTGAATCAGGACAAAACGGCCACCAGCAAAATACTGGCAGCTAACATCTACTGGCTTTTTGACCTAAAACTGATGGCCGAGATGGCGGACGCGATCGGTCAAAGAACGGATGCCGAAAATTACCGGATCACCTTTCGCAAAGTTCAGGAAGCTTTCCTGGAAAAATACCGGACGCCGGAAGGCCGCCTGCAGGAGAATACCCAGACGGCCTGTGTCATGGCGCTTGATCTGGATGTGCTGCCCACCTCCATGAAACCGGTGGTTGCCCGGCAACTGGTACAACTCCTGGAGGAAAATAATGGCTATCTGACCACCGGTTTTCTCGGCGCCAAGCATTTGTTGCCGGTACTTTCCAATGCAGGGTACCGGAAGGAGGCGCTGGAACTCTTTACCAAAAAAGGGTTTCCTTCCTGGTTATACGAGGTGGTCAACGGGGCCACTTCCATTTGGGAAAGGTGGGATAGCTATACCATTGAGAATGGCTTTGGCGGTGCACAGAACACCGGCATGAATTCTTTCAGTCACTATGCTTTCGGAGCGGTCGCCGAATGGATGTTTCGCCATCTAGCGGGCATTGATATGATGGAAAATGGCTTTCGGGAAATTGCGATCCGTCCGGAACCCAACCGGGCTTTGGGTCCGGTAGCGGCCAGTTATCAGTCTATAAACGGGGAGATCCGGTCGGCCTGGTCACTGAGCGGCAATGATCTGAAACTGGAGGTCACTATCCCTGCCAATACCACAGCTCAGGTCTGGATCCCCGCCCGGGCTGTCGATGCCGTCAAAGAAGGAGGGCTTCCCCTGACAGAAGCAAAGGGCATCCTGGGACAAGAAATGGACGGTCAGTTGCTCCGGGTAAAGATCGGATCTGGGACTTACACTTTTACTTCCGCCAGTGTTGCCGGTCTGCTGCCGGAGGTGGCGGCACCGTAGGTGGGTATGAGGGGCGAGTTGTGAGGTGTCAGGAGCGAGGGGTGAGGTCTCAGGGGCGGGTTAGTGGTAACTTAAGATCTCTGACGAAAGATGATTATAAGAATAAGTTGTTTATAGCGGATTTGAGGTGCTGTGTCATAAATTTATAGGCTAAAAAAGTTGATCTATGTTTCAAAGAATGCTTTTGGGATGGGTACTGCTACTCCTTTTTTCCTGTAGTAAAAAGGCAGAACTGCCAACGGACCGCAAACCCAATGTGATCATTTTGCTGGCCGATCAATGGCGTGCCCAAGCTACGGCCTATGCCGGAGATCCCAATGTAAAAACGCCCAATATTGACCGCCTGGCTTCCCAGAGCATCAACTTTCGCAATGCGGTTTCGGGTATGCCGGTCTGTTGCCCGTTTCGGGCCTCTCTGATGACCGGGCAGCGGCCACTTACCCATGGGGTCTTTATGAATGATGTCCAATTGGATACGAATGCCGTATCGCTGGGCAAGGTTTTCGCGGCGGCGGGATACCGGACCGGTTACATTGGGAAGTGGCATCTGGACGGGCACGGTCGCCTGCAATTTATCCCACCCGGTGAACGGCGGCAGGGATTTCAATACTGGAAAGGTAACGAATGTACCCACAATTATAACGAATCGGTCTATTACGATAATGCGGACAGCAGCCGACTGATCTGGGAGGGCTACGATGCGTTTGCCCAAACCGAAGATGCGATCGGGTACCTAACCCAAAACGCTGAAAAGGAGGATCCTTTTTTACTCGTTCTTTCCTGGGGTACTCCGCATGCTCCTTACCATACGGCACCGGAGGCGTACCGCAGTCAGTATGATTCTGCGGCTATGGTCCTGCGGCCGAATGTGCCGGACCAAATGGCCGGCCGGGTCAAAAAAGACCTCAGTGGTTACTATGCCCACGCCACTGCTCTGGATGATATGGTCGGTAAGATCCGGAACAGCCTGACGCAGAACCAGCTCGACGAAAACACCATTATCTTATTAACGGCCGATCACGGTGACCTGTTGGGATCGCAGGGCGCTTATAAAAAGCAGCAGCCTTACGAGGAATCCATCCGGGTACCTATGTTGTATTATGTTCCTTCGGATTTAGGAGGCAAACCGGGGCCCCGAAACGCCCTCATGAATTCCGAAGATATCATGCCCAGTCTCCTGGGGCTGTGTAATATTCCCGTTCCGGAAACCGTGGAGGGCATGGATTTCAGTAAGGATATCCTGGGCCTGGAAGCAATCCAGGATACCCTTGCTTTGATCACCTGTGTGCAACCTTTCGGTCAGTGGAATAAACCCAGGCACGGTGCCCGCGAATACCGGGGACTGCGCACGCTGCGGTATACCTATACCCGTGACCTGAACGGTCCCTGGCTCCTGTTTGATAATGAAACCGATCCGTACCAATTGAACAACCTGATCGGCAAGCCCGAATTTGCATCACTTAGCGGGCATCTGGACGAGCTGTTGAGCCGACAATTGCAGGAAACCAATGACGCCTTTTTACCGGGACTGGAATACATCGCCCAGTGGGGTTATCCGTTGGATGAAACCGGCACCGTACCTTATTTTCACTGAAAAATCAGTCCTATGTCTGGAAAAATTCTAAAAGGGATCGTCTGTTCAATTACCCTAAGTGCTTTGGCAATTACAGCTTGTAATGACGATCCATCCGAAACTCAGCAAGCGCCGCCCAATGTGCTCCTCATCGCCGTGGATGATCTGAACGACTGGGTGGGGTGTATGGGAGGACATCCGCAGGCCAAAACGCCAAATATCGATTACCTGGCTTCGCGGGGTGTACTATTTACCAATGCCCATTGCCAGTCGCCCGTCTGCAATCCCTCCCGGGCCAGCTTGATGACGTCCCTCTATCCCAGTTCATCCGGCATTTATTTCCTTAATCCCGACCTGAAGCAGTCGCCGGTAGCGGTCAAAAATAAGCTGATGCCGCAAAGATTCGTTGAGGAAGGCTACCACGTTACCGGTGTCGGAAAATTATTCCACAACGGAGGCGGGCAGAATGAGACTTACATTCCCAATTACGGCGGCCAGTTCGGTGGTTTCGGACCTATGCCAGAAAAAAAGATCAGTACTTATCCGGGCCATCCGTTATGGGACTGGGGCGTTTATCCCGAACGGGATGAGCAGATGCCCGATCACCAGATTGCCGAATGGGCCACAGAACGGCTGGCCGAACCGCACGATAGTGCCTTATGGCTGGGGGTAGGTTTTTATCGCCCGCATGTGCCTCAGTTTGCCCCGCAAAAGTGGTTCGATCTGTATCCCATGGAAAGCCTCCAACTACCCGAAACGGTGAACCATGACCTCGATGATATCTCTCCGTATGGCATCGACATCACCCGCCTCGAACACGTATCGCCTACGCACGAATGGGTACTGGAAAACGATGCCTGGAAACCATTGGTGCAATCCTATTTGGCGTGCGTCAGCTTTGTGGATGCCCAGGTGGGGAAGGTCGTAAAAGCACTTGAGGAAAGCACCTACGCCGACAATACTTACATTGTACTTTTCAGCGATCACGGCTTTCACCTGGGGGAAAAAGAACGTTACGCCAAACGCAGTCTGTGGGAGGATGGTGCTCGTACCCCCTTAATCGTAGTTGGGCCCGGCATTGCTCCGGGGAAAGTGAGCAACAAACCAGTACAGTTGCTCGATATCTATCCTACCCTCCTGGAATTGACCGGACTGCAGGCGGACCCTTCCCTCGAGGGAAATTCCCTGGTGCCGCTATTGAAAGACCCGGAAGCCGAATGGCCCCACCTGGCGCGAACCAGCTTTGGACCGGGAAACTACGCTATCATTTCGGAACAGTACCGGTTCATCCAATACAATGACAGGTCCGAGGAATTTTATGATCATAGCAAGGACCCTCACGAATGGAATAATGTGATCGCGGAAGATGAATACGCTACCGCGATCGAGCAACACCGACAGCAAATACCGCAAGCGCGCTACGAGATACTCGGGGCAGGGTCTACCGGTCATAAGTCCTACGTTGCCTCTGAGGCGAATCGCGCGGCGAATGCGGAATGAATTGATCTTCTGCAGGAGTAGAGTAGGGGAGAGGGGGCCATGAAAACAGAATAATTGAAAAGCATACCACCAAGTAAATGAAAGATCTGTATATCCTTGCTATCGCCTTAAGTCTGCTGCTATTAAGCGCCTGCACGAGTAACGACAAAGCCCCATCGAACTCCCAGGCAGCAACCAGACCAAATGTACTATTCATCGCCGTCGATGATCTCAATACCTGGCTGGGTTGTCTGGGCGGATTCTCCAACACAAAAACCCCTAATATCGATAGCCTAGCCGCGCGGGGAGTATTGTTTTCCAACGCCCATTGCCAGGCGCCTTTGTGCGGCCCTTCCAGAGCTTCCATTATGACCGGCCTGCGGCCTTCCACTACGGGCATCTACGGCATGATCCCTGATAACGAAGTCCGCTCGGAAAATCCGGCGACCCGTGATATCGTTTTCCTGCCGGAATATTTCAGGAATAACGGCTACCATACCATGGGGATCGGGAAGTTATTCCACCAGCATGCGCCGAACGGGGTATTCGACGAGTCCGGAGGCCGGGTGAAAGGCTTCGGCCCTTTACCGGAGGAGCGGTTTGTCTGGGATGGCTTTGGCAACTCGGATAGAGCGATCTACGGCCGTACCAGTACGGATTGGGGCGCGTTCCCGGCAGTAGATTCCCTGATGCCCGATCATCAATCCGCTGATTGGGTAATCGAACGTCTTGCCCGAAACTACGAACAACCCTTTTTTATGGGCCTGGGCTTTTTGCGGCCGCACGTTCCGCTGTACGTTCCGCAAAAGTGGTTTGACCTGCATCCTTTGGAAGGAATAACCGTGGCTCCCTATCAGGCGGACGACCTGGATGATGTACCACCGGTAGCTCTGCAGATCAACGACTTACCGATGATGCCTTCTACTGAGTGGGCTATCGCCAGCGGAGAATGGAAAAACATTATTCAGGCTTATCTGGCCTGTGTAAGTTTTGTGGATCATCAGATCGGCCGGGTAATGGAAGCGCTGGACAATAGTGCTTATGCCGACAATACCGTTATCGTGCTGTGGTCCGACCATGGCTATCGCCTCGGAGAAAAAGGGACCTTCGCCAAACACGCCCTTTGGGAACCGGCTACCAAAGCTCCGCTGCTATTCGCTGCACCCAACCTGCCCCGGGGGAAAGTGATCGATTCCCCGGTAGAAATGCTCTCTATTTACCCCACACTACTGGAATTGTGCGGACTTCCGGCTTACGAAAGAAACGAAGGAAAAAGCCTGCTGCCCCTGATGCGGGGTGAATCGGAGCCGGAAAACCCTTACGCCATCACCACATTCGGCAGACATAACCACGGCATCAGATCAGAGCGTTTCCGCTACATCCAGTACGAAGACGGCGGCGCAGAATTTTACGATCACCGGAACGATCCCCACGAATGGACCAATCAGATCGCCAACCCTGATTATCGTCAGGAAATCGCACAGCTCAAGGAATTCGTACCTACCATCAATGCCAACTGGGACTCGCTTTCTGCTTATACTTTTCAACCTTATTTTGTGGCGCAGAAGGCTCGGATGGGTGGTGGTGGAGAGTGATCGGTAGCATTCTTCAAGACATCTGGATAGATAGGTGTGTAAATGGGAAACATTTTCCCAAGGCCTAACATTTTCCTCCCTAATTAAGCAGCAAATATTCAAATAAATGCCGTTTTTACATGGGTAAAAAACATACCAAATGGTCCGACCCTTAACCTGGCTATTCCTACTCGTTATTTCCCTGCCCATTCAACTGACCTTCGCCCAGGAAGTCATTTTTTCAAGTGTTCCCGGACAGGATCAGCTGTTGGTCCAAAAAAATGTGATGATCCCGGCCCCGGACGGCGTGCGACTGGCGACGGATATTTATTTCCCGGCAGAAAATGGAAAACCGGTGCAGGAAGGCCTGGCGGTTTTGCTGCAACGGACACCTTACGGAAAAACCTCCGAACGCTTTCAGGAGGCGATTCGCTTATTCGCAGCGCGTGGGTATATCGTAGCCATCCAGGACCTAAGGGGGCGTTATGATTCCGAAGGTATTTTTACCAAGTATAATCCGCTCGAAGCCAGTGATGGGGCGGCAACCGTCGAATGGTTGTCGAAATTACCCGCCGGGAACGGAAAGGTGGCTATGTGGGGAACTTCCTACGGTGCCCACACCCAGGCCGACGCCTCCAAGCTGGATCCCAAAGGACTTTCGGCGATGGTGTTAAATATGGGAGGTATGACCAATGCCTGGGATCATGCCGTCCGACAGGGAGGAGCCTTTGAATTAGGCCGCGAACTTACCTGGGCCTTCCGGCAAATACCCGCGGAGATCGACGATCCCGTGGTGGAAGCACATTTCAAAAAGGAAACCATAGAAGACTGGTACGCAGCCTGGCCGTTCCGTAGGGGCCTGAATCCGCTTTCCATTGCGCCTAATTTCGAAGATTATATTCTGGAAGAATTGACGCACGCCGATTATGATGATTACTGGAAAGCAACCGGTATCAACTGGATCGAGTATTACGATCAGACTGCCGATGTGCCCATGGTCCATATTGGAGGCTGGTACGATATTTTTCTGCGCGGGACTATCCAGAATTTTATGGAATTAAGGAAGCGGCAGACTGCCCCGAAATTCCTGATCATCGGTCCCTGGACCCACAGTGGCAATGAAAGGACCTACGCCGGGGATGTAGACTTCGGCCCGGAGTCGGCGATCTCTGATTTCCAGACTTCCTATCAGGTGGATTGGTTTGATTATTTTTTCAAGGATAAAAAGGCCGATCGGCTCCCTAAAGCCCCCGTCCAGCTGTTTGTCATGGGAACGGGTGACGGCAGTAAGAATGAAGCCGGAAGGTTAAACCACGGAGGCTATTGGCTGGAAACCGATACCTGGCCTTTGGAAAACGCCCTTGAAACTACCTATTATTTTCACGCTGAAGGCTCATTAAACGGCACTCCACCGGCGGCAGAAAATGCCCATACCACTTACACTTTCGATCCGGCGAATCCGGTACCTACTTTAGGTGGGAGTGTATCAGCAAGAGTAAAGGACGGCGCATTTAATCAGCGGGAACGGCCTGATTTTGCCGGTTCAAAACCGCCGTATTTGCCACTGAAATCCAGAGCGGATGTGGTGGTTTTTCAAACCGACCCGCTGCCGGAAGATATGCAGGTTATCGGGCCCATCAATATTAAGTTGTACTGTTCGTCTACCGGGGTGGATACCGACTTCACGGTGAAACTGGTGGATGTATATCCACCAAGTGAACACTTTCCCGAAGGCTTTGAGATGAACTTAACCGACGGGATCGCACGTATGAGTTATCGCAATGGGAGAACCACGCGAGACCTGATTGAACCCAATGAAATATACGAAGTAGACATCCATCCATTTCCTACCGCCAATGTATTTAAAAAGGGCCATCGGATAAGAGTGGATATCTCCAGCAGTAATTTCCCCCGATGGGATGTTAACCCCAATACGGGCGAACCCCTCGGCCAAAACCGGAGAATGCTCAAAGTGGATAATACGATCTATCATTCCCCACAATTCCCGTCACATATTACCTTACCGTTGGTTCCGATGCGTTGATTTCTGGCCGGTAGCCCAATGGTGTCACAAAGTGGGTAGAAGGACATTACCGACAAATGGCTTTTGTACAACACTGTGTGTATAACAAATTGCACAAAATCGTAACTTGTAAATGAACCGACAAAACCTGAGTTATGAAATCCGAAGAAAAAGTAGATGCCATATTAGAATCAATGCGAGAAGAGGTACAGCAA
>NZ_PDUD01000042.1 GCF_002646595.1 Flavilitoribacter nigricans DSM 23189 = NBRC 102662
TTGATACAGATCTTCTGTTCTCTATTCAAATCTAAAGGCATACAGCATAATAGCCTGAATCAATGGAAGGGCAAAGTGGAACAATATAAAGAGCAGGAAGTGTGTAGTGAGAAGGCCGAACAATTCATTCAAAAAATGAATCATTATCTAGCCCGACAAAAAGCGACCCTGCCACAGCAGACGCAGATATTATGTTGTTCAGATATTATTGAAAGTACATTTGGTAAGTACAAAAACAAAGGGGCCAAAATCATCACAGATGACGTGTTGAAAATCGCTGGATATTCTGAAAAGAGCACTTTAGAGCAGGTAAGCTTAGCCTTGCAAAAAGTGAATATGGCCGCCATCTTAAAATGGAAACAAGAAAATACCTCCATCTCTAAACTTGCTCTTTTGAAACGAGCAAAGAAAAAAGTGGCCGCATGATTAACCCCGTAGATTGTACACCCTACCTCTCTGAGGTCATACACCGCCTCTTATAAAATCCGGGGTGATTCATGTTATTCATACATTCAGGTTCTTTCCATTACTCCTGCCGCAGGGCGTCCACCGGATTGCTCATGGCCGCCCGGGCCGATTGCAGACTGGTGGTGAGCAGAGCGATGATCAGGGTAATGCCGACGGCCCCGATGAAGATGAGGGCCTGGATATTGATCTTGTAGGCAAAGTTTTCCAGCCACTGCTCCATGACCCACCAGGCCGCCGGAATGGCAAATATGGCCGCTATCGTCAGCAGGATCACAAATTGCCGGGAGATCAGCCAGGTGATATCCGGAATGGAGGCGCCCAGTATTTTGCGGATGCCGATCTCCTTGGTGCGCTCGGTCAGGATCAGTGCGATCAGCCCGAACAGTCCGAGGCAGGCAATGAGGATCGCCAGCAGCGTCGCCCCGGTAATGGCTTTGTTCCAGCGCGCTTCCGTAAGATATTGTTGCTGAATATCGTCGTCCAGGAAGGAAAATTCAAAGGGTTTGTCCGGACTGATCTTTTGCCAGCTCGTGCGCAACTGCGCCAGTGTTTGGTCGACAGATCCGGGCCGGACCTTAACGAGCAGGTAGCCCAGATGAGCGTCGGGTTCCGCCTGGAGAATAAGCGGTCGCACGTCACTCTTCAGATCCATATAATTGAAATCTTTCACCACCCCGAGGATCCGCGAATTGGCCATGCCCCGGAACTTCTCCGGCAGGCGGTACTCTTCTACGGAGCCTTCAATGGCGAACTGTTTGAGAAAAGTTTCGTTGACGATCACGCCCTGTTCGCCGTTGCTCTCCGAATCGTCGGCGAAATTCCGGCCTGCGCTGAGCTCGATATCGAGCAGTGGGATATAGGTCGCATCCGTATTGTAAAAGAAAACCGGGATCTGCGAGCCGTCCTCTTCTTCCACAAAAACCGCGCTGTTCCCCTTATTGAAGGAATTGGAAACACCACTGACCTGAACGATCCCGGGCTGTTGGCTAAGTTCATTACGGTATTGCTCGACCAGTCGCTGGGAAGCTTCGGCATCCTGATAACTGATCTGGGTGGGAATGACCACAACCTCCTCCTGATTGAATCCCAGATTTTGATTTTTGATGAATTGCTGCTGCTGGTACATGATCAGGGTACAACTCAGCAGGCCGATCGAGAGCGCAAACTGGAAGATCAGGCTACCTTTCGTCACCAGATTATTTCCGCCCGTTTTAAAATTGGATTGAAAACTCTGTACGGCCTTCAGCCGGGAAAGCAGCAGGGCCGGATACATACCGGCGAGTACGCCCGTGGTACCGGAAATGGCCAACAGGGGGAGCAAAACGCCGGGATCCAGCCAGTTGATCTGCAAAGCGGTGCCCGTGATCTCACCGATAAAGGGCAGGGCCAGCTCGATCAGTCCAACGCCCAATATGAGGGAGATCAGACTCATCAGAATGGCTTCGGAGAGGAATTGCCCCACGAGTTGCCCCCGGACGGCTCCCATCACCCGGCGAACACCGACTTCCGTCAGTCTGCCGGAGCCCCGGGCATTGCTCAGGTTCATAAAATTGAAACAGGCGACCAGCAGGATCAGTCCGGCGATCAGACCCAGGATCCGCAGGTAGCTCATATCGGCCGGAGGGGTTAGGCCGTTGGCTCGGTAGTTGTCACGAAGGTGATAATTTTTCAGGGCCATCAGATTGAAGAGCAATTTACGATCATCTTCTCCGCCGGTATTTACTTTCTCGTCGATGAACCCCGGAAGTTTGGCTTCCATGCTGCTCAGATCCGCAGTTTCGCGGAGGCGAATAAAACTGGTGGCGGGAAAGGATCCCCAATCGCCGGCCAGGGCATCGGGCTTTTCCCGATAGAGAAATCGTAGCGGCAGCAGGAATTGGTACTGCTGACTGGAATTTTGGGGAGGATCGGCGGCTACCCCGCTGACTTCAAAAACTTCTTCCTGGCCCCGGTAATTGACGGTGAGGGTTTTGCCCACGGGGCTCAATCGGCCGAAATATTTGCGCGCCATTTCCGCACTCAGCACGATGGCGTTGGTGTTGTCGAAAACGTGATCGGGAGTTCCCTCCACCAGTTCGAAACTGAAAAAAGAAAAGAAATTGGGATCGACAAAATGTGCCTCCTCCCGGAAAAATTCATTACCCGAACGTACCAGAATGTCGTGATTCTCCAAACGGAAAGCCTCACTGACTTCCGGAAAATTAGCCGCTAATTCCGGCGAAAGGGGAGCCGGCGTGCTCGAAATATTGATCTTGTTCTGAATGGAGGCCGAAAGCCAATAGATCTTTTCCGACTCATCGTGGAAGCGATCATAGGACAATTCGTGCTGAATGAACACGAATCCCAGACCGGCGCAGGCAATACCGATCGATAAGCCAATGATGTTGATGGCGGAAGTTAATTTTTGCTTCCGGAAGGAGCGGAGGGCGATCTTCAGATAGTTCTTAAGCATAGCAGAGTCATTATTGTGTAGGACCTTTGAAACTGGAACTGCAAAAGTTGTGCCCGCCTGGTTGTGGTTTGATAATGAGTGAATTATGTTTTAGATGCTCAGAATTTGCCGGTTGTTCTGTTCAAAAATGTACAGCACACGTTCAAAACCGGACGATGGGCCGGTAGCTTAATATGGAGATTATTTTTTATATTTAAGCCCCCATTAGAACCGGTCCTTGCGACGCATATATTTTAATTTTTTAGATCTAAAAAGGTCATTCCCCTCGTACATGGTCATGTAATCACTTTTTATTGCTAACCGGAGGCAAACGTAAATCGCCTCCCAAATAATGACGTATGACGACCCAAAGGATCTTTACCATTTTACTTTTTCTTTTCCTTGGCAATCTATCCTTGCAGGCACAATATTACAATTCCGATCACCAGTGGTGGGTGAATTTCGGAGCCGGAATGAGCAAGGCCGGCATGGACCAGGAGCATTTGCTTTTTTACGCCAGTTTCAATAAACCCCGTTCCGAGCACCTGCTGCTGACCGGACGCTATAGCTTTACCCAACAACTGGGGCTGCTGGAATCCGTGGAGCCCGAAAAGAACTGGGATCTGAGCGCCATAGCCAGCTATTACCTGAAAAGCGATGCGGGTTTTATTTCCATCGGCGCCGGACTGGGCCTGAACGGTGGAAAAAGACGAGATCCGTCTCTTCAGAATTACCTGACGGTAGGCCTGCCGATCGAATCGCAGTGGTTTGTAACGCTGCCGTCCATGGGGCTCGGCCTGGTGGGAGTTGTCAATATCAATCCCAAAGTTACGACCTACGGACTGGCCCTGGCTTTCCAATTCGGTGCGTTGCGCTAAGGTCAACACCCGGCCACAGTTTTACCGACATCTTCTACCAGAGAGCGTCGTTCCATCAGAATCGGTGACGAAATTACTCCTGATGACGACCGATCAGTCGATAGGTGATCCACAGAAAATGAGCGAGCAGAGCCAGGGTGCCCACCAGCAAATACCCCCAGACCTGCGGGAAATGCGCGTAAAAATAGACCGTAGCGTAGATCGCAAAGGTAAGTTCCAGGAAACCGAGCAATAACAAACGACCGTCCTTCCGGTCGCTCGTTTCGGGATGATCCTGCCGCTCGAAGATGCAACTGGTGAGCACATAATTGAAAAAGTAGTGGATCGTGATCGTGATCCATAGTGCGTCGGTCCTTTCGTAGATGAGAAATGCCGCCAGCGAGTAAAAAAAGCGATCCAGTTGAAATTTGCCCAACAATAACGATCCATACCAATCCAATCGTCCTTTCATCCCATTCCAATCCCCCCGAAAGTGGAGCAGGGCAAAGCCGGCCGCAACGGCGATCATGACCACCCATTCCTGCCCTTCCCGGGCGTATCTCAGAAAAGTGGCGTAAGCCAGATAGGTAAACAGAAATTCTTCAAACAGAGGCGCAAATACCACCGAACTCCAAATGGAAGCTCTTCGGTACCAGTGGCGGAAAGCCTCGTAACTGTAATAATCGGGCACGCCTACGATCGCCGGATAAATAATCCGGTAAACCGAATATTTCGCGAGCTTAAAAACAGCTACGAAGAGCAGTAGATTGATTTCCCAGCCGGCAGTAAATATTTGATTAAACATAGGGAGGGTTTGAGGCAGTGAAATATATAATTTAAAATTAATAAAATTATTTCCCAAATCTTTTCTGATCTGAACACCGGATCATGCGGTAAGCTGGATGGATATTTCCGTTTTTTCGGAAAAAATGATCCTGACTTTCCCGTGCCGGATGAATGGCCATGAAACATCCATACAATTTTCCGATCTCCCCGAAGGGTAACTTTGTATCGAATTATTATTAATACCTAAACCAAAATATTATGGATCGTACAAAGTATATCATCGCCGCTATTGGCTTAGTAACGGGAGTGGTTTTCGGCTTATCCGGATCAATTGTCCAGGATCCCGTGCTGACGAATGTGCTATACGAAGTCAGTAGTGTCGGCCTGACGGTCGCCTGTGTCGTTCTGGCCCTTAATTTTTACCGAAAAGAAGAAGATCTGGTAGCTACCGGCTTTTTATTGTTCGCTATTGCCGAAGCGGTGATGAGTGCGGGTAACGCGGCCGGCGTTGTAGAAGGGCAGCCGTCTTTCGGAGCCGGAATGGCACTGTATGTTCCCGCCTTGTTGTTGATCAGCATCCCCAAAACATTTGCGTTGTGGAACCGGATATCCGGTATCGCTGCTGCCATTCCGTTTACCATTGCGGCCGGTATCATTTTTACCGGAGGTATCGCGCTCCCTTCATCCGGCCTGGTAGGCGGAGCCTATGGCCTGCTCAGTCTGACCATCGTCGGTTGGGTTATTGGCCTGTCTGGAAAGAAGAGCAGTGTGCGTACCGGCGCCTCCGTTCTGGAAGGACAGATGTAGAAAATATACTGGTGCAAGATCGGTTCGGGGCAGCCCAACCACACCAGATCGAGTGGAAGAACAGGGAACCGGTAAATACCGGGCTCCCTGTCCCAACTGGTCTGCCGGATCAGCTCCAGAGGCGATCCCAGGCCCGGATCTCATTCCATTCTTCCGTCGGAGCGAATAATTTCTCGCCCTCCACCAGGAATTCTTTCACCATCTCCTCGTTCAGTTCCACTCCGATGCCCGGCGTTTCGGGGACGGCTACGTAACCATCTTCCACAATGGGTTTGTCGATTCCGGTGACCAGGTCTTCCCATTTCGGACTGTCGACGGCGTGGTGCTCCAGCCACATGAAGTTTTCCGTAGCGGCCGCCGCGTGTACGGAGCCCAGGAAGGACACCGGCCCGGCCGCGTGGTGCAGCATAAAACCAATGCCGTGATGCGACGCGTAATCGCCGATGCGTTTGGTCTCCAGGATACCGCCCGCCGTATTGGGATCCGGATGCACGATGTCTACGGCCCGCTGGTCAATCAATTCCTTGAAACCGCCGTAGAGCATATAAATGTCTTCACCCGTCTGAGTAGGTGTGGTGGTCGACATGGTGATCTCTTTCCACTGGTCCGTATACTGCCAGGGAATGATATCTTCGATGTAAGCGAGATTGTATTTTTCTACGGCCCGGGCGATCTTGATGGCTTCGTTCACATCAAAGTGGCCCCAGTGGTCGGTACCCATCGGGATCTCGTAGCCGATCTGGTTGCGCATTACCTCCAGGAATTCACATAATTTTTCCAGGCCTTTCTCGGTGATCTGTACCCGGGTGAACGGGTGTTTGGTGAGGTTGTACTGACGGTATTCGTGTTCGTAAGGGCTGAACTTGCCGTTCGGTCCGTTGATCAGTGCGCCGGGGATATCGCGCAGCAAATTGATACCGATGTCCATTTTCAGGGCCGTATAGCCTTTGTCTACCCGCTCCTGCATGCGGTTGGCGTACTCCTGCGGATCGCTGGAGGTGGTGGTATCACAATATACCCGGACCTTATCCCGGTATTTTCCACCGAGCAGTTGGTATACGGGTACACCGTAGGCTTTACCCACAATATCCCACAGGGCCATTTCCACTCCGGAAACACCACCACCCTGGCGGCCGTGGTGGCCAAACTGGCTGATGATCTTGAACAGCCGCTCTACATTACAGGGGTTTTCGCCCAGCAGGCGGCTCTTCAGGAACAGGGCGTATTCTTTGGCCGCACCGTCGCGGACATCACCGTGCCCGACAATGCCCTGATTGGTGTAGATCCGAACGATGGGCGTCCGGAACATCACCCCGGAAACTTCCGCAATACGCATATCGGTGATCTTAAGGTCGGAAGGTGCCGAATTTCGATTGACGTTCTGGGTGGAATATTCCAGCTGTTCTTCGATCGGGGCCATGGACATGGTGGCCAGACTAAGTCCTCCCAGGCCAAGCTTCTGCAGGAAACCGCGCCGGTTGTTGTTTTTCGTTTTGTTCATAACACGTTAGCAATTTTATTGAAGGATAAAGTTGGTTGCCATATTCAGCTAAGATGTCGTGCAGACCGGCCGCTGCCGGTGGTCTCAAGGAATTCCAATTTGCCACCGAAATTTGTAGCCGGGCACTTTCGTCAGTTCGGGAAAAACAGCGGATCAGGACGCCTGGAAAAAACCGGGGGATCTCATGGAAACAGCTTCTAATTTAGGGAAATTTTTTTTTCTGCTGTCGGGTAGTGTGCTGACAGCTAAGGGATAAGGCCAGCGCAAAAAGATGGCGTGTCTCCGGTAAGCGGAAACTGGGTCTAAGGAAACATAGCCGGTCGGATCAAAAGCGATGGATTGGTAATTCCGGAGGTGCATGGGGGGAGACAGGCAAACGCGGCGGGTGCCAGGCGGTAGTGGTCAGCCGGCGGATTAAAAACCAGACTGACCACTACCGGGGATACTGTACGGACAACGACTACGGATGTCCACTCGAAAACTGCATTCGTTGTTTCGGAATCACAGATGTTCCGCTACGCCGCTTTCGGAAAGAGATCCGTACCGAAGGTAAGGTCTAAGATCCCACCGCACTGGCGGTTTCTACCAGGCCGGGGATAAAAGTTACCGTAAAGTGGTAGATCCCGTAAATGACCAGCATGATGCCGGTAAACGCAATGGAAGCGTAGATGAACATCTGCAAAAAGCTCCAGGTGGAGTTTGCATTACTCATTGTTTCATGTTTAGTGTTAAGGTTTAGCATAGGTAATTGGTTATTTGGTGTAACGGTAAAAGCTTACCTCGATACACGATGAGCAATCAGTCGGAAGTGATATTTTTTGGTAAGTCGAGTGGGAGTTCGGAGTACAATGATTTCCGTAGAGGGCGATTCGCTAGAGTCCACAATAAGCTATGTGGGGGCAATAGCTTGCTTAAATATAAATTATTTTGCTTAAAAGCTTAAGTTTTGCTACCCCAAAAATAGGCTCAAGCCCCAAAATAGCTGCGATTTTGGCCTAGTGGAGGCGATCAGGGTTGCGAGGTGGGCTGTAAATGGCAGGAAATGGAGGAAGGAAGCGGTAAAATAGCTGCTTCCTTCCTCCATCGTCCGAAACGTATCCATGGCGATATTCGGACTGAAAATGGGTGTTCTTTAATCCCGGTACCGGGCGAACCAGGCGAGAATGTGTTCCACCTTAGTGATCAGCTGACTGGGCCGATTGGAGATAAAGTGGTAGGCGCCGGGTACTTCTACCAGGGCCGTTTCGATCTTGCGGAGCTTCAGCGCGTGGTAGAGCTGTTTGGCTTCCGAAAGTGGCGTGCGCAGGTCGCTGGTACCCACCATCACCAGGGTAGGAGTCTGGATATTACCGACCAGCGAAACCGGCGAGAACTTCATGTAAATTTCCGGGTTTTCCCAGGGCTGCCCCGGGTAGCGGGAATAAGCGTAACCGTAATAATTATCCGCCGTGAGGGTCTTACTGATCCAGTTCATAACGGGTTTGACCACCGCTGCGGCCCGAAAGCGATCGTTCTTGCCGATCATCCAGGCCGTCATTATGCCGCCGGCGCTGCCCCCGGTGACGAACAATTGATCCTCCGCAATGAAGCCCTTGCCGATCATGGCATCCACGCCGTCCATCACATCCTGGTAATCATCGCCCGGATAATTGTGGTAGAGCAGATTGCCGAAATTTTCACCGTAACCGGTGCTTCCCCGCGGGTTGGGATAAAAAACGACGTAGCCGGCCGCGGCGTAGAGTTGCATTTCCGGGGAGAAGCTGTCGTCGTAGTTGGATATGGGCCCGCCGTGATTTTCCACCAGCAGCGGATATTTACCGTTCTCGTCAAATCCCGGAGGATAAACGATCCAGCCCTGGATGTCAATACCGTCTACGGAAGATTGGTACCAGATCTCCTCTACGCGGCCCAGTTCGCGGGCACCCAGGATTTCCTCGTTCAGTTTGGTGATGATCTTCGGCCAGTCGCGTTTTTTAACCACCGCCAGATCGGCCGGACGGTAGGGCGTACTGTGGGTATAAGCGATCGCTCCGTTGCCGGCCAGCGAATAAGCGCCGCTGGAATACGGCCGCGCTACCGAAGTGCCGCTGACCCGCTCCACTACCATTTGCGTTTTTCCCTGCAGATCGGTGAACGCGATCCGGGAATTTCCCTTATCGGTATACATAAAGTAGAGCCCGTCTCCTTCCGGTGACCAGCGGATATCGGAAATACGCCGGTCGAGGCTCAGGTCAATGGTCTTTTTATTACTGCCGTCCAGGTTCATGATCGTCAGTTCGTTGATCTGGTAGGTCTGTACCTTATCTTCATTCCCCAGATAGGCGATCTGCCGGCCGTTGGGTGACAGGACAGGATCGCTGTCGGGGCCCTTGCGGTCGGTCAGTGCCGTAGCATCACCGGTGGCCAGATCGATGCGGTAGATCTCCGAATTGCGGAAGTCATATTCCCAGTCTTCATTCAGGTTGGCGCTGAGCAACAGGGATTGCCCGTCTTTCGTCCAGACGGCCTGGCCGCGGTGGTTACGATCCCCGTGCGTGATCTGGCGCGCACTGCCGCCTTCCGCCGGTATGACAAAGAGGTGGTGAAAACCGGGGCTCATGTAGCCGGAGCCGTCGGCTTCGTGTTTCAGACGGGTCGTGATCCGCGGCGGATCGGCCCACTGAGCGCCGGCCGGTTTTTTCGGCGCCGGGACCAGCGATAGTTCGGATCCGCTTACGAACATGGAGAATGCGATCCATTCTCCGTCGGGAGACCAGCTCAGTCCTCCGGGAGAAGCCGGTAACTGGGAAATCCGGGCACTTTTGCCGCTGCCGAGCCAATAAATGAACAGCTCGGTACCCTGCTCTGTTGATGCAGTAAAGGCGATGCGGCGCCCGTCCGGCGACCAGGTTGCATTGCCCTCGTTAACATCCATGTCCGTCAGCTTCTGATGGTCGTTACCGAGGGTGTTGATCAGCCAGAGTCTGGTTTGCCGGCGGTCATTCATAATATCCATACTCCGCCGCTGGTAAACGATCATCTGGCCGTCGGGAGAGATCTGCGGCTGGTCCGCCCACTCGAGATCAAAAACATCCATGCCGGAAAATACCGGCTTGGATTGAGCGGCCAGGGAAAGGCCGGCACCGGTGAGCAGTAGCAATAAAAGGGTACGAAACGTCATTCGTTTGATTTTGTCGCTTTCAAAAGGTGATGAAGATAAAAAAAATAGAATTTCTGACTATTTTATGACGGAAAAAGACCGATCGGCCAGACCGTTTTTAATTTCAATAATCCCGGTTTTCGGGGCATTAGATTTGCCGTTAGCCGGTAGCGGAATGATAAAAATTCATTAGTAATATGTGGGTTTTACGACGGGGGAGGAGGGATGTGTTTCGTCAGCGGATACCCTGATTTTTATCATCATTACACGCTGCTTTTCCCACTACTTTCGTGACCAATTACAATGTTTCCCAAGAGATTATGAAACTGATATTCAATAAGATCTTTCTACAACATGATACCGGCATGCATCCGGAAAATGTAAAACGCCTGGAGGTGTTCCCGGATGTTCCCGAGACGGAGATCATCGACGCTACGCCCTATCTCGCACTGGTACACGAGCCGGCATATATTAAAAACATCAGGAATGCTCATTTGGATGGGGACTGGCTCGACCGGGATACCCGCGTATCTCCCGGTTCGTACGCAGCGGCCGTAGCGGCGGTCGGTGCGACCATCATGGCCAGTGAAACGGGAGATTTTGCATTGGTCCGTCCTCCCGGACACCACGCCTACCCGAACCGGTCCAGCGGCTTTTGCCTCTTCAACAACGTGGCCATCGCTACCCAAAAACTGGTGAACGAGGGTAAGCGGGTACTGCTGATCGATTTTGACGGGCATCTCGGCGACGGTACCTCGCACATCTTTTACGATACCGATCAGGTACTTTACTGGTCTATTCATCAGTATCCGGCCTTTCCCGGGAACGGCCGGGTATCGGAGATCGGCGAGGGGAGCGGTACCGGCTATACGATCAATGTTCCCCTGCCCCCGCAAAGCGGAGACGATATTTTTATGGATGCTTTCCGCACCTTTCTACCACTGGTGGAAAAGCAGTTTCAACCCGATGTGGTAGCGATCAGCGCCGGTTTTGATGCGCACGTTTTCGATCTGCTGCTGGAACTGCGGGTAACGGTCGGCAGTTTTTACCGGATCGGCAAAACGCTGAGTGAGCGTTTCGATCATCTTTTTGCAACCCTCGAGGGCGGCTACAATGTAGAGGAACTGCCCCGTTGTGTATATAATTTTTTAGCCGGGGTCAACGGTGAAGAAGCTCCCTACGAGGAAGCTCCCACCACTTCCTCCCGCACCATTTGGGAGGAATATGAGAACCGGCTGCACGTATTGATCAATTATCTTCAACCATACTGGAAATTCTAAAGCTATGGCACACCGACTTGAAAAAATATTCAAACCAAAAACCATTGCCGCGATCGGCGCTTCGGATCAGGAAGGAAGTGTCGGTAATGCGTTGATCAAAAATTTGCTGACCGGTGGCTTCGAAGGAAAAGTCTATCCGGTAAACCCCAAACGGAAGACCATCCAGGGCGTCCCCTGTTACCGCTCGGTATCGGAGATCCCGGATAAGGTCGACCTGGCGGTGATCGCTACTCCGGCCAAGGTGGTACCGGCCGTTGTGGAAGAGTGCGGTCGCTCGGGAGTGGGCGGCCTGGTGGTACTTTCCGCTGGTTTCGCAGAAGCCGGAGCGGAAGGGAAAGCAATGTACCAGGACATCCTCAAAAAAGCCCGCAAGTACAAAATGCGGGTGATCGGTCCCAATTGTCTCGGCTTCATTAACCCGTCCATTGGCATCAACGCCAGCTTTGCGGCGGATATGGCCCTGCCGGGCAACATTGCGTTCATCTCCCAGAGTGGCGCTTTGTGTACCGGTATTCTGGACTGGTCGCTCGACCAGAGCGTCGGTTTCAGTCACTTCGTTTCCATCGGTTCGATGGTGGATGTTGGCTTTGCGGACCTGATCGATTATTTCGGTAACGATCCCAATACCTCCAGCATTCTGATCTACATGGAGAGCCTGAAAGATCCCCGGCGGTTCATGAGTGCGGCCCGCGCGTTTGCCCGCAATAAGCCGATCATCGTGCTGAAATCCGGGAAAAGCGAAGCCGGAGCGAAGGCCTCCATGTCGCATACCGGTTCGCTGGCGGGTAATGACGCCGTATTCGAAGCAGCCTTCCGCCGGGCGGGTATCATCCGGGTGGAAACGATCGCCCAGTTGTTCAACATCGCCCAGGCGCTGGCCATGCAGCCACTGCCGAAGGGCAACCGGCTGGCCATCGTGACCAATGCCGGCGGCCCGGGCGTACTGGCCACCGACTACCTGACCGAAAAAGGAGGCGAACTGGCTCAACTGGCACCCGCTACCATGGAACGGCTCGACGCCGTCCTTCCGGCCCACTGGAGTCACAACAACCCGGTGGACGTACTGGGGGACGCCGGCGCCGAAAAATACCTGGAGGCAGTCCGCGCCTGTAATGCGGATGAGAATGTGGACGCTACACTGGTGGTGCTCACGCCGCAGGAAGTAACGGATCCCGAAGCTATCGCCGAGGCCCTGGTGTCCCTGAAGACCCAGAAACCCATATTTGCCTGCTGGATGGGCGAGACCGAAGTGAAAGAAGGCCGGGAGATCCTGGAGCGGGCCAAGATCCCGAACTACCGTTATCCGGAAAGTGCCGTGGAGGTCTTTCTGAAAATGTACAAGTATTCGAAAAACCTGGAGCTGTTTTACGAAACGCCGCCGAACGTTCCCGAAAAGCTGAATTTCGAAAAAGAAGCGGCCCGGGAATTACTGGCCGGTATCCGGAAATCCGGACGTGTACAGTTGAACGAACTGGAAGCCAAACAGCTGCTCAATTACTACGACATTGCTACCCCTCCGGGCCAAGTGCTGGAAACGGCGGAGCTTGCCGCCGAATACGCCGCAGAGATCGGCTTCCCGGTAGCTATGAAGATTGCCTCTCCGGACATCGCCCACAAAACGGACGTGGGTGGCATTAAACTCAATCTGGAATCCGGGAAAGAGGTGAAAAAGGCTTTCGAGCGGATCGTTTCCAACGCAAAATCACACGTGCCGGATGCCAAGATCGAAGGCGTACGGGTCGAGAAAATGATCAAAAAGCCCTACGAATTGCTGATCGGTTCCAAGAAGGACCCGATTTTCGGCCCGGTCATCGTTTTCGGTACCGGTGGTATCTACGTCGAGTTGTACAAGGATACGAGCATGGGGCTGCCGCCGCAAAACATGGCGCTGGCCCAGCGGATCATCGAAAATACCAAAGCTTACAAATTGCTGCAGGGCTTCCGGGGAATGCCGGGCGTAGATCTGGAGAACATCCAGTTCCTGCTGGTCAAATTCTCCTACCTGCTTATGGACCTGCCGGAGATCAAAGAAGTGGATATCAACCCCTACGCCGTGGATGAGAACGGCGGCGTGGCGCTGGACGCACACATCGTGCTGGACGAGGACTATGTGATCGACCGGAAACGTCCCTACGACCACCTGGTGATCTGTCCGTACCCAACCCAGTACCGCAGGGAGATCACCCTCAAGAATGGTAAGAAGGCCATTTTGCGGCCGATCCGCCCGGAAGACGAACCGCTGGAAGCGGCGATGTTTGACCACGTATCGAAGCAGTCCATTTACTTCCGCTTCTTCAGCCATTCGTTCGATGTCAGCCACAATTCCCTCGTGCGGTACACGCAGATCGACTACGATCGGGAAATGGCGATCATCGCACTGGTGGAAGAAGACGGCGAGCAGAAAATGGCTGGTGTCGTACGGGTGATCAGTGATGCCTGGAAGGAAACGGCCGAGTACGCCATTCTGGTAGCCGACCCCTGGCAGGATCAGGGACTGGGCACGGCCCTCACCGATTTCATCCTGGAAATTACCCAGGAAAAGGGTATTCACAAATTGTTCGCCGAGGTACTGCACCTGAACGAAGTAATGAGCCACGTACTGAAAAAACGCGGATTTCAGGTCGTGGAACGCAGCCCCGAAGGCGTACGCCTGGAACTGGATCTGGTGGAAGAAGAAATGATGGCTTGATGAATAGATGAGAGTATTATGCCGTGGATCGGTTTTCCGGTATGCTATCGGAAAACCGATCCCGGCATAGCATTACCCTCATCTTATGTTTTGGGAACAGACCGCAACCCACAAATGATCCAGAAGGCATATAAGACAAAAACGTATACGTCAATTCATCGGGAGTCCATACCCAACATTAACACATTTCCACTTTCACACATTTCCACATCTACAACCGCACCAGATCCGCTTCCGCCGCAATATGCCCAAACGAATTCCAACCGTCTGCCTCAACGATCTCCGTAAGCTGTTCGCGAGCAATCTCCGTATGACCATTGTAATAATGCCAGTTCGCTACCCCGTAACGGACGGCATCGTTGGCAGAAAAAGAATCGTTCGGATCGATCAACTCTTCTTCGGAGAGTTCCCCCTGGTAAAAACGACAGAGCTTCCAATAAGACCCGTTCTCGATGATATTCATATCGGCGTGGATGGGATCAAGGGCCGCTTCGGCTGCGGCTTCATCGCCCATTCTCCGCAGGATCATGTAAATCCAGTGGGTGCTGGAGACGAGATTGTCGTCATTTAGGCCCAGGTCCCGACATTTGGTAAAAGCGGTGAGGGCATTTTCCCAATCCTGTTGCAGATAGTAGGCCAATCCCAGATGATACCAAATGTTGCTGTGCAGCGTGGTGAGTGGAATATTCCGGGCATTGGGCATGCCGTCCGGCTCAATCTCATCTTCCGTCCCTTCAATCAGCGTAGCAGCCCGTTCCAGATCCGCGATCGCTTTATCGAATTCCCGCACGGTAATGTAGCGATGCCCGCGGTGCCGGTAGAGCACCGGTGCATCCGGATACTGTTCGATACTCCGGGTATAGATGTCGATGGCATCGCGGTAAAAGCCCGGATAGGCCGTTCGGCGGCCAAACCATACAATATTGTCAATGGTCTCAGGATCTTCCTGGTATTTGGCTTCCGCTTGCTCCATGTCCTCCAGCAACTTATCCGGGGGCGGAGGGGAATACAAAGGCGCTCCCGTGAGTGCGGTAGCTTCCGGAGTCGGCTCCTCCGAGGGCGCTGGTGAAGGCGTACACGCAATTAGAAAAAGTAGTGCGAACAGGGAAGCGAAATTTTTCAGCATGGATCGGATATTTGAGGGTGTTAGATATAAGAAGTGAAGCTGTCCTTTGGATTTGGGAAACCTTTGCCCGGACTCCGGGAAAAATATGGTAATGGATCTGCGAGTAAAAAAAGATCCCCGAAGATCTGACCCTGAAGATAAAGATTAATTCAAACGGTATGAAATAGAAAATAAATTGTTCCCGGTACTACCTTAACTCAGCTTATTTGATTTTCTTTAGGAACGCTCCACAACAGTCCCGTCAATTCTCTCTTTTTGCAACTATTTGCCTTCTTCTGATCTATGTCATGGTCGTATCTGACGCTCCATCGACCTCGTGCTCTATGCATTCCCCGCTACGCTTTCTTTGAAGATCTAACCTAAACATTTACTTATGAAGATCTTACATCTAATCGCTTCGCCGCGGGGCGAGCAGTCGCGTACGTTGGCTATTACCAGAGAGTTCATTGTTGCACTGCAGGCCAGGCATCAGGAAGTTGCAGTAACCGAACTGAATCTTTTTGAAGTGGAGCTCCCACCGGTACACGGTGATGCCGTTGCCGCCAAATATGCCCTGATATCCGGGCAGGAGCTCAACGAGAAAAAAAGGGATAGTTGGCGTAGAATAGCAGAGTTGGCTAATGATTTTATGGCTTTCGACGCCTATGTGATCTCCGCGCCCATGTGGAACTTCACGATCCCGTATGTGCTGAAACACTACATCGACGTGATCATGCAGGCCGGCATTCTTTTTCAGTTCACGGAGCGAGGCCCCATTGGACTGGCTCAACACAAAAGAATGGTCTGTATCTGCTCCAGAGGGTCGGATTACGGACCGGCCAGTCCGCTGAACTCACTGGATTATCAGGCAACCTATCTTCGGGCTATTTTTGGATTTGCCGGTATTCAGGATATTTCTTTTATCAATGCGCAGCCGCTGGACCTGAATCCGGACCTGACCCGGGAAAAGCTGGAATTGTCCAAGGCAGAAGCCCGGCACCTGGCTACCAGTTGGGGGGAATTAATCGGTAATATGTCATAAAAACGACTCGGTGAGGAACCATAAGCTGATGTCCTTTGGGACCGTTATAAGGTCGTGCAAAAATGCAGGGATATTAAGCCCCGGCCTTTGGGGCGGCTTATGGTTTATCACTTAAAACCTTACATTGTGCGGGCTAAGGGTACGACTGGAAATGACAATCACCATTTGTTTGAAACCAGTGTATTCGAAATTCAAAACCACTTACTGCTCCGCAATATGAGTGAACCACTTTTCCTGAAACAGCAGCTTTTTGAACACTGTGATCAAAAGGTCCGGCAGCAAATTGCAGATTTGGAAGCTGCGCTGGCCTCCGTGGAGGAATCCCGCAATAATGAAACCAAAAGCAGTGTCGGCGATAAATACGAGACGGGCCGGGCCATGATGCAACAGGAAGAAGAAAAGTACCGGACCCAACTCGCCAATGCCCTCCACCTGAAACGGGTACTGGAACAGATCGACCCGGAGCGCCGGTGCGCCAGAGTGGAAGCCGGAAGCCTGGTGATCACCAGTGCGGGCAGGTATTTTATCTCAATCGGACTGGGCAAGATCCGCCTGGATGACGGACTGTACTATGCGATCTCTACGGAAGCGCCCGTGAGCCGGGAATTACTGGGCAAAAGCCCGGGTGACATAATATATTTCAACCAAAAGCAAATTGAAATTTTAGATATTTCATAAAAAATTACGCTGTAGAGGTAAGTTATTTGACATTTTATCAAAAAATCAGAATTCCCACAGATTTCAAATCCATTTCTCCCTTATCTTAGGCCGCCATTAAAATTCCTATCCTATATCCCAAAGATCATATACGGTTCCAGGTACTATTCCACAAACCGCGCATCCTTTCCGGATCCAATTTGTTAGTACCGGAGCAAAACGATAGCACCAGGCCGCAGTCGACTATCCGGTACGGTCTGTACGGACATTTGAATGGTCCGCGCTTTTATTAAAACGCTTATAATTTTCCAATCAAAAATGGCAACGGTCCGGCCCGCCGGACGGCCACAAAACTAGTATGATGAAATCTACTCTGAGATCACTGTTCTTCCCGTGCCTGATGCTTTTGTGCCTGGCACTGGCACCTACCTCGGTGGACGCCCAACGGGGCGGCCGACCGGGAGCAGCGGCGGCCGACAATTCCGAAAAGAAGGACAGCACCGACAAAAAGAAGCCAAAATCCTTCGACGAGATCATCACCGATGAAGCCAAATCCATGGCCGGTATGCTCACCGTGCACGAAGTAGACGACAAGTTTTACTTCGAGATCCCCGATTCCGTTTTCGGCCGGGATATCATGGCGATCACCCGCATTTCCAAAGCGCCGACCGGTGCCGGATACGGGGGAGAGCAGGCCAACCGCGAAGTATTTCGCTTCGAGAAAGGTCCCAATAAAAAAGTCTTCGTCAAGATCATCGATTACGTTAACGTAAGCGCCGATACTACTCAGCCCATAACCACCGCGGTGACCAATTCGAATATGCCGCCCATTGCCGCCGCTTTCGATATCAAAGCCACCAGAAAGGATACTTCCGTGCTGATCGATGTGACCAGCTTTTTCGGTGAACCCAACCAGGCATTCAACCTGCCGGCGCGTACCGAACAGCGCTACAAATTGCGCAAGCTGGAAAAGGATCGTTCCTACGTAGAAAGCATCCGGGCCTATCCGATCAATGTGGAAGTGCGGGCCGTGCGGACCTACAGTGTAGCGCCACCGTCTACGGGTGGTGGTAGTTCCAGCGGCCGGAGCCGTACGGTAGATCTATCCGCCGGTCTTTCTTCCGGTGCGGTAACTTTCGAGATGAACACCTCCATGATCCTGTTGCCGAAAGTACCGGCCCGCCGGCGTTTCTTCGATCCCCGCGTTGGGATCTTTGCCACCGGGTATACGGTTTTCGACGGTGAAGGACAGCGCGCCAAACGGGAAGTCTTCACCGTACGCTGGCCGCTGGAAGCCAAAAATGCCGCCGACGCCCGCCGTCAGCAGCAGGGTGAACTGATCGAACCGAAAAAACCGATCGTATTCTACATTGACCCGGCTACGCCGAACAAGTGGCGCTCTTACCTCAAGCAGGGCGTAGAAGACTGGCAGGTCGCTTTCGAACAGGCCGGCTGGAAAAATGCCATCCTGGCGAAAGACTGGCCCGAACAGGATACGACCATGAGTCTGGAAGATGCCCGCTTCTCCGTGATCCGCTATTTCGCTTCCGAAACCCAGAACGCTTACGGACCGAACGTACACGATCCCCGTTCCGGTGAGATCCTGGAGAGCCACATCGGCTGGTACCACAACGTGATGCGCCTGCTGAAGCGCTGGTACACGACCCAGACGGCAGCGGTGGATCCCAATGCCCGTAAAAACGTTTACGATGACGAACTAATGGGTAAACTGGTTCGCTTTGTGGCGGCCCACGAGGTAGGACATACCCTCGGATTGCGTCACAACTTCGGCGCCAGTAGCGCTACGCCGGTTGAAAAATTGCGCGATGCGGCCTGGCTGGCGGAAAACGGTCATACGTCCTCCATCATGGACTATGCCCGCTTTAACTACGTAGCCCAGCCGGGAGACGGGGTAACGAATCTCTTCCCCGGGGTCGGCGCTTACGATCGCTGGGCCATCGAGTGGAACTACAAACCGATCTACGGCACCGATTCGGCCGATGAAGACAAAAAGATCCTCAATAAATGGTATCTGGAAAAAGCCGCCGACAATCCGTCGCTGCACTTCCTCACCGAAGCCAGTACCTACGATCCCCGGGCCCAGAGTGAAGACCTGAGTGATAACGCCATGGTCGCTTCCGAATACGGGATCGAGAACCTGAAGCGCATTTTGCCGAACGCGATCGACTGGACCAAAGAAGAGGCGGAATACTACGAGATGGCCGAAGAACTGTACGGAGATGTATTCGCACAGTACCGCCGCTATATCGGTCACGTGACCAAGTGGGTAGGGGGTATTTTCGAAAATCCCAAGACCTACGATCAGGAGGGTATCGTCTACGAACCCGCACCGGCTGCGATGCAGAAGGATGCAGTTTCCTTCCTGCACCGGCACCTGTTTAACGAGCCGACCTGGCTGCTGGACAAAAAGATCACACCGATGATCTCGGCGGATCAGGGCGTAAATACCATCTCTAGCCTGCAGGCTTCCACACTGCGTAACCTGTATAGTACGGATCGCCTGCAGCGACTGATCGAGGCAAAATCTGCCTTCCCGAACGCTTACGGACTGATGGATTTCTACCAGGATATGGAAAGAGGGATCTGGGCGGAGTTGAACAGCGGGGCTAACCCGAACGTTTTCCGCCGGAACCTGCAGAAGGTCTACCTGGAGCAAATGATGAAGATGCTCGAACCGGCCGAGGGATCTTCCGGTGGCGGCAGTTCTTTCCGTCGCTCTACCGCTTCGGTGAATCCGGTGGTGACGGATATCACTTCACTGACGCGGGGTACCCTGGAAGACCTGCACGAAAAACTGGAGAAAGCCGCCAAACGGACTTCCGATAAAATGACGGAGTACCACTACGAAGACTGCATGCAGCGGATCGAAGAAGCGCTGGATATGGAAGATTAAACGGAACCGGCTACCGGCTGAGATCCGTTACGGATATATTGGACCCGCTTACCTTTACCCGGTAAGCGGGTCCTTCGTTTTTGGAGATAACGGGGGAAGCAGGCCGGTTTTGTAACTTATCGGTCATGCTGATATTGCTCACCTCCTCACATTTCGCTAAGTTCCCAACTATTGTTTACCTTTGAGGGCATTAATAAAATGAGTTCCGATCCGCCCGAATGGCTTGCCAGACAAGCGGGAAAGAACAACTAGATAGCAAGGTTAATGTCTAAGAATATGGTTGATCTGCCTCTGGCCCAAAGCTACCTGAGGAAGATCCTGACTGCGATCCTTTCCACTCAGGAGCAACAATGGCTAAACGATAAACACGAACTGCTCACCACCAATCCGGAAAAGGGAGATTTCCATTTAACTTTTTCTGCGGTATCGCGTTTCATCCAAAGCAGGCCCATGGAGCTGGCGGCGGCGGAACGGGAAGCAGCCGACGACATCTGTGCCGGCTGGCGTCCGTACCTGTGGACGACCGATCGGACCTGCCGGGTTTATTTCCTGAGCCTGTGTACGCCGGATGCGGCGGATGTGGGAATGGCCTTTATCAAAGACGTTTTCGATACGGCCGATATGAAGGAGCAGGTAGCGATCTTCTCGGCCCTGCCCATCCTGCCGAATCCGGAAGCGTTTGCTTCGCTGGCCGTGGAAGGGTTGCGTACCAATATGGCCCCGGTCTTCGATTCGGTGGCCCTGGACAATCCCTATCCCAAAACTTTTTTCGGGGAAGCTGCCTGGAACCAGTTGTTCCTCAAAGCGGCTTTTATGGGACGGCCGCTGTACCGCATTGAAGGCGTAGCCAAACGGGCCAATGCTGAGCTGTCGCGCATGATCCTCGATTATGTACACGAGCGCTGGTCGGCCGGCCGCGATGTAAGTCCGGAGATCTGGCGACCGACTACCGGCCTGTTGAACGATGAACACCGCGAGGCACTGGAAAAATTGCGTGCCTCCGAGCAGGAGCTCCAGCGGGTAGCCGCCGAGCTGG
Source organism: Flavilitoribacter nigricans DSM 23189 = NBRC 102662 (assembly GCF_002646595.1). Lineage (GTDB taxonomy): Bacteria > Bacteroidota > Bacteroidia > Chitinophagales > Saprospiraceae > Flavilitoribacter > Flavilitoribacter nigricans. The sequence goes on from NZ_PDUD01000042.1 coordinate 20,713, forward strand.
TCCTTTCCGGCAACGAGCAGCCGCTCACTATGGACGGACAGGAGTGGACCTGGGAAAAGATCGGGCGGGCGCAGGAAGGTATTACCGCCGGCAATGCCTAATTTAACGCAGACCAGATAACCGGCGGAGGATCTCAATTGAACGGATTATTTTCCGCCCAGCGATAAAATACCATATTCTACGTGCTCCCCTGAATATCTCAATGTTTGTAAAACGAAAAACGTAGGATTTCCGCTTAGGGAAATTTTACCCAGACAACTTTAATAATATGAGCGAAGGAAAGAAGTGGAAATGGATCGATCCACACGTACACATGACCTCCCGTACCACCGATGATTACCAGGCTATGGCCGATGCGGGAATTGTCGCAATGATCGAACCGGCTTTCTGGCTGGGCCAGGCCCGTACCGAAGTGGGGTCTTTTAAGGATTACTACAGCAGCCTCGTCGGTTGGGAGCGGTTCCGGGCCAGCCAGTTCGGGATCAAACACTACTGCACCATCGGGTTGAACTCCAAGGAAGCCAATAACGAGGCCCTTGCCGAGGAGGTGATCGACCTCTTGCCCAAGTTTGTGCTGAAGGAGGGGGTAGTCGGTGTCGGTGAAATCGGTTACGACGACCAGACCAAAGCGGAGGACAAATACTACCGTCTGCAACTGGAACTGGCTAAAAAAGTAAACCTGCCGGTACAGATCCATACCCCGCACCGGGATAAAAAATCCGGTACGATCCGCAGTATGGATGTATCCGAAGAACATGGTCTGGACCCGACCTGGGTGATCGTGGATCACAATAACGAAGAAACGGTTAAAGAAGTACTGGATCGCGGCTACTGGGCGGCCTTCACTATTTACCCCTTTACCAAGATGGGGAACGAACGGATGGTGGAGATCGTCAAAGAATACGGTTCCGAACGGATTATGGTGAACAGTGCTGCGGACTGGGGGATCAGCGATCCGCTGGCCGTACCCAAAACCGCCCGCCTCATGCTGGAGCGCGGCATTTCCGAAGCGGATGTGCACGCGGTATGCTACCAGAATGCCCTGGAGGCCTTCGGTAAAAGCGGCCAAATAAAGGAAGAGGACTGGAGCGGCGAAGAGGGCATCGATCAGCGGGCGCTCTTCAACGGCAATTCCGTACTGAGAGGGGGCCAGAAACCGCAGGTTGATGATCCGAATATCGTAATCAATTGAGTAGCCTGCGTTCTTCTGCTATCTGGCCGTATTTACTCCTGATGCGACCGGCCAACCTGATCACCGCCATCGCCGATGTAGCGGCCGGGATGGCCGTTGGGCTGATCCTGGCCGGAGGGGAAAACATCTGGAAGGGTCTCCAACTGGCCTGGGCGGATTACTTTTTGCTCTGGATCGCTACGGTCGGTCTCTACGGCGGTGGAGTGGTGTTTAATGATATTTTTGACCTGTCCATCGACCGCGTGGAACGACCGGAACGACCCCTGCCCAGCGGGGCCGTCAGCCTGCAGCAGGCAACTACCCTGGGGATCGGCTTGTTATCAGTAGGGGTGTTGGCCGCTTTCGCCGTCAATGTGATTGCCGGTGGGGTAGCAATATTGACCGCTTTTCTGGCTTTACTGTACGATAAGGTCGGCAAGCATCACCCCTTTTGGGGCCCATTGAATATGTCGCTTTGCCGTGGGGCGAATCTGATGTTGGGCGTGAGTGCCTTTCCGGAGAGCCTGAATTCTGCGGCCGTGCTGATGATCCTTCCGGTTATTTATATCAGTTCAATCACGCTGATCAGCCGGGGCGAAGTCGGCGGTGGCAACAAAACCCACCTTACCCTGGCCGTTATCGGTTACGCCCTGGTGGGAGCCATACTGCTAAGCCTTGACTACCTGTTTCCCTATAATACACTTAATACCCTGCCCTTTATTATTGCATTTTTTGCCCTGGTTTATCCGCCCTTGTTTCGGGCCCGGAACAGCCAGGAAGCCGGAGATATCCGCAAAGCGGTCAAAGCCGGAGTGATCACACTCATTCTGCTGGACGCCGCGCTGGCGGCCGGTTTTACGGATATCGGTTACGGTCTGTTGATCGCCTGTTTATTGCCGGTATCTTTAAGGCTGGGTAAATTTTTCGCAGTGACCTGAATTCAGCGTGACCGGTCTATTAGTGAGGAACATTAATAATTTAAAACCAGAAATGACTGAATTTCACCGCAAAGTCGCCAAAACGCTAAGCTTTTTAATGTCGCAAAAGATCGAAAAATTTGCTGATGCAAATTTTCTCGAAATAAGTCACTGTAAAACTTCGCGGCTTCGCGGCCTTCGCGGTGAAAACAAGCATTATTAATTTTCAATGTTCGACAACTAAAGACCGATACCGAAACAGCATACAATCTACAAGATCGGCCGGAGGCCGGAGATACATAACTTCATCATGAGAAAAATAGATCAGTCCTTTTCAGTCCCATTTCGCTATCAGGTCCTTTTTACGGAAGGACTGTTTAAGTCAGATAATACCTGCCTGGTCGACACGATTACCGCAGGGCACAGCCCGCGGCCGCCGAAGATCCTGGTGGTGGTAGATCAGGGTGTGCAGGAACACCACCCGCTCTTGCTGGCCGATATCAAGAGGTACGGCAAACAGCATCAGGATAGATTTCAGTTGATCGATGAGATCCTGGTCGTACCCGGTGGAGAACCCGCGAAAAACGATCCGAAACTGGTAGATACCATTCTGGAAGCCGTAGAAGCGCACGGTATCGACCGGCATTCCTACGTATTGGCCATCGGTGGCGGTGCGGTGCTGGATATGGTGGGTTACGCGGCCTCGATCGCGCACCGCGGAGTACGCCTCGTGCGGGTACCGACGACGGTGCTGTCGCAGAATGACTCCGGCATTGGAGTGAAGAACGGGATCAATTTCTTCGGTAAGAAAAATTTTCTGGGCGCTTTTGATCCGCCGTTCGCGGTGATTAATGACGCTCACTTCCTGCTCACGCTGGACGACCGCGACTGGCGGGCGGGCATCGCCGAAGCGATCAAGGTAGCCCTCATCAAGGATGCGGCATTCTTCGAGCAACTCGAACGGGAGGCCGTAGCGGTTGCCGGTCGGTCGATGGAGCCGATGCAGGATCAGATCTTTCGTTGTGCGGAACTGCACGCAGAGCACATCCGTGGCGGAGACCCCTTCGAAAAGGGATCATCCCGGCCACTGGACTTCGGTCACTGGGCGGCACACAAGCTGGAGCAAATGACCAATTTTGAGCTCCGGCACGGAGAAGCCGTAGCCATCGGTATCGCGCTGGATGTGATCTATTCTCATCTCGAAGGTCGTCTGGACGAAGCGAGTTATCTGCGGGTGATCCGTTTGATCGAGACGCTGGGATTTTCCCTTTTTGTGCCGGAACTCAAGCAGAACCTGCGCAATCCCGAAAAATTGGATTCCGTGATCCGGGGACTGGAGGAATTCCGGGAGCACCTGGGCGGCGAACTCACCATCATGCTCATCGAAGAGATCGGCCGCGGCGTGGAAGTACACGAAATGGATACGGAACTGATCATCCAGTCTATTGAGAAGCTGGAAGAACTGTCGAAAGCCCGGAAAACCAGTCCGGAAAAGCTCATTCACACTTAAAAATTTCCCTTTGAAAATTTCATCGTCTTCCCAATTGACCTATTGCACCAACATTCACCCCGGTGAGCATTGGTCGGATGTTTGGGAAAGTTTAAAAGAGTATACCCTGCCGCTGAAGGAGCGGATCGCTCCGGAGCAGGATTTTGGTATCGGCTTGCGTCTGTCCAATATTGCAAGCCAGGAGATACTGGAGGGAGACCAGTTACCCGCATTTAAAAAATGGCTGGCGGCCAACGGTATGTACGTTTTCACCATGAATGCCTTTCCCTACGGCGGTTTTCACCGCGAACGGGTCAAGGATGATGTGCATACGCCCGACTGGTCCACGACGGATCGGCTGGAATATACCCGCCGCTGTTTCGATATCCTTGCCTATCTTTTGCCGGAAGGTATGGAAGGCGGGATCTCCACTTCACCGGTTTCCTATCGCTACTGGTTCACCGGTGATCCGGATAAGCTGGCGAAAACCTGGGAGAAAGGTTGTATCCACATGGCGGAGATCGCGTCGCATCTGGCGAAGATCAAGGCCGAAAAGGGCATCCAGCTCCATTTGGATATTGAACCGGAACCGGACGGCCTGATGGAAAATACCCAGGAGCTGATCGATTTTTTCCAGCAGCGCCTGATCCCGATTGGTGGGAAGTACTTACAGCTGAAACTGGGCATCAGTGAGGCCGAAGCTGCCGCCATGCTCTACGAACACATTCAGGCCTGCTACGATGTCTGCCACTTTGCGGTGGTCTACGAAGCTCCGGAAGACACCTTTCGGGCCTGGGCAGCCGCCGGAATCAAAGTGGGGAAAGTACAGATCAGTGCGGCCCTGAAGGCCACCTTTCCCGAGCGGCCCGAAGATCGTGGGCCCATCGTGGAAGCGTTTGAGCAATTGAACGAAAGCACCTACCTGCACCAGGTGGTAGCCCGCCTGCGGGACGGTAGCCATCGTTCCTATAACGATCTGCCCGATGCACTCCCGCAGATCCTGGATCCCGAAACGGCGGAATGGCGCACCCATTTCCACGTTCCGATCTTTATCGATACCTACGATCATCTGTCGGCTACCCGCGATGCCATCGAACTGGTACTGAACAACCACAAGGATATCACCCAACACTGGGAAGTAGAAACCTATACCTGGGAAGTACTGCCCGAAGAGATCCGCTTCGGACTGGTAGACTCTATCGAGAGAGAGCTGCGCTGGGTACTTTCCATTCTTTGATCACAGGGCACTCTGTTTAATCCCGGGCCCGGCAGAAGACGGACTGTTATGCTCTCCTGCCGGGCGAAATTGCCAATACCGTCGAATCGAAATTTCCATATGCCTACCGCTAATAAAACCGTCGTTCTCAATATCGTTGGCCTGACTTCCCGCCTGATCGGGGAGCGTACGCCTTTTCTGCGCAACTGGGTGCAGCAAAAGCAACTGCGGACGATTGATCCCGTTATTCCCGCCGTCACCTGTACCGCTCAGTCGACTTACCTGACGGGGAAATATCCGGGCGAACACGGGATCGTCGCTAACGGCTGGTACTTTGAGGAAGAGGCGGAGGTGAAACTCTGGCGGCAGTCCAATCGACTGGTGCAAAGCGAAAAGATCTGGGAGGCCATGCGCCGGAAAAATCCCGAATTTACCTGTGCCAACCTTTTTTGGTGGTATAATATGTACAGCACGGTGGATTTTTCGGTAACGCCGCGGCCGATGTATCCCTCGGACGGACGTAAGATCCCCGATGTGTATACCTTTCCTTCGGAATTGCGGGATGAATTGCAGGAAGAACTGGGGCAGTTCCCGCTGTTCAAATTTTGGGGTCCCGCCACCAGCATCGAAGTCAGTCAGTGGATCGCCCACTCGGCCATGCGGGTCGAGGAAAAGCACGATCCGACGCTTACCTTGATCTACCTGCCGCACCTGGACTACAACGCCCAGCGCCACGGACCGGATCATCCTTCCGTGGATCAGGATCTGCGCGAGATCGATGCGGTGAGTAAAGAACTGATCGAATTTTACGAAGCCCGCGGTGCGGAAGTGATCGTGCTGTCCGAATACGGTATTACCGCCGTAGATCAACCCGTCCACATCAACCGTGTTCTGCGGGAGGCCGGGCATATCGCCGTGCGGGAGGAATTGGGACTGGAGGTTTTTGATGCCGGGGCCAGTTCTGCTTTTGCCATGGCCGATCACCAGATCGCCCACGTCTACGTTAAAGATAAAGCGGATCTGCCCCGGGTGAGGGCGCTCCTGGAAACGGTGCCGGGGATCGGAAAGATCCTGGACGAAGCCGGCAAAGCCGAACACCATCTGGATCACCCGCGTGCGGGTGACTTGGTCCTGCTGGCGAAACCCAGGGCCTGGTTTACCTACTATTACTGGCTGGATGATCGCAAAGCGCCCGATTACTCGCGGACCGTCGACATTCACCGGAAGCCGGGCTACGATCCGGTGGAAATGCATTTTAATCCCGCCCTGCGCTTCCCCAAAGCCTACGCCGCCGGGAAAGTGATCTTGCGTAAACTGGGCTTTCGCGCTTTGATGGATGTGATCCCGCTGGATGCGGATCTTATCAAAGGGTCGCACGGGTTGCGGCCGGCGGATCGGCTGGACTGGCCCGTGCTGGTGGCTTCATCCGGTTCGGGTCCGGAGGGCGATTCCCTGGCGGCCCATCAGGTATACGAGGTCATCGCCACTCATCTTTTCTCGGAGGCTACTCAATAAAACTGCTGCTTACCACTGGTGCGGACCTCGATCCGTGAAAAAGTTTTAATTTCCCTTTCGATATACATGACCGGTCATTCCTACGGGAATAGACTCCGGCTATATTGATATGGGAAACGGATCTTTAGTATGAAAATTACCCTTATTGGCGGAACGGGAAGAACCGGCCGGGAAATCCTGCAACAGGCCCTGGAGCGCGGGCATGAAGTGCGGCTGATCGCCCGACAGCCGGATATGCTCGGTATCGAACACGAACGGCTGCAGGTGTGGACCGGTATGCCCAATGATCCGGAAGTACTGCAACCGGCCCTTTGCTGTTCCGATGCGGTCCTGTCGGCGCTGAACGTCTCGCGGACGTCCGACTGGCCCTGGGCTCCCCTGCGATCGCCGAAAGATCTGATCTCCGACAGCATCGACAAGATCACCCGCATGATGGCGGTGGAAAACGTTCGCCGGATCATCACTATTTCTGCCTGGGGCGTGAATGAATCTTCGGAAGAAATACCGGCCTGGTTTGCCTGGTTTATCCGCAACAGCAATATCCGTTTTCCCTACCGCGATCACGCCCGGCACGAAAACATCCTGCGGGCAACCGATCTGGACTGGACCATTCTGCGCCCCAGCGGTCTGACCAACGCGCGGGATCAGAAAGAGGTAATTATCAGCAAGCAGAACGTCCCCAAAATGAAACTGACCGTCAGCCGGGAACAGGTGGCCCGGTTTATCCTGGACTGCCTGGAACAGGGCCGACACTCCCGCGAAGTATTGGGCATCTCCGGCGCTTAGCTCGACTTTAGCATTTTGACATTGGGTTCAATCAATAATGAAGAAAAAGGTACATTCTTGGCAATCTAATGGCCAGGGCTACGCCCTTCGCTGCAAAATACATGATGGATCTACAAATATTTCCGCAGCTACGCCGCTGAGGATTATAAGGGCATCGCCCTGAAATATTTAGTGTGCCGGGCATGCCATCACACTAACGGGTGCGAAAGATACGGAAGTATTGCTCAAGTCCCAAGGGGGCCAACTGTCGGGAACCCCGTAGCTAAAGCCAAGGGTGTCTCGGGCGACTGAGAATCTGAAGGAAGGCTAAGGCAAAATCCTGGTGCGGACGCACAGAAACTGAATAGTAGGCCTTTGGATTCGGGGAAGCGTACCATAAAGCGTATAATCCCAACAGGCAGTCGGAGGATCGAAGGGTAAATTCAGCCGCAGCGGATGCAAGTGTGATGGCTTACCCCGGGAGATCTGGCTCACTGGGCCATTGTCGGAGGTACGCGCGAGTACCGAAGAAATCCAGGAGACCAGAAGTCAGCAGAGGGCGTAGTACTCAATTTTTTTTGAGGAAGGCCTGAATTTTCTAAGCAAGGAAGTATTCTGCAAATGAGTAAAAGTGACAAAAAGTCGGAATTGCGAGGGCCATTTGAACAGGGCGATCTGTTCGAAAGCCAAAGCGAAGCGGGGTGGGAAACAGCTGGCGGCACCAGCCGAATCGCCAAGCGGGCCGAGTTGCTTTCTCGCTTACAAGAACAACGTACCTTGACCGTGGGGATCATGGACAAAATATCGGATTATGGGTCCTTAGGCCGAGCCTTTCAGGAAGTAAGACGTAATCAGGGAGCAGGCGGAGTAGATGGAGTGACACTGGCCATGTATGAGCAGGATTTAACGGTTCAATTGACCGGCCTTCACGATCAACTTCGTCAAGGGAACTATCGCGCGGATGCAGTCAGGTTGGTAGAAATACCGAAGCCTAACGGCGGCACCCGCCGTCTGGGTATACCGACAATAGAGGATCGGGTAGTCCAGCAAAGTCTGCTGAATGCGCTGCAACCTATCTACGATCCTTACTTCAGTGAATACAGCTATGGTTTCCGCCCGGGCCGTTCGGCTCATCAGGCCATTGAGCGAGCAGCCGGTTATGTACTGGGCGGCAAGACCTGGGTAGTAGATATTGACCTTAAAAGCTTCTTTGATGAGATCAACCACGACCGGCTAATGAGCCGGCTGAATAAAGCGATTTCGGATAAGAGCGTACTTAAGTTAATCCGAAACTACCTACGAGCAGGTCTGATGCAAGACGGATTGGTCCGTCAACGGCTATCGGGTACGCCGCAAGGTGGTCCCTTATCACCGCTGCTGTCCAATATCGTATTGGACGAACTGGATCGAGAGTTGGAAGTACGTGGATTGAGCTTTGCGCGCTACGCTGACGACTGTAACATCTTCGTGAGCAGTAAACGGTCAGCCGAACGCGTGATGAGTAGTCTGATCCAATTTATCGAGGAGAAGCTGAAGCTGAAAGTCAACCGCGAAAAGAGCGGAGTGAGGCGATGCGATCAGGTCAAGTTCTTAGGTCATACGATCGAGCAGAACGGCAAGATCCGCATCGCTGATGCCAGCGTTGACCGGCTGAAGTTCAAGATCCGAGAAGTGACCAAACGCAACCGTGGTCTGAGCCTTGAGCAGATCATAGCACAGGTCAACCGGATTAATCAGGGTTGGGCGGTATATTACCGCCGGTGCAACACCTGGTTAAGTACATTCAGAGACTTGGACAGGTGGATACGTAAGCGCCTGAGGTGCTATGCTCTTAAACAGCACCAAAGGCGCTATGCGACCTATCGCTTTCTACGCAGTTTGGGAGTAGTAGAATACCAAGCCTGGAATGCAGTCATGTATTACTCGTGGTGGCCAATGGCTAACTACCGTCCGGTGATGAAGGCAATGGGGCTCCAATGGTTCGCCGAACAGGGCCTACGATCTATAGTCGTCATCCAAGCGGGTAAATCTTAGAGAAAACCGCCGTGGTACGTTAAAGCGTATGCCCGGTGGTGTGGGGGGGACGGCGGCTAAAGCCGCCTACCCATCCCGATTAGGGCTGTGGTTTGAATCAGATCGGTGAAGGGCGTAGCCCTGGAGATATCCGACTTTTTCGGATGCTACTCCCCAGGTTCGAAGGCGAACCTGGGCTCCAATGTATTTTCAAACATCCGCTTTAAACCCGGATGTGCATAAATTAAATAATGACTTTACTGAGCATTTGATAGCTCTCATTTATAGAACTGCTTAAAATGCTAAAGTCGAGCTTAAAGCTAGAAGGCGTAAAATAAAAACTGTTAAAAACCGGTCTTTTAAACCAGTTTCTATCTTAGAAAACTCCTCTGATCGAATTTTACAAATAAAAGTAACGCATGAGAACGCCGACTCTGATGATCCTTTTCGCCCTGCTCTTCCTATGTCCAAACGGTCCGGTTCAAGCCCAGGTACTGGTAGCCGATATCAACCAGAACAACGATAGCGCTTTCCCGGAGCATCTGACTACCTGGTCCCAGGGAATTTTTTTTAGTGCCCATACTCCCGAATTCGGCACGGAATTCTTCAAAGTAGCGGGCAACAACTCCCAGGCCGAAGTGCTGACCAATTTTTCGGCACCGGGTGCCTTCAATGCTTTTTACGATCTGGTAATTATCGATGATCAGGTCTATTCGGTGATTTACCGGAGCAGTACGGGCCTCACGGAGATCTGGAGGTCGGACCTGGCCACTAGCGAAAATAGCCTGCTGCTGTCCTTTCCTTCCAACGGTAATGCGAGCGGTTGGAACGGTTATTTCACAAAACTCGGAGGAGAGATCTTTTTCATCATTCGCGATGTCAATTACGATTTTCAACTCTGGAAGACGGACGGCAGCGCGCCCGGTACTACTTTCGTGGCCCCGCTTCCGGATAATTCCTTTCCCGAACAGTTTGTGGCGATAGGCGATCAACTGTTCTTCACACTGGACGATCCGGTCTTTGAACGGGAACTCTGGATGAGTGACGGCACTACTGCCGGTACCCGGATGGTTAAGGACATCGATCCGGCTAACCAGGCTAACGGGGTACATTATCTGACCAGTTTTCGGGGGCAGTTGTGGTTCATTGCGAACGACGGTGCAAGCGGCTACGAACTCTGGCGTAGCGACGGTACCGCAGACGGCACTCAAATTTTTATGGACCTGCTGCCGGGCAGTGCTTCCAGTTCCCCGGCTAATCTCAGGGTGGTTGGGGAGCAGTTATTTTTTGCCGCATCGGACGAAGCCGCCGGCAATGAGCTTTGGGCCAGTGACGGTACTGCTGCCGGTACCCGGCGGGTGAAGGACATTACCCCGGGTAGTGATCACAGTTATCTGCAACATTTCTTTGTGGCCGGAGATCGCTTGTATTTCTCAGCCAGGGACGGCACGCACGGCCGGGAACTTTGGGTGTCGGACGGCACCGAAACGGGGACCTACCTGTTGAAAGACATCCGGCAAGGTAGTCCGGATGGCATAGATTATCGGGTCAAAGGCGTGCAAAACGGCGGCGAATTCTACTTCATTGCCGATGATGGTATACACGGCCCCGAACTTTGGAAAACGGACGGAACGGAGGATGGAACCGTACTGGTAAGGGATATTTTTCCCGGAACCTACGGATCGGACATCAGCGGCCTCGCGGTATCCGAAGGGATCACTTATCTGATCGCGGACGACGGTATGCATGGCCTGGAGCTTTGGCAAAGCGATGGCACCGAAGCGGGGACGGAATTGTACATTGACCTCAATACCGCCAATGCCAGTTCCACTATTTCCGTGATGACTCTTTTTAACGAACATCTGGTTTTCCGGGCCCGGGCCGGGTGCTCCGGGCACGAACCCTGGATCACAGACGGCACGGCCGCCGGGACTTTCCCGGTCAAGGATATTTACCCGGGGCCGGAGTCTTCCAATCTGATCCTGACCACGGTACTGAACGATAAATTCTACTTCACGGCGGAACACCCGGATCTGGGGCGGGAAATCTGGCAGAGCGACGGCACGGAAGCCGGCACCCAGGTACTACTGGATATCGGGGAGGGTACCCGAAACTCCTCTACCGAACGGATCAAACGATTAGGCGAAAATTTGATCTTTAACGCCTTTACACCCGGCGTGGGGGAGGAGCTGTGGATCTCTGACGGCACGACGGAGGGCACCCGCCTGCTGAAAGATATTGACCCCAACGGCCAGTCGCTACCCCTCTTGCCACCGGCAAATTCGGTGCTGGGGGATACCATTTTACTGTTTACGGCTGATGACGGCATGCGCGGCGTTGGACTGTGGAAAACGGATGGTACGGAAGCGGGTACTCAACTGGTGAAGGATGTCAATCGCTATAGCTCCAACGGTTCGTATTCCTATATCAGCGGCATTATAACGCTCGGTGAACTCGCCTACTTCGCCGGAGATGATGGGGTTTCCGGAGAGGAGATCTGGCGAACGGACGGAACGGAGGCCGGCACTTACCGGATTGCCGATATCTTCCCCGGGAGTTTTGGTTCGCGTCCGACCCATTTTACGGCCTTCAAAGGGGAAATATATTTTTCCGCCTTTTCTCCTCAGTACGGCCGGGAGTTGTGGCGAACGGACGGTACGGAGCTGGGGACGGAATTGGTGCAGGACATCAATCCGGGAGGGGAGGACAGCAGTCCGTACAACTTCTTTGTACACGGAGATCACCTATACTTCGTGGTGGGTGTGGATAGTGAGCACGGGACGGAATTGTGGCGAACGGACGGTAGCCCGGAGGGCGCGCATCTGGTAAAAGATGTCCTGCCGGGCCCCGGTAACAGCTTCGTCCGCGATTTTTTTTCGCTGGATACGCTTTTGTATTTCACCGCCGATGACGGGATGCACGGCCGGGAGCTGTGGTCTACCGACGGCACTCCGGACGGTACCCGCATGGTTTTCGACCTCTATCCGGGATCGGGTAGTGGCGATCCGGCGGATTTTATCCGGTATAAGGAATTCATCTATTTCTCGGGAAATGACGGCGTGAGTGGTAATGAATTGTGGAAATATTCTCCTTTCGATAAAGACAATGACGGCTATTTGCCTGGAGAGGATGAGGACGACACCGATCCCACCATTAATCCCGGTGTATCGGACCCTACGGCCCTGGGTGCGGAGCCTTACTGCCCGGATGAAACGCCAACGGCCGTGTGGGACAGTCACCCGATAGAAGTTGTGTTGTTCCCCAATCCGGCGACGGACCGGGTGTCACTGAGTTTGTCCAAATCGGGTAATTATCAGTTGCACATTTCCGATGACCATGGCCGAATATTTATACAACGCCCGGTGCAAGATTCTTTCACTCTGAATTTGGCCGGATTGCCTGGCGGCAAATATTATCTGATATTGCAGGAAGCGGGCAGCGACCGACGGATCGTGAAGAAATTGCTGATCGCTCATTAGAAGACCGGCAATTTGCTCAAAGCCTACGGTAAGATGCATAACCTAAAACCCAACCCTATGAAAATTAAAGAACTGATCCTGCTGCTGGTCGGCCTGGCCGGCTCTACCGGCCTTCACGCCACCAATTATTACGTAGCCAACGGCGGATCGAACGCCAATTCCGGGCTCAGCGCCGCGGAAGCTTTTATTACCATTCAGCACGCTGTGGGGCTGATTGCCGCCGGCGATACGGTATTTGTGGCCGATGGCACTTATGCCGGCTTTGATGTGCGGGACGTGAGCGGTACCCCGGCGGCACCCATCGTCTTCCGGGCCACGGGCACCCAGGCACTTATTAATCAGTCGGGCCCCATCCGCAACGACGGGATCAATGTGGAAAATGCGGATCATATCGTTATCGACGGATTCATTTGTAACAATATGCCCGGTAACGGCAACGGCATTCGGGTGGTATTAGGCGATCACTGTGTGGTACGCAATAATTCCTGTGATAATAATGCCGAACGCGGGATCTTTACGGCCTTTACGGATGACATCCTCATCGAGTTCAATACCTGTACCAATTCGATCGACGAGCACGGCATCTATGTCTCCAATAGTTCGGACCGGCCTATCATCCGGTACAATACCTGCTACGGCAACAACAATATCGGCATCCACATGAACGGCGATCTTTCGGCCGGTGGTGACGGTATCATTTCCGACGCGCAGGTGTACGGCAATATCATATTTGACAATAATCTGGCCGCGGGGATCAATATGGACGGGGTGGAAAATCCGGTGGTCTACAACAATCTCATCTACAATAATCATTCGGCCCAGGGGATCGCACTCTTCCAGCAGGATGGGGCTATTCCCAGCCGGGGCGCCAAAATTTACAACAATACCATCATCGTTCCGGACGACGGGCGCTGGGGAATACTGGTTAAAGCCGGTTCCAATGTAGGCACCGAGATCTACAACAATATTATCATCAATCAACACGCCTGGCGGGGATGTATTGCGGCGGAAAATATCGAGCAGTTCAGCAGTGATTATAATCTGTTGAACGATAAACTCAGTGCCACCGGAGATGGGTCCACAGTACCCCTTAGTGAGTGGCAAGGTCTCGGCTTGGATGAGCATTCCCTTTTGGTCGATGATCCGGAAAATGTATTCGCCGATCCCGGAGGACAGGATTTTCAATTGAAAGCGGGATCACCGGCCATTGATCGGGGAACGGACGCGGTGCAATCCGTCGTTGCGATCGATCTCTCGGGCAATGCCCGTCCGCAGGGTGCAGCTTTTGATATTGGTGCTTATGAGTTCCCGGCAACGGTCGGCACCCAACATCCGCTGGCCGGTCATTTGCGGGTCTTTCCCAATCCGGCCCGGAAATCCTTTACCTTGGAAACGGATGCCGATCTGGGACCGGTCCGTTTGTTACTCCTGCGGGATGCCACGGGGCGGCCGGTAAGGGCTTATTCTTTTTTCAAGCGACAATACGATCTGGACGGGCTGGAAGCCGGATTCTATCTGCTGGAGATCCGGACGGATCACGAACAACCGATCTTACGGAAAATATTAGTTCAGTAGATTTCCGGGCGGAGCAGTTCCATCTGTCTCAGTTCCGATGTAGGAAATTCACAAATGGATGCTTTGTCTTCTTATCCTTAAATCAGTTCTGCCTCCGGCGGATCGGAACAAGCGATCCGCCGGAGGCAAGTTAGACTACTGCAGTTTAACGATTTTCTCAACCGCCAGTACACTGCGGCCGTCGGTCAACTGCACGAGATAAAGTCCCGCCGGAAGATCGCGGGTAGGGACTACGATCTGTTGCCGGCCGGTATGCCCGGCCCCATCCCGCCGGTAGAGCACCTGACCGCTGGTACTGAGTATCCGGACGCCAAGGCCATGGGCCGGGAGTTCCCGGAGATCCCAGGATACGGTCAACTGTTCCCGGACTGGATTGGGAAATACTCGCCAGGAATTGAGCTTTTCCGGTTCGTTTACAGCATTCACGCAATCGGTGATAAACGGCAGGTTGCCGAAGAAAATACTTTGATTAACTCCACAGTCGGACTGTACCTGGGCCTCGTAGCTGGTGCACTGATCCAGACCGCTGATGAGAATGGTGGTATCCGAAACACTCAGCGTATTCCAGTCATCCGTAGCAAGCGGCCGGTAGCGAACATTATAATCCGATACCCCCTCCGCGGACATCCAGGTCAGTTGTGCTTCGTCGTGGCTGACAAATACCGTATCCATTGCGGACGGCAAAGCGCAGTTGGTCGCCGGAATGATCTCCAGACAGTAGTCTTCCACTTCCCCGAAAATGTTACCACCAAACTGAGCACAGGGGCTGGAGGCCTGCTGGAATCGCATGGCGATCCGCATCCGGGTATTGCCCAGTTTGGCGTTTTCCGGAATGGTGATTTGGCCGATCAGCGAATCCCTCGTGGTCATGCCGGGGTCGTATACCAGTTCTTCGCTGGCGAATACGCCGTCCTGATTGAAATCGATCCAGACCAGGAAATACTCGCTGTAGGACTGCTCGGAAAAGCCCGGCTTCAGGAGAATGTCGTAGGTGCCGTTCTGCTCGATATAGGGCGCTTGCAGATCGCTGAAGAACCCGTAACCGTCATTAGATACACTTTCGTTATTGAGTGTGCCCAGGTTGACCCGTGCTATCCATTCTCCGCTAGCGTCGTAGGTGCCCGGATTGCAGTAATCCGCTTCTTGGCAAACGCCGCAACCGAGGGTGTTGAAGGTGAAAATGTCACTGGATGCGGTACGGTCATCGCTGCAATTTAAGGATACCTGGTACTCGTAATTGGTACAGGTATTCAGTCCGGTCAGCGGTACGGTGGTCAGTGCGGTGGTAATTTCTTCCCAGGTGTCCGTACCGCTTTCGCGAAAACGCAGGATATACTGGTCGGCCGCCAGCACGGAAGGCCAGCTTACGGTAGCACTGAATTCCGTAAGATCGGTAACTATAATTGGGACCGGCGCTTCGCAGCAACCATCGGTCTTGAAGGTCCGGCTTCCGGAATAATCCAGAATGTCCTCTCCACAGTAGGTCTTGATCTGAAATTCGTAATCGGTACATCGCTGCAGATTTTCCAGCAGATACGGGCTGACGGCTTCGGTGATCTCCGTCCATTCTGCGGTGCCGATGATGCGGTAACGCAGATCTACCCGGCTGATACTGTCGTTGGCGATCCAGGTAATACTGGCCTGCGAATCGGTGATCTCCCGCGGATTTACGCTGGTAGGGGGCTGGCAGTCCTGACAATTGGCCATCAGCGCCTGCATGCTGTTGTTGATGTTCAGTCGGCCGCCGGTGACCGTTATGTCTTCCAAACTGGTATTCGGAGTCGTAAAGTTCAGGATGTAATCCCGGATAAGCAGGGCCGCTCCCGCCGGATCACTTTTCGCCACGGCCATGAGGGTCGGGCAGGGGGCGGCGTAGAGCAGGGCGATGGCTCCGGTAACGTGTGGCGTCGCGCTGGATGTTCCCATGAACAGTCCGTAATTGGACCGGGTGGTGGTATAGGCTTCCTGACCGTAAGCGCCCAGATCAATACTTAATGGGCCGTAGCCGGCCCCGGCCACTTTTTCATCATTCCGGTCAATATTCGTGACACTGAGCAGGTAATCACTCGGGCAGGTCGTCGGCAGGTCGCCTTCCACGTCTACATCCAGGTTCATATTAGCCGTAGCGCCGACGCTGAGGATGCCGTGTACACCCAGGCTATCGTAGAGCCCGCACCAGATGGGAGCATCCTCGGCGAAGCCGCGGTCGCGCCCCCAGGAGGCATTGGTAGCGACCACAAAGGCGCCCTCCAGTCCGTTCGTTTCGTTGTAGCGCATGCGTTGGATCAGGGGGTAAGAATAAGCCTCGATCACGGTAGCTTCCGAGGTGTTGAAATTACTCTTCACCGTCATCAGCTTTACCCGCCAGTTGACCCCGCTCACACCGACGCCATTGTTACCCACGGCACCGATCACACCCGTGACGGAAGATCCGTGGGTGCCGCCGGCTCCGATATCATCATTGTCCTGGAGTACGTTCCATCCCCGGTAGTCATCGATGTACCCGTTGAGATCGTCGTCGATGCCGTTATCGGGGATCTCCGCGCGGTTGATCCAAAGGTTTTCGGCAAGATCTTCGTGGGAAATATTGACGCCGTCATCGATCACACAAACTACGATCGTATCCCCGTCGGCGGTGAGGCCCCCGGTAGTGACATCCCAGGCGAGATCGATATCCAGGTCGGCGTTTTCCAGGCCGCCATCCGTGCCGGGATTGATGTATTGCCACTGATTTTCGAAAAGCGGATCATCGGGTACGGTTTCCCGCAGATCGATAAAGTGATTGAACTGGGCCGCTACCACGGCCGGGTCCCGGCGAATACTGCTGAGCAGTCGCAATTCGTTGGCCTTACCGTGGTCAAAATGAAAAACATAGATATGGAGCGGTGGAGAAATTCGATCCTGCAGGCGAAAGTCGGTAGGCCGGTTGGCGAAACTTTCCCAGTTCCGGGCCCAACGCTGCGGATCTTTTCCCGGTACAAGCTGTACGATGATTTCCCCGAGTCGATGATCCGTTGTTTGGCCGGACATGGTCGTCGAGCTAAACAAAAGGACGATTAATAGAAAAAACAGGTCGACTTTCTTCATACTTGTTTACTTTGTAGTCCCGGCTGACAAGGCCGGCATAGAACTTCCAATACCTCCGACCGCTAGCCGGATTTACATCTAACGTTATTGTCCTAACTTTATTGAAAAATTAGTTTTAGCAGACCAAACCTAATGAATAAACGTCTTCCAGTGAGCAAATCAACCCTAAAAGAAGCAGAAAAACGCACGCTCCCTCCTCCCCGAACGCTCGGCCGGCACTGGCTGATCGAGCTGAAAGATTGTGCTCCCGGCTTATTACAGGACGTTCCGGGCGTAGAGCGGATCATGCGGAAAGCGGCGACCGTCGCCGAAGTGCACATTGTATCCGGGCATTTTCATCAGTTCAGTCCCTACGGCGTAAGCGGGGTGCTGGTGATCCAGGAAAGCCATCTGACCATCCACACCTGGCCGGAATATGCCTACGCGGCGGTGGATATTTTCACCTGTAGTCCCGAATTGCGGGTGCGGGAGGCGATCCGGCAATTACAGCAGGATCTGGAAGCCGGTGAGGTAGAAGTGAAAATGCTAGAACGCGGTCGTCTGGAATGACCCGCGAGGAGTAACTAGATCAACAGTATCGCCTATGCCGACCGGAAGGATCGGAATAATCCGACACATCACCAGTTTACGAGGATCCCAGTGCTATCGCTGCGAGCACTTCTTGGGTAAAAGCCGGTGCCGGGCATTCCCCTATCGGGATATTCCCCGGGATTATCGCTTCGGGAAAGTCAAACATTACCTGCCGCTCGGCAATCAGGTCGGAAATTACGTCTACGAAGCAAAAGCCGAACACCTCCGGGATGATGCCTACTATCGTCTGGCGGAAGAAAAAGCACTCGCTGAATATGATCACAATCAGGAACGATTGGCCAACATGATCCTGGAAGGATTGCGGAAAGCAGAAGTCGGGTTGCATCCTAAGGATCAACTGATCGTCACCGCATCCGGTCCTTTACGGTCGTCCTTCAAGTTCTTCATCGATTTCATCCCCGCCGAAAGATCCGTGGATCTGGACCTTACCGATCTGGAAGGTGTTGCCGGCAGTCTGATCCGGGCCATCGAAGCCAAAAGTCTATCGCCCCGCTTTGTGATGATCATCTCCGGAGACGGTAGCTATACCTTTGAACAGGGCTACCGGCCGGGCGAAATGGTCGGCCGGTAAATATGCATTTTGGGTACTTCTATCTAACGCACCGGCAACTCCCGGAACGTCTTTTCAATATCCGCCATCAGGTCCACTACCGATTCCACTCCCCATTGCAGGAACTGTTCGCCTTTTTCGGCCGTAGCCAGGGTGGCATCGCCCCAGGTGCCGCTTTTGGTCATGGCGTAGACGCTACCGGGGGCCGAAAAGAAAAAGGCCGTGTGCAGCGCCGGAGATTTGGTTTTCGTTTCCGGGAAGTTGGGAAATTCGGTATTGAGCTGGTCTTTGTCGATCAGGTCCGGACGGATGGCGAGGATCATCGATACTTCACCGTCGCCGGCGTGGAGTCCTTTCCCGTTTTCGGTAGCCTGGGCCCAGCGTTCGGCCGGTATCCCGTCCCAGTAGTTGAAGGGAAAGGCTTTTGCGCCTTCCGGAAGTTGTTCGGCCGCCTGCGCGCAGGCGTAGGCTAAGGCGTAGGTATTGTCGTAGTGGCCGTTGAGAAAAACAATGCGTTTAAATCCGGCCCGGGCGAAGGAAATGGCCAGTTCCTTGATCGTGGCCATAAAGGTCTCAATGCTCAGGCTGAATTCGCAGGCAAAACCGCGGTGCGGATAGGAGAGGGTATAGGGTAGGGCGGGCGCTACCAGGGCATCTCCCTGCTGCTCGGCCACCCGGCGGGCGATCTCCTGCGGAATGAGTACATCGGTGCTCACGGGAGAATGCGGGCCGTGCTGTTCGGTGGCGCCGACGGGTACGTAAACGGTGTGGTGTTTTTTTAGAAATTGCTCTAGTTCCAGATTGGTGATTTCGGCCAGGAATACGGATTTCGGTGTCATTGGATTAGATTTTGGTACGAGGCTGCTATTATACTGCGATAATCACAGAATACCAGCATCTCTGCCCCATTTAATCCATGATGTAATGGCCGATGAACTCCGCATCCGCATCAACGATCAGTCCATCCCGGCGGCGGAAGGATAGGGCCGCGGCCTGTCCGGTGTAATAAACCCCGGCCTGGTAGATATCGCCGTCACTGTCCACCGGGAGCTGGGTATAGGACTGGTAGACCTTGGGGAAATGCCCGAAATCGCCGTAGTTGCGTTCCCGGCTTCGACCCGTTTCGTCGAATACCTGGACATTTTCACCTTCCCGGCCGAAGAGTACTTTTTCCACGTAGGGGCGTCTCCGAAAATCGCGGGGGCTATCCGTTGTCTCCAACAGGTAAGGGTGATTGGGAAAAAGCTGCCAGAGAATTTTCAGGATACCTTTGGACTGGAACAACATGCTGTAGGCCGGATTGAGGATCACGGCTTTTTCCTTAAGGGTCAGTTCGGTGAAAATGTTCATCAGTCCGGGTTCCTCCATGGCGATAAATTCCCAGGGGATCAGTTTGAAACAAAAGTCGAAAGGCAGATATTCCTTACCGCGTTCAATGAAGATGCCGTCTTCCGGGGAAAATACGACCTCCGGTAGTTCCAGCATTTCGGTGTGGAAGCCCAGTTTTCGGGCAGCATCGGCAATGAGGAAGCTGTTCAGATTATCTTCTGTATGACCGAGCGTGGTTACGAGAAACTCTCCCGACTTTTCCGGATGCAGTTCCCGGATCTTCAGCATCTGTTCCTGCAGGAGATCGTAAAAAAGGTTGAACTGCTGGTCCGGCCGAAAACCGGCGCGCTGGAGCTGGTGCGGCTGAATGTCGACCGTTTCGGGAAGGGTAGTGGCGGTATCGGCATTGAATTCGATCAACTTGGCCGGTCGGCCGTCGATCACGCCCGCCAGGTCGAATCTTCCGTACAGCAGGGGATAGCGATACCGGTTTTCCCAGGTGTACTCGATGATGCGGGTCGCATTGGCGGGGATGCCCAGTTCCTGCCAGCGCCGATTGCTGACTACGTGCCCGGCTGCCTGCTCGAACATATCGTAGAGTTCGGCAC
The DNA here is from genome assembly GCF_002646595.1 of Flavilitoribacter nigricans DSM 23189 = NBRC 102662. GTDB lineage: Bacteria > Bacteroidota > Bacteroidia > Chitinophagales > Saprospiraceae > Flavilitoribacter > Flavilitoribacter nigricans. The sequence continues at coordinate 41,018 of NZ_PDUD01000042.1, forward strand.
AGGCATCGCGGTAGGCCTGGACCTCCGATTGACTGACTCCGAGCAATTCGCCGGTCAGGTATTCTTCTTCGACGTACCATTCGAGGCCGCGCCCGATCTTTTTGACTTCTTTTTTGGTATACGGGGCAAATTCGACCAACCGATCATCCACCATAGGAACGACTGGATTTACTGCTGCTGCCGAAGCCTTTGCTCGAACCGGAAGGACGGGTAACGGTGGTGCGGCGGGCTGTACTTTGCATACTGCTGTAGGCATTGTTGTGCACCCGGTTGTAAGTTGACTGGTTCTGATAGACCCCGGGAGAAGGCGGAATGCTGGTACTGCGGCCCAGGTAAAATCCCATCAGACCACCGTAATACGTGCGGTAATGACTCCGCCGGTGGGTGCCGGTGCTGGTCGTATCCGCACTCATGGCCTGGGCTTCGTAGAGGGAGATGGTATCCCGGCGCCCATCCAGATAATCCGTGATGATCTTGCTGTCGGTCTTATCGGCAACCACCTGTTCATCAACGATCTTATACTGTTCGGGTTCCACCTCTTCCATAAAGGTGATGACGCCCTGGGTAAATTCTACCTGTTCTTCGGTAATGGTGTCACTGCAGTTCAGGACCAGCAGGGATAAGGTCAGGGTAACGAGGGCGATCCAGACGGCTTCCCGGTACTGGTGGGGAAACGACTGTCGAAACTTTGAGGTTTTCATGCTAAGTTGTTTTCTTCAGAAATGGAACGATTGCGCGTTATGGTCGCTTGAAGTTAATAAATTCTGCTATTGCCGGGTTATTTTATCGATTAAACTCCGGTCCGGTGGTACGATCGCATAGGATTGGGCCGGCAGAATGCGGGACTGGTGAGCGCTCGAATTGGGGCAATCCCCTTTCCTCTAAACGGCCGGCCTGGGATTGGTGTATATACCCTGGTTCCGGATCGGAAAGCTAGCCGTACACGGTAGCTACCAAATGGCGGCCGCTGGCCCGGTTGCGGAATTCACACAGGTAGATCCCCTGCCAGGTACCCAGATTGAGCCGTCCCTGAGTAATGGGAATGGTAACGGAGGATCCGATCATAGCGGCTTTGATATGGGCCGGCATATCATCGGGCCCTTCCAGGGTATGGGTCAGAAAGGGAAGATCTTCCGGTACGATATGATTGAAAATGCTTTCGAAGTCATCGCGAACCGAAGGGTCGGCATTCTCATTAACGCAGAGCGCCGCCGAGGTATGCTTGATAAAGAGGTTCAGCATACCGGTAGCCGGGAGGTCCGGCAATTGTGAGAGTACTTCCCGGGTGATCAGATGATAACCCCGGCGATAAGCCGACAGGGCAAATGATTTTTGGAGCACCATAGAATTTATAATGAATGATGATTGATTAAGGGTGAATGAACGGATCCACTACCGATCGATCTTTGGTCATTGATTGCCCGGAGCTAAAAAATGCCGGCTCAGATTGAAAAGTATGTAGAGCAAAATAACGGTAGCCGGGCCGGCAACTCCCAGTACGACCAACAGCACGATGGCGATACCGACAAAGATAAATTTAATCTCATTGCCCGCCCAGCGGAAGCTGGAGAGTTTCAGGTTGAACATGGGAACGTCCGATACCAGCAGCCAGGAAAGTATAATGGCGAGGGTGAAAATGAGCCAGGGCTGGATAATGAAATCGGCCAGACCGAAGCTGTTGTAATGAAAAATGGCCAGAATACCGGCCACAAAGATGGTGGAAGAAGGGGTCGGCAAGCCCAGGAAATGGTCGGTTTGCCGGGTATCGATATTGAATTTGGCCAGCCTTAGTGCCGAAAAAAGGGAAATGATGAAGGCCGGAGAATATTTCCAGACCAGTTCGAGCCGTCCGGGGTCGCCGCCATCATTCTGATTGAGCAGATAGTAGAGGATCGCGCCGGGCAGAAGACCGAAAGTGACCATGTCGGCCAGGGAATCCAGTTCTTTACCCAGCATGGATTTGACGTCCAGCATCCGGGCAACCGCACCGTCCAGATAATCGGCGATGATGCCACCGGCCAGTAGCACCAGACATAATTCTACCTGATCGTAAAGGATGGCGACCGTTGCGCAGCAGCCGCAGAACAGATTTAACAGGGTGACGGTATTCGGAATATACTGCTTCATAACCAACGTTTCGCCAGTTTTTGGCGTCTAATTTTACAAAGGTAGGTAATTGCTACTCGCCGACAGGGATAGCCTCTCAAAAAGGCATCACTTTAGGCAAAAAATTGTTTCATTGACGTTAATGTTTTGTAAAAACTCCTGGTAATCTTGATCTAAGCCGGCCCCAACTCGTTTTACATTATATGTTTCCCCAAAAATTACCGTGAACATTCTACTATGCGAAATCTTTACCTGTTCCTGATCTTTATGGTGATCTTGCAGCCCTTCGTATCGGCTCAGATCACTAATGATATCTGTAGTGATGCCATTGAATTAACGAATTTAGTCAGTTGGTGTTCGGAGCCCAATGCTTTTTCCAACGTTAACGCTGAGGACGAAGGCATCATTGAAAAACCTTTCTGCTTTTTTGATACGCCCAACAACAAGGATGTCTGGTTCGTATTCACTGCCATCGGCAATACGGTTAATATCACCGTGACCGGTGATGTGGAAACCAACCAGCAACAGGTGGGGACCCTGCAGAAGCCCAATATCGCCCTCTATTCGGGGAGTTGTGATGAGCCAACGGAGATCGAATGTGTGGGGGATGGGATCGGCGTCAATTCTGTAAATACTTTGGGCGGCCCCCTCTCAGTCGGAGCCGTTTACTACATCCGGGTGAGTGCTCAGGATGATTTTGAGGGAACTTTTCGACTCTGTATCAATAACTATAATTCCGTTCCTGCTCCTTCCGGCGACTGTGAGCCGGGCGTGATCCTCTGCGATAAATCCCCTTTTTCCGTAGAGCAGGTTTCCGGTTCCGGTAATAACCCGAATGAGATCACGGATATTTTTTGTGGGAACGGCTCTCCGGTTTCTGAGTTTGCCACGAGCTGGTACAAATGGACCTGCGATGTGGCCGGTTCGCTTACCTTCACCCTGACCCCGCTGAACCCGGCGGACGATCTCGATTTTTATCTGTATCGCCTGCCCAACGGTATTGACGACTGTAGTGGAAAAATCGTTTTGCGGAGTATGTCTTCCGGAGAACAGGGCGGATCCCCCTTTTCGGTCTGGGAACCCTGTACCGGACCTACCGGACTGAATCTCACGGACGCGGACGTCAATGAGAACTGCGGTTGTGATCCCGGCGACAATAACTTCCTGGCGGGTATCAATATGGACGCCGGTGCCAGCTACGCACTGGTAGTGAGCAATTTTTCCAATTCCGGTAGCGGTTTTTCCATTGAGTTTGGCGGTACGGGCACTTTTCTGGGGCCTACGGCCAATTTCAACGCTACCCCGGAAACGATCTGCGTGGGACAGTCGATCACCTTTACGGACGAATCTGCCTACGTGGGCAATCTGGTCGGCTGGGCCTGGAATTTCGGAGCCGATGCGCAAACGCCCACCGCTTCCGGACAGGGACCTCATACCGTTACTTTTGACCGCCCCGGCGTAAAGGGAATCCAGTTGTCCGTAGAAGCGGAGCGCGGCTGTATCGTGACGGCTACCGTGCCCATTCTGGTCGAATGCTGTTCGGATCACTTTCAGACCGGGGGCGTCACTTCGGACCTGGTCTGTCCGGGTACCAACACGGGCGCCATCGACCTGGAGGTCCGATCGAATTATCCGCCGCTGTCTTACAACTGGAGTAACGGGGAAGTGCGGGAAGACCTTTTCGGGCTGGAGGCCGGTAATTATACCGTTTCCGTGGTCGATGATGTCGGCTGCGATACGGAGCTATCCTTCGTTATCGACAGCCCTCCGGAGTTCGAGTTCGACACGTTGGTGACCATGCCGACCTGCAACGGAGGAACGGACGGGGCGGTGCAACTCCAGGTGAGCGGGGGAACACCCGGCTACGAATACAACTGGCAAAATTCCGGTTACGGGCCGGATAACGGACTGAATAACATCATGCAGGGCGACTACCCGGTCGTAGTGCGGGACATGAATAATTGTGAAACCGAATTGCTGCTACCGGTACGGGAACTGCAACTGATCCTGGATCCAACGGCCAATGCGATCACGCCGCCCTCCTGTTTCGGATTCTCGGACGGTACGATCGAACTGGATATCGGCAACGGCCTGCCCGCCTACGAATACAACTTCAACGACGGCAATGGCTTCGGAAATAATAACATAAAGAACAATCTGCCCGCCGGGACCTATACGGTTAATGTGCAGGATGCCAATCTCTGTAAGGGCGTATTTGAGTTCACCATCGAGGATCATCCGCCGCTCGACCTGGCCTTCGATCCTACGGACATCAGTTGTTTCGGATTGACGGACGGCGAAGTAACGGCTTTGCCTACCGGCGGCGTTGGCGATTACTCCTATACCTGGGGGACCAGCAGTAACACGGCCAGTATTGACGGTCTGGCCGCCGGGGATTATACCGTAACCGTGCTGGACGGCAACGGCTGTGAGATCAATGGGGTGATCACGCTTACCCAACCCAATCCCCTGTTTATTGACGTGGTCGACATTGTGGATAACCTCTGCTTCGGTGATGAAGACGGAGCGGTGAACGTACTTGGCTCCGGCGGAACGGGCCCTTACGAATACAGCCTGGACGGGATCACCTTTCAGGTCGGCACGTCCTTCGGGCAATTACCGTCCGGTACCTATGATTTTACCGTGCTGGACGCCCTGGGGTGCACCGAAACGGTGGGAGCTACGGTGAATCAGCCCGCCGAACTGACTGTCGACGCCGGGCAGGATCAAACCATCGAACTGGGATATTCCACCACGGTCCGGGCGCAGCCCAACGATCCGATGGTAACTTATAGCTGGACACCCAGTGGTGAAGATATCTTCAACTGTCTGTTCAGCGATTGTCAGGCGGGTGAGGTCATGCCCATTAATTCTACCGTCTTTGAAGTGACCGTGACGGATCTGACCGGCTGTGTCGCTACGGACTCCGTACGGGTAGCCGTGATCAAGAACCGGCCGGTGTATATACCGAACGCCTTTTCTCCCAATGGGGATGGTCCCAATGACCGCTTTACCGTCTACGCCGGACCGGCGGTAGAAAGTATCCAATCGCTGAAAGTATTTGATCGATGGGGAGATCTGGTCTTCGAACAGGGTGAGTTCGCGCCGAATGACGAAAGCATGGGGTGGGACGGCATGTTCAACGGCCGGATGATGAATTCGGCGGTCTTCGTTTATCTGGCCGAAGTACGATTTATCGACGGGCTGGTCGTGAATTTTAAAGGAGATGTCACACTGCTCCGATGACTTAATGATTCGATGATCTGATGTTTTTTCCGCATCACATCATCGAATCATCAAATAATCAGATCATCAGCTCTTAATCGGGTAGATGACTTTTGTCAGCCAGCGGCTGGGGTCCGGTTCGTTAGTCGGATCCGTGACGTATTCCTCGATCACGGGCATTTCCGTTTCCAGCTTTTTCAGAAGTACATAGTTGTCGATAATGTTGTGGGCGCGATCCATCTGGTCGTAATTGCCGTAAAAATTAAGTATGATGGCCTGACCGTCCGGTAGCGCTACTGTTTCGAATTCTCCGCCCAGATCTACCTCTTTGGCTACGGGGATCGCCGCCATCATTTCGGCGGTCTGGTTTTGCTCATCCCAGGAGAAATAAACGCCGCAGGGCTGTCCGGCCATGGAGATCTTCTTGGCGGAAAGTTCGTTGTACACTTTACCCAGGTTATCTTTGTAGAATTGCTGGATCTCACTCATTTTGACCGTGCCGCGGATACCGACCATATAGGAGTAGGGCATATCGCCTTCGATGATCGTTTGTTTGGGCGTAGCGCTTCTTTTTTCCGATTCTATTTTTGTCTTCAGCTTGTTGAGGCCTCTTTCGAAATCATTCCCGATCGCTTCCGTCATGTCCATGAAGAGCAGCATGGCGTTCATGGGATAGGGCATCTTGGAGTCGAAACCCCAGGTCACATAGGTGCCTTCCGGCGAACCGGCGAAAGTCCAGGGAGCCTTGGCGCCGCCCATGCCGTCAAATTCCACATCGACCAGCAGCCTTGAGCTGGGTTCGGATTCGAGAATGGTCATTTTACCACTACCGGATTCGTCGCCGGTCCAGGTATAATAAGCGCCTTCGCCGACGCTTTTTTCTCCCATCGTGACCTGCATGCCGGGGTCCATTTCTTTCCAGGGCGACCAGCTTTCCCAGGTCTTCAGGTCATTTACGGTATTAAATACCTGTTCGACCGGAGCGTCAATGGTGATCGATTTGGCAGTTTTCATTTCATTGGGGGCAATCGCACCGAGCAACAATACCAGTACGATGAGTGCACCAATTACAATCCCGGTGATCTTTAAGGCTTTCATAAAGGTGTGTTTAATCATACCGCCGGGTAAACACTGTACAGTTGATCCGTACGCGGGGAGATGCTGCGGTGAAATGGGGCAGCGCAGTCCTTTACGTAGTCACTTGTCGGTGGTGATGTAATACATCGCCCGGGTGTATGGTGTTTAAAAAATCAGGAACTGGTCTTAACCGATTCCAAGGGTGAAATTTTGTAAACTAATTATTTAACAAAAATAAAATAAAAAATATTTGTTTCAAATAAAACAAATTAAATACGTCCGGTTTTTCTTGTTTTGCCGGACTTGGCTGTATTTTTGTTCACGGTAACCATTACCTTATATCCCAAATACAAGGAAATAAAGAGCCCGAATTCCCATAAGTAACCACAAATTTCGTGCCCGTAAAACCCTGAACATTGAAACACCGCTACCGGACATATCGCTATTTGCTTACCATCCTTGGGGTTTTGTTCTTGCTGACTCCCTGGTGCCTGGCCCAGGAAGAAAACGTAGAGATAAAGGTATATGATTTTGGGGACGGTCTTAGCCACCGCAATGTATTAAAGATCCTGCAGGATGAAGAGGGCTTCATCTGGATGGCGACCATCAACGGACTCAATCGCTTCGACGGTTACGAATTTACCACTTTCAGCAGCCGGTCCGAAACCCACCCCATTCCCCACGATGCCGTGTCCGATATGGTGCAGGACGCCAGCGGCAATATGTGGATGTCCCATCCGGATTATCTGTATTACCTGCCGAAGAACGGCCGGGCGGGAAGTGATATAAAACTCAAGCAGGGAGATATCGTGCGCCGGGAATCGGTCATTCCCTACAATCTGCATTTCGACCTGTCCGGCAAACTCTGGATGGCCACCTACGACGAACGTTCGGCGGAAACCAGCATTCAGGTCTACCGCTCGGATTCTACCTTGCAAACGCTGTTCAAAGTGCCGGGACAATATCCCCGGCGTCCCATCGCCAGTTGGTACGGAGAAGTCTATCTGGCCGCGCACGGCACCGAGATCTGGGTACTGGATCAGGCCGGTGAGCAGCAGATGGTCTATGAGTTCCCCAACGAAAGCGAAGAGGAAGCACTGATCGTCCAATTCCAGACGACCGCCGACGGCATCTACGCCCTGCTGGATGACGGTCGCGTCTACGTAAAACGGCCCACCTGGAACGATTTTCGCGAACACCCGATCAATGATCTGGTGAAGCGGCGTTCGCCCCAGGCCAGTGCCCTGCTGGTGGACGAACGGGAAAATCTCTGGATCGGCGGGCGCGGCGTGCTTTGGTTCTACGATACGATCGCCAACCGGCTGGTGGATTACGATAGTCCGATCCGGCAGCAGGTGAAAAATACCTGCACCTACCGGCAGCTCTTCCAGGACCAGAGCGGTACGATCTGGATCGCGTCGGATTTCGGTGCCATACGGATGGTCCAGTCGGATCGCCTGTTCGCCCATTACCTGAGCGGAGGCAGTGAATATTGCAGCAATGTATTCTGCAGTGTGCGCGGCATGACGGAGGATCCGCAGGGCCGGATCTACATTTCCTATTACAATTCCATCCACGTGCTGGATCCGCAGACCAACGGGATCCGGTTGTTGTTCCCCTCCAATAATTTCTTCAATTATCCTTTCGGCCTGCAGTATCACCGGGGTTCCCTGTGGACCGGCAACGGCCTCCGGATCAACCTGAACGATCTGGCAGTAGATACCTTACTGCCGGATATTCCGCAGGAGGACCTGGGAGCCGTTATCGTGGACCGAAAGGATCAGGTCTGGATCGGTTACCGGCAGGAACTGTACCGCTTCGACCAGGCCGGAGACAGCCTGCGGCCTTTTAGCGACAGCCTCGGTCGCTGGGATACCCTGGCCGGCCGGATCAGTTACCTCTACGAAAGTCCTGCCAGCGGTGATCTCTGGGTCTCCACCCTGGAGACGGGGCTTTATCAGATAAAAGGGGGAACGGAGCGGACTAAACGCTACCACAACGGTACGGATAGCCCGGCCCAACTGGCGGCCAATCAGGTGAACGTCGTATACGAAGATCGCGAAGGCATGCTCTGGCTGGGCACCGCTAACGGCCTGCACCGTCTGAACCCCAATACCGATGAACTGAAGGTCTTCGGTGCGGAGGAAGGTCTGCCCAATCATTTTATCAACGGTATCCTGTCCGAAGGCGACAGTGTACTCTGGATCAGTACGGATAACGGACTTTGCCGTTTCAGCCTGGCCTCCTACGGCTGCACCAATTTTACGACTCAGGATGGTTTGACTTCCGATGAATTCAACCGGATGTCTTTTTTCAAATCGGCGGAAGGGCGGATGTATTTCGGGGGATTGAACGGTGTAAATGCGTTCTACCCCAGCCGGCGTTTTCTGGAAGAAGGGCAGAGCCGGCGGGATGCGAATCTCTTGTTTACCGGTTTTACCCGGCTGGACGGAGACTCGGATCAGTTGTTTTCCTACGATATCGGACTGGACCCGGAAGAAGCCATTACGCTGACCCATAACGATCGCACTTTCTCCTTTGAGTTCGCCCTGGCCGATTTCCGGCAACCGCTCATGAACCAGTACAGTTATTTTTTGGAAGGTTACGAGAATGACTGGTCGCCGGCCACTACCGTCCACGAAGTGCGTTACAACAACCTGCCGGCCGGCCGTTATACCTTTCGGGTGCGGGCCCGTTCGGCGGAAGAAGAATGGAAAACGGAGCAACTGGTCATTCCGGTGATCATCCAGGAAGCTTATTACCGGACCTGGTGGTTTTGGACGATCTGCGGCCTTATCGTCATTGCGGGCCTTTACGCCATAGCGCGCTACCGCATCTACGCCCTGCGGGAGCGAGAACGGGAACTGGAAGCGCTCGTTCAGGAACGAACCCAGGAACTGGAAGTAGAAAAACAAAAATCGGAAGAGCTGCTGCTCAATATTTTGCCGGCCGGTCTGGCCGAAGAACTCAAAGAGTTTGGTTTCGCCAAGGCCAAACGCCACGAAATGGTCACGGTAATGTTTTCGGATTTCAAGGGATTCTCACGAATTTCGGAACAACTGGAACCCGAAGCGCTGGTAGCGGAGATCGATTATTGCTTCCGTGCCTTTGACCGCATTGTGGAGAAATACAAACTGGAAAAGATCAAAACGGTAGGGGATGCCTACCTCTGCGTAAGCGGCATCAATTCGGATGAGGACGTCCGGGACGCCGAGGCGGTGATCCGGGCTGCTGTGGAGATCCAGCAGTTCCTGGCACTACGGGCCCGCGAACGCAAAGCCGGCCGCCTGCACCATTTCGAAGCGCGCATCGGCGTGCATACCGGACCCGTTGTGGCGGGGATCGTGGGCATCAAAAAATTCGCCTACGATATCTGGGGCGATACAGTCAATGTCGCCTCCCGGATGGAAACGAACGGCGAAGCGGGCAAAGTCAATATCTCCGAAACCACCTACGACCTGGTGAAGCACAAATTTCGCTGTACCTACCACGGCAATTTCCAGGAAAACAGCAGTGAGATTGGCATGTACTGGATTGAATTTTAACTTAAATGTGGAAACGTTTGAATGTGGAAACGTGTGAATGTTGGCTCCCGATCACTTAACGTTCATACATTCTAACATTTCCACATCCCAACCGCAGCCGGGAAAGGCCACCATGAAGTAAACCATTATTAACCGGCAAAACTCCAAGCTCTCCATACCCAACATTCACACCTTCCCACATTTCCACGTTCCAACTGCATCCGGGAAACGGCACCATGAAGTAAACCATTACTAACCGGGCAAATATCAAGCTCTCCATACCCCAGCATTCACACCTTCCAACATTTCCACGTTCGAACTGCATCCGGGAAACGGCACCATAAAGTAAACCATTACTAACCGGGCAAACATCAAGCTCTCCATACCCCAACATTCACACCTTCCAACATTTCCACGTTCGCACGTTACAACATTTCCACGTTCCAACTGCATCCGGGAAACAGCGCGATGATGCAAGCCTTTACTAACCGGCCACCCCAAACATCTCATTCAACCTCACCCCCGAAGCGGCAAAGGAAGTTTTTTGATCACTTCCGCCTGTTTAACGGATCCCTTTTCCGAGCGGTCAAAAAGATAGGAGACGAAGCTGGTATCGGCCAATCGGTTGTAGGCAGCCTCTATGCGGAGCAGTGAAAGCGTTTCCTGGAAGATAGCGCGGTGATCGTGATCGATGGAAGAGATCTTGATGGTCACCAGGCTGCGCTCCATGACCCCCAGGGTTAGGCGGCAGAATTCCATGTCCTTGTTGGCGATGCGGTGGCCCGTGTAAGCGCGGACGGCGGTAAAAAGCCCCAGCACGCAGATCACGAAAGTCGTTAGCGGCCGAAATCCGAAGATCCCGTCGACGGCGTAGCGGATCAGCGGGAGCAGAAAGTAGGCACTAACTATAAAGCCGAAGAAACCGATCAGGGCCAGGGTGATCTGGGTGTTGCTGATGCCGGCCATGACGCCGCGGGAACGCCGGATCATGCTGGCGGTAAAATCGAGCAGGAGGCGCATGGAGAGCAGCTCGTCCTGATTGAGTTTCTCGTAGGCCAGATGCTGCAGGTAATGCGCTTCAGTCTGGATGTATTCGGGTTCATCCAGGTGGGTGAGCCGTTCTTCGGCCAGCGCTTTGATCTTTTCGTTGACCTCGCCGGTAGCTCCGCCGCGCGGAAAACGCACCTTATAGTCAAACAGCATGGGCAGGCTGTCGCTCTGCAGGGCATCCTCCCGGGCTACGGCTTCGTCGTGCTCGATCTCGGCAATTCGTTTAATGGCCTGCACCCGCTTCTCCTGGAGGGGAGCATCCCGCAGGTACAGATAGTAATGGTGAACACTATTGATGGCCTGGGCGGCCTGCCAGAGATCCATTTCCCGCAGTTCGTCCAGTCGCTTTTTCGCCGCTTCGCGGTAGATGTTGTGCGGATAGTCTTTGAGGAAATTGATGTAATACTGCAGTTTGTCTTCCCGCTGGGCTTCCAGCCAGCGCTCTTCGAATGCTGATTTTTTATCGTACCAGTCGATAGCGATCAGTTTCAGTTCCTCGGTCAGTATGGTGAGGTTGGCTTCGAGGCTGAATTCATTGGCGTTCTTAACCGGGATCTGGTTGGAATTGAGGCGTTCCAGCCGGCCCAGTATCGTTTTGCTGTAATCACCGTCGGCAATGACCAGCGGCTGTACCCTGACCTGTTCGTACTGGTGGGCCGCTACGATCCGGCGGAGAAAAGCGGAGTGAATGAAGGGAGTGGATAACAGGTGCGGACTGAGCAAAACCAGATAGATATCGGCGTCCCGCTCATCCTGGCTGTACCGTCGTTCGGCGAAAGCCTGCTCACTGACTTCCATAAACTGAACGCTGTCCAGATGTCCTTCCAGATGCAGGCGCTCCAGATGGGAGGACAACTGCTGCTGGATGAATATGTCCTTACGGGCGTAGATGCAGGTAAGGTGGATGTATACCTTGGCTTCACTCATGCCGAAAAGATAGGGTTATTCTCCTTTATGCACAAGCATAACCGAAGATGGTAAGCAGCTGTTCTAAAGGAGGCCGGGGAAGTGAGCGAATACTAAAAGAAGACCGGTCGACCGCGATCGTTAAACTTCTGACGCGGAATACCAAAACGACGATCGCAAAGGCTCTCGGCAGAAAACCTTTGCGATCGTATAGAATGAAACAATATTTTTATACCTCCTGTAACTTAGGCCAGATTGCCCTTCACGAAAGGCAGTTCCCAGTCCAGCGGGCGGTCCGCCAAAGCGGCTTTTTTCCTTTGCAGGTACTCGTCGGTGAGTTCGCGTTCGACTTCCAGTTCCTTCTGGGTGCGGTAGATGCTGGATTCGGTATCGAACTTGATCTTATTTTTCACCGCATTGCTCAGCAGGGTGGTCTGTTCCAGATTATTCATGGCAAAAACGTGTTCCCGCTCGTGCAGCAGATAATCGTAGGGACTCCGGGAAGAGATCAGTTTCACAAATACCGGAGCGGTTTCCAGTGCGATGAAAAGCAGGGTAATGAATATGCTGGCGTAGTAGATCGCCGGGCTGGCCTGGCCGAGCCGGTGCAAGGCATCCATTCGGGCCGCCATGCCACCGTAAGCCTGACGGTCGAGGGCTGCAATGTCCGCTTCGGCCTGCTGTTCCAGGTCGGCAATAGCTTGTTGTTTTTGGGCGATCAGGGGCAATACCCGGGCCTCTACGGTTTCCAGGTCGGCTTGGGCTTTATCCGCCTGGGCCTTTTTCGTGCGGTAGATCGGTCCCAGGTTCCGGTGGCCGGAACCACCGGTGCCGTCCGCTTCCTGAATGGCCATCATGGCCAGTGTATCGCGGAGTGCAGTGGCCTGGTCGATCTCGGCCTGCAGCAGGGGAATATCGGCTTTGTGGGCTACGATCTGGGGATTGTAGCGCGACCAGACCTTATCTTCCTGCTCCTGAAAAACTTCCTGTTCCATGGTGATCAGTTCGGCATTGATCTCTTTTTCAAAGATCTTCAGTTCCAGCGGTTTGGAGATCACCAGGGCGAGTAAAACGGCCATGACCAGTCGGGGGAAAGCCACCATGAAATCCCGGAACAGGGAGCCGCGGCTTTTCATACTCGAAACAATATATCGGTCGAGATTAAAGATCATCAGGCCCCAGATGGCCCCGAAAACGACGGCCATAAAATAGCTGTCAAAAACGGTATAGATGGCGTAAGCCGAAGAGAAAAAAGCTAAAATGCCGGTAAACAGGACCGTACCGCCGATCCCGATGTATTTGTTCTCATCGGTCGGGCATTCGCGGAGGATCTCCCGGTCTACACCGGAGCACTGCAGGAGAAATTCGGATAGTCTACTCATAAGTCGGAAGTTTTTAATAACAGTATTCGGAGTATGGTATTGGGTGCTCGGTATCTGGCGCAAAAGTGTCTGATAATTAGGGAATCGGGTGATCGCAGGTCAGGTACCGGGAACCGTGCGACAAACTTCGTGGGCTAGGGAGAGAATTGCTGATTTAATAGATTAACCTAGGAGCATCTTAGATCAGCAGTTTTTTGAACGGAGGAATGTGTCGCTTATTGGATGGTTTTTTGAAGCTTAAGTAAAATTTAACCTTTGGATCATTTAGCGGGGAAAGGGCCGGGTGGGTTATCTAACGGAATGTCTGGCCGGTAGCTATGCCATTTCTCCCGATTTTCCCGTTATTTGCAATCCATTTCAGGAAATTAGGTTAGTATGGAGATCCGTTTTTTGGGGAAAACGCCACTGGCAAAGATCGTAGAGTGCTTTAATGAGGCCTTTGCCGACTATGTGGTGCCTTTCCAGGTAGAGGAGAAGCAGATCCGGCGGCGCTGGCTGAGTAGCCGGGTGGACTACGGTTTGTCCTACGGCGCTTTCGATGATGATCGACTGGTTGGCTTTATGATGACGGGAGTAGATCGCTGGAATGGCCGGAGAACCGCTTACAACAGCGGCACTGGCGTTATCCCCAGTTATCGCGGCCAGCGGATCGTCCAGCAATTGTACAAAAAGGCGCTGCCCAGTTTCCGGGAAAACAGCATCGAACAGTGTATGCTGGAAGTAATTGTGGGGAACGATCAGGCACTCAATGCCTACAAGCGGGTTGGTTTTCAGCAAAAGCGGACCCTGAAGAGCTACAGCCTGAAACAAGATCTGATAACCGAACTTCCCGGCGACCTCCAGTTCAAACAGGTATTCCGGGCTAACTGGCCCGCCTACCGGGAATTACTGGAATACGAAACGTCCTGGGAAAACCACCGTGCGGCCGTCGCCTTTCTGGGAAAAGAGATCGCGGTGTGGGAAATGTACCAGGGCGAAGATTTGTTGGGATTTTTTATCATCAAACCGGGTAGTGGACATTTATTGCAGTTTGGAGTAAAGAATCACGCCGACTGGCTGGCTGCCGGCCAACAGCTCTTACAGCAGGCCGCCAGGGTAAACGCTCGTCTACTGGTCAACAATGTAGACGAGCGGGCCGAACACTCGCTCCGGATACTGGAGGAAACGGGCCTGGAAAACTCCGTTGATCTCTACGAACTGGAACTGGATCTGCTGGCCGGGAAAAAACGCCGATGGAGCCTTTTCCGGCGAAGCTAACAGGGTACGCCCCGTATCGCCTGCAAATATCCTTATATAAACCGAAGTACATTGCTGCACCATAAAACGATTGATTTGGAAATCCGTCACCTGGGTAATACCGCTATCGAGTTGATCGTCGAATGCTTCAATACGGCCTTCGCCGATTACATCATTCCCTTTCACGTGGAGGTGGAACCGATGCGTCGGCGCTGGTCGAGCTGCCGGGTGGATTACAATTTGTCCTATGGGGCTTTCGACGGGGACCAATTGGTCGGATTTATGATCACGGGAGTGGACCAGTGGCAGGGTAAAAAAACGGGCTACAACAGTGGCACGGGAGTGATCCCGGCCTACCGGGGGCAGGGGATGGTCGGCCGCCTGTACGATGCAGCTATTCCGGAATTTCGAAAGCAGGGTATTTCGCAGTGTACGCTGGAAGTGATCGTGGGGAATGATCGCGCGATAAAATCCTACCGGAGAGTGGGGTTCCTGAAGGATCGTCGTTTAAAATGTTTTGCGAAGAAGCATGATCTTGATCTGCCGGTCAGTAAAGATTTTGCCATACGCAGAGCGGAAGCTCCGGACTGGTCCCGGTACCGGGAAATAATGGAATTCGAAGCTTCCTGGGAAAGTCAGGCCGCGGCTTACGAGGCGCTCAAGGCAGACTGTGCGATCTGGGAGCTTTTCCAGAACGAAGACCTGGTGGGGTTTATGATCCTCAAACCGGGCACAGGGCACGTATTGCAATTCGGAGTGGCCGATCGGCCCAACTGGAAACTGGCCGCGCAGCAGATCTGGCGACATGCCTTTGGTATCCATCCGGGTATTCGCATGAACAACGTGGACAGCCGGGCCCAAAAGACACTGGCCATTCTGGAGTCGGTTGGGATGGAACCGACAGTGGATCAGTGGGAAATGAAGCAGATGATCTGAGTTTTGCTAAGTACAAACCGGATTTTCAACCTCAGTATATTGACCTCCTCACCCTGTCACCCCGTCTCCACGTCTCCCCATCACCCCATCACCTTATCACCTTATCTTTCACATTCCATCCGCTCAACCCTGGGGTGCCGTGGCAAAACTTACCATCCAGTTGATACCGAACTTATCGGTAAAGCTGCCGAAATAATCTCCCCAGAAGGTGTCCGCCAACGGCATGGTGACCGTGCCGCCTTCGGATAATCCCTTGAACAGGCGCTCGGCCTCGGTTTTGCTATCGGTGTTGATGGAAACCGAAAAATTATTGCCGGCCTGGAAATTTTTGGCCCATTCTCCTCCGGTATCGCTACCCATAAGCGTAGTTTCCTCACTGATGGGTAAAGAAATATGCATGATCCTATCGAGGTGGTCTTCGGGGAGCGGCGGCATACCTTCCTGCGGCGGCATTTCCTGGAAGCGCCCGACGTGGCCGAATTCTCCTCCGAAATTCGAGCGGTAAAAATTGAAGGCTTCTTCGCAATTGCCGTTAAAGGTCAGATAGACATTGATCGTGGTCATGAGGCTTTGGTATTTGAATGAATAAATTTATCCGAAAGACCTGCCGCTTCGTGTTTGGATAATAGATTTTGGTTGATTGGGCCATCTGATGCCCGGGTACTAATCTTTACCCGAATGTACAAAAAGTTTTTAATTTTAATAAATTAAACAAAAAATAAAATAAGCTGTTGCCTACCCGACCGTTTATCAAAAAAGAACCTTATTCCCACTTGAGTTTCACCATTCGCACCCCGTTCAGTTCGTTGTTCAGTGCGGCCAGATAATACTGACCTTCGTGGAAGATCACCTCCGGGGCCGCGATGGGTAGGGTACACACCACCCGGGAATCATCGTCGATGCCGAAATACATTGGGTTCGGAGAAGCGTAGACCGTGGTGTGGCTGAATTTCCCGTAGAGCTGGGTAACGAACAGGTAATACAGATCGTGCTCCGGCAGATAGACCACCTGCGGGCATTCGTCGGAATACCGCGGACTATTGGTCAAATGGGGTGGGGTATGGCTGACCATAACCGATTCGCTCCACTCTTTCAGGTTGAGGGAAGTCCGGCAAAAGGCCCAGCCGTCATTCACCGGATTGCCGAGATGGCTGGTATAGTAGCAATAATAGGTGTTCCCTCTCTTGACCACCATCGGATCCCGGGCGGTATTGTTGGCGAAGTTGCCGTAAGGGTGCTCGGTGAACAGGTCGGGCTGACCGTTGCCGCCCAATACCCGGGTGAAATTTTTGCCGTCCGTACTTTTGGCCAGACAGATCCGTTTCCAGTCGCCGTAGAACAGATAATAGTACAGATCTTCCTTAATCACGTAGGGTGCCTGCATGCCGCCCGCCGTTTCTCCCAATGTGGTGTCGGCCACCCATTTGATGCCCCGGGGCTCCCAGTTCGTATCGGTCAGCGTGTTGCCTTCCCAGCCGTATAAGAAGCGCGTAGTGTAGGATGATCCCGGAAAATTGGATTTGCGAATGCAGGACCACAACTGCCAGGTGCCGTCCTGAGCCTGCCAGATCCCGAAGTCTACCGGTTCCTGGCCGTCAGAATTGTACTGCCCCAGATCGGGCGTGGAGGCGATGGGCCACCATGCTCCGTCAATGGTGGGAACGGGAATTTTAGTCGATTGCGCCGCCAGGTTGGAGGTGGCCAGTAGCAGCGCGAAGATCAGTTTTTTCATGTTAGAATATTTTTTAACCGGGGAACTACGATCTGATCCGGTTGGATTTAGGGAATAGATATACTGACGCGAAGTGTTTTTCAGCTAAAGGACGAATACTGATCTACCTGGACCTGAGGTAAGGTGCCAAATACTTGTCTTTTGTACCATCAGGACTCCTGATTTGGCAATACCGGACAATAGCGAAACTTTTTGCACAGCCGACTGCTGCCGGCGCAGCTAATCGGACAATACCGCAAGCCCGTAAGTAGTGATAGCCTGCAATTTTGGTAATACCTACTTACCAAAACCCGCAGGCTATGATCCGTTATTTTTTTACCTTATTGATTATCTGTCAACTCTTCCCATTTGCAGGTCGCGCCCAGGCGGATATCATCACCATCCCTTTTCGGATAATCGGCAACCTGATCGTCATTCAGGGGCGGATAGACGGGCAGCTAGGCAATCTGATCCTCGATACGGGGGTATCCAAAACTTTGCTGAACCAGCGGTTCTTTCTGGATCAGGTGACCTTCTCCACGAATGCAAGCGCCGGATTCCGCAGTTGGAAAGGGAACGTTCAGGATGCTCCAACGACGCTGATCAACCTCGAGCTGCCGGGTTTTTCCCGTAAGGACGATGCGCAACTTGTGGATCTTCGACCACTGGAGCAACATCGCCGCCTGAATGTACTGGCGGTCATCGGGGCGGAGAACTTCCGGAACTTTGAACTGGAACTGGATTTTTTATCCCGGCTGATCCGTCTGCACCCGCTGGATAAGCAGGGGAATCGCCCGGGAATTGATCCGGCACCCCTGGAAATCCTGCCCTTATCCTACCGTGGACATCTCTACTGTGTAGACCTGAGCATTGGGGAGCAACACCTCACTTTCGGACTGGATACCGGCGCGGAATTCAACGTGATCTCCGAGAATTTCTATCAGCTGCATCCGGAACATTTCTATGCAATGGGCCGCCAGATGATCCTGGGGTTAAGCGGTGGAAAAGCCGAACACGAGCTGGCGGAATTAAAACAACTCCGGACGGCGACCCTCATCCTCGCGGATCTGCGTACCATCATTATGCCCGAAAACCGTTCGTACGGACAACTCGACCGCCGGCGGGTGGACGGCCTGCTGGGGTACGAATTCTTCCACCAGCTGCGGGTTTCTTTCAATTTCAAAAAAAGGGAGTTTTACATCTGGGACGG
Organism: Flavilitoribacter nigricans DSM 23189 = NBRC 102662; assembly: GCF_002646595.1. GTDB lineage: Bacteria > Bacteroidota > Bacteroidia > Chitinophagales > Saprospiraceae > Flavilitoribacter > Flavilitoribacter nigricans. Next base: position 59,381 of record NZ_PDUD01000042.1, read on the forward strand.
TCCCCGGCCGGCACTGGCGGGAGGAGATATAGAGCGATCGAAGTACCTGGGAGGAAATAAGTAACAAGACGGCAAAGGCCATAATAATAAGCACTTTAGCTCCGAGCACCCGGCTGATTATACCAGGCCCTAATTATTCAACACCAACGCAACATCATTAAACAATAACGAAAATAGGATCGGGGGGTATTCTGTATATTTGGAGTAAACATATTCCAAACGCAGACACCCGGCGTTGCGCTTTTGCCCAGAATTATAAACCGCTCCTATGATCCGAGGTTTGCCTTTTATTCCTCCGATTGAAAGATCTACTCCGGCCGACGGACCTCCGCTGTTCCTGCCTTTATTGCTGCTCTTGCTCTTTTCCTCCGTTTGGTCATCCGGTCAAAAAAATGAGGCTTACCCATTCGAACAGATCAAATTTTCGGAAAGAGAAGTTTTTTCCTACGTACGGTCGATGAGTCAGGATCACCACGGCTTTTTGTGGATCGGCACCAATTATGGTCTGTTTCGCTTTGACGGTTACAATTACCGGGAATTCAAAAATGACCCGGACGATCCGGAAAGTTTGATCGATAATTTTGTCGAAACTACGCTGACCGATCACCGGGGCCGTCTCTGGATCGGGACGGAAAGTGGTCTGGACCTACTGGATCGGAAAACCGGCAAGTTCATCCACTTCCGCCACGATCCCGCTGACCCCGGCTCGCTTTCGCACAACCGCGTCACTTCCCTGGAGGAGGATCAGGCGGGCAATATCTGGGTAGGTACCCGGAATGGCCTCAATCTGCTGGATAAGGACGGTACCGGCTTCCTCCATTTTTACGCCGGACAAAGCGGCCCAAATGGCATCTCCGGCAGCCATATCCGGGCTTTGGAAGTAGACCATGCGGGTAATATTTGGGTGGGCACCTACCGGAGTGGGTTGAATCGCCTGGAGCCGATACCGGAGGTAGGGCAATTGACGGATCATCGTGCATTACGGTTCACCCATTTCACCCACGAACCGGTCGATGATCCTTACATCGTACATCGCCTGGTCAATAAATTATTCGTGGATCGGCAGGGCCGTCTGTGGATAAGTTACAGCGGAGGATTGTTCCTATTTGATCGGGAAAAAGAGACCCTGCGCCGCGTTCCGGTTCAGCCGGATGCCCCCTTTCAAACGGGAGGCATCTGGAGTTTTAGCGATGACCGGGAAGGTAATCTATGGGTGGGCACCCACGGCAGCGGATTGTACTGGATACCGGCGGCTCAAATGGCGCGGGGTGAGATCGTATTGGAGAAATTCGCCCCGGGACTCGATTTTTTTGTGCGACAGTCCGATGCGTTTCAGACCTATCCTTTTTCCCGGATCTGGACCATCTTCGAAGATCGCTCCGGCAACTTATGGATGGGCGGCCTGCAGGGCCTGATGAGAAAACAATATTACGAACCGGGATTCCGGCAGTTTCGGGATCCGCAATACTCCGGTGTGCGTTTCGATGATCACGGGATCGCAGAAGATCAGGACAGTCAACTGCTGTTCTCCAACAAACTGAAACACGAACTGCTGACTCTTGATCCCCGAACCGGGCACATCCGTCCCATTCCCGTGGATCCGAACCATCCGCCTTCCGAAGGCATTGTATTCGTTTCGGAGATCTTTGTGGACCGGCACAATAACCTCTGGCTGGGCACCAATGATCGTGGGGTCTACTTCATCACCCGGAAAACCGGAGAGATCCAGCGTTTTGCTACGGCCCTCCGGTCCCCGAAACCGCAGTCGACGACGACGGGGCTCATCCCCCAAATTTGCGAAGACAGCCGGGGGCACATCTGGATCGCTACCTGGAGAGATGGCCTGGTGCGGTACCAACCCGAAACCGAAGCATTTAACCACTTCCTACCGGACCCCACCGATCCGCATTCCATTCCGGCCAACCGGGTCAATACGGTGTACGAGGACCGCCGGGGTGAGATCTGGGTGGGCACTTATCTGGGGCTGAGCCGCTTCCGGCGGGACGAAGAACAGTTCGAGAATTATTTTCCCGATCCGGCCCGGCCCGGTTCCCTTTCGCACAAAAGAGTGACGGCATTATTCGAAGATAGCCGGGGTAATTTTTGGGTCGGTACGGAAGGCGGACTCAACCTGATGGACCGGGAACAAAAGAAGTTTCGCAACTTTCTGGAAAAAGATGGTCTGGTCAGTGACATGATCAATGATATGCTGGAGGACAGTGCCGGACGGGTTTGGCTGACTACCAAACTGGGTATTTCCACTTTTATTCCGGAACAGTTGACTGCTCCGGCCTTTCCCGGAACCGATACCTCCCGAGAACGATTTCGGAACTACACCCATCTGGACGGCCTGAAGAGTCAGAGTTACGTTAAGGGCCTGCTCAGCTCAGCTACCGGCCGGATCTATCTGGCGGGTGAGTCTGGTCTCGAATATTTTCATCCGGACAGCCTCCGGCGGGATACTATGCCTCCACGGGTGGTCATTACCAATTTTATCCGGTCTCGCCTGGATGCGGGAACGCCCCGAACGGATTGCTTCATTGCGGACCGATCCGCTCTCGAACTGTCCTACCGGGATTCGATCCTGTCTTTTGAAGTGGCGGCCCTGCATTTTCAGAAAACGACCAAAAGCCGGTATAAATACCAGTTGCAGGGATTCAGTGATCAGTGGTTTTCGCTGGGGCAAAACCGTACCATCACCTTTACCGACCTTGATCCAGGGGCCTACACCTTGCGGGTGATGGGCACGAACGGCGACGGTGTCTGGAGCCTACAGCCCGCTGAGCTTTCCATCAATATCCTGCCACCCTGGTGGGCAACGTCCTGGGCGTATGGGCTGTACACTTTGCTGCTGTTGGTCTCCGTGCGTGCGATCTGGCGGTACGAACGACGCCGGCATGAGATGCAATCCGAAGCGCGAAGGCTCCAGGAGTTGGATACTTACAAAACCCGCCTGTATACCAATATTACTCACGAATTCCGGACTCCGCTAACGATCATACTCGGGATGGTACGACAGATCCGGGATGATCCCCGGCGCTGGTACCACGAAGGGCTGGCGATGATCGGCCGGAATGGGCAACAGCTACTCCATCTGGTCAATCAGATGCTGGACCTCAGTAAACTGGACAAAGGGCGACTGGAACTGCAGCTGCGCCGGGGAGATATCGTGACCTACCTGCAATATCTGGTTCAGTCTTTCGAGTCTTACGCAGCCGGCCGGCAGGTGCGCTTGCATTTTTTGCGGGATATGGAGCAGCTGGAAATGGATTTTGATCCGGATCAGTTATTGAAAGTCATCAGTAACCTGTTATCCAATGCGATCAAACACACTCCGGCCGGTGGCGATATTTATCTCCAGCTGAGAATGCCGCAAGAAAAAGTCCTGGAGATAAGCGTGCGGGATACCGGCGAGGGGATCGCAAGGGCGGACCAGCCATTTGTCTTCGATCGCTTTTTCCGGGTTTCCGCAGAGGGATCTACCCCATCGGACGTACATTCGCCCGGAGCGGGCATTGGGCTGGCCCTGACCAAAGAGCTGGTGGAATTGATGGGAGGCAGCATTCGCGTGCAGAGTTGTCCGGGCACCGGAGCTGAGTTTCGGGTGGAATTGCCGGTGCAAAGATTGCCGGATAGTATCGGGAAAAGCTTTACTCCGGATATCGGAATTTTTGGGAAAGCTCCGTGGAGCTTGGGTAAATCATTCGAAGTCAATGAAGAAATACCTCCGGTCAATTCACCGGAAGAGAACGGAGCAATTCGCCCCTGGACTACCGGCGAAAGCCCGGAAAAAGAAACCATACTGGTGATCGAGGACAACCGCGACGTGCGGACCTACCTGGCGGCCTGTCTGGAAGGAGATTATCAGTTGGAGTTAGCCCGAAACGGGCAGGAGGGCATGGAGCTGGCTTTCGAATTGGTACCGGACATCATCATCAGCGACGTAATGATGCCGCAAAAGAACGGCTACGAGGTTTGCGAAAGCCTGAAACGCGATGTACGGACCAGCCATATCCCGGTTATTTTGCTGACGGCCAAAGCCGATCGGGAGGCCCGGCTGGAAGGCCTCGAATCCGGTGCCGACGCTTATCTGGCCAAACCATTTGACCGGGAAGAACTGCGCGTACGCATCCGGAAGTTACTGGAGCTCCGGCGGCAATTACAAACCCGTTACCAGCAGCCGGGATCGGAAGAGGTTGTTCCCGCGCTGTACCCCGAACGGGAGAATCGTTTTCTGGCCGACTTGCGGGCGGTGATCCTCGAGCACCTCCAGGATGAGCATTTTGGGATCAGTCAATTGTGCCGGGCCATCAATCTGAGCCGAAGTCAGCTGCACAATAAGATCAAAGCACTGACCGGCCATTCCACCTCGATCTATATCCGGCACATCCGTCTGGAACGGGCCCGGGAACTCCTGCTGGAAACGAATCTCAATATTTCAGAGATCGCCTACGAAGTCGGCTTTCGGACGCCGGGATATTTCACCCAGGCCTTTACGGAAACGGTGGGCATGGCACCCAGCCAGTTTCGGAAAGTCAGGGAAGGCGTCTGAAGCAGCTTGCGTCGGATTAGCGCAATACGGACGTGAGTTTGGTCAGGTCAAAATCCAGAATAGCGTAGCCGCTGCTGCCTTCCTTCAGCCCATTCGGATCGGCGGTGAACGAATAGATACCCCGGTCCCGGAGGAGCCAGCGATCGTGCTTACAGGCATTGTTGGAGGTATACTCCGGCCCCGTTAGGCTGACCAATTCCCAATCTTTCCATTTTTTTCGTGCACTCGCCACCAGACTTCGAAAACCCCGGTTGGAGGCCCAGGTTATGATCACATCGTCTTTGGCACTCACTACCAGATCGGGCCGGGTGATGGTCATACCGGCCGGCAGTTCGAGCGGACCGCTGCTGCGCCAGGAACCATCCGGTTCCCGCCAGTGGTGGAAAAATTTCAACTGGGCCCGTACCTCATCCGGCGGATTGTGTGCGAGCTTTTTCGGTCGGTAAGTACCCGGCAACTGGTAATGCACCAGATGCGGCTGGTTTCGGGAATCCAGTACCATGGCGCAATTGTTCATCAGCCAGGAATAGACGGGGATCTCCCGGACCACAATGCCGGGATCATCCAGCACGATGGCGTCATTTTTTGCGAGGTCGGCGATCTGTTGGCCGTCATTATTTTTCCAGCTCCGGCCGTTATCATCGCTGTAGGCGTAGTGGAGATCGTGATTGCTGGCCCAGGAAGCGCCCGTTTCCCGGTAGGTCCAGCTCACGTGCATGCGGTTGTTCCGGTCGAACAGGACTTCGTTCAGGTAGGCGTTCCGACTCTCGCTGGAATCCCAGGGGACGTAGGTACCCTCCGACCCGAAAAGATAGCCGGAAGAGACCGTCCAGGTACCTTTCGCACTATCGTATTGCGCAACCACCGTGCGGCCGTTACCGCTACCACCGGAACGGTACATCATAAAAAGTCGCCCGTTATTGTCGTTTAGAAAACGGGGGTAGGTGACCCGTTGCGGGGCATCGGCGGTGAGGGGCTGGGCCGATTCAAAATCTTCCGGACTTAGGGACGCCGGTGGATCCGTGAGCAGGCCGGCCCGCGATTTGGTGTAGCGCAGGTCATTGGCGTGGTGATCCCAGGATAGGTGCAGGCGCCCGTCTCCGGGGCTGATGCCGAGTACGATGTTCCGGTGCCGGTCGTCCGGATTGATGGTCAGGAAGTGCTTTTCCAGTCGGAGGGTCTCAACGCTGTGATCACGCAGGTCCCTGCGGGTAACCACCAGTATTTTGTCAACATCCCAGTAAGCAGAATATTGGAAATCGCCGTAGCTGATCACCTTATCCTGATCAAAGGCGGCCCAGTTGAATTTCGGCCAGGCTTCCTCATCTACCGGGATCGTACGTATCGGCGCAACCGTACGCCGGTCGGAAGATAAGGGCCCCGAAGTGGAGCAGGCAACGATTAGGGCCAGCGGTAGCAGAGCGATCCATTTCATGACTTGCATATTGTGAAGGTTCAACGATCGGTTTGGTACCCTAGGGACGTTTTCCGGCGGGAGGTCCGTCTAAAGGCGGTCGGAAGAATTATGCCGGCCAGTGATCACAAAAGAGATCGGAAGTTGCACGCCCGCCCGGATTGTGTTAGTTTCGCTGCGGTAGCAGAATACCGGGATTTACCCGCAAATCGGTAGCATTCCATTACCTTATTTGTGCCTCCGGATAACTGAAAAAATATTAGCTGAAAGCAAATTATGGCAGCCCAGAAAGGAAAACTATATCTTATTCCCGCTCCTCTCGGGGAGGGGGCCATCCACACTTTACCCGCCTACGTGATCGAGATCCTGCACGGTCTGAATTACTTCATCGCCGAGCGTGCCAAAACGGCCCGGCATTTCATCAAGGATACCGAACCGGTAAAGGCCTTTTCCGAGCTCCATTTTTCCGAACTCAACAAACGCACCGAGCCGGAAGAATTGCGGCCCATGCTGCAACCCGCCCTGGACGGACACGATATGGGATTGCTGTCGGAAGCCGGCTGCCCCGGCGTGGCGGATCCGGGAGCACGCATCGTTCAATTGGCGCACGAACAGGATATTGAGGTCGTCCCGCTGGTTGGGCCATCCTCCATCCTGCTGGCCCTGATGGCATCGGGCATGAACGGGCAGAGTTTCGCCTTTCACGGCTATCTGCCTCCCAAGCGCCCGGATCTGGCCCGGGAGCTCAAGCAAATGGAGCAACTATCCGGCCGCCACAAACAGACCCAGGTCTTTATCGAAACGCCTTACCGCAATCAGGGATTCATCGAAACGGCCCTGGAAACCCTCCGTCCGGATACGCTTTTCGGCATAGCCGCCGATCTAACCCTGCCTACACAGTATGTTGCTACCCATCCGGTTAACTTCTGGAAGCGCAATCCGCCGCCCGATCTCCACAAACGACCTGCTATTTTCCTCATCTACAGACCTTTTAAGTAGACGCGTTTTTATATCTTTGCGCCTCCTTTGGAACGAAATAGCTCGCAAAGGCGTAGTAATTATTTAAATTCTCGAACGAACGGGCACTTTTCGTCCGTTTTGGGATAGGAGCAAAAGATAAATTCAGCATTCAAAACAGGTGTCGGCGGGATTGAAGCAGGGCGTCCACCGTCAACGATCTACCGACCACCGTCAACTATATTGTAAAATGTCGCAGCAGAGTGATCAATTTAAGAAGCTGGTAAGCCACTGTAAGGAATACGGATTCATCTACCAATCAAGTGAGGTATACGATGGCCTGGCCGCCGTATATGATTACGGTCCTTACGGGGTAGAACTTAAAAATAACATCAAGGAATACTGGTGGAAGGCGATGGTACAGATGCACGAGAACATCGTGGGTATCGATGCCGCTATTTTTATGCATCCAAAGACCTGGAAGGCTTCCGGCCACGTGGACGCTTTTAATGATCCGCTGATCGATAACCTGGACAGTAAGAAACGCTACCGGGCCGACGTACTGATCGAAGAGCACATCGACAAGATCGAAGCCAAGATCACCAAAGAAGTGACCAAGGCCGCCAAGCGTTTCGGCGACAGTTTCGACGAGCAGCAGTACCGGAGCACCAACGGCCGCGTAATGGGTTACCAGGAGCAGATCGATACGATCACCAAGCGACTGGCTCAGGCCATGACCGACGGCAACCTGGAAGAACTCAAGAACCTGATCGTTGAACTGGAGATCGCCGATGATACCGGTTCCCGCAACTGGACGGACGTGCGTCAGTTCAACCTGATGTTCTCCACCCAGCTGGGTAATATCGCCGGAGAAGAAGGCAAATTGTATCTGCGCCCCGAAACGGCCCAGGGTATTTTCGTCAACTTCCTGAACGTTCAGAAAACGACCCGTCAGAAATTGCCGTTCGGTATCGCCCAAATCGGTAAGGCATTCCGGAATGAGATCACGGCCCGTCAGTTCATTTTCCGCATGCGGGAATTCGAACAGATGGAAATGCAGTTTTTCATTCCGCCGGGATCGCAGGCTGACTGGTACAAATACTGGAAAGAGGCCCGGATGAAATGGCACCTGGCGCTGGGTACGCCGCAGAGTAAACTGCGTTTTCACGACCACGACAACCTGGCCCACTATGCCGATGCGGCGGTGGATATCCAGTTTGAATTCCCATTTGGTTTCAAAGAACTGGAAGGTATCCACTCCCGTACAGATTTTGACCTGGGCAGCCACCAGGAATTATCCGGTAAGAAGCTGCAGTATTTTGATCCGGAGTCGAAAGAAAGCTATGTCCCTTACGTACTGGAAACTTCCATCGGTTGTGACCGGATGTTCCTCGCTACCATGAGCAATGCCCTGGTAGAAGAGCAGGTGCCCGGCCAGGATGATCCGAACAATACGCGGGAAGTGCTGAAATTGCATCCGGCACTGGCGCCCGTTAAGTGTGCCGTTTTCCCGCTGAAGCGGAACGACGAACGCCTGGTGTCCAAAGCCAAAGAGATCTTCAATCAACTGAAATTCTCTTTTCCGACCCAGTACGATGATATCGGATCTATCGGTAAGCTCTATCGCCGCCAGGATGCGATCGGTACGCCTTACTGTATCACGGTCGATTTCGAAAGTCTGGATGACAATACCGTTACGATTCGCGAACGCGATAGCCTGACTCAGGAGCGCGTGCCCATCGAGCGGGTAGAACAGATCGTGAAGGAGCGAATTGATATGGTACAATTGTTCCGTGATTAAGAGATGATCATGCGCACCGCGCAATGATCCTCCCGCATGAGGTCCGGTGGATCGAAATCGGGATGGTACAATTGTTTAGATAATACCTCGCATCATTGCGTAGAGCAGAAGGCGTGGAGCAGGACATTGCTTCGCGCCTTTTGTGTTTTGGAGAGATCCTTCCCGCAGGATACAGTGTGGGAGGATGCATTTTACGTCCTCAGGATATTCCGCCGGATTTTCGGCCTGCGTCGCAGTCATTCCGGAGCATACCCGGCAAAGTATTCCGGCAAACTTTTCAGGCACGCCTTAAAACCTCGCTAAGCATTTACATATGAGCAGATCTAAATTTTCTCTCCTTTACTTTCTTCCCCTGTTACTGGGTTTCGCGGCCTGTTCTCCACTCGATCGGGTTGTAGTGGAAAGTCCGGACGGTCGTTATCAGTTTGTGCTGAAGATCGAAGAAGGCGTCCCTTTTTATACCGTCGAATTTGACGAGCAGGTGATCATTGAACGATCGGCACTGGGCCTGCAAACCAGCGACGGTAAGCTGCTGTCAGAAAATGTCTCCATCGCATCGGTAGATAGCCGGGAGCACGACAGTCGTTGGGAACCCGTCTACGGCGAGCGGGCGGAATACTCCGAACAATACGAGGAAGCCATCGTGGAACTCGAGATCGGCGGATCGGCCCCGGATGTCCTCCATTTTACGATCCGGTCCTACAATGAAGGAGTCGCCTTTCGCTACGAATCGGAACGGGGAAGAGCGATCAGTCGGGAAGTTACGGAGTTCTCCCTGCCGGAAGACCCTACGCTCTGGGTCTCGCAGCGGGCCCAGTCCCCCATTTACGAAACCCGCCTGTCGGCTTTGCAGGATACGGTGGACCGGCCCCTGTTGGCCCAACTCTCCGACTCCCTTTTTGTGGCGCTCGGAGAGGCGGCGCTGGTTGATTTTGCCCGCGGCAAACTGGGGCGCCGGCCGGAAGCGGGTATACTGGAGATCGTGTTAAGCAGCGAGGTCGTTTACGAAGATGCTTTTGTCAGTCCCTGGCGAACGGTCATGGCCGGCCGCACGGCGGGAGAGATCCTGGAGAACAATTATCTGCTACTCAATCTCAACGAACCGAACCGGATCGAGAATACGGAATGGATACAGCCCGGAAAGGTGATCCGGGAAGTGACCCTGACTACCCAGGGAGGAATGGCCTGTGTGGACTTCGCCGCGAAACACCGCCTTCAATACATAGAATTTGACGCCGGCTGGTACGGTAGTGAATACGATGATGCTTCCGATGCCACAACGGTCACGGTCGATCCCAATCGCTCCAAGGGGCCGCTCGATCTGCCGGCCGTTATTGAGTACGCCAAGAGTAAAGACATCGGCGTGCTGTTGTACGTCAACCGGCGGGCGCTGGAAAAGCAACTGGATGAAGTGCTGCCCCTGCTGCGTTCCTGGGGCGTCAAAGGCGTGAAGTACGGCTTCGTGCAGGTGGGTTCTCAGCAGTGGACAGACTGGTTGCACCAGGCCGTACGTCAGGCGGCCGAAAACGAACTGATGATCGATATTCACGACGAGTACCGACCGACGGGCTATTCCCGCACCTATCCCAATTTGATGACCCAGGAGGGGATCCGCGGGGATGAGGAATCGCCCCCGAATAGTATGGTCCTGAATACCCTGTTTACGCGTATGATGGCGGGTGCCGGCGATCATACGAATTGCTATTTCGCGGCCCGGGTGGATGAAAAAATGGGCTCCCATGCCTCGCAGCTCGCCAAGGCAGTCTGCATTTACAGCCCCTGGCAGTTCCTCTACTGGTACGACCGACCGGAAGGATCGCCGACCAAAGCCGGAGGGGCCGGCAACAGCGAACGGCATATCCAGGAGGTGCCGGAGCTGACCTTTTTTGATCGGTTGCCCACCGTTTGGGATGATACCCGGGTGCTGGACGGTTACCCCGGTAGTCACGCCGTCATTGCCCGCCGTAGCGGCAATACCTGGTACATCGGAGCGCTCAACGGTGAAACGGAACGGGAATTTGTCATCCCACTGGAATTTCTGGACCCGCAAAAAAACTACCAGGCGACCATCTTCCTGGATGACGAAAGTGTGGATACCCGTACTAATGTGAGGATGGAGCATGTTTCAGTGAACGCCCGCGAGCTTATCCGGGAAAAGCTTGGTGCCCAGCGGGGGCTGGCGATGATCATCCGGTTGGAGGAGTAAAAAGATAAGAGTTGTTCCGGATGGATTTATCGCAAAGGTGCTAAAGCGCAAAGTTTCAACGTATGCCCCGGGCATTATACGCTGAAAACTTTACGCCTCGCATGAAAAAATCAAAATCTATCTTCTGTTCAATGCACATGGGTGTGCGCGTGCAGATCGTGCGTGTGACCAATTCCTTCAACTGTATAATCGAACTGGATCTCACTTAATTTGTGGTGATCCGCCAGTGCATAGTGCTCAAATAAGGTACGTGTTCCTCCGTTATTGATGATCTGGGCAAAAATGCCGTAGTCTCCCCCGAATGCATCATCCGTTGGATTATTGGGTATCCGGGTAATGGTATGGGCGTGGTTCCAGGTTTCAATGCCCTGACCCACCGGATTTTCCATATTGTACTCCACCCACAGGTAAGGGTTGTAAATACGATAATAGAACTGCGTAGTCGCCGAAGGAGTGGTGACATTATCGATCCAGACAAAGTAAGTATCCTCGATATTGGCGAAAACATCGGACCACCATTCATCGGCAAAGGTAGTTTCCAAATTATAAACGTATTCCTGCATCAACGCGATGAGGTTGGCCTGGGCGGTGGAAGTCATTTCGGAATATTTTAAACCCGTAGCAAATCCGGAATAGTCGTAATCGCCCCGGTAGGGATCGGGATTGCCGTTCTGGCTGGCCGGACCGACCTTCAGACCCAGACTTCCCGTAGAGACCGCAGCGGCGAGTTCGTCCGTACTGAGCGTATTGTACAGTGCTAAAGCCAGATCCCGCTCATCGGCAAAAATGTCAAAACTGGTCCCATTGTAAGTTTCCGTGGTTGGTTCTCCGCCCAGAAAGGCCGGTACCATGGAAATCTGATCACCGTGCACCAGAAAAGTAATGGCGCAATGGTGGCCGTCGATCTGAAATCCCCAGGACCCGCTGGTTTCCGGATCGCCGAACATATCAATCGAGTAATAATCCGGATGCCACATGCCGGAATTGATCTCACTCAGGAAGCCTTCGGCCAGGGTGGTGATCTCGTCGACTTTTTGGTAACCGGCATCACTCAGGAACTGTTGGAGCAACGTTTTGAAAAGTACGAGTTGCGCATCGGAAAGGTCGCCATAAGTGATCCCATCCCGGTTATTGTTGGCCGGCGTGTTGTGCCAGAGATAAACTCGCTCGTCATCCAGGCAGGTGCTACCGGTCTCCAGTAAACTTTCGGAAAGGGAATTCCGAAAAGCGAGTATGGCCTGTTGTAAATTTTGAATAACGGCAGTGGAAGAGATCGCTACCGTGCCTTCCGTTGAACAATCCACCACCACGGGATCATCCGTATTTCCACCGTCATCCGCAATTTCAGTTTCCTGGCAGGCGCTCAATCCACCGATCAATAAGCTTAGTACCAGAAGCAAATAAAACTTATGCCCATTTAATTTTTTGAGATTGTTTTTCATATTGGGTGTGATTGTGATTTATAATTTTTGTAATTCATCACAAACCTCCGTTCATTTGGGTACTGTTGCTGAAATTGGTGGTGAATACGGTTTTTTCTGTGGTAGAAACTTAAAAATGAATAGAAAAATAATTTTTGAGCGTGGATCCTGGTCACTGGTGCGGGCGGATGAACCCGAAAAGGAATTTGTGGAACTACTGGTGCGTACCGTTTGGGGCACTCCCGGAAAGACCTTATACCAGCATCTGGATACCCGGCAACGGATCGGGCAATTGCAACGAGCCACCTACATCAATCTAATGCGGTCGGGGAAAGCGCTGGCGGGCATGACGCTGTGCCGCCGGACTACTCCGGAAGGCAATCACACGGCGGATGCCTATTACATCCGCTACCTGTCTTTCACGGAGCGTCTGCGCAATAAAAAGGCCGCCAAAAACCGGCTGGTGCCCGATGGCAGTTTTGTGATCCATCCGCGTAGCTTCATCAAAAACCAGTTGTTCGAGTTGTTTTCCCGGCCCGAACTGATCGCTCCGGTATCGGCCGACTATGCTCGTGCATTTTATTACGCTTATGTGGAATCGGAAAACCAGCGCTCCCTACAGATCTGCAGCGCCTTCGGATTTCAAAAGGTCCGCAGTTTTCGTACCCTGCCGTTCAGTCGGTTCTTTCCAAAACGGGACGCTGGTGTGCGTAAGATCCGTCCGCAGGAGCAGGAGGCCATCCGGCAGTCCGTTAGTGCGCAACACCGCGATCATCATCTCTTTTTTCCGGACCATCTTTTCCAGGATGATCACTATTATGTACTGCAACGCGAGGGACAGATCGTCGCCGGCTTACGCGCTATGCCGGTAAACTGGGTGATCAATCATTTACCCGGATTTTCCGGTAAACTCACTTTGAACCTGGTGCCGCACCTGCCACTGCTTTCCCGTTTATTCAATCCGAAGGACTTTCGCTTCGCCGCTTTCGAGGGCATATACCTCCGGCCGGGTTACGAAGCGGAGATCTTCACCCTGATGGAGGGTGTACTGGCGGAACTAGGCCTGCATACCGGCATGCTCTGGCTGGATGACGCCAGTGAGCGTTACCGCTTCTTTTTGCAGTCCGGCAAGCTGGGGCTGTTACACCATCTGGAAAAGCCCTCTCCGGTGAATATCCTGATCCGTTTCGCCGATCCCGATCCGGCTACGGTGGAAGCCTATCGCAACGCGCCGGTCTATATTTCGGCGCTGGATCTGACCTAGCGCGTGCCTGCAGGATCCCCGGATTATCAAAAAAAGATTAAAAAACGGACTAAAACTATCAGGCTGAGGCCCTGCATCAGTGTAGTTTTGGAATACTACCGTCTATTGGTGAAACTAACGAAGACCAAAATCCTCTTTACATGCGATTGCTGCCAATTATTTTTTCCCTTTTTCTGCTTTTCAATCTGACCGCCCAGGACCTGCCCCGGGTACCATTCAATCATCCCGACCTGAGCGTAGACCTTGGTGTCGGCCTCTGGGCCTGGCCCCTGCCCATGGATTACGATGAGGACGGGGACCTGGATCTGATCGTCGCCTGCCCGGACGTGCCCTACGATGGGATCTACTTTTTTGAAAACCCGGGGGGAGATGCGGAAATGGCGGTATTTAAGCCCGCCGTCCGGCTGGGTGGCAGTGCGCGGAATTTGCAGTTGTCCGTTGTGGACGGTAAACCGCTTATCCTCGGTCCCGGCAAGGTATACGAGAACTTTCGGGAAAAAGGCCTGGAGGAGGCCCGGTCCATTCCGCTGGAAATCGACCTGAAAGCAATGCACGGCCGTACCCGGGCCAATCAGTGGAAATATCTGGACTATGATGCGGATGGTGATCAGGACCTGATCATCGGTATCGGCGTGTGGGAAGATTACGGTTGGGATAACGCTTACAATGAGGACGGCCGGTGGAAAAACGGTCCCCTGCACGGATATGTCTATCTCGCAATCAATGAGGGAACGAATGACCGCCCCCGGTACGCTGAGCCCCGGAAACTGCTGGCGGGTACCGAACCCATGGATGTTTACGGCATGCCTTCCCCCAGTTTTGCCGATTACGACGGCGATGGGGATCTGGATCTGATCTGTGGTGAATTTATGGACGGCTTCACCTACTTCCAAAATAAAGGTAGCCGGAGCAAGCCCGAATTCAAGGCGGGCGTTCGCCTGCAGCACCAAAAACGCGATATCCGGATGGACCTGCAGATGATCACGCCGGTATCAATTGACTGGAATAAGGACGGGCACATCGACCTGATCGTCGGGGATGAAGACGGCCGGGTAGCCTTGGTGAAAAATACCGGTCAATTGAAAAATGGGACCCCGGTATTCCTGCCACCGCAATATTTCCAGCAGGAAGCCACGGATCTCAAATTCGGAGCCCTGGTCACGCCCTTCAGCTACGACTGGGATGGTGACGGCGATGAAGATCTGATCTGCGGCAACACGGCGGGCTACATCGGATTCATCGAAAACCTGGACGGCGGTACTTCCCCGCGCTGGGCGCCACCCCGCTATCTGGAAGCGGACGGACAGGTGATCCGCCCGATGGCCGGAGGCAACGGATCAATCCAGGGACCCTGCGAGGCGAAGTGGGGATACAGCACCTTGAGCGTAGCCGACTGGGATCAGGACGGTTTGCCGGATATCATGCTGAATTCTATCTGGGGCAAAGTAGTGTGGTACGAAAATGTAGGTACGCCCGGTAATCCGCAATTAACGGCGGCGCGCCCCGTAACCGTAGAGTGGGAAGGTACCAACCCGAAACCGGAGTGGAACTGGTGGAGTCCGCAGGGGCAGGAACTGGCCACGCAGTGGCGCACGACTCCTTATATGATCGACTGGAATAATGATGGCCTGCAGGATCTGATCATGCTGGACCACGAAGGCTATTTGTCCTTTTTTGAGCGTTACCAGGATGACGCCGGCCAGTTGAAACTAAAAGCACCCGAGAGGATATTTCGGGGAAAAGGCGCCTCGGTATTCGACGCCAAGAACCGCGAACAGGAAGGCCCCGCCGACAGTCTGCTCAAATTGAATAACCGGATCGGCGGGAGCAGCGGTCGCCGGAAATTCTGTTTTGTCGACTGGGACCGGGACGGCCGCCTGGACCTGCTGGTGAACAGCGTTAGTGTCAACTTCTTCAAAAATATGGGCGCCGACCGGGCCGGCCGCATTATGCTGCAGGACATGGGACCGCTCACGGATATGGAACTG
Organism: Flavilitoribacter nigricans DSM 23189 = NBRC 102662; assembly: GCF_002646595.1. GTDB lineage: Bacteria > Bacteroidota > Bacteroidia > Chitinophagales > Saprospiraceae > Flavilitoribacter > Flavilitoribacter nigricans. Next base: position 74,984 of record NZ_PDUD01000042.1, read on the forward strand.
GCCGGACATACCACCAGTCCGACCGTTGTCGATTGGGATAAAGACGGCGTACCGGACCTGCTCATCGGAGCGGAAGACGGTCGCTTTTATTATCTGAAAAATCCGAATGGCCAGTGAGCGCCATTGATTAGGAGATTTAGCACCGCTCAAAATTTCCGCTGGAGCACATCCACGATCAAATGCATCAACTCCGTAGGGGAATTGGTGATGCCGAAGGCATAGGGCGGCGTACCGCGCGAGGGATCAAAATCCGAAATGTAAAAAATAGTGGGCGGCATTTGTCCCTGTCCGAGTTCAGCTACCATCCTTTTGAGGAATTCAATGCCCGCAGTGGGATCATTCCGGCGTTTTATATCGGAGATCACCACATCAAACGGCTGGGGCTTCCGCAGCAATTGGGCTTCCGCTTCCGCTTCGGTCAGGCAGTGTACCCGGTAATTGACATCCAGGGATTCGATAAAGCGGACCTCCGGTAAATTCTTCTCTTTACTTTCCTCGTAATCGCCGTCAATCCAGAGGATATCGATCTGCTCGCAGAATGCTTTGACGGTATTGAGCCGATCTTCCAGCGCTTTCTGTGCAGCTTCCACCGCTTTGGCTTTTTGCAGGTCAGCGGGACTCATGGATCTGGACCGGGTACGGGTTTTCGCCCGGCGGGCCTCGGCTTTATCCAGCAGGCTGAGGTCCTGGCTGAGCCGGTTGACAACGCTCATTAATTTCCGGCGACGCCCGGACTTGTAGGCTTCCCAGTCGAAACCGGTCAGGAAGGCCACCCCGGCCTGTACACCCCGGTAGAACAGATCCAGTTTTTCTTCATTGGTGAGGGCAAAATTCAACCAGTCGTGATCTCCGGTATTGATCTGGGCTACCAGTTGGTTGAGCTCGGGATTATTGTAAATGTATTCGGCATCGCGCATATTGCGACTGGAATTGAAGGCGGCACCGATCAGTCCGAAGGTGCTCATGTCTTCCACCTTGTTGTAGGTAGTGCGGGAAAGCCCCAGCTTTACCCCGAAGGTGGGCCGGCGGGGCACTTTATCCCAGTTGTGGAAAATATCGATCGGGAAATTGGAGAGGATGCCCCCGTCTACGAACATCACCTTGTCCGGAGTTTCGCCGTGGTAGTGCAGTTCGGATTCCCAAAGCTCATGCTTTCCAGGCAACTCCTGCCCCAGGTAGGGGTGTCTCTCCTGGAACCGGGCGGGGTCCCGGTACAATGGATGAAAAAACAGGGGTACGGCCATTGACGCCCGTACGTAATAGGCGGGATGGACTTCCTCCGGCTGGGAAAAATAAAGCGGCCCGTGTTTAGGCATGATGGTTTTGGACTCCGTGGTAATATCGGCGGCAACCAGGGCGAAGGGCCAGTCGTTCTCCCGTTCGGAGGCTTTGTCGGCCGGATAGATCATTTCCTGGAGCTCGTCCGGCAGGCTTTCCATTCTTTCCCGCAGTTCCTTTACGGTGCGGATCCCGTAGGATTCGATCGTGTCGGCGAGCCACTGGTAAAAAACATTTCCGGGATTCAGCCCCAGGTGTTTTTTGAAGTTGTCGATCACCTGCACCCCCCGGAAGGCCATATTGATCTTTCCTTTCCCCTTCATCAGGGCCTTGAAAAATTTCCGGGCGTCCTTATCGCCGTCCACAAAATTGAGGATATCGATCCCGGCGATGGCTTCCAGGATCTTTTCCGATTTGGGTTTGGCGGGCACATCGGCTGCCGCCAGCATGACGGTATTGATCGCTCCGGCAGAGGTGCCGGCCATTTTCAGAAAACGGATACCGGCTTTTTCCAGAGCGTAGGTGAAACCGACCAGGGCAATCCCCAGTACGCCGCCGCCTTCCTGAACGAGGTCTACGTAACAGTTGCCGGCACTATCCCGGACGTCGGAAAAACTGAAGTTCGGATTTTCTTGTTTCTTTTTTGCGAGGTAGGGCAGGAGGACGTCTTCGATCTCTTTTTTGACATCCGGATGCTCGGTAAAATAGGCGACCGATAGCTCAGCCTTTGGGGTTTTATCCTGTTTCATGATGACATTGGGTTTAGGTAGGTGTTGTCTTCCGGTTGAAAAACTTTAGATCAGAGCTGTTAACGCGCCGAAAAGCTGTAATAAATTTAAGGAAAAAATTAAGCTTTGGAAAGGGCCGCTGAGCATTGAGCATCGGCGTGTAAACGTTTTTCGTAAACGACCGGACCAAATACCGCTTAGTAGTTCTGCCAAATCAGGCTATTTTTGCTGAAGTTGTCTAAAGTTTTCTGCTATCGGTGAAAAGCCCGCCTTTTGGAGCCCAGTGAGGAAATTTTAGATAGCTTCGCTTAAATCAAAATAAAAAACCGACTAGTATGCAAAAAAAACATCACTGGGGAAGAAGTATCCCTCTATTGCTGATCATGGGGTTGCTCTCCGGCTCGATGCTGTTGGCCCAAACACCTTACGAACCGGATGCACTGAAGGCTGAAGATTACGAAAAGGCCGAACAGGGCCTGTCCCAATACACCCGGAATCTCGTATACGACGGCAGTGTGCGGGCCAAGTGGATCGATGAGAACCGTTTCTGGTACCGCAATAATGCCGCTGATGGAGAATTCTTCATTTTGGTAGATATCTCAAAGAAGAGCCGGAAACGTGCATTCGATCACGGCAAACTGGCCGCAGCGCTATCAAAGGAGACCGGCGGCAAATACACAGCTTCCAATCTGCCTTTTTCCGGAATTGCATTTTCGGACGATCTGAAGACAGTCAGTTTCAATATGGGCCGCAGTCGTTACGTTTACGATCCGGCCAAAGGCACCCTGGATACCCAGAAGCCCGAACCGCGCGCCCCCCGCAATTCCATTCTTTCGCCGGACGGCAAAAAAGCCGCCTTCATTAAGGACTACAATCTCTACATTGAAGAACTGGCAAGCGGCGAGGTGACCCAGCTCACTACCGATGGGGTGGAAGATTTCGGCTACGCTACCAACAACGCCGGTTGGATCCAGCGGGAAAGCCCCGTACTGCTGTGGTCGCCCGATTCCAAAAAGATCGCCACCTTCCAGCACGACGGCCGGGGTGTGGGCGAAATGTACCTGGCGACTACCAATGTCGGGCACCCCGAACTCAAAGCCTGGAAATACCCACTGCCGGGTGACAGTCTGATCTTCCGCATCGAGCGCGTGGTGATCCATCTGGACGACCAGCGGGTGGTGCGCCTGCAAATGCCGGCGGATCCGCACCGTTCTTCTACAACCGACCACATTGCCGGCTGGGGCGGAAAATTCCTGGATGTTGCCTGGAGTGAAGACAGCGAGGAACTGGCCTTCCTGTCCAATTCCCGGGACCACCAGGAAGCTACCATGCGGGTGGCGGATCCCGCAACCGGAAAAGTGCGGACCGTTTATTCCGAAAAAGTACCCACTTTTTACGAATCCGGCAACGGGGACGGTAACTGGCGTTTTCTGCCGGAATTCGACGCCTTCATCTGGTATTCCCAGAAAAGTGACTGGGGACATCTGTATCTCCACGATCTGAAAAGCGGAGAACTGACCAAAACGATTACCCAGGGCGACTGGAACGTGCTGGATATCCGGCATATCGACCGGGACAATAAGGTGATCTATTTTACGGGAGCCGGCCGGGAACCCGGTGATCCGTATTTCCAGTATTTCTACCGGGTCAATCTGGATGGTTCCGATCTGCAATTGCTCACGCCGGATAGTGCCAATCACGTAGTCAGCCTTTCCCCCGGCGGAGATTATCTGGTGGATGTTTATTCCACACCGACCGAGCCGCCGGTGAGCGTGGTACGCAACATGCGGGGCGAGATCGTCCTGGAACTCGAACGCGCCGATATTACCAAACTCGTAGCTAGCGGCTGGCAGCCACCGATGCCCTTCAGTGTAAAGGCCCGCGACGGGGAAACGGACCTCTACGGGCTGTTGTTCAAACCGGCGGATTTCGATCCCAATAAGAAATATCCCATCATCAACTATATCTATCCGGGGCCGCAATCCGGCAGTGTGGGTAGTCGGAGTTTCTCCCCATCCCGCCGCGATAATCAGGCCATTGCCAATCTCGGGTTCATTGTCGTTTCCCTGGATGCGATGGGAACGCCGATGCGGTCCAAATCTTTCCATACGGCCTATTACGGCAATATGGGCGATAACGGTCTGCCCGATCAGATCGCCGGCATGAAGCAACTGGCGGAGCGTTACCCGTGGATCGACCTCGACCGGGCGGGCATTTACGGCCATTCCGGTGGTGGTTTTGCATCTACCGATGCCATCCTGCGTTATCCGGATTTCTTCAAAGTTGCCGTGAGCGGCGCCGGTAATCACGATAACCGGAACTACGAAGATGACTGGGGCGAAAAGTGGCAGGGGTTGTTGGTTGAAAATCCGGATGGGACCACCAACTATGACAATCAGGCCAACCAGTTGCTGGTAGAGAACCTAAAGGGTAAACTCCTGCTGGCGCACGGCACCATGGACGATAACGTACCCTATTACAATACCCTGCTTGTGGCAGATCGCCTCATTGCGGCCAATAAGGATTTTGACCTCGTCATGTTCCCCAACCGTCGGCACGGTTTCGGCAATGAACCCTATATGATGCGCAAACGCTGGGATTATTTTGTGGAGCATCTGCTCGGTGCGACACCGCCGAAAGAATACACCTTTAAGTATCTGCAGGTGCGGCCGTAATAAATGTAGTTTCGACTTCCGGTCGGCAGCCCTTGCCGACCGGAAGCTGGAGCTATCCACTATTGCGCCTGATTCCCCTCGCGGCTCCACCGCCGCCAATCTTCCAGATAATAATCCAGCAAACGAGGCTGGTCGAGCGTATTGGTGTCAATCGCCGAGCCCGGGATGAGGTCTTTTTCGAAATATGTCAGCCGCCGCGCCGTACTGTCGCTGAGGAAGCGGCAGGGCACTTCGATCCGGACGGATTCCCGGAGCGAACGATTGGCAGCCAGCACGAATCCCCAGTCGCCGAAAGAAGGCACGTAAGTATGGTAGGGGAGTACTTCCGTAAAACCGGCTGCTTCCAGACTGGCGGCGATACACCAGAAGGCATTGGTGGTGTGATAGGGACTGGCGGCCTGGGTCACAAAAACGCCGTTCGGTACCAGACGCCGGCGGGCCAGCGCATAGAATTCTTGGCTGTACAGCCGCGCCAAACTTTCGGAAGTAGGGTCGGGGAGGTCGGCGATGATCACGTCGAACAATTCTTCGTATTGTCGGAGAAAAACAAAGGCATCTTCGGCTACAGTTTCCACCCTAGGATCAAATAGACTTTCCCTATTGAGTTCCCTTAGCTGTTCGTTGGAGCGGGCAATACGGAAAACTTCCGGATCGATATCGACGATAATAACCTGCTCTACCTCCGGGTATTTCAGCACTTCCCGGGCAGTGAGTCCTTCGCCGCCCCCGAGGATCAGCACTTTTTTCCGGTAATTGGCCCGACTCATTGCCGGATGCACCAGCGGCTCGTGGTAACGGTATTCATCGGTTGAGGAAAACTGAATGACCCGGTTGATGTACAGGCGCAGATCATCTCCGCCTTTGGTCAGCACCAGGTGTTGATAGGGTGTCGTTTTGGTGAATATGATCCGGTCCCGGTAAAAGGTGTCGCTCCAGGCCCTGAGCAGTTGACCGGCGGTGAGCAGCATGCCCGCCAGAAAGGTGATGGCCAGGATCACGCCCAGCCAGTATTTTCTTTTTTTCGGACCGTCCAGCAGTTCCCGGAAGACACGCAGATTGATCACCCCCAGACTCAGGTTCACCAGACCGAAGATCAGCGAAGAATGGTAAACGCCCAACCAGGGCAACAGAATGAACGGAAAGAGCAGGGTAGCGATCAGCCCGCCGATATAATCGAGTGATAGTACATTGGACAGGTTGATCTTCAGTGGGTAGTGTTTGGTCAGGATCCGACTGAGCAGGGGTACTTCCAGTCCCGTCAATAGACCGATGAGGGTGATCATCAGGATCATGACGAGATTGAAATGGGCGTAAGTGCTGTTGGCAAAAACGAAATACAGGATCGGTACGCTACATCCACCTACGAGACTCAGCAATACTTCCACTTCGATAAATCGCAGAATGAGCTGTCCGCCGAGCAAACGGGACAGGTAGGAGCCCAGGCCCATGGCCGCCAGATAGATACCGATCGTAATGGAGAACTGCTTGATACTGTCCCCCAGAAAATAACTGGAGGTAGTACTGATCAACAGTTCGTAAATGATGGAACAGAGGCCGGCTACAAAAATATTGATGATCAGTACGGCCTTTTCTCCGGCGGTGCGGTCCTTGGAATTCACTGCTGATTAAATAATTTATATCTGGTGATGGAAGGTTATGAAATGATAATTATCGGTCCGGTTCAACGACCGGTTTCCCTTTGGTGACCATAATAGCATCAATGATCCTTTCTCCGGTTAACACTTCGATGGATAAAGGTAGGAAATAGATAGGGTTCAACATTCATCCGTTGTTTCGATATGTATTTGAAAATATATCGCTATCTTGTTGAAGATAGACTCGGCGATTACTGGGGCTCGATCAGCTACCGGAAAAAGACTTTCGGCAAACGTTAAGCGACCAGTATCGGCAACTTCAAGCAGCAAGCCTTCTTTGGCAAAATGAAAACTAAAACACCGACCATCCGAACGCTGTACGGTATCGATGAGCAGGCCGTATTGACCCGACTGACGGCCCTCTGGGCGCTCAACGAAGCGGGGTTGGGTGGGTTGATGCATCTTTTCCGTTCGCCTTTCACGGGGATCTTTGTCGGGGGTGGAGCGGTCCTGCTGATCGCCCTGATCGGTTATTTGGCCAAAAAGCCGGCGGTCGCCATTCCGCGGGCCTTGCTGCTGGTATTGATCATCAAGGGCATGGTCAGTCCTCATTCTCCTCTGCCGGCCTACATTGCAGTGACGTTCCAGGGATTACTGGGCGCTTTGCTGTTTTCGGTCCTGCCGTCTTTCCGGTTGGCGGCCTTGCTACTGGGAATTTGTGCCCTGCTGGAAGCGGCGCTGCAGAAATTGCTGGTGCTCACTCTGCTGTTCGGTATGCCTCTCTGGGAATCCCTGGATGCCTTTTTCGATTCGGTGTTACAAAAATTCGGGGTACTGGAGACCGGTTCAGGGGTAAATAGCAGTTTGTGGATCGTAGGCTTTTACGTCGGAATTTATCTGATCTGCGGCATCCTTATCGGCTGGCTGGCCGGTCGGCTACCCGACCGGGTATTTGCTGCTGCCGGGCGTTTGGAATTACCTAAACTCACGCTGCATGAAGATTCGCCGACGAGCGGAAAAAAACGCCGGCCACTCTGGAAACGCGCCACCTTCCGGTGGATCATCCTGAGTTTACTGGCGGTGCTGGCGATCTATTACTTCGTACCGCAAAGTCGGGCCTGGTTGCAACCGCTTTGGCTCATACTCCGGGTATTTGGGATCATGGCCATCTGGTATTTTTTACTGGCCCCGGTCCTGATGCGGCTATTGCAGCGTTTTTTGCGCAAGAAGGCTTCCGAATACCACGCCGAAGTAGCGGCGGCTCTGGACTTGCTTCCGGCCTTTCGTGCCCTGGCGCGGGTTGCCTGGGAAGAGACCCGGGAAATACCGGGTTGGAAAAGATGGCAGGAATTTGCGGTGCGGATCGTAACTTACGCTTTACTCTATACCCCTAAAAGATAATCTCATGTCCTTCGATTTTTTCATTTTCACCGCACCGGTTAAAGCCGGAAAAACGACCAGCCTGATGAACTGGGCCAAAGACAAACCGGGCCTGGGCGGTTTCCTTGCACCGGATATCGACGATGTGCGTCACCTCTATACGCTGGGCGACCGCCGCTTGCACCAGTTCCAGTTGCAGGATGAATTGGTAACCGAATGTGCACCGGAGGAAATTGTCAACATCCACCGCTTCAATTTTTCGGCCGAAGCTTTTGCCATGGCCCGCCGGACGCTCCTGGAAGACCTGCAGCGGGGCTACGAATGGATCATAGTGGACGAAGTTGGTAAACTGGAACTGCGAGGCGAAGGACTGGAACCCGCCATTAGAGAGGCCGTAGAAATGGTTAAGTCCGGCCGGGCCCGGGGCAAATTGCTGATGGTGGTCCGCGACGAACTTGTTGCTAAGGTGATGCAACACTACCGGCTCTGGAATTGCCGGATCATTCGCCTGGGTGATGGTATGCCGGACTGAAGTATGGTTTCCCAGAATAGGATCACATCACCCGCTTCCCATCTTTAAAATAGATAAATCTGTCTTCGGGCTCGTCGTAGCTCATTGCCTGGTTGACACCATTATCCCAGGCGGCTTCAATATCTCCCCGGGTACGGGTCAAAAAGGAATAAAATCCGTTGGCAAAAGCGATGGCTGCTTCGTCATTAATGGAGGAAGTGGTGCCGATCACATGGGGGACCAGTTCGGCCAGCGCCTGGGCCTGAGCTTCGGAATAACAGGAGTTGAAGATCACCGCCTGGATCGGGATCTGGTGCCGGTTGATCATGGAATTAAAAACCCTCCTGATAACGGAAGTCTTCACAAAGTGGGACTCTCGCCCGTCCTCACTGGTGAGAATGATGCCGGTACTTTCCTGCGGGTCCGGTGCCTCTTCCAGAGCCTGCCCGCGACTGCCGGCGTTTTGGATAGCGGCCGTACTGATGTCGCCGTGGCCGGAAAAATGAACGATTAAAGGCTTTTCATCAAAAAGCGCTTCGGAAAATTTGGAAAGCGTCACGGCCCAGCGGGATTTTATGGGGAAATCACCGGCGTGATCTGAATTCTGGATCTGCGTAGAGATCCGGCTGTGTTCTTTTTCCAGTTGGAGTTTGCCGGTATCGCTGGGATTGGAGGTCAGCATCAGGATCTTTAAGATCTCATTTGCCGGATTGACCGGCGGTTCGGGCAGATCATCGTCCGTAAGAATGATAGCTTCATTGGCCTGTTGCATGATGTCGGGGCTGTATCCGGGAAAACTGCTCAGGAGCTGCTGCAGAGCCTGACGGATCTGGTTGCGGGTGCGGCTGTAAAATTCCGAGCTGATGGTATGGTTCCGGTTGCTTTTTTCATTGCCGTTAAACCGGCTGGATTGGTGAATGAGCTGGTTGGAATATTTGCTGTTACCATTTTTATGATCGTAGGCCATCATACCTTTGATAGCGATGGCCAGTTCGTCTTCTATTAGGGCTTTTTGGATATCTACGAGGTTCATGAATAGTTAGTTCGGGATGTGGATGAGCGGCTAATATAATGAATTCAACTTATCGGTCCAATATTTTGCATACACGGGGTCTTACCCGACCGGATGCGGGGATAAATGCATCTTTTTTCCACTTGTGACCAAGTAGTCATATTTTCTTGTATATTTGTGACCAAGCAGTCATATTTATGCCAAAAACGACATTTCTAAATCTAAAAGAAGAGAAAAGGCTGGCCATCACCCGCGCTTTTCTGCGGGAGTTTTCCAATACCAGTTACGACGATGCCTCCATTACCACCGTGGTGAAGGAGCTGGGTATCGCTAAGGGAAGCGTGTACCAGTATTTCGAGGATAAGGAGGACCTGTTCATTTATCTGATCCAGGTTTGTTCCGGAGTGAAAATGGAATATGTCGGGAATGTCCGGCGCGCTGATTACGCCAACTATTGGGACTATTTCCGCGTGCTTTTTGAAACAGGGCTGCAATTTGACCGGGAGCACCCGCTGGAGAGCGGTTTTCTGCACAATCTCGCCAAAAGTATGGATTCACCTTCCGTCCGGCACCTGTTCCGGCAGATGCAGGAGGATACCTTCCAGTATTTCGTCAGAACGGCCGAAGAAGAAGTGGCCGCCGGGCACTTTCGGGAAGACGTACCGCCCCATACCATGGGTTTCCTGCTCTACAAGGCCGGACTGGCCATTCAGGAGCAGGTGCAGGTGATGGAGAAAATGGACCTGGAGACCAGCAAACAGGAGGGGCGGGCTATCTACCACGGGAAGGAGGAATTACTCCTGCGTACCGTAGACGAATACATCCAATTGCTTCGAAAATCCTTTGATCGCGATGATAAACGTTGATGCACTGACCTATACTTATCCGGGGAATACGGAACCTACCCTGAAGGGCCTGCAGTTTTCCATACCCCGCGGTTCTATTTTCGGTTTTCTCGGTCCGTCCGGTGCCGGGAAGAGTACCGCCCAGCGGATCCTTTACAAAATATTGCCGGGTTTCAGCGGAGAAGTGAACGTAAACGGAAAGCCATTAGCCGACTGGGGGCGGGAATACTTCGCCGGGATCGGTGTCGGCTTCGAACTGCCCAATCACTACCTGAAACTCAGCGGCCGGGAAAATCTGGACCTTTTTGCCTCCATGTACGAAGGGGTGACGATCCGGGACCGGGATGAATTATTCGCCATGGTCGATCTGCAGGATGCCGCCGATAAGCCGGTAGAAACCTACTCCAAGGGTATGAAGATGCGGTTGAACTTCATCCGCGCCATCCAGCACGATCCGGATATCCTGTTTTTTGACGAGCCGACCTCCGGTCTGGATCCGATCAACGCCGGAAAGATCAACCAGCATATTCTCGACCTCAGGGCCCGCGGCAAGACCATCTTCATCACCACCCATAATATGAACACCGCCGATAAACTCTGCGATACGGTCAGTTTCCTGGCGGACGGCGAGATCAAAGCCACCGACTCACCGGAAAACCTGCGAAAAAACTACGGGAAGGAAGCTGTACGAGTCACGCTGGAAAGCGGTGAATCCCGGGAGTTCGCCCTGCCGCAACTGGGTTTTAACGAACAATTTTCGGATTTCCTCAAACAGGGAACGGTCAGGAATATCGCAACGCTGGATGCCTCGCTGGATGAAGTGTTTATTGCCGTCACCGGAAAAAGCCTGCAGCCATGACCGCTTTTTTTCAACAACTCCGCTGGCAGTTTGTCCTGTTGCAAAAAAATAACATCGTCGGCATCAGTATCGGCGTCACGCTGATCTACGCGGCCATTCTGTATTTTCTGCGGGACAATAGCCAGATCGATAAGGTACTGGTTGCTCTGGTGCTGAACGACCCATCGGTGATCGGATACTTTTTCATTGCGCTGGCCTTTTACACGGAAAAGAAGCACCATTTGCTCGCGCCGCTATTTATCACTCCGGTCCGTCGGCATATTCATCTGCTGGCCAGGGTACTGGCTCTGAGTATTGTTGGTGTATTGTGTTCGCTTGGCCTGGCCGTTTCGGTGGCGCTGACCGATCTGTATTTTACGGAATTCATTCTGGGGTCTTTTGGCATCTGTGCATTGTCCATCCTGCTGGGCATCATTATGATGCGGTATTCGGATGAGTTTCTCAAATTTTCCATGCTGTCTGCCCCGGTCTTTCTGTTGTTCATCAATTTACCCTTGATCCAGTACCTGGGGGCGGTCGACCTGGGTTTCGGGGCCTGGCTGTTGCCCATCCAGGGGAGCCTGGATCTGATCGACTTTGGCATTAGCGGCGGCAGTTACCGGCCTTTTTACGTTTTTCCGGTGCTGTTGATCCTGCTGCCGGTTTTCTATTTTTTGGCGTACCGGACCTACTACGAGGAGGTCCTCAAAGCATCCTGAAATGAGCCGATTGCTACAACTTTCCGTCACAGATTTTAAACTGATCTTCCGCGAGCCCTCCCTGCGGGCTTTTTTCATTTTGCCATTCATTCTCTTTGTGGTGTTCCTGTGGTTCTTTCCGATGCTGGTCGACCGCTATGATTTTCTGCAACCCTACGTGCCGCTCATCCTCATGGTGGGAGTGATCGAGAATACCCAACTTTTCAGTTTTATCAGTAGCATGGTACTCATCGACGAAAAGGAATCCAACGTAGCGGTGAATTACGGGATCGTTCCGATCGGCCCGAACGCTTTTGTGTTTTCCCGCCTGATCTTACCCTATCTGATCACGGTAGCCCTCAACCTGATATTTTTGGCCTGGCAACCTTTCTACGATTTTCCTTTCGGTCAGGAATTATTGCTGTCTGTGGTGGTCTCACTGGTCGTACCGGTCTACGTACTGGCCCTCAACGCACTGGTGGATAATAGGATGAAAGGGATGATCTACATCAAAGCCTTCAATATGATCGTGCTGGTCCCGCTGGCGGCTTTCTTCGTGCCGGCCGCTTACCGCCATCTATTCGGGTTGCTGCCGACGCACTGGATCTTCCAGGGTATTCAGGAAATGACCGAAGGCCAGTCCGGAGCGATGTATTTGACGATAGGTTTGGTTTATTTGGCGCTGCTGTTGGTAGTAGCCACTAAAAAATTCCTGGCCTATCATTTCCGATAGCGTTTCTTAGCTCGATTTTATTTAAAACATCGCTTTAACGATGGGGAGCATCAGGTCGACCCATTTGGCGTACATCTCCCCGGAAGGGTGCAGTCCGTCCGATGCGATCAGCGAAGTATCGTTGGCCGCCTGCCGGCTGATCTGGGTAATGTTCAAAAAGCGGACTTCGTAAGCGAGGCAGATCTGCGCAGCTGCATCGTTGAAGGCATCGATCTCCTCACCGACACGCTGGGCCTGTTCTTCACTGGACACAAAAGGCGTGACGCCGTAATCCGGAATGGAAAGGACCAGGACTCGATCCGCGCGCCCTCCGGCCAGTTCCAGCGCCCGCAGCAATAACACCGTGAATTCCTCCTGATAATTTTCCAGCGACCGTCCCCGGTACTGGTTATTGACCCCAATCAGCAGACTGACCAGATTGTAGGTGCTGTCCGGCGGATCGGCTTTGAGGATACCCGCCAGCAATTCATCGGTTGTCCAGCCGGTACGGGCGATGATATTGAGCTCGGCCACTTCAAAACTGTCCTGCTCCAATCGGGCCGATAACTGCACCGGAAAACGATCCGATTCGGGTACGGACTGACCGATGGTATAGCTATCCCCGAGGGCCAGATAATGAATAGCGTTGGCCGACACGGTACTGGTATCCGGCCGGTTTACCGGTGGATCCGGATCGGTGATCATGATCGGTTCTTTTTTACAGGCCTGGCTACCCAACCAAATGGTCAGAATGGTGATTACTATTAGCAGTGTCCGATTTTCGGAGCCGGTACGGTACATCTTAAAGGTATTTTACGGATCGGTTTCCTTTTAAACAGATTTGCGGCAATAAGTTTAGGTGATCCTGCAAATAACTCAGCTCGGGCCTTTTATCTTTACGCGATCAGATCAATTGAAATCAAATCCTATATGAATTATCCTAACCTAATTCCCCTGGAGGGCGTCATTCAGGACTATGACTGGGGCGGTTATCACTATATCCCGGCTCTGATCGGGAAAGAGCAGGCAGCAAACCAACCCCAGGCCGAACTCTGGATGGGAGCCCACGACCGGGGCCCGGCAAAAGCCTGGATCGACGGTAAAGAAGTGCTACTCAGTGACTGGATCGCGACCGATCCCCGGGGAATTCTGGGAGATAGAACGGCCCAACGTTTTGCGAACAGCTTACCTTTTCTGTTCAAGATCCTGGATGTACGCAAAATGCTGTCCATTCAGGCCCATCCTACCAAGGAAGCAGCCGAAGCCGGCTTCGAGCGGGAGAACCGGGAAGGCATCCCGCTGACGGCGCGGCACCGCAATTATAAAGATGACAATCACAAGCCGGAGATCATGGTGGCACTGACGGATTTCTGGCTGCTCCACGGCTTTCAGTCCAAAGCGAATATCGAAAAGGTACTGACCGAAATGCCGGAATTTGGAGCCCTGCGCCAGGTCCTTAGCCAGGAAGAGATCAAAGGTCTGTACCGGTATATCATGGAACTGCCGCAGGAAAAAGTAGACCAGCTCCTACAGCCGCTGGCGGAGCGACTGGAACCCGAATTGGCCGCCGGTAAACTGGAGCGCAGCCAGCCGGATTACTGGGCCGCCCAGGCTTTCCGGGATTACACCCGGGACGGGCACTACGATCGCGGCGTGTTTTCCATCTATTTGTATAATCTGGTCAACCTTCGTACCGGCGAGGGTATATTTCAGGATGCGAACGTTCCCCACGCCTACTTGGAAGGGGTAAATGTGGAACTGATGGCCAATTCGGATAATGTATTTCGGGGCGGCCTGACGAGCAAGCACGTGGATGTGGACGAGCTGATGCTTCACCTGCAATTCGAACCCGTAGTACCGCAGGTACTGACCGGCACCGAACGGCTGCAACACGAACACCTTTTCCCCGCTCCGGTTCCCGATTTCGAACTGAGCCGGATCCAATTGCAGGCAGACGATGAATTTTTACTGGAAAATCAGGATGGTCCGGCGATCTATATACTCCTGTCCGGAGCGGTCAGCTCGGAGATCGGTACGCTCGGCCGGGGAGCTATCTTTTTTAGTCCGGACGGTGCGACCGTAGCCTTGCGAGGATTGGAAGAGGCGGTGGTCTTTCGGGCCGGCACACCGGAATAATAAATTTCCATGATCGCGATCTGCTGCTGCGATGATCCGTGGGGGCTATACCCTTTGGTCATCGCAGCCGTAACTCATACGATCAGCACCAGCCAGGTACGCGGGCCCTGGGCACCGATCACCAGCGACTGCTCAATATCCGCCGTTTTGGAAGGTCCGGCGATGAACAGTCCGAATCCGGGTTCGTCGATCTCAATGCGGCCGTAGGCCTCGTGCATATTTCCGACGATATTTTTGCGATCCAACAGCAGAATGAGGTGCTCGGCGATAAAGGGAACCACGCGCTGTCCCATTTCTTTTTCCGTCAGCCAGACAGCGGCATTTTCCGCCACGCCCACCAGTGCCGGCAGAATGGCGAGGTCCAGACCGTGCAGGTCCGTCAACCGTTGGATCTGATCCAGTTCCGTGTTGCCGAGCGTACTGTCGGGGATGCGGCAGAGTACTCTCGCCGAATCCGGATAGTGTTGCCGGGCCAGATCTTCCCAGTGCTCGCCCGCTTCGAGCAGGTGTACCCGACCGCCCGATTTCTCCACCATTTCCATGAAGTAGGGGAGCACCTCCTCGGTGATCGGCGGAAAGCTGGGCGGGTCCGGCAGTGGGCTTACCGCCGGTTTATTCTCCTTGATGGCCCGCAAAATTTTTTCTCTGCTCATAAAGTTGGCTGATCTTGGGTAACCTTTACTCCACTGTTCAAATTGAGTGATTGTAAGGCTGTTAAATTATCGTGACCTTCCATAAGGAAGTCTAATTGTTATAAAGTGTGGTTTTATGTGGATGCTGGTGCTCGAGGGGGCTCCGGCATTCTTTTTTTTGCCACTGCACGGCGACATTACGGCCGCCATCCACATTAGCGGTTTTTTCGGTACCACTCGCCAAAGCTCTGTTTAGGCGGAGTCGGCAATTCGCGATCCTTACCCCAGTCATTCCAGCGGTTATAGACAAGGGCTCGCGGCGTGATCTTCAGCGCCAGCCGGCCCATTTTTCCGGCCATGCGGTAGAGCCAGGGATGGCGGAATAACCAGGCCGCCATATTCATGGCGAAACCTTTTCCGGCCGATTGTGCCTTTTCTTCCGTGATCACCTGTCGCCATTTGTACAGCTGATGGTGGATATCGATCTTCACCGGGCAAACGTCGGCGCAGGAGCCGCAGAGCGTAGAGGCAAACGGAAGGTCCTTGTGCTTTTTCAGGTCGATGCCCGGCGTCAGGATAGAACCGATCGGCCCGGGAACCGTGTAGCCGTAGCTGTGGCCACCGCTGCGGCGGTAAATGGGACAGGTATTCATACAGGCTCCACAGCGGATACAGGCCAGTGATTTGCGAAAGTCTTTGCGACCCAACTGGCGGCTGCGACCGTTATCAACAATGATGATGTGCATTTCTCCTCCCGGTTTGGGCCGGTGGTGATGCGCGGTGTATACGGTGATCGGTTGCCCTGTAGCGCTGCGGGCCAGCAGACGGGTAAATACCCCGAGATCTTCCGCGCGCGGAATGATCTTTTCCATTCCCATAGAATGGATCTGGACTTTGGCCAGGTGGACCCCCATATCCGCGTTCCCTTCGTTGGTACATACCACCACACCGCCGGTATTAGCGATGGCAAAGTTCACGCCCGTCAGAGCCGCTTCGGCTTTCAGGAAATATTCCCGCAGGTGGCCACGCGCCGCTTCGGTGAGGTACTGCGGATCGGCATTGCCCGCTTCCGTGCCGATCTTTTCGTGGAACAATTCTCCGATCTCCTCCTTTTTCATGTGAATGGCCGGCATCACGATATGGCTGGGCACATTCTCTTCCAGTTGGACGATGCGTTCCCCGAGGTCCGTATCGATCACTTCGATACCATTCGCTTCCAGAAAGGGATTGAGGTGGCATTCTTCGGTGAGCATGGATTTACTCTTCACCATTTTAGTGTACTCATGCCGGCGCAGAATGCTCAGCACGATCTCATTGTGCTCTTTGGCATCCGCAGCCCAGTGGACGGTAACGCCATTGCGTTGGGCATTGTCTTCAAACTGAACGAGGTATTCATCCAGTTCGCTGAGTACGTTGAGTTTGATCCGAGAGGCAAGTTCGCGCAGCTGTTCCCATTCGGGGATCTGGTGGGCGGCCATATCCCGTTTTTGGCGGACCCACCAAAGGGAGGAGTCGTGCCAGTCCGTACGCGGTTCGTTGCTAATGAATTGGGCAGCGGCGGATGCGTGAGTCATAGAAGTGGTTATTCGTTTGCAGTTGGTGTTCTTTTCGTTTCTCCACAAATATAAGCAGCCATCTCCACATACCTGAATTTTGGCTCCGGCAACCTGTTGCGAATACTCTAAAATGCAAAATGGTCACGATACAAAGGAGCAAAAAAATTGCGTTCCCGGCAGCATATCGCCGAAAACGCAACAAATCAGGTTCAAGATCTTTTCAACTGAAGGTTTAGCTAAACTATATATCTCCACCGTCAGGGGTGGCAGCCGATCTGCTTACTTACTACCGTAGCCCGGGCAGCGGATATCACCGAAGTAATAAACCAGGCCTACGCCGAGAAACATGTAAGAATCATTATTGCTGCTGTCTCCGCGCTGGCGGCCTTCCTGGCCGATCGGGCCTTCCGTCACGCCGGGGATCGCAATGGAGCGATCCGACAGTTCGGCGGCGATCTCTCCGCGGGAGCGGATCAGGTCACTTTTATCCGGATAAACGGTACTTACATCGTCGAGGTAGTCTGTATATAAATGGCGGGCGCTCAGTTCGAAGTTGAGGCTCCACTCGTAGGACAGGTCGATCTTAAAGCCCATACCGTACACCAGGCCGGCGGTTACCGTATAGTATTCTTCACCCTTGAACTGACCTTCCGTACCCAGCGGCCGCAATTCGTGCAGGGTACCGTCCAACTCGGCTTTGGGGTTGAAGTAAAAAGCGTTGAGGCCACCGAAAAGATAGGGCGTAAAAAATTCGTCCTTACTGCCGTGGTTGTAGGGCAGGAAGTTGAATTCCAGCTGCAGGGCCGCATCGAGGATGGTGGATTGAAAACTCAGATTGCGGGCTCTTTCGAAGACGTTTTTCGAATCGGCATCGGTATCCGAAATGCTACCGTAATTGCCGGACATCTTCAGCGCAATGCGATTATTGAAGTTATAACGGGCAACGATCCCCCCGGCCAGTCCGGGTTTACTCAGATCGAAATCGGTGTTCAGATCGCCGAAATAGTACGATACTCCGGCCCACGGACCTGCTTCCCAACCGCGTTGAGCGTGTGCGCTCAGGCATAATCCCAGCAGGACAATCAAAAAAGTAATTTTCTTTTGCATGTTTAAATGTGGTGTATTCATGAGATTATTATCAAGACGAGATATGGTCGTCTGTATTCTTGCATTTGGGTTACCGGTCTGGAGTATTATCCTGGAACCGGACAGCCGTTTTATCCAAAAAGTCCCAAAGATATTTGTCCTTTGGTTATAAAACGCTGCAAAACTAGGTTTTAACGATAGAACCGCCGACTGTGGTATGCGTATACTTTACTTTGTCTTGTTAATGCCCGATTGAGGACGATGAGACCGGTAAAAAAGGCCCCGCGGGAACCAAAAACAAAAGCCACCGTGCGTTCGCACGATGGCTTGTTTTACATTGCATCAAAAGTAAGTTATATCGCGAAGCGCATCAGGCGCTTTTTCTCAGGTTGACTTGCTGTTCTTCTTCCGAAGTACTCAGTGCGTGGAATTCGTACCCCTGGTTCTTGAAGTGTTCCAGTACGCGGGGCAGTACGTATTCCAGTTTTTCCTGTGCTTTCAGACTATCGTGAAAAACGACAATGGAGCCGGGATTTACGTTTGAGATAACGTTATCCAGGCACTGCTCATTGCTGATGTTGGGATCAAAATCTCCACTCAGCACGTCCCACATTACGATCCGGTAGTGGCGCTGCAGGAATTGAGCCTGCTTGGGCTTCATTCTGCCGTAGGGCGGCCGGAAAAGCGTTGTTTTAACGGCGCGGGCACAGTGGCGGATATCATGGAAGTAGGTCAGATTGTCCACGGACCAGCCGTTCAGGTGCTGGTTGGTGTGGTTGCCGACCGCATGACCGGCTTCTACGACCTGCTGGAATACTTCCGGGTGGCGGTGGATATTTTCACCGACGCAGAAGAAAGTGGCGTGGGCGTTGTAGGCCTCCAGTTGTTCGAGCACCCAGGGAGTTACCTCCGGGATGGGGCCGTCGTCAAAAGTGAGGTATACGATCTTTTCCTTTCCCGGTATACGCCAGGTAAAATTGGGAAAAAGGTCTTGGATAAATTGAGGAGTCTTAATTAAATACATTGGGTCTGGATTATTATGTTCATGGATATAATTATTCAAAATCAAAATTCAGCGTGTACGGTTCCGTAAAAAAGTCGCGTAAAAACGCGCTTTTTCATCCTGGTGGCTTTAAATTTGCCCACCGTAGCGTGTAGAGCTACGCGTTCCGGAGTTTCAACCGTTTGCTAGAAACTAACAATCTGAGTTGAAAACTACAAATCGCTTTCCCACAAATTCAAATGGAGGAGATAGTTGGAACCTATTTCGTGTGTAGATGTTGCTGCACAAGCCCAAACTTGAACTGCTTTGCAGTGTGGATTGTTGAACCTGTGATTTTTTCCTTAGAGCAGTGACTTAAGTGCCTATCGTGTTTACTAAATTAGAAACGGTTTTCTAACATTTTTCGCTGCCTGTTGTTCCGGGAAAATTCAAAATTTTTTGAAAATATTTTTTGCACTAGTAATAGTATTGTTATTAATTAACTGAGTAATGCAGAATATTAGACTGAGATTTGCGCCCAGCCCTACCGGCGCTTTACATATTGGAGGGGTTCGAACTGCACTGTACAACTACCTGCTGGCCCGTAAATTTAACGGTACGTTTATCCTGAGAATTGAAGATACCGATCAGACCAGATATGTACCCGGAGCCGAAGATTACATCGTGGAAGCGCTGCAGTGGTGTGGTATCGTCCCGGACGAAGGTCCCGGTTTCGGAGGGGAGTACGGCCCGTACCGCCAGTCCGACCGAAAGGATATCTACGCAAAATACGCCAAAGAACTGGTTGCATCCGGCAACGCCTACTACGCTTTCGATACGCCGGAAGAACTCAATGCCAAAAGGGCCCAGAGCGCCGAAGGAGATCACTCCGTATGGAAATACGATTCCCATACACGCATGAGCATGCGCAACAGTCTGACGATGCCGGCCGCAGAAGTGGAGCAGTTATTGGCCGACAAAACTCCGTATACCGTCCGCCTGAAAGTCCCGGCCAACGATGAAGTGATCATCCAGGACCGGGTGCGCGGAGAGGTGATCTTTCAGACCAATGAACTGGACGATAAGGTCATGCTGAAGGCCGATGGAATGCCGACCTACCACCTGGCCAATATCATCGATGATCATCTGATGCAGATCACCCACGTGATCCGCGGGGAGGAATGGCTTTCCAGTACGGCCCACCACGTGCTGTTGTACCGGGCTTTCGGCTGGGAAGACACTATGCCGGAGTTTGCGCACCTGCCGCTGATCCTGAAGCCGGCCCCGGAGAGTTTCATCAATAAAAATAATCTGGCGGAACTGGCCGAACGCTTCACAGGCGATCTCATGCAAAAGCACGGAGATACCCCCGGACTGAAGGAAGACAGTACGCTGAAAGCGATCACGCAGCTGTTCCAGGATAAAGCCAGTCTGAGCAGCCGCCTGAAAGTAAAAGATAAAGAACCGGAAGACAAAAAGGTCCTCAAAACCTACCTCAAGGATTCGCTCTACGGCAAACTGAGCAAACGCGACGGCGACCGTCTGGGCATGCCCGTATTCCCGCTATCCTGGGAAGGGGAGACCGAGGCAGATTCTTTTCTGGGTTTCCGGGAAGCCGGTTTTCTGCCCGCCGCCGTGGTCAACTTTCTGGCCTTTCTGGGATGGAACCCGGGCACGGAGCAGGAGATCTTTAGTCTGGACGAACTGATCGAGGCCTTCGATCTCGAAAAGATCAGTAAAAGCGGCGCCCGATTCGATTATGATAAAGCGCGCTGGTACAACCAGCAATACCTGCTGCAAATGCCCGCTGCCGAACTGCCGCCGTTGGTACGCCCCATCATCGAGGCCCACGGTCACCAGCCGGAAGCCGATTACCTGGAAGGCTTCTGTGATCTGATGAAAGAGCGGGCCGTACTGCTCACCGACTTCTGGACGGGTGGATATTACTTCTTTGAGCCGATCCGCGATTACGATGATGTCAATATCCGGAAGCGTTATAAGCCGGAACGTCGCCCATTATTCGAAAACTTTATCGGGCAGTTGGACGAATTGTCTAACTTTGATGCCGTGCATACGAAAGAAGCCGCCCACACCTTCATGGAGGAAACCGGCCTGAAATTCGGTGATGTACTGCCTATCCTGCGGCTCGGACTGGCCGGTACCATGCAGGGCCCCGATGTATTCCGCATGATGGAATTGATGGGCAAGGAAACGGTCGTTACCCGGCTGCGCGAAGGACTTAATTACTTTGATAATCTGATCAATTCATAATCAGATCATCAACCAAATCATCCAATCATCAACAACATGGCGAAGAAAAAAAAGGAAGAGAAAGATCCCTCGGTCCACGATGAGCTGGAAGGGTTCAACATCAACATCAACGAGTTTGGACAGATCGTCACCAATTTCGAAGTGGACAAACTGAATGACTTCCTGGATGAGAATGTGGAAGATAAAAAATTGCGCGACCGGGATGATCTGAAGCGGGAGGAGGAATGAAACGATGATTTGATCATTCAATCATCAGATCATCCAATCATCCAATCATCGAATCATCAACAAGATGTTGCAAACCGACCAACTCAAATTTGCCTATACCGGAGGTGATACCTTCTCTTTTCCCGATATCAGCTGTGAGCGCGGCGCGCACTGGCTGCTGCTGGGACAGTCCGGTAGCGGTAAAACTACTTTTTTGCATTTGTTAGGCGGTTTGCTGTCGCCGAAATCCGGAGCGATCCGGCTGGAAGGGACCGATATGGCCCAATTGTCCGGTCCGGCGCTGGACCGTTTTCGCGGTCGGCACATTGGAATCATTTTCCAGAAGGCGCATTTTGTGAATGCCCTGACCGTGGGGGAGAACCTGGCCCTGGCGCAGGAACTGGCTGGTGTGCCGGTCGACAACGGGCGGATCGCCAAATTGCTGGATCGCCTCAACGTGGGCCAGAAGATCCACCGCAAACCCGATCGCCTCAGCGTAGGGGAGCAGCAAAGGGTGGCCATCGCCCGGGCGCTGGTCAACAGTCCGGAGCTTATCCTGGCGGACGAACCGACTTCCGCCCTGGACGATGAGAACTGCGAGCAGGTACTGCACCTGCTGACCGAACAGGCGGCTTCCGTGAAGGCGACGCTCCTGATCGTTACCCACGACGGCAGACTGAAAGATAAAATTCCTAACCAGATCCGGCTCGACTCATGAATATCTTACAACTCAGTTGGAAAAATCTGATCAATAAGCCGCTGTCCATGCTGCTCAGCACGATCCTGTTCGCGCTCGGCGTAGGGCTGGTATCGCTGATCATGCTCCTGAACAAGCAGCTGGATCAGCAATTTGCCCGCAATCTGGAAGGGATCGATATGGTGATCGGCGCCAAAGGCAGCCCGCTGCAGCTGGTGCTCAGCAGCATCTATCATCTGGATGCGCCCACCGGAAACATCAATATCGGTGAGGCCAAAGCTTTTCTCCGGCCCGAACACCCACTGATCAACCGGGCGATCCCCTTGTCTCTCGGCGATAGCTATCGCGGTTACCGGATCGTGGGTACGAATCACAACATCATCGACCACTACGGGGCGGAGATCAGTGAAGGTAAGATCTGGGAGGCCCCGCTGGAAGTGACCATCGGCAGCCGGGTTGCGGAACGCGAAGGACTGAAGATCGGGGATACTTTTTACAGTACCCACGGTCTGGATATCAATGAGGATCTGGAGCACGACGATGCCGGCGCCTTCCGGGTAGTCGGTATTCTGCAACCGGGCGGCACGGTGATCGATCAGCTTATCCTGACGGCGGCCGAAAGTATCTGGGAAGTGCACGACCACGCACCTGCACCCGTCGGAGCAGCGCCCGCGGAAGAAGAGCACGATCACGAAGCGGGCGAAGAACACGCCGAAGGGGAGGAGCATACCGAAGCGACCCACGCTGCGCCAGCGACGGATATTCCGCTGCACGAAAGGGTAGACAAAGATATTACGGCCATTCTGGTGAACTTCAAAGCCAGAAATGCGATGACCCTCAATCTGCCCCGGACGATTAATGAAAACACCAACCTGATGGCCGCCAATCCTTCCTACGAGATCAGCAAACTGTTTGATCAGTTGGGCCTCGGTGAACAGGTATTGCGTTGGCTGGCGTACATCATTATCGGGGTATCCTTCCTGAGTATATTTATCTCGCTGTTCAATTCCCTGAAAGACCGGAAATACGAGCTGGCAATCATGCGTACCCTGGGGGCATCACCCGGCAAGCTGTTCCTGCTCATCATTTTTGAAGGTCTGCTGCTGGCCGTACTGGGTTACATACTCGGTATCCTATTGAGCCATGTCGGCATCGAAATGATCGGTCAGTTCGTCAAAAAGGCCGATCGTTACGGATTTACCGGAAAGACTTTCCTGCCCGGTGAAGGCTGGCTATTTCTCGGAGCGCTTTTCGTAGGATTGCTGGCGGCGGTCATTCCGGCCTGGCAGGCGCGTCAGACCGACATTCACGATACCTTAGCGGAAGGGTAGATCCCTTTAAACTGTTTGAATAGTTCCCGGTAGACCCGGTGACGGTCCGCATCGGGAGCGAATACCTCATTGCGGGTCTGAGCTTTGGGCGCAGCCGTGTGGCCCGTACTTTCCATCGCCATAATGGCCGCTCCCCAGGCGGAAGCCTGCGGGCTGGCGCCGATCACGATCTCTTTACCCATTACATCGGCCAGTATCTGCACCCAGACCGGAGATTGGGTAAACCCACCGTTGGCGTGAATGCGCTCTATAGTTCCGCCGACCGTTTCCAGCGCTTCGGTGATCTGAAAGAGATTCAGGCAGATCCCTTCCAGCACGGCCCGGGCGAAATGATCCCGGCTGTGATGGGCTTCGATCCCCCAGAAATGTCCTTTGGCGGAAGCGTCCCAGACGGGGGCCCGTTCTCCGTACAGGTAGGGCAGGAATAGCAGGCCTTCCGCTCCGGGAGGTACGCGGCTCACCCGGTCAAAAACTCCATCCATCGGCTGTTCCGGATAAAATTGTTCACAGAACCATTCCCAGACCACACCACCGTTGTTGGTCGGCCCGCCGATCACGTAGCGTTCCTCATCGAGGATATAGCAGAACAGACGCTCTTCCGGGTCGTAGACCGCCTCATTGACGGTCATGCGAATGGCGCCGCTGGTCCCGATGGTAAGTACAGCTTCCTGTCCGTCCAGAATACCGGCACCCAGATTGGCCAGGCAACCGTCGCTGGCACCGATCACCCAGGGCGTATCGGGTGCGAGGCCCAAGTCCTCTGCAACGGTTTTCCGAAGATCTTGGAGTACCCGGTGGACCGGTACGGCCTCGGGGAGCCGGTCGGCTTTGATCTGGGTATATTCCAGCGCTTCGGGTATCCATTGGCGCCGGCGCAGGTCGAACAGACCAGTAGCGGAAGCGAGCGAGTGATCGATCAGCCACTGCCCAAAGCAGTGGTGGAGGAGGTAATCCTTGATGCCGACGAAGTATTCCGCCCGGCTAAAGATATCCGGATGTTGCCGGCGCATCCAGGCCAGTTTACACAGAGGCGTCATGGCGTGAATGGGCGTGCCGCTGTGGCGATAGATGAATTTTCCGGTTTCGGTGCCCCGCAATTGTTCGGCGTAGGGACGGGCCCGTCCGTCGGCCCAGGTAATGAGTTTGCTGACCGGCCGGCCGCTGCGGTCGATAGCCAGTAAACTGTGCATGGCACTGCTCAGGCCGATAGCGGCGGGCTCCCGATCGAGTTTTTTTCGCAATTGCCGGAGACTGTCCAGGGTAGCTTGCAACACCGTGTCGGCGTCCTGCACGGCGGCATCCGGTTCGGGTTGTTGCAGATCGTAGGCAGCAGATGATTGATCCACGATGGTACCGTCCGTACGGAAGGCGACGGCTTTGGCCGATGAAGTACCAATATCCAATCCGATAAAATAAAGCTCTGACGCAGTTTGCATGCAGGATAGGTTAATTGAAAATCTGAATGAGCCGGCCTCCGGCAAGCGGGAATGGCGGGCAGCGCAATTTTACTATTTCCCGAACAAGGGGTGAAATTATTGCCGGTAAAAATAATTTTCCCGGATACCATTTCCCGGCGCTGTTTTTTTTATTTTGCAAAAACCTAGAATAATAGCAGCCATGAGCCTAAATTGTGACCGGTTAAAAGCAAGCAAGCATGGAAATCTTTAATATTCCGAACCGCAACGTACTTTTCCTGGCACCCAAACAGCCCCTGATAGATTGGGTCAACCACGTCTTTCCGGACGATCAGCCGGAACGTCTGGAGGCTCCCCTGGCTCACGATAATGCCAATATCTATCTGATCCCGGCGGAAGACGATCCGGAGGATAGTATCAAGTGGCTCAAATCCAATTTTCGGCCCATCCTGGAAGAAGAACTGCTCGAGTGGTGTACGGATACGGATCTGTGGCCGTCTCCTTTCGATTGGGAAATGTTCAAGGCCTGGTTCGTCATCTCCATCCACACCATGCTTGTCGATACGGTGGATGAAGAGGTGGAACGGGAAGAGGTTTGATGGGATGATGATCTGATTATCTAATTATCAGATCATCCAATAATCAAATCATCGGAGAATCAGCTCATCAAGTCTTATTCGCCAATTGCCCGCAGGCCGCATCGATATCCCGTCCCCGGCTGCGCCGAACGGTAACCATGATGCCGCGATCCCGGAGGTATTTGGCAAAATCGTCGATCCGGTGTTCGGTAGATTTTAGGAACGGAGCGCCGTCGATCGGGTTGTATTCAATGATATTGATGCGTACCGGGAAATTCTTACAAAGCTTCGCCAGATTCGCAGCATCTTCCAGACTATCGTTAAAGTTTTGGAAAGCGATATACTCGTAACTGATCCGGTTGCGGGTCTCATTATAGAAATAAGTCAGGGCTCCGAGTAGAGCCTCCAGGTTATTCTGCTCGTTGATCGGCATGATCTCGTTGCGCTTGGCGTCGTCCGCTGCGTGCAGGGAGAGGGCGAGGTTGAACTTCACCCCGTCATCGGCCAGTTTGCGGATCATCTTGGCAATCCCGGCGGTACTCACCGTGATCCGCCGTGGCGACATATTGAGCCCGTCCGGTGCGGTGATGCGTTCGATGCTTTCCATCACGTTGCGGTAAGCCAGCAGCGGCTCTCCCATGCCCATGTACACGATATTGGTAAGGGGGTGGTCAAAAGCCTCCAGGCACTGCCGGTTGACCAACACGACCTGATCGTAGATCTCGGCGGCATCCAGATTGCGCAATCGCTTCATCCGGCCCGTCGCACAAAACGTACAGCTTAAACTACAGCCTACCTGACAGGAAACACATACCGTGTAGCGGTTGTCAACCGGTACGGGGATCAGCACAGCTTCCACCAGGTGCCCGTCGTGCAGGCGAAAGCGGGATTTGATCGTACCATCCACACTGCGTTGTACTTTATCCTCACTGATGGCATTGATCACAAAATGGGCTTCGAGGTTCTCCCGCAGCTTTTTGGAAAGATTGGTCATTTCCGCAAAGGAGTGAGCCCCTTTTTCCCACAACCACTGGTACACCTGTTTCGCGCGGAATTTGGGTTCCCCCATTCCGCTGAACAGATCCGTGAGCTCGGCCAGGTTCATCTGGCGTATATCCTGTTTGGTTATTGTGGTTTCCATGGGGCAAAGATACGGGCTTTGGGGGAATTAAAACTCAAGGCCCCGGTTTTCTTACACTGCAGTGATCAAAGTACGCCGATCGACCCCGGCCGGGATCAGATCCCGGCGCATTTCTCCCGCATCCATTGCTGTTCGGCTTCGTCCAGATGGGGGACGAGGGCTGCTTCCACCTGTCGGTGATAGGCATTCAGCCAGTCGACTTCCTCGGCACTCAGCAGATCCTTCCGGATCAGTTGGGTATCGATGGGGAAAAGGGTCAGCGCTTCGAAGCCCAGAAAATCACCGTATTCGGTTTTTTCCCGTTCCACGCAGAGGATGAGATTTTCGATCCGGATCCCGTAGTGGCCGTTCTTGTAAAAGCCCGGTTCGTTCGAGGTCAGCATGCCCGGCTCGATATTGGTGCTGCCCCGGGAGGTCACCACGCTGGTGGCGAAACCCTGGGGCGGTTCGTGCACATTCAGGAAAAAACCTACCCCGTGACCGGTGCCGTGGCCGTAATTCAGACCGTGTTGCCAGAGATACTGGCGGGCGAAGGCATCCAGTTGCCCGCCGGCCGTTCCGGTGGGGAACTGCATGCGATCCAGTGCAATGTAGCCTTTGAGTACCAGCGTAAAATGCTTTTTTTGCTCCGCCGTCGGTTCGCCCAGCGCCACGGTACGAGTAATGTCGGTGGTACCGTCGAGGTACTGCCCCCCGGAATCGAGTAGCAGGATACCCTCCGGCCGGATGTCGGCACAGCTGCCGGGCCACGGCCGGTAGTGAATGATCGCTCCGTTGGCCTGATAACCCACAATTGCCGGAAAGCTTTCTCCGACGTAGTCATCCTGTTGACTCCGGCATTCGGCCAGCTTTTCCGCCAGTTCGGCCTCGCTGGGCGTGTTGCTGCTTTGGAGCTGACTTTCCAGCCAGCGGAACAGACGGGTAAGGGCCACGCCGTCCTTGACCATCGCCCGGCGAATATGACCGATCTCGGTCTCATTTTTGATCGCTTTCAGGGTGCGGGGAACCAATGCTCCGTTCAGCAGTTGTCCGGGCTGAATGGCCTGGATGAGCCGGATGCTGGTGCTGCCGCTATCCACCAGGATCTTTTGGTCGGTCGGATAGTGTTCCAGTTCTTCGATCACCTCATCGTAGGGCCGGATGGAGACTCCGTCTTCCTGCAAACTTTGGCGCAGGGTTGCGGGAACTTTCTCTTCTTCGATGAATAAGGTCGCATTTTGGCGACCCACCAGCAGGTAAGCGTAGGCAATGGGGTTGAAATTGACGTCGGAGCCGCGGATGTTGAGGGTCCAGGCGATATCATCCAGGGTAGGAATGAGGTGAGCGGTTGCTCCCTGGCGCTGCATGCCGAGGCGAACGTCATTGAGTTTTTCGGTGCGGCTGCGACCGGCAAACTGCACGTCGTGGGCGAAGATCGGTTGCCGGGGCAGGGGCGGTCGGTCTTCCCAGATCGGGCTGATGAGGTCCACATCCGTCCGGATGTCGATACCTTTAGGCCGGCAGTGCTTTTCCAGTAACCGGACCTGGGCCTGGGAGAACAGAAATCCATCCAGTCCCACGGTACTGCCCCGCGGCAGATGCTGGGCCAGCCAGGGCACGTGTTCCGGGGCGTGGGGCACGAGTTGTTTGTGCAGCTCTATACCGGTATCGGCCAGTTCGGTTGATGCCTGGAGGAAATAGCGGGAATCCGTCCAGAGGCCCGCGTGGTCCCGGGTGACGATCACCAGGCCGGCCGATCCGGTAAAGCCGGATATCCATTTTCGGCTCTTCCAGTGGGGAGCTACATATTCGCTTTGGTGCGGATCACTACTGGGAATGATATAGGCATCTAAGTTATTCTTGTCTAATTCGGCTCTTAAAGCTGCCAGGCGTTCAGAAATAGTGGTGGGCATGAATAAAATTTGGTATTTTTATTGGCTAAATTTGATTTAAGCTGTCAGCCGAAAATTACATTTATTCGAACTAATAAGAAACTTTGAAATTGAAAAATCGTTATATGAATAGCTAGTCTTCGAGCCTTTTAAATTTTCATTTGGAGGTTTTCGTGCAATATTCCTGGAAACCATTTAACTTTCGGTAAATTAATCATCCCGGGTTTTTCTTGTAATAGAATGCGAAGGGTATGTTGAAGTTTAGGGCTTTCAACCAAGGAGATATGGGATGTAGGATTTAGGGCGGCCCTCGGCAACGTACGCCCGGCATTTAGTTACAGCCTTGTTTATTGA
Organism: Flavilitoribacter nigricans DSM 23189 = NBRC 102662; assembly: GCF_002646595.1. Classification (GTDB taxonomy): domain Bacteria; phylum Bacteroidota; class Bacteroidia; order Chitinophagales; family Saprospiraceae; genus Flavilitoribacter; species Flavilitoribacter nigricans. Next base: position 103,513 of record NZ_PDUD01000042.1, read on the forward strand.
TAAATCACGGTAGATAAGCTTGACCGTTTAAAATTGAGTTGACTTATTTACATACTACGCCAAAAATTGCTTTAATGTTAAGACAGACGTTAAGCCAGAAGATGCTTCAGAAGCTGTCGCCTCAGCAGATTCAACTCATGAAACTGCTACAGGTGCCAACGGCGGTATTGGAGCAACGGATCAAGGAGGAGCTGGAGGCTAACCCTGCCCTGGATGAAGGCAACAGCCTGGATGATTCCGGGGAGTTTGACCTCAATAATGACGAAACCTACGAAGAGAAAGATAAAACTCAGGACGAGCAATATGAATTGGACGAATACCTGACGGAATACATGCAGGACGATCCCTCGAGCTATAAAGTGCGGGGGGAAAGCTACAACTCGGAAGAAGAAAAGACTATACCGATCGCCGTTCAGGACACTTTCCACGAATTTCTGGAAGGTCAGCTCGGACTTCTGGAACTGGAAGACGAGCGGGAAGAAGCCATTGCCCACCAGATCATCGGCAGTATCGACGATGACGGCTACCTGCGCCGGGAGCCGCTGGCCATTATCGATGATCTCATGTTTTCCCAGAATATCTTTACCAACGAGCAGGAGGTAAAAGCGATCCTCAAGCTCATTCAGCGATTCGACCCGCCGGGCATCGGTGCCCGGGATCTGCAGGAATGCCTGCGCATTCAGCTGGAGATCAAACTCGAGCAGGAAGAACTGCACGACGACGAGCAGCTGAAGATGCTGGAATTGGCCCTGACGATCATCAAAAAGCACTTCGACGAATTTACCAAGAAGCATTACGAAAAGCTCAAACAGAAGCTGGAAGTTTCCGAAAGCACGCTGAAGGCAGCGATCGATGAGATCGTCAAACTGAACCCGAAGCCGGCGAGCGGTTATTCCGGTAACAATAGCCGTACGACCCAATACGTCGTTCCCGATTTCATCATTTCCAACCGGGAAGGGGAACTGGAACTGACCCTCAATTCCAAAAACGCACCGGATCTGCGCGTGAACGGCCAGTACCAGGATATGCTCAAGGCCTACAAACACAAACGTAAGACCAAACAGGTCAATACGAAGTCGGACAAGGAGGCCGTGATGTTCATCAAGCAGAAGATCGACTCTGCCAAGTGGTTTATCGATGCGATCCGGCAGCGGCAACAGACGCTTTTCAATACCATGTACGCCATCATGCAGTACCAGTACGATTACTTCCTGACGGGAGATCAGAAAAAACTGCGCCCGATGATCCTGAAAGACATCGCAGATATTACCGGACTGGACATTTCGACCATTTCCCGGGTTGTGAACAGCAAATTTGTACAGACCGAATTCGGTACCAAACTGCTCAAGGAATTTTTCTCGGAGTCTTTGTCGACCAATGAAGGGGAAGAGGTCTCTACCCTGGAAGTTAAAAAAGTGCTCGGAGAGATCATCGAAGCGGAAAATAAACGCAAACCACTGAGCGATGCCAAACTCTGCAAAATGCTCCAGGATAAGGGGTATGATATCGCCCGCCGTACAGTGGCCAAATACCGGGAACAACTGAATATACCAGTAGCGCGGCTGCGGAAAGAACTTTGATGAAAGAATGATCTTATTGCATCATCAAGTGACCGCATCATCATTTCTACGCTGGCCGAAGTTTGCAACTTCGGCTTCCTATTTTACTCGGCATTTAAACTAAGTTTCACATAGCAATAAAACCCTCCTGCACGCCAAAATCAATAACCTCTACTTCCAGCACATAATCATTCCGACCCAGATAATTCCGGGCGCTGCTATGCAAATATGCACCCTCCTCATCAACGATCCCGGCAACGACCGGATTGCGATGAATGTAGCCGATCTTTTGCATGATGAATTTGGGATAGTATAGCTCCTTAGGTTGGTTATCTTGTTGCCAAACTTGGTATTCGGCATTCCTCTGGTTGTATTTGGCGTGGTATCTGAACACGATTAACATCCATTCCCTACGACTTTCCCGGCCACTGCCGCGAACCCATTTCAGGATCTCTTTGGAGGTGTGCTTCTTGAAATCGCGAATTATCGCGGATAAGCCCGGACTATCTTCGGTAGCAGAAAGAATGAGGTGGATATGACTTTCCATGATCACATAGGCATGCACTAGCAAGCCTTTTTGGGCTATACAATAGCGCAAGGCATCAATGATGATCTGTTTACATTCTTTGCGGGAAAATACGTCCACCCAACCGACAATGGTGAAGGTGACGAAAAAGCAGCCGTAAGGGTTGACGATTCGGTAACCTCTTCGTTCAGACATGGTAAAGCGCGTTTTAATGTACTATGCCTAATGTCGTGGATTTTTAGCACATTTTCAAGCTGGTGGTCGGGCTTTTCCTATGTTATATTATGCCGGAGTTGCAAACTCCGGCGAGCGGTCAGCGACTGGCATTGATTGGTCGGAGTTGGAGTAGGTGATGGAAATTTACGCACTCTCCTTGCCGGAATCTTTTTGAATTTGACTGTGGTGACTTTTCGTTTTCTTGTTCGGTGCTTATCTTCTTGCCCGTTCCGTTGACCGCTGGCCGAAGATTGTAACTTCGGCTTGGTATCTCGACTGCATATTATTCCTTTTCGAGAAGTTGTACGGAAGTATTACCAATCAGATCACCGATCCTTCTGCCTTTGTTGATAATGACAAAAACGCATTCAATTGGCCAAATAAACAAAGTGATATTCCGAATAATCTTATTAACACCAGCCGTGATCCTAGAATCTACATTACTCGTTAATTTTAAACCTAGTTTCTTTTTTCCGAATGAGCCTTCTTGAAACCACAGATCTTTTGATAAAAAGAAAACAACAGCAATATAAAAGCCTAAAGTAAGGGACAGTGATATCCCAATTATCGCACCTATAAATCCAGCAAATAAAAGATCGATAATAAAACCTAGGGCGCGGTAAATGTATTCCTTCATATGCATATTTACTACTTTAATCTATGACCTAAAGTGCCTGAAATATTGTGCCGGAGTTGCAAACTCCGGCGAGCGGTTTGCTTTGATTTTTCAGGTTTGGTATAGGTGATGGAAATTCATTTTTGTCCTTGATCGGAATCTTTTTTGAATTTGACAGTGGTCTTCTCGTTTCCTCGTTCGGTCATTATTTCCTTGCCCTTTTCCTTGATTGCTGGCCGAAGTTTGCAACTTCGGCTTGGTATTTTGATTGCTTTTTGGCAAATATGCTCAGGACATTTACACTAGGAAGTAACCCATCAGGTTTAAAATAATAACGAGAATGAAAATTGCTAATAAACCACATAATACCAATACATAGTCTGGTACTATAATCAGCAACAATCCAGCTGACATCACTAAAAATGAAGTATCGTAAGCGCTAAATTTGAACTCCGATTTATCTAATTTGGAAAAGATAAATTCTTCTGAGAATTTGTATATGTAGAATGAGTAAATAGACCCTAACGCAAATATTGTTGTCCAATAGAGACCCGTTTCTATACTAAAAGATACCGATGTATAGACCGCTATAATCGCAATCCAACCCAACCATTTTAGGTTTATGCGCTTCCTGAATTCTTTGATTTTCACTGATTACTTTGGTCGTTTTATCTGTTATATTATGCCGGAGTTACAAACTCCGGCGAGCGGTCGGCGGTTGGTTTTGATTGGTCTAAGTTGGAGTAGGTGATGGAAATTTACGTACTCTCCTTGCCGGAATCTTTCTGAATTTGACTGTGGTGAATTTTCGTTTTCTTGTTCGGTGCTTATTGCCCTGCCCTTCTCCTTAACTGCTGGCCGAAGTTTGTAACATCGGCTTGGTATTTTGCCTGCTTTTTGGCAAAGATGTTGGGGACCGCGATAAAGTCCTATTCATGCATTTCCATGAGCAGTTCCTGCTTAGAAATAACGGTCAGGATGAAGATCGCCATGGCAACTAACGAAATAGCCCAAATTAAAATTAATCTGGACCTACTTGCCTGCCCCGTTTCCTGCCAATGCAAATAATCTTCGGAATCCAGCTTCCCGTTCAACACTATTCTAGCTAAAATCAGCGCTGCAATTAAAACGGAAAAACAGCCAGTTAACGTAGAAAAAATTGCCGGCTTGAGTATCAGGAGAACGGATGCAATCAAATCAAAGAACAAATAGCTTGTAAAAAATAGTGTGGAAGAGTAGGGCTCATTTCCCCTGATATTTTCAAAGAAAAAGTGAATCTCAAAGATGAATTCATTTAGGTATCTAAATCTCATAAGACAATACTTCCACCCTTTACTATCAAATGGTTACTTGAACCTATTATATTATTCCGGAGTTGCAAACTCCGGCGAGCGGTCAGCGGTAGGCTTTGATTCATCAGAGTTGATATAGGTAATGGAAAGATTTTTACTCCGCTGGCGAAGTTTGTAACTTCGGCTTAGTATTTTGATTGCTTTTAGGCAAATATGCTCCGGACAGCGTCATCAAATGATCACATCATCCAACCATTGCATCATCACTTAAACCAGCCTGAATACTTCAAATAAGCTTTAGCGATCCGCCCCACGCTATCTTCCATGAATTCCGGACTTAAGGCTTTGATCTTGCGAGCAGGTACGCCCGCGTAGATGAATCCCGATTCGCAGCGGGTATTTTCCAGCACCACGGCTCCGGCGGCGATCAGGCATTTGCTTTCCACTACGGCGTGATCCATGACGATGGCGCCCATACCGATCAGCACGTCATCCTCGAGGGTGCAGCCGTGTACGATGGCCCGGTGACCGATAGACACCCGGTCGCCGATGGTGGTGCTACTGCGTTCAAAGGTGGCGTGTAGCACGGCTCCGTCCTGAATATTAACCATATTGCCCATCCGGATACTGTTGACATCGCCGCGAACGACGGCCTGGAACCAGATGCTGCAATCATCGCCGGTAATGACATCGCCGATGACGGTGGCATTTTCCGCGAGATAGACATTGTTGCCGAATTGGGGGGTGAAACCGCGTACGGATTTGATCAGTGCCATGTAGATGAAATTGTGTAGCGACGTACCAGCGTGCGTCAGCCCAGTAAAAAATAGTCCGCCCTGCGGCGGGGATGAATTACGCTGGGGTTAGGTGTGGTCAGTCATCGTTATCCACGAGGTGATCCACAAGCTGTGGCTCTTCCGGCCTGGAAGGAGCGGGCAACAGCCGGTCCAGCAGGCGTATCGCCACATAGAGCACTACTCCTGCGCCGGCCAGTATGAGCAACAGCGGCCCGATGCCTCCCACGGTTTCTACCAGCGTCATATCCTGTTGCTCTTCGGACATGCCCGTGGAAAGGAAAAAGCTCGTTCCGTTAGCAAAAGCGTGGATCGCGATACAGGGCAGGAGCGAACGGGTGCGGTGATAGATCCAGCCGATAAAAATTCCCAGTCCCATGGCGGTGACAAATTGCCAGGGATTCAGGTGGTACAGGCCGAAAAAGAAGGCGGACCACAAGATGGATTTCCGTACGGAATACTGTTTGAGGAAGCCGTCCAGGATGATGCCGCGAAATACCAGTTCTTCAAACAGGGGAGCGGCCACTACTAAAGACAAAAATGCCCAGATACTGGAAGTATCGATCAGATCTTCCAGTATTTCCTGCAACCACTCGGGAGGCGGATAAAGCTCCACGACCGGCATAATAAACAACATACAGGCCCAGGTAGCAAAGAGGAGGATCGGGTAGACTACCCAGTTGCCAGGGGCAAAACGGTGTACCGCCTCGCCCGGGATGTTTGGCCTCAATTGGCGGGCAATGAAATAGGTAGCTCCCATACCTACACAATACGCCAGAAAGAAACCCAGGTTGGGGGCCGAATTCTGGAACGGAACGGCCAGATAACTGGCCCCGATGTTCATGGCTACAAAGATCAGGAAAAGGATCCAGGCCTGCGCCAGACTAGGGTAGGGCTTGGGAGTGTAAGGCAGATCATGGTTCATAAGTCAGCTTGATCGGTATGTGGAAAAACGGCGATGGCCACTTTTCAGGAATCCAGTTCATCCAGCAGGTCCAGGATGCTCATCGTAATGCGGTTGTTCGTCACGGATGCGTCGGATCTACCGATCACGCCCATTCTTTCTTCCCGCTTCAGACTGTTCCAGCGCTGGGAAAGTAAGATCACCGTATTCTGCTGATCCTGATCGTCCTGACTGAGTTCCAGCATTTTTTCCAGTACCTGCTTGATCTTGCCGCGCCCCACCTGATTGCGGAGATCCTGGATCATACTGGATACCTCCGAAGGAGATTTGGGCGGTTCCGGGGCCGGATCGGAAATATGCTGGTGAATGTTGACGATATCGCCAATATGTACGTTCCCTCCCGCCTTGATGTTGGAGTTGGAAACGGTATTTTTATTACCGGAGTTTTTGTTTTTGTCGTCCACGCTCGTGATTTTTTGATTCGTAAATTTAGTGTTTTTTGGGCAAAGTCAAGGTAAACGTACGGGATGCAGTTGGGATATTCCACCCGGCATTTGCAGCTCTGCCTGCCGATCCCCGCTAAATGGGAATGGCCGGGAATGTTACGATCTGCTGTTTCGTATCATTCCCGACCATTATACGGTTGCGGGGGCGGAATAGTGAATGACTCCGGAGATCTGGGGTATACCGGTCTTGCACACACGGACGTGCAACTGTTTACTCTGCGGACTGCAATTCTTTTATCCCTTTTTAATGTTGTCTCCCAGGCGGAAATCACCACCTACAGTAATATTGCTACCGTGAATAACATTTTTACTGTTCTGAATGATCGTTTGCCCGGCCGGAGTTTCCTGGGCGCGGTTGAGTAGTGCACTCAGTTCTTGCTGCAGCGTCTCGTTCTTTTTCAGGCTGCGACTGAGTTTAGCTTTTATAAGCACTAGCTGATCTTCATCCGGATCTTCCTTGTATTCTTCGAATTCTTCGATGAAAAGTGGTTTCACTTTCGTCCAGAGTTCGCGGATAGTCGTGTTCGTCGCTTCTTTCAGGTCATTTCCGATCTCCTTGCCGGCCTCCATTTTGAGCATAGGCAGCAGCAGTTCCATGATTTGATTGACTAAGGGTTTAAGTTCCATTGCCGAAAAGTTAAATTGTACAGGATCTAATTCATCAATAAAGCCTCGCATGAAGGCCGCAGCCACGGCGGCTGCTTTGGGCTGACTACCACCGGCATCCGCGTGGGATTTTCCGTCTACCTGATCGGAAATACCCCGGATGTTCAGGCATTGGATCAGCGGGTAATGCAGGCATATTTTAGCAAATCCGATCGATTCCATCTCCACCGCCAGAGTGTCGTTGAAGTGGGTTTTGATGATCTCATAGGTCTTCGAACCGGTGAAGGCCACGACTTTATCACCGGCGGCGATCGGTCCGAAATAGATTTCGGGTGTATACCCGGTCCCGGTGGCAAAACGCTGCCATTGCTTATCGTGTTTGACTTTTTTGGCCAGCTCGAGCATGAGCGGAGTCGTGGGCACCACATCCGGCCGGGCCACATAGCCTTTTTCAGTTTCTTTGCCGGCATCGTAACCGTAAGCCTTGCTGGCGATGACCAGGTCGCCGATTCCGGCATCCTTAATGCTGCCGGCGATGCCTACGAGCAGGACAACGGTGGGCTCCCAGTCCCGGATGGCCCGTTCGGTTTCCTGGGAGACCGCCTGGAGACCCGCGCCGGTTTCCCGGAAGATCAGGTCCAGTGTGGTGTAATTTGTTTCATGTTGGGCCGTAAAATAATTGTAGGCGCCTTTCGAGATCGATCTTACATCAGAGAAATGCTCCATGCATGCCTGTAACTCCAGGTGTAGCGGACTGAGGATAACCACCTTCATTGCGAAAACTTTTATAATTTTTCGAGCTCCGCTTTTCGGAGTATGGACCAGACGGTTCGTTCCGATAAATTGAACCGATCCGCGAGAGCTTCTACGGTAATCGTTTTATGCCGGTCATTTTTTTCGAAGATCGGCCGAAATTCCTTCAAGATAGCAAATCTTCTAATATGACTATCGGGAATTAACTCCCGGTCGACGATAAACGTGATCATTCCGGAGATGGACGTCTGCACCTGGTGTCGCTGGCAGTAAGCCAAGTATTCCTGTTGCAGATGAGCTTCAAAACAGTCCATCAGCGTTTTGCGATAGTCGGACATTAATAGGGTGTTTTATGATGGAGGGCATTTTTAGGAGCATTGACTATTTAGCGGCAAGTTGGCGACTTTTAAAATAAAGGACAAGGCCATATTTCCCGCTATTTCTTATAATAAAATCAATGCTTATGTATTTGCAGGCTATTGCATTGGTTCGGATAATGAAGTCTTGTTTTTTGTGCTTATCTTCCGAATTACAAGGGTTTAGGTCATTTTGATCAAAAAGTTTTGCTCGAATATCGACTTTTACTGAATTCATCAGATACACAAAAATTTCCCACGCTTTTTTAAGAAAAAAAGATGCAGGTCTATCATTTTTACGAACTATTACCCACTTTGTCCAGGGCGGAATTGAGAAAGTTTCGTGCTTTTTTAAAAAAGGAAGGAGCGCCGGGAGAGCGGCTGATTCCGCTTTTCGATTACGTAAAACGTTATTTACCGGAGCTGGATAACGAAAAACACCTCGATCCCACGGCGATCTTTTATAAACTTTACCCCGGGGAGAAAACGGACAACCGTAAACTGGTCCTCAACCAGCTATCCGCGCTCCATACCTTTTTGCTGGATTTCCTGGTACGGGAAAAACTGAACCGTTCCGACTCCCTGCTGGAATACCTGAGGCTGGAGGTCTTGCGGGAAAGGGGTCAGTACGGGACCTACGATCGCAAAGCCCGGCAACTGAGTAAAAAACTGGAGCAGCAGTCGGCATCCGGGATCTGGGAACTACTGTTCCGGGCCCGGCTCTACGAAGATCAGCTTATTTACAACCGTAGCGATAAACTGGCGGAAAAGGCCGTTGTGCTGGAAAAACTAAGATCCGATCTACACGAAGGTTTTCTGGCCGGTTACTATAAGTTTGCGGCGGGCTGGGTGAAGATCTGTCAGTTTGTACAGGGGCAGAAACCTTCGCCCGGTCCCGAACCTGAACTGGAACACGGGCCGCTGAGTACCGCCTACCGGCTGGCCTATGCTCTGGAACAATTCGGTCGGGTAGAAGATTTTCAACAGTTACTCGGTATCGTCCGGTATTCGGAAATGCGCCGGATCCCGGCGGAAGATCAGTACGAACTGCTGACGAGTTTAATCAATTTCGCGGCCGCGCGGATTCGCGCCGGTGAAATGGCGTACCTGCGGGAGGCCTTTGAGCTGTATCGTTACGGATTGAAGAGTAAGATTCTTCTCCGTGGGCGCGGCCTGACGCCGGATAAGTACTCCAACATGGTAAGCCTGGGATGTTCCCTGGCCGAATTTGACTGGACTCTCGGGTTTATCACCAAGTATAAGCGCTATTTACCCGCTGAGGAACGGGAACCGCTGTCGGTACTTTCCAAAGCCAACGTACTGATGGAACAGCGTGACTGGCCTGTCTGCCTGCAAACCCTGGCCGACTACCAGTTTTCGAATCCCCATTACAGCCTGAAGGCAAGACTACTGGAATTGAGGGCGGGGTACGAACTGCCCCGTCGGGACGAAGAAGAACTCTTGCAGGGGTGCCGTAATTTCCGACGTTTCCTACAGTCGAATCGCAGTGTGAAAGGGGATAATAAGAAGTCTGCCCTCCATTTTATGACGATACTGCGGACATTGGTCCGGCGGAAAAAAAGCCGGGAACATCTGGAGGCAAAATTCCGGGAATTACGTCCGGTCTTTCACCAAAAATGGTTGGAAAATAAGCTGGCCAGCTATACGCCGAGATGATCTCAGCCGGTGGGGTTATCCACCTACAATGATGTCGTCGATAATGATACCTTCTCCGTCATCATCATCTCCATCTCCTCCTTTGATGGTCAGGAGATCCTGTTCTTCTAACTTCAGATCTTCGAACTGCTTCCAGTTCGTTTTGGATTGAGCTTCCATAGTACGTAAAATTTTGGTGAAACGAATAGATTCGGTCACCTGGAAGCGTCTGCAGCCACTTGCAGGCAAAGGCGGTCCGGGCCTTCGGAGCCTATCCAAAAGCCGGTTTCTTGCAAGAAATTTGAAAACGGGAGATCCGGATGTCAATCCGTTACCGGGCGGGTTTTTCCGGGCTGCGTTCCGTGTATATTCGGATCGCATGCCTGGAGCCGGAGGTCGGTTTTATCCTAAAACGCCTCCGCAAACTCGTGCCGATTTTTAGATTAACTAATTGGTTTTCAATTAATACCTGCTACAAATTTAGTGGCTGTGGGCATGCCGGGAAAGGGCAAAAACGGTTTATCGGGGTTTACCGAAATTTCCGGAAATCAACCGATGGATAGGTGGCTATAATCTGTTCTGGAAAGGGTTGTTTTTCGGAGAGCAATAATTTTTATTGATCTTAGTTTTGAAAATAAACTAACTAGGTGTAGTTTTGTTAGGAGTTATCAAAACCAAAGCGTATGCTGGGAGCAATCATTGGCGATATAGTGGGAAGCCGCTTCGAGCGGGCTAACTGGAAAGGGAAAAATTTCACCCTTTTCACCAAGGACAGTCATTTTACCGATGATACGGTCATGACCATTGCGGTTGCCGACTGGCTCCTGCACGATCGGGACCTGGTAACCTCCATGCGGGGTTGGGGACGAAAATATCCGCTGGCTGGTTACGGAGGGAATTTCAAACTCTGGCTGGCCGGCGTGCAGGACGGCCCTTACGGGAGCTGGGGCAACGGTTCCGCCATGCGGGTGAGTCCCGTCGGTTGGATCGCCCAAACGCTGGAATCTTGCATGGAACTCGCCTCGGTCTCCGCGGCGGTCACCCACGATCATCCGGAGGGGATCAAAGGTGCACAGGCCATAGCCGGCGCCGTTTTTCTGGCCCGTACGGGGGCCGGAAAAGCCGATATCCGGGATTGGGTAGCTTCGGAAATGAAATATGATCTCGATCGGAATTTGGAGGACATCCGGCCGGAATATACCTTTGATGTAAGTTGCCAGGGGTCGGTGCCGGAAGCGATCATTGCCTTCCTGGAAGCGACCGATCTGGAGGACGCCATTCGGAATGCGATCTCGCTGGGCGGAGATACAGATACTCTGGCCTGTATGGCGGGTTGTATTGCCGAAGCGTATTACCACCGGCAGGGAAGGCCGGACCAGGCACTACTCGATGAGACCTACCGCCGTTTGCCCGGTTCGATAAAAAAGATCCTCAAGGATTTTAACGAGCGGTATCGGTAAACGTCCGGGATCGTATGACTGTTATTCAATTTTACAAAACCAAAAACAACCGATAGAAACAACATGAAAATATCCATTGCACAGGTGAACAGCCACGTCGGTAACTTCGAAGGAAATCTGCAGCGTATGCTCTCGGCCGTTGCCGTGGCCAAAGAGCAGGGCGCGGACCTCGTTTGTTTTCCCGAGCTCTCCGTAGTGGGCTACCCGCCCCGGGATTTTCTGGAATTCGATGACTTCATCCATCTGGCCGAAGAAACCGTGGAGAAACTAGCCGCCGCTGCGGACGGCATCGCGATCATTGTCGGATCGCCCTCGCGAAACCCGGTGGTGGAAGGAAAAGACCTGTACAATTCGGCTTACTTCCTGGCCGAGGGCAAAGTGCAGTTCGTACAGCACAAAACGCTGCTGCCTACCTACGATATTTTCGATGAATACCGCTACTTCGAACCGGCCCACGAATGGAATGTCTTTGAATTCAAAGGGCGACGGATCGCACTGACCATCTGTGAAGACCTGTGGAATGTCGGGAACGAAAATCCGCTCTATAAGATATGTCCGATGGACGAGATGATGGCGCAGCAGCCGGATCTGATGATCAATATTTCCGCCTCGCCCTTTGCGTACGATCACGCGGAGGACCGCATCCACGTGATGAAGACCAATGTTGCCCGCTACGGGTTGCCGCTCTTCTACGTCAACCAGATCGGAGCCCAGACGGAGGTGATCTTCGACGGGGGCTCACTGGTGCTTTCCCCGCAAGGTGAGGTGTACGAAGAGCTGCCTTACTTTGAGGAAGTGGTCCGTACCTACGATCTGGAAACCGTTACGGCCGGCGGCCGGGAAGTAGTGCAACCAAAGGACAAAATGACCCTGATGCACGATGCACTGGTGCTGGGACTGCAAAATTATTTCGGCAAACTCAGATTCCGTAAAGCTATGCTCGGTCTGTCGGGCGGGATCGACTCCGCCGTCGTGGCCGTACTGGCCGCCCGGGCGCTCGGCAAGGATAATGTCCGGGTGATACTGATGCCTTCACAGTTCTCTTCCGATCACTCCGTGAATGATGCCCGCCAGTTGGCGCAGAATCTGGGCGTACAGTACGATATCATCCCGATCCAGTCGGTGTATGAATCTTACGAAAAACTGTTGGAGCCGCACTTCTGGGGGACTTCCTTCAATATTGCGGAAGAAAATATCCAGGCCCGCATCCGGGGCATGTTGCTGATGGCCTTTTCCAACAAGTTTGGGAATATCGTGCTCAATACCTCCAATAAGAGCGAAATGGCCGTGGGTTACGGTACGCTCTACGGCGATATGTGCGGCGGCTTGTCCGTTATCGGCGACGTCTACAAAACCGAAGTCTTTGACCTGGCCCGTTATATGAACAAGGACGGCGAGTTGATCCCGGAAAATATCATCACCAAGCCGCCCAGTGCCGAACTGCGACCGGATCAGAAGGATACCGACAGCCTGCCGGAATACGACGAACTGGACCCCATTCTGTACCAGTACATCGAAAAGGCACAGAGTCCCGAAGACATCGTGGAAATGGGCTACGACAGTATCCTGGTGCGCCGGATATTACGCCTGGTAAATATCAACGAATTCAAACGGCACCAGACGGCGCCGGTACTGCGGGTGTCCAGTAAAGCTTTCGGTATGGGCCGGCGCATGCCGATCGTGGGGAAATACCTCAGCTGATCTCAAAAGACAAAATAGTCCAGCTACGATCGCCCGGTGCTGACCCAACCATTCGCACCGACTCCATAGTCTATCCTGACGTAAAAGTGGTTTGGGATTTCCCAAATCACTTCGTTCATATCTGTAAAAAATTAGAGACTATGAAGAGTTATAATTGGCTGATGGTGATGGTGTTGATTTCTTTTTTGTCCTGCGAGAAAAACAGGGAATGCTGTGTAATGCCCAATCAGTTCACGGAATTTATTTTCGGAACCTACTACGGAGAATGTATGGGCGAAGCCTGTATAGAGACCTTCAAACTGGAAGACGAGCGTCTTTTTGAAGATAAGAATGATAACTACGCCGGTCCCTTTCCCTACGCGGGCGACTGGGAGTTACTCAGCGATAAACTGTACGAAAAGGTGCGATACTTACCCAATTCCTTTCCCCATGCCCTTTACGATGAGACCGAAACGACCATCGGCATGCCCGATGCCGGCGACTGGGGTGGTATTTACGTCGAAGTGGAAACCGTGGAAGGCAATCGCTTTCACTGGAATATCGACACCATGGAGGATAACCTGCCGGAATATCTGCACGAATTCGCCACCGCCGTCCAGGAGGCTGTGATGTCGATCAATGAATAGAAATCTTGTGATACCGGTAAAATGATCAGGAGATTGGGAAAAGGCACTGCTTTGTGGAATTCCTCATCATATTAGACAGTTGAATTCGGTTAGTTGCTATCTTTAAACAACAAATCGAATTATGGCAAAATTACGAAAACGCTTTACTAAGGCCGAGCGCTTGGAAATTGTTAAGCAAAGCCTGGAGCCGG
>NZ_PDUD01000043.1 GCF_002646595.1 Flavilitoribacter nigricans DSM 23189 = NBRC 102662
TTTATGTACTTTCCACTTTTAGTTCCTCCCCCTAGATGTCCTTCACCTCTTAATGTATAGTTTCCGTACTGATCAAACTGATAGATCCATTCCGTCTCTCCCCAAAAACCAATGAATTTGCGTTTTTTGGAGAATACCGAATCATCTCCAGTACAGCTAAGCTGTCCAAGTAGAAGTAAAATGATTATTTTCTTAATAAAATGCATCGATTTTTAAATGGCAGCCAACGGTCACGGCTATGAGTAGTTGCGTGGTTTAGTACTTGGCTTTGCAAGTACGCACAAAACTGAAAATCCGCTAGGGTTTTCAGAAGTAGGCGAGAACAAGCAATTACTCACAGCCATTGTTAGCGGTTGTTTTTTTCATTTCTTTAATTCCTTTTTCTATTAAGGGGTCTAATTCATCATTAATGTTTTGAAGTTCATTCAATAACTCTATGTCTGGCTTAATACCTATGCCTTCAAAATTTTTCATTTCGGAAGAGAAGTACTGCTGATGTGATAAAGTAGCAAGCCAACCATTGGGTAATTTAAAATCATACATATCTGAGAAAATTCCATTAGTATGGTCTCCTATTATGGTTACGTATGGTAATTCTTTCATGATCATAGTAAAGACCTCAGCCGCACTCGCAGTTAAGTCGCTCGTTAGAATTATTATTGGTTTGGTAAGTTGTTTTTTACCAGAAGGCTTTAAATATTTAGTTTTTAGTTTTTTAAATTCTGAAGTTCCCTTTTTTCTCTCTCTTTTATAAAGTGCAATTCTTTTTTTATCAGTAAATCTGCTTGCAATTTCAAATGATGCTTTATCATCTCCACCACCATTGAATCTAATATCAATTATTACACCTTTTGAATTTTCAAACGCTTTAACTGCTTTATCAATGTGTTTCCTATACCCACTTATAGATAAATTGCCCATAGATAAAATCCTTAAATAGCCATAATCTTTTGAAATTGCATATTCCATTGAACCTTTTTTGGAAGCACCAACAATCGAAAAGCCATTACCTTTAAGGGTTTTGTCTGTTGTTTTTAATAGTTGGTAAATATTTGGTCTTTCTTCTTTTGAAAGAGGAAACTTTTTAAGGAATTTGGAAGGGCTTCCATCATTTGCTTTGTTTATGACCTTACCTTTATTTCCGTATTGAATTAAGTTAACATGACCGTCTTTTAGCTCAAGAAGCATATTGTTACAAACTTTAAAAAGACTATCATTTGTAGTATTTTCATTTATTAGCGGTCGGTATTTTTTATAAATGTCACTCCAATTGATGTTTTTAATTTCAAAGCTTGCATATCTATCGTTAAACTCATTCCAGAGTTTGTCAAAGTTCTTTACTGGTTGCTCAATTCGAGTGTCTTGAGCAAATACTATATTGATGGTTGCTAATAAGAGAATGAAGGTAAATTTCATCACTGTTTTCTTTTTAAATAACCGCTAACATTAAGTCCGTTAAACGAAGGTGGAGCCCAAGCGTAGCTTTCGCTTAACGGACGCGTTGAACGAAGGGATCCGTCACACCAGGCTTTGTTGGGTAAATGATTCGCCCATGACCGCTTTGGTCGGCTCTGGCTGTCAAAATACGGTCATTCATCGGAGTAGACAAGAGCTGTGGTCGATGATTTCCGGGGTTTTGATCATAGTGAGGCCATGGCCTATCTGCTGAAGGTCTACCGGAGGCTTCCGCATCGTATTTATCCAACGGCTAATTTCGTATTTGTCGAACAGGAAGGAGGCGGGACGCTGGTGGACAGCAATATCATAAAGATAGGCATCCGGCCTTGTTTACAATAAGGGCAGGAGTGGGAATCTATTCCAATGAGCTGATACAGTCCTAGATACTGTATTGCCTGGAAGCCTTATCCTCTCAAAGGTTAAATGTTATGTCGTGCTAAAAGTTACCATGAAGGAGTCAAGAGAAATTTTGGTGTGAATGTTTAAGATATCCAGAATTACTCTACGCTCTAAAGTTAGGAACTTCGGGGCGCTTTCGGAAGATGGATACACAGTTTTGGACACTACGGACAGCTAAGGAGTCATACGGGTGCTTTTGAGATTTTTATGAGGGTGGTGCTGCGGGATAACATTTTACCTCTATATTGCATGCCGTTTTGATAACTCCACCAAGTCTACCTGCGCTACTCAATGAAATTTAAAATGAAAAAATTTACGCTCTTTCTCTTTTTGTTAAGTTGTGTTGTAACGATAGAACTAACTGGGCAAGAAAGTAGAAGCAAATGGTCTGTTGGTGGAAGCTGGTCTTTCGCGAAAGATGACGAAACAGTAATATTAAACTCGGATTTCGCTCTTGATGTGGATATCAGTATAGGTTATAGGATCAAAGAGCGTTTCCTAATCGGATTACGACCTGAGTATAATTATGAATTACTGAAGCACTATTTTAATTGGGACCCTAAAGGTGAAGAAAGTAGAGATAATGCGTACGCCTTGGGACTTTTTGGCAGATACTATTTACCAGTGAGCCCCAAATGGCAATTTTTCTTAGATATGAATATTGGTTACAAATACATTTTTACTAAAGGGTACTGGGAACGTCAGGGAGGAGAAGAGTTCATAAATTACGGTCTGGGTCTTGATTTTTTCATTACCAAGAAAATTGCAATAGAAACTTTATTTACGCTAAATGCAGAAGAGATCTTCCCGCTAAGGGGACCTCTGTATTTCAATGGTAAATACGATCTGAAAATCGGATTTCAATATTTTTTCCAACCTTTCCGCTCTCCGAAGTTTTGAACTTCGGATAATTATTCCAAAAGCGATTTCAACAAAACATTCTGGCAGTAATAATGATGTAAGGATGAGGTTTCTGGAGAGCATATGTATTTACAAGGCTTCCGATATTTGCCATCCTTACATGTTCATTACCGCCAACATTTTAATAAAGATTCGGCGTTCCAAATCCGAATAGCGGTATCGATGGGCCTAAAAACATTTGTCCCGGGAACCGCCGTATACGCGATCCGTACTGCCTGTCCGGTACATGGCATGTCGGGATACGGTGGTGTGAGAGGCGCAACCCGGGTTAAATATGGCTGGGGACGTCTACTCGATTAGTCACCGTATTCTTACTTTTCTTTAAATGGTCTTTTATCTGAAGTAGTTATTTTATATTGTTCCAAAGCCTCTTCCAGAGTAAGATCTGGTCGCATATTTTCAACGAATGTCATAACTGATGTAAAGATGAACGGTATGTTGCTTCTTGAAATAAAATCAGATTTTGTTGCAATGTCATCTAGTTGATCAGCATTCCATTTTTCCCTTATTCTATTGGCACTCTCATATTTTTCCTTATTCAAATTGGGAAGCCATATTTTGTTATTTAGAGAATCTGGCAACAAGTGATGTCTATATTGCCAAGTTGAGTAAACCTCAAAATTTCCTTTATCCTTATCATTTTGGAAATGGAGGTAAGAGATTGCTTGTTCAGGATCAAATCGTCCCTCATTTACTGCCTTGCAAAGAATTGGTTCAAGATCAATTATGTTTTTATCGCTGCTTCTTCTTTGAGATGTATGAACTAAAACCACATCATGATTTTGGCCTCTTAAGGATTTTCTAAAACCGAGCTCTATGTGCGAAGGGAAGCCAAGAGAATCAGTTATTGAAAGTATCCTGTTCATATTTATTATTCGATTAGCTTGAATAGTGTCATCATGAGTATCGTACATTGGTCTGAACAATTGATCTCTTTCCCAAATTGATTTGAATTCATTTCTTAATCTTGCGTTATATTCAGTCTTTCTTTTCTCTATAAAAGAATTCCAGAGGTTTTCATCTATATATGTGTTGACAAAAATTGACTTTAGCGAACTTAAATCATCAGAATTATTTATAAGTAGTTGAAGATTTAAATTTCTTTCATCTAAATTATCAGAGAGGTGGTTTGAAAGTGCAGCATTATAAACATCAGGACCAAAAGGTTTTTTGATTTCTCCAAATGCCAATGAGTAATTTTTGGATGCTCTATCAAAATCACCATCACAAATTGCAATTTCAGCTTCATTAGTTAGAATGTGATATTTAGTAATTGCTTCATTATTGTAGTTGCATTTCGCTAATTCAGTGATGGCAGAATTTTCAGACTTAATATTCGTCTCATTACGGTTTCTACAACCTACTTGAATTGTCAGAATAATTATAATGATTGTTATTCTCATTTTTTTAATTTTATGGTGCCCAACGGTTTGTATAGCCGCAGACCGACGTTAAGGAGCCTTGTCGGCTATGCCGTGTGTGTGCCCCGAATGGGCATCACTACTGTCAAAGATAACGAATCAAAGACAGTAGTCTACCCTAGGGAGATGAAAGTTCTCCTATCGGATAAAGTAAGTGAGGGCGATTAGCAAACCGCAAACTGGCTGGGCTTGCGCTAGAAAATAGCGAGTGCAAAAAACGCCGGATAATTAATGGTCTGAAGAAAGTCGGACTGCCCATATCGAGGCAAAAGCTGGACTGCACAAACAGTTAAATTGACTAATCCTCGAAAGAGATGGTCTACAAGAAAAGATGTATTGTTCCGTGAACCGCCGTATACCAGATCCGTACTGCCTGTCCCGTACATGGAATGTCGGGATACGATGGTGTGAGAGGCGCACCCCAGTCAACTATGGCTGGGGCCGTCTACTCGATTATAGGCGTTTTTTGCTCTCTCATGTATAATATTACGGATAGTTAAAATTTTTGGGTTGGATCAACTAATACATACCCTGCACTTGAGGTCTGTACCCACTGACCATATGAATCCACGTCTATTCTAGGTGCGGTGTAAGGATAACCACCACTAGTAGCAAGTGCTTTGCGATGGTCTAATATTTCTCTTGATCTGGGAGTTAGTGAACCTTCATCAGCCACTGTTGTCATATCAACGTGTGGGTCAGGTCTAAAGCTTACACTTCTATTGACGTAATTTATGCCTGGATAGTAATTCGCAGCAGAACTATCCAGTAATTTGATAAGATCATTGATAGCTCGTCCAATTTTTTGAACTCCTTGAGATTTATCAGAAATTATCTGGAACAACGAGACTGCGTGAGTATCTCCACCTGAAACCACATTCACCCAATATTGAGTATGTAGATCCAAAGCTCCTCCAGCCATTATATTATTTCCATACCGAACAAGTACGTTTTCAATATCACTTATTGAATTTTTATGACATAGATCAGCATTATTGGAGCTAAGCCAAGCTCCGTTTAAAAAAGAGTCTTTTTCTGCCTGGCTTGAAATTAACTTCTTTTCTAAATCATTTTTAGGTCCCTTTGAAATTATATCATCTAAAATAGCTTCCCTAACCGTTTTTCTGTTACGCTCACTAGGTCGCCCCCGAGTTGATGAAAAATGTGGAGAAGTTTCTTTAGTACTAATTGGATATCGCTGAACAACAGTTTTTTCAACTTTGGAAAGTTTTGGACTTAAGTTTACACGAAATGGTATTGTTCGTTTAGTTTGCTGATTATCTTGAGAAGCCTTTAACTGATATACTTGAGGGGTGTTATTAGCCATCTCTTTCAATTTTCTTTGGATAATAGTTTCAGGTCGATTATCAATATATTGCAAAGGATTCTTTTGGATATGGTTATTCGCCATTTCTTGGAACTTCCGCTTCTGAAAGACTTGAGATCGGTTGTCTATAAACTGAAAAGTTGACTTACTGCTACTTTGCTTTTGAAAAATACAACCTGCAACCGATTGGTTTTTATTTTCTTGCGTTTTATCAGTATAAATATTCATACTTTTTTCTTTTCAGTTTCTATTCTATTGCCTATAACGGTTTGAATAAACGACCGTTTTAATGGCGTTTATTTTGTGTTATAGGCATTTAAATCAATAGCACCTTTACCGATGGTTAGATCATCTCAATACTTCTCTCGCCATTTCTGCAAACTGACGCATATAATTAAGGTTTCCAATAACATTGGGATCGTTACTTTTAATTTCTCTCATTAAGGCATCGAAGCGTTCGCCACAGGCAAACAAGGCTGCAAGTAATGTTGATTTTGGGTACACTCCACTAGCAGTCTTATTGCCACTAACTTCGATATTATCACCGACCGGTTTTAAATCCAAATAACCCGACCGGCTAAAGTAATGTATTCTAACTTCCTCTCCATTCATCAATTGGCTTACCGCTCTAAAACACAGATTCTGTATCCAAGGCAACAGTTCATCGATAATCTCAATTGTAGGCTGATTTTCAGCATCAAGAACAACGGCACCTTCGATAGCCTTTGCCGAAGCAATTTTGCCACGAAGCTCAGATTCGGTTTGGGAAAACTCCTCTTCTTTATAGAATTTCTGATAGTCAAATGTAATAGTGAAGTTTACGTTCATAGTTATAAAATTATACCAATTGATCTATCGCACGCATCGTTGCTGCGTCATGATCATGGAAGTTTGCCCCGGCTTCCGGGAAGAATTGGCCAAGTCTCAGGCCTGGCCCACCGCCGTCCAACAGTCCTGCGATTTGTGCAGTACCGCCAACGACTGCCTGGCCTGGCTGTGGTATACCCGGCATCAGCCAGTTGCCGGCACCATGAAGTACACCGAGGAGCGCTACAAGCCGTGCATCAACCTGGGCACTGGCACCAGCCGCCCATGCCGTTGGCCATTGTGTATTATCCGGCTTTATCTCTCCAAAATCGAAATAATGGGCCGTATGGCGGGTAAGGAAATGGTCGTAGGAGATGTTAGTGATGTTCGGAGCATTGTTGGCTGCATCGAAAGCAGTAAACGCGTTCGTAACGGCCAGTACAGCGGGTGCAAATGCCGGGGGAACCACAATTCCACCTAAGCCAGTCAACTGACCATTTAACGTATTTGCAACTATATTACGTAACTGGTTAGCATTGTTTCGATGGCCGGCATTGATTGGTGCGCCTCCCCCAATTGCCGCAATATCTCCGTTGACTGTGCCAATTCTTGCGTTCACATTTCCCATAAGGCCTGCGTTGACTCCACCAGCATGGGTGCCTAAAGGAGGAGCCGTAAATGGAAGTGCAGAGTTGTATGCGGTGTACGCCTGCACGTGGAGTATGTTCAACTGGGCAAGAGGAGCCGCTGCTCTGGCCACATTATAGGCGTTTCGTGCCACATTGACGGGCCCTGGGACTGCGCCTGGCGGCGCAGTCCGTTGAAAGTGGGGAAGCTCTCCGCACAACCGGGCAAAAAGAGCGCCATTGCCTCCTGCTACTCTTGCCATGTCAAAAGCCGCAGTTGCTGTCCTTATCGGTGGTCCTGTTAGCATTGCACGAAGCGTTGCTATCTGCGCATGCCCGCCAATCAAGGGAATTATGGGGGCTAGTAGAGGAATATTTGCACCACCACCACTCGCATTGATGAGTGCGGTCAGGTTTGCAAGACCTGCAACACCGTTAGCAAGCGGGATCAGATGTACTAGCAAGTGGGCGTTTGCTGCACCGATTGCAGTAACGGCACCACTGGCTACTAAAGCACCTATTTGTGCCGGTGTCACAGTGTTAATCAAGTTGGGTAAGGTGTTAGCGTTGGCAGCACCTACCTGGTTCGCAAGTAAAAGTAAAGATGGTATATGTCCTGTAGCCTGTGCTATAAGAGCGTCAACAAGATATGCATTTCCATTACCAATTTGTGTGAGTAATTGATGTTCTCTCTGCGCTTCAGTTCGCATTGCGGTTGCAGCAGCGATACGAGCAGCTTGATGGTTACCAGCCAAATAAGCGTTGCAGGCAAGCACCAATGCATTCGCATTTGCAATTGTTCGTGCCCCTATATAATTTGCCAAGTCGCCATCTAGTGCCCTGATATTGGGGCCACGCCCATGAAACGTGGTTGCCGGTGTTGCGGCTTGGAACCCAGCCACACTAATAATCATTTGGACTGGATGGTTGGAGTTTTCAGTATTAGATTTTATTTCAGATAGATTCTTAGCGATACTCTGCCTTTGAAGAGCTTTAGCCCCCATCACATCCGCTTCTTTCTCCAAACTAGCATTATCATTCACATTGACCTTGCCCTTCATTTGCATGGTAGGCTTTACTCTGCCTTGTTTTTGTTGAACCACGTGCCAGGCTTCATGGGGGAGGTGTTTCTCTTGTCCTGGTCCTAAATGAATATCTGTACCTTGTGCATATGCATGCGCTTGTAACTGTGCTGGTTTGTCAGAATTACGATGCACTTTTACATCATCCAATGACATCCCAGAAAGGTTTTCTATTCCTGATTTTAAATTATCAGGTAAACCCGTGTTGTTTTCTTTCTTCTGAATGAGCTGCTGTTGCTCAGTAGCATGGTTGTCAGCTATTGACTGTAACTGTTTAGCTTGTTGCGCTTGGGGGCTGTTGATAGCCATATTCTGAACAGCTTGCAACTGCATAGCACGAGGACTATTATTAGCCATCTCTTGCAATTTCCGTTGGGCAACAGCTTCAGGTCGATTGTCCTCAAATTGAAAAGTAGAATCATTACCGCTTTGCATCTGAGAGACAGCCGCAGAAACCGCTTGGTTTTTATTCTCTTGTGTTTTGTCAGCGTGAGTATTCATAAATTTTTCTATTCAGATTTTGGTCTATTGCCTATAACTATGTGTATACGCCATATGGCGGATAGAAACTTGTATCCTTTCCAAGAATGAAGATAGGAAAAAAGCCTTCCAGGCTATAGCGCCTGGTGAAAAAGCCCCGATCAGTTCGAACATTACCCGGTTGGGATCCCATATGTTGAAAATTAATCATGCATTATAATGAATTCCTTGATCTTTTCAAATACGGAGTAGAACATTGAAGACCATCTTCAAAAATCCTAAGTTCTCTATCATTTAGTGAGCGCTCGATTATTGTATCATCCAACTCAGGAACGCATTGATCTTGAACCTATAAAAAGAAGATAGGGTTAAAATTGAATACGACGGACAGTGATCCGATCGGCACCAACCGGCGTTCTTCTGTTGATCTGCTACCGGTGGGGGCCTGCAGACGAACAATACTATTCCATATGGATCATGGATAAATGCCTGGAAATGGAAAAATTCATTGGTAAATACGCGCATACTCACAGATCTCTGGTACAATCTTGTTTTGCCTTACTCGTATTGAGCGTATTAAGTATATTTTTCGGTTCAACGAATCTGATCGCGTGCTCCTGTCCTGTATTTTCCCCGGGCCCCAGGCTGGTGCAGGAGCACATCGCCCGGTATGAAGTAGTTTTCATCGGCAAGGTCATTAAGCGTTCCCAGGAGTATTCGACCTTCGAGATTATCAGACACCTGAAGGGGCTGACCGGAAAATCGACCGTCACTTCGGCCTATTTCGATAGTTGTTCCACGCTTTATGATTCGGGTTACCATATTGTGTACGGCAACCTGAAAGATACCCTGCTCAATACCAGTTATTGTTCCTGTAATGAAAGTCTAAAGATGGAAGATTACGGAATTGCCGGAGCGCACGATACCGCTTCCTTCGAATCTTTATTGAAAAACGGTATCGAGCGGTACAATTTCCATGTCTTTTACTTAAAGAGTATGCGCGGACAGTCCCAGAATCGCCTTTATCTATCTCCGGTGATTAGCGGTAAAGACTGGTACCGCTCCTATACTATTTACCACAGCATGCAAATTGTTCTGATCGGCTTGCTGCTGCTCGCGATCCTGTACTTCCTGGATCGTCGCTTCGGTTCGCGCCAGCCCCTGCGCTCCTGGATCCATTTGGCGCTAACGGCCGGCCTGGTCCTTACTCTGCTATCCATCTTTATTTACGGTGAGTCCAGACCCATAGGCATTCCTGGAGAAACCGTATTGGAAATGTATGGATTTCCGAAATTTATCCTGTCCCGAAACTATGAGCTTGGAAGCGGAGCCTATACCGACTATGATCTACACCTGATCAATCTGATCGGTAACCTGAGTGTATACGCAGTGCTCTGCGCTCTTTGCCTCCAACTTTTCTTTTTCTTCCGGACGGTGCTCCACTCGAAGAACACCTAATCCTGGCCCCGGAAAGTTATTATGGACAATAAACGGATACAGCAACTTCCTACCAAATGCAAAAGAGGAAAAGCTGCCAAATGTCAATGATAAAGTAAAAGCTAAATTAGACGATGACGTATTCACTGATACAGTCAGAAGTTAAAGACCATCCGTGGTTGGATGCCTTACGTCGGGAGGTCTATAAAGATTTGTTCGATCTGACCTGGGGCAGATGGGATGAGGCCAGGCATCAGCGGCATTTTTCGGCCTGCTTGGACCGTGGAGCTATCCAGATTATTAAAGTTGCCGATTCCCCGGTCGGTATGCTCCAACTTTTGGAATCTGAGGTTGCGATCGAGATCGGAGAAATTCAAATTTTACCTGCGTACCAGCGGCAAGGACTGGGTACAAAAATTTTAACAGATGTGATACATCACGCGCAAAAGCACGCTAAGCCACTAAAACTTTCAACAGGACTGCGGAATGTTGGTGCATTAGAACTGTATAAAAAGCTGGGTTTTAGGGAAATTGAACGATCTGAAACGCATGTGCATATGGTGCATTTCACGGTGTGATAAAATAGGTAGAATGATCAGTTTTAGATTCTCCTTATTGGGTAACCCAAAGTGGTTTGGGATTTCCCGAGCAATATGTATTAGCCGGCAAAATTGGAAATGGCACTCTTACCATCCGCGTCCAGCAACTGATCGATCGTCGCGATCATCTCACTTTGCCGAGGTAAATTTGCACCACCCAGCAGGGTTCTCAAATTGGTCAATAACAATTCCTGTCGTTGCAAAAGTGCAGCCCGTTGCCTGGCCTTTTCCCGGGCGGCGCTCTTCCGCATGATGGCTTCGGTCATCACGGAGGGTAGGCGTCGCAGGTTCTGCTTAAGTACATACCCGGTAGCTCCCCGCAGTATGGCCCGCGCAACGAGTTCCTCGTCATTCAGAGTACCGGTCACATACACAAAAGGAACATCAGGCGAGATGGTTCTGGCCAATACCAGGGCATCGATCCCACTGTACCCGGGAATCGAAAAATCGGAAAGAATGATGTCAAATGAGGAATCGTTCAGTAAGCGCTCGTAGGACTGCTGGTCGTTGGCAACTTCAATTTGAGCGGCCGGAAATTTTTTTCGGATGATTCGGCTAATCAGCACAGCATCCGTCGGCATATCTTCCAACAGTAAGATGGAAAAGTTATGCGGTACATGATCACGGTTCATTCAATGTGGCTTAAAGAGTAGTCTGTAATTAAATTCTAATCATTGGGGCTTCCTTTCAAATTAGACTATAAATATAAACAAATTGTCTGACAAAAAGTATCAATATCGCCTGAAACAGGAATCAGCCCGAATAGGGTAGGAGAGATCCGGGAATCAATAAGAATTCGGGTAAACGACCGCTCCCTAACTTCCATTGGTATACTATCACCGACACCAAAAAGCATAAGATCCCGGACATCCCAACATCCCGGCTATCCCGATCCAAAAAAGGCGGCGGCAAAGAAAACCCCTGCCGCCCCTTCTCCCAAATCACTCTAGGGTAGCCTAAATAGTATGAAAAAGTCTAAGTTAATGCAAG
This sequence comes from Flavilitoribacter nigricans DSM 23189 = NBRC 102662, assembly GCF_002646595.1. Taxonomy (GTDB): domain Bacteria; phylum Bacteroidota; class Bacteroidia; order Chitinophagales; family Saprospiraceae; genus Flavilitoribacter; species Flavilitoribacter nigricans. Next base: position 11,548 of record NZ_PDUD01000043.1, read on the forward strand.
ATTAGTGGCCGCTCAGTAGTAAGGAAATGACAGGTGAAGCTATATCCCCTGACGGCGATGTTAAACGCCTAAAATCACTTGACAGTAGTATCAAAATGGAGCCATCAACCATCAAGCCATCCAACCATCCAACCATCAAGCCATCAAACCATCAAGCCATCCAACCATCCCAACCGTCAACCATCGACCGTCCAACCATCCACCATCCAACCATCAAACCATCAAACCATCCAACCATCCAACCCTCACTCCCCATCATAACACTTACAAGGAAACAACTCATACTCTCGCCGGTAGGCGTAGCTGTTATTCGGGTCCATATACTCCAGTCGCTTGCGGAGTTTACTGTAAATATGTTTGCTAAAGAAATCCGTACCGCAATTCAGCAGACTATGCACCGACGGACAGCGAGCTTTAGAAATATTCAGCCTGGCCCGGAAGAACGTCCCTTCCTCACAGTTGATCTTCTCAAAAGACTCCGTGTACAAAATGTTGAAATACTCGTAGTTCTTACCCTCAAAGGGGATAGCCTGAAACAAGTGGCATTCATCTTTTTCCCGGAGCAGCCGGAGTACGGCACCCAGGTTGTAGATCTCACAATTGCCATCCGCGAAGATGAGCCGGGCCTGGCCGTGGGTCATGGCCTCAAAGTGGATAAGCTCGTCCAGATCAATGTCGTCCACCGAGGGTCGTGCCGGCCGCTCTGACTGCGCTTCCGCATCGGTGTCCTGTGTCGCTTCCTCAAATCCGTAGGACTTGATCATCATACTGGTCTTTACGCCGTTTTCCAATACCGAATCTTGCTGGAAAAACACGTGCTCGCCTGGTTTTTGCAGCAGACTGGACGCCTCGGCTTCCAGCTCTCTAAACAGATCACATACGGTTCCTTCCGCCGCGGGACCGGGAGCGTCCAGTACTTTAAACTGGTATTCAACACTCATCGGCCATCCTCCAAACAGGTACACTTTGACGGCCAGCACCAGCGCCGTAGCCAGCAACCAGCGGATGGCGTATACCCACCAGGGGCGCTTCCTGCGGGCAGGGGGATCGCCTGCTTCCGTCTTCACGGGTGTTCCCGACGTGCCAAACTGCAATTTCGGCAACCAGCTCCAACGACTCTTGTACTGACTTCCTGAGTTTCTTTCATTTTCCATACTGCTAATACTTGGGTTTATTCGTATTTGTGTGGTAAAGTGTTGAGGTTTTACGTGTTCAGGTATTGAAGTTTCACGCCTCTGCCCCCCTGACCCCTTCGCCCCTGACCCCTCTCTCCTGACATCTCGCCCCTCCCACCTCCAAAAAAAATCCGGGCCCCAAGCAAAAGCTCAGCAACCCGGACCTCGGAACCAAATAATAAGTAAAACAGCAGGATAAAATCAGTGCTTAAGGCACTACTTATAGAAAACCCAGTTAGCTCTTTTTGCGCAATTACAGTTTTACCTATTAGGAGATGTTCGTTGTACACTTTTCTGGATTTAGAGGGTACCGTACTGGAACCGATCATCTCGCTTCCTTTCCCATGTACCTGACTCTCCAAAGGTCTATACTAACTGGACATTTGTCAAGTTCCGCTCCGCTGCGTTAACCTAGGCTGGTTTTTCAGGAATAATATTCGGAATATGATGTTGTTTTACGTCTAGCAACTAATAAAATATCGCAAATACAGGAAAGGCGAATAGGGCGAGTGATCGCAAGACAAGCGTGAACGATCTGTACCTAACTGGACATCAAACAATCTCAAATAGCAAGAAACGGATGAAACAAGTTCTCCCACGCACCTCAGCATCTAACCTTAGCACATTTCCACATCAACACTTTAACACATCCAACTTCAACACACCTCATCACGTTTGGACTTTCTCCGACAAAAAAATATATTTAGGGCGACATTTTGATCGAAATTAGTTTTTACATTAACAATCCAAATTTATGAAGAACCCTAAGTTTCAAATCTACAAAGACAAGAGCGGTCAGTTCCGCTTCCGTCTAAAGGCCGGCAACGGAGAAGTGGTGCTTACCGGCGAGGCCTATACCACCAAGCAGGGCGCCCAAAACGGCATTGAGTCCGTACAGAAAAATGCCGCAAACGATACCCGTTACGAGCGAAAAGAAGCTAAGAACGGCGAACATTATTTTGTACTGAAAGCGGCTAATGCCCAGGTCATCGGCATGAGCGAAATGTACAAATCTGCTTCCGGCCGCAATCAAGGGGTACAGGTGATCCAAAAGATAGCCGCCGGCGCCCCCACGGAAGACCAGACGGTCTGATCGGGTCATAAAGATACGAGGGGAGTGTAGGACCAGATGGATCAATCTTCTACCTACACCCCCCAACCTTAACACCGCAACACCTAACATTAGCACATTTCCACATCAACACTTTAACACATCAACACTTTAACACATTTAACACCTCAACCGCAACTTCAAAAGCGCCCGCCGTTTCAGCAACCGCACCCGTTCTCCGCCCAGGCCTAAGGTCGCTCCGATGGTCTCAAAAGTTAGTTCCGCCGGGCCTTCCGGATCTACGCCAATGCCAAAACAGTGGCGCAGTATCTCCCGCTCCCGCTTCGGTAAATTAGCCAGCAGTTGCTCTACTTCGATTCGCCGGTCCTCAACTTCCGTCAGCTTATTATCCGGCGGTGGGATGTGCTGGTCCGCCAGTCGCCCCAACCAATCCTCTTCCCGTTCCGGATCCGGAGGCGCTTGCAGGGAAATGGTGCGCGACCGCAGTGGCAACACTTCGGAAACAGCTTCCGGCTCTAACTGCAGCCGATCGGCCAACTCTTCCACCGTGGGGCTTCGCTCCAGTTCCTGTTCCAGCCTGTTGATCATATCGTTGATCCGCCCCAGATCCTGGAATTTGGCCGCCGGTAAGCGTACCATTCGCCCCTGCTCCATAATGGCTTCCATTATCAACTTCCGGATCCACCATACGGCGTAGGAAATGAATTTAAATCCCTTGGTTTCGTCAAAACGCCGGGCCGCTTCCACCAGTCCGATATTGCCTTCACTGATCAGGTCCATCAGCGGGATATAGGTATTCTGGTACTGCTTGGCCACGGAAACGACAAAGCGCAGATTGGCGCGTACCAGTTGCTCGAATGCGGCTTGATCGCCGGCCCGGATACGCCGGCTCAGCTCGATCTCTTCCGCAGCGGTGATTAAGGGAATGGTACTCAGTTCCCGAAAATAACATTCGAGGGAACGGGAGGCCTGCACCGGGATCGCAGGCAAGATAGTAAGGTGTCGCATCAGGATCAGCTATTTGCACTATCCGCCCGACGGTACGCCGGTCGGATGGCTGGGTGATAGCTAACCTTGGAGTGATTGGGAGATGCGTGTTGCTGTCATTATACCTGACAACTAGCATTCTATTTACAAATATACCGGATTTGTAAATATGGGGAAAGACTTCATCATAAATCGGGATGCTGTTTATCTATGCATTCTCTGTACTCGACACAAAGCGATTTAGTCCAGAGGTGCTTGTCACAGACAGGATTCTCAAATCACTTACTTAAGTTCTTAGGTACTAGATGGAAAAACCAACAGCGGAATCTCCTATTTACAGAAGATCCGCTTTCCGGATTTGATTCCCTACCGGATAGCAGCCGGTCGTCCGGGGCGCTGATTTGCCTAACTGCTACGAATACCGCACCGATAAATATAATGAGAGGGCTGCTGGTCAGAATTCATAGATCTTGGTTGGGCAGACGGTAAACGGGTAGAAAGGGGCATCCTGAAATTTGACGTATCTTGCAGATGCTCTGCCAACCGAAATGTATGCCATGAAAAACCTCGTTACACTACTCTTTTTGTTGATGGTTTCCGGACCAGTCGGATGGTCCCAGGTTGCTTATGCATTTGATCAGACTGGGATCCGGACGGCCGTTTTTATTCCAGTGGATCTTTCATTAAGGGTAACTGCACTGCCGGATGCTCCTTTTGAGGTTACCTTAGGAGCCGTTTTCTCCCATGAAGACGGAGCTAGCATTACCGTGCCGGGCTTTTACAATGGAGAAAAAGAATTCGTGGTCCGCTTTGCCCCAACACTGGTGGGCAACTGGACATTTGAAACTTTTTCATCCATTCCCGATCTGGCGGGCAAAATGGGAAAGGTGCAGTCCCTGCCGGATACCGACCCGGATCAGCACGGTCCGGTGGGGGTTCATCCGGATCTTCCGCAAAAATTCATCTACGCCGATAGCACGCCGTACTTCGCTCTGGCCTTTGAACTGGACTGGCTCTTTGCACTCGATTATGGTGACCCGGAGGGCATTCCCAAAACTGAAAATATTATCCGGGAGGTTAAAGCGAATGGGTTCAACCAGGTCGTGATGAATGTGTATGCCTACGATGTAGGCTGGGAAACGAGCGAAAATGTACCGGATCGGTATCAGTACCGGCAACCCGATTTTTCGGTATTTGGCGGCGACAATGACGATCCGGACTTTTCCAAATTGAATATTGATTTCTTCAAACACTTTGACCGGGTGATAGATCACTTGCAACAAAAGGGGATCATGGCCCACCTGATGATCTATGTGTGGAATAAACGGGTGAACTGGCCGCCGATGTATTCCGAAGCGGATAACCGTTACTTCGATTATATCATCAAACGCTACCAGGCTTTTTCGAACATCATCTGGGATGTTTCTAAGGAAGCACTGGACTATGGTCGCTGTGATATTCCCTATATTAATGAACGCATTCAGCGCATCCGAAACATGGATGCCTATGGTAGCCTGATCACGGTGCATGATTATGAATACTGTTCCCGTGAACCAGACCGGGTGGATTTCATTTCCATCCAGAATTGGCGAAATGATCTGTATTCCCTTAGCTTGGAAGCATTGCTGCGGCATCCGGATAAGCCGGTCATGAATATTGAACATGGCGGTTACGAGAAAGGTCCTTTTCTTTCATTTCAGGGAAATTATGTAGATCCTCAAACCTGCTTGATCCGCAATTATGAATGTATCTTTGCGGGCCTTTACTCTACTTACTACTGGCAGAATACTTCCTGGAATATTGTGATCTATGACCCCCTGTCTTCAGAGCAGGATTTCGATCCACCTCGTTTTGATTATTACCGACACCTCCAGGCTTTTTTTCAGCTGTATGATTTTAATACCTTATTCCCGCATAAACCTAAATTGACGACAAACGGTAGGGTAGGGGCCGATAATCTGGCTTCCAGCGGCTATGCATTGACCAACGGCAAGGGGCGCTACCTCTACTTGCTTCCGGGCTCTAATTTTCAAACCAATGTAGTGGTCCCGGAACCTCCCGGCGGCCAACTCCGGGCTAAATGGTTTAATCCTTTTACCGGTGAATTCCGGGATGGTGGTATTTCTGAATGGTGGAACTGGAAGGCTTATCGCAGCCCCTGGGAAAGTACCACCAGCATCCTGATCCTGGATGGTGAGTAACTAGCATTTTAAGCAGATCTATAAATGAGAGCTATCAAATGCTCAGTAAAGTCATTATTTAATTTATGCACATCCGGGTTTAAAGCGGATGTTTGAAAATGCATTGGAGACCAGGTTTACCTTCGAACCGGGGCAGTACCATCCGAAAAAGCCAGATATCTCCAGGGCGATGCCCTTCGCCGATCTGATTCAAACCACAGCCCTATAAATATTTCAGGGCAATGCCCTTATAATACTCAGCGGCGTAACCCTGGCCATTAGATTGCCAAGAATGCACCTTTTTCTTCATTATTGATTGAACCCAATGTCAAAATGCTAAAGTCGAGCTTACCGACAGTTCTTGGGATTAGTATTACGTCGGTCGGCTGGTCATCGAGTGGTAATATAGACTGGGGAGAGTTGAATTGGTCACTATTCGTTTTTAAAAAATCGTTTTTGATGCTAAAAAAGCTTATTTCCTGGGCTTTATTCTGTAAAAAAATAGTTGGATAAACACTTGCTTCTTAGATAGAATCCCCTATAGATTTGCATGGTAGTTCTAATGTTTGGAACTCGTAAATATCAACAAAATGAAGCCCTTGTTTCAATGGGTGCGCAACCATGTTGCCCTTTCGTTTTTCTTTGCAATTGAAATTATTGGTCTATTCTATGGTATTGTATTTGTTATCGGAACTTATGGTGAGGATAACCGTAATATGGCTAGTATCTCTTCTCCTCCTATTCTCCTTATTACGGAAGAGCCTTATCGAGATCTTGTAACGCTTGAATTAAAAGAATTTGCTCACTTCCCTACGTCCCGTACTAAGGTACTGGTGGCTACCAGAGAGCAGGCTATTCAGGCATTTGAAAATAATGAAAATGCGATCCTGATCCTTTCCAAACCTCTGGAAGAAGAGGAAATATTGGCCTTCAAGATGAAACCGGAGCGACTGCCGGTTCACCAGGATGTCATTGACTATTCGGAGGTTTCGGATGCAGGCGCGCCAGTTTTTATAACAGACAATGTCGCTTCTAAAATAGAACACCGACTGGCTATTTTTCTACGGGATAATGAGGTCCAGGATGTAGTTTTCCAAAAGTTCAATCAACGCCCCCAAAAGAGCCCCTTTAAAAAGGGATAACGCGATTGGTTGAAGCTATTGTCGGGGTATATCCGGAGCCTTCCAACCGGGTTAAGGGTACTACCCCTACAACGGGCTTTTTACAGCTACTAATATCGTTTGGTGCAGGCTGGCGAATTGTGTGCTTTCGGTTCTGCCGGTAAAACGATCGCGGGATTAACGCTATACTCGACGCGAAGTGATTTGAGATTTTTCTAAACCACTTCGCATCAGTATTAGCTGTAGACAACAGGAGACAGTTGGCTACGTATTGATTTCCGGCGAGCTGATCCCGCTGGTACAGATCGATCGTACCCTTTTTGAAATGGATGACGCTGCGAAACTGCTTGAGGAATTCGTAACCTAAAAGGCTGTCTACGGAATTTAATTCACTTTGTACTCCCCAAACCGGCTCGTGGATGTCAGGACTACTCTTATCTCCTGACAGTTGTAGTCATCGATGACTAGGCTGTGCAACAGTCCGCTTTGTAAATTTTCCCTTGCCGCATCGAGGCCAATAATAGGTACTGCCCGACTCAGGGTCAGGTGATCCGCGAGTAACTCGCCTTTCTGCTGGTCTAGTACGTTAATGCCGGCACCGGTATCCAGACCTAGGATCAAGGTACTGCTCCCTACTTTCTTACTGATAATGGGCATCCTGCCTCTCCAGCGGAATGCAAATGACACGTCGGGGGCGTGGCCGGGTTGCTCCATCTCCGATCGATTATTTACTTTGTGTAAATGCGATTCTGAAGCGTCAAAGTCGATCGTCATCATATAGTATTTCAGCACGTTTGTTCCGATCAGGCCCATGATGTTCATGCCCTTGATCAGGCATAGATACTCCAATGACAAAGTGATCGCTTCCACCCGGTTTAGTTTCAAGTGGCTGATCTGAAGATTAAAGTCTTTCTTAAACAGCTACATTTCTTCTCCAACCAGGCTCGTAATGGTTCCAATCCTTATACATACGAAAGGATCAGTCAATTTGTGAGGCCTACTGGCAGAAAATTAGGCGATCCTGCTCGGGCGAACCATCTATAACGTATACGTCTCCGCTGGCGCCCTCGCTGATCTCATGCTTGCCAAACAACTACTCCACAACCACCTTAGCTACCCAGGTTTGCATCCCTGTCTGTGCTTTAAATAGATACAGCCCTGCTGGTAAGTCTGCTATATTTACTTGAAAATTTTGGTCATCTGTCACGTAATCCTTTATTAAATTTCCTTGCATATTAAATAACTGCAATTGCATATGAGGCTCAGGTAATATAATCTGGACTGACTCGCTACTGGGATTTGGAAAAACTTTTAGTTCTTTTTCAGCATTTTTTGAGCTAAAAGTAAGTTGTGCCTCAATTTCACCGTCACTTTTTGCAGCACTTGAACCAATTGTAAATCTAACAGGCTTACTTTCTCTTCCATTCAAAATACGGGCTAATCTTAACTCTAATGTTTTAGGTAGTTCAGCGTGTTCGACATTATGGCCAGTTAAATAGGTATTGTTTGGACCAACAGATCCCTTGTTATATAAACTGTTTTTGGAAGGGTCATAAAACAAAATTATAGATCCTGAGCCTCCACAAGGATCGTATCCACGAATTTCAATCTCATAAGTTGACCATCCTACTCCTCCATTACCGGTATTACGAATACTTAGAACTTCACCTATCGGTTTTTTCATTTCGTTTTCCATACAGCAGACATCTCCTTCTCCGTCCTGATCAAAATCTGACTGATCCTCATTGTTAATGGTGGGACAATTATCACATGCATCGCCAAAACTATCGGTATCGGATGCAGTCTGGTCACCGTTCGGGGTTAAGCAGCAATTATCGCACACGTTTCCTACTCCATCATAATCAGTATCTTCCTGAAGGGGGTTGAAATTGTTAACACAATTATCCTGATCATTCCAAATACCGTCGTCATCGTTATCTTCACCATCACAGGGGATCACTATATCTTTAAACGGCACAGTGAAGCTTCTAGAGAGCGCATCTCCTTCAATACCGAAAAACGCTAATGCCTGTATTTCTAAGCCTATGCGAGCCGAAGCAAACAGGGACGCAATACAAGCTACACCAGGTTTAATGCTAAAGTTAGCACCGGTGGAAACTTCACTAAAAGCTTCTACAAAGTCTGCATCATAAGGGTCCCATTCATATTTTATTCCTAAAGAGACAGAACCATTCAATTCTATAAATTGGCTAGGATCAAAATCAATTCCAATAGGACTAAAGTTAGCATTCGTTTGAGATGAGGCATCTTGCCCTTTTACTTTGGTAAAGTAAGCTGAGAGTTCCCCTGTTTGTCTGAATTTTAAATCTGAAATAGATCCTCCTGCTGAATAATCGATAAAAACCTCTAAATCCTGCTCAATAATAATCGGAATTAAAAAACCGGCAACGGGTAAATAAAACCTTAGCAAAGGCAGCTCAATTTCTTCTAATTCAATTCTATCTGCGATCAGGTTCTCATTAGCTAGTGTCAAACTTCCAGTTAAGCTATATTGACCACCAACGCCGATCTTTGCGTAAGATGTACCTATGGTGCTAATATTTACTTCAAATTTAAAAATTGGGGTAAAGTCCAGTTGTGCATTAAACGAAGAATTAATGGCATCCCTCCTTAACTGATTCGAAGTATTGCAACCCGTGCTTAATGAGGAAAGGGGACTATTTACATTTCCCAAATTGTTAGAACCTGCCAAATCACTTAAAGTAAACTCAGAAGTAATAGCTCCTTCAAGAATTACATCTGCTATATCTGCATCTATGGTAGTCAGGATAATCGTATTGGTATCTTCCGTAATTGAGGTAATTTTCCTCAAATACCCTCTTGGAGCGTTTGAATGGATATCAGAGACGATAATATCTCCAATATCAAATACTTGTCCCTGGGAAATCGAAGCTGTAAAACGTAGATCGTTTTCTGATATCATTAATAGACTATCATTGGTGTTATTCGATATGAGATGAAGATTTGGGTTGAATATGATGGAATCCAGACAATCCTCAATTACGGCGGTAAATACACCGCCACTATCAACGGAAAATCCTGGCTTAAGGGTAATTGAACTTCCAGCACTAAAATTAACAGCACTATTGCTATTCACTTGTCCTGTTGATTGTATATTCCCATTGGTTTTATAAAAACCAGAACTAACCGTATCATCTAAAAATAGAGTATCTACATTACAAGTTGTATCTAGTTGGGCAAAAGCAATAGTTGGTAAGAAAAGACAAATTAAAACGGTATAAAAAGAGAGAGACTTCAACATGGCAGTAGATTTGAGTTTGAGAATTGGCGGTAATAACCAGGTATGGATGGAAAGTTGTTGAAGTCTAGTAAATACTGGACTCCGGAGAAACTGAATCCTCACATAATTATTACGGCTGTATTTAGAAAGGTCTTCCAGTATGATAGCAGAGACACTTGTGAGGATAAAGTTGTGGCAGATTGGAAGAAATATCCCGAACTATAGTTTCAAAAGACCGAACTATAGTACCAAAGAGCTTGGTTTTTGCTGATCAGCTATTATTTGGATCCATATTCCTATCCTGGCCCGGTGTCTTCCCGAATTTTTCTTTATAAAGCTTCCCAAAATAGTCCGTGCTATTGAAACCAGTCTGATAAGCTATATCCTTTACCAGAAGCTCCGTATTAAAGAGCAGGTGCTGGGCTTTTTCCAGACGAAAGGTGGCTATAAAACTAGAGACGCTTAAGCCCGTCAGGGCCGGTATTTTTCTATAACCGCCTTAATCAACGGGTGGTGGTGAATTGAATGTATGGACGACCTCATTGTAAGTTCTTTGCTAAAAGTAGTGTAATCATCATGAGTAGGAAATCTTTCGAAGGGGGCGGTGATGGTTAGATAGTTTTGACGGCTTCATGATTGAAAAGTCCCAAACCATATAGCCATCTAACCCTCCCGACGCTCGTTAGGAGCTCTCCGCAAATCATGGTTACCGTAAATTTGTCCAAGAAAATAATCTTAGTCTGTTATTATAGTTTTGGTTATGTTGACACACTAGAATTATACTTATACCGCTGTGAATAGCTCATAACTGATCGTAAATTTACTTAATCCAAAGTGTATTGGATCCACCGGCGAACGTGGCAGACACCCTCGCCGAAGCTATCGAGCTGATCGGGCGACCTGTTTTAGGAGAAGCCAGCTTTCGGGTTTCACCGAATCCTTTTTCTGATGAATTCCAGGTGTCTTCCATTTCTTCGGATAAAGGGGGTTCGCCGGTTTGAAGATTCATCTATGCCGGCGAATCCTTCCTTTTCGGATGCGCTCTTCAATTTTTTCGAAGAGGTTCAGTACCCTCATGCTGGACTCGAGGTTTGTCAAAGTCTAATGGTTGAGCTTCCGGATTTGTGAGGGAATAAGCTAAAGTCTTACGCCGGCTTACTACAGGATGATTATCTACTGTTCGTAGGTCACTATAAGAAATGACCAGTAGTGGTTCAACTATGGCTTCGGATTTTCCCTCCGGCATAGCGTACATAACCTTACTATAGGAGACTTGAACTTCACCATCCTGGAGTTTTTCGTTATAAAATTTGCTCATCAGATCGTTAGTAGTCACTGCTATTTTGCGGCGACTGTTTGGAATATTGGATTGAAGTGATCCGTTTTTCCATTCTCCTTCCGGACTTACTCCCCCGACCCTAAGACTAGTCAGTACGCCAGCTAGGTTTATACCCATTCTAATACCTGCATTAGCCAACTCCACCCCATTCAGTCTAGGCCTGTAAGTAATTCGAAAGGAGGTAATTTGTGCAGGTTGAACTTTCTGACTAAAGGAACCACTACCGACCATAGCGTATCCCAATTGCATAGCTGCTGTTTCATACAGCTGATAATCGATCACCTGATTTTCAGCAAGTTGTTTTAGATATAATTCAGCCTGTTTTTTTATAGCATCTTCGCCTAAAACTTTTGTAAAATCAGCCTGAGCCTCTCTCTCTTCATTAATAATCCTGATTTCATTAAATGACGTGTCATATTTAATGAATAAGGGCGAATTTGGGAGCTGTATCCAACTTCCGGCATTTTCCCTCTCTAATACTGTCTTTAGTAAATTTTCCTTCTCGAAGAATGCGAGATCTTTATCATCGCTGAGCAGTTTTACAGCTCCTTCAAGCTTTTGAAGTAACTCCCCGGATTGAGGCCGCCTCCAATTCATTTGATAGGCAATCATTTCATCACCTATTTGAAATTTAGGCTGTTCAAAGCCCTTTAGATTTGGCCGCTCCAACATTTTTGGAAGCTCTTGTGGGGTGGATTGTCGTTTGTCTTCTGATGAACTAGGGCTCTCTCTCACTCCGCTAGAGCAGGCCATTGGAATGAAAGTTAAAGAGCTAAACAGACAAAGGATTATGGCAATATTTGTTCTATGTTGGTACATGTCTTTTAATTTAATTAGAACTAAAATAATTTAGCACCCGCCATTATTAAAAATGAGGTAACAATACCAATTATGTGGAGCTGGAGCATCTGATAATAATACACGATCACGTAATCTGGCACGATCTCTAACCGTACCACAATGAGAAGAATTAAGACCAAACGTCATGCAGATCGGTGAATTATCACCAGTAAACCAACCCGGGCGGTCTTCCATTTCCTCTACCCAGGCGCGCTCATTTCTTAAATCGTCTGTTGCTTCGTAAAAATCGCGAGGTTGATCATCTTTGATAGTCGGAGAGTTATGATATCCGAAGGTCTGACGAATTTGCTGATTAAAATGGCGGGAAAGTGCATCTAAGTGAACGGTACAGCTAGTTAACCACATCGCATAAGCTGTTTCATCTCCACCCTGCGTCCCCAGCCGGGTATCGGTTGGAAATGAAACCGTACAACGGCCTCCTCTCCGAAATCCAAATTGGATTAGGCCTCGATTGCCATGTCCTGCATATACGCTAAGTGTTCGGGAATCACCGGCAACATGGTCTATGCCCCCAGAGTTCTGCTCGATAAAATCTTCCGGCCAGGCGTTTGTGTTAGTCCATCTTCTACCAGACCATCCATCAGAATTGAGCCGGTTTCTCAAGCTGGAAGTAACATCGTTCAAATCAGAATTTTCACAGCCATTGCCGGTAAAGTCGGTGGACTCGTCAATCCAATAGGTAGCTTGTCCGTACGATACAGTTACCAGATGTAGAAGCCAAATAGTCAGTATCAATGGAATCCAGGTTTTAATTTTACTTCTCATGTTGTGAGGGTTTTTACAAGAGTAATTAAATACAACTTGCAGAATTATTGAAAATGGGAAAAGCTTAGTAAAACAGTTTCTTACGTTTAGCAAAGTGCTAATTAGTCCAGGTAAGGTAGTGATGTATACTTGACGCTAAGCGGTTTAGGATATCACAAAACAATTAACAAGAAAATTTTACGTCAGTATACCTTACGATAAGTTAAGTGGTAATGATCATAGGTAAATGGATTGATGATTTTTGTAAACAAAATTGATAGACTAGGTTAAAAAGGCCCCCTTCCTGATTAACTCTATAGAAAGGGGCTCCAACTGGGGTATAGTTTTCGGGGCTATTATCGAATGCTGTGGTAATAATTTATCTTTATTCGATGGTTCAAATTTATATACTTGTATAAATAACTGAAAGAGAGAATGTATGAATGACATGTCTCAGAGGTTAAGTGGTAAAACAGTTTAAGATAAAAAATATATAATCGCTGAATTATTCTGGTGTGTATAACTGAATGATCACTTTTGTACCTAATGCCATTCTTTCATCATTTTCTAAATCTATGATGTATAACTCATTTAAGGTATTTAGTAATTGAAGTCTTTTTTTAGTTATATCTATTCCCATCGATTCGTGGCCTTCCTTCTCTTTTTCTTCGGTTATTTTACGGCCCACACCGTTATCTTCAATCTCACAAATAATAAAATCATCTTTTCGGAAAATATTCACCTTTAATTTTTTCAGATCATCATTTTTGGGTAATAATCCATGCCAAATAGCATTTTCTACAAATGGTTGTAAAATTAACGGTGGTATTCTGACGAAGTCTTGATCCACATTTTTCCCTACCTGAATTTGATAATCGAACTTATTGGTAAATCTTAGAGATTCCAGCTCAATATAAAGTTTCAGAGCTTCCAATTCTTTACTTAGTGGGACGAGTTTTTTTTCTGAATTATTTAGTATAGTTCGAATAAGAGTAGAAAACTTGGTGATGTAGCCTGCTGCGTCCTCGGTCTCATTTTTTAATACAATCCCCTTTATAGAATTAAGTGCGTTGGATAAAAAATGAGGATTCATTTGTGAACGAAATGCTTTCGTTTCCAGTTCGGCGACTTGTAACTCCAACTTAGCTATCGCGGTTTCCTTTTCTGCATTTTTCTTTACCTGATTTATTCTCAATCGATAAGCCAAATAGGTTATACTTACAATTATGATGGTAGTAAGTAAATAGAATATCCAGGTTTCCCACCAGGGAGGTTCAATATGAATGGGCAACTGGTGTACCTCACTAATATTCCCAAAACTATCCTCTGCTCTAACTTGAAAGATAAAATCTCCCGGGCGGATTTTTGTATACCGAATTTGCTGACCGTTCATTACAGTTAGCCATTCATCACGCTCCTCATATCCTTTCAGTCGATAGTGTAACTTAACTTGGTTGGCTTTTAGATAATCGATTGCCTTTACTAGAAAAGTAAGCGTACTTTCATCATGTTTTAATTCTATTTTATGTAATTCTCCTATGCCTCTTATCGCTTTATTATTGTTAATAGTAAGCTGGTCAATGTATACTTTTGGCTTTAATGGTAAGGGCTCTATACTTATAGGATCGAATGTGGTAAGTCCTTTGTTGTTGGCTAACCAGATATCTTTGGTGGAAGACTCAATAGCACTGTAATAAAGAGAAAATAGATTGCTTGATATTCCGTCTACTGTTTCGTACCTGCATAGTGTTGAGTCCTTCGGTTGGTATTGCCATAATCCTTGATTACCGGAAATCCAGAGAGCCCCGGTGTCATCTTCGACTATTCCGTATATACTGCTGTTACTCAATTCCGAGTCTTCCCCAAATTCGTATTGTATCAATGTGTCTTGTACAATTCTAACCAGCCCTTTTGAACTGGCTGCCCATACCGTTTCAGCGTATTTTTTGCTTTCACAAAAGCCAAAAAATTCTAGATTACAAGAGACTTTTTTCACTGGTTTTAGGCCTAGCATCGTTGCTTCATAAATCCATAATTCCGATGCGCTATACGGTATGTAAACTTTACGATTAGCGGTTTGAAAGGTTTGTAAAAAAGCAAATTCTTGGTTATTTATAAACTCCTTACAGGGTGCAAGGGAGTACTGACCTTTTCCATTTATTACTAATTCTTGCCACCCCAAATTAGTAGAAACAATAGTTCGCTTTGGATATATTGATGATAGAAAACGGAATGTCAGCCCTTTTGGATTTAGAATGGAATCAAATGAGTTTGTGGCCTTATCCAAATAATACAACCTTCTTGAAGAAACAGCGAAAATATTTCCATTTCCGCCAATGCCCACCTGCCATAATTCCGATTCAGTAAGATCAATTTGGTAATCGGACAAAAATTCTCCTTCACCTGAAAATACTTTGATGCCTTCCTCTTTAATACCGACCCAGACATTCTTGTTCTGATCCTCTTGTACAGAAACTACTTCAACATCCTGCAATTCAAGCTGAATAAGTGGATTTTTAAAGGGGTTACCATGAAGGTAGGTATAATCGATCCCAACGTTTCTTATTGATGTCCACAGGTAATTTTCTGGAGATAAATAAAGCTCTTTGGGGCTATCGGAGGATAAGTTGTGGGGGGGGGGATTGGCCGTTGACCATTGTTTGATAAATTCGTCGTCTTTCCAATTGTAATACCATAAACCTTTATCGAGTGTAGATAAGTACAGATGTTCTCCATCTGCTTTTACGGCGTCCCAGGGCTTATAGGATATGGTATTGGAAAGTATTGAAATGGTGTCGGGAGTAGTTTCGTCAAATAGAAATAGTTTTTTATCGTCCATCAACAGCCAGGATGAGTCCTCTAATAGAATGGATTTTTTAATGTATAGATGATCGTGTAAATAATGCTTGTAATCTACGAGCTGTGTATCCTGTAATTGAAAAAAATCAATACCGCGTCCATTCCACCAGGGACTGGCTACTATGGTTTCAAGCCCTCCACTTTCACCACTGATAGTGCTGAATTGTACACCGTTTGTTTTTTGAGGAAGTGCGAAATATCGACCAGGATCTTTGGTACTGAGCCCAAAGATCCTGTCGCCTACTTTTAACCAAAGACGGTCATTAGTTTGATCTAAATGAAAAACTCGGTAACCTTGGGCAAATGCAATACCGTTTTCGTCCAAAATGGGAACATTCAGAATGGAATCGAGCTGCCTGACGTAGACATTCAAAGTAGAAAAAGTACTAAACCAGATATCTCCCCGCCTATCTTCAAATAATTCACTCTGGATGTTGGTATCATCGAGTCCGTCTTCATAATTATAGAGCTTTGTTTCCATTCCGTCAAAGCGGTAAAGCCCTGATAGAGAACTGATCCATATGAAGCCCTTGCTATCTTGAAAGATATAGGTATTGAAACGATTATCTCTCAGTCCATCTTCCGGCCTGATATTTTTGAAATTGAATTGTAGATCAACTGTTGGTTGTGCCTTAGCGTAATATCCGCCTAGAACGAGAATAATGACACCTATAAATTTATACTGCATATATTCTCACTTTAAATTTGAAGTGGCTATCGGTACGGATGTTTATAGGAACCTTATCACGTGGCGGATACTGTTGAATATTTTATCCATTCTATTTTGATTCCCTCTTTATCCCTTTAGGTAAAGATGGGTTTATAGAGGGGCCATTTACTTCCTGAATTTTATCAATAAAAGCCAAAGCAAACTTTCTCCATGATATTTCGGCTTCCCTAGAAGCTAATTCAGAATTACCGGAGTTGACTGCAAGCTGACCGCTTCCCCAAATTGGAGGGCAAGGAAGACCCATTACCACATCTGGAAGGTATTCACTTGAAGTACTGCGAAAGTTAGGCTCTGCTTTAAGGGTTGAAAAAGAACCATTCGCATTACTATCTGGCGCAACGTCAAATAATCCTGTGCCATAGTTTATCTCGGCTCCCGATACAGTAATTGCTTCAGGATTATTTATCAGAATAGCCTCTAGCTGAGCTTTACCAAAAAATACAAAATCTACCACATCATTCCAAAATTGATAGTGAGAGCTGGCTAGTCTACTTCCACGGGCGGCTGCAACTGCTGCTCTTGCTAGGTCGGCCCTTGCACTAGGAATTTCATTTCTAGTGGTATCTCCACCTGATAGAGCTTCTCTTTCACTTCTAGCAGCAGCAGTAAAATCATTCCATACACTGGGCGTTATTTCCAGGTTGTCGTCAAGATCAAATGTATTGGTTTGGCTGTCTTGAAAAACAAACATTGAATGATTTACCGGTGGGTTAATATCAATTCTTTGATCCGCAAAGGAAGCTTCAGCTTCTGATGCGGGTAATCCCGCTGCTATTGCTGATTCTGCAGTACGGTAAAATATAGCATCAATGTCAAACCGCCTGCTTTCTGCTAACTGTCCCATAAAACCGCCGAAATTATTTCTTTCTACCGGATCGGATAGATTGAAAGCAACTCTGGAAAAAGCTAGTCCTACCAGTTCATATCCTGACTCTGCATTGTAGGTAGTGGCTAAAGCTCGTTCAATTTGTTCCGCTGAATAGACAATTCCTAAATTTGTCATAGTGGGTAGTTTTATTTTAAATTAGAATAAGTAAGATCAAAATCTGTCAATGTTAATAAACTGACGAAGAAACAGCAGAAAATCGTCTTTCCGGGCTCGGGCAATAGGTAGTTCTGTTCCATCATGCATAACTATAATTCCGCCATCTGATTTATCGTAAGCTGTAATACATTTCCCATTGACTATATACTCCCGGTGCATACGAAAAAAGTATTTATCCGGAAGTATTTCTTCCAAATTTCCAAGCGAATAGTTACTATGGATTCTGGTTTTATCTGCCAAATACACATAGGTGAAATTCCCGTCTGATTTGCAATGGCTGAGGTCAAAAAGGTTAATGAATACAACTTTATTTCCTGACTTAATACCAATTCTGGTTAAAGATCCGATTTCCAGAGATCTTAATAGTTCAACTGCGTTCAATACCTGTTCTTCCAAAATCCTTCTTCTCCCGTAAGTTTCTACTCGAGTTACGGCCTGTTGCAGATCTTCCTGAGAAAACGGCTTGATCAAATAATCCAATGCATTCAATCGCAGTGCTTGTAGCTTAAATTCGTCAAAGGCAGTGACGAATATGGCGTTAAAATCAGTCGCACCCGCTAACTCTAATAACTCTATTCCATTGATATGCGGCATCTTTATGTCAAGAAATAACAAGTCTGGTTTTAGTTTTTTGATTGCTTTCAATCCCTCTATACTGGATGAATATTTCCCAATTATATCAACGGTTGGACGACAATCGGAAAGCATGTATTCGAGTGTGTCAATTCCTTTCGTCTCGTCATCAATGATTATTGCTGTAATCGGTTTCATACACTATATTTTCCTCTGCCTTGACAAAGAACCTAATTTTTTAATGATAAGTCTTTCAGATATGATCAACGGATACTCTCAATCCATTAAGGACATCTTAAAAATGATCAATGGGAATCTGTTGGTATTTATATGGAAGTGATTCGGAGTGAGGATCGTTAAAGATAAAATAAACTGCTGGTAAGTTATTCTGAATAAGTGTATTTTTTATTGTAAATAAATTTTCTTGAGATTAGATTCTTGGAGGGCAATACCCTTACCCCTCATGAAAGGAAGAAACAAATTATTGATTCCCCATCAGGCTTTTAGGAAGCCCTCTGGAAGGCAAATAATATAACTTTCTGCTACACCAAGTTGTAAATATTCCGCTACCGCAAGTAGAGTAAGAGCGTTCATCGAAGAAATTAATTATGGTAAATTTTACCCTGTATCCCGGATCAGTTGCGCCACCTCCGGCATATAATTTTTCTCAGCAATATCCGCCGCGCATTCGCCCAGATGGTTGCGCCGCCGGTGGTCAAAACCCCGCTCGAGCAGGAAGTGGACGATGGCGGTGGCGTCTTCCAGATCCTGCTGTACCTGTTGCCGGTTTTTAGCAAAAAAATCTTCTATGGGTTCCATCACCTTGTCCTTATCGGTCGAACGGGGATTGCGCCTCCCCGGAATAAAAGACACTGCCTGCATCAACAGATCGTTGCCTACTTCGCTCCCAACCGGTGTCTATACGGTGCAACTGCTGTGGCAAGGCGGCTGCATTAATCAACGGGTGGTGGTGAATTGAGATTTCAGTATGACACTTAGAAAAAAAGTGCAGGTTATTGAAGCGTGAGAATAGAAAACGTGCAACCGGTCACCATTAATGCGGCGACCGGTTGCATTGTTTTTCTAGGAAAAATAGGGGGAAAAAGTTAGATGGATTAAATCTGATCAATCTGTTTTAATGACTTTATTGCCCTTGCTTAGTAGGTGATTTCACCTTCAAACGTTGCCACTCCGGGATAATCCGGTGGAATGAGATTTTGTTTGGCTGGTCAGGGCCTGCCCGTGCTTCAGTCGGGCAGAAGTTTTGCCGCCCGTAACCAGTTAGCGGGATGTTAAACATGTTCGTCGGACAAAACGGAGTAATACGGCTCATTTTAACGATTGCTGATCCCCTTATCCTCTACCCACCTCATTGCATTGCAATCAGAATTACTTGATGGCCTTCCGGTTGAGCCGATCTTCCGCCATATCATTGAGCTTTTCGTCAGTAGTGTACTCCTCATCCAGGGTACGTTGAAGGGTGGAAGCAGCGTTTTTGTGACCCAATTCTTTGGCGTAGCGTACGGCCGTACCGTAACCGGCGATTTCATAATGTTCTACCCGCTGCGCAGCAGCGATCATACCGGCGTTTTTTACCTCATCTGTCATCTCTTCCTTCAGAAAGGATTTGGCTTCTTCAATCAGACCGGCCATGGCTTTGCATTTGTGTCCGCTGTGGCTTAACCCGAGTTCGTCGCATACTTCTTTTATCCGCTCAGCGTGCTTTTTGGTTTCTTCCAGATGCTGTTCAAAGGCTTTCTTCAGCTTTTTGTCTGCTGCTTCTTTGACCATAGTCGGCAGTGCCTCGATCAATTGATTCTCTGCACTATAAAGATCCTGGAGTTCGTGTTCTAATAAATCGGTTAGTGTTTTCATAATAACTAAATTTTTATTCGAAAAATGATTTAAGGTAACAAGTAGGAAACCGCCTGACATTCAAAGGGATGCGATAGCGGGTCATGAGCGAACGAAAATTCCAGGCTCACTTTTTCATCGCAACCCAATAAGAGAACTTCCGAAGTTTCTGCTTCATAGGCTTCCGGACCGTTCGGCAGCTTCAACCTGGCCTGTATTTTAAGTTGATGTACATCGTAGGTACCTTTGTTGCTTACATCAACCGGTATTACCCAGCGATTACCTATTTGCCGAATCTCATCCTGTTTTACTTCCACTAGGAATTCGGGTTTTCTCTCAGCTTGGAAAGCACCGTATAAAAAATAGCCGATCAGGCTGAAAATGATCAGGAGGCTAAAGCCACGTACTGACCACTCAACAATGGTTGGCGGAGGAGCTTTCTTCTGTTTAGCACTTTGCGCTTTACTCATAGCATCAGTTTAAAAAATTAATCGTCCTGCCGAGCTGCCCATGGTAGTTACATAACCCAGTACCGCAATCCAGGGCAGACTCACAGATAGGGGAGTAGCGAGATCGATATAGCCGAAAAGCCACAGCAAGCCTGCGCTTACTAGAAGAGCGATGAGATAGGATATGAGAGATTCCGACCAGGCGCTGTCCATAATTCGACCTTTCTTAGCCAGACTACTTTTCGTAGAAAAATTGGCAACAAAGACAAATAGATAGGATAACAACAATGAATACAGCACAATCACTATCAACTGAAAACCGTTGATGGAACTGGAAATTTGAATGGTTTCAATGGTAGGCGCGATATTCAAAGAATAAAGCAGAGCACCCAGGGAGCCCGACAGGAAGCGCTTGTAGTCTACCGCATATCCGGAAATCTCTTCCTCCTCACCCGCGTCCCCGCCACCGAGCTGGTTTTTAGCCAGACTTGCCCCAAAACCAGTAAGTACACTCTGTAAGGCCAGGAGTTTGAGCACAATGGGAAAGGGTATCTGTATCGTGATCTGATCGATCAGTAACATAGTCAGCAGACTGGCTACTAAACCGATGCCTAAACAGCTGACTGCATCAAACCAGATAGACGAACGGGATTTGTGGTGTTTGAAACCGGATACTGAGTTGTAACCTACATTGGCGAAGAAAGCGAGGACCAGTACAATAGCGATATCCCAAGAGGGAATAGCTCGTGCTCGTTCCCACATCTCTGCGGTCATATGCAGTGGTAAAGCTACGAAGAGCGCTCCGCAAAATGCCCGAAGGGCATCCGTCATCTCTACCCTATAAAGTAGTCTGTTTTTTTCCCCTTCCTGAATAAAGGTGTCCAGCGTGGAGATGGATAATAACGACAAAAGCATTCAATTTAGACCCCAAATTTAGGAGTCAAACCCTAACCGAAAAAGCCAAGATTTAATCCAAAACGGAAAAGTTTACGCTTTTTCGGAAGGCTTTACTGGTCAGGGTATCCTTGCTCCTGGTAAGCGCACAGAACATCTTATTCATCCTGACCGTTTAGGGAAATTATAAGATTTATCTGAAGGTCTGTCTTAATTATCTTGCAGTTTCAATGCTGTACTGCTCTTCTAATGCGCTAATAGTATGTTGAATTTAAACATCAGCTCTTTGCCCATGCAACAGGTCCTCCACGACCTGGCCGTTGGACTCAATACGGAAGTGACCCAGATCTGTAACTGCTATACCGTCCGTTTACCGGAACGGGTCGGTAGTGGTTTTGTGCAGGGCGTTCAGTTCCCCTTCGGCTTTGCACTACTGAACTATCAATGCCTCTTCTACCAGGATACGGTAATTCGCTTTGACCTCGATCAGGTTCATCCTATGAAGTTTTTGCATTGCTTCGATGGACACTTTACCCACTGCTTTGCTCAAAGCAATAATACGCACGAAGTGGACCGGTTTCAAAATATCGGGGTAGCGAGTAAAAGGACCCAGGGGCATGTCTTACACTTTCCCGCAAAAGTGAATACCGGCATCTGTAGTGTGGAAATGGATAGAGCAAAGTTTCAGCAAAAAACGGCTTGTCTGGCCAATATGGAATCTAGTGCGCTGACGGAAGCACTGGTTGATGCCCAAGCGCATCGGCAATTCTATCGTAAAGGAAACTATAGTGTGCAGGTTTCAGAGATCATCCAGCTGATTAAAGCGGTAGAATTCAGGGATCTGGCCAGCGGGCTGTACCTGGAAGGAAAGTCCTATGAGATCTTATCCCTGTACTGGCAGCAGTTCTCAGATTTATTGGCTACCAAATTAGATTATCCCAACATTTCCAAAATAGAATATGATCACCTCCGGGAAATTACCACTTTCATCGCCGAAAACATCCGGACGGGGCCGACTTTAGGAAAAGTAGAACAAGCGCTGCGGCTGAAAGAAAAGTATGTACAAAAACTATTTAAAAAGGCCCTTAATACTACTTTCGCTCAGTATTTAAAAGAGTACAGACTAAAGAAGTCGGCAGAATTGCTCCAGACATCTGACCTGAATGTTTCTCAGATTGTATATGCCTTGGGACTGAGCAACCGAAGCTACTTTACCAAAATATTTAAGGAAAAGTTTGGGATCACTCCTACTGATTATAAAGCGGAACCTTGACTTAACTTTGATCTATGGAATTTCCCTCCTATCTGGACTAGCGGGAGCATTCGTGCAGAAAATTACGATTAGCAATATACTCACGTTTTTAAGAGCGTAACTTTTCTGTAAAGAAATCAACGCTGCTTATTGTTCTTAAACACTTTCATAACTTATCCAGGAAATAACGCGTCAAAGCTGATCGATGTAATCTTCTTTGCTAAGGTGCTCTTCCTGCCATTGGATGAAAGGATCTAGACCCTGCTCACGCTCGCATTGATGATGGGCCAACTGCCTTTTTTCTACCGGTCGCTCTAGTTCCGCGTACAACTCATTGACGCCGAAGCCGGCAATTTTATCAGCATCGGCGTGACTGGCTGCATAGTATACTTCCTGGATCTTAGCGTAGTAAATGGCACTGAAGCACATCGGACAGGGTTCGCAGGAGGAATAAAGAGTAGCCCCTTCGAGGTGGGCAACGCCCTGCCTGCTACAGGCATCCCGGATCGCTTCGATCTCTGCATGTGCGGTGGGATCCTGTTTTGCGAATACTCTATTGAAGGATTGACCGATAATCTTACCTTCCTTCACTACTATCGCACCAAAGGGCCCTCCTGCACGGAACTGCATACCCTGTTTGGCTAGGTCGATGGCTGCCAGAATAAAATGTTTATGATTTTTCTTCTCCATTACTTTAAGGCTATTAAGGCTTACAACGATGCTAGAACAAAGTATGCCGAACCTTGGTTCGTCACTCCTTTATCGCCGTTGCCCGGCAGCGGTCCGACTGACGTTTTCCAACGATATATCATTAATCGCTTTGGTCAAACCTTACGCTATTATCAGTTTACTTTGGATGTACCATCCAACCATCCAACCATCCAACCATCCAACCATCCAACCATCCAACCATCCAACCATCAAGCTATCCAACCATCAAGCCATCAAACCATCCAACCATCAAGCCATCCAACCATCAAGCCATCAAACCATCCCTAACATGCATACCCCTAATCACTCCCTTCCTGGAAAGCCTTCTTTATATTACTAATTGACCTATTCCATTTTCCGTAAATTTCAACAGGTTCGAGGTAATCTTTGACTCCGTACTTGGCACGTTCCTCTTCGGTTAAGAGCCAGGGAGCGTGGTACAAGGGATAAGGTAAACGAGCTAATTCCGGCAGCCAGTAAAGCGTGTATCGTCCTTTCTTGTCGTATTTCATGGCCTGATGCACCGGATTGGTGTACCAAATCTCCGTAGCCTGGGTATTCCAATTCAACCAATTGCTACATACATCGTAGTCCAACAGCAAGTTTTCAAACCAGGCAGCTCCCCAGCGCCAGTCTATTTGATAATCACGGGTGAGAAAACTGGCGGCATTGACCCGCCCGCGATTGGACATGAAACCGGTTTGCTGGAGTTCTTTCATATGAGCGTCCAAAAAGGGGATACCGGTCTTCCCATCTTTCCAGCGGTCAAAAAGAGCTTCGTCATATTGCCACGATACTTTTCTTTTCCTGATCCCTCCCTCCGCGAACATCAGATTACCAAAGCGCAAGGCCTGAAACTTGAAAAAATCCCGCCAAACCACCTCAAACACCAGCCACCAGGTACTGATATTGCGTTTTATGTCGACCTCATACTGTTTCACAGTGTGATAGATCTTTCTGGGAGAAAGACAACCGTGTGCCATCCAAGGCGAAAATTTACTGCTGTAATCCAGACCCAAAGAGCGATTGCGGGTAAATTTGTAGTTCGTCAATAACTGACTTTCAAAGGTGTAATATTGCAAGCGCTGTAGCGCCTGTCGCTCTCCTCCCTGATAGATATTTTGCGCCGGGACAGCGCGTTCCACCTCAGTATAACCTATGGCATCACTGCTCGGCAATGCGCCCCAATCACGGATGTTGACTGTTGGAATGGTTGTTGGTACAGAAAAGAGATCCCTGGGCTCAGTGGCTTTTCCGACATTAATGCGAAATGCCTTGGAAGTAAGGGGAATCTCCTGCGCGGTATAGGGAATATCATCCAGATGGTACAGCGTTTTTCCCCATACTAAATGGAGGGGAACACCTTGTTCTTCCAGGGCCTTTTTCACGCCCGCTTCTACCTCGGTTTCCTCCGAGGCAATTTCCTTCTGGGCGTAGACGGCACTAGCTTCATATTTAATGACCAGTTCAGGAATAATCTGTTCGGGCTGGCCAACCGCCAGCATGAGATCGCTGCCTTTCTCCTGGAGTTGTTTTTTTAAATCTGTCAAACAGGCACACAAAAAACGAAAACGATGGATACCGGTCTTGCGAAATCCAAGTTCCAATAAGCGGTAGTGCCGGGGATCAAAACAGTACACCGGCAGCACATTAGAGGCATTACTGATGGCTAAGTGAAGCGCCTCATTATCGTGTAATCTCAAGTCATTACGCAACCAGTAAATACTGATTTTACTGCTCATGTGTTTTGTTTTTTCTGTTGTTCCCCTTTCGGCCTCGAGGGCCTTTTCGGGAACCGTGTTTTTCGTACACTTCCCGGGCTGCCTGTTGGCTGGCGGCCAACTTGCGGATCGTCCAGATCCTGTCCTTCATTTCCCGGGAAGCAGCCCACCAATCCACTAATTGAGCGGGATAGTCGCCTAAGGCTTCCTGTCGATGCTTAGTGATGGCTTCAGCTGAAAAGTCTCTTAGTTCCGGCACCCATTCTTTGATGAAAATGGTATCGGGATCTTGGTCCACAATTTGCTTGTTTGGACTATAAATACGAACGGTATTGATGCCCACCACACTGGCCTGCATCTGTAACTGACTAATGTGAATGCCCGGTTCATAGTCAGTATACATGCTTGCCATCGGGTGATCGATCAATCGCCAGTCCAGATGGAGGGTGTGACAGGCGACTGATGCCAGCATGGCGCGCATGCGAAAATTAATAAAACCGGTAACCTGGAGACACCGGATGCAGGCATCTACCAAAGGAAATCCCGTTCGTCCGTTCGTCCAGGCGCTCAAAAAGTCGGATCGGTTATCGTATTGTAGTTCCTTAAATGCCGGGTTCAAGGGTTCCAACTCCATCTTGGGCTCGGTCTCCAGACGCTGTATAAAGTGGTCGCGCCAATGCAAACGAGACAGGAATGAGGTCAATGAGGCACGCCAACGCTTGGCGGTCTGATCCTCCGATATTTTCAGCTCTTCCTTACGCGCTTGGGTAGCCTGATACACGCGCCTGCCGGAGATGGTACCCCACGCGAGATGCACCGATAAACGAGAACCGGCAGTGATGGCCGTTAACGGCGAACTAATACCTCCCTTATAATCTATGCCGCGCTCGTATAAAAAACTCTGCAAGGTAGCTTCCGCTGCCGTTTCACTAACGGTCTGCAAACGGGCTCGTTGGGAGTCCGTCATTGCAAAAGGAGTATCCTCAAACTGCAATTCTCGTTGACCGGCCAGCGCTATGGATTTCCACTTCTTGGGTATCGTTAATTTGGAGAGCAGATCAGCAGACGGTCGCGGTAGTATAGGGGAGAAAGTGAATTGCTTCCACAACTTCTGCCGTTGATCTCGATCTTTCAGGCCGCGAAATACTCCGGTCTGAGGGATTTCTTTCCACGTCACCCCCTGTTGCTTACACCATTTAGCTACGGCAATATCTCTCTCATAAGTGCGAAGTATCCCAATCTCTTCGTGCGAATATATTCCCCGAAAGGGGAGGAGTGAGAACAGCTGATCGAGTACAGCCACCACCTCTCCTTTGAATATGGCCAATTGTCCTCCGGCACTATTTATTTTTTTTCGAAGATCATTCAAGGCCTGAAGTACCGCATGAACGTGAAATGCCGAAGTTTCGGAAGCCTCCAGAAAGGACGGTTCTAGAATGTAAATGGCACAAACCTGCCTGTTTTTATGCAGGGCCTCGGTCAGTGCCGGATTATCCACTAAACGGAAATCTCGCTTCAGCCAGTAGATTACTATATCATCATTCATACTCAAGCAGTATAAGGATGCCATTCGCAGGCCGATCACTAAAAGCTGCTAAGCTTAGCGTCTCTTAGCTTTATAATGCGATTGGCTCCAGGTCCCCCACAGACATCCGGCACAGCATGGCTACTCTTAAAGGAACCAGGATTTTTTTATACGATAAATTCATCTGTCATTGGAACAGCAGCGTAAGTGGTTTGTTCTGGTACCGGCTGACGTGATTTTAAGCGGATTACTGCGGAAGCTTTCATTGCTATAACGACTGATTATGCAAGTTTTGTCGCAGGGCGGGCGGGTCGGCTGCATGAGCTCGCGCCTTTTACACGTTATTAAGTGTTCCGTCAAGCCTCGCCTCGGAAATGCGCTCACATGGTACTTCCCGTAGTTTGCGGTTTTCTGTAAAAACACCTAACTTACCAATAAAATAGTTCGTTTGCTAAGAACAATGCATGAAAGTAAGTAAAATCGCCGCGCAGGACCAACAGTATTTACGTGGCCTACAGGAGCGTGATCCGCAAATACTGACAGATATCTACGACCGCTTTTTTCCCGTTTTTGACCGATACATCTGCAATCGAGGTGGAGACGAAGCAGACGCCAAAGATGTATTCCAGGACGCTATGGTCGTGTTGTTTCGCAAGCAGCAGGAGAAAACCTTCGAACTAACAAGTAGTTTTGGGACCTTTCTGGTAGCCGTAGGGAAAAGAATCTGGTTAAAAAAAGCCAGTAGACGAGTTAAACGTCCCGAGCAACCACTCCACGGAATCGATATTCCACAGGATGCCGAAATTGATGAAAAACTGGAGCGTACCGAGCAACATCGCTTGTTCCGGGATAAGCTGGCTCAATTGGGAGAAGATTGTAAAAAGGTGCTACGGTTATTTTTTATGGGTACACCTATGTCTGAAATTGCTACCGAAATGGGATATACGAGTGAAGGCTACGCCAGAAAGCGTAAATTCAAGTGTAAACAAAAGCTGACCAAATTGATCAAGAGCGATCCTCGTTTCGAGGAAATACGTTACCAGGGCCGATAAATCAGCTGAATATGAACGAACAACAAGCTATACAGATTGATCGATACCTCAGCGGCGAAATGAGTGAAGAGGAACGGTCCGGTTTCGAACGAGCGGTGGAGCAGAGTGCAGAATTGGCAGCAGAATTGAGCCTGCAACGCGATATGGAAGCCGCATTCCGCGAACCGGAAGTGGAAGATTTGGAGGAGAAGTTAGCGATGATCACCGGTAAGACCACAAAAGTTCGGTCAATCCAAACCAGGCCTTGGAGGTGGATAGGTTTGGCTGCCTCTGTGGCAATTGCCGTCGGTATCGCTCTTTGGATGTTGCTACCATTCTCCCAATCGCTCACCGCTGAAGAGCTTTACGCAGCCCATATTGATCTTCCGAGTTCGTTAGAGAAGAACTTGGCTGCCCGTTCTGCGGA
Organism: Flavilitoribacter nigricans DSM 23189 = NBRC 102662; assembly: GCF_002646595.1. Classification (GTDB taxonomy): domain Bacteria; phylum Bacteroidota; class Bacteroidia; order Chitinophagales; family Saprospiraceae; genus Flavilitoribacter; species Flavilitoribacter nigricans. Next base: position 39,360 of record NZ_PDUD01000043.1, read on the forward strand.
TCCTGATTCAAATGAGCCCGAGAATTTGGTAAGCCAGGTATTACAGGAGGTCGATAAATTGTACCAGGAAGGCGCCTATCAAGGTGCGGCAGCGGTGATAGCCGATAATCGCGAAGCACTCTTACAATCTTCTCCGGATACCTACTATTATCTGTACGGGATCCTTTCACTGCAACAGTCAGAAATTCAATCAGCTACAGAAGCCCTGTCTCAAGTACAATCCGGTGTTTATGGGGAATCGGCGGACTGGTACCTTACCTTAGCTCGACTGCGGATAGAAGGCAAAACGGATGCCGTGAGATCGAAGTTCGAACAGTTTACTAATTATCCTAATGATCATCTGGTAACCGCCAAGAAGGTGCTATCTAGTTGGTAGAGAGGCAAATCCAAAGACTCGTATTTCTGAATAGTCGTTCAACAACTTATTCAAATGTGGTATCATAGCGCTTTTTCTGTTTTCGACCGTCTCTATGTTCGACAGGCATTTTATAGTCAAAGTAAAGGGACACTTAAAGATGGGCATCGAGTGAAACCCCGGCAGTACAGCCGTACTTTACTTTTTGGCTTGTCTTTACTACTGTTTAGCTGTACAGACAACGATCCATCGAATCTTGGAATAGATTCATCCTCCCTCCGGGATACCATAGCTGAAATCGACCTTAGCCACTCCGCTGGCCATCAGGATAGCACGTTGTATGCGGCGGCACTGCTGGACAGTGCAGCTGCACTGTTAGCCCACATGGAGTACGACCGAGCGCTGGATACTATTCAAAAGGCAAAGAAACACTACGGAGAAAGGATAGGGGAAAAAAGTATCGCGTTGATTCGCGTGCTAAACCTGGAGAGTGCAGCCTATTTCCATAAGCTCAATTTAGACAGTGCCTCCGCAAAAGCAGAACGTGCACTTGAAATCGCGGATACCATAGAAATGAAGAATGACGCGTTGCTAGGAGATATTTTTTTCAACCTTGGGAACGTCGCCATGGAAGCGGGAAATTCGTCTTTGGGCATTGATTATTTTCAACGGGATTTGTCAATAAAGCAATCGGTTTATGGCAGGGAGCATCCTAAACTAGCATCAATCTATCTGGCACTTGGAGAAACGTACAGCATTAAAGGTGACTATGGGAAAGCGCTTGGATACGCCCACCAAAGCCTTAACCTCATCCAAAAAGATGAAAATCCGGCGGTGGCGGTTACTATTGCCAATTACAATACCATCAGCAACATTTACGAGAATCAGGGGGATTTATCTACCGCCATTCAATATTTGAAGCAAGGTATTCAGCTGGGAGAACAGTATTTAAGTCCGGACAATCACCAGTTAGCCCTCCTTTACTCTAATTTGGGAAAAACATACGAACGAGTCGGGGAATATGGTTGGGCCCTGGAGTATTTACACAGGAGCCTTGGCGTGCGACTAAAGCATTGGGGAGAAAAGCACGCGCATACTTCGGATGTATACTTCAATATGGCCGTTGTCTACGGAAAGCAGGAAGCGTACGAAAAATCACTCCTGTACCTAAATAAGAGTCTGGAAATCGATTCGGTCGTAAGAGGTCCTGATCACCCGTACGTAGCTGATGCCTACAATAACATGGGGATTGTGGCAGAAAAGCTAGGGAAATTCGAAGAGGCTCAGCGCTTTTACAAAAAAAGTCTAGCGATCAAGTTCAAAACACTGGGAGAACATCATCCCCTCGTTTCCCATACCTACGCAAACATCGGATCTTTACACGAAGCTCAGGGGCTGTTTAGCGAGGCCGTTCCCTATTTTCAGAAGAGCCTCGACATCAAATTAAATACCCAAGGGGCAAACAATACCGAAATTGCGCAGACCTATTACGCCTTGGGTTTACTCTTTACCAAGATGGGCAGGTTACCGGAAGGACTGACCAACCTGCACGAAGCCATGGCAGTGCTGAATTATGACCGTCACAAGCCCATGCAGTTTGAAGCAGTCACAAATCTGGAAATTCTCAAGGATGTATTACTGGCGAAAGCAGATTACTATCGGAAAAAGCTGGCAGTCACCGACCCGTCGGAGTCTACGGATTCCGTGTACGCTCAGTACCGCGTCCTACTGGCATTGGAGGATTATGCCCAGGGAATGTTTTTAAACGAGTTTACGCGTCAATTCTACGCCTATCAGTCCCTGCCGGTATACGAAGGCGCAATTGAATTATTCATGGCGCGCAATGAACCGCATCAGGCGTTTGAAATAGCAGAGAAAACCAAGAGCCGAAGACTTGCCGAAAGTATTCAGGCCATTACGAAGAAGACGACCTTTAATTTGCCGGATTCCTTGATAAAAAGAGAGAGTGAGATAGCTGCAAAGATTTTTTCATTTGAAAAGAAAGTTTATCAGGAAGTGACGAATGACTCCTTACTGCTCATTTATGAGGACTCACTCTTCCAGTTGCGCCGAGATAAGAATTCACTACTCGAAACACTAAAGGAAAACTTTCCCGAATATTATCAACTGCGATACAGTCCGGAGATCATTAGTGTCTCCCAAGTACAGGAGCAGGTGCTGAACCGTGAAGACCAGGCGCTTGTTGAGTATTTTGTAGGAGATTCGAGTATATACCTGTTCACCGTGCTCAAAGACACCTTTTACACCACAAAAGTGGTGAAAGACTTTCCCCTTGAAGAGTGGATTCAAAATTTGCGGTGCAGTATTCTTGCTGAAGCCAGCCAGGATACGAGTGGTTGCTCAACGCTTATTACCGGAGTACCAGTTAAAGCCTTATATTCCCAATATGCCAGTTTGCTCTACGATAAGCTGTTCCGACCGCTCGAACAACAGTTAGCGCATACCTCAGAATTACTCCTTGTGCCCGACGGTAAACTAGGTTATTTACCTTTCGAAATTTTGCTGCAACATCAACCTGAAGCGTTAACCGATTTTTATCAATTTCCTTATCTGCTCAGAAAATACGCGATCGGGTACGCCTATTCCGCTACGTTACAGCGCGAAATGCAGGATAAAAAACACGCCAGAGAACCCGCCCATCGACTCTTGGCGGTCGCTCCGGTTTTCTCCGGCAGTCAACAAGTGACCAATACGCAGTTGGCAAACCGGCTCGTTGATACTACGCTCCGCCGGAATGTACTAACGCCACTTGCTTACAATGTTCCGGAGGCACAGCAGATAGCCGCAAGATACGGTGGCGAGGTATGGGTAGGAGAGGAAGCCACCAAGCAACACTTTGTTAAACGGGCGGCAGACTACCGTATCCTGCATTTATCTACTCATGGCAAGGCGAACGATAAAAAGGGCGATTATTCCTTTCTCGCTTTCCAGCCCAGATCAGCAGATAGCTTAAATGATGCTTTACTTTACAACAGTGAGTTGTATACCCTGTCTTTAAATGCCGATCTGGTGGTCTTATCCGCATGCGAAACCGGCATTGGAGAACTCCAGCGGGGGGAGGGGATCATATCTTTGGCCCGTGGTTTTAGTTACGGGGGGGCTAAAAGCCTAGTTACCTCGCTTTGGAACGTCAACGACCGGAGTACTAAGGAAATAATGGAAGCTTTTTATGATTATCTGGCGCAAGACCTGGGAAAGCACGAGGCACTTCGTCAGGCCAAGCTAGCTTATTTGGAGCGACACAAAGACGCGTCTTATTTTCAGTCCCCCTACTATTGGGCTGCCTATATCCCGATCGGTGATATGGCGCCGGTAGCACTAGCGCCGGCCTTCCGGTATCGGTGGCTACTGATTGTAGCAGTGCTGTGCTTAGCCGGATACTTTTACTGGCGGAGCAGAAACCGTCAGGTAGGCTCTAAATAGATCGTTTCCGCAAATTTTTTTATAAAAATTCTTCTAAGCGGGGGAACGTTTGGTGGAATGAAGGGCATTGATGAATGATTTTCATTACAAACCCTTAATTCCAATCACTATGTTTATCTTTCTAAATGTAAAGCAGGCGATCAATTCCTGCAAATTACTGACAACTTACCTGGTCTTTGCCTTGCTATTGCTGGCAACAGCCTGTAAAGATGACGTTTTCGAACCCCTGCCGCTTCCCAACTATGGTACCCTGCAAACTGATCCTGGAAGTCCACAGTCCGGTACAACGCTAACGGCCGGCACCACGGATACCCTACCGACGGTGGCGGGCCCTGGCGATAAGGGAGAACTACGGTGCCACAAAACCAGCTACAATGCGAGACAAATACAGGAGTTGTCCAACATGATTGCAACTGATGGGACGACCGGAATAATCTTCCCGGGAGCCATCATACAGGGTGGAGCCTTCGAAGCGGGAAACTTCACGCCGGTCACCATCCCGAAAGCCGGCGGACCATTGACCCTTAATGGATTATCTGGTGGCGAAGAGATCACCGTTATCGCCGACGTATACGATTACGACGAGGTAAGCCAGAAGATCAATGGCATGTTAAACAACGTTTCCAAAGAGGTCAACGCAACAGTTGCAAACTTTTCCTACGTACTCGAGGAAGCTTACAGTAAAGAAGAATTTCAGTTTAATCTGGGATTTGACGCCAGATACGGTTTGACCCAGGTAACCGGGGAGTTCTCACTGGATAAAGAGATTGAAGGTAGCCGGGTCATGCTAAAGTTTGATCAGGTTTTCTATACCATATCCATAAACGATCCGGAAACGCAGTACTCCCTCTTTGCCGATGGAGAAAACGCCCGCGATCCGGAACACCAGATGGGAGAGGGCAATCCTCCTCTGTACGTGAAGTCCGCTAGCTACGGTCGCCAAATCTACTTCATAGTCGAAAGCAAATATGGTACAGAAGAGGTGAAAGCGAGTCTGGATGCAGCCTATAAAGGATTAGGTGGTTCGGTGGAGGTCAGTGCGGGGCTGACCGCTTCCAAGATACTTGACGAATCGTCGATTACCTACATTGTTCGGGGCGGTGGATCGGCAATTGCACTTGAGGAAGCTCCCGGTTTCAATGCGGTTCAACGGGTAATCAGGGAGGGCGCTTCCTGGAGTTTATCCAATCCGGGAATCCTGCTCGCCTATGAACTGCGCTATCTAGCTACCCGGCAACCCGCCCGGATCGCCATGGTAACGGACTTTGTTCGCAAAACCTGTAGACTGGACCAACCCGCAGCTTACAGGATCACGCCTGTATATATCGATTGTATCGATTGTAGAGAGCTGGATCCGTTTGATGATGATAAGCGGGAATTTTCCGGTAATGCGCGCATTACTACTTCTCGGAATCCAGAGCCCCAAATATTACCGGTCAGCATATTTGGAGTGCCCCCTGGAGATAAAAAATCTTACGATGAGAACCCTGAATTACGTGGAGACATTGAACTGGAGGATCCCCGTGCTTCGGATTATATCAGGATCAATATGAATCTGATCGAGTTGGATGATCCACCCAATGCCGATGATGATTTTGGAGATATCACGCATACCCTAAAACTGGATAACCTGCTGGAGGTGAATGCTTCCACCACCCTGGATTTCCATTTTTGGGATATGGTAGGTAAAGGGGCTAATGAACAGCAGGCTATAGTACAGCTACGGATCACCCGAATCCGTTAATGAACGGCATAATCTCCTTTGTAATGGCGGACAACCGGGTTGTTCGCCATTACATATAAAGACCGAAAGAAGGATTGTATTGATCAGCAGTTTATCACAATATTTATAATAAATTATTTAAATTAGAGTTTTCCATTATATTCTCTCGTTTAAGCGTTTTGAACCCCGCGAGCGATGCAACAAATTCCAGTTATATTTCTGGCCTTTGCAAATGACCAAGATACTTATCTGCAGCTTTTGCAGCAGGAAGCCGAAGATATCTTTCGCGAATTAAATCCTCTTCAAAACCGGCAGCTCATCCAAATATACCGGGATCAACACGCTGACATTAGGAAAATTTATCATTATTTAACGGATTATCAGGGTCGGGTAGCGATTTTTCATTATGCCGGTCATGCAAATAGCCGTAAACTACATTTCGAAAAACAGGATGCAGATGCGCGTGGTATCGCTGAATTATTGGCCTTACAGAACAAATCATCTGGTGGTGAACAGGCCTTAAAGCTCGTTTTTCTCAATGGATGTTCTACGCGCAGTCAGGTCGACTACTTGCTGGAACTTGGTATTCCGGCAGTCATTGCAACTTCTGTAGAGATCAATGATGCGCTGGCTAAAGATTTTGCAGGTCAATTTTACAAGGCGCTGGCTCAACCGAATGTGACCATCGAAGAAGCATTTAGATCAGCCTCCAGTCTGACTCAATCCCTCGAACAGCTTTCACTGGGCGTATTTCACCGCGGTCTTGGTTTAACAGAAAATAATTCGACTTCTTTTCCTTGGGGGCTGTACTTAAATGGCAGTGAAGATAGTCCGGAGGCCAGGGCCGTACTGGATTATTGCCTGCCACTTGAAAATCATCGGGAGGTAATAATCTGGGGAACGCCTCATCAGACCGAAACCGGCCCAAAACTGAACGAGGAACTGGTCATGAATATGTTCCGGGAATTTAGTCAGTCCAATGATGATATTCGCAAATGGAAAGAGTTTTACGGTCAGTTCGGCAATTTTGAGTACAAGGCGGTACGTGCAGCTTTGATCAACATTTTTCCAGCACCGATCGGTCAGCAGTTTCGCAAACTGGTTTTCGGCGAACAACACGATGCCGGCCAACAGCTGAGCCGGGAACGCCTCGGGCAGATCATCAACACCTATGATGTCCTGGTACGCTTTCTCTTCTTTATTCTACTATCACAATTGTGGGAAGCCATATATGCCGGAAAGATTAAGCGAATCCCATCAGAATTTTTTGATGAATTTGAGATGTACCTTTCACTTCGCCCCTCAGAAGTACGTTTTTACAACTTTATTAAGTTAATTGAGCTTATCCAGAATATCTTCCTCCAGGCCGAGAATACCGTGCAATCGTTTATCAGGGAATTGAGCGGCCTAAAAAAAGCTTTTGATGAGGGCCGATCTGGTAGTCAGGAGAGCTCTGGCCGGGCTTTTTACGAGGCGCACATTTTTCTGGAAGACATCAAGCATAAGTTGCCCGTGGATAGCACAGAAGCAGAATTATCCAGCCTCTGCCTCCAGGGGGAAAGACACCTGGCGATCATTTTTACCCGACTCGGTTTTTGCGTGAATTACAAATTGCTGACAGTAAAATCGATCGAATATCAGAAGGTTCGATTCGAAAAGGAAGGCTATTTACTCAAATTGGTTAACCAGTTTCGCATTATCGAAGGTATAGAAGATACACAGCGCATTTCTGCCCTGCCTACCGAAGACCGGTCGGTCATTTTACTGCGTGATATCAAGGATTTTTCTCAAACACTAAGTCTTTCGCCTTTCATTATTGATGAGAATGCCCTGTTGGGGGCGCAGCGGTCCAAGTTGTACTTCTTTCATCATATTGAACAGGATGAGCAAGGTAAGCCGATCTTTGTGTTCCAGTTTACCGATCAGTTGGATTACCAGATGGAAGTGGACAGCCAATTGAAGGGTGGCACGATCCGGGTCACAGAACAAAACTTTCCAGCTGTCTTTCACCTATTTGAGCACTTCTTGAGGAGTCTCCGAAATGCCCGAACCGATGCAAAGATCAAATATGCCGAATAAAGGCGATTCCCCATTCAAGTTCCTGAACCCCTACAGTAGGGGTGATATTGATATCTTCTTCGGAAGAGATCAGGAGATCGAACAGCTCTACCAATACGCCTTCCAAGCCAATCTGTTATTGGTTTACGGCCAATCTGGAACAGGCAAGACGAGTCTGGTAAATTGTGGCCTTGCCGGTCGTTTTCAGACCTCCGACTGGCTGGATCTTTACATTCGCCATAATAGTGATATTAACGCTTCCCTTATAAAGGCCATTCGGGATAAGATGGAGGATCCGCCGGCCGTTAATACTTCCCCGATCAAATTACTTTTTAGGCTTTATTTGGACTATCTACGCCCCATTTACCTGATTTTTGACCAGTTGGAAGAGTTGTTTATTCTGGGAAAAGAAGAGGAACAGACTACCTTCATAGCAGATATCCTAAAAGTTATCGGTTTAGGCCAGGCAGATGATGAAGAGGAAAAGAAACTGCTCGCTGCAGTGGCAGCTGGGGCCTTGCCCTGTAAGGTCATCTTTATAATCCGAGAAGAATATCTGGCCAGCCTTTATGCCTTTGAAAAAGAGGCCGATGGTCTGTTTCGCAAGCGGCTACGGGTGGAACCTATGAGCCCTGGAGCGGCACGGGATGTGATTAAGCAAACTGCTGCAACGCGCAAACAAGTGCTGGCTCCTGTATCAGACATTATTGCAGAACAGATAGTAGAGGCAATAGCGGAACGGGGACGTGTTCGCCTTCCTTACCTGCAGGTTTTTCTGGATTTTTTATACCGGGAAGCTCCCGTAGTAGAGCATAAGACAACCTTCGATTTGCCGACAGTTAAACGCCTTGGAAAACTAGATGACGTGCTGGCTACCTTTCTCGACGAGCAATTGGCGGATTTTGTTATAAAAGAGCAACTCGCTCAAGGCCAGGCTATCAATTTTCTCAAGGCTTTCGTTTCCAAAAAAGGGACGCGCCGTCCATTATCGAAACCTGAACTTGCGAAAGCCCTTCCCGGCTATAGCCAGGGCGATATCATTCGAATGCTGAATTTCTTCACGGACCGTCGTATACTAAACCCGATAGAGAACGAGCAGTATGAACTGGTACACGATAGCCTTGCTGCGAAACTCTTTTCAATGGAAGCCCGGCTGGTTGAAATCCCTGAGCTGAATAGGAATGTTTTACCGGAATCACTATTCCCTGGTCTACTGCCGTATCAAGCCGACCAGGCTGCCACCTTTCTGGGAAGAGAAGTAGAAATTCAAGTGCTGTTCGATAAGATTATAAACGACCTGCGAGGCTCAGTGACATTGCTTTACGGCCCTACAGGGGTGGGTAAAACCTCTTTGATTCAAGCCGGCTTGGTGCCGCGGGTGCAGCAGCTCTTTCCTTGCCGCTTGATCAATTGCGGGAGCACGCTGGAAAATGAACAGTGGGCAGCTCTATTTGCAGCACCGGTTGGGAAGCACAATGAAATCCGCATTCTGGATATAGCCTTCGATGATCCCTTACCCATTGGAGAGCAACGGCGATTTTTATTCTTTGACCAGGTGGAAGAATGGTTTATTCATTTGGATGAGGAAGCTTTGGGTAATTTATACCGACACCTACGACAGGTTTTTCAGCACGATGTTGCCTGCGGACTCATATTCATCATGCGGGAGGAGTATTTTTCCTACTTGCCTGCTTTCCAGGCTAAAGTTCCGGAGATGCTGGAACGGCAATACAGGCTGGAACCTATGAAATGGGAACAGACCTCAATTTTGACCGACAGTTTACTGGATTTACTAGGTCTTCAAAAAAAAGAGGCGCTTCATACTCAGATCATGGAAAATGTAGTGGACAAAGAGGGGAATACCAACCTGAGTCTGGTCCAGGTGCAATTCAAATATATTCAACAACAATTGGTTGGACATGAGTAAGCTCTCCGAAAAAATTGAAACGATCGAAGGCCTGAACTCCATGAATGCTTTCGTAGATGCAGAACTGAGCACCTTGGAACAACAATCCGGTGCCGCTGCCCGGAAAGCAGGGGAGGCTGTATTGGAGCGGCTGACATCGGAAAGTGGTACTTTGACAACTTTGTCATGGGAAGCCTTGGAAAAATTGCTGCATCAGGAGGCGATAAAACCTTCTGCTCTGCCTCAGGCCATGGAGTCATTGCTAAAGGCCGGTCTGGTCACTGAATCTTCCGGGAATACCCTCCGTCTCAGCAGTAATACCCTGGCTCTTGCCTTGCAACAACGTTTCCTGGGTCGGCGCACCATACGCCGCGAAACATCGACATTGATCCGGGGGAAATATGATCGCAAAGAGCTTTTGTCAGACAAGGAACTGACTCGGGTCATGCCGGCATTGCCTTACCTGGATCTCACGCATGAAGAAATGGAGTTCGTGCGGAAGAGCGACTGGGTAGTGAAACGTCGGCGGTGGATGTTGCAAGGGGCAGTAGTAGTGGTGATTTTACTGTTGTTAGGACTTGCCTGGAGTTTATCGGAACAACGGAAAGACGCCGATGAACAACGGAAAGATGCCGATAAAGCCCGTCAGGTTGCTGAAGAAAAGCAGCAGGAAGCGCTGGATAGCGCAGAAATTGCGAAGAAGCTTCGTGCAGACGCTCAGTTATTAGCCGACTCTCTAAGGATAGAAAGGGATAGCTCCGTAGCACGCCGTGACCGGGCGGAAAGTAATGAAACAAAGGCTCTCAAACTATCCATTATTGCTAAAAGAAAGGCTGAGGAAGCCGACACCCAGAAAGTGATTGCCCTCAAATTGAATGATATCCTGCGTATGCAGCTGGACACGGTCAATAAATACCGTGATCAAGCCCTTAAAGCTGTAGATACCGCCAACCATGCCCGGAAAAATGCCGAAGCGCTGTCCCTCATTATCAAATCTCAAAATGTTGCACTAAGTGTGCCCCAACTGCCGGCAGATAGTGTAAATCGAAAAGCGATCCTGGCCTACCAGGCTTTTGACGTCAATAATAATACTCCCCTGGGCAATATATATAATGATGCCATTTACAAAGCACTTTACCATGGCTTACAATCTTTAAGCGGGGATGATAGCGATAGGATCGAAAACGTTCACCAGGAATCGCCTTTAAGTATCGTGGCTGTTGGAGATCGATATTACTCTGCCGGTATGGATGGGACGGTTAAGCAGTGGGCATTTGGCGGTCCGCCTCCTGTTCAGGTGAAGGGCATTCACCCGGAGGTACATAATCAATTGACTACCAGTGATGATGAGGAATGGCTGTTGATTTGCAGTCGGCTGCCTTTTGTTCAATTATTTAATACCAGATCCGGAGTGCGAAAGATAGTGCCATACCCTAATAAATGGGGCGCTACCGGTGCCTGGTATGAATCCGAAAGTAAAAAGTTTCTTCTTGCCGGCTACGCTGATTCCCTCTACTGGATCAATCCCGAATCCAAAGTTCCTAATGCACGGACCGACAATCAACAATCTCTGATAGCAATAGCCCGCATCAAAGGAAATTATGTGGGTTTTGATCGCAATGGAAAAGGATTTCTGAACGGGCGGGCCATGTCGGAATGGCCGGGTGGCCTGAGCGCCATAGCGGCTGCTACCCGAAATGATCAGTTGGCATTCGGAGATAAGGACGGAAATGTGTACATCGATACCACGGGGTCCGGTGTCGCTCTGCTTCGCCTCCAGGTCCATCGATCGGCAATTGTGGCCATACAATATAGCCCTGATGCACTATTCCAGGCTTCCCTGGCACGCGATGGAAAAGTTGGTATCATCAATGTAAAACAATATCTGAAGGCTCCTACGACCTATCAGCCCATCCTATTGGATCTTCCGGGGCTCTCGGCGACTGCTATCGCTTTTTCAAGAGATAGCCGGGAATTACTGCTTGGAACAGAAGATGGCCGTATCGTTCGCTTCTACTTAGATCCAAGGATTTATGCGGATCGGATCTGCCGATTATTGAGAGATAGAGGACTGGATTCGAACGATTGGCAGAAACCATGGGTGGAGCATTTTCAGGAAAAAATTAGACCACCTGCCTGTAATTAAAGTTTGGACTGGTTTAAAAAAGAAACCATGAAATACATCACCTGCTTTTGCATATTATTTTTCTGGAGCCCCTCTCTGGCTCAGCCTGATCATTGTGAATCCCTGCTGCGCGCCGCTCGTTCGGATTTCCGCCGCTCGGAATTTGGTAAGGTGATCGCCAAGTTAGACCCTTGTGTTGAGGCAAAAGCTTTTCAGGGCATTCAAAGTACGGAAGCGAACCGATTACTACGTCAATCCTACGAAAAATTGGGCTTAAGATGGCCGACCATTAAGTCTTCAGAACCTTCTCTCAACTCCGGGTCCTTGAATTGCCTAGACCTCCTTGATGATGCCAGAGCGCTTCTGAAACCCTATCCGGCGCAGGCTCTACAAATGTTGGAGGGATGTTTATTGGATTCAAGACTGGAGATTTCCAAGCAGGTAGAAATATTGGAGATATATACCGAGGCAGCTCTAAGCTTGGGAAAATTTGATACTGCGGAGTGGGCCTTCAAACAGATTTATCCATTAGAACCTCAATACCGGGCCGGACCAAACCGAACCCAGTCTTTTCGTTTTTTTGCTGGCAGATTCATCTTTGAACCACGGTTCTCCATGGCCGTTCTCGGCGGATCGCATACCAGTTATCACTATAGTACTCGTCAGTTTACTCCTAACCAGGTAGAAGAGTCCCCCGGGAATTACAGCTACCTTTATGATCCCCACTTCGAATTACAATTCCGTTATCGCCCTTTGTTTTCACGCTTGGAATATTTCCTGGGAATAGGTCATCAATGGAACAGCTATAAATACGAAGGAAATTATGGGAATGCCATGGCCCCTAATGGACAGCGGATGGATGCCAAGTTTGAATTTGATGAACGCTGGCGAGGCATCCAGGCTAATCTGGGAATGCGCTATCATTTTGTCTTGAGGCGGGCCGAGAGTTTGAAGAATCCGCTGGAAAAAGAAGCTAAATTTCTAGTAGACCGTCTTTTCCCATACATCTTAGGCGGCATATCAACCCGACGACTTGAAAATGCTGTGCTTGTAAGACCGGTTATCTCTTTTTCCGAAGAAAATACTTTTGATACCGGAACAGCTGAGATCAATCTTGCCTCCCGAAGAATCAATAAGGGCAAATTATCCGGTGCCACCGGGCCCGCCTTACGCAGTGAGTATACTTTCGGTTTGATGGGAGGAGCGGGTTTAAAATTGCATTCCCGTAGAAGAACTTACCTATTTGTCGAATTTAGTGCTCACTGGACGCCCACTAATCTAGTAGATAGCAGGAACCGATATGCAAACCCACAGCTTATCAATACATTTAACCATCTTGATGATGACTTGAATCTTCTTCAGTTCTATTTTTCAGTCGGCGTTGGGTACTCTTTATTTTACACCGTCACTCCAAAATTGTGATCGCTTATATTCCCTTTGATAAGAGAATTATTCGAGTATTATCAACAGAAAATTTATTTGCGTTCATTAAAAATGACCCTGTAATGAGACGGTATTCTGCAGACGCTGCGATTCATTAAAGGGATCAAAGCTAAAGTGTTCCACAAAGCTGATGCCATCCACATTGAACAGATGCACTTTGGGACCAAACTCCACCTTCTTAGTCTCCTTTCCCCGCACAATGGGACGTACCCAAGGTTGAGCCAGGCTTAGGATACGGTTCGGTATTTTGGCCTCGGGATCCTGGAAGTGGAGCAGTTGCTGTTCATAGACCTGTTCAACGAGTTGTTTACGTTCCATTCCTTTTTGGGACAGGACGATAGCTTGACCATGACGGCGCTTCATTTTGGCCCAGTTGTCAAGCCCTTTTTTCAATAGTCGCAACAAGGAACGGGTAATGCCAATACGCCGCCCGGTGGGTTTTCGTCTGAGCTTTTGAAAGGCCACATAGCGTTCGTAAACCTGCTTTTGTTTGCGCCGTATGCGGGGCTGGCCCAATAGCCGACTCCGGGTATCGATTAGCGACCATATCCATTCACAACACTCCCACAGCAGTTTAACATCCGTGGGGTAACGAATGCCCACCTCATAGCAGGTGGCATCCATTAAAACGGCTGCTTTTTGTTCCATGTGAGGCTGCCAGTGCCAGGCCAATGCTTCCTGAAAACGGTCATAATCGATATGTTGAGCCAGCCATCGGCGGCAGCGGCCGACAATATCCTTGTCTCTAATCATTTGTCCCGGCCCCAGGCGAATACCGCAAAAGTACTGCAGGGCCCAATCGGTGTTGATCCGCTGACGTAGCTTGTCGTCACTCAGGTTCAGATAGGCTTTCAGGATCTGGAGCCCGATCATGCCTTTGACATCGAAAAAACTGGGCGCACCTCGGCCCGAAGGAATAGGAAACTGGGCGGCTAAGACCTCAAAGGGAATGGATTGGTGAAGTTGGCCCAATGGATCGCGAAGAAAAATCTGCCAGCGCAAATCTCGGCCATCTTGTGTACAGAAAATTTGGTTTTCCATACAAGATTTGCTTGATTGTCAATAGATAATAAATTGTATACCCCGAAAATAGGCAAATGCGCCTAGATTCGGGGTATTTTATTGGCCTTTTTCCTACTTAATAAACTGCAAGCTAAGTGCTTAGAATTTACAGGGACGGCCCAATTCACTGACTTGTTTTTAGTGCTCTGTATTTTAGGAACCTGTGTTAAAATAGTGATAGTACAGATTGCATCATAGTGTGAAATGATTGGGCTTCATAAATCTAACTTTCGAAGTTTGTATTTAACTTCTGATTGATTCTCTATGAAATGTTTTTCTTTCATTTTAATTACCGCCAAAATTGGGCTAAAAGACGTTTTTAATGGATTTTAGTTTATGTTAGGGGCATAATCTGAGTCTATAATTTTACTCTGCCCCCCAATTCACTTTTCAGCTACATTGGACAGAAGGATTACTCTAACCCTTTCGGTGGCCTTAAGCGATTCACTGTTTTTAACATCCCTGGTAGCGTTCCACTTATACTAGGACCATAATCTTCAGGCTCGTCTTTCTTTTTCCATTTAGAATTCCTTCCTTGTTCATTATATGCTTTAACAAGAGTCTGAACCATATCATCATATGATAGATCATTTGCTCCAAAACCAGAAAAACGTCCATTCCCAATATACACTGCATGCTCACCTGCCCATGCAGCCTCAGGGCCTTCATGCGTTGTCTCATAATCTGAATAATTTTTAAAGTATACGGAGTCACCAGGTGCGAGGTGATCTTGATTCTTAAGCGTGATTTCTTCTTTTAGTTCATCCCCAGGAGTATCTTTAAATCCATGCTTGAATTTCACTTTAGTCACACCCTCGGGTGCTAATGCCATATCTCTACCTTCAGCACGATTAAAAGTATTCGCATTTTCTAATTCCGTATACGCTGCTAATAGTGCTTTATATTGGACTGCTAATATCGCTGTTGAGCAATCCAAATAATATTTTTCACTCCCCGCTGCTCTAAATATAGATTCTACGGCCTCCAATGAGGTCCTACCCTCGGCAGGTATAAAAGCACTTCCCTTACCATCATCACCAGGATCATTACTTTTATGGTCAACTCCAACCCATTCAGACGGCATTTTAAGATGGTCACTCTCCCAGTTATAGCGGAATGGAGAAATGTCACTATTGAGAAACCTCATTCCCTTAATCATTTCAGCACGCATAACTACGTCAGCAATATATCCCCTATATGTGCTAAACTTATACTCCATTTCATTTTTAATTAATTCATCTATAACTAATTTTTTATCTTCATCACCATTTGCGTCTTCTTCACTTGCCACATAACCATCCGCAATTATTATTTTTCGTTGAAGAGTACTATTTTGACTATTATCTTGTTCAAATGTCTTGGTATTTCCTCGCCCCAATCGGCCACAATCTCGCGTGAAACAGTTGGCTTGTGAATGCAGTTTCCGTTGCGAAATAGCCTCTGATCGATTATCAACAAAACCAAACCCTTGTTTAACAGTACTTTTCTTCTGAGCAACTGAATTAGCCGCCGCCCTGCTATTATTTTCTTTCATTTGTAAAGCCTTTACCCCCATCGTGTCACCCTCCTTCTCTAACCTTTTATCATCATTAACATTTACTCCTCCTTCCATCTGCATTGTTGGACTTACTCTGCCTTGCTTTTGCTGAACCACGTGCCAAGCTTCATGAGGTAAGTGTTTTTCCTGTCCTGATCCTAAATGGATATCGGTACCCTGAGCATAAGCATGTGCTTGTAACTGAGCAGATTTATCAGAGTTATAATACACTTTCACATTATCCATCGAATATCCGGATAGGTTTTCCATTCCCATTTTCAAATTATCAGGTAAACCCGTGTTGTTTTCTTTCTTTTGGATGGGCTGTTGTCCTTGAGCAGAATGGTTGTTTGTCATAGCCTGCAGCTGAGCAATTTGGTTGGCTTGTAGACTACTATTAGCCATATCCTGCAGCTTTCTCTGTGCAACTACTTCAGGTCGATTGTCTGCAAACTGAAAGGTGGACTCACTACTGCCTTGCTTTTCTGAAACTGCACTTGCTGCCGAGTGGCTTTTATTTTCTTGCTTTTTGTCAGCGCGAGTATTCATTATTTTCCTTTTTAGATTTCGGTCTATTCCCTATAAAGGGCCGGCTAAACGAAGTAGCCCCGCTTATGGGCTATCCCGTTTTAGGCTTTTCTAAATCAATCTAATAATTTTTATTTTATTGTTGGTATTTTAATATTAGGGCTTTGCCGGTATGGAATTTACAATTTTCACCTTCGATACCATTGTTTGGAATAGCTCCCTAGTTTCTGTATTCTCGCCAATAGCGATACTCAGTGCCTCTCCTCCTCTGTTTTCGGATTTTAATCCAATTCTACCAGGCGAAAGCCCTTCTCCCCCTCCTCCATCTGCTGGCGCCCTTTCAAACTGGGTATTGTGCCATTGATGAATTTGCGCTATGGCTCCACGTGGGTTAGGGTACTGTAATGCAATTGTATTTGTATCCTGCAAAAGGCGTGGGGCCTGTCGAGTCAAGGTAAATTCAATTAAAAACTTTGGTTCCCTGCCTGGATTAGTATAAGTAGTTGCTTGATCATAACCTCCAAGATGATTTCGAACTGGAAGTGGTGAGCCGCTCCTAGGCAATTCGAGATCTTTTTCAATATCATTAACTTCACGTTCTAAATCAGGATCACCAACAATTAAATCGGTTTTGATATTATTTTGCTGATCTGCCCATTTTCTAATTTCTGCTAATTCTCTCGCTCCCATTGTTCTATATACTTTCATCCTTGGGGAGTTTTCTGGAGAATTTACCGGAATTCTTCCCTGATTCGCTGGAAGATTCGCTCGCCTTTTGTGGTACCCAGCACGAAAAAATGATTGGAATAGATCACTATGAACAGATGATTCAAGATGCTGGATACTCCTAAAACCACGATCATCATCATTATAACGATTTAATATAGCTATAATATCCTTGGGAGTTGAACCGGTTG
Organism: Flavilitoribacter nigricans DSM 23189 = NBRC 102662; assembly: GCF_002646595.1. GTDB lineage: Bacteria > Bacteroidota > Bacteroidia > Chitinophagales > Saprospiraceae > Flavilitoribacter > Flavilitoribacter nigricans. The sequence goes on from NZ_PDUD01000043.1 coordinate 56,458, forward strand.
CTTGGCATAGTCGTTGCTCTCTTTCGTTATTTCTAAAGTAAGTTCTATATACATAATCTGCGTCCGTTTCTGTATCCTTTTTCCATTTTCTAAAACTAGGTGTTTCAACATCAATTGCTCTCTGAATTATTTGTCCTTTCGAGTTATTTGTAAGACCAGTTCTATTTCCTTTTTTCTGGATATCTTGTTGTTTTCTAAAATGATTTGTTATCATATTTTGCAATTGAGCAGCTTCTTTTACTCGCGGGCTATTATTAGACACCTCCTGCAGCTTTCTTTGTACAACTGCTTCAGGTCGATTGTCTGCAAACTGAAAAGTAGACTCACTATTGCCTTGCTTTCCTGAAACTGCATTTGCTGCCGAGTGGCTTTTATTTTTTTGCTTTTTGTCAGCGTGAGTATTCATGTTTTTTACTTTTCAGACTTTGGTCAATTGACTCTAACATTAAGTCCCTTAACCGAAGGCGGAGCCTAAGCGGATCTTTCGCTTGAACAAAGGGCCCCTTCACACGATGCTGTTATGGGCAAAGTATATGCTACCTCTATCCGGATAGGCCGGAATGGTTTGGCCCCAGGAACGCTTTGTTCGGCTCTGGCTGTTAAAATACGTTCATTCAGCGGAGTAGACAAGAGCTGTGGTCGATGATTTTTCGGGGTTTTGATCATGTGAGACTGTAGCATATCTGCTGAAGATCTACCAGCGTCTTCAGTATCGTATTTGTTGAACAGGAAGTAGTTATCCTCTGTAGACTGATCCGTTCATTCATAACGTCTTTACTATTGACGATTTTGAAATCATTAAATTCCAAAATGTAGTTCCAGATATCCAGCATTGCTAAAACAGCTATAAGCCTTATGAAACGATATGATGTATTAATTTTTCTAATTAATAAATACCAGCTTAGATCCTACTTGGAAATTGGAGTCCGGGAAAGCACTACTTTTTCCCGGATTAATCTTGAGGATAAGATTGGCATCAATCCAGGTGGGAGTACTTTGTCTAAAGTGCTCAGTATCACCTCCGACCAGTTTTTCTTGCAAAATGACAGGAAATTTGATCTGATTTTTGTTGACGGAGACCATCGTTCAGCACAGGCGTTACGGGATCTTAAAAACAGCTTAATTAGCATCAACGATAATGGATTTGTTGTGGTCCATGATACTATGCCGCATAATCTTGAATATACACAGCCAAATTGGTGTGGTACTGTTTTTCGTGCCGTCCAGGAGATAAATCAGGACCCTAGTATAAGCCTCCATACGGTTAATACCGATCACGGAGTCTCCATCCTTTCGTTAGAGCCATCCCCCCCAGGTCCACTATATAAGGATTTCTTTGATTTTATGGATAACCTTTCGCTCTGCCTCAATATCGTAACTCCGGAAAATTTAGCTCACATCAAATTCTATGGAAAATGATGGTACTTATCTGCCGGATCGTGAAGTGGTTCGGGAATAATCATAGTAATATAAGATTTTTGGGATACGTACCTGCTTTTTTACCCGTTCAACTACCCTTGTTGCCCACTCGTCATCTTCCCCAAAGTTAAGTGCTAAAAATTGAATATCCTTCACATTATCCCTCCTGTGTACCATAATATGATTGGGCCTTCGATAGTAAGCTGCTGCGCCGTTTCGGTGCTGGTATTCTTTTCCGTATTTGCATATTTTACCTCTTATTCCATTCAAAGTAACCCAAGCGTCAAAAACCACGCAGTCCGGTTTGCTGTGCAGTGCTCGCAGAATATGAATTACGTAGTCTGGTGCGACACGGTCATCGTCATCGACGAAGCAGAAATAATCTCCCTTAGCCAATGCTACAAGTTGATTTCTTTTTTCACCAATAGTACGTTGGCGGTTATCAGTAAATACTAAAATTTCCACAGGTTGACCAAGAGCTTGCATTTCTAATTGGCGGAGTAACCGAGTCAAAAAGGACGTATGCCTCTCTGGAATGCTCAGTATAAGGATAGAAAGTAGGATTTTATCTTGCATATGTAATGGAGAACTTTCTATGTTTTCGCCCATTTTCTGTCGAAAAGCAACTTTTGCTGACTGGTTAGTTGCCGACGCCTGGCATCCTCGGTGACTCGAATCGTTGTGCTAGCCAGGTGATCTACAAAGGAGTTTGTTACCAAAACGTGTAGTAAATCGTGATATTTGATGGTTTCACTATAATCATTGTCGGCATACCAAAAAATAAACGACTCATCTAATTCCTTAATAGTTTCATAGATTTTTCTCTGCTGAAAGATACACCATCCGGCAATATGTTTTGCTACCTGATAACCTTCTATCAAGCCGGAATTCGGTTTAATCCCCTGGGTAGGATGATAATGTCGGCATAGGGGAGAAGCACTTACTATAGCAGGCTGTGCTTCCATGGCCCTAATTATTCTACTGGCCCATTTTTTCTCAAAGACTAAATCGTTATTGCACAGACATACGTAGGGAGCGCTGCCCTTCTTGCGGCCTAAGTTAAGGTAGGCGTGATAACCAAATGGAGTCTCGGGATATACTGTTTCAACTCCTTCTCGGTCATAATTTATTCCATGAATCGATTCTACTACCACTACGTTGAATTGAATGTCATCTTCGGATGTTAGTAAAGAGCTAATGCAGTTTTCTGTCACTTGCCTCAAAGTTCGATTTGTAGCATTGGATATAATTACCACGTCTACTGTACGATTAATTAGACTGGCTGGGGGTTCCGGCATTGTAGATCGTTTTTTTTGTGTTTGGGTGACTACCCATTTCCATAGTTCCGGAGGAGTAGAGGTTTCAAGAAATAGTTGCTGCGCGTTCCTGCCAATTTCCACACACCTTTTCCGATCTTTTCTACAATGCGCTATTTTCTCCGGTAAGTCTGAATAGTCGTCAGAACATTGAATGTAATGTACATCTGGAATTAACTTTCTGAAGCCGGGAAGCATGGTGATAATCTTTGGAGAAATGGTACAGGCTCCGAATGCTAGGTACTGCAGATGCCCTCGGTCAAGGATATTGTTTCGGGCGCCCGGTACACAGACTGATACTAGCGAATTACTGATCTCTTTCCAAAATTGAACCTGTTCGATCCGTTCGGTCGCTGCCAGCGCGCCGTATCTATCTTTAAGCAGGTGTTGCACCTGCTTACGGCGATGCAAAGCATTACCATGAGGATACTGACGACTTAGGATCATCTCTCCATTTGCTGTGTACTTAATTTGCTGCCTTAAATAGTGATATTGTTGCCAGTCGTAAAAGCTGACGGGAGAAAATGGAAACAAATTATCGTGTGCTTCATGATATCCCTCTGAATAGTGAAATTTGAAATACCAGGGATATTTTTCGAATTGTGGAGCTAAAGTCAGATGATCCGAATAGTCGATTACAATCTCCGTATTAGCTATTCGGATCACGAATTTAGCATCTCCAATGGAAGAGTCTGGGCCAAATTTAACGCCGGCCTTCAGATAACGCAGAGAATCTAGCACATAACCGTAATACACCCGGTAGTAGCGCTCCAACATACTGCGCCGGGGTAAACCTCCGGCTTTTTCTGGGAAGATTAAATCCATATAACTGAAGCGGTAAAAGTAGAGTGCTCTGCTTGAGCCAGAGCAAAACACTCTGCTTCTTAGACAACCTACAAAAGAGCGCTATCCAGCTGGTGATGTGGCTGGTGTATATTTATACTCAGCACCTTGCTGGGCAGCATTGTATTCTGCATGAGTTTGAGCAACAATAAATTCCCAATCCTGCACCTTTGTATTAATATCATCCACCTGAAGATCAAGCGATTCATTTTTGGCTTCCAAAACAAGGTACCTCCGATTAATTAATGCTGCCTCCTTTCCTAATCGGGTTATCACGTCTCGAAGCTCTTTTTCGAAAGCTGAAAATTTTTGGAAATAATGGGCAGTTCGCCGATTGATCTGTTGATTCGTAATGTAAGCAGCAAATGCAGCCTTTACCGCTTTTACTCCGGCAGTAAAGGCGGCCTGCCCCATTGCATCGGCATCGACAATCTTACTTGTAAAAATGTCTGACCATTTCTCGTTATCATCATTTTTTTTATCTCCTTTGTTGAAGGCTGTTACCCGTTGCTTGATTTCCTCTACTCGCTCCAGGCCTTGCATGTTGACAAATTCTGTAGCTTCAAAGATTCTTTGCGCCATGACCGTCGCATCGTTTACCATAAGCTGGGTCTGTTGCATCCTGGAATTAAAGAAACTGACAATCAATGCCACTTTTCTCAGAGCCGTATTTGCCGCTTTCAAACTATCTTGAGCTTCAGCTCTTTCTTTCCGAATGCGGGTAAACTCTTCTCCTACATTTTGCTTCTGGTTTTTCAAAATAGATAGGTTGCCTTGAAGCTTCTTGAGTTGCAATTTGGCGTTCTGCCAGTTATTATATAATTGATGAATATAGTTGACCGTTTCGGGTGTGCCGAATTCATCAGTACCATTATTTTTTTCGGTAGTAGCCATTATTTTATTTTTAGATAATTAGGAATTGGCCTTTGCTGGCCATCTCGAGCTTATAAAACTATTCGCCGGAATCCGCGAAACTGGCAGAGGAATCTGCCAAATAGTTCAATTCTCCTAATTCAATGATATTTTTTAGATCTTCCCTGGATTGATAGGTGATTTCTCGATTGAATAGATCCATTTCAAAGTCCTGCCGGGACTTGATGTAATCATCCAAATTGCTAAAATAAGTTGTGGTGTCTTTTTGCAGATCATTCTGCTTTTGCTGGAGCACAGCACTTACCTTCAATTTCATAGTATTCAACGCGGTCATGGCGTCCTTTTGCTCTCCCAACAAAAGTTTCTGCAAAGATGTGTTCAGTCCGGCCGTTGAGGCAGCTACCTGTACTCCGTAGTACTCTGCCTGTTTTACGAGCGGCTCGGGCTTTCCGGTGCCCATATAGATAGCATTAGCTAGATCCGTGATGCTGCCTTCGTTATTTTCGGAAATTCCATCCATTAACTGTTTAACTACCTGGTAGTTATTGCCGCTCCCTTGTTTGTCGCCCTCTCCACGATAAGCTGCATATAAACCTACCAAAGACTGCGCATATTGATTAAATGCTACCGCAGCTGCAGTTATACTTTTGGCTGCATCTAAAGATTTGGACTGATTGATAGGGATGTCCTTATCTAGATCATCCGATAATTTGTTTAGCAGATTGGATGTGTAGTCTGAAACCCTGGTTATGATCTGTCGGTCGTACGTAGCACTAATTAATTCTCCCTGGGTACCCTGCTCTACCAGATCTTCAAAAGTCTTACTAATACCTGACCTTATTATATTCCTCAGATCTTTTTTAAATTCTTTTTCTTGCTTTCTCCCAATATGCAATTTGTGGCGCTGCACAAAATTGTCCACCAGCTTTTCAACACTTTCAAAATGCGGAGTGCTATTGTTAAAGGCTCCGGTATCTATACCCGTTCCGGTATCTATGCCTGTTCCGGTATCTATGCCTGTATCCATACTTGATCCGGTAGAAACTGAACCCCGAAAATCTTTCTGTATTCTCTTCTGGGCTCCGGCAATGATCTCTTGTTGTTTTCTGATATCCTCCAACATTTGATCAGTACGCACATCTACCGGTGGTGGATTATAGATGTTCTGAAAAAGTTTGGTTTGTAATGTGGTGTAGAAGTGCATTTTGTCAGGTTGAGGAAAAATTTGGGTAACTGCATCTTCTAATTCTGCGATTAGTTCCTCTTTCTTTATGTTAGATATTACGCTGGAAGGGATACCATTGATAGTAGTATTGATCCAATTCCTTATCGATGTCTCATTATTGGGATCATAACTGCTCAACGCCCCTTTCAGCCTGTTGAGGATATCCTCAGTATTTTGCTCAACCTCCTCCTCGGTTTGCTCCTTACTAGCCAGAATTTCCCAAATAGTTGGACAAAAATGTTCTGGCCATATACCAGTAGCATCACTTTCTGCACAAGGTGATACACCGGAACCTGTTGGAATAGGTAAGGGTTCACCGGTATTGGGAGACTTGCTCTCAAATTCACTCCATGAAGCACCTTTTAATTTTTGGGAGGTATCCAAAACAAGTTTATTAAGGCCATCTACTATTTCCTGTTGCTTGGGAACCCCTAAATTTTTCTCCAACTGAAAAATAGATGCTTCTATCCATAATACAAATGAAAGTTTGTCTTTAGGAGCATTCCCTTCGCTGATCAGATCTACGTAGGTACCTTCGAAAACATCATGAATAGTCTGTAGCAGATTGATACTCCTAATTTCTTGTTCATCATCAGCCAGGGTATTTTCCTTCAATATATTGAAGATGATGTTTCGAAATTGAACGGGAGATTTTGAAGGGGTATCGGATAGGATATCCTTCCAATCTGGGGCCTTGGAATACGGAACTGGACCTCCAAGCTCTTCGGCAGCAGTCCTAAGATTAGATTCTTTTTCGGTGAATGTTTGCAGATCTTTAGTATCCTGGCCCGCTATCTTAACTTCGTTTGTGGAAATAGTCTTCAGGATCTCATCAATATCCTTCAGAAAATTATTCCACATTTGTTTGGAGTTGGTAGGCTTTTTCTTCCCATTGGAATTGCCCGCATTTTGTTCTGCCATACTGGATTTAATTTGTGTCTGGTTTAAGTTTTAGATGTATTTTACTGAGAAGACATCTCAAAAATGTGTTTGATGGTGAAAAAGAAGGATTTTGGAGATGGCTTCAATTTATTTTCCAAAAAGGCCAGTAGCCTATACCTTTCGGTATCTGCACTGTTTAAGCAATTAGTGATATTCCCTAATATCAAAATTAGAGTAAAGCAGAACAAAAGGTTAATCGAGTAGATATAAACCTTTTTATTTTATCATTACCTTTTTATTAATGCATCACAACCCGATGCATTAAGCAAATCATTCCGGATAATACGGAATTCTAATTACTCCTAAGACTAATTGAAATTATTTAAAAAAATGAAGTAATAGAAAATTTTTCAAGAAAGGAAATGAACAGGAATAAAATTAAAAAAAATCTTTATTTAAAGAATAATATTATGATAGATATTTGGATTTGTATACATTTATTCGCGTAAATAAGATCATTCTCACAAATACCTACCTGAAACCCAATAATAATATGATGAACGCTAATAATCCCATGACCCCAGGGGTTTACACTGTGGAAAAAAATGCATTTCCACCATCAATTGCACAGGTTCCAACCGCGATTCCAGCATTTATCGGTTATACCGAAAAAGCCGAACGGAACGGTAAATCTTTGATCAACCAACCGCTGCTCATCAACTCTCTGAGCGAATATAACCGCTATTTCGGCGGTGCTCCGGAATATCAATTCCCAATCAATTTAGTGCCAAAACCCGCTGATGGCAGTATGATTCCCCCGGGTAGCTATGACTTCACGGTTTCAGGTAAATATTATAAGATCGGACCAGCAAAGGTAGGGCTATTCTATATGTACAATAGCCTGCGCCTATTCTATCTAAATGGGGGAGGCCCGGCTTACATTGTATCTGTAGGTACTTATCTTCAGCCTACCTACAATGATAATAAAGAACTTGTCCTGGAAGCCGAACCGGCTGACCGTGATAAAATGTTAGCCGGTTTGGAGTTACTGCCACTGATTCAGTTCCCCAAACCAACAATGATCATTATGCCGGATGCACTCTCCCTAAACGAAGCAGAAGATTGCTACGTATTGCAGCAGCAGATGATTAGTCAGGCTGGTTCTCTAAGGGATCGAGTGGCTTTATTGGATATCTATGAGGGCTGGTTAAGTCCCGATGATCCGGCATCGGTAATCAGTAATTTTAGAAACAATATGGGGGTCAATAATCTCAGTTATGCCATCGCTTATTATCCTTGGTTAGAATGTGCAGTGGTAGATGCCTCTGAACTAACATATGCTAATATCTATAAACCGATCGATGCAGATAAGGCAGACCCCAATCTTACAGATATAAGTTCCATCATTGTCGGAGAACCTTTGCTTGCTAGTTTGGATCAGCTGACATCAGATCTAAACAATTTGCAGGAACACTTGCTGATTACATCTCCTCTGACATTTACCGGGGCAACATCTGCTACAGTTTACCCAAGTTGGTCCGCAGCCTTCAACGGATCTCCCGCTGTTGACCCAAAGGTGATAATTACTGATCAAAGTACCGTCCTTGCAAATATGTATCAACTGATTTTTGATCTGGGAAATACGGGGATCTTATCTACCAAAGATGGGGCCGCTAACAAGCTAAAATCGAATGATCTGAAAAACAATATAGCGCTGTTAAGTAACCCCAAGGGTACATTAGCCAGCACCATGACGCTTTTGGCAGCTCTGGAAAGTAAATTCCCTTCTTCAGCAGCTGGTAGTGCTATTTCAGATAAATTGACCACCTGGGGGATCCCAGTACCAGCAACTCCTGTTGATCCTTATGTATTTAAAGCTGATGTGAAAGAAGCGGATAAGCCAAAGCTAGCCTTTAATATTGCCGAACCACTGTACAAAAACGCTTTCGCGCAGCTGCTTAAAGCGCTGAATGGGATCATTTCATCGGCTTCCAGCCTGCTAATGCAGTATAATACCGCTTTGGAAACCAAGAATAACTACTACCAAAATATTATGGCAGCTATTGCCAACCAGGTTAACATTTTACCTCCGACTGGCGCCATTGCCGGAGTCTATACTACTGTAGATAATACAGAAGGAGTATGGCAGGCTCCCGCGAATCGTAATATCAACTCGGTGGTAGCTCCCATGGTCAGCATTAATGATGACCAGCAGGCACCACTGAATGTAGATGCACTGGCTGGTAAATCCATCAATGTCATTCGTTCTTTCTACGGGAGGGGACCAGCTATTATCTGGGGGGCACGTACTATGGATGGCAATAGCCTGGATTGGAAATATATCAATGTTCGACGCCTTTTGATTATGGTTGAGCAATCGGTTGCAAATGCGGCTTTCTCTTTGGTGTTTGAACCTAATGCTGCTTCCACTTGGACGTTGTGCGAATCAATGATTTCCAATTTTCTTCACAACCTTTGGTCAGAAGGGGCGCTCCAAGGTGCCTCCCCGGCAGACGCTTATTCGGTACAAGTAGGACTGGGTAAAACCATGACCGCCTTGGATATACTCGAAGGTATCATGCGGGTACAGGTTAAATTGGCCGTAGTCCGCCCGGCAGAATTCATTATCATTACCTACGAACAGCAAATGGCTACCTCTTAAAGTATGTTTGAATCTATTGTTGAGTTGCTGCAAGCCGACCAACAAATTGAAAGACATTACTTTACACACTTATTATTTTGAAAAAAAATACTTAAAACACCTACAATGGCAGATCCTACAGGTAAAAAGGAAAACGCGATTTGGCCAATGCCCAAATTTTATTTCAAAGTTAGTTGGGGCAGTGCTACAATCAGCTTCTCGGAGGTTAGTGGTTTGGATACGGAAGCTCAGATCATAGAATACCGGCACGGTGACAGCCCGGTGCACTTACCGATTAAAATGCCGGGCATTCAAAAAGTAAGCAACGTTACGATGAAGCGTGGGGTATTTGTTGGAGATAATAAATTTTTCGATTGGTTTTCTCAGATCAAACTCAATACTATTACCAAAGGACGTGAGAAGGTTACTATCCAATTACTTAATGAAACGGGTAAGCCTACTATGATATGGGAACTGAATAATGCCTGGCCTACCAAGATCACTAGCACCGATATGAAATCCGATGGTAATGAAGCGGCAATCGATACGATTGAGATTGCTTACGAAACCTTGATCATCAAAAACAAAAATAATCCTTAAGGGAGTTTGGTTAAATGGCGAATAGCAGTACATATTACCCCCCGGTAAGTTTCTTTTTTAAGGTGTTTTTTCAAGGACTTAAGGGAAAAGCTGATAAGGAGGCAAGTTTCAAAGAAGTATCCGGTTTATCTGCAGAAACTTCCGCTGAAGAAGTAATAGAAGGGGGGGTGCTACAATATAGGCACAAACTCCCAACTACGACTAAATATCCTAACCTGATCTTAAAAAGGGGCTTGATTTTGGATTCGGAACTCCGACAGTGGATTGAAAAAGGTATTAATGAATTCTCCTTCACACCGCTAATGGTAAGTGTGCATCTTTTGGATCAATTTTCGCAGGAAGGCCAAAATTCGAAAACACTGATGAGCTGGACCTTCCATAATGTTTGGCCTGTAAAATGGGAAATTGCTCAATTTGATTCCTTATCAAATGAAGTAGCAGTGGAATCTATAGAACTGGCTTACGATTATTTTGAAACAAAGAAAGGTGCTTAAATAACGATAGGATGCCGCTGGAAATTAGAGAGATTGTAATAAAAGCTCAGCTGGAAAATGCACCATCAGTAAGTGGGAAAAGAAGAATGTCTGAGGTAGATGTCAAAGAGCTTGAAAAACGGATTATCAACCGATGCTTAGAAAAGGTGCAGGATTTTTTAGATAAACAGACGGAAAGATAAGGCCGATGGCACTGGAAAAGCTTACAATTACCGCTTATAAAAAACCTGATTATTCAGATTATGCGGGCAAATTTACTGTTCTCATCAACCCTGAATCCTATCGTAAAGAGGTAGAGATCAAATATGCTGGTCAGCAGAGTCTAGGGTCTTCGGCACCAGAACTTCGTTATATCGCAACTGGAGGAGAAAAGATCAGCTTTAAATTGGTCTTTGATGGCACCGGATTAATAGCTACTGCCCCCAAATCGCTAATGAGTGGAAACAAGGTAAAGCCTGTGTCTTTCCAAATTGAAAAATTTAGAAAAGTAACTTCTGAATATTGGGGGTCCATTCATCGGCCGTACTATCTCCAGCTTTCCTGGGGTACTTTTCTCTTCAAGGGAGTCTTGGTCAGTCTGGGGATTAATTACAAATTATTCGATCCCAATGGGACACCTCTTAGAGCAGAAGCAGATGTCGTTTTTACCAGTTCTATACTTCCTGAAGATCAAAAGAAAAAGAAAAAAAACCAATCACCGGATGTAACACATATCAAAACAGTTAGGGCCGGTGACCGACTGCCGGCTCTGTGTGCCGAAATATACGATGATCCTAATTACTTCGTTCAGGTGGCTGCGGCCAATCAATTGAACCACCTTAGACATTTACGCCCCGGTAAAGAATTATCCTTTCCACCGATTATCAATAAGTAAATAACCTCCTGTAAATGGCATCAACTACTGACCATTCATTGGTATCCGTGAAAATTATGGTGGATGGATCACCCATCAAAGAGGAGTACGATATTTATGAAGTAAATGTCTCAAAAGTTGCTAATAAAATTGCATCCGCTCGAATTAGATTAATCGATGGATCTGTAGCCAAGGAAGATTTCAAGCTTAGTGACGGAGAGGAATTCGTGCCCGGAAAAGATATCGAAATTCAGGCAGGCTTTGGATTAAAGACCAAACGGATTTTTAAGGGAATTATAATCTCTCAATCCCTCCGGGCTAAAGCGGATTTGGGACCGTCTTTACTGATAGAATGCAAAGATGAAGCAGTAAAGATGACCATTGGTGCAAAAAATGGAATATTCACTGATAAGACAGATAGTGATGTGATTACACAACTGATCGGTGATCATAATCTTTCGGCTCAGGTAAGTAGCACAACTAATACTTATGCTCAGATCGTTCAGTACTACGCAACGGATTGGGATTTTTTGCTCACGCGGGTTGAAGCTAACGGTATGATTGTCATTACCGGTGATGGAAAAGTAGAGGTAGTGCCGCCAAAAGTGGATGCTTCTCCGGATCTCACGCTGACCTTTGGAACTGATATTTTTGAAGTAGATACTGTAGTGGATGCTCGTACCCAATTTGCTGGTGTGGAGGCACAATCCTGGGATTTTAAAACGCAGTCGGTTGTACAATCTTCGGCGAGTTCTCCGTCCGGCCCCGATCAGGGGAATCTTTCAGCAGATAAACTTGCAAAGGTAGCGGGACCGGATACAGTAGTTCTCCAAACTACGGCTCCCCTTGACTCCGGAGCTTTGAAAACTTGGGCCGATTCCAGTCTTCTTAGGTCCCGTATGGCAAAAATTGAGGGAACATTGAAAATATTTGGTAATGCAGATCTGGCCCCCAATTCGGTTGTCGAACTAAAAGGTATAGGAAAGCGATTTAATGGCAATGCCTATATTTCTGGAGTGCGACACGAGATCAATGAGGGAAATTGGTGGACCTTCCTTTCTATCGGCCTTTCTCCCGATTGGTTCGCTTCTATAATAGAGGTCACTGCCCGTCCGGCGTCAGCTCTTTTGCCAGGTATCAGGGGCTTACAAAATGGTATCGTAAAAAAGATTGACGAAGACCCGGATGGAGAAACTAGGGTACAGGTAGAAGTTCCCATGTTTAAATCTGATAGTGGCAACGGATTGATATGGGCCCGGTGGGTACAGGGCTATGCCACTACAAGTGCTGGGTATTTCTTTATGCCCGAATTAGAAGATGAAGTAATTTTAGGTTTCCTGAACGAAGATCCGCGTTTCCCGGTGATTCTGGGAAGCCTTTACAGCAGCCAACGGGCACCTGCCTATCAACCTACTGCAGAAAATCCTATAAAGGCAATTGTGACGAAAAAGCAGCTTGTTATTGAATTCGACGATCAAAATAAAGTGTTGACAATCAAGACTCCAGGCGCCAACCAAATACAATTGACGGATCAAGATCAGGGAATTGTTATTCAAGACCAAAACAGCAATAAGATTACCTTAAACACTGATGGAATATCTATTCAGAGTCCTTCTAATATTGAAATTAAAGCTGGGGGTGAAATGAAAATATCTGCTGAGGGAGGCGTCACAGTATCTTCTCCCAGTCAGGTCAAAGTAGATGGAGGTATGGAGGTAAGCGTTTCTGGTCAGAATGCAAGTCTTGAAGGAAGCATTTCATTATCGGCGGAAGGCGGAACAACATCCATTCAAGCCTCGGGCCCCTTGGCTTTGAAAGGTAGTCTGGTTACGATCAATTAATAGAATATTGACTTATTTACATTTGTGCAATTAGCCCTGAAATCTATTCAACAATCAATATTTTTTAAACCTAACTCATTTTTGGGCTAATAAAAAGATCAGCTAACTCTAAAACAAACGTAATGCCACCTGCAGCAACTTTATTCCTCAGTTTTCATCAATGTCCGATGGTCACCGGGATCGTTCCCCATGTTGGCGGACCCGTGGTCGGCCCCGGAGCTCCAACAGTCCTAATAAGCGGTCTACCTGCTGCCAGAGTGACTGATAACTTAGCCTGTGTAGGTCCACCGGATGTTATTATCAAAGGATCAAGTACGGTCTTGATCGAAGGCTTGCCTGCCGCTTTTATGGGTAGTACTACTGCTCATGGAGGAACAATTTTAGTTGGAGTACCAAATGTCATCATCGGTGAGTGAATTGATCAATAAAATTATTGGCGTCGGCTGGGCATTCCCCCCGACATTTGACCCTGTAAACCAAACAGCTCAGATGGTTACAGGTAAGGCGGATATCGAACAAAGTCTTAATATCTTGTTTGGAACTCAGCCGGGAGAGCGGGTGCTAACTCTGAAGTATGGCTGCGACCTGATGACCAGCTTATTCCAGAACATTTCCCTATCGCAAAAAACTATTCTTGAAGATCGCATCGAAAAAGCAATTACCAATTTTGAACCGCGTATAATTCTGGAAAAGGTAGAGATCGATATTACCCAGGCTGGTGAGGGCATCGTATATATTGAAGTGGATTTTTTAATTTCTCGCACCAATAGCCGTCAAAATATGGTGTTTCCTTTCTTCCTTCGAGAGGGGACATTGGTTCCTCGAATCTGAAGTATTTTTTATGAAACCTACTTTTTATTTCTCTCTGGGAACCAAACAAACAGATCGAATCGTTTCTGCTCTTTTACCCGGATTTGTACAGATCGATGAGCAAACCGACCGGGACACCATTCATTTTATCGAGCAGTTTTCAAGTATTCTACAATTCTACAATCTTCAAAATGATCCTGAAGGAACTTGGCAAAACTTTTTTCAGCAGGATCTAAGCTTTCTGCTGGCTGCTATCGGGCATACTGATTTATCGGGATTCCATGACGAGTTTCGCTCTCTAATCAATCAATTCAATGCTTCCCCTCTAAATAGTTCCAAAGAACAAGTACTGATTGAACTTTTAAAATTGACTCTCCGGCTAATCGGAAATCTGTTGAAATGGTATCAGGCTATTCATTTTCAGAGGAAGAAAAATGATGATTATCAGGAAATTGACGAGATGATCCTGGAATTGTATAAGGCAAATATCTGGAAAGGTGCCGGTCAGCTCCGACATTGTTATAAAAGTATGTTGTACACTTTCAATCAAAACCCGAATTGGCTGGCACATGAGGATCTGGAATCAAATGTAAACAGAACTCAGGCTCAATTATGGCAAACGCTTGGAAGGTCCTTCTTCGATCTACGTAACTCTAGTTTTCTGGATAGAAATACGACTTTTGTCTTTGAAAGGCATGCTGATTTCTTTTCTTACCTGACGGAGTTATTTGAAAGTGTCTATAGTACAGCCTCTGTCTTACAACAAAAATCCCAAAGCTTTTTAGCACAATCCCTTCTTCAATCGAACCATACACCGCAGGTATCTTTGTTATTTGCGCTGCAGGCTATGATGGAGCCTACTCGTGAATTGTTAAACGGTTATGTACAAAGACACCTGAATTTTTACTACCGGCAAGTACTTTTGCAAAAGCCGGCCCCGGCAATACCGGATCAGGTGCCGGTCCACTTCCAAATGAACCCGGCTTATCAAGAGTCTTTCCACCCTCAGGGGACCGCCCTGGTAGCTGGTACTGATGCAACGGGTAATCCCATAGTTTATAAGACTACCCGAGATTTGACGGTCACGCCAGCCAAGATTGTCGCCTTAATGACGCTGTTTAACGGGACTATAAGAGATGATAAAAAGAACAATATACTGCCTTATCTGCTTGCTGCACCAAAGGCTGATTCCGGAGATGGTAAGGGGGGACCATTCATTAAACAACCTGCAGCTTGGTCAACTCTGGGAGCCGGGCTGCCCGAAAAACAAGGTAGTCGTCCTCTTCCTAATCTGGCAAGATTAGGATTTGCGTTTTCTTCTGCCTATTTATTGCTTTCGGACGGTCAACGAATTTTGTCCCTGACCCTTGATATCGACCCGCAAACCCTTTCAGATCTAAATCAAAAATGGAGACAACAATATCCGATCATCCCACTCGAAAGCTTTTTGGAAGAAGTATTCTCCATTAGTTATTCCAGTCCACAGGGCTGGACGGCACCTTCACAGGTACAGGTTCTGACAAGCTACTCCTTTCAAAATTCGAGTGAAACGGGGACCGGTATGGCACCAGGTCAGGAAACAGGAACTGGCATGGAGTGGAGTAGCAAAGACGATGGTTTAGAGTCCGGGCTTACTTTCACAATTACAATTGCTTCTGATCAACCTCCTGTGGTACCTTATAATTCCAAGATCCACGGCCTTGGTTACCAGACCCATGATCCTCTCCTCCGTTTTAACCTGATACAAAAAGTGGTTAAACCAGCTGAATTGGAAAAAAGCGGAATCAACCCTTATTCCTGGCTCGCCAACCTCGGGTTTCGAGGAGTGTATCTAGAAACTATAGTGCAAGACGCTAGTCAATTTATTGCTCAGAACGATTTTTCGGTATTAAAAACACAGAGCCCGTTCGCGGTATTTGGAGATAAGCCGGTGTTGGGCAACAATTTTTATATTGGTAACAGCGAAATTTTTGCTAAGCCACTTTCTGAACTTATTATAGAAATAGAGTGGTACGATTTGCCAAAATTCCCAACCGGTTTCTGTGAATATTATGCAATGTACAACCGATTTCACCAGGATCAACCTTTTAATAATGCCGTGTTTACGTGGCACCTGAATTTACTGCTCAATAACTCCTGGGTGCCTATACCTATTGAAATGGCAGATGATTTTACACTGTGGAATACCGATGTGAACTCCGGGCCTATCTCTTCAGACAGCACTGGCATTATTCCGGCACCCGAATCTAAAAGACTGCAGCAGCCAATTGAAGAATTATCTGTCGAACAGGCAAAAAAATTACTTTTTCATTTTATAATAGCTCATCAGGCTATCCCAAATTTAAGGGAGGCACTTCCTGCTCTTGAAACCGGCTTTTCCTCTGGGGGCATTAATAATGCTACTTCATCAGGCAATTTTAATCTGTCAGCTCCAATGTTTGTATGGTACAAGGCAAGCCAAGAGCAGAATGCCTCTGATAAAATTCTACCTACTCCTGCTGATATACATGAGACCTTAGATAAGACAAATAACGTGTTGACACAACTCAGAAATGATGCGATCCCTCATGAGCTTTTTAAAAAAATATTATCCTCAGAAATTAAGACCGGCACCACAGACCTTAAAATAAATCAAGGTTTGGAAGATCTCATTCAAGGTGTAAAGAACTCTTCTATACTTTCGAGTATGCCAATTTCTACCATTGCGTCTGCCCTTAATACTTCAGAAGATGAACATCGCCCAATTCGAAAAGAATTGGAATCTATACTCTCTGCCGTTGTTGCCAGAGTATTTCCCGCTAGCCAAACAGTTCTACCTGATAAACCGGATAAAAAAAAGTCGGGCTTATCTGGAATATTTCAGTTGGTTATAATGCTTCTTGCCCAGCGGTTGAAGATCCCCTTCTCGGCATTAAAGGGAATTTTTAACCATAAAAAGAACCAATCCACATTGCAAAAGGCTCCAACTCCTATGGAAACTCCTGCTGTGGAAACAATTTTTCCTAAACAGGATCTTCTTACAAAAGATACTGGCTCCACTCCGGAACGTAGGTCCAATCCAGAAATAATTTCTACTGCCTGCCCTACAGAAGCACAGGGCGTGCTTAAAT
Source organism: Flavilitoribacter nigricans DSM 23189 = NBRC 102662 (assembly GCF_002646595.1). Taxonomy (GTDB): domain Bacteria; phylum Bacteroidota; class Bacteroidia; order Chitinophagales; family Saprospiraceae; genus Flavilitoribacter; species Flavilitoribacter nigricans. The sequence continues at coordinate 73,365 of NZ_PDUD01000043.1, forward strand.
CAAAGTCTATTTATCGATGTCATCTAGATCAAATTTCCTGGGATCTAAAAGCTGCTTCTGTTCCGTTTTCTCCTAAAATGAAATTTGGTGAACAATCTTCCGAAGGATTTCTTCGATTTACTCTGGATCAGCCCACTTATGCTTTTGGACACGAGCTGTATCCTCGGGTTTTGTCTGAAGTTGCTAACGAAAATATACAGCTGATGTCCGGCCGGGCAATAAATAGTGGAGCCGACAAAGGGGCGACAGATAGCAAACCTTCTCCGAAAGAAAAATCGAGTAGCCAAAATTCAGATGGGGCTGTAAATACTGGACTCTCTACGGGGAGCCAGTCGACAGAAGATGGATCTAAGGAGGAGCCGCCAAAACACCAGAAAAGAGAAGGCCTCTGGAAGGTTTTTGACGGCGTTACTGGACTTTTGAGCCTTGTTTTTCCGGTAGCCAGATTAGTGAAAAAAGCAGGTGATGCAGTCCATAAGACCGCCAGTGAGATCGATCAGCAGTTGGATAAATACCGCTCAGTGAAAACAAAAGCAGCAATTGTACCTCCTGATACGACAAAAAACAGCTTGTTATTACCACCCCGGCCGGCTTATACTCCAAAAATCAAGAATCTGAAAATCTCTTATCGGGCTTCCCAGCGAATAGACTTTTCCAAAAGATCAAATGGTCATACTGCCATCCTGAACTTTTTTCATTTGGATGCATTTGGCATAACTGCTCATGATCTCGAATCATGTAAAATGGTATCACTTCTCCCGGTATATAATCGGCAGGGTTATCTATATGTAGGATTGGAAAAGCTATCGCCTCCACAGGAACTTTCCCTTATGTTTGTCTTTGATGAAGCTAGCGGAAATCGCGACAAGAATCCTCCTCCAATTATTTGGTCTTATTGGAAAAATGGAAATTGGGTTGATTTTTCGCCACTGGCTGTGCAGGATGGTACGCAGGGATTTCTGCAGTCCGGATTGATACTCTTTAATCTCCCATTAGTGGCGTATAAGGATAAGGGGCCTTTCACGGATCAGACCAAACCGGACGCCGGGAAACTATACTGGTTACGAGCTACGGCTGGCCAGGCTGCAGACGCGGTTTGCAATACAGTTAAGATTTATCCTCATGCTGCTATTGCCACATACGCCGGAGGGCTGGAAAAAGCTCCACATTTAAAGGCGCCATTGCCGGTTGGCAAAATCAAAAATTTGCAGGATCTACATCCAAAGATCAATAAAATTGTACAGGCTGTACCTTCCTCCGGTGGGAAAACGGAGGAGTCAGATGTTCAGTTTTTTACCAGAGTGCAGGAACGTCTTCGCCATAAAGATAGAGCGATTACCGCTTGGGATTATGAACATCTCGTTCTGAACGGCTTTCCTTCTATAGGACTGGTGCGTTGCCTGAATCATACTTTGGCTTCAGATCACACTACTTCCTTGCCGGGAGCCGTAACGGTGGTCATCATGCCCGCTAAAATCTCTTCTAACGAAAATCCACTTGCCCCGAAAACGAATCAAAGTTTATTATTAGAGGTGAGTGAATACCTTAGCCCGAGGATTGATCCGTTTTTACAACTGGAAGTCCGGAACCCAGATTATGTTTTTCTTCGGGTAAATGCTAGTATTAAATTTCAGGCAGGACTGAATAGCGGAAAATTACTTAACCAACTTAACCAGGGGCTCATTGAAAAAATCGCACCCTGGAATAATGATTATCAACAATTTAATCCTTTTGAATACTCTCTCAACTATTTTACTTTATTGGAATATCTAAATCATCAGCCTTTTGTGGAAAATGTAATTGAATTCAGGATTAGCTTATTAACTGGTCAAAATAAAATTTTAGAAATTGATATCTCGGAATCTTTTAAGAATATTTCCCCCGATTATCCATGGATAATAGTGAGCTCTGTACCCAAACACGATTTGCGAGATATTTCCGATAATAATATCTCGTCGGAGAGAACCTTGCCGGTAGCAGCCAATGAAAATCCTGATTTGAAAAGCCTATCTTCAGGAGGGAGTGACTCAAGTGAGACCGGTATTGTACATAAAGATATTTCCCACGAAAACTATGATACCGGGCAGGAAAAGGTTGTAATAGTCCCCACCGCTGCCGATAATGCGCTATATATTCGTAGTGAATGAGAAAGTGCTGCCTCCGCATACCAATGATAAAATATTATGGCAAACAGCCCAAAAAATGATGGAATAGAGAGTCCAGAAGAAGCATTAAACGCTGCTCTTGATTTCACCACGCTACGCCGGTTGGGACTAGAAGCTATTATTCGTACTGGTAGCCGTCATTGGACAGACTACAATGAGCATGATCCAGGTATAACTATATTAGAATCCATTGTTTATGCATTAACTGACCTGGGTTATCGCACTATGTTCCCTATAGAGGATATTTTAGCAGAAACACAGACTTTAAATGAAAATTTAACGGAGACTAGTTTTTATACTGCCCGCGATATATTAACTGTGAATCCGGTTTCTTTAACTGATTTTCGTAAACTTATCATCGACCTGGAAGGAGTTGATAATGCCTGGGTGTATCCGGCTCCCAACTTCTTTAATCCTGTCCGAGGTATCCTCGACATCCTTATAGATGCTAATGAGCAGATCAAAGTGGAGCGCGATACTTCTGTCTCTCGTGCTGACCAGGGGGAATCAAAAAGGGAACAGCTTATCCAAAATGTTCGCCAGACTTTTACCAAACACCGGAATCTGGCGCACGATTTGGGAAAAATTATCATTCGTGATGCATTTAGTATTTATTTCTTTCTTGATCTATCCATCGAGCCGGAGGCGGTAACGGAGAAAGTTGTCGCTGAGGTGATGTTACAACTGGAATTTTTCTTGGTCAATACTGTTCAGTTTTATTCATTACCGGAAATGATGATAAAATTTGATCAGGATGTCAATAAGATTTTTAATGGCCCCCAACTGCTACACGGATTTCTACCGGATGACGCGCTTAAGCCCGTCATATCAGAGTTGCGGACAGTAGATCTGCTTCCGGTAATTAACGCTGTACCAGGTGTACGTCGCGTAAACGAATTGAAATTTCGAACAGATACGAAGGGCGAAGATTTGCCGGCAACCTTGCGAAAAAATGCTACTTGGAACTATCGGGAAAAGCTCCCTCATCACCGTAAGCCAGTTCTTGCTAATTTGGATCAACAGGTAATATTTGTTAAAAAGGAGGATCAACTTACTGCCTGGGATCCATCTGTCACGGCTGTAGAATACTCAAACCTGAAAAATAATCAGCGGTCCCCTAAGCTGGCAGCTGAAGCTCGGGATATTCCCGTACCACAAGGGAAATTCCGGGACATTACCCAATACCTCTCCATTCAGCAGGAATTTCCTCGTCTTTACGGTTTGGAGCCGCATGGTCCACCGGCTGGTGCGGGAGCATCTCGCCTGGCACAGATTAGGCAATTGAAAACTTATTTGCTGATCTTCGACCAAATTTTAGCCAATTATTTATCTCAACTTGCCAACCTAGGTAATCTGTTTTCCTGGTCAACGGCAGTAAAACGAACGTATTATTTCCAAGGGTTGGAAACTGCAGTAGAAGATTTACAGGAATTATTGCAAGAAAGTGCCCTGACTGATCAGCAAATAGAGGACAAGGAGAATGATGATATGCCTGAAAACAATTCAAAATTATTGAGAAACTATCTTCGAAAACTAGCTGATTTTCGCGAAGATGAAAAAACCTTTTTGGACCGCCGGAATAGGTTCCTCACTCACATTCTTGCACGCTTCGGCCGCCAACTGACCCATTTTACCAATAACTTGGAAGCTACGGAACAGCAGATGGAACGCCAACAATGGACGGCATTGACTACCAAAATGAATGTTCTGAACAGTTATGCGGAGCTCAGCGCTCAACGCAACCGAGCTTTCAATCTGGATCAAAAGGAGACAAACTTTCCAAAAGAATTTTCCGGATTAAGAAGATGGGTTGAATTATTGCTGAACATGACTCCGGAATCAATCGACGTTTTTAATTTTAATGCACGTTTTCTGCAGGATGATTATGATTTGGAAAATCCCGTCAGCAATCCTGTCAGTGAATACGCTTTAGTCACCGACGACGGCAGTCCTGTAGATTTCAAAGAACTTATGCGTATTGGTACTGACCCATCGAATTATCAATTGGTATCCAACTGGCCACCTAAAACTGAGACAGGATGGGAACCGGAATTTCGCCTATCTCTTTCCAAGATCACGGATCTAACTCTGAAAACAAATACTTATCATCTAGGTCATTCTTTCCCTACAGCAGAAGATGCCGAATCAGCTATAAAGGAGTTAACGGCTTTGTTTCGTAGGTATAATAATACTAGTGAACGAGTTTATCTGGTAGAGCATCTTTTATTGCGCCCGCAGCCCGCGGAAAATTATTTTGGGTTGATATTGATGGATGAGAATGGTAATAAATGGTTACAGACGGATACCTGGTATAGCGAGACCACATTATCGGAAATCGACAACTTAATCCAAGAGGGTTTTGCATATTATAATATTATATATCCTGATATTATCGGTGGATTGGAAAGTGGTGGTGCAGATGAAGCTGCTTTACCTACCGGTACCGAATCCTGGTCAATAGAGACTGAAAACCAGATATCTTCTGATCGATGTTTCAATTTCTTCATAGTAGCTGGAGAAACTGGAAGTTATCAGGTGCAACTCCAATATTTTACTTCGGATACTGTTGTTTCTTTGACTTCACCTCCAATATACGCTTCCGAATGGGAGGCAGCCAAAGCTATCAAAAACTGGCTGAGCACCATAGCAGCTTTTACGATTTCAGCCCATAAGCAGCCTGACGGTAGTTACCGTTTGTATCTAGGAGCCAAATCCGGAGACTCTTATTTAGAAATGGTTTCCATACTTAGTTATACGGATCTCCAGGAATCAGAAACGATTATCGGAAAATGGAAAAAGAAAGAGGCTTTCTTTAAATTTCTGACCGAGATGACCGAAACTGGCCACTACCAGTTAATATTCCAGTATGAGACCCTGGGGATGAATATAAAGTTTCAATCCGCGATTTGGTACAGTTCTCTAGAAGAAGCCGAATTGGCGCGTAATCAATGGCACTTACAACTCGAGCGAATGGCCGACGAAAAGAACGTACTACATCGGTACTGTCGCCCGCTCCTTAAACCTTGGTCATATCCCCAAGGTGTTTCGACTGAAGGTGCTGCTTATGATCCTATATTCGCAGATCCCTTTACCGCCACGATCACCGCAGTGGTTCCAGATTGGCCAGTTCGTTTTCAGCAAAAGGAATTTCGGGAAGCATTGGAAAAAACGCTTCGATCAGAGGCTCCAGCCCATCTATGGTTGAATGTAATCTGGTTATCTAAAACCGAATTTCAGCATTTTCGGTTTTTGTTCGGCAACTGGTGGAAACTATATTCACAAAATGAAGCGGGCATTGCTTACTTCCGCAAAGCTTTATTAGAGTTTATGATGACGCGTATTGCTGCGGTTAACCAACCCTCCGATGAATAAACAGCAGCACCGGATTTTTCGGTTGCAATTTGATTTAAGGATACCGGATTCGGAAATCCCGGGCCCGATTCAGGATCGAATTAGTGCTATAATTGATCAGCGGCTTTTCGCCATACTTGAAAAGGTCTTCTGTGAATTTACAGATCCGGCCGTCTTAATCGTGTTGGAGCGCCTGGAATTGGATCTTGGAAATATTCTTATTAATGAAATGGAAAAGCAATTGCCAGAACAGGTCGAAACGCTGCTTAGACAACAATTGGCACATTTACTCAAGTTTCCTGTTCCGGATCAACCACAGTTCCAAAAAAGAATAGTACCTAACCGAGACCTGGAAATTCTTGAAACTTTCCTGCTGAAAGGGGCTTATCCCTGGTGGCTTTCTCCGGATAAATATTTTTCTCCCGGTGAATTATTGCTGCAATTGTTGGAAAATGACCTGTCAGGATTGAAGGGATTATTGCAGCGTATCAGCGGCCTTAAATCGGTTAGCCGCAGGATAGCTGCAACGTATAATGACCGGGAACTTATGCAGTTGATCCAGTTATTGCCGCCTGCTCGTGTCGATTTCTTACAAAAGTTGGTAGTAGATTTGACTGAACAGTTTCAGTTAAATCCTCTGCCAAGGTTGGATCGGCTTGCTTTTCGGGTTCTACTTTGGGAGTTAGTTTTAGCGTTTACTTTACCACAACTTGGTGAACTTTTTAAGAAGCAGGATCTTGTAGTTCATCTGCTTAACGGCTTTATGGACCGTCTAGGTGAGATTGGACAACACTCCTTTTTGGTGTTCTTGGATGGTTTGCTCACTCTTCCTACTGAACATCCTTCACTTCCTTTGAATCAGCAGTTGCCGGCCCGTAAACAGGTTTTTATTGAAGTTGAAGAAAGTTTCTTTCCTGATTGGATGAATCAGGTTATACTGGCTTGGCCAATAGAAGATAAAAACTGGATTAAAGAACAACTCTTACAGATAGAAAAGAATGATCGGCTACCTGATAAGCAGCTGCTGAAAGATTTGGCTGCGGTAAAACCACAGGTTTTCACAGCCTTACTATATTATCTATCTCTGAAACCATGGTTTAGTAAACAGATGTGCGCTCTATTCCCAGATGAGGAGCTTTTACAAATGATAAAATTGTTGTGTCCTAAGCATCTTAACCTAATTGAACGGCTTTTGGCAGATTTGCAGCATTCATTGCTCCAGTTATCTACATTGTCAACTGGCCAGCTGCCGATTCGTAGCCTTTTATGGGAACCAGTGCTAAAAGTTGTCGTCCGGCCGCATGCATCGAACTTTGGCCAACAGGAGATTATTAGTCATATTGTAGCGGGACTAAGGGATAGCGTGGGAAGCTCCATTCTATCAAAACTGATCGAAATATCAAACGTTGAACAAGCAGCTGATCCTTCGAACCGATCACTATCTCCATTCTACCGACGAGCTATCAACCGGAATATTACTAGGACAGAGAAAGATATCACGATTTTTACAACTTGGATAGACGATTTTCTTGTGGATTTTCCACCGAAACAAAGAGCTCGAGTCCGGGAGAGACTGCTGGAACTGGAAGAGAACGAATGGGTATTGCCGGATTTTAGCTTGTGGGGCATCCGATTTTGGCAGCGTTTTGTCCGCCAGCTATGGACTAAGCAACCGCAGGCAATCCACAGACTGGTAGAGGTACTCGTAAATACTGGGGGAGCGGCTGATGCTTACCTTTTAAATTTCCCTCCAGAAGTGTCCCGAAAATTGATAGCTCATGATCATTCGGAGCTTTCAGGCCCTTTAAATATTTTGGAACGGGAGTTGGTATGGCTCGCTCGTCGCAATCTTCTTCCAGGTTGGACCGCCTCCCAGGTGCATAAAACCATAACGCTGTTCTTTTTAACCCGCCTGATCGGTCCGACAGCCAATTGGTGGTCTTCTTCCCAAATAATGAAATCTTTTCTACACTTATTGGCTACCCGCCGAGCGCAATCTTCGACCAGTTGGTTTGCCGGAATTCTGGATCAGGTAGTGCGATTGCCAAAAAACTCATTATCTCCATCCTTGCTTCATATGATCTGGGAGCTTAGTGGAGGAACCCACGCACCGCAAGAGGTGGAGGCAAATGCCTCAGATGAATGGATAAATGAAACCATCATAAACGATAGTAGCAATGAAGCAATAGCGCATCTTGCCCGTAACATTGGTTTGGTCCAGGATTTTTTTATATCAGAAATGTTACCATCCGGCACTTCCCTTACTCATCTCTGGGATTGGATTTCTATTTGGTTACGGCACTCTCCGTCTAGCTTGAAAGAATGGCTGTATGCTCGCTTGTACGATCCTGGATTTTCTGATCGTATGGCTACTTTTTTGCCGCAAAAGATATCGGCAGCTATCCTCGATCTACTGCATTATCCTGCTGGGGCCTCCACTTTGCAGTGGCAAATAATTCTCACTGAAATGGGATTGCTCAAATACGGTGGTCTTTCTGTTAAAGATTATTGGTGGGCAAGCTGGGGGGCTATGAGCCAAAAGCTACCGCTTAGTAATTTTTCTTTGTCGGGATATTTTACAGATATTCTTAAAAATCTGGCGACTAGGAGTAGCATCTCTGTAGAAGAATGGCTTTCAAAACTGGGTGAAACATCTGATAAGGAGCAGAGCGCTCCCCGTAGGATCCTCCGAACGGTGGCTATCGTGCAGCAGTGGGAACGAATTTTTCAGGATCGCTCTCCCGAATTTGCCACTTTAAGTATCGATCAGAAAACTTTTTTGTTAGACATTGTTTTGATCATTACGGAGGAAATGCGCTTGGGTGGAAGTTTTGTTCCGGCAGCTTTCCCGGAAGAACTTTTTGGCCAATCAATTTTAAAAGGTCTGACTCAATCTGGAGATGATGCAGTCCGGCAGCGGATTTTGACGGAAATGCTTGCCAAGCAGGCTGTCGATAGTGAGCTTACTTTTTCCGATTATTTGCAGAGACTGTTACCGGTTTTGCAGTACCTGGGTCCGGTACTTCAGCATGGCTTATCCCAGGAGCGTTTTATGCAGGTGATCAGAGACAATTTAGAAGTGACGATGCCTAAACTTGACATTGTAGCCCATTCAAATGCTGCGCTTAATTCTGGATCAATAGGTTCTCCGAAAATCAAATCGCTATACCGCAAACTTTTGGAAAAAGAATCCGCAGATACCTCGACTGATCAAGCTGAAGTTTGGCTGGTAGCAAATGCCGGTATGGTATTAGTATGGCCGTATCTGGGGGTGTTTTTCGAAAGAGCCGGCTTGATGAAGGATGGTCATTTTGTCGATGAGGCTCACCAACAGCGAGCGGTCTATCTATTAGAATATCTGGTAAGCGGCGAAAGCGCTCCTGAAGAGTATAAGTTGCTGCTGAATAAGCTCCTTTGTGCCTGGCCTATGGAGGCTCCGCTAACTGTTGGTTTTACTGTTGGTGATCAACTCACTGAACTTTGTGAGGGCCTGCTTCGGGCTGTCATTAGTCACTGGTCGGTAATTGGCGATATTTCTATTGATGCCCTGCGTGAAACTTTTCTTTTACGCGAAGGTTATCTGGCACGTACACCTAAAGGATGGTTTTTACAGATCCCTCAGAAAAGTTACGATATTCTCCTAACGGAGCTGCCTTGGGGAATTTCTGTAGTGAATTTGTCCTGGACGGATACTTTGCTGGAAGTAGAGTGGGGACTTAAATAGCATAGTTCGCAATTCCTATCTTGAGCTTTTTTTAGCAAAAAAAAGCCTTTAAATCGCTCAAGTATACTTTATAGTGCCGTTCGTAGGCTTGTAAAAAGCTGGGTATAAGTGTGGTTGCCTTCCAGTGAATCTAGATATTCTATGGTAATAGCCGGAGGAGCTGCGCCTTGTGCACTACGAGTTGCTCGAAAGGCTATCCAGTGAAAACCTCGTTCACTGGCATCACGGTGACTGGTGGTATTAACTACTCCTACAAAACTATTGGTCGCACCACGCCGAAAGTCATTTAGTGTAGTCAGGCCGGCCCGATCTGCGGGGCCCTGATTATTCGCAACGAGATCCGCTTCTGCATCAAGAGCTGCTGTCGCACCTATAGGTGTATTTACGGAATGGTCGGCAATATCTACCATTTGTCTCAGTGTTTGCATTTGGTGTAGATTTCCGATCACCGGAATATGTGCTGCGCCCTGACTGACCAGTATGGCACGAATATCATCCTCCGAAATGTTATTAGCCAGTGGCCCCAGCGCATTTAGGGAAGCATCATTATCAGGACGCCCAATCGCGGGATCCAGTACCAGAGCGTTGTGCGCGGCCATCTGCCCGCATTCGGCAAAAAACTGCCGAAGTGCCGGCAACCTCTGTCCGTTTGCTCCCGCAGCAAGATGAGGCGCGACAGTGGTCCGGGGACGCTGGATGTGGGACAAATTATTCATGAACCATTGATAGATCTGCCCGTAGTAGGTATTTAGATTAGCTTCGTCGTCTATGTCATTTGGATTAAGCTGCTGAATATTGCTCCGGACAGTAGCTAATATTCCCCGGTTTGGATAGGTCGGCTGGTCGAAAATGCCAATGGTCGTGATCAGGGTATGAATCCGGTGCTTATAATCCGCTAATGTGTCATTTTTGTCCATCCGTCGTGGTGAAGTAGGGGCAGTTTGCGCCCGAAATGGATCTGTGAAGCCCTGATGGCCGGTTGGGCGGCGAATTTCTAAACTTTCAGCGATCAACTCTGCCATCAGTTTGATTGTTTCACGCTGGCGGCGCTGCTGCTCGTGGAAGGCAGGATTCCAATTTGTTACATTTTTTGCTGAAAGTGGGGCCGCCATTTGTTCCAATGTCCCGGTTATAGACCTTAATACCCAGGAAAGTATGAGAATTTCAGGACGATTAGCGGAGCCTTGGAGTAATTGTTCCAGCAATTCCATGGCATTTTCAGCCCGTGCCCGGTCGTTATAACTGTGAGCTGAAGTTCTTCCTTGTAGCTCCGGCCAGTTATTTTTCCAACTCGTGACATGTTGCTGGCCGTCTACCTGCCCGCCAATAGTACTGGGATGTACGATGCCCCGGGTTTCCGCCCGAGCTGAACTGGCAAGTCTTAAACCTTGTTCTCGTAGATCGCTAAGCGCCAATCGCGTAGCTGGTGGGGTAGGAGGGGCGTTTCCTCCCTCGGATTCGTTCATGGCATTAAAAAACTCTCTGGCCCCGGCATTGCGAACCAGTTCGTCCTTTGATTTGGTGATTCTTCGGTACTTATCCTGGCCGATAGTTTTTGCCTTGTGCAGTTTTCTTACCTTGGCCGGGTGGTTTTTGCCGAGAGTGTCTCCGGCAATAGCTTCCATCTTTTTGGAGACTGATGCCAGCAGTCGGGTGCCTGCTTCCAGTTCGCGTACGCTACTGCTTTTGGCTCGCTTACGTACACTCTTGCCGGCTTTTTTACTTCGCTTAGCCAAATCCTGATCCGTATCCGGGCCTTTCACGACCGCTTTGCTGGATTTGACTCCGGCAGCGTCATAACGCTCCTCCTGCGCCCCACCCGGATGGATAAGTGCAGGATTCTGGTAAAAGGCAGTGGAAAAATCGACTGCACCTGGTGGAACCATATCCCCGGCGTTGATCCAGATCGGGGTGCCGTTCAACATATACCACTTTGCTTGCAAAACGCCGCCTTGAATAGTAGTGTGGCGGAGTTGTGGCGTGGTATAGGTCGGACTGGGCAAATTTAGATCTCTTGAAACCGGCGAACCGCCTGGCTGTCGGAAATCCCCGGTTGCCAGTTTTTCTGCTTTTTGTTCCACCTTCACTTCATCGTTCGTTCGGACACTTTCCTGTTGTTGCCTGCGGTAGAGTAGGGGAAGCGTATGGGCGTTAGCAGCCTGTTGTAGGATATTTAGCTGCACCACTCGAGGACTGTGTTGTATGATTTCCTGCTGTTGTTGGATGTGAATAATTTCCTGCCGGTGATCGGTCATCTGGGAAACAGCGCCGGCCTCCCGCCCCTTGTCGGCACCTGTGGCGGGGACATAATTCGGGGACTTACGCTCTGCTTCCTTAGTTGATTTCATGCTGGGAATTCTTGCTTTATCTTTTTGCGTTTAGCCATTTTGAAATTGAAGTTGTCTCGCCTGTAGGTTTTCGGCCCGTGAAATATCATCGGCCGATCATCTTGGCTGAACCGTCAATATCCCCATAAGGCAAAGTAGTTGACTTGGCTCATTGTATCCTCTTAGCCTGTGCTCCCATTACATCTGCTTCTCGTTCCAATGCCTCGTCATCATTTATATTTACCTTACCTTTCAGCTGCATAGTAGGGCGCACCCGCCCTTGTTTTTGTTGCACTACGTGCCAGGCTTCGTGCGGTAAATGCTTTTCTTGTCCCGGAGCTAGATGAATGTCTGTGCCCTGTGCGTAGGCATGCGCTTGCAATTGGGCCGGCCTGACCGAGTTGTAGTGTACCCGCACATCGTCCATTGAATAACCGGAGAGGTGCTCGATACCTGATTTTAGTCTGTCAGGAAGCCCGGTATTGTTTCTGTTTTGCTCTGGAACGCTCTCGCTTTTTCGCTGAAGGGTATCTGCCAGGCCATTAGGGCGACTGTTCATCTTATCCTGTAGTGCTCGGAGCTGGCTGACTTGAGGGCTCTGATCTAGAAATGTCCGCTGCTGTTGTGCTTGGAGGGCAGCAGGTCTTTGATCCAGCATAGTCGTGCTGGATGTATGCTTACTTCGTCTTTGCGCAACCATCTCACTGACCGACCGTTTTGTGTCGGTTTGCAACTTGAGATTTGACCTGTATTGCTCCATACTAATTTATCGCTATTGTCAGGTTAAGATATAAAAAATAAATTCTTTGCCTTCAGACTTGCTTACCTTAAAGGAAGTTTACGCCCGTCCCATCATCACCCGGCCGCTTTTTTGATATTCTTTGCGTAAACTCTCCAGAATATCCCGGAGATGGACCTCTTCTCGTTTGGCGTGTGCCATTTGTACCGCTAGCGTACGGAGGACATTGATGATCTCTCCCCCGGTAATTTCGTACTTTTCGGCAATCGCCTCCAGATCTAGGTCGTGTGCCGGACGCAGGCCTCCGGAAAATATTTTTTGCCATAGCAATAGGCGCTGATCTGGGCCGGGTACAGGAAATTGAATAATAGATTGAAACCGCCGGATAAAAGCTTCATCTAAATTACCTTTAAAATTAGATGCAAGGATAACCAGCCCTGGGTAATCCTCTACACGCTGTAGCAGGTAAGAGACTTCTTGATTCGCATAGCGATCATTAGAAGACTTCGTCTGGGTACGCTTACCAAATAACGCATCGGCTTCATCGAAAAAAAGAATCCATTGCCGGCGTTCTGCCTGGTCAAAAATGCCGGCCAGGTTCTTTTCCGTTTCCCCAATGTACTTGGATACAACCATTGATAAATCGATACGGTAAACGGCACGATTTACGGCTTTACCCAATAATGAGGCTGTCATAGTTTTACCTGTGCCGGGCGGTCCGAAAAATAGGCTCCGGTAACCGGGCTTGATCCATTTGTTTAGCACCCAATCTTCCCGAATCTTCATTTCATATAGTACCCATGCTTTTATTTCATTGATCTGCTGCAATACATAGGGAGGTAATACCAGATCGCCCCATTCCAGCGGGGTGCTCACGCGTTTGGCTGGAAAGCCTGGTCCGAAATCAGGTTCGTATTGTTCGTCCCACAAAATGGCCCGAAGACAGGTGGGAGAAAGCTCTAAAGGAACACTTAGGACCGGCTCCCCACTTCTTTCCGAACCCATTCGTAAGATCTGTTCCTCGAATAAATAGTGGTCCCGCCGGAAAATCCGCATAGCAAGAAGACGCTGGTCCATTTGGCTACCGGCTATGATAAAGACTGCGGTCTCACCGGTGGGTAAAAATCCTCCGTGTTGCTTGCCCTGTACACCACCAAATTCGGTAAATCCACGTTTGGTCGTTGAGTTTTCGATGTAGAATATATCTAGTAATTGTGGTCGTATATGGGGTGCCAATGCTAGCAGCACCACGATTCGCTCTTCCCAGTTCATATCGTATTCCTCGAATAAGCGATCCAGTGGGGTAGAAGGCGGGAGAGTTGGTGGTGGGGGAAATCCTTCATCCCGCCGCGGATGATCGTGCTCGAAGTATTGCGCAATCCGAAGATCCAGAACAGCCTGAAACCATTCCAGATGCCAATGTAGGGATTGATCGATTGTGGGCTGATCCATATTTATAATTTGATGAATATTTCTGAATACCACTTTGGATTGGCAGCCGATCGGTCTTTTCGCTTTATAATTCCCGGTTGTGCAGCCGGTAATACAAGTCCTTCTGATAGGTATGGCGTCGACAGTCGAACTTTCCATGATGGCCGATCCCGTAGGGGGATCGGTTTTTGAGAACTTATAACCCATGCTTGACCACCAGTTGGCAGGTCAATAGGGTCGGTTTCTTTTTTAAATGAGATTTCCTTATTGCCAATTCGAATAGTAGAGACCTGGATGTCTTTCCAATCTTCGTTGGCTAGCCCTTGTAGAAAATATTGCCAATACGTAGACTTGGCCTTGAACCATAGCTTTAGCTTTAGGGGCTCTGGAGCGTATGCCTCAACCGCAATGCCCGTCTGCTGCTCTACTTTACGACTGACTTTTGCCGGAGTTTCACCGTCGCCCCGGTCTTTGCGTCCTGCGTGCAGTTGATGTTGAAAAGTAATCAGTCCCTTCCAATCCCCCCGCTGGGCTAGCGCAGCTTGCTCGGGCCAGCTTCCCGGATGGTGAATACGGTGATTTGGATCCGCATTTGTGAGTATGGTCCGGAGTTCTTCCGGCTGGGCTGCTGCCAACTTACTCCAATTGCTGATTCCGGCTGCGTGAAGCACTGCTTCCAGCTTGGGGCCGATTCCCTCTACTACCTGGAGATGGGTTTCGGGAAAAACGAGGGAAAAATTGTAGGTGTGATCTATCCCGGACTCTATGGCCATCGCTTCGGGCGGTACCAACAGTGCGGCCGGTGGGGGGCGAAAAGAGAAAGTATCAGAAGCAAAAAAAGCATAAGTTTTATCGGATCGATCTGAAAAAGTAAATATTGCTTCGTAGGCTCCTGGACCGGCGTTTGACAGGTCAAATTGGTAGTTGAGTTTCGGACGTAACCCGGGTAGAGGTAGAAAAAACGCTTCTCCGGTGATCGGCACAATTTGAATCTTTTTAAGTGTCTGCCATTCTTCCGTCGATACAGGATAGGTAAATCGTAAGGGGTGTATCGGTAGCAATCGGGCATCTTCACTAGTTATGATCTCCTTCGTTTTGGATGCGCAAAACAATAGTATTTTTGGAGATTCTATCTGGGGAAGAGGCATATTGTTTCTGCCGGTATGTACCAGGTCAATGGCGGTATAATTTGTAAAAGTAGGATCTTGAAACCAAAGTGGAAAGATAAGCGGAAGTTGTTGATCAACCTGGTCCTGCGCATTCTTATAAATCACTATTCTGTCTTTCTGACGATTTATTCCTATGCTCACTGAAGCGTTTATAATATTATTTCCGATCTGGATAAGATCAACGGCATGTCGGTCTCCGAAATATTCATGTTGCACTCTTATTTCCAATAATGTCTGAACTGAAGCGATCATAATTTGAAGCTTAGCTTATATCTTTTACCGTTGTTTTTACAGTTGGGAGAACCTGATCAATCGTACCGTCGTCAACAATAATTGTCCTCACCTTATACAATACTGAAGGCATGTATTTTGCCCCTATAGCGCCCCATATATGACTCTGTTGATGAAAATCAGGAGATTCGAGTTCAAAGATCAACTTGGCTATGCCTTCGGGCATTCCAGGTGATGTCTGTTCATTCCACAATGGCATTCCCTGGAGAAACGCAATGCCCATAGAAAGCATATCCAGGCCCTCTCGAGTTTGCTCCGCTTTGAAATGAGCAGCTAATATTATAAAAAGATTTAAATGCACCGATGGTGCTTTACCAACGACTACCTGATCACCAAGAGGGAATCGACGGACTTCACCTCCCGCTATGGGATCTTTCTGAATGTTGACTAAGCTGAATAATAGTACATTTTCTTCTTTGATAGCTATAGTCCCCTCCGGCTCCATAATCGAACTCAAAATAACTTTATTTGATCCTGGTGGCGACTTTAACCGCTGCCGGATAACGGCGTCCATTTTATTTGTTACAAACTGTAGTGCGGAACCGATCATGTGCTGAAAGTGAATAGTATATAAAAAGTTATAATATATAAGTTACAGTGAAATAGGCCGTTTAAATCGAATTGGTTTTCCAAAATGTATCCAGCTCTTCCGCCGTTCCATTAAAGATATCCCGGTCGTAGCTTCCTATACCCGGTACTGCTGGTGATGGATTTGGATGCTCTCCGTCCGTGTATTGCCAGATAGTCCACCTTGACCAACCTGCAGGTAACTTTAACTGGCTTTCGTTTACGTATCCTGCTAACCACAGCCAACAATTGGTCAGAATATCTCCTTCATAATTCTTCATGGCTTCTCTCAGATCACTACTTCCATAGATTCCAGGCCATTTCCCAGTTGTATCCTTAATATAAGTTACAAAATCTTCTGCTTGTTGTATATTCATCAGTGTTATTATCTTACCATTTTTATCTCGTATCGCTTCAAAGTCCAGTGCCGGTAGTACATTACCTGCTTGACCAATATTATCTAAAAAGAATTTAGCCTGATCTTTACCATCTTGGTCGGTACCGAAATGGTAAGCCCCCCATAGTAAATTGGCCTCCAATGCAGCTTGTTTGCGCTCGTCGTACTTCGGCATGTCTTTTTTGAAATCAACTCCTTGGGTAGCTTTGTGAAAGATGGCCATAATACCTGAATTCCTGGCTTCGACAAAGTCAAATACAGTATGCGTATTGTTATCATCATCCTTAATCTCATTTAGCCGATAAAGATCAAGAATGGCATTGATCGAATCTGGTGGTGGAAAGTTAGGTATCGGTGCCGGCACATATCCAGCTTCTTTAGCTTTTGCGATTGTTTGCGGCCCCACTATTCCGTCGGAGTTCAATCCACTATTTTCCTGAAATACTTTAGTAGCCTGGAGGGTAGCTGGACCAAATATACCATCCGCAGTTCCTTGTAATAATTTTTGTTGCTTGAGAAATTGCTGCCAATCTTTGACTTCTGGCCCGCGAGCGTTCACTTTGATCATTTTTTTATCTTTTCTAATGCTTAGATGACATTAATCTATTTCCCAATATATTGAAAAATTTAATTATTAGTAGATATTCCATTTTATTTGTTATGAGGTGCTATTGCTTTTAAAGAGCGAGAAATTTCCAAAATTCCTGCAACGGATTAATGCCCCAATTCACTATCTTTACTTGTTGTGGCATCAATATGGGAAAGTGAATCGTGGGATAATAAATTGGACCACCTTGCATATTTAATTTTACTATAAAGTGCTAATCATTATCAATGCCGAAAACTGTATATAACAGCCTGCGATCGCTTCGGATCAACCAACCTTATATCGCCTTGTTCGGATCGGGTAATTCTATCCATGCAATTACGAGTCAAGAATTTAATTTTATTAGATCAAAGACGTTTGTTATAACCATAAATTATGCTCCTGTTCATTTACAGGGGCATTTAAACATGTGGTCCGATCTGAAAGTATCGGAATTTTTGGAAAATCATTACCGGAACAATCGGAAAAACCTGCAATTTTTGGCGCAAAAAGGGAAAGTACCCGAATCGCTTAAACGATCAATCGATTACTGGTTTAGCGTCAAAGAAGAAGATTTACGTGGCAATTACACGGTAGTTTGGGCCCTACAATTACTACAGAAATATTTCCCCAAAAAGACAATTCTACTGTTCGGAATTGACATGTATTCTTTGCATGGACAAGGAGATAAATGGTACGATCGCTACACATCATTCGATCGAATAAAAAGAGGGAGAACATACCAGATAGATTATAACCTACAGCGCTGTGCTAATCAGATCGAGACACATTGCCGCAGGGATGGTGTTTTTAATTGCAATTCGCAGAGTAAGCTGGATTTTTTTGAAAAACGAGATTGGCGGTGCATCCTTCCATTGCATATCCTTCATCTCTGTCCGTCTGCTCTTGCTGGAGCTCCGGTACATTTAAGTAAAATTATTAACAAGTATACAAATTGCCGCTCTTCAACTATTCTCCAGAAGCATTTTACGTCACCGGCACTTAACCAACTTCGTTGGGCATATGATCTGGTTGATCCAAGCAAAGATCAATTGTCAGACCAATTATTGCAAGCGGATATTGTACATTATCACCGTAAAGCTTGGGGGCCGCTCACGCCGGGTAAGAAGTCCTTAATACAATATCATTCTCCACCCAGACAGTACCGACCCGGTGCTAGTGATAAAATTTTTAATAAAAGAAAATTGGTGATTGCCCAGTACCATCCACGGTACTACACCGATGCTGCCATCGTACCAAATCTGATCGATATTTGGGCTCCGGAACACTTACCGACCAAAAAGGCAAAAGATAAGGTGAAAATCTTTTACTCCTGGGCATCAGAAATGAAGGGGGGATGGTCTGATAAAGGATCTACAGAAACCATTGCTATTCTTGAAAAGATCAAGGCAAAATATAAGACAGCCGTAGAAATAGTCGTATTTAATAATCGTTCCTACGAGGAATGCTTGTTGGAAAAACAGAGTGCACACATTTGTATCGATGAATGTGTGACTGGAAGCTATCACTTACAATCGTTGGAAGGATGTTCGGTGGGAGCACTGACGATCAATAATGTCGATCAGCAAACTAAGAGTTTCATTCGCTCAGTAACAGGACAGTTTTCAGACCCCTTTCTACGATCAAGTTTGTCTCAACTTTTTATCCAACTTTGTTACTTCATTGAAAATCGCCCCCAACTAGAAGCTAAGGGTAGGCAAGCCCGAGCATGGATGGAGAAGCATTGGGATCCACAAAAATTGATCCACCGCTATTTGCAGGCGTATTTCGATGTGTTCCTACACGATGAGATACGTCCATTCGATAAAGCTTCATTTTCCCAGTCATTTGATTACAGGATGAGTACAAATGTTAAAATATCGGATAGCAATCGTTTAGGAGATCATCGCTTACTTACATCGGAAAAAACATTGCCCGAATATAAACACCCCGAAGGTATTCCAGCTAGAATAGCCACGGCAAACGGAAGACCAATCACAGAGTTATATCGAAAGTATGTAGGTGAAGAAATCTATATCTTCGGTGCCGGACCATCCCTATTTCAAGTTGAAGCGGATCGCTTTAGAGGTAAAATTTGTTTTGGAATTAACTATGCATTTGAAGTGATACCTTGGGTCGATTACATATTTGTTCATGTATTAGAACCTTATGAAGTTATTAAAAAACATATAGATAACCGAAAATTTGTACTGCCGGAAACTTTAGTTCGGCAGTGGCAGCCTGATCCAGCAAAAAGAGTAACTCCTCATCGAGTCCCTACTGTCAATAGAAACGCATTTATATATCCAATTCAGGACCCTCACTCACGTGATCTCTCGAAAAAAGAGTTGAGCTTAGGCGCTGATGCGTCCATATTTACTTGGTCATCCACTACGCATTCCGCCATTCACCTCGCTGCTTATATGGGCGCCCGTATAATAAATCTTATTGGTATGGATTACCAACTGTACCCTAACGGAAAGGTTCACTTTCCCTCTAAGTATAGTAAAACCTATGCTTCACAGGATTGGCACGCTAACCACCGGCACCGCCAAGGGGATGAGTGGTTGACACTTCACTTAAAAAACCAAAATATATTGGTAAGAAACTTGAGTCACATTCTTAGAACAAGAGCCAGGTGAGAGAATAGTTGTTTCTCTTTTAGGTTTAATTCTAAGCTTATCTAACTTATCAAGGCAGAATTTGTGAAAAAGCGGAGATAATTATTTTTGTAGTAACTACTACACAGATTGTATACTCCTCTTCAGCTTCAATAGCATGGATGTCGATACTGTAAATATCGAAAGAAAAGGCGCAAAAGTACAGCAGTACGAAATCGAATGAACGTAATACGCCTCCTGGACCTAGGCTTTAATCGCCAGGACTGTGCCTTGATCTTATAGTGTCAAATTAATTCAGTGGCTATTTATATCAAGTTGTATTATGGGCGGGACCTCTACTCAGTACTTAGCAACTTCCGTTATTTAATACTGCTGGTGTCCCCAATAGCCACAAAGCCCGACCAGTTAGCAGGAAATGCTTCCCGGCCGCTATGTGTTTTTAGGTAGTCTAACTTAGCCCGACGCAAGCTGCTGTCCTTGGACACACCTGCGTTGAGATAAGCGTAGAATCCAGCCATTAACTGCTGCGTGTGTTGATCATCAATTTTCCAAAGCGAGGTGATCAGGCTCTTGGCACCGGCGTAGGAAAAAGCCCGGGCCAGACTGATGATGCCCTCCCCTTGTCGTAGTTCACCGATCCCCGTTTCACAAGCTGACAAAACGACCAGATCGGCATTGAGCTGTAAACCGTAAAGGTCACGAACGTGCAATAGCATCTGTTCATCGGGTTGATCGGTATAGGCGAAGACCAGAAAAGAATTCTCTCCTTGCACGGAATTGGCCTCAGCGTGGGTAGCCAAATGCAGAATACGGCATTTGGGCGCTTCCTGCATAAACTTTTTCTTGGTAGCTGCTTTTCCGTAAACTGTTTGGTTTTGCGGTTCGCTCTCGAACATATCGATCTCTTCTTTACTATATAGCAGGGGAAGAAACTTATGGATAACCTGACCGGTATCCGCACTTTGATTTGGCAACTGCAGATAAACAGTATCCTTACCGCTAAAAGGGGCCATCGCTAATATTTGCCGGGAGGGATCTTGATGCACTATAGTTTTCATGGCGTCCAGCAGGGTTAGGGAATAGTTGTAGCTGATCTCGTGATCATTAATTAAAAATGGCCATCGCTCTACATAGTTATCTTTCGGCATTGCGGTCAACAAAGCTTCAAAGGGGATATAACCCAACTTTTTATCAGGTACAATAACCAGGCGTTCGGGCAGCTCATCCGCAAGCGGGCGGATCAGTTTTTGGTATAACAGGTGGGCCGGTTCCCTAAAATTATCCATATTATAGGGCATCGTACCGGTTATGTGCTTACGCACCTGCTCGATCCAGCTTTCCAAGGGAAAATCATATTTAATCGGGATCAACCGAACCTCATCGGTGGTCACTAAGAAAACGAAAATAGTACTATCGCCGACCTGATATTCGATCATCGCCTGATCCCTGGGCAAAGATTGCTGTAATTGTTTTAGGGAGACCGTTTCCAAGTTATACATCAAATCGAAATAGCCGGGATGAAAGTTCGCAAAATCGGCTTTTAGCTCTTCGTAGCTTCTTTTAAGATTAAAGATCTCCTGATTCCACCTGGCCCGGTCTTCGGAAAGAGACTCATCACTCCCGCTGTAAATTAATTTTTCGTAGAAGTAATTTAATCTGGCCTTTAAATCGTATTCACTTTGTAAGAGGCTGTCGGGTACCCCTTCAAACTGGATCTCTTTTTTATGCCGGACCGCTTCAAATAACAGTGTACTCTTTCCAACCTCGGCAAATTGAAAGGCCGCTTCCAGATAGTGCCTGTCATTAGTAAGTAAATAGAGTTTCTGGTAAGTATCAACTGCCCACTCACTCCAAAGATCGTTTCGCTGCACCAGGTTGATCTTGGAAGTTAGATCCGCAAAATTGACGCGTAACCCGTTTTTTACGATCATGGCGTCGGTTAAAAATTCACCGGATTTTTTGAGGTCGTTGCTATCCTTTGTCAGCCGGTAACGCTGATTGTAAGCGATGCCTAGGTTAACCAGGGCATCCTCCAGATCCTGTGATGCCTGCCAGGGTATCGGTAGTGTAAGGTCCAGTGTATCGTAGGAAAGTGTGTTGGCTGCCTGCGTGAAATGCGCTAAAGCTGCCGGTAGATCCCCTTGCTCGGAGTAAACCCGTCCCATGTGATTATAGCAGTTCGCCAGGGTATAGATCGATGCGCCCTCCATCGTTTGCAGAGCATGTAAAGCTTCTCCGTACACTCTTAAAGATGCTTCCCAATCCTTTTTAAGCCGGAGGTGATTACCCAGACCGATTCGGGTAATGATCGAATAGATCGTTGGCTGATCGCCGAAGGTGCGCTGCCAGATATCCAAGGCTTGAAGATCATAATACAAGGCTGTGTCCAGCTCTGTGCGTTCTGCCTGTACGTTAGCTATATTCGAATAGATCTGCCCCATAAAAGGATGTTCAGGAAAATTCTCGCGAATGATTTTCTCTGCTTTACGAAATTCCGTCATCGCGAGATGGTACTGTTCCTGAAAAAACCAGACATTCCCCAAATTTTGGTGCACCTGGATCAGGTCGATGTGCGTACCGTATGCTTTTTCCAGAATGTCTTTAGCGATGAGGTAGTAGTCCCTGGCTTTCCCGAAATCTCCGTATTCTTCGAAGATCGTTCCCAGGTTTACGTACGCGTTTGCTCGGGTATTGGGTAGGAGACCCGGTAGCGTATCCTTAATGACCAAAGAGCGCGAATAATAATCTTCAGCCAGACGGAACTGTCCCATCCCGGCGTACGTATTTCCCTGATTGTTAAAAATGTTGGCTTGTAAAGACGGAATGGGTTCCGTCTGGCGATCGATAATCAGTTGTGCAGTATCCAATAGGTCCAGTGCCGCTTCGAATTTACTGAACTCCGATGCTAATCCTCCCAGATTAAGGTAGGAGGTGATCATATCCACGTGGTATAAACCTAAATAGTTTTTCCGGATCTGTAATGCCTGGTCGTATTTCTCCTTGGCCTCCGGGTACATTCCGTAATAATGGTAGATAACACCCGCTGCCTGGAACAGACCGGCGTAGATATCCTGTTCACCGGTCGGTTTCGCTTCATACTGCTGCAAAGCCCTTTGGGTCAAGGCTAAAGCGCTATCCAGATTGCCTTGACCGATCAACTGGTCAACATCCAGGAAAAATTGCCGGTAATTTATGGTATCGGAAGGCGATTGGGCGTGGAGGGTATTAACTAGTAAAAAGCAGAGAATTACAAGGCTCTTAGCTCGCATAATCGGGGTTTTAAACATGTTCTTGAATAACTTATGTCGCTATCCTTTCTTCTTTGCGGCCTCTAAAAATTGAGCAGCCGCTTTCCGGACATCGCGATCGCCACTGTTAGTAGCCAGCTCGTCTATCGGACCGAGATCGGATGTTACCCCCGTAGCTAATTCCGCTAGCGCCAGATACCAGCGCATTTTATCCATATCGTAGTAACCCTTTTCGATCAGCTCCCTGAAAAGCGGAATGGCCTGCGTGAAACTGTCCTGTTCAAAATAAATAAAGCCTAGGTACTGTTGGGCGTTGCGATATTCTCCTTGTTGTTCGGGAGGAATAGACTTGAAGATCTCAACCGCTCCCGGCAGATCACCATTATCCATTAAACGGCTTCCCTTACTGATAAGCGATTCATCGGGATCCGGATCACCGGAACTCCTGGATGTCCGGGTATTATTAATAGGTGAAACAATCTCTGCCTGGGCCAGGGCCAATTGCTGTAGGCGGTCTGTCGGGGTATTATCATTTTCGGCGACGGGACGATCCGGCTTTTTGGTAGACTTCGGCTCGGAGTCTACCGGTGGTGTAACCGACGGGGTGGACATCGGTTCTGTACTGGTCGGTTGCTCCGCTTCGTCAACCGGTTGAATACCGGGCACCTCGGTTTCCGTAGAACCATCCCTGGGATCTGACGGCAAAATTTCTCCATTGATATCGGAGGTTCCCGGATCCTCCGAAGGCAAAGGGGCGGACGGCATAAGTAAATAGAAAACTACCCCAATACCAGCCAGCACCAGTAAGACTGAAAGCCAGCGTCTGCTAGCGTTCGGTTTCGGTTCATCATCCTGCACCGATTCAGGGGGTGTATTGTTTTCGTTGGCCGGTTCGCGGAGATCTGGCTCGGATGCCCAGGCTTCCATTTTAGCATCGAGTTCATCATCGATCATCACCGCGGCTAATTCCCTTTCCAAACGTAGCAGGGCTAGCTGCTCGGCTACCTCATCCTCCGTATTGATTCGTTGCCGCAAAGCTTCTTTTTCTGCGGCCGGAAGCTTATCATCCAGGTAATCCTCCAGTTGATAGTATATGCTTTCTTTATCCATTCTTCAAAGATTTAAGCACTTCCAGCAAATGCGGCTCCTTCTGAATTTCTTTATGCAAGCGCTGCATACAGCTAAATCGTATCTTGCGTACAGGTGGTTTGTCCGGTAATCCAAGCTCATTTTTGATCTCTTCATCGCTGTATCCCTTATACTTTAACAGGATGACATCCAGGCATTGTTGCCCCAAAAAAGCAAGCATCTCTCTCAGTTTCTCTTTGCGCTCCTTGTCAAACAATTTGACATCCGGGGCGTCGGCAATATCCTTATCGTGTTCAATAGTGTCGCCGGAAAGGGTCGTGTTTTTGTAAAAGCTTTTCTTTTTAGTGTCCAGCCAACAACGAATACAAATGCCGGAGAAATAATTGTACAACGTACCCTGTCCACGATATTTGTCCCTGATCAGGTTCCTGTGAAAAAATCGGAACCCTTCCTGGAGAGCGTCCTCTGCATCCACCCGGTTCCCGCCCCGAGCGATAATTTTTTGAATGACCGAATTTCTTAGATTCGGGCGGTTAAAAAAATACTTGAAAGCACGGTCCCGTTGATCCCCCTTAGCTGCAATCATAGCTAGGAGTTGTTGGTCGGAATAAGTTTCGGTTTGTGGCTTAGTCATACTTAATATCACCATTAATAAAAGCGATCGAGAGCGCCGATAGATTATATGGCTCCTTACACAAATATAATGGAAAATAAAGATGACGGAAAGCGGTTTGAAATTTTCTCAAATTATTTCCCGTCACAGAAGATGGACCGCAAACGTCAGGATGCAATACCGGTCCTCCATCTCCCTAGTGAACCGAAACAGCTAAATGTCTGGAAATTTCTACTTTTTTCTGCCGGAGCTTGGTGGAAGTTAAATTTGTGGCTGTAACCGTCGGGAAATACCGAGTCGCGACGGATTATGGAGCTTCCGTCAATTATTCAGCTACTGTCAACAACCAACAGTTAACGCTACGGAATATTTCCGGACGGCGCTTATGATGGGATAGATCGCGTTTAATGACCCTTTGGGGCGATAATTATTTTATTAAAGCTCAGAATATATTCGCCGAGCTTTTTATATTTTTGATTTATGGACAATATTATATGATGCAAAGCAGATGCTGATTGCTAGCGTCATTCATATACTACGCTGAAATTGATCGGGCAGATCCAAACCAATTTTACGTCGGTAATAATATATCGCAAATGAAAGGTTATAAATCGTTGCTTCTCTTTTTCACTTACCTAATGATTAACGGGGTATTTGCACAACAAGCCCCTCCTGGTAACTCGGATAACCAATTAATCAATGACACTTTTGCACTAGCCGGGAAATTGACACAAGCGAGAATGCTTATTGACTCTAATAAGCTCGATGAAGCAAAAGAGCTATTATTAGCGGCAAACGGCTTAATAGAAAAAAATAGCCTGTCTCAGTCTATTTATCAGTACGATTATCTTCATGAATCCGGCCGGATCATCTATGAAGGTAAAGATTATCAGACATCGTTTTCAATTTTCGAACATGCTCTTCTCTTATTAACGGATACTTTACAGATTCCGGATTCTACAAGAATTGCCAATTCGCTTTACAATATTGGCAATACATTCATAGGGGAAAAGGATTTTAAAAATGCTGAGACTTACCACCGTCAAGCGTTGGATATTAGAGAGCGACTTCCCGATGTGGATAGCGTGCGTTTGTCCATGTCTTATAACAATATGGGATACATATACCAAAATCAAAGGAAACTGGAGAAAGCGCTGGAATCCCATCACAAAGCACTGGAAATCCGGAAAAAAGTTCTGCCGTATAACCATGTATTTATAAGCGACTCCTACAGAAATATCGGTCTTATTTACGAACATCAGCAGAAGTATCAGGATGCCATAAGTTGTTACCAAAAAATCATCCAGATCGAACGGGCCTCCGACCGAGGTAAGGATAAGCTTAATGATAGATTAGTACGCGCCCTTTCCGGTCTCGGATTCGCATTAGTTACCAGTGGCAACGCTGCAGAGGCAGAGGGCGTTCTAGACGAAGGGCTCAGGGAGCTTGAAAAATTTGCTGGAGCAAAAAATAGTAAAGAGGGTTATCGCATCATTTTTGATCTGGGTAATCTGCAACTTTCAAAAGGAGCATTTAAAAAAGCAAAAGAATTTTACTTAAAGGCAGGTGAAATTGCAAAGGAATTACTTGGTGAGGGAAGTTATGAATATGGTAGCACATTATTTCAGCTAGGTATTATTAGTCATGATGAGTTTAGAGTGCAGGAAGGACTGAACTACATTAATCAAGCCCTCCAAAGTTTTGAGGCTAGGTTTGGTAAAGAGAGCATATATTCTGCATATGCATATAATGAGTTAGGGAATCTGTACTATGTCAATAATGAACTGGAGAAATCTCAGACTGCTCACCAGAAATCGTTAGATATTAAAATAAAGTATTACGGCGATCAAAACCCGGCGGCGGCCAACAGTTACAATGGCTTGGCAAATGTATACTTAAAGCAAAAAAAGTTTGAAGAAGCAGTACTGTACAATAAAAAAGCATTAGCGTTGAGGATAAAATACCTTGGCCCCCATAATTATGAAACAATTATGGGCTATATGAATGTCTACAATAATTTTATTGCGATGGGGCAATTAGATAGTGCCGCTAACTATTTGCCGGATATTACAAAGCTACCGGGAGATCTAAATCAATTCACCAGAGCGATAGTTGTCCTGAATACAGGAAGTTTTTATGGGGCAAAAGAAGAACCAAAGTTGGCGAGATATTATCTCAATAAAAGTATGGAAATGCTCCGGGAGGTGTTTGGTGCTAAACATGGTTTGCTGGGTAAAGCGTTTCAAAATAGCGGATTGCTGCTGGAAAATACTGATTTGGATAGTGCACTGATCCGGTATGATGAAGCACTCGCTGCTTTCAATTATAACGAGTCAGATCTTGAAAATACGAATTCTCCAGATCAGGTATTAATCTCCCTGAACCGTCGGGCCGGTATTTTTTATCGACAGGAAAAACTTAGAGAAGCAAAGAACGATTTGATCCAGGCGAAAAAACTCGCACTTAGCATCCTGGCATTATCGCCCCCTGAATTTTTACACAGCGTCTTGAGTCATCATAAGTTAATCATTGAAAATTCTATCAATGTAAATGGGCTTACGGTTGATGAGCCTACCAATTGTAGGGACTGTTTTCAGGATAGTGAACGTGCAAAGTCATTGTTGTTGTATCAATCTATTCAAGAGTCAAATGCGCTCCGCTTTGCCGGTATACCGGATAGCTTGCTAATAGAAGAGAATGATCTGCGTCTTGACATCACTTACTACGAGAAGAAAAGACAGGAAAGTCTTAACAAAGGCTTATCGGAAGCGGATACTAGTGTTCTAGCAATTGGGTCGCAGCTATACGATTTAAGACAGAAATATGAATTGTTGAAGCAACGTTTCGAGAGAGATTTTCCAGATTACTTCCAACTTAAGTATAATTTTGCAATTGCAACAGTAGAAGACGTCCAAAAGGAACTTCTTGCATCAGACCAGGCACTACTGGAGTACTTTGTTGGAGATAGCTCGATTTTCATTTTTGTAATACGGGAGGATGGCTTTCAAATGGTAGAAGTTAAAAAAAATTTCCCCCTCACCGATTGGGTCAACCAGCTCACCCGAAATATCTCCGTTCCGGAGAACTTTGCGTACGAAAACTACCTCGAGCCGGCGTACCAGCTCTACGAAAAACTCATCGCTCCGGTGGCAGACCTGTTGCCGGAACGCGTGGTGATCATCCCTGATGGAGTGCTGGGCTATTTGCCCTTCGAGGCCCTTCTGACCAGTCCGGAAAACCTATTCAACCCAGCGGCCGCCCCCTACCTTATTAATAAACACGAAATTAGTTATAACTATTCTGCTACCTTGTTAAAGGAGATGCAGCAGAAGAAAATACGACAGTTGCCGACAAAAGATATCTTGGCGATGGCCCCTTTCTCCGATCAAGACACCATTCGGATAGCCAACCTCGATCAGGATAACTGGATCAATCAAAAGCGGGATGAACTGCTCTCGCCTCTGCCTTTTTCCGGCATAGAACTGGACAGTTTGAGCGAGATATTCCCGACGGATGCCTTTCACGGATCAGAAGCGACCGAGGAACGGTTCGCCGAACGAGCCGGCGAATACCGCATCCTGCATCTGGCTACGCATGGCCGTGCTGACGCGCGCTCGGGTGATTACTCCTATCTGGCCTTCACACCGATCCCCGATAGCCTGGAGAACGAACTGCTCTACGTGCGTGATCTTTACAACCTTCAACTCAATGCTGATCTCGTGGTCCTCTCCGCCTGTGAAACCGGGATCGGAGAATTGCAGAATGGTGAAGGGATCATCAGTTTGGCTCGGGCTTTCGCTTATGCCGGCACCAAAAGCATTGCAACGACGCTCTGGCGGATCAACGATAAAAGTACTCAGGAGGTCATGGTCAGCTTCTACCACTATCTCAAAGCTGGATTGCGTAAAGACTCGGCTCTCCGCAAAGCGAAATTGGACTTTTTACAGAAGTACGGGGGGAGTGCGGCTCATCCGGCGCTGTGGTCCGGTGTCATACTGATCGGGGACACCGCTGCTTTGTATTAATGTGATTATACTTTCGATATCATCTGGCAATGCATCATTCGTCTCTGTCGTAGGTTAAATGTAAGAACATTAAACCTACAGTATGATTATTGCTTTTCATTTTCACGGGATAATATTAATTACCGTATATGATTTAAATTATTAATTATCAATGATTTACATCGAATTTGTAATGTTCTGATTTCAAGGATCAGCGGGAAAATGGGCCTTTTTTTTACTTGTCGTTCTCCTTTTAGTACGCTTACTTTAAATTTCGTTGAAGCTTCTTACTATGGGTATTGAATTATCACTCCATGTTAAAACCCATGCAAATGCAACTGGAAATTCTAATTTTTCATTGCTTGCGAAGAGATAGTTGTTGAAAAATAACAATTTCAGGCATCTGCTTTTTTAATCCAGGAAGTTTTGATATCGACGGGGAGTTTGAATATACAGATGATCTGTTAATAGATCGCAATCATAGTGGCAGCTTTCACGGTCGGTATTCAATTGTAGCTAAGTATTAACAAATAAATCACTTGGAATCAGGGAAAGTATTGTTTAAATCAAGTTGTAATACATCTGGGAATAGGGTATAGAGGAAAACACTCATTAAATAACTTTTGCTCTGTTTTGCTCTTCACAGTTTCTCTTTGCTCACATCGCACAAATTTGGCCTAATGAAACGAATATCCTTTTTAATCTTAATCACCTTTATTTTATCCTTTCAATTTGTACCGAAAGGGATTAGCCAGGAGATTTTGGGTGATAACCCAAAAGATTCCTCAAATTATACGCTGGCCGATACGGTGTTGGCAACAACACTTTTCTTGGAAGGGATAGACTTATTTAAAGCGACAAAATATGTGCAAGCGCTCAATAAATTTGATTCTTCCCGGGTTGTTTTCACCCATACCTTGGGCACCGTTAATACAAATGTGCTGGAGTGCAATCGATATATCGGCTTCATCGCCAATGGAATAGGGAAATTGGATCAATCGATAAATGCCTGGAAAGCTGCCTTGGATAATGCCCTGATACTCTACAGCGAAAAAGAGGAAGAGCTGGCTATCTTCAATTTTAATTTAGGTGGTGCAACTGGACAGAAAGGGGATCTCGAAGAGTCTATTTATTACTATTCGGAAGCATTAAGGAGATTCAAAAAAGTTCATCCGGAAGAGGAAGATCCAAAGGTCGCGGCGACCTATCTCGGCTTAGGCACCAGCTTTTACAACAACAAAAACTATAAAGAATCTCTTTTTTATTTAAGAAAGGCGGTTAGCCTTCTGGAAAAAGCCGGCACTGATAAGCTGAATTTAGCTAAGGTATACGGCAACCTGGGGGCTATTCAACATATCTTAGGTTATTACCGGGAGAGTATTTCCTATCTGGAGTCAGCAAGGCAGATCTATATCGACTTAGGGTACGAAAACACCGTTGAAATAGCGAGAACCTATTTGAATATGGGGAACGCTTACTCGTTTTACGGTAATTATTTCAAAGCAAAAAACTTCCATGAGAAGGCTCTATTTATTCTAAAGAAGCTCAGAGGGGAAAAGCACCCCGAGGTCGCTGCATTATACCAAAGTCTGGCGGTCACCTATTATCAGATCCACAAACAAAGCAAAGCCATCAGCTATAATAATGAAGCGATAGCAATACTTACACCTTACAAAAATGAATTTCCTTTAGAAATAGCGAACTTGCTTCAGAATTTGGGTTTGTGCTATATACAGCAGGGAAAAGAAGAACAGGCTATAGAGAACTTCAAAAAGGCAGAGAAATATTATTTAGATTTTGGGACTATAGATAGCGTAGCGCTGGCTAAACTATACAGCAATTTAGGAACAGCCTACCAGAGTAACCGAGCATATGATCTGGCTATAGAATACTTTCAAAAAGCCCTATCGGTTATAGACAATATGTCTTTCATCGAGGGCGGATATTTTGCGTCTACTCAGGCTTCTTTGGGATTACTTTTTTATGAAACGGGGAATTTTCAAAAAGCAGAAGAGAGTTTTGAGCGTGCCCTGCTCACTTTTGGTTTATCCCACATTGATTCGTTAACCGAGATCAATGCCCTGCCGAAATTAGCTGAAACGTTGTTTACCACTGCTCAATTTTACAGACGGTGGTACGATCAATCTTCCAGCATCGACCATTTAAGAAAAGCCCGCCATTTTAATCAGTTGGTTTTCAAAGTTGTCCAGTTGAAGCTCAAGAACTCGTTAACCGAATCCAAAAAGATTTTGGCTGAAGCTGGTGCGAAAATGTCGGAAATGGCCTTGAATCTAGATCTTAAGCTGTATCAACAAACAGACTCCCTCCATTATTTAGAGGATGCTTTCGTGGTCGTGGAACGCTCCAGATCGTTATTGCTTTACCAGGCCCTCCAAGAGTCCCAGGCATTAAATTTTGCCGGCATCCCCGATAGTTTACTGCAAAGAGAATACGAGTTAAAAATAGATCTCACCTACTACGATAAGTTAAGACAGGGAAAACTGAACGAAGACGTTTCGGAAACTGATACGACCCTTTTAAACATCAGTTCCCGATTATTTGAACTAAACCAAACCTATGACCGCCTCAAACATCATTTTGAAAAATCTTATCCGGAATACTACCGGCTGAAATACGATCTGAATACCGCTTCGTTAGAGGAAGTGCAGAAAGGCCTGCTGCAACCGGATCAGGCATTACTGGAGTATTTTGTGGGAGACAGTACGGTTTTCATCTTCCTCGTACAACCAGAGCGCTACGAAGTGGTCAAGGTTGAAATGGACAGTGTATTTAAACAGCAGGTCCGGCAGCTGCAATGGAGTCTTCAAAAGCCTTTACCATATACGCTGGAATATTATAATGAAGCCGCCCGCTATCTGTATGAAAAACTCATAGCCCCGCTCGCCGATCGGTTACCCGAACGTCTGGTAATTGTGCCGGACGGCATTTTAAATTATGTTCCCTATGAGACTTTGTTGACTCATGAGCCAGAAAGCATATACCAGCCGGAGCGGTATCCTTATTTACTCAACCGCCACCAAATTAGCTATAATTATTCTGCTACATTGTTAAGGGAAATGGTGGAAAAATTGCATCAGCAAAAGCCCCAGAACAAAGTTCTGGGCTTCGCACCTTACTCCGATGTCGATACGGTGTTTACCAATGATCTGGACCAAAGTCAATGGTGGCTAGATGATACCCGGGCTGATACCTTGGTGAACCTTCCGCAAACTAAAATTGAATTGGATAGCTTAAAGATCCTTTTCCCCACGGATGGTTTCTACGGAAAAGCAGCTACCAAAGCAGAATTCTGGAAGCTGGCTGCTCAGTACCGGGTGATCCACTTAGCGACGCACGGCAAAGCCGATACCCGGTTGGGAGATTACTCTTATCTCGCCTTCGCCCCGTTTCCCGATAGCTTGGACAACGAACTACTCTACGTGCGGGATTTATATAATTTGAAACTGAACGCCGATCTAGTCGTGCTGTCCGCCTGTGAGACCGGTACGGGAGAACTGCAACGTGGAGAAGGTCTGGTCAGTCTGGCCCGGGCCTTCGCATACGCCGGAGCTAAAAGTATCACTACCACACTTTGGCAGGTCGATGATCGTAGCACCCAGGAATTGATGACTCACTATTATCGATACCTGAAGTCAGAGACTTCGAAAGATGAGGCCTTACGCCGGGCTAAAATTGACTTTTTGGCCTCCCGTAAGGACATTAAGGCCCACCCGAGCTTATGGGCGGGAATAATCGCCGTCGGTGATATGCATCCTCTAAAATGAAATTTTCCCTTCATTACAAAATCTTTAAAAAAATCTTCGATCGAGAAGGACATTTTGAAAACTGCTTTCACTGAGAGGGCAGATTCAAATGATTATTTACCCTAAAACCTTCTTGATCATGGAAAGGTATTTATTCTTCCCAATATTTTTCGCCGCTATTTTCTCTGACCGATCTCCAATGACTCAGCCGACCTTACCGGTTTCAATACCGGCTCTTTTTACTTACGCCAAGGCTGGCAAGCACTTTTGGGTGTTTATCCCTGCCTACCGAAAAAAAAAATTTTCACAAGTTTTTTTCTTTTTCCTCGGACATTTCGCGCACTGCTTTCACCATGTTAACAAAGCTATACTGAGCATCATCTGGTTTTGTACCGGTAGATCAGTCAAATCCCTGATAACCTTGGTAATTCATCCGGGTAATCAAATGATCTGGTGTATCCTGGTATGAATTTTACCTCATCATCCGGGTGAATGAATCCCCGAATAACACCATCAAAATCATGAGAAAAAAACGAAACAGACAGCCCTCCTTTTTGTCTACTGCCATACTGCAGATCCTTTTAGCGGCTATGGTGCCGGGCGGAGTGATAATAGCCATTATTAGTCTCATAAATACATCGCCACCGCCGCCCTGCGCAAGCTGGAGTAAGCAATACCCAAAAATTGCTGCGGAGGCACAAAAGGTTGACTATTACAACGGTGCTACCCCGCTCTCGCCGCTCAATTACAATTCAGAGTCGGTCAAAGTAGAGCTAGCGGAGGGAAAAGAACCGGAAGACTGGCCGGCTTATTTTAAGTTCGAAATGGAGTCTCGAATTCCCAATCTGATCAACAAATTAAGGTTGGATCTGCCGGCAACCGTTGACCGCGAATTGCTCAAAAGTACCTTAACGGGCAGGGCCTCCGCTCAGCCCCTCATTAATGGTAAAAACGGTTTATCCCGCTTGTTTATCCCCGACTTTGATCTGGAGTTTGACCGGGAGAACTGCAAGCTGATTATCCATTACCGGATGTATGCGCCAAAATCGCATATTATCTGTTCAGACGCCTTGCAGGTTGCGCTGCAACCTGGGCTTTCTTCCTGCTCCGACATCAGCAAATTTATCAGCAACCCGATCAATCAACAGTATTCTCCGGTGCTCACGAAGTCATGTTTGGGTAGGCAACATTGCGATGACTTTCAAGATTTATCTCCGGAAGATGTAAACTTTCTAAGGATTACCAAACGATACAATTACTGGGCCGGTCGTTGTGCCGATAATAACACCTATTTCGATCCCGGAGCCTACGCGATCACGGAGCTGAATCGGGCCGACCTGGAACTGTTTTCTGAAGTGATTGCCAATTATGTTCGCCTACATCCGCAAGATCGATACCTGATCACCTGTATGGGGTTTGCAGATCCTGCAAAGGTAAGTAGTATTGCTTATCATGGCCTTGGGCGTTATCACGATCAGAATAAGCCTTTACGCCTAGACCATAAGGAGGGAGCCCAGATCCCGAAAGCCATCCCAGACAACTATTTGCTCTCCTGGGCACGTTCACACGAGGGAGCTACCGCTTGCAACTCTATTCTCAACGAACTACTACCACCGGAACTGCGGGATCGCATCACCATTCAGTACCAGGGGATGGGCGTCAAACCGATCGGTAGCACTAACGATGGTGGTGCTCAACAAAGAAGAGTCGAATTTTTATTTACCAATATAAACAGCTAAACAATGAAAAACGAACAAATTTCACCGATGGAAATTCCCTCGGCTGGCCAACCAGAAACTGAATACAGCTACGAACGTCAATATTTGGAAATCGGTCGACTATACGGACTGGGTGGTATGGAAACCAAAAAAGTGGGTGCGGTCCATGAATTGGAGCAGCGCAGCCGGCGATGCAACAATGAATACACGAGTAGTATGAAGATCATCAAGGAGGAGGTCGATAATCTGGCGGGTGCTTTCAGAAAGGTAAACCAGGACGGCATCGAACAGCTGCAAAACCTGCAACAATACGCCAATACTGCCTTACAACAGTTCGTGACCGCTACCGAAATCTTAACTAAAATGAACCTCAACGAACAGGATCGGACCCGCGCCCTGGATGAAGTCAGACGGGCCAGTCTGGAGATGGTTAATAGTATTCAGGATGCCATTACCGACAGCCTGAAAATGATCAATCAATTCAATGATCGGCTCCGGGGAATGGACATTATCGGTCAGGCAAATAGCCGATCTGAAGCCTTTCTAAACCTGAAGCTACAGGCTGAACATGACCTTTTTGCTCTGGAAAAAGGCTACCTGGAAGGGGACAGTATCCGGCAAAGTCTCAGCGGATCTCCTCAACCTGCACTGCCACTGATTTCTTTACCGCAAACTATTTCCTCATGAAAATACTTAATTCGCTTTTTTCCAGGAAAAAAGCAACAGCAGATCCGATAATACACACCTTGGAAGATTCTCAGGTACTTTTACCGGGTGACGGAGATGATTCGCTGTATGAGCATGACATCCTCAAAAAGTACTTTGGCCCGGTGGACGATATCATCGGGGCCATTCACCGGGAGGTGTACGGAAACGCAGAAGATGCACCGGCGTACCAAAAGGGCTTTAAGGACGGCTATCAGCTTATAGACGACATACAGTCTGCTACCCGGGCGATTGAATCACAGTTTGAGTATTACGTTACCATTCTGAATGAACGCCTGGAAAACATCCGCAAGTTTGAAATGGTGCAGGCTAAAATGCACATTGAGAAATTGCAAAGAGAACTGGACCGCTTGATCAATGACCTCGATCCGGGACGGGCGGATAGTGTGATAGCACTCGCCCGCGCCAAGATCAGGCAGGTAGAAGCGGATATTAGATCGCTGGTTAAGCGCCTGGATACGGGGCAGTTTATGG
Source organism: Flavilitoribacter nigricans DSM 23189 = NBRC 102662 (assembly GCF_002646595.1). Classification (GTDB taxonomy): domain Bacteria; phylum Bacteroidota; class Bacteroidia; order Chitinophagales; family Saprospiraceae; genus Flavilitoribacter; species Flavilitoribacter nigricans. The sequence continues at coordinate 108,369 of NZ_PDUD01000043.1, forward strand.
ATGATCACCAACGAGCCTGGACGGATTACCTGGACAAAGAGTTTCACCTGATCGAGACATCGTTCCAGGAAGGTATGCAGTTGCAGGCAAATTTAAAGCTGGAGATGGAGGGAATGCGGCGGGTATTGGCGGATCATCTCCGTGCACCGGATACGCGACTAACCGTAGAGAAGATCAAAGAACTCAAAGCGGTACTTCAACAGTTTCCCGTAATCGAATCCGCCTTTAACCAGGATCCAGATGAAAACAGAAGCACCTTCTGGTGGTCAAGGCTGTCAAATGCTGATAACTTGAGTTATTACGAGGGATACGCTGAGCTCCTACAGGAAATCAGTGATAAACTTGAGAAAATTCGCACGAAAATACTGGATAGCCAGCCGTTCATCGATAGTCCCTGGCATACGCGTCTGTACTTCTTCTTAGCCTTTTTTATCTTTTTTGGAGAGTTCTATCTGGTGTACAACTTTTTGGCGGATTTGCTGAACTTCAATATTGGCCGGGGCATCGGTTTGTCATCCGATCAGGTCTTTGCTATACTGTTTTCCATGGCCTACCCATTAGGTGTCGGCATGCTTTTCAAAGCGGCTATCGCTTACGCTAAGAACAAAACTACTTTCAAACGCCGGCTCTTTTCGTCCGTTGGGCTGGTACTGATCGCCTTTTCGATCCTTATGATCAGTATACCCAATGGTATCAATGTGTTAAGCAAAAGCCTCCAGGGCGACGCGCGTGAGACCCTGCAAAATTTGTTCGGCGGCCCGGAGATCATCGCAGTCCAGGCTATCGCCATGATCGGGTTCCTGGCTACTTTAACCTTATTGTTTGCACTGGTGGGAGCCAACTTGCTGCAGGAGGCGATCTATATGAGTAAACAGCGGTATCATCTGACCGGTAAATTGATGAAAAGCCTAAAGAAGAATGGCTTCTACCAATACCTGGAGGGGCAACTTCAACAGGAAAAAGCCAAGATCGAGGCGCTAAAGCAGGAGAAAAGCCGCCTGGAGCAGGAACTCTCCAAACAGGAAGGACGGTACCGCTTCCACGAAGCGCCAATGGGGCTGATCAACACTAAGGCCAGCATCAAGGAAACGGTAGTACATCGCTACCGGCACGGGTTTGAAGTAGGCCGCTCGCAACGATTGATGAAAATCAAGGAAGATCAGTATTTGATCTACCGGATGAAGACCACTAACCATAATCAAAAATTTAACTAATACTGAAATATCATGAAGAGTTATATTTTATTCATAGTTGTTGTACTGGCCTTTGGCCTTTCTTCAGGCTGCGAGAATGAATGCGGGGCAAAATCAGTCGGGGCAGACCGGGTCGCCATTATCTTTAGTGAAACGCCACAACAACTGCCGGTTTTTCTAAGCACATACGGAACGACTATTCAGCCCTTACTTCATAATTTTATTGAAGAGGGTACCTTTTTTTCCGAACGCCTCCAAATCCCCCGGCTTCATTTTTTCTCACTTAGCGATAATACGGAAGGTGCGGAAAGACTCGCAACTGCATCCTTAAGCCAGGAAGAAGCGAAAGCCTGTTGCTATTCCGACGAAAATATAGAGACGATACTTTCCGATTTTAAGGATGCTGTTAAAAATAAATACCAAACCTACAATGAGGGAATTCGGGTGCTGCCATCCCTCAAGCGATTGGAAGAGGTAGCCAGGGGATTGCCAGATTCAAGTCTGATTGAAGTACACTACTTTTCGGATATGCTGGAAACCATTGCCGACAACGGTAACTGCGGCACTTATTGCTTCTTACAAAAGGGAAGCAGACTGATCAATAATCATGATCTGTCAAGAGCGGAAAGTGATCTAAACGGTGGGTGCCTGGAGGACAGGTATATCACCCCCGCGAAAAACGCGTTGGAAAAGTATACAGTGAAAGTAGTTATTCATCCACTTAATGGCGGCAATAATGTACAAGTGGGCTATAACGGCGAAAGCTACCAATTGATCAGGGATTTTTGGAGAAATTATTTCGCAGCAGCCGGGATCCTCGATATAACTTTTCAATAATGGGCATTCACCTCCATTACAAAAAGAAAAAACACAAAGGCATACATTGATTATTTGCATGATTAATAAATAGTTAGGTGTGCTTTTCTGATTCAATGCCTGCTGTTTTAGCGAGATAATCACTCTTTTTTTGGTTTGCTTTCCGCTACCGCTATCCCTTATTTTCATCGGAAATATTATTTGTAGTAATTCTTTATCAGTCCATTGCCCCCGATGCTGCGGAGCTACTACCCGAATCCACTAAAATCTAGTTATTTACCGTGAAAAATCTCAAGAAACTATTGCGTAGCACCGGGCTGCTCCTGCTGCTTGTGTGTTATTCCGGCCTGCTTCCCGGGCAGCGTTATTTTAGCTACATCCCGGAGGGTAAAGCTTATTATGAGTTATCTACCGAAAAGATATTATTGCGTTTCGCGCCTAATTTTACCGATGGGGCCCGGACTCTGTTGTTTCGTCAGCACAAAATGTTGAAACCCTATCAGGCAGACCTCGTACTGGATACTCCCAAAGTCTATTTCGCCGAACTACAGGCAAAAACATCTTTTGCCCAGGTAGAAAAACTTATCCGGACATTGAGATCTACTCCCGGGATTGCCCTGGCCAGCCCCTTCTTACGGTATCAGGGACAAACGGAGATCAGTTTTACAGAGTCATTCCAGATTGGCCTAAAAAATAGCGCTGACCTATCCTTACTGCGCAAATACGCAGAACGATATCATCTGGAGATCGTGGCGCAGGATAAGTATACGCCTACTATCTATCACCTGAAGGTGACGGATCAAACTCCTTTGAATACCCTTGATCTGACGAACCAATTATCTGAAAGCAAGGATTTTACCTTCGTGGAGCCTGATTTTTTGATGCTGAACCTTCAGCGCTCGAATGATCCACTCTTTGAAGCGCAATGGGCTTTATCCAACACCGGGCAATTTGAAGGAAGTATCTCCGGCGAAGACATTGATGTGGAAAGAGCCTGGCAGATCACGAGGGGTAGTAAGAATATTAATATCGCAATTATAGACGACGGGGTTCAGTCTGATCATCCTGATCTGCAATCGAATTTTCTCCACGGCACGGATATCACAGGACAGGCCCCGGGAACCGGCGGTTATCCAGGGCAATTTGATGGACACGGTACGGCTTGTGCCGGTTTGGCCGCAGCTACTGCTAATAATGGTACTGGCATCGCCGGCATCGCCAATGGATGTACAATTACCAGCGTTCGAATTTCCTACAAAACAGCAGCTGGTAATTCCGTTTATCAGAACAGCTGGTCTGCCGAAGGTATTAATTCTGCCTGGAGTGAAGGGCAGGCTGATGTTTTGAGCAATTCCTGGGGTGGAGGCCCCCCTTCCAGTTTAGTGAATTCAGCCATTAGAAATGCCTTACAACAAGGACGTAATGGCAAAGGGTCACCCGTGCTTTTTGCTGCTGGGAACGAAGGGAATAATTACGTTTCTTATCCGGCTGCTAATCCCGATTGTATTGCAGTAGGGGCAAGTACTTTTTGTGCACGAAGGAAATCATATAATTCTTGTGATGGGGAAGATTGGTGGAGTAGTAATGTTGGAAATGATTTGGATATAGTCGCTCCTGGGGTGGCAGCGATCACTACAGACCGGACTGGCCAGTACGGTTATACCAATAGTGATTACTATTACTTTGGAGGCACCTCAGCAGCTTGCCCAATCGCAGCCGGCGTCATGGCGCTTGTTCTATCTGTTAATCCTGATCTGACCGCTCAGGATGCACGCTATATCCTGGAAGCTAGTTGTGAAAAGATTGGTAACTATAATTATAGTAATATTAGTGGCCACCCAGTTAGCGCCTGGAATGTGGAAATGGGCTACGGCCGGGTCAACGCCTACAGAGCTATACAGATGGCGGCTGGGGTTGAGGAGGGGATGGGTGAGCTTACCCTGATCGATCCCGTAGAGATCACTCCGGACCCTATCGCCTGCGGAGAAGAGTTCTCCGTATATTTTAATGTGTACAATAGTGGCACCAGTACTTTCAGTGGAGCAATCGGGGCCCTGTTGCTCGATGAAGATCGTAAAGTACTCAATCTCATCGGTGAGTTTTCGGAGGATGGCCTCGAGCCTGATTATTATTATGTCAACGGCCTTGAATTCACTAATCCAGACCTTTTGCTGGATGAGGGGGAATACTATGTAGCACCGGTGTTTGCGACTCCGGGATCTGAGAGCATCTTCCCCGTCAGTCCCGGGGAGTACGAGAATCTCATCCCGGTTTCGGTCGTATGCCCAACTGATCTTCCTAAACTGGTCCTGGCCTCACCGATTCAGATTAACCCGAATCCCGCCGTATCCGGCCAAACCATCGAGGTCGTGTACACGGTAAGGAATACAGGAAGTACGACCTGGAAGGGAGATTTGTCAGCCGACTGGTTGAATCAGGATGAGCAATTTCTCAAAACAGTAGAGGAGAAGTATGACATCAGCATCTGTGCCGGTTGTGAAAGAACATTTACTTTTTCTAATTCTGTTGCCCTTGAACCGGGATATTATTATCTGGCTGCTTACTTTTATTCGCCTGAGAATAACGAGGAGGATTTTTGGTACTACATAGAGAACGGATACTACGAAAATCCTGTACCACTGGATATCATAAAAGAAGAAGAGGAGGAATTATCTTTGAATAAGTCTGTGCTAAACTTCAGTGAAAACGGTGGCAACCAAAGCTTTAGTATTACCAGCAATCTGAATTGGTCGGCTTCGGATGACCGCAGTTGGATCAAGCTAAGCGCCACGTCGGGCTCGGGCAATAAGACCATCACGGTCACCTGCGACCCTAACCCGGAAACACAGACTCGCTCGGGTAAAGTGACCGTCACCGGGGGAGCTATCGT
>NZ_PDUD01000044.1 GCF_002646595.1 Flavilitoribacter nigricans DSM 23189 = NBRC 102662
ATACTTGACGCGAAGTGGGTTGGATTTCCCAAACCTATCTTATGTCAGTATAGTTTTAATGCAATTGCCCGAAGGGATCGTACCTCTCAGGGAATTGCCTCGTGTTGAGCATTTATTTCGCAAGATTTTTTGGTGTCTTTTTAGGTGTGAAAAAGCATCTAAACGCGATTGCTCAAAGGTTCAGAGTAGGGCAATTGCATTAAATTCATTCCGCTCTTTTTGATCGCAAAAAGAGCCAAAAACTCCGGCCAATCCTATGCCCAACACAAGGCTATCACCCTCACCCACCGCATTGGCCGCTTCCCAACCCGCCTAACCTCGACATTTTGTTCCAAAATAGGCCTGTTACCTGATTATTTTCTAGGTGTACAACCTAATTTTTCGAATTTGTTCATTTAATGCGATTGCCCTAGTTTTCCCAAAGTTACGATTCTTCAGGAATAGATATTCCATATGATATTCGTCCAGACCAATTATAATGCCATCCTCCCACCACCATTCAATTTTTATCCAAGTCATATTCTATCATTAATTTCTTCCAGAAAATACTTGCTAAAAAAATGGATCAAATAAGATCCAATAGGATTAAATAAAATCAATAAGTTGAATGAAAAATTTCCTTGTGTCAATGTAAATTATTGATATTCAATTAATTAAAAAATTGGCACGCCGTTTGAATATAGATAAGCAACTGAATGCAAAAAAGTAAACTACCAAAATAACGAAACTGCCATGACTCACCTTGAATTTAACAGTGAACTGAACAACATCAAAGACACGCTCTTCGGATTTGCGCTGAAGCTGACGAAGGATTATCAGGACGCCCAGGATCTTTTCCAGGATGCTGTCACTCGCGGATTCCGTTACAGTGAAAAGTTTGAAACAGGAACTAATTTCCGGGCCTGGATGTCTACTATCGTCCGGAATACGTTCATCAATAAATGCCGTGCGGCGAAAAAAAGGCGGACGGTGAGCGAGCCAATCGAAAATTTCACCTATGCGCTGGAAGGACAAAATCCGCTCGCGAACCAGGGCGAAATGAATGTGCGCATCCAGGAGATCTACCAGGCGCTGGATCAACTGAATGAGATCTATCGCATTCCTTTCCTGTTGCACTTCCAGGGCTACGAATACAAAGATATTGCCGAAGAGCTGAATATTCCGATCGGTACCATCAAGAGCCGACTGCATACCGCCCGGCAGCAACTGAAAGAAATGATGATCGCCAAAAATCGCCTGCCGGAACCAGTAGCGGCCGACATGTAATTGCAATAAAATAACTGATCCTAACCTAATCCCTGACCTACAACCCAATAGCCATTAACTGTATCTCAATCATTTTATAAGTTGCCGGTTACCAGTAGCTGCTCCAGCACTGTTAAACGGCAACTGCTTTTTACAGGCAACTGAAGTGGCGGCCAGCTTCCATTCGTAATTTTTTCACTTCCGATCGAACATTTCCCTCCGTCTGTTATTTGTTAAGCAGAGCCCATCTAAGGATTTTTCCACGATTTGATCCAGCCTCATTCCAAACATTATTATCTCAGGTCTTTACCGGCCTGTGGTAACACTCATCCTTTATTCTTCATTCAACAAAATAACCAATGGCCAAGAAAAAAGACACCTCGACCTCAAAGAACAAGAAGGTCACCTACGGAAAGGAAACGGTATATCAGGGTAATGGCGGCGAAACGCACCAAACAGCTGAGCAGGGCTACGAAACCCTGACTACCCAACAGGGCATTCCCGTGGCGGATGATCAAAACTCGCTGAAACACGGCCCGAGAGGCGCCACGCTGATGGAGGATTTCCATTTTCGGGAAAAGTTGTTCCACTTTGATCACGAACGTATTCCCGAGCGGGTGGTGCACGCCCGCGGCTACGGAGCTCACGGTTACTTCGAAACTTATGATCCCATTCCCGAACTAACTTCGGCCGATATTTTCCAACGCGCCGGAGAAAAAACGCCGGTTTTTGTCCGCTTCTCCACGGTGGCCGGTAATAAAGGGTCGGCAGATCTGGCGAGAGACGTCCGCGGCTTTGCGGTTCGCTTTTACACCAAGGAGGGAAACTGGGACATTGTCGGCAACAACATCCCGGTTTTCTTCATTCAGGACGCCATAAAATTCCCTGACCTCATTCACGCGGCCAAACAGGAACCGGATCGGGCCTTTCCGCAGGCGGCAACGGCCCACGATAATTTTTGGGACTTTATGTCTCTGATGCCGGAAGCTATGCATATGGTCATGTGGATCATGTCGGACCGGACCATTCCGCGTTCCCTTCGGTTTATGGAAGGGTTTGGTGTGCATACTTTCAAACTGATCAATGAGGATGGTAAAGTAACTTTTACCAAATTTCTCTGGAAGCCCAAGCAGGGAGTACAATCTGTGGTCTGGGATGAGGCCGTAAAGATCAATGGTGCCGATCCGGATTTTCATCGCCGGGATCTCTGGAATGCGATCCAAATGGGAGATTACCCAGAATGGGAACTGTGCCTGCAGACCTTCGATGAAAAATTTGCGGATCAATTCGAGTTTGATGTGCTGGACGCCACCAAGCTCATCCCCGAAGAGCTGGTGCCGGCCAAACCCGTCGGCAAAATGGTGCTGGACCGGATGCCTGACAACTTTTTTCAGGAAACGGAACAGGTTGCTTTTCAAACCGGCAATGTCGTCCCGGGTATTGGCTTTACCAATGATCCGCTGTTACAGGGGCGCAATTTTTCCTATCTGGATACTCAGCTTAAACGACTGGGCGGTCCCAATTTTGCGCACATCCCGATCAACGCGCCTAAATGTCCGTTTCACCATTTTCAACAGGATGGTCATATGTCGATGCACAATGTAAAGGGGCGGGCCAACTATGAACCGAATAGCTGGGGGCCGGAAGAAGGAGGACCCCGCGAGTCGGTGGAGCGAGGTTACCATACGCAACCCGAGGAGGCGAGCGGACCTAAGATGCGCGTTCGTTCGGAGCGTTTTGCCGATCATTACAGCCAGGCCCGGCAGTTCTACATCAGTCAGACGGATACGGAGCAGGAGCATATCGCCGATGCCCTGATCTTTGAGTTGAGTAAAGTAGAGAAAGCTGCGATCCGGGAACGGCTGGTGGGGCATTTATTGCATATCGATAAGGATCTGGCCCAACAGGTAGCCGAAGGACTGGGGATTAAAAAGATGCCTAAACCACCCCAGGCGGCCGTGCCCGTCAATGAAGATCTCAAACCTTCCGACGCCCTGAGCATTCTGAAAAATGTGCCGAATCATTTCAAAGGACGGAAGATCGGGATTCTCGTGAGCGACGGTTTCGATGCTCAGCTTGTAGCGGACCTTAAAGCCGGCGCCGAAAGGGTAGGAGCTACCGTGGCGATGATCGGTCCCCGCATTGCCGGAGTGATGACTGCCGACGGAGAAAGTATGGACATGGACCACAAGATCGACGGAGGGCCTTCCATATTATTTGACGCCGTGGCCGTTATTGGTGGCAAGAAAGGCATTGACGCCCTGGCGGCTATGCCACCGGCCCGGGAGTTTGTGGCCAACGCTTATTCCCACTATAAATTTGTCGCCTATAATGAGGCAGCACTGCCGCTCTTCAATAAGACCGGCCTGCCCAAACGGCTGGATGAGGGATTCGTTAAGGTCAGTGATGAAAAGGAGATCAAAAGATTTCTGGAAAGCTGTAAATCATTGAGATTCTGGAAACGGAAAGATGCAGCGTAACCCTATTCGGCAGGAGGGCAGCTGAGCTTGCCTTCCTGCTGTATATATAGTATTCGAGAGAACGGAATACCTACCAAAAGTAAAGCCGCATTAATAAGATCTTCCTGACTTAATTGCTGACCGCTAACCGTTCTGCTCTTCTTGTATACACGGTAAGCAGGCCAACCAGTATCAATAGAATAGTGGCTCTTATCAAAATGTAGATCAGTAGATCTTTCCCGTAAATGATCGGATCTAAGATCGCAAGACTAGCAACGAGGCTCGCATGCATGCATATGATCACGAGCAGGCTTTCGGTACGTTCATAAACCCAAACCATTAATATTCGGTAGGCGGGCAACCAGGAAAAAAGCCTTGCCAGCAGGAGGAGAAAGGGAACAGTTCCCGTGAAGCTGTCATGTTCCCAAAATAAGATGAAGTGCCAGGCTCCCCAAACTATACCAATGATGGCTCCGCTGGTAAAACTGTTAAACTTCTGTAATAAGCGAGGGACCGCGAATCCGGTCCAGCCAAGTTCTTCAAATAGGCCAATGATAAGTCCACCAACAATTCCCAAAAACAACAGACTATAGATATCATTCGAGTTAGTAATTGCAGGCTGATAATCCTTCGTGAACAAGGCAAGTCCCGCCAGGGATAGTACCGTAGCCAGCGGTGCGGTTAAAAGGGCAATGGAATACCAGCGAATGTTTATTCGCCATTTAACCAACTTTGCTCCCAATTCTCGTAAACCTCGCTTACCCTTATAAATGGCAATGAGGATCATGCTGGCCAGAGCGGGTCCTAGTAGGATTGTCATACCAATCTGTTCCTGCAGCTCCGCAGTTGCCGGTATCCCATCGGTGCCAAACAGGAAGAGAATTGCACCCCATGAAATTAAAAATGTTAGGATGAAATAAAATTTGACCGCATGCCGCTTAATCAAGAATTTACTCATGCTGTATGCTGATTCTATCGTGACCAAAGACCAAGCTGACCTCAGGGTAGCGTTCCTTGAATGTTATGATGGTTTCCAACACCTGCTGTGCCTGCTCAAGATCACTGGAGAAAGATCCCGGACCGATCCCGGTGTCAAATTGGAATTGGTCGTTGCAGGCATCACCGGTTACGAGCACCCGCTCCTCGATCCCGTTGATAAAATACATCACGTGGCCTTTACTGTGACCACTGGATTCGATAGCCCAGAAAGAGCCGTCGCCCAATAGATCGATCCCCCTTCCAAATGGAGGCAGATCGATTCCCCCGGTAAAATCAATTTCGTATAGTGCTTCAATTCCTGCCAGATGATCGGAGCGCATAAAGAACCGAAAGTTTATATAGCGCTCGCCTTTACCGGCGACATATGGAAGATGTTTGGGTAGATCGATAATCCCTGCAATATGGTCAGGATGCAGATGAGTTAGCCAAACGCCCCGAAGCGGAATGTTTTTTCTCTTTATGACCGACGCAATGTTCGTATTGGGCTCCTGTGACCCTTTACCTAAGGTTTTCTCAACAAAAAGGCCTCTGAAAGTGCCGTACTGGTGGTCGATATAGGAGGAGTCGAGTCCCGCATCGATCAGGTAGTAACCCAATGTCTGGTGGTGGATGATACTTGCGTTGACGGGGGCCTCTACTACCACATCTTCGATAGCTGCGGCTCGTTCGTGCGCCAGATTCATAATGCCGGATAATTCTGTCAGCATCACGCCCGTCGAATACGTTTGGATGGTGATAGGCTGGGGGGACGAAAGAATTTCCTCCCAACCCCTATAGCTTGATTCAGGCGCGGAGAAGGTTTTTCTGGGGATTATGGAAGGTTGCAAAACCAGCAAAGTAAACGCAGCCGCCAGCACCATGAAACAAGCAGTCAGAAGAAATATTTTTCTGGATCTTTTCACTGGGCCCAATTTTTTCCAGTCACCTATACATCGTGTTTATTCATCTCATTTTCGATCATCCTTTCTTTCAGACTGGTTTCCCCCGAAAAGAAGTAGACCGTTATTGCATGAACTACAATGCCAATTCCCCAACCGAACATGGGCCATATGAACCAAAGGTGATCCGGGGAGGTAATCAGGTTGATGATTGCCAGCAAAACAATCACCGCCACAAAAGTGAATACATGCATTCGGAATTCCACTTTCGCTTTGGCCTGCGCTCTTTTGTTTTCCATCATGGAGGTTTTCATCGGTCTTTCAGGTTTTGGGTAATTAAAAAAAGCTTTCCTCGTGCTGACTAGCCTCTATGCCAGTAGCATCCATGCCCTACCATTCCATCAAAAGAATTTAAGCGGTACCAGGTTAATAAGTCATGACTGGCATCATTAAGCTTAGTGATTTATGTGCCCGCAGGCTGGTTTTCCTATCGCTATTAGGGGAGAAAAGGAAGTTGCGTCATAGCAGTTTGGTCTGGGATCAGGTCGAGGATTCCTGACCCGTCAATGTGCACACCTTGTTGAATTCAGTAAATAATGCAGGTCACCCCGTTTTCCAGTAAGTACACGGCAAACCCGGAGTGAAAATAAGTGGTTGAACTGAAAGAACTCAAGATGACCCGGTCGTTTTTAGTCATTTGGGTTCGCTGTTTGAAAAGCGGGAAAGGCGCGTCGCGTCGATCTGGTAAAATTTAGGCAATCCTGCCCTTGTGGTGCCAGACTCTAAATTTATGAACCGTTAAAAAGTAGTCCTATGAAGGTTGATTTTCAAAAAATATTTTTCATATCGCTGGTCCTGCTGATAACGGTTATCTTCTTCGGCCTGATCGGCGGATTTTTTTTAGCCTTGTTCTGGGCGGTTATTTTCGCCATCATTTTCCACCGGCGGTACGAGCAGATCCTTAGCAAGATGCCTACCAAACCCAATACGGCTACGGCCCTGACCATTGGCGGTATTCTGTTGATCGTGATCATTCCCATCATTATTTTCGGCCTTGCTGTTTTTCTCGAATCGGAAGCGATCGTCAACACGATTACCGAGAGTACGGAAATGATCGAGGAGCAGGTCGAAGAGTTACAGGATCAACTTCCGCTTAATGATAAGCAGTTGAGACATCTGGGCATTACCAGCCGGGAAATCGAAACCAAGATCGTGGAGATCAAAGATAATGGGATCAAGTATCTGGCAGAAAGAGCGATTTCCTTTTCGCAAAATATCCTGAGCGTGGTCGTGAATTTTGCCCTGATGATCTATATCCTCTTTTTCTTCATGCGCGACGGCAAACGGCTGGTACAACAGCTGAGATGGGGGCTTCCCCTCCAGGATCAAAAGGAAATACGCCTCCTGAAACGTTTTGAAAGTGTAGCCCGCGCCACGGTGAAAGGCAGTCTCGTAGTGGCTATTGTCCAGGGCGCTGCGGGTGGATTGTTGTTTTTCTTGCTGGGGATTCCCGCCCCCTTCCTCTGGGGAGCGATTATGATGGTGTGTTCCCTGCTGCCGATTGGTAGTGGTCTGGTGTGGGGGCCCTGGGTGCTGGTCCTATTTGGCAAGGGAGATTATACCGGAGCGATCATTCTATTGGTTCTGGGAGCCGGATTTATCGGGTTGATCGATAATTTCCTGCGGCCGCGACTGGTGGGAAAAGACTCCAAAATGCCCGACTATCTGGTCCTACTCTCTACCCTGGGTGGTTTGTACTGGGTGGGTTTATCCGGATTTGTGCTGGGACCGATTATCGCTGCGCTGTTCACCACCTGTTGGTATATGGTCGGCCAGGAGTACGAGGATCGGGCCTACCAGCAGGTAGTAACGGAACCTAGTGCCGAAGAACTGGCCAAGGGGAAGTGAAGTGATTAGCTCTTGCTTACAATGGCATTGGCCAAAATTTACGCCCGGGGACTTTGTCCTGTTGTTGATATATTACGGTGTGCTGGTAAGCAATTCGCTACCTAATGGTTGGTCCCTAACCACCCGTCCAGGATAGCCTGTTGTTGTGCACTCGGGCTGATCACTCTTTCTATCGCAAATGAGATCTCTTTTTTCTCCTCAAGTAAGAGGGGCACCATTCTCGTTGATCCATCAGCTAACTTCATTTCAAAACGTAGGATCTCTCCCGGACTACTGTTCATCAGTTGTTCCTCCAAAAGAGCCGCACTGGCCGGTTGCCCGTTGATGCCGATAATTTCCTGATCCCTACGTAACCCCTCGTACCAGGCCGGTGAATTCCACTCGACCTGATTGATGATCAACTTTCCTTCTTTTTCCGCTACCCGTATGCCCAGGTAAGCCCCCGGCTGGATCCTGGGTTCCAGGTCGATCTTCAAACCGGCATAACCGAGATATTTAGCATAGTCGATCGGCTGTACTGAATAGACATAACTGAAGAATTCATGCAGCGGGACTCCGGCCGTTTTTTCACAAATGGCTCTGAATTCCTCCTCCGTATAGCCGCGCCCTTCTTTTTTATAGATGTCAAAGTACAGGCTACGCATCACATCGTCCAGGGATCTTTTATTACTGGTTTCCTGACGGATCTTTAGGTCTAACAACAGCCCCAGAATAGGACCCTTTTCGTAATAGGATACGGTTTTATTCAATTCATCATTCTTTCTGCCGAAGGGGCCGTCCGACCAGGTATCAAAACTGGCCTGCGTTACCGACTGAAACCGGCTGCCGGGCGAGCTTTCTACACTGCGAATGGTGCGTTCGAAGGTTTTGATGATATCCTCGCCCGCTACCAGCCCGGCCCGGCGCAGCAGCAGTTCGTCGTAATAGGCCGTGATGCCCTCTGCTACCCACAGCATATTGGTACGGCTGCCATGATCATAATCGAATGGGCCGAGCTCGATGGGGCGTATGCGTTTGGCATTGTAATGGTGAAAGTATTCATGTCCCAGAAAACTCAGTACACCTTTTCGCCCCTCGAAGGTATTGAGCCTTTCACTGCCGGAGAAGGACACCATGGTCGAATTAAGGTGCTCGATCCCCCCTGCACCCGGACCAATACCAATAAAGGTGTATGCCTCAAAGGGGATATCGCCGATCATGTCCACCGCCGCTTCTACTACCTGCTTTAGATCGTCCATAAAGGTCTGGTGATCAAAATCTCCCAACTGGTAACCGACGAAACGATGCGGTACGCCCCTGACCTCAAAAGAGGGGAGGGTATCCAGAGGCCCGACCAGTAATGGACTGTCATAAAGCACGTCGAAGTCAGGAGCATAGAAATGGAGGGGGTTGTTATCCACTGTCTCCAGACCGGTAGCTACTGCCTCTCCATCCCTATTGGGGATAATGGTAATAGTAGCCGGCTGGTCAATTTTTCCGGCCAGGTGCATAAAGATCCCCCCCGGGGCCAGATAGGCCCGCTCTTCACTCAGAAAGTTAGTCGCTACAAAGGGGCGATCGGCCAGTACTTCGTAGGCTACAGTCAGGGATGTCTCGACTCCGTGGTAGACTCTCCAGGTCACCCGATTGGCTTTTTCCCAGCGGATCGCTTGGCCATTGTCCTCCATCACCCGGAAGTTTTGGATCTTTTCCGGGTAGTTTAGTACCTGGTAATATCCCGGCATCCAAACGGGTATCTTCAAGTCGGTATAACCGGTATCCAGGCCTTCACAAACCATTTGCACCTGAAAAAGCTGTGCGGCCGGATCATCCATCGCTACGGAAAAATGAAGCTTCAATCCTTCCGGCTGCGCATGGCCGATCGCCATAAGCAGAAAATTGAAAATAATGACAGAGAAAAAATGACGAAGATGGTAGATCATATGCTGGCCCTGGTTGCTACCGGGGCAAGATAAAAAAGAATGGCCGAACTCATTGGGGTAATACGGGCTATAAATGTGAAGACCGGTACGCACGACGGTATGGATAAGGCGGAAGCGCTAAGAAAAATTAGATACACATCACGAGCCTTTAGGGTACTTCTCGATGAATGCAGCCTTTTGCCGAAGATACTCAGGATGCTGCCGGGCCTGGTCCCACTTTGCTTTAAAGATGCGTGCGGAAGCTGCTTTAACCGGATCTTCGGCCTGCCGATCCTTTTGGGGACGCCCGTGCGCACCGCTCTGTCCTTTTTTATCAGCCGGCACCGGGCCTTCGTATTTTCTTCCTCCCTTGTAATTGGCGTAGCGGCGCGAGCGGGTATAGCCCATCTGCAGGAATTTGCGGGCCATATCGGCACCCACGAAATCTTCATCCGCCAGGTATTGCAAAAATAGGCTGTAGATCTTTTCCGAAGACCGGGTCGCTATTTCTGGCGTTTTAAATCGCCAGTGGGGGAGGATTTCCGATTTATAGGGCTCAACCAGTAAAACGCCCTGTTCTCCCTTGCCTATGGCGTAGAGTTCCGGGTGTTCGCGCAGGTTTAATTTGGAATAATCCAGGCTGTAATCGAAGGATCGCATAAAAGAAAAATGTGGTACTAGAAGTTTATGGTAAAACGCTCGTGCTCTACTATAACAACCTGAATGCTGCTCGTAGCTTAGATTTTCAATTGTTTTTACCTGGCAAAAAGATAACTAAGCAGTTGCCGGAAAGCTAAGCCTGGTACGACCAGTAGCTGTTTTCCGGTATCACAGGGATTGCTTTTGGCAAATTACCGGTCCACCGAATGCCCACCAATGCTTGGATTTCTGTAAGCATGGAAGATAGATTAAAGCTTATCCTTAACACCTCTCTATGCCGAAAGTGGCTAAGTTTGAAAGCGGATCAGCATTTATAAGTTATGATTGGAGAAAAAGTAATATTCGTTATTGCGTTGTTTGCGACAATGAGTGGTTGTTCACTAAACGAAAAATCCGCCGGCATTTCGAATGAGAGCATGAATAAGTTTGCCGTGTACCATCTGGACTCCAATCAGATGATTTTTTCCGAAGATGATATTAGTGCCTACCAGGTGGCCAGTCATACTTTCATCTTTACGCCGGCAGGCGCCGAAAAAATGAAGGCCTACCAGGCTTCCCTGCAAATTGATGCCGGTCTTTATCAAAAGCCCTTTGTGGCCAGATTGGGCCAGGAGGAAATGTACAGGGGGAAATTTTGGACAAATCTTTCCTCGCTAAGCGAATCCGGCATTGTGCTGACTGATATTACCCTGATCAGCCCGGACCATCCAACCTTAACCGTGGCCGGTAGCTACCCGTCAGAAGCGATTTCACCGGACAATCGTCAAAAAATTAATAATCCTAAAATTTTGGAGCACTTCAATAATATTGGTAAGTCAAAATGATGACGCATCCCGGTAAATAATTCCCCTGTCTCACGGGTTAGCATATCTTGGTTGCAGTTTGGGCGTACCGCTACGGTCAATTTTTCCTGAATAGGTTTTTGCGAACCAAACCTATGAGTGGAAAGAAGAGTTCTAGGTATATCAATAACCTGCTCTTGATCTGACCCGTATGAAAAAAATTACGCTTCTTTCCGGTCTCCTCTATTTGTTACTTTTTATGGTTGGTTGTAAAAAGGAAACTACCGATCCTGAAACGGCTGACCATCGGAACCGCATCAATACCGTTCAGCTGACCTTTACCCCGCAGATGGGAAGTGAGACCCGGACGTTTAGCTATTTTGATCCGGACGGAGAAGGCGGCACTTCGCCCCAGGCCCAGGGCATCAGACTGCAGCCCAACGAAACTTATATGTTGGAGATCGATTTTCTCCACACCGATACGGATGGCCAAATAACTTCCCTGACCGAGTCGATACGGGCCGATGCCGTGTCCCATTTGGTTTGTTTTGATTTTCTGGTCCCCACGGATAGATTCGGCGTTGAAATCGAAGATCAGGACGCCAATCAGGATCCGCTTGGATTGATCAATACCCTCTGGACCGCAAACGAAGTAATTGATGACGAAAACTTCTTCGTTATTGAACTGAAACACGGTATCTCCAAAGTAGATTTAGGCCCCTGGTGTACCTATGAGAACGTTGCCGTGGATATGACGGCTACTTTCAGCATTGTTATTGATAATTAAGGTTGCAATTTCGACTCCCTGTTTTGCCCGGCAATCAGGTTTGATTTTCCTGTACTTTCTGCCCGGATCGTCTTTTTTAGGAATTGGATATAAAGTCGGCGTTACAAACGCCTCCGAGCGGTCAGGGTAGAGGTACGGCTTCTGCGGTTTGGTAAAAGTTGGACTTCCTCGGCTTTAATCTTTTTGATATTCCATACTTCAGGTGCTAAACAACGCGACTCCAACGCCCTCCGCTCGCCTAAGGTTGTAAGTTCAGCTGCCTATTTCGACCTAAAACTACAGTTATAAAGGAATAATCTGTAACCCTACATAGTTTCTGGTATTACGGTGCTAATTCGTCGCGGAGTAAATCATCCAATTCGTTCAGTTTTTTCCGATATACTACAAACGCACCCTCATCCCAATCGGGCTTTAGATCTCTATTCTCATTAAACTGGATCACTTCCTGGATCAGTTTCTGAAGAATTTTCATTTTATGTAAGTCAGTTGGTTCAGTATACTGTAGAAGGAAGGTATACAACTTGATACTGTCATTTATGTCAGAAATTATTTCACTGTAAACATCATTGGAACCCGCAATTTCTCTACAATCCGAGAAGAACATTCTCATCACCCAATCGGCTACCAACCACTTATTGTTTTTTAATAGAATCGACACTGTTGAATAAAGTTTAAGTGATTTGAGGGCCAGACTAATTTGATTCAGTCCTTCAGGATCCGAACTTAAATATCCTACCGTACGCTGGCCGAAGTTTGCAACTTCGGCGGCCTATATTAATCTCTAGATACGATTGATATTTCAATATATCCTGTCTGGAACCTCTCTTAATTTTCGGGTTTTATTTATCGCCTTAGCAATAAGATATGAAGTCGGCGTTACAAACACCTCCGAGCGGTCAGGGTAGAGGTACGGCTTCTGCGGTTTGGTAAAAGTTGGACTTACTCGGCCTTAATCTTCTTGATATTCAATACTTCAGGTACTAAACAACGCAACTCCAACGCTTAGTCACCAGATCAAAGCGATAAGTCCCATCATTGTCGATGATCTTTCCGTTTGTCCATTTTTTGCCGTTCAGCACGTAAAGGCAATGATTCTCTTCATCATGCAGGGTCGTATGCTTAAAGATCCAACCGGGATTTTTCCCGGAAGTGGACATCGAAGTTATGGAAAAATCGTCCAGATCTAAAATATGCATATTCGTTCGCCTCGCCACCCGGTCTTTCTGGTATCCCAAACCGCCGATGATGATAATTTGATTCCCGACTTTGGTTGAAGTATGAAAATCAGTCGGCGGAAAGACCTGTTCCGGATAAAGAAAAACGTCTACCGTGCCGGTGGGACTTATGCGAATCACGTCATTATAGATATTAAAATCCGGTTCGTAGTAATCTTCGTGTTCTCCGCCAATTTGGAGCATCTTACCGTCTTCCAGAAAATGATAGGAACTGCCAAAGCGGTAACTACACCACTTCGGTTTCCCGCTAGTGAGATAATTGAAGAACCCGGCCGCCGCCTGGGCGGATAATTTCCCGTCTTTCACCTTACCGGTGAGTTCTTCGAAATCTTTGGCAAAATCCTTGATCTCCCCCGAGGCCAGCAGTTCCCTAAAACGATCCGGTCCGACAAACGAGGCCTCCGTACCGGTAGCCACCATAAACGTATAATAGTCAGAGGTCACCTTTTCCGGATTAGCTGCACCGTACCGGCAATGTACATCGGTAGATGCAAAATCACGGAGTGAAGCGGTGATCGGAACCGCCCCTTTGGATAGTAAAATATCTTGCAGGTCCGAAGGATACTTACTTTCCAGACAACTTGCCAGAGGCGTCTCACCCATGAGACCAGGCAGGTTGACACTAGCGCCGAAACTGGTGAGTAATTCAATGCCCATCACCCGCGAATCGGCCGGCCATCCGTGCAGGATGCAGTCAACAAGGCTGTCGGTATGCGGTGGCCGATCATTCGGATCTGCCCCCTGGTGTAAAAGATGCATGATCTCCCCGGTGGCTTTGGGACCTTCTTTTTCTACAAGTTGTCGCAGTCGCTCGTTAAGCTGAAGCTGGTTGCGGTGTTTTTCTAAAATTTTTTCCATGGAGTTTAGTTGAGGGTTTTCTTCCAAGCGTTTTTATGGCTCGGAGAACTGGAAGTTAAGCAATACTTTAATTACAGAAATAGTTCCGGATTTGCTAGTATGACCGCTGCAGGGTACCCAGCTACTTAGGACGATTAAGGGACTGATTGCAGCCGGGTAGAAGTTGGAACGTGGAAACGTGTGAAAGTGTATACGTTGGGTACCCTGTCGACGATCTGTAAATCTTATGGGTTCGTATCCAGGCGGCAGTGGAGAGGTGTTGAAGTGTTAAAGTGTGGAGGTGTTAACGTTAGGTGCCCGGGATCCAACATGAACACATCAAAACTTTAACACCTTAACACATTTCAACATAAGCACCTACCTCCTACTACTCAAAGCCTGCCTTTTCTGTTCAGCCAAAGATGATTTTCTCTCCGCCTGCAAAATGGATACAGATCGAAAGTTATTTTCGTAAACGATCTTGAGGGTAACCGGAAGCGCATTCAGGTCATCCGCCTGAAACCGGCTCACGATGGACCGGTCCTTTGCCTGCACGTCCTCCAGAAATTGTTGTAAACCGTCACTGAGTAGCTCGGCCCGCACGATGAGGAAAGTCGCCGGCAGCCAGGAAAATTTTTTCCTAAAATCCGCTTCATTGAAAGCCGGGATGAATACCGCCGATTGCGCCCGTTGCCTAACGAGCGACTTTATCGAAGCAAAGTGTTCGGAGTCGTCTGTAAGTACCAAAACGGTGACATGGCTTTCAATCATAGCTCTAAGAATTTGAGTCAGGCAGCGAACTCAAACTGTGTATAGGACGAAAACCGCCAGCGAAATAACTTCGCCGGTCCGTTATGGCGCAAAATTTTGCCGGGCTGGAATATAGCCCTGGGAATTCCGGTATCATTGCAAGCCAATGCACCGAAAATATGGTCCTATACCCAGTGTCTTAACCTTCTTTATGCAAAAGTGACGTTCTGAGTAAAGGGGCTCGTATAAAGGCAGTACAGTGCAGAGCATTGCATTATCTGCCGGGCCCGATCTCCGGAGCGAACCAGTACTCTACAGTAGAATACTATATCCTGAATTTCCGGAGGGGCTCCAAAAAAGGTTCTTGTGTTCAGATCAAATGTGGAATCGTATGAATTGGGGATCCAAAAATGGCCGGACCATGAAAATATGCCCGGAGCGGAGGCTCTTTTTGTTCTTGAAATGCGGAGAATTGGGATGAGAATGTTAGCTAAGTTCCAGAAGTGTCTGAAAATCGCCTCCCGAAAACATTATGGTTCTAAAGATACAAATCTTCCGGGTTTTTGTAATTGTATTGAGAATTTTGTTTCTCTGAAGCCCAGGAAAGACCGATCCGGAGACCCAGGAAGCGAGTAATCACCCCATCACCAAGTCCCCCAGGTCTCCCCCTCTCCAAGTCCCCCCCTCACAAAATCACCGCCTCACCCCCGGCACCCCCGTCGGCGCAAACTCCTGCCACCACAGCGGCTCCAGAGGTTTCACCTCCGGGTAGACTTCATTCAGGGTATTGCCTTCGTACAGCCGACCGTTTTTCATAACGTGCAAGATATCTTTAGAGTTGCGGATATTGTCGATCGGATTGCTGTTGAGAATGATCAGGTCCGCCAGTTTGCCGACTTCCAGCGAACCGAGGTCCTGCTCCAGCCCGATCGCTTCGGCCCCGATGATGGTCGCGACTTTGAGGGTATTGTGGGTCGACAGACCTCCGGATTGCATCGCCCAAAGCTCCCAGTGATAGCCGAGGCCCTGCAACTGTCCGTGACTGCCCACCCCGGCCCGGCCACCGGCTTCCACCAGATCTTTCAGGTAGGTAGCAAGTTCTTCAAAAACATGTTCCTCTTCCATAAACCAACCGGCATTGCGCCGACGAGTACGGGCGTCCAGGTTGGAATGGGGCATGAAGTGCGTCAGTTTCGGGTCGCTGTGCGGATCTTCCGTGGCGTAGTAGTAGTTCTCCGCCCAGGGGCCGCCATAGGCGACAAGTAGGGTAGGGGTATATACCGTTCTGGAAAAAGCGACCAGATCGATCACATCCTGGTAGAGCGGGAAAATAGGAAAAGAATGTTCGTGACCCGGGTAACCGTCGATGACCTGGGTGAGGTTCGATTTGAAATCCAGGCCGCCTTCTGTGGTCGGCATGATATTCTGCTCTCTGGCCGCCATGATCAGCCACTGCCGTTGCTGGCGGTTACCGGAGCCGTACATTTTGATGGTTTTGGTGTCGTAGTAAGCACTATACCGTTTCATGATGTCCCGCGCGTGTTCCAGATCCTTGATGACCTCTCCCCGGAAAATCCCGGGACCGGTAGAATAGATACGCGGACCGATCAGTCGGCCGGCCGTTACCTGATCGCCGTAGCTGAGTACATCGGTAGTTGCCGTCTGCGGATCCCGGGTGGTCATTACCCCGAAGGCCAGATTGGTGAGGTAGGGCCAGAACTGTCCCCGGTGAAGATTAACGGGATGCCGGAAATGGGAGTGGGTATCGACAAACCCGGGAATGATCGTCTTTCCGGATACATCCATGACCTCCGCGCCGGCCGGCGCACTGAGCTCCCGGCCGATCGCCTTGATGCGGTTGTTCTCAATAAGGATATCCCCCCGTTCGATGATCTCATCGCCCTTCATGGTGATGAGCCGGGCGTTTTTCAGCAGTAGGGTGCCCTGGGGCAGATCGCGCGGGATCTTTACTTCGATCCGGTTTTCCCGGGGTGTATAGGCTTCGGCCTCATCTTCGTCCCCGGCCGATTCCTGCTGCTTGGCCGCCGTCAGGTCGTATACGACGTGCGCGTTGCCGATTGCCCAGTGAACGGTGGTCCCATCGGCCGACCAGGCCGGGAACTGGCCGCCAATATCGGTAAGTTTGCGGGCCGGGAAACTGGCCTTACCCGGATCGGATACCGAAATGGTAAAGGATTTTTTGCCGGTCTTCGGTACCGTAACTACGTACAGGTCCATGCCGATCTGGGCCAGGGCCTGATCACCCACGGGGGCCATCCTGATCCAGGACGCCGAGGGCGGGTTGCTGGCGCCAGCCGCTTTTTTACCGGTTATTTTGACATAGAACTGTTCGTCGGTTCCGTCCCAGCGAATGGAGGACAGGCCGTCATTATCCGATAGGTAGATGCGGTCGGAACCCCGCACGAAATGGGGATTTCCCTTCCCGTCGGTAAAGGTGATGAAGTTATTGGCCGAACCGTCGGCGCTGATCCAGATCAGATCACTCGTGCCGCGAAAGGCGGTCCGTTGTAAGGCGTTCCGGAAATCCTGGGCCAGACCTTTGATCAAAACGATCCGCTGACCGTCATTGGACCAGGCGGGAGATTGAAAGACGCCGTTTTCTTCGTTCAGTTGGGTGAGGTTGCTGCCATTGGGGCGTACTTTGTACACCTTTCCGCCATCAGCCGACCAGGTGACAAATGCGATCCAGTCTCCATTCGGCGACCAGGCCGGCTGGGCCTGGGTGGCGTCCAGCGTTGTCAATTTTCGGGGTGTACCGTCGGGCAGATCCATCAGATAGACTTCATTGAGTACCGTGAACGCCAGTTGACGACCATCGGGTGAAGGGGCAACATCGCGGATCTGTACGGCCGTAAACTCCGGCGTGTCTTCGATCGGATAATCAAAATCCAGTTCCGGACCCAGCTCAATGCTCGAATTGATCCGAAAAGGGATCTCCCGGGCGGTTTTGGTACCGATATCGATCTTCCAGATCTTTCCGCCGTAGGCCGTCATTACCGACTGATGGTCCGGGGTAAAGGAAAAACCCGGGAGTACGTCCCGGCTGGCGCGCGATTCCTGATCATCGTGCTGGACGGGATAGGCGAGCCAGCTTTCATCGCCGGTCTGCAGGTCGCGGAGGACCAGCCCCGTCTCTGCATCGTGGCGGGTGCCGTAGACGAGCCACTTGCCGTCCCCGGAAGGGGTAGGGCGGAAGGAAGAGCCGTAACGGGAGATCTGGGGAATGATCTTACCTTCCTCCCGGTCGTATTTGGCAATCTGGTACTGGGGCAGGGCAGCATTGTAATTCCAGCTACCGGTCCTTTCCGAAAACCAGATGTAACGGCCGTCGGGACTGAATACGCCTTCCAGCATGCGCTTGTTGTTGGGTTCACTCACCAGGGCGGTCCCGCCGCCGCTGTCCTTATGGTACAGCCAGATCTTATGGAGATTGGACCCGGACTGCTTGGAAGCAATGATGTACTGCCCGTCGGGTGACCAGTCGGGCGATTGGTACGGGTTATCGTTGCCTTTGGTGATCTGTCGCTTTTCCTGATCCTCCAGTTGGTACACCCAGACATTCTCCCCACCGGATTCGTCGGAAATGTAGACGATCTCCCGCCCGTCGGGACTGTAACGGGGCTGACTGTCGAACGGGAAACCGCTGGTGATCCGGGTGGCATCGCCACCGCCGATCGGCAGGGTGTACAGATCGCCCAAAAAGTCAAAAACGATCTGCTGCCCGTCGGGACTCACATCCAGCGACATCCAGGACCCTTCCGTCAGGTCAAAAGTAAATGTCCGGCCGGCCTGGAGGGGCAGGTCCTTTTTGGTCGAATCGGCCGGTTCCGCTTCGTCCTGAAAACTAAATGCGGGAATACTCATTCCTATGCTCAGAATGGCCAGAAGAATGCCGGTTTTGCTACTCATGTTGCTGGATTTAAAAGCTCTGCTTGGTAATAAATGGAGGGGGCGATACCCCGCTTAGGATAGTTGCCGACTAATGTAGTGAACTTTGGGGGTATTTGTCCGGTCTGAGCGGATGATTGTCGCGTTGGGAATAAGATGAGACTATCGGTAGGATAGGGCGATGAAGTGAGCGTAGGAACAAGACCTAGGCTTTGGGCTGCTGAAAAAAAATGGAGAAAGTTTAATCAGACTGAATTAACGAAAAGCCGAAAAGTAAACTTCCCGGCTTTCGAAAATAAAACTAAACCCCAGTTATAATCTTTAGAAAAGTTATCAGCAAATGAATGAGTAAACAATATACGCCCGTTATCGGTTAGACGCAAGTTTTGGATTAAAAATTTTTATAATATTTATCATTTTGGACTCTTCAACTGGATCACCCTTAATGCTTAATGGCATTTCATTAGTGTGATCGGTAATCATGGGCTAATCACAAAGCCGTAGGTACTAAAGGTAAGGACTTATAAATCCGATCAGCCTTGTCAGTAAAAAAAAAGAGGTCTCCAAACTCAGGTTTGCGATAGGCCTTTCACAAATTGCGACGGCGATTTATTGAATTCCTTCCGAAAGGCCTTCGTGAAATAGGACTGACTCTGGATGCCCACCCGGTACATCACCTGGATGATCGATACCTCTTCGCTGGCCAGGATCTGGGCCGCCCGCTTCAGGCGCAGGCTCCGGATCAGTTCACCCACCGATTTGCCGGTAATATTTTTGACCTTGTTATAGAGCTTGGTGCGGCTCATCCCGATCTCCCGACAGAGTTGATCCACATCAAAATCGTTCCGTTCGATATTGTCTTCCACAATGCGCACGAAGGTGTCCATGAACTCTTTTTCCTGATCGTTGACGGCCATTTCACGGGCCTTGGAAAAGGCATTGTTGATGTACAACTCTTTTAGTTTGGCGCGGGAGGAAATGATATTCTGAATAGTGGCCTGCAGCATCCGCAGATTGACGGGTTTGGTGAAATAGTAATCCGCTCCGGATTCCACCCCTTTCACCTTGTTCTCGGCCGAAGATTTGGCAGTTAGCAGGATGAAGGGGATGTGGTTGAGTACCGGATCGTTTTTGATCCGTTCGCAAAATGCCATACCATCCAGTTTGGGCATCATGATATCACTGATGATGAGGTCCGGTGGCGTATTTCGGGCAAGTTCCAGTCCTTCCCGGCCGTCTCCGGCTTCCAGCACATGGTAGTCCTGCTCGAGCGACTCCCGGAAAAAGTGGCGGAGTTCCAGATTATCTTCCACGATCAAGACGCTGGGACGATAGCTGCTCGCTCCGGTATCCAGCGAAAGGGACTCGGCGACCACTTCGTCTACATTCAGCAGGCCGTCCTGGATAGTCTGCAGCAGGGACTCATTGGAGAGCGGTACGGTCGTGTTCTCTTCCAGGTCATAGGCCTGGGCGAGGTTCGGAAAGCCGATCAGTAGTTCGGTCCCCTGTCCGGGAGCGCTGTAGATGGAAAGTTCTCCTTTGTGCAGCAGGACCAGGCTTTTCACGAGGGCCAGGCCGATACCGGAACCGCTTTCCGGCTGCCCTTCCTGCCCCCGGCTGAAATACCGGTCGAAAATGAGCGGCAGGTCATCTTTGGCAATGCCGCTTCCGTTGTCCTTAATGTGTACCCAGCAATATGCATCGGAGCGGTATTCGCTTTTGATCTTGTAGGAGTGGGCATATTCCGGATGGAAATGCTCGTAACGGTCGTAAAGACTGACCGATACCGTGCCGGAAGGTGGCGTATTTTTAAAGGCATTCCCCAGCAAATTGATCAGGATCTTTTCCAGTACGCTCCGGTCAAAGTAGCAATCCGCTTGTTCCAGTCTCGACTGAAAGACGAACTTAATATCCTTGGTAAGTGCGTGCTCGTCAAAGTTATCCATCACCTCCTGAACCGAACTTTCCAGATCTGATCGTTTCACGGCGAGCCGGTAGGCACCGGTCTCTACTTTCCGG
This sequence comes from Flavilitoribacter nigricans DSM 23189 = NBRC 102662, assembly GCF_002646595.1. Taxonomy (GTDB): domain Bacteria; phylum Bacteroidota; class Bacteroidia; order Chitinophagales; family Saprospiraceae; genus Flavilitoribacter; species Flavilitoribacter nigricans. The sequence goes on from NZ_PDUD01000044.1 coordinate 20,370, forward strand.
AAATCCATCAGTTCGTTCACCAGATGCAACAGCCTTTTGGCGTTGTTGTGCATCAGGTGGAAATACCTTCTGGCTTTGCGCTCTCCGACCTGCCCGTGCAGCAGGTTTTCCAGGGGATTGAGGATCAGTGTCAGGGGTGTTTTGAAATCGTGGGAGATATTGGTAAAGAACTGCAGGCGCATATTGTGGAGTTCTTTCGTCTGCTTTTCTTCCAGCAGACTGATTTCGTAGGCCTGCTTGAGCTTATACCAGCGGATAAGCGCGTAGTAGATGGCGCCCAGACTACCCAGGAAAAACAGCGCGTAAAAAAAGTAAGCCAGACCGGTCTGCCACCAGGGTGCGTGTACGGAGATGGCCAGACTGGTGATCTCATCGCTCCAGATACCGTCCCCGTTGGAGGCCGATACCTGGAAGGTATAATGGTCGTAATCCAGATTGGAATAGGTCGCCTTCCGGTTCCGGGCATCCGTATAGATCCAGTCGTCATCGAAGCCTTCCAGTTTATAGCGGTAGCGGCACTTGCCGGGGTTGGCGTAGTGCAGGGCGGCAAAACTGATGGAAAGATTGTTTTCCAGATGACTCAACTCGATCTGCTCACTTTCGTTAATGGATTTTTCGAGGATTACCCACTTGTTCTTTTGCTCTCCCAGCCGCACCGAGGTATTGTTGATGATCAGGTCCGTGAGGACAACTTTGGGTTTTTGTTCGTTCAATCGGATGCTGTCTGGATAGAAATAATTCACACCGCGGGTCCCGCCGAAATAGAAACGCCCGCTGGCTCCTTTATGGGAAGCACCGATCTTGAAGCTGTTACTCTGCAGGCCGTCGTTGATATCGAAATTGCGAAAATTTTTGGTTTCCGGATCAAAAAGTGCAATGCCTTTGGTGCCCATCCAGATCCTTCCCCTTTGGTCGCGGAGCAGGCTTTCGATGTCCGCGGAAGGTGCGCCTTCTTCCAACGAAAAATGCTCGGCCGTGTAGGTGGCGTTGTCGGGGGATAAGATGATCTTATTCAAACCACCGCCAATGGTACCCACCCACAGCGTGTTTTCGTTGATCCGTTCGATGGGCCAGATGAAATTGGAATTCAGGCCTCCTTCCTGCCGGTCCTTTCCCAGATAGTGCACAATGCGGTCAACGCTGCCGTCCGCTTTCAGAAAGATCCGGTCCAGCCCCTTATCGGTCCCGATGAATACTTCCGGGTAGATGTCATCGGCGTAGATGAAGGAGATCCGGTGGGAACTGACGTAATAAGGAGCATTCGGATTACCCGGCGGCAGGATCTGTTCTACAGTGTAGTCATCGGCATTCCGGTAACGGATCCGGTTGAGGCCGTTTTGCCAGGAGCCGGCCCACATCTGACCGTATTTATCCCGGGCCAGGGAGAATATGGTATTGTTCGTCAGGCTGTGCAGTGAGTCGTTCTGCTGGACCAGTTGATGGAAAGTTCCGCTTTGCCGGTCCAGTATATTGATCCCGCCTTTGGCGGTACCCACCCAGAGCCGTTGTCGATCGTCGTAGGCCAACGACCGGATATCATTACTGCTTAAACTTGTCGGGGCGTTGGGATCATGCAGGTATACCGTGTATTCCTGGGTGGCAAAGTTGTAATGGTTCAACCCTTCTTCCCGGGTGCCGATCCAGACATTGCCCTGCGGATCCTCTAGAATGGCCCGAATGTAATTGCCGGAAAGGGTATTGCCTTCCCGCGCCGGATCGTGTTGCAGCAGATAGAATTGTTTCTGATTAAGATCGAGGTAATTGATGCCTCCGCCAAAAGTACATACCCACAGGCATCCGGAAAAATCCACGAACAGGTTATTGGTGTGCTTGGAAGTCAGCGCATAACGGTTGATCGGGTAAGAACTGCTATAAGTCTTGAAGGAACCCCGCTCGGGAATGTATTGGATCAGCCCGGAAGCGGTGCCGATCCAGATACTGCCTTTTCCGTCCGCCACCAGCGTATTGATGGTATGGTTGATATCTTCTCCCAAACCGTCCGCTTCCGGAGTCTGCAAGCGAACGGACTCACCCCGAACGCTGGCCTGCACCCAGTCCATATCCCGCAGATCGAAGCGGATCAGGCTGGTACCATTAATGCCCCAGACTTTATCGCCATCGGCAAAAGAAAGATCATGAAGATAGGTATAGGCAAAGCCGGAGGAATCCCTAAGTTGAACAGTCCGCAGAGTTTTAAGGTCTTCGCTCAGGTAGAACAACCCCTGGGAGGTGGCCAGCCAGAAATTGCCTTCCGGACCTCGTTTGATGTTGTGACAGATGACCTCCTTCAGCACCGCCGGCAACTCAACCGCAGTTAACTGGTAACCCGCACCGATCCGGTACGCCACTAACCCCTGTTTTTTGCTGATCAGCAACTGACCGCTATTACCCACATGCACATTCGTGATCTCACGCTGGAAAATATCATTCTGACTCTCCGGGTATTCCAGGGACAAAAACTGTTCCCGGGTAATATCAAAACATTCCAGACCGCCCTGGGAGGCCAGCCAGATATTATTATCGCCATCGATGCATATGGCATTGATCCGGTTGTGGTAGGCACTCTGGGTGGATTGCCGCTCGTTGACGAAAGACTTTACTTCGTAGCCATCAAAACGGTTGAGCCCAAAATAGGTGCCGATCCATATAAAACCGTTGGTGTCCTGGGCAATACAGGTCGCATCGGTGTGGGCCAGGCCATCATCCACCGTTAAATGGCGAAACTGAAAATTGGTATGCTGCGCCGATATTGCGGTCAGACCGAGCCAAAAGCTCAGTAACAGACTAATTTGCTTGCTTCTCATAAATCTAGTTGATGCCAGTTAGTTAATTTGGCCGAGGCGCGTATTGGCTTAATAATGTCAGTTCTGTTTCGGCAAAATCGCTTTGGCGTAATTCTAATTTACTAAAATAACCGGGAATTAGTGCTCCTCGAACGGATTACAAACTCTTAAACCGCCGGATCACCCTTAGTGCTTCCCACCCAGTACCACCCTCAACCGTCGACCATCGACCATCCACCGTCCACCATCGACCATCGACCATCGACCATCCACCGTCGACCATCCACCCTCCACCATCGACCATCCAAGCTAATTCTCCGCCACCCTCGTCAAACGATACAAACCAGCCCCGTGCGCCGGAAGCTCCACCCCAAACTGCCCCTCGTAATTCCCCAGGTCCTCTCCGGCCCAGAGATCCCGGATCCGGTAGGTATCCCGCAGGTATTCCCACTCGAAATTGAACTCGATCCGGCTCGTTTCCTCCTTCAGGTTAAAAAGCCCCAGAAAACGGTCCCCGGTGGCCGGATCGGTAGCGATCCAGACGGCCTCGCCGCGGTGGTTGATCACCTGCCGGTTGTCGGTGCTTTGTTGGTTCACGTAGAGCACTTCCTTGTTGCGCAAAAAGCGATCCACCGTTTCCTGCGGGGTCGATAGTGGATCCCCTCCCCACATCAGCGGGGAACGGCCGATGGAAAAGAGGCTCATCAGGGTATAATGCTCGGGTTCGGTGAATTTGGACATCCGTTCCGGACCGTGGGGGCGTCCGTTCAGCGAGATCCGTCCGATAGGCAGCATGTCGGCATCCGGCCAGTGGTTCGCTTCCCGGTGGGCTGACCAGGCATTCAGCAGGTCGAAACTATGTCGCAGGTGATCCCACTCGTCCCAGAAGTCTGCGGAGATCCGCCACATATTGGAATGGTCCACAAGATGATCGGCCCGGGCCAGCGGAGCTTCCCCGCAGGACAGGCTCAGTACCATCGGTCGACCGCTATTGCGGATGGCTTCCTGCATCATGGCGATCTCCCCCTTGTGGTAATCTTGGAACATCATGTCATCGGCCTTGATGTAGTCCACACCCCAGGAGGCATACAGTTCGAATAGGGAGTTGTAGTAAGCCTGAGCTGCCGCTTCCTGGGTGGGGTCCACACCGTACATGTGATTGCACCATTTGCAGGTATCCCAGGGCTCGGCGATATCCGCCGCCGTGTATTCGGAATCCTTGATGGGGGTATCTTTAAAAGCCGCATACCGGTGGATGCCCCGCATGATATGTATCCCGAATTTCAGGCCTCTGCTGTGCACATAATCCCCCAGCGGCTTGAAACCCTGCCCGTCGGCGGCTGAGGGAAAACGCTCCACGGAGGGCAGCAGCCGCCCGTATTCATCCATCGTGATGTATTCCGGGAACAGCGGCTCACCATTATCTTTGTACCGGATATTGGGATGTCCGAAGCGGCGGGGCGTATCCCAGTTGCCGGGCTCCGGATGCCACCAGATGTAATCGATCACCGCGTATTCCCAACCGTAATCCTTTAGTTCGTCGGCCATATAGTCAACGACCTGCCGAAATTCTTCCTCGTTGATGCGGCAGTCATAAGCGTCAAAACTGTTCCAGCCCATGGGCGGCGTGGGCGCTACATTCGCAAATTTGTCCAGTACGACCGCTTCCGAAGTGGGGGGCGTGACAGGTAGGTTCTCCGAATTGGCGGAAGTACAGGCACGGAGCGCGATCAACGTTATCGCTATAGCCAGCAGATAGATAATTTTCTTCATGACGTTTTAAGTAGTTTAGACTTTTAGACACTTACAATCCACAGTAGTCGGCATCGGCTCAGAAAGCCGTCTCCGCATTTGCCCCGCTGTCAAAGAGTGAGATGCCCGGGAATGGCGTGTGGGCTTCTTTCAGGTACCGCTCGAGTTGGGCTACCTTTTCAGGGTTCTCGTCCGCCAGATCACGGGTTTCGCCGAGATCATCCGCGAGATGATAGAGTTCCGTTACCACGGCTTTACTGTCGTCCCGAAGATGGAGTCTGACGAGTTTCCAGTCTCCCTCCAGTACGGCCTGTTTGCCGCCGGCTTCGTAAAATTCCCAATACAGGTATTGATGTTGTCGCTGCTTTTCCGGTGTGCCCAGCAGTGTGGGCAAAAAGGAGATACCATCAATATCTTCGGGGGCCGCTACGCCCGCCAGTTCACAAAAAGTGGGCAGCACATCCCAAAAAGCCGAGATATGGTCAGTGGTTGATCCCGCCGCGATGGTTCCGGGCCAACTGGCAATGGTCGGCATCCGGATGCCGCCTTCGTAGAGATCGCGTTTGGTACCGCGCAGCGGGCCGTTGCTGTCGAAGAAATCGGCCTGGTGGCCCCCTTCCTGGTGCGGGCCGTTATCACTGGTGAAAACGATCAGGGTATTTTTATCCAGACCGAGTGACTGTACTTTGTCCCGGATGCGCCCCACCGTACCGTCGATCAGGTCGATCATGGCGGCGAAACCCTTCTCCGGTTGCGGCCAGTCCCGGTCGGCGTAGGGGCCGTAAGTGGGGACTTCCATACCATCTCCCAGAAAGTAGCCGGCTTCGTTGTTGGCGTGGGGGATGTTCAGGGCGAGATAGAGGAAAAAGCTGGTATCCCGGTTGGCTTCGATGAAATTGAGTGCGTCTTCTTCAAAGAGGGGATGGGTGTGCTGTTCCTTTACCCGGGCTACGCCGGTTCCTTCGGGCATGCCGTTCGGATGGTAGCGGGCGTAGTTGTAGGTCGTATCGGTGATGTTGCCAGGCACTTTTTCCCGCTGTCCGTTGCGGTAGAGGAATTCCGGATAGAAATTGTGGGCGTGCCACATATTGATGTATCCGAAAGCCTGATCAAAACCGTTGCGCAGCGGATCATCCGGAGGCGGTGGATGCCCGATACCCCATTTCCCGGCCATGCCGGTAACGTAACCACCGGCTTTCAACGCCTCGGCGAGGGTGGTGGTCTCGGGCGCCAGCAATTGTCCGGAAGGCTGATTGCCCCGAACAGTAGTGTGACCCGTGTGTTTGCCGGTCAGCAAAGCGGCCCGGGACGGACCACACACCGTCGATCCGGAATAATGACGGGTAAATCGCATACCGTCCGCTGCCAACTGATCGATATTAGGTGTCTGCAACAGTTGCTGACTGTAGCAGCTCAGGTCGCCGTAGCCCATATCGTCCACCAGGATGTAAATAATGTTGGGTTTACCGGCGGTTACTGCTGAGGTCGATGCATCGGGCTGAGATCGATGGTTACAGGCAGCGAGGGGCCACAGCAGCAGGAGTGAAAAAAAGTACGGTGTGAATTGGCGAATCATTTTGTTGCTTGTATTTGTAACAAAACTATATTCGGCCAAGGTGGAGACTTTGCTCGTTTATCTTTTTAAATTGCTTTATCGTTCAGCCCTTAGAATCCGGAGACTTCCGGACGGAATGGTAGGGAAAATCATACTAATGGATAAGTTGCATTGATCAAGCAAAGATTGGGAGACCGAGATCCTAAGAGAGGGGGGGGAGCGTTGCGTTTCAACCCTTCGCCTTGCCTCTCATTCTTCTTCTCTCCGCCCTTCTTTTTCATTTTGTCCGGTAGTTTGCCGGAAAATGTAGTGGCAGCCTTGTCAATTGCCGGCCTGTTTGTAGATAACTTCCTGCCACTCCATATTGCGCAGGTAATCCGGTCCGCCGGTCTCAAAAGGTTCGTTTTGCAGAAACGCATCTACGAAAGCCCGCTGGGTAGCGTAGACACAGTCACCGGCAAAATTCCGGTCTTCGTGGTCGTAGGGAATGTCTGCTTCCGCTTTGCCCAGCAGTTGCAGGGTAAGGCGTCCGTCGGTGTAGAGCCGTATACTTCCGCCGCTCCCTTCCACCAGCATCTCTCCGAAAGTATAGCGGGCGTTGCCTCCGGCGGGTTCATTGTAGCGATTAGCGTCCCAAATGCCAAGTGCGCCGTTCTCAAATTCAAACAGCAGCAGGGCGGCATCTTCCCCGGCAATATGGGGGTTCAACCGCTGCAGTCTGGCCGTCACCCCGGCGATCTCCCCGGCCAGAAACCGGAAAGTATCGATAAAGTGGATACCGGTCTCAAAGATCAGCAGGCGAGGCATGGTGCGAAAATAGGGCTGACGGCTCAGGTAAGCATCATCCGGCCAGCCGTCGCCCGTTCGCATCCGGAAATAGATCCGGTGCAGCCGGTCGCCGATGACTCCTGCCCGCAGCAGGGCTTTGATCTGTCGGTACCAGGGCTGAAATCGGAAATTCTCGTGTACCATTAAACGGAGTCCGGCGTCGGTCACCAGTTGTACCAGTTCCCGGGCAGTTTCCAGATCGGGCGCCAGGGGCTTCTGGCAAATGATGTGTAATCCGCGCGCCACAGCCTGCCGGCACAGTTTCAGATGGGTATCCGGCGGAGTAATGATATCCACTACCTGCAGTTCTTCCCGGTCAAACAGGGTTTCCACCCGGTCGTACACCCGGGCTACGCCGTAGCGGTCGGCCATGGCCTGGGCCTTGGCCCGATCGAGGTCGCAGATCGCGACCAGCTCTACTTCCGGGATCCGTTGCCAGGCTTCTACGTGAAAGGCCGCGAAATAACCGGCTCCGATGCATGCGATCTTGGTCATTGGACAATTTTTTGTTTTGACCGAAAAACGAATTTTAAATGATCAATAGGCCAGCCCCCGCTCTGCCTTCACCCGCCACCACATCCAGATGGCGATACCGTTCAGGGCCGCCGCGGTGTAAAAGAAATAATCGGTGGATCCCATCCAGGCCGTCAGGTAAGGGAAAGCCAGTGCGGTGAGAAAAGAACCGATGTTCCCGGCCATATTCATAGTGCCGGATACCATGCCGGCGTGTTTTTTACCGATGTCCACACACAGGGCCCAGGACGGCGGCAGGGTCATGTCCGCTCCAAAAATGGCGATACTGATCATGAAGATCGCTCCCAAGGGGGTAGTCATGAAAATGCTGCCGATCAGTCCGACGGCAGCCAGGGCAAATCCGACCATGGCCGGAAGGTTGCGGGAAGCGTTCCAGTTGCCCTTTTTGAAAATGGCGTCCACGGCTCCGCCCCCCAGCCAGTTGCCGGCCGCACCGGCCACGAAAGGCGCAACGCTGTACCAGCCGGCCTGCATGGCGTCCAGCTCGTAGGTGCTTTTGATGTAGGGAAACAACCAGGTGAGCGCAAAAAAGAAGGTGAAATTACTGGCAAAGTACTGGACAATGGCCGATTGCATGTTTTTTGAACTCAATAATTCCTGCCGCCCCGGAGGTTTGCCGGCAACCGTATCCGTTTCGGTCTGCCGGTTGGCAATGATGTAAGCTTTTTCCTCCTCATTAATTCCAATCTGTTCTTCGGGCGTATCCCGGAAAAAATACCACCAGAGCAGCGCCCACACCAGTCCGATACCGCCCAGGATGAAAAAGGTGGTGCGCCAGGTGTAACTTTCGATCATCCAGGCGACGAACGGCAGTGCAAAGGCTGCTCCCAGCCGGGAACCGGAAAAATTAATCCCGGTCACCAGGCCGCGCTCCCGTAGGGGAAACCAGGAATAGATCGCCCGGGACATACCGGGAAATGCTCCGGCTTCTCCGGCTCCGAAGATAAACCGGATGATGACGAGCGACAGGAAATTCCAGGCGGCACCGGTCAGGGCAGTAACTACCGACCAGATCCCGACGATACCGGAAAGGACGCGCCTCGGACCGTAGCGGTCGGCGAGCATGCCGCTCGGCACCTGAAAGAGCGCGTAGCCGAGGGCAAAGGCGGACAGTACCCAACCCATGGCTTTGTCGCTGAGCGAAAGGGCATCGGCAATCGGATCCTTCGCTACCGAGATACAGATCCGGTCGATGTACAACAGGAGGGCCAGCAGGAACATTCCTACGGCCACGAGGTGTCTTGCTTTCATCCGAAACAGGTTTCAGATATTTATAAAATCAGATCATCAGGTCATTCACTACTTTGGTAATCGAGTCCGCTTCTCCCACGTTTCCTGGAAAAATGATGTAGGATAGACCGGGGAATTTACTTTCGGGCCCGCAACTCCAGACCGGTACGCCCGGCAGGATCTGCCCCTTCACGATCGCTCTTTTTACACGCAGGGATTTGGTGGCAATCTCACTGGATGTAATGCCGCCCTTGGCGATCAGATAGCGGGGGCGCAGTGCCAGTTGACTGACGATGTCCGTAAGAAATGCGGCAATGCGGGTGCCAATGGCCAGATTCTCTTCGGCCGTATTGGCGGCAATGAGGTCCCGGCTGGTATACAGGGCAACGTCCCTGCCGTCGCGGATCAGAGCATTGATCCGGTCGCTGTACGTTTTTAGTTGCGCCTGGGTATCGGCTCCGGCGTTTAACAGCCTGCTCACATCCAGTTCAATGGTTTCCAGGTCGGTATGCGCCTGCAGGTGTTCCAGTTGCCGGGTGGTGGTCGGTACATAGGAACCGATCACCAGCAGTCCGCCGCGCCCCTGGTCCTCTACGATCTCGGCCGGTTGCAGCAGCGGTTTAACGGGCTGGGCGGCGAGTACCGCTACAAAGGAGGCCGCCGTTCGGCAAATGGGGTGGATAGTAGATTGCATCAGCGCCAGGGCAAATACCTGGAGATCGTGGTAGTTTGCGGCATTTACCACACAGGTCATACCCGGTTCGCAGTTGTTCAGTTTTTCAGCGATGAATTCAATACTGTCCGTTCGAAGCTCCTGGATGGAGAAGGTGATCACTTCGGAGGCCGCCACGGCACCACCGGTTTTCTGTTCGACCCATTTCCGCAGGTCGGATTGGGTATAACCGAATACCCGGTCCTGGGCGTAGGGGGTATGCGCAGCGGGAATGAGGTGTCCGTTCTGCCGCACATAGTGCACATTGTTGATGGTGTACCGACCGCCTTCAAAAAAGGCGGGGATGAGAATATTGACGGCCTGGTTGCTGCCCAAACCGACTTCCAGCGCCTCTACTTCCGATGGATAATGACCGCGCAGCGTACTGTCACTCCGGCTGATCACCATGATGCGCCGGGCAAAGTTGGCGTTAGCCTCGGTGATGTTCCGGCCGATCTGTAGCGCCAGACGGTCGGCCGCTTCTTTTTGATAACTCCGCGAATTGGTCAGGATATAGAAGAGGGGAGTCCCTTTCATCAGCTCTTCCCGGATATCCTTTACGGACCAGTTAGTCAGTACGGGAATGTTGTAAATGGTCTGGGTACCCGTCGGATCGTCATCCAGCACGATGAAGACGTCCACTTTTTTCCGCGTGGCCGTCTGTATGGTGTGACTGAGATCGACCTCCTGCACCGGGGGTAGCTCGGCGAAAGCCGTTTCGGCTACCAGTTTTTTAGTATCCATAAGCTATTGGTTTCTTTTTGGTCTATAACTGTGATCATACTTCGATTTCCAGAGCGATCACCCGGGCCGGGGCTCCGTCTCCCGCCCGGATCTTTAGGGGGAGCGCGATCAGCCAGACCTTCGGGCGACTTAATGCCGACAGATTGGTCAGGCCCTCAATGATGATCACTCCGCCCCGGAATAACAGCTGGTGGATCCGGGTGACTTCTTCCAGATCGTTTACATCGGCTACTGACGGCGGTTCTACACCCAGCATTTTTATACCCTTCTCTACGCACCATTGGGCCAGTTCGGTACTGATGCGAGGCAGCTGGTTTCGGTACGTTGACGGGTCGTGACGGTGCCGGCTCCAGCCCGTTCGCAGGAGCAGACTGTCTCCGGGCTGTACCTGGTCGGCAATCCCCCCGAGTTGCTGCGGGGAGATCAGCGCCCCGGCCGAAATATCCGACAGATCAACTACCCAGGCCGGTCCCATCAGTTGCTGGGGCTCAAATGCATCGATCGTGCCCGTCAGCCCAAAATGGGCCGGGGCATCCATGTGCGTGCCGGCGTGGGAGTATATCTGCAAGGTCCGGGCATTCCAGCCGTCCTTGCCCAGTTCCCGGGCGGTTGCCTCCGAATAGCCGCTGATACTGTCATCGTAGGCTAGGCTCAGGTCGATCGCTTTGGCATCCAATAGGTGCTGCATGGCTTCGGACTTAAAGGTGATCGAGTAAGATGGAGGTGGCTTCGGCGGTGGTGGTCCGGCCGCCGAGATCGCGGGTCAGGATCTTATCCCCAACCGTTTGTTCAATCGCATGGACAATATCCGCAGCGGCAGCGGTCTCCCCGAGCTGTTCCAGCATCAGGGCCCCGGACCAGATCTGACCGATGGGGTTGGCAATTCCTTGTCCCGCAATGTCGGGGGCCGAGCCGTGGATGGGCTCGAACATACTGGGGAAGTTCCGTTCCGGATTGATATTGCCGCTGGGGCCCAAACCCAGGCTGCCCATGGTAGCCCCGCCCAGGTCACTCAGGATATCCCCGATCATGTTAGTGGTCAGGATGACGTCAAATCGTTCGGGTTGCAGCACGAAACTGGCCGAGGCGGCGTCCACGTACAGCTTTTGGTATTCCACGTCGGGATATTGATCCGCTATTTCGGCGATCACCTGATCCCAGAAATATAGGGTGTAGATCAGGGTGTTGGATTTGGTGACGTTGGTTAGTTTTTTCCTGCGTTTCCGGGCCAGCTGGAAGGAGTAATGGGCTACCTGTTCGATCCCGTGCCGGGTGAACAGATTGGTCTCGGTGGCAAAACCATGCGGCCGGTCTGCGTCGAATATCTTGCCGTTCTGTACGAATTCACCTTCAATATTTTCCCGGATGATCACAAAATCGATGTCCTCCGCTTGCTTGAACTTCAGGGGACCGTCTACGCCGGGCAACAGTTTTACGGGCCGGTAGTTGACGTATTGGTTGAAGGCCTTGCGCACCTTGTAGGTGTAGAGTTGGAAAGGCAGCCGATCGTCCACTTCCGGTAGCCCGACCGCTCCGAAATAAACGGCATCGAACCGACGGAGAACTTCCAAGCCGTCCTCGGGCATAAAACTTCCTGCACTCAGGTAGCGGTGGGCGCCCCACTCAAAGACCTCTACCTCCAGGGTGAATTGGTGCTTGCGGGCCACGGCCTGCAATATTTCCAGTCCGGCGGGAACGATCTCGTGGCCGATACCATCTCCGTAAACGGCCGCAATTTTATAGGTGCTCATCTGGCAGCTGTTTGCTTTTTTGGTTAAACAAAGTTGATTTTTCTTATAAGCTATTGACGTTCTGCGGTATAGCTTTGCTTACAAATAAAAGGAGAAAACTGCGGCTGACTGCTCTAAAAGAATGGCCAATCAGCGGGAAATACGCTCCGTTAGCGCACACGTCGGGGCAGCGAACATTCCCGGAAATCCGGGCATTCGAGTCCTATCATAAACGACGTTGTTAAGAGCCGGGTTAAAACTACGCTGTGTCCGTAGCGGGGGCTTGTTCGGAAGGACGTCTCTTTTGTCCTGCTGTTCATTTTGCCCGGAATCCTAGATCGGAGCAGAAATAACTTTTACCTTAGAGGGCAAACCGTTTAGGAGGTGTTAAAGAGTTAATGTGAGAATGTGTTAAGGTTGGTAATCGGGGTGGGAAACGAATGATGGTGTTGACGTCCTTTCTGCTGCTATATGAATGGGAGTTCTCCCTTTTCATTGTGGTATTCCAGTGAGTAGCAATCTGTCAACACCCCGAATGTAATCGAGACACTTCCCAACTGTTGACCACCGTCAACCTTCAACCGTGAGCTGTGCGACCATCAACCGTCGACCGTCAACCATCGACCATCAACCGTCGACCGTCAACCATCGACCATCAACCTTCGACCGTCAATCAAAAACCACCAAAATGCAAATCTCCCAACCCACCCTTTACATTCTGACCGTATTCCTAATCCTATCCTGCCAACCCACCGCAGAAGACCCGGCAGAAGCCGGCCCTAATGCGTCTGCTACCGACCGACCCAACATCATTCTAATGGTGGCCGATGACCACGGTAAGGATGCGCTGGGTTGTTACGGCAATCCGGTGGTACGTACCCCGGCCCTTGATGCGCTGGCCGCTACGGGCTTTCGCTTTGATCGGGCCTTTTGTACTACGGCCAGTTGCAGTGCCAGTCGCTCCGTGATTCTGTCCGGATTACACAATCACGCCAATGGTCACTACGGGCACCAGCACGCTTACCACCATTTCAGCGCCTTTGACAAAGTGAAAAGTCTGCCCGTTCTGCTGGAAAATGAAGGCTATCGCACCGCGCGGGTGGGTAAATACCATCTCGCGCCGGAGTCGGTCTATCATTTCCAGGAGGTGTTCCAGGCTTCCGCCCGCAGTCCGGTGGAGATGGCCGATGCCTGTGCGGATTTTATACGTGCGGATGATCCCTTTTTTCTGTATTTCTGCTTTTCGGATCCGCACCGGGGTGGGGGATTTGCGGAGGAATTGCCTCACCAGCCCGATCGCTTCGGCAACCGGCCGGAAAGTTATCCGGGCATCACGGAAGTAACTTACGACCCGGATGAAGTGCTGGTGCCGCCCCATCTGACGGATACGCCGGAAACCCGGGCGGAGATCGCCCAGTATTATCAGTCCATTTCGCGACTGGATCAGGGTGTAGCCAGGTTGATGGACCAACTGAAAACTACGGGTAAGTTTGACAACACCCTGATCATTTACATCTCGGATAACGGCATGGCCTTCCCCGGGGCGAAGACGACCCTCTACGAAGCCGGTATGCAGCTGCCCTGCCTGGTAAAAGCGCCGGGCCAGCAGGAGCCGGCCGTTACCGACGCAATGATCAGCTGGACAGATCTCACGCCCACCATTCTGGAGATAGCCGGGGCGAAGGTGGCGGATTCTACCTTTCAGGGACGGTCTTTTGTCCCGGTACTGACGGGTGACCGCTGGGAACGGGATGAGATCTACGCTTCCCACACTTTTCACGAGATAACGATGTATTATCCGATGCGCGTGGTACGCGGTGAAAATTATAAGCTGATCATGAATCTGGCCAGTGGCCTCGAGTATCCTTTCGCTTCCGATCTCTACGCTTCCAAGACCTGGCAGAGCCTGCTGGAACGGAATATGGATAAACTCGGCGAAAAACCGATCGCGGAATTCCTCCGGCGACCGCGTTTTGAGCTCTACGACCTGAGTAAAGATCCGTACGAAACCTATAATCTGGCGGACCTCCCGGAATTTCGGGAGATCCTGAACGGGTTACAGCGTAAAGTGCAGTCGTTCCAGGAGCAGACCGGTGATCCGTGGGTCTACAAGTGGGAGTATGAGTAGACCAATGTTGACTTAATGCTTAGAAAAGCGACCGGGACTATATCCTTCTATTTTTACCCAATACAGACCCGGCGGTAGATCGCCGGTCCGCAGCCCGTTCCGATAGTGCATTTTGCGGATGAGCTGTCCCGTGGCGGAGTACAATTCCACTTTCCGGCGGGGAGTGATTCCTTCCAGGAAGACTTTGTCGGTAGCCGGCACGGGATAAAGCTTGAACCCGGGCCGGGCCGGACTTTGGGTGGGCGAAACCGTACAGGTGTAAGGAATTCCGAAATGGTCCGTACCGTCTCCGAAAACAACTTCCACCGTGTGGTCCCGATCAATGGACGGAAAGAAAACGGATTGCCGTCTTCCCTGACTGATACCATCTACGATCACATCCAGAATGCGACGGCCGGGATCGGGAATGATCTGAACACTGCGATCCATGCCCGCCGGGGTCGGAATATTACCGTCCGGTACCAGGCGGCCGCCGGCATTGCTGCTCGTGGTAACCACCGGCAGATCGCCTCCCGTGCGAAAGGAGATACTGTGAGTGGTATGCGGATCAATATCAAAATATTGGCCGGCATTTTCCATAGTCACCACCGTATTCCCCGCGATCAGGTTGATAAATTCAATGTCGTGGACAATGGCTTTGGCTGCGTCGCGTTCAAAACCGGCGATCTTGTTCCGGATCGGCTGGCCGCCGGAATTCAGAAAGGGATATTCCAGGATAATATTTTTGAATTGAAAGTGCTGGAGTTCACCCCAGCTGCCGTTCTCGGGTTGGGGGTCGGCGGAGGCATCGTAAGCAATGGTCAGGTTAGCGATCAGGGCAGTGCCGTCTTCGGCGTAAATGTTGTGGATTGAATTGTGACTGAGATGGACGCCCTGGTTCAGGACCGAGCCGATCACACCCTGATTGCGTTTGATATCCACATTCACATCCCACTCGGAATGAATGAAATAGATGTTCTCGTATTCAGTAAAACCTGACCCCAGATCGTTCCATCCCAATTGGCCGAAAGCGCCATTGCGCATGGGCCACATAATGCTGTTTACGATCCGGTGGGGATCCCGGGCGTAATCCAGATCATCACTGGTTTTGATGAACAGTTCCTCCATGTAGGAATTGGCGCCGGAGCGCACTCCGTCGTGATTGGAAGCCCAGCCGATGATCTTTAGATTTTTGAAATAACTATTTTTACCGGAGGGGATGGTGTGGTGGGTGGGATTAGTGATCACAATCCCTTCGACCCGGCAGAAATCGGCACCCCGCAGGTCAATATAGGGCGCTTTTTTTCCATCCTCCTGAAAGAAATGCCAGTAAAAATCCCGCCCCGTGAGGATCCCCCGTCCGAAAATCCGGATATTGTCGTACCCATCGGCATCGATGGATCCCCGGACAACCGCCCCGCCCGCAAGGTAAAATTGCTGCCCCTGCCGCGCGGCGTAGAGCCGTCCCTGGGTTTCGGGGAATTTATCCGGCAGATAATGGTCGCCCGATGGGAAGTAAACCAGACCGGCATTCCGGACCTCGTTGGCCGTGGCGGTGGAATAATCGACCACTCCCGGAGCGGAGAGGGTGGGAATATCGGTTTCCGGCCGGTCCGCAAAGATCATCAGTCCGTGCTTTATGGCTTTACTTTCGTTCTGGCCGTTATCCTGATTATCCGCACTGATAAAATGTACGCTGACATAGCTGGGTCGTACCTCGTGATTCAGGGAAAACTGCACGGTCCGGCCGTCGAAATAACTGGGCTCGATCCCGAAGGCGTCGGGGGCGATCTCCACGCGATCTGCGGCCATTCCGTACAGTTTAGTGACTTCGATAATGATCGTTCCGTCGAAGGCGAACTGAACAAAGGAGAGCGATCGATCCTGATGGAGTCCGGTTACCCCGTGCCCGTCCGGGCCCTCGGTGAGGTTGGGTGCAGAATAATGCACGAACAGATCGGACTGCCCGCAATCCTGGTATACCCGTACGGCGTATTTGTCGGACTCGGGTATCTGTGGCGGCCAGTTGTACGGGATTACCTGCGCCTGCAGGACGGATAACGAACAAACCAGTAACAGCAGGAATGAAAGAAGCGATCTTGTGCGTTTCATGGCAATCGTTTTCTTCCAAACTCCGATAAAAGCAGATACCGGCCTTGCTCAGATATACGTGATTTGCGTTCGGATTTGCTTTTCTGCGCAAATGCCGGAGCTATCGCTTTTTCATCAGTACCACCCAGTCCTGATCGACTGCTTCGGGCGGTTCGGGAAGATCGATCCGGCTGTAACCGGTACGGATGATCGGTTCTCCGACAAATTGCCCGGTACGTGGATTGTACCACGAAACCTCATAGTCACCACCCTGGGCCCGCATATCAATGCCTTCCAGAGCGCCGCCTTCTTTCAGATAAAAGACATAAACTTCTCCCGGTAGATAGAATACATAATCGTCTTCCCGGTCCGTGAATTCATCGTCGGGGATCATCTTCCAGAATGGTAGCTCGTTGTCGTTGAAAAATTGCAGGGCGTACCGGCTTTGATCCCACATCTTGTCCCGGGAGCGCCAGTCCTGACAGCTCAGGTCCGAATGGGCGTGATCGTAGCCGAAATACCACTCAATACCGGCCCCGCCGGCCATCAAAGTACCCCAGAGGGCATTTTTACGGGGGACATCGTGCCCGGGATCCTCCGCATCGGGCAGGAGGGAGTGCTGGGCATCGCCGGGTTCGTCGACACAGATCACCCAGGGTTTGCCGCAATAGGTGGAGAGCTTTCGCCAGCGCAACACCTCCCGATGGACCATATCGAAATTGGCGTGGTGGGTTTGGACCGAGGCCCCCGTCAGTCGGGAGCGGTCGCCCAGCAGATCGTCAAAATGGATGCCGTTGTGGATCACCAGATGGTGGTGATAGGGATCGTTCCGGTAAAAATATTCCGTCATGGCAATGCGTTCCGGGGTGTATTGCTCCGGCGTCGGATTTTTGGCCTTCCACTTGCCGTTCTCTTCGCAGAGATTCCAGTTGAGAGCCAGGTGGTGGCCGAAGCGGGCGATCAGCTCCCGGTAGTAGAGTTTGCGCTGCGGCCCGAGGGCACCGCCGTCGTGCAATCCCTGATTCTCCACCTCCAGGGTTTTAAAGTGGAGGAACATGCCCAGCCGCTGTGCGTGCTGGAAGACCATCTCCCACTGATCCATCCGGGAAATATCGATGCGGTCCAGGTCGTCGTAGCTAAGGTATGGGAATACATTTTGATCGTCCCCTTTGATATTGCAGGTCAGAAAAGAGAAGACGTTCATCCCCTTACCGGCCAGATAGTTGATCGCACCGATGATCCCCTTACCTTTTCCATTTTGCCACTCGGGGTCTCCCGCTTGCCAGTCCTTAATGTGGGCTTCCCAGGTTTTCAACCACTGATCTTTGTGGCCGTCGGTCTTGAAATCGCCGTCAAATTCGACGTAGGACAGGAAATTTTCCGGGGCATCGGCTCCGGCCTTGAGAAAGTACGCGCCGGTCTCGGCAAATTTCAGATAGGGTTCGCCCACGTATTGCAGTCGCCCGTGGGCGCGAAAATCCCGTCCGGTCTTATCGGTGGGCCCTACCGTGAAACTGCCCGCGGTCCCATCCATGAAACCGGCGCTGCTCCCGGCATCTTCGGCTTCGTCGACGGCAATGTTTTCTCCTTTTTTGAAACTTACCTGATAGGTCCATTCTCCTTCGGCATCCGGTGCGAAGTGCACCCGCCAGCGATTGCCATCAGTGGAGGAGGTCGATCCGGCATTACCGTCCGCGGCAAAGTAGCCGGGCACCAGGTAACGGCGGTCGCCATTACTGAAGACCACGTTTAGCCGGTAGTTCAGAAAGGGATTGTCGGTGGCCTGCTCATCGGATTCCGGGCCGTCGAAATTGAGCGTGACCTTATGCCACTTTTTCAATTCGCCCTGGATGTCGGCACTGTCTTCTGCGGACTGTCCGTAAACGGTCTCCGCCGGACCGGTACCGTAGGGGGCGGCGTAATCCCGGGAGAGTACAAATTTGTCGAATTCAAATCCGTCTTCCCGCATGGAAAAGGACACCGTATGCCAGCCGGTTTCGGGAATTTGCAGGTAGATGAGTTGTTCGACCCCGCAGTGCACCCGCTGGGTCCGTTGTTTGCTGGCCCAGGTCCAGGCATTTTTTCCTTCACACCACTGCATGCGCTGCCCGCTTTCCGGCCATTCACCGTTGAGGCCGACATGAATGCCGTTGTCTTCCGAGCCAGAGGAGTAGGCTCGTACCCAGACGTAGTATTTTCCGGGATTATTAAAATAAACCCGGTAGTGCAGGACGCCCAGTTTACCGGGCTGATTGGAAAAATTTTCGCCGTGGATGAGCTTTTCGCCGTGGTTGCGCCGTGTATCCGGCAGGGTCTCCAGGTAAGCATCGCCGCTGGCTCCGGTAGTATGGGGCTCATCGCCGTCGGATGAAGCTTCCGGTGACCGGTCGGTGGTCGTGAGTTCCCACCGGCGGGTATCCGTCAGTTCCTGACTGGCAAAATGCTCCGCTTCCACGCTGACCAAGCCGTTGTTTTCCTCGAATTGATAGTCGGCGCTTTGGGCGGTCAGAGAGACATGGCCAATAAAAAGCAGTAAGATCAAAAGTTGGTTGTTTCGATTCATATCGTCTGAAGTTTAGGGCCAATATCCGGACTGGCCACCGGGTGAAGGAACTCAATTGTGCAATTTTGTTGTCGGAAAAGCTTGATCGAGTTGATTTTCAAGCACCAGAAAAGGGATCCCATTTCGGAGCCACGCTTCCTGGAAATGCTGCAGCTCCGCATCGGGGATCTCAAAAGCCAGTGCACCCAGGACGATGTCCAGATCACCGTCCGCATCCAGATCACCCACATCCATACTGATCCACCGTTCCCGGGCCGCATCCTGAAATGTTGACGCAGAAAACTGATAATCGCCCTGATTTTCCAGATAGACAAAGGAAGCCTCGGGCTGATTCCGGTAATCGGGAAAAAAGGAGATGGCGGCCAGATCCAGATCACCGTCTTGGTCGAAGTCTTCGGCGGCCACGCGGTAAGCCCCGTAAAGCGGATAAAAGAACTCCTGCCGGAAGCTACCGTTTTCGTTGAGATACAGATAGATACCCTGATAAGGCTTGCGGATCGGCCGGTAATCCGCGTTGTCCCCGGCGGTATAGAGAATATCCAGATCCCCATCTCCATCCACATCGCGAAGGTTAAAAAAAGAAGATCCCATGGCGGGGTGCAGGGCGATCAGCTCTTCTTCCCGGAACTGCCCGGCCTCTTCCTGGTAAAAAGCGCGGATGCCTTCCCGCCCCTGTCCAAACAGGGCGATGATGTCCGGCCGGCCATCGCCGTTCAGGTCTTCGATGTAGGCACGCATGGGAGCGGACGGGCCGGACAGGATATGCGGCCGGTAGCCATCCCCGCCGGCTTCCCACCAACTGAGTTGCCCGTTCCATTTTCCGAATTCGCAGATCAGAATATCGGTCTGTCCGTCCTGGTTCAGGTCTCCAAGTGCCGTATGTACGGGGCGCTTCAGGCCGGTAACCGGCCGGGTAGGCGGCAGTTGCTTATCCCGGGGATAGAAGACCAAATAGCCTTCGGCCTGGTCGCTGGCCAGGAAATTACCCATCACGGTGAGCCACAATCCCTCTTCCGTTGGGTTCAGATGGACCGCCCCGGTCCCGACCGGAGCGCTTTTGAGCAGATGGAGATCCCGGTCGTACTGGAGCAGCAATCCCTGATGGATATCACCCATCATAATCTTACCTCCCTCCATGATCTGAATAAGCGAGGTGCCGGGTGGAGAGAACCGCTCTTCGGGCAGGCGCACGGAGAAGATGTCAAGTGGCGAAGTGATCGGCGGCCGCCCGGCGGTATCCAGTTGGGCCGGTGCCTGGTCCAGATAAAATTGCCGGATCTTTTGCCAGGCTTCCGGACTGATGGTAGTTTCCCGGGGAAATATTTCCGTCTGGTCAATCAATTGCGTCCCTAACTGCTCTTCTGTAAAATGGTGCGCCATCGAATCATACAGCTGACGCATGCCCATCATATACCCCATTTTGGGAAGGATCTCCTGCTGCCACGTAGTACGATCGAGCAGAGTAGGTGCCGGAAATTGGTGGCAATTGCTGCAGTATCGCCGGGCGAGCGCTTCGCCGGTTTCGCCTTCAGCTAGGTTTTCTCCTGCTTCCGGACAGGCCATGACCAGCAAAAAGATCATCAACATACCGAAGAGAATGCTACCTTTCATAGGCTACTTTTAACTATGACCCGACGCGCAAAAACCGTCCACCATCGACCATCGACCGTCCACCATCGACCGTCCCCCGTCGACCGTCCCCCGTCTTCATCAATAAAAAACATAACTCATCCCCACCGTAAAGTGGAAGGGTTCCAGTTCATTAAAAATATCGTTCTCGCCCATGGGCGTGTAGAGTTCTTGGAGTGTGAGTGTATGCTTCAGGAACAGACCGGTATGGCGGGAAAGTTGCCGTTGCAGACCCAGGATCAGACTGGTGTCAAAAACGGCAAAATCATCTTTGATCGCATTCATATTCAGATAGGGATAAAAGCGGACGCTTTCGCCGATCTCGCGGATGCGACTACCGATCAGGCGGCCGATGGATACCCCCGCGAAAATGCGGTAGGGTAGGGCGGCGCCGGCGGCCCGGCCGACATTCAGATTGAGCAGGATCGGGATCTCAATGTAAGTCAGCCGGATGTTGATGTAATTGTCGAAATCCTCCAGTTTTTCTTTGCGACTGGGTTGAGCTCCGCGCTGACTGAGCAGGATCTCCGTACTCAGGGCAAAACGTTCGCCGAGCAGGACCATACCCTGCAGCCCGGCCTGGAATCCGAGTTTCCGGTAACCGGCGTAGGTGTCGCCGTCGATCTGAGCGGCATTGATGCCGGCGACCAGCCCGGCCGCGAAACGTCCGTCGGACTGAGCGGAGGTTTCCGGCACGCCTAGACCCAACAGCAATGCGCTGAGCAGAAAGATCCAGCGTGTCTTTTGGAGTATACGCATAGGTTGAAGTTAGTTGGCCCAATAAGCTGATCCAAGGGGTTTTATAAAACTGCCGGGATATTCAAAAAAATGCCACTCCCACAATGGGAAGTGGCATCTAAAACTAGAATTATGATAAACAAATTAGTTGTCTACTACTTCCAGCGTCAGTTCTTCGAATACCACTCCACGATCTCTTAGTACCAGGGTGTCGTTCACCTGGAAGGTGTTACCGGCCTCGGAATAGCTGTAATTCAGATAGATTGCGGCCCGGCTCTCGTCTCCCCAGATCTCCCGGCTTTCCGCCGAGGGGATGAACTGCCCATTGCCACTCACTTCTACGGGTGATCCGGGCGCCGTATTCACCTGAATGTTGTTACCGTCGAAATCCAGTTGCATAGCAAAATCGCCGCCGTTATTCTGGGCAATGCCATTGGTAACGACCTGATTCCGGCCCCGGGTGGACAATTTCCAGATCTCATCCTGTACAATGAAGTTCTGTCGGTAAACCACAGTATTTACGGTATTCCCGTCGGCGTCCTGTTCTACGCTGGTACCGCGGTGCAGATAACTGCCGTGGAAGGGGTTGATGTACTTGATGCCAAAGAGGGTAAAGTCCTTAGGAGGAGCCTCCACGTCCCATTCCGAAGTGATGCGCTTGTCGGCATCGCTGATCAGGGGCATGCCGCTCAGGATAGAATCGGCATCCGATTCGGTAATCCGCAGGGGTAGTACATACTGGCCGGTATAGGCCAATGTATCTTCCAGAAAGGCGTCCGTCAGTTGGAATTCTACCAGGCCGTTAAATTCTCCGGCAGGGATAACCGTGGTACCCGGCAGACTGGGATCCGACTGGGTCAGGTATTCCCGCGGCAAGGCCAGAATGGTATCGCCATTGGCATTTTTCAGCCCTCCGGCCAGATCGTAGGCATAATCGAGGCTTACACTCCAGCTGCGGGTATTCTCGTACAGGCCGCCGATGCTCACACCCACATTAAATTTTAGTTCATTATCGAGAGAATTGTCCAGCCGGTCCTCTCCGAGTACCAGGGTGCGCAGCGGAGCCTGGAGCGGAAAATATACGGCGGTATAATCGTAGTCATCAAAAGTGACCTCCTGGTTTTTGCAACCGGAAATGATCAGTATACCCAAAAGGTAGGGATAGATAGGTTTTAGAAGATCCATTGCATTCGGATTTGCGGCGGCGCTTTACCAACCTTGGTTTTGTCGAATATTGTATTTCAGGGTCTCCGCAAAGGGAATGGGGCCGTAGAGCATGTAATCCTCGTATCGTCTCGGCTCGATCTCCCGGATCGTGGCGGAACTCTGATCCGGAGCGATGAAGATACCCCGGATCGGGGCCTGCACCGCAGCCAGTGCTTCCCAGCGACGGAGATCCCAGAAGCGGTGGCCTTCAAAGCTGAGCTCGAGTTGCCGCTCGTTGCGGATGAGTTCCCGGAACCCGTCGGTATCGTTCAGACTGCTCAGATAATCATCGGGTTGACTGATGCCGGCCCGGCCGCGGATGGCGCCGATCACGTCCCGGGCGGTGAAGCCCAGACCGAGTGGGTCGCCGTCGGGACCCCAGGCCTCGTTGGCCGCTTCGGCAAAATTGAGGAAGACCTCCGTGAAACGCAGATGCGTGAAGCTGTGCTTGGTGGATACCCGGCTGCCGGTGGCGAGATTGACGCCTTCGTCCATGAATTTGCGCAGGTAGTAACCGGTACGGGTGGAATTATTTTGCACATTGATCCCGTCGGGTTCGGCGGTCTGCTGGGTGAGAATAGTCGTATTTTTCAGCGTGCTGTTGTTGGTGACGATGTATTGCTCCAGGCGGGGATCCCGTCCAACATAGGGCGACTGCTCGCTGTAGCCGCTATTTTGATGCCCGATCGGATACCCGTTGACCATCGGAAAGGCATCCACCAGGTTCTGACTGGGATTGGTACGCCCCAGACCGAACAGCGATGGCGGGAAATTAGCCTCCTCCCAGTTCAGCCGGCCCGTCTGGGAATTATTCCAAATGATCTCGCTGCTTCCGTTATCCTGGTAGAAGAGCACCCCGTCGGCAGCGAGCCGGTCGATGCCGCCCGCATCCCGCAGGAACAGCCCGCTGATCCCGGCCGCAGCCGCCCAGTCGATGTTACTGCCCCGGCTGTAGGCCGGACTGGCCGCATACAGCGATACTCTGGATTTGATCGCCCGGGCGGCACTGCCGTTGAAGCGATTGCGCCAGCGGGCACCGAGCGCCTGATCGTATTCGGTGATCTTGTATTCTTCGCCTTTGAACAGAATAGTGGCCTCGGCCGGAGTGCCATCCGTTTTGGTAAATTCAACAAAATCCAGATTGAATCCCCCGCCGACGATCTCCAGCCGTAGGATCTGGTCGAATCCACTCGGAATAGCCACATCTTCCAGCGAAAAGGTTTGCCAGCTCTGCCAGCCGGAGGTATTCTCAACGTTTACGGTGGCTACTTCCTGCAGATTATCGGCACTGCTGCCGGTCAGAATGCGCAGGGATCCCGGTGCCCCCGAGCCGGAAGCTATAGATACGTTGATATCGTAAAGCCCGGCGTAGATGCGACTGAAGCTATAGTTCATCCACTCCCCGTCGGCCGTCCAGCCGATGTTAAAACCTCCCTGGCTGGAAGTCTCTATGTCTACGTCGTCCGAACGGTAAGCGTTGCCGTTGTTGCCGGCGCTGGTATCGTGATAGCCCACTTCGGGGCCGCCGGCATCGTAATCCTCCGCTTCCAGCACTCCGCCCAGGATGCTGCCGAGCGAACCATTTTCGTAAAAGGCCACCAGATTGGCGATCGCCATATCGCAGTCCATCATGATCTGACCGACGCATTCCTGAAAACTATTCCTTGGCAGGAACAGGTCATCTTCAACTTTGAGGGTGCGGGTCACTATGGGAAAACCAAGTAGCGTACCATCCGCACCTGGACCGGCGTGGTGCTGCAGCAACTGGAACTGATACCAGGCCCGCAGTCCGTGCGCTTCGCCGGTGAGGCGGTACCGGTGGAGCCGGTCCAGGTCATCGCTGTTGAGGTCCCAGCGCACCCGGTCGACGTTTTCCAGAAAAAGATTCAGGTACTGGATATTTTTGTATGCCTCGTCCCATTTTTCGATGGGATTATCCGCAGCCTGCCAGGCTCCGGTGGCCATTTGTACGATGTTCGAGGCGGGATCGTTGGAGGTGGCTTCATCGGAAGCAACGGCCAGATCGAGTTGTTCGAAGATATTGTCCGGCAATCCCTTGTAGGCTTTCAGCAGCAGACCTTCCGCCAGCGTGGGATTGTCGATGACCTGCTCTTCACTGAACGCGTTGTCGAGGTCCGGTTCCAGGAATTCCTGACAGGAACAGACAAGCAGGCTGATGAATAGTAAAGTAATATATTGCCTTTTCATGGATCGTTTTTTTAGAATGATGCGTTGAGGCCCACAGCGAAAGAGCGGGTTTGCGGCGTACTGCCGATATTCAGTTCCCGCTTTTCGCGAATCTTGGAAACGGTCAGCAAATTGGCACCGCGCAGGTAGATGCTTACCTTTTTTATACCGTTCACCTCCAGCGGCAGGGCGTAGGTCAGCTGCACTCGGCGCAGGTTGAACCAGTTGTCTTCGTACAACCAGAAAGTGGAATTGCGAAAGTTGTTGGGATTGCTGGTGCTCGACAGTCGGGGGTAGGTGGCGGTGCCGGCGGTTTCCGGCGTCCAGCGACCCAGCACCTCGGTCGAATATTTGCGATTACCGAATACCCAGTAGTACGGATCGTTGAAATAGCGTTCGGCGCCCGTCTGACCGATACCCTGTACGAAAAGGTCGAGATTTTTGAATCCCAGACGGATGTTCAGGCCGTACTGAAAGCGGGACCGGCTGTTGCCGATCAGTTGCTGGTCGTTCTGATTGATGATGCCGTCGCCGTTCAGGTCCTGGTATTTAATGTCTCCCGGCTGTACGGCCCCGAAGGTTTGCAGGGCGTGGTTGTCGATATCGGCCTGGTCGCGGAATAAGCCTTCCGCTACGTAGGCGAACATTCCGTCCGTCGGCTGTCCCTCGCGTTTGCGATAAGCCAGTAGGGCATCCGGTTCGTTGACTTCCGCAGCGGTAGGTTCGGCGTAGACAAAATTGGCTCCGATGCTGTATCTAAAATCACCCCGTCCCTGATTGAGCTGCAGGCCCAGTTCTACGCCCTGATCCGAATAGGCTTCGAAATTTTCAAAAGGCGTAAAGTCCTCTCCTCCCAGAACGCTGGGGTAAGTTGAGGTCAGCTTGGTGATTTGATCGTAGGATTCCGTATTGAAATAATTGGCTTCCAGCCAGAGCGATTTCCCGAGTAGGGCTTCCAGTCCGAAGTTGATCTCCCGGCGTTTTACCCAACCGATATTGGGGTTACCGGTAACGATATTCAGGGCATTATTCGAGCTTACTTCGTTATTGTAGTCGTAAATGCGGTCAAAGTTGGCGGAGGGTTCCACGTAGGAAGTGCGGTACAAATAATAGTTGTTCACCCCCTGATCCGTGTTCAGAATGCCCCAGCTCGCGTTGAGTTTCAGATATTGGAACAAACTGCTGCTGGCCAAAAAAGGCTCCTCGGTTAAGACCCATCCCAGCCCCAGGGAAGGAGAAAAAGCGAACTGCTGATCACCGGTAAATCGCGGCGATCCGGCGTATACTCCGGTAGCTTCCACGATGTATTTGTTCTGGATCATATAGTTGCCCCGCAGTCCGAAATGCAGATTTTTGGCTGTCTGCAGTACGCCGAGCTCTTCAAACTGGTCCCGGTAGGCTACCCCGGTGATCTTAAGGCTGTTGTCGTTATCGTAGGTCCGGTCGTAATCCAGGACGCCATACAGGCCGAGTCGCCGGTTGAAGCCGATATTGCCGTTGGGTATCGTCTGATCGTCCCGCTTTTCATCCACTCCGATCTTGTTATAGGCGACCACCTGATTGCCGGTGGTGTCCATGCCCAGTACCGGCTGGTAAATGGCGTAGGCATTCTCCTGCTGCCGGATGAAGGAATTGATGAAATCAAAAGAAAGGTAGGCCTTGGCGGTCAGCCCCCGGGCGATACCACCCAGGTCGAAATCCAGACCGGTATTGATCTGAACGACCCGATTGGTGTTTACCTGAAAACCGTTGCGTGTCAGTTCTCCGTAGAGATTGACTTCGCTGAACTGGGCGTTTGAAGTGCCACCCAGTACCCGATCGCCTCCCACCAATACGGCGGAGGGCAGCAAACCGGAGTCTTCCAGCCGTCCGGCGGGGATCAGGGTAGGGTAGGCGTTGGGCCAGATCCCGGTGGAGATGCTCCAAAAATCATCAGCCGTATTATTCTGTCCGTCAAAATTGCTGTAGCGCGGCCCCCGGGTGATGTCGATGAGGGCGATCCCGTCCAGGCTCATTTTCAGCCAGTCGTTCAGTTGGTAGTCCACATTGCCCCGCAGGTTGATACGGTCCGTATTCTCTTCGGCGCCTTCCCCCAGATTGAGCAGTGTACCGATGCGGTTCCACCCCAGATTTACGTAATACTGGGCGGCCTGATTCCCTCCCGAGGATTCCATGATCAGTTTCTGAAAAGCGGCTCGGTCTTTCAGGTAGGTACTGTTGTAAAAATCTTCGTCCGGATACAGTACCCGGTCGGTCCCGTTGCGGGTCGCCTGGATCTGCTGCTGGTTGTAGAGCGGATCCTGACCGTCGTTGACCAATGCTTCGTTATACAGACCCATATAGTCCGCTGCGCCCAGGTAGTCGGGGAAACTGATGGGATCAAGCGTTCCCGTTTCTCCCGTAATGTTCATGGTGCGCTTGAAGGCCTTGCCCCGCTTGGTGGTCACCATGATCACACCTTTGTCGGCCTGGGCGCCGTAGAGCATCCGGGCCGAAATACCCCGCAGTACGGAGATCTGATCAATCTCCTGCAGGTTCAGGGAACCGGCCGAACGCGGGATGCCGTCAACGACGACCAGGGCATCACCCAGCCCGCGAATATTAGACCCACCGAACAGCCCCGGTACCCGGGAGTTCAACACGCCGCCGAAAAGCTGTTCGTTGTCGTAAGTCAGGATCTCTTTCGGATCAATGGCCGTTACGCCGCCGGTGATCCGTCTTTTCTTCATGGTACCAAAGGGTAACTGCACCTCGTCTTTTTCGGTCAGATGAAAATCCAGCGCTTCGAGTGCGATCTGCTCCCCGGCCACCACGCTGCTGACGGCTACCCGGCGACTGGCGTAACCGTCCGCTTCGATCAGCAGGGCATCCGCCGGATCTACCCGGATCACGAATAGGCCTTCGGCGTTGGTTCGCATACTGATCGCTCCTTCTTTTCCGGAAATTTCCGCTCCCTCAATGGGTTGCCCCATTTGATCGAGCACTTTTCCGGATATTTCTTTCAGATTATTCTGGGCGCTGAGCCAGGCCGGGAGCAGCAGGAATGCTCCCAGCAGGAATGCCCATTTTTTTATAGTTTGCATCATTGTTTTTATTTTTTTGACCAGGAAATTGCCCTTCCGGGCCGTTTACCGTCTTACCATCCCGGATTTTGGTTGAATTCCGCGTAGATCTGGGTCTGACTCCTCGGTATCGGCATCCAGTAATGCCGGGGATCGTCAAAGACCCTTTCGGCAATGACCTGCCGGTTGAAGGTGGTCCAGTCCTGATCGAAAACCAGATCTACATAGGGTTTCATTTCCGGAAGATGGGCGATGTTCCAGCGGCGGATGTCGCTGAACCAGTGGCCTTCGAAACAGAGTTCGACAAAGCGTTCGTTGCGTACCAGTTCCCGGAAGCTGTCGTACCCGGCGGCATTGGCACTGACGGGCGGCATATTGGAACGCTGACGCACCAGGTTGATCGCGTCGACGGCCGTCAGACCGGCTCCGGGAGCACTTCCGGACGCACCGTAGGCTTCGGTGACCGCTTCGGCGTAAATGAGGTAGATCTCCGCCAGGCGCAGGTGCGGTGTCACATAGCGGTACTGACTCCAGACCTGATCGATCCGGTTAACGCCTACCGGCCAGAATTTGCGTACGATGTAGGGCGTGAGCAGTCCGACGTGTCCTTTGTCCTGCCCACCATCGTAGAGTTTGACGATGGTACCGTTGGCAATACCGGCGCGGTCCCGGTCTACCAGTACGTTCTGCCGGAAGCGGGGATCGCGGTTTTCCCAGCGTTTGGAATCGTCCTGGTCATAGGCTTCCTGGTAACGGGTACCGTCGGCCATTTCGAAGCGATCCACATACAGCTGATTCACAGTTTCACAGATGCCGTTGCCCCCGAAGCGAGCCGGTGTGAACAGCCGTCCGTGGCGGGTATTTTGCTGGGCGTCGCCCACCTGGCTTTTAACCTTCTGAAAAATGGTTTCCGCAGTCCA
Organism: Flavilitoribacter nigricans DSM 23189 = NBRC 102662; assembly: GCF_002646595.1. Classification (GTDB taxonomy): domain Bacteria; phylum Bacteroidota; class Bacteroidia; order Chitinophagales; family Saprospiraceae; genus Flavilitoribacter; species Flavilitoribacter nigricans. The sequence continues at coordinate 48,741 of NZ_PDUD01000044.1, forward strand.
GGGCATTTCACCGTCGTTGCGGGCAAACATGGTCTGGTATTCCGCGAAGGGAATCAGGGAGTAGACGCCCTGATCCGCCAGCTGAATGACTTCCCAGGCGGCCGCTGCGGCTCGTTCCATATACGTATTGTCGAAAGTGACATTGCCGGTGGAAAAACGATTCATCAGCGGACTACCTGCGTACAGCAGGGTCTTTGCCTTGAATCCCAGCGCTGCGCCTTTGGTGGCCCGGCCGGCGTTGGCTCCTCGAAACTGGCTGCCAACGGCAGTATCGTTCCAGTCTTCGGGCAGGAGTGCCGCAGCCCGGTCGAAATCGGCTACTATCTTTTCGGCCATTTCGTGCCAGCTCAGGCGGGGCAGCAGCAGATCGTCCGCCGGCTGCAGAAAACGATCCACGTAGGGCATGCCGCCGTAATAGCGCCCCAGTTCCCAGTGGAACCAGGCCCGGAAGAAATACGCCTGACCCTCGATCAGATCGCGTTCTTCCTGGGTAGCGTCGGTCATCAGGTCCAACCGTTCCAGCGCCAGATTGGACAGGCGGATGCCACGCCAGGAATCCGGCCAGATCCCGCTGTCGTTGTTGCCGATCTCGTTGTTTTCCGTACACCAGAAGTTGGATTGCTGGGCCGGGCCGTTACCGCCGCCGTGCCAGGAGAGGTAATCGCCGCGTTTGGCGCGGTCGCCGGAACTCCACCCCTGGAATCCGATGATCTCACCGCCAATACACATGCCCGTAGTGAGGGCGTGGCTGTTGTAATCGATCACCAGGCTGTAGAGAGGTTCCATGAAACCCTGGAAATCTTCAAAGGTGCCGAAGACGTCGTTTTCGGTAACCTCGGCGTCGGGTGTGCGATCCAGGTAATCATCGCAGGCGGCCAGTGGCAGGATCATCACCGCCACCAGCATTAATTTATGGTAGGATATATATTTCATGTTGTTGCTTTTAGATTGAAATGCTTTCGGGCCGGCAGCCGCTTTTCTGCGGCCGACGCTCGTGCTAAAAAGTCACCTTTGTACCCAGACTGACCCGTTGCATCAGGGGATAATCCCGGTTGGTGCGACGGGGCCGGTCCCGGTCTTCCAGAATATCGGACCAGGTATACAGGTTGTTGCCGGAGGCAAAGATCCGGGCGTTGGTCAAGCCCAGCCGACCGGTCAGGGATGTGGGCAGGTTGTAGGCGATTTCCACGTTTTGCAGCTTGAGGTAGGATTTGTCGCCCAACCAGAACTGTCCTTTGCCCGAACCGGTATTGAAGCGCAGATGGGGATAGGTGGCCCCGGCGGTGGTGCCCAGTTCCGGCGACCAGGCCTCATCCAGATGTACCTGGTAGGCCAGGGTGTTATTCTGGAAAAATTCGCCGAAGGAAACGTTGTAGTTCACATTGAAAGCACCGTAAAACTGCACATACGCACTGAAGCCTTTATAAGCTCCGCCAAAGGATATGCCGTAGGTATACTGCGGCCGCGCCGGGTAGCCGAAGGGAACGATATCGTCGTTATCGATCACCCCGTCGGCATTGTAGTCGATCTGACGCAGATCGCCCGGGAGCACCTGTTCGTTCTGTAGGCCGAGTACTCCGGTGTAGAGTTGATCCCAGGAAGTGATAAATCCGGGCTGGTTGAGGTAGGATCGGGTCTGTCCGATCTGATAGCCGGCTTGTTTCTGGTAATCCGGCGTAAGCTCTGGATCTTCCCGGTAGATAACTTCATCCACCACGTAGGCCATATTGGCGTTCACCCAGTAGCTGATGCCGTTGGCCCGGGCTTTGGAAAATTTCAGTTCCAGTTCGTAACCGCTGGTATTGACCTCTCCGGCATTGACACCCACGGGGTCGGCACCGAACACGATCGGTACGTTGCGGTCCTGGGCCTGCAGGAACATGTTGGTGCGATTTTCCCAGAAGTAGTCGGCCGTGAGTTGGAGGTCACTGTTGAAAAAACCGAGTTCCAAACCGATATTCTGCTTCCGGGCGGTCTCCCACTGGATCTCCGGGTTGGGAATAGTTCCCTCCAGTCGCCAGGGGTAAGGACTGTTGACCACAAACGGATCCCCGAACTGCCAGTTATCGGCGGTAATATTATATCCGCCTACGTACAGCCAGCGCTCGATCCCGTCGTCGTTACCGACGATCCCGTGCGAATAGCGCAGCTTCAGTTTATTCATAAAAGAGGATTTGAAAAAGTCCTCATTGGATACGATCCAGCCCACGGCGGCCGAGGGAAAGAAGCCGAAGCGGTATTGGCGGTCGAATTTTTCGGAACCGTTGTAGGCGCCGTTGAATTCCAGCAGATAGCGCGAGTCGTAATCGTAGGTAAGGCGTCCCACCCAGTCTTCCCGGTAGTTGGTAAAGGCGGTGCCGCGGGCGTTTTCCCGCCGGTTCATCAGGGCCAGGGCGGATATACTGTGCACGCCGAAGGTCTGCGCGTAGTTCAGCGAGGCCTGGTAGAAAAGTGAGCGGGAGAGGTTGTTCTTGGCGAAATCATTTACATTTTCGCCGACCACGCGGTAGGGAGCTTTGATGTAATTGTAACCGCTTGTGGTCTCGGCCGGGATCACGAATACTTCGTAATCTTCGGCCAGCGCATCGGCTTCCGTCGGACTCATATCCAGTCGGAAACGGGGATCCTGAATGATCCGGGAGTCGATGTACTTGGTGATCAGGTCGTCGTCCTGGATCTGATCGCCCCTTGTCAGGAAAAGGTTGTCAAAGGCCACCCGGGCGTTGAAGCTCAGGCCGGGTAGAATACCGTCCAGTTTCTGGTTTAAAATAAAGTCGGTATTGACCTCCACCCGGTTTTCCTTATCGATACCCCCGTAATTGATGTCGAAAACGGCATTGTCAAAGCGGTCAAATTCTTCCAGCGCAGCCCAGGTGCCGTCGGCAAAGCGAACGGGAGCCGTGGGCGGCATTCCGTAGACGCCTTTCCAGAACTGGAACTTATCGCCGTCCGGTCGCTGCTGCTGGCCGTAGTAGCCGGCGAGATTGACGCTGAAAGTGGTCGTAGGCGTGATGTCGAAATCCAGGTTGGATCGGAAATTGACCCGGTCGTACTGGAAGTTGGGATCATACCCCTGACCAAAATCCTCGGTGCGCAGCACATCTCCTTCGTGCAGGTAAGACAGGGAACCGAAATACTTAACGAATTTGGTACCCCCGCTTACGTTCATATTGTACTTCTGGGACCAGGCCCAATCATTGGTGATCTGGTCGTACCAATCGGTATCGGGAAAGAGATTGGGAAAGCGCTGGCTCTCGTGCAGGCCGATGACGGCCTCCGGGGTATAGAAACCCCAGCTGTTCTCGCTGACGGCCACTTCGTTCAGGATCGCCAGGTTTTTCAGCCGGAGGCTGGTCGGAGCGTCCAGTACCTGGTGGATTCGTGAGATCGTACTGGCCGACTGGGTCGTCTCGAAGGAAAGCTGAGGTTTACCGATGGCCCCACGTTTGGTCGTGATCAGGATCACTCCGTTCGCTCCCTTGACCCCGAAAACGGCCGTCGCGGAAGCATCTTTCAGTACGGAGATCTTTTCGACCTGATTGGGATCCACATCGGCCATAGAGCGTTCCACACCGTCTACCAGGATGAGCGGCGTACCGTCGCCGTTCCAGGTAGACTGGCCGCGAATGAGGATCTGGGTGGCGTCGTCATCGCCGTCGGCGCTGAATCCGCCGCCGCCGGGCAGCCCCGAACCCTGTAGCGTGATCACGCCGGGCAATAGCCCCGTGAGGGCGTTGCGCAGGTCGGCACCTCCGGTCTTTTGCTGGATGTCTTCACCGGTGGTCTGGGAGATGGCTCCCACCACACTTTCTTTTTTCTGTTCGCCGTAACCGACCACCACTACTTCATCCAGAACGGTGGCTCCGGAAAGGCTGACGTTGATCTCGGTTTGGTTCCCGATCTCAATTTCTTTGGGTTGAAAACCTACATAACTGAAGACCAGCAGGGAATTGGCTTCGGCTTCGAGGGTATAGGTGCCGTCGAAATCGGTAACCGTACCGGTGCTGGAGTTCTTAATTTGTACGGCGGCTCCGATCAGCGGATCGCCGGTTTCTTCATCGGTGACGGTGCCGCGGATCGTTCGTTGTCCGATGCCCGCTACCGCGAGTGTAAGGAAGGCCAGGCATAATAGGATTTGCTTCATAACGCTCAGTGTTTAATTATTACGCGCCGAAATTTTTTATGGCAAAGCTTAAGTCTTCCCAAATTTGAAATTAAATTATGCGAGGGTATTGCTCATTTGTTTTTTTGCTATGCTCGATCATACAATTGGTGAAAATGAGGCCCGGGCGGCTAATTGAGGATAGGAGGTGCCGTTTAACAAGATGGGAAGGCTAACCGTAGTGTGGATTGGCAGGGAAGCAACGGAAACCGGTCAAACGGAAATTCCGCACTGGATACCGTCCAGCTGGCGTTTGTTCAATAGCATACTTTTCCGGGACGATTGAGCAACTGGCCGACCGGCGGCGGCCGTATTTTCCCACTATGAAAAACAAGTCCATCTTCCGTCTGCTCCTTTGGTTAGCGCTGGCCCCGTGGCTGGCTTGTTCTACCGGTGGACCGGCCACGACTGCGTCCGAACCGTCCCAACCTTATAATATATTGTTCATCGCCGTGGATGATCTGAACGATTGGACCGGTTTCCTGGGCGGCCATCCGCAGACCCTTACGCCGAATATGGACCGATTGGCCCGGGAAGGCATGGTATTCGAACGGGCGTACTGTGCAGCATCTGTCTGTAATCCCAGCCGGGCGGCCATCATGTCCGGTTTCAGGCCCTCCACCAGTGGGATCTACCACAACGGCGAGGACATGTTCGAAGCGCCCCTGATCCGCGACGGGGTCATGCTGCCCCAGTATCTGTCCCGTTTCGGCTACAAAACCCTGTCCCGCGGTAAGATCTACCACACGCCGGCCACCGGCAAACATACCTGGGAGGTGTGGTCACCCGTGAGCGGTGCTTACGGAAAAGCTGCAAAAGCGCCGGGCCGCATGGCCAACGGCATCCCCACGGGGGAAATGGCGGATAATATGGACTGGGGACCAACGGATGCCGCTTTGGAGGAAACGCCCGATTTCCTGAACGCCGACTGGGCGGCCCGACAGTTACAGCAAGATCACGACCGGCCCTTCTTCCTCGCCTGCGGTATTTTCCGGCCGCATTTAAAGTGGCATGTGCCGCGGGAGTTCTTCGATAAATTCGACCCGGAAACGCTTACGCTGCCGCTGGTAAAGGAAGATGATCTGGAAGATGTATCCGCCGGTGTCCAGCAAGCAACGCGGGAATACCGAACCATCAAAAAGCACGGTAAAGAGGCCGAAGCGGTCCGGGCTTATCTGGCTAGTATCAACTACGCCGATGCCTGCATCGGTCATTTACTCGATGCCCTCGAGCGCAGTCCTTACCGCGACAATACCATTGTGGTGCTCTGGGGAGACCACGGCTGGCACCTGGGAGAAAAACTGCGCTACAAAAAATTCACCCTCTGGGAGGAAGCTTGCCGGATGCCGCTCATCATCAAGGCGCCGGGTATCACGCCGGCGGGAAGCCGCTGTGAACGCACCGTCAATTTACTGGACCTGTATCCCACGCTGACGGATCTGGCCAACTTACCCACAAACCAGCAAAACGACGGCCGAAGCCTGGTGCCGCTGCTGCAAGACCCGGAAACGGCCTGGGATTTCCCCAGCCTCACCCAGATGGGGGAGGGCCGGAACAGCCTGCGGACCGAACGGTTCCGTTACCTGCGCTACGAAGATGGCAGTGAAGAACTGTACGATCACCGGCAGGATCCGAGGGAATGGAACAATCTGAGCGAGGATCCTGCCTATCAAAACGATAAAAACCAACTGGCTGAAAAGATGAATGCGCTTTTAGCCGCTAAAGGAACCAGTAATGAATAACCTATCAAGAATTGCTTTATTTATTTCCTTCCTGGGAGGGGCCGCTTCCTCGCTTTGGGCGCAAACCTGGTCGATGACCGAGGTGCCATTGCAGACCCCATGGGCGGAGGAAGTGGACCCCGACCAGGTCTTAGCCGAATATCCCCGCCCGATCATGGTACGGCCGGACTGGATGAACCTGAACGGGCTCTGGCAATTCAAGGAAGCTGTGGCCGGAGAAAAATTACCCTTCGGTACGGAGCTAGAAGAACATATCCTGGTCCCCTTTCCCTGGGAATCGGCCCTGTCGGGCGTTCGAAAACAGTTCGATTCCTACCGGGCCATCTATCGCCGGACCTTCGACCTGCCGGAAAACTGGTCTGCGGAGCGGATCCTGTTGCATTTCGGAGCGGTAGACTGGGAAGCAACCATCTACGTGAACGGACGTTGTGTCGGCATCCATCAGGGGGGCTACGATGCCTTTTCTTTTGATATTACGGCTTTCCTGGAAGAGGGGCAGCAGGAAGTGATCGTAGCGGTTTACGATCCGGGTACCGCCGAGGGGATCACCGTGGGCAAACAGAACAATGACCGCTTCTCCGATCCGCAGCGCTATGCCTATGCGCCCGCTTCGGGGATCTGGCAGACCGTCTGGCTGGAACCGGTACCCGAAAAATACATTGCCGACCTCAAGATCATCCCGGATATCGACCGGGAAGCGGTAATGGTGACGGTGAATGCTTCGACGCAGCGAACCAACGAGCTGCGGGTAAGCGTAAAAGCGCTGGACGGTACCTCTACGGTGGGAACCGCCACGGGGAAATTCCATACACCCATTCGACTGCCCATCCCGGATCCTACCCTCTGGACCCCGGATACCCCCTTCCTGTACGATCTGGAGATCAGCGTTGTTGATAGCACCCGTACGCTGGATCAGGTGCGCAGCTATGTAGGCATGCGCAAGATCAGCATGTCCCCTTATAAAGGAATACAACGACTGATGCTGAACGACGAATTCGTCTTTCAGATGGGCCCGCTGGATCAGGGCTACTGGCCGGATGGACTATATACCGCTCCGACCGATGCGGCCTTACGCTGGGATGTGGCCCAGATCAAGGCTTTCGGCTACAATATGGTGCGCAAGCACATCAAGGTGGAGCCGCAACGCTGGTATTACTGGTGTGATAAACTGGGGCTTCTCGTCTGGCAGGATATGCCGAGTACTTTCAAAAAAAGGACCGAAGTGGAAAAAACGGTTTTCGAACAGGAACTGCTGCGCATGGTGAAATCCCACTGGAATCATCCGTCGATCATTAACTGGATCGTATTTAACGAGCACTGGGGCGCTTACGACGTAGAACGGCTTACGGAAATGGTCATGGCTCTCGACCCTTCCCGTCTGGTAACGGGCAACAGCGGCATCGATGCGGGACGTCCCGATGTGGATTACGCCGTGGGCCATATCAAGGATAACCACAGTTACCGGCCACCATCGGTCCCTTTCGGGAATACCCAACGGGCGGTGGTTAACGGGGAATACGGGGCGATCGGGTATCTGGCGGACGGCCACGTCTGGGATACGGACGGCCCCTGGGTACACTATAACTACGCGGACAAAGCCGCCGCCACCGCCGAGTATATCCGCTTCATCGAAATGATCTATGGTTTTCAGGAAGAGGGGCTCAGCGCGGCGGTCTACACCCAGTGGACCGATCTGGAAAACGAAATGAACGGGATCTATACCTACGACCGAAAGGTCATTAAGCTGGAGCGGGAACAGGTGACGAATGCCAACCGGTCCACCTACGCGCAGGATCGCCTGAAAGCAAAATATCCGGAATGATGCAATACTGGACCATTACGATACTCCTGATTATCCTGCTGGGCCTGGCCTGCGGTGTGGCGGAAAAAACAGGGCAGACTCCTTCGGCCCGGCCGAACGTGCTGTTCATCACCGTGGACGATATGAACGGCTGGGGGGTAAAATCAACCTACCCACAGGTAAAGATGCCTTCTTTTGAAAAGCTGCGATCGCAAGCCGTCAATTTTACCAGGGCGATCTGTCCGGCCCCCGTTTGTGTACCTTCCCGGGCGGCCTTTTTCAGCGGGGTGGCTTCTTACCGGACCGGGGCCTATTACAACGGTTGTGATCCCTGGCGAAGCTCGGAGATTCTCCGGGAGGCGGAAAGTATTCCGGAGTGTTTTAAACGAAACGGATATAATACTTTTGGCCGGGGCAAGATCTTTCACGCCCAACTGGCGGAAGGCCGGGAGGAGGCAATGTTCAACAATCGCCCGATTTACAAAGGCGGGTTCGGTCCATTCGGGCCGGAAGCGGACTGGGTTGGCGGCAAGGGGAGATTCCAGTCCGTCACCCCCTGGGAAGGACCGGATACGGATTTCCCGGATGTAGTCAATGCCGAGGCTGCTGTAGCGTTTTTGCAGCAATCCCACGAAGCTCCTTTCTTCTGCTATCTGGGACTCTGGCGTCCCCACACGCCTTACACTGCACCCAAAAGATTCTTTGAGCAGTACGCAGGCGTGGAACTGCCTTATCCCGATGGTTTCCGGGCGGACGATCTCGACGATATACCGGCTATGGGCCGGGATCTGATCGATTCCCTCGGTTTCTTCGGGGCAACGCTAGCGGAGAGAAGAGAGACCTTTCGACGCATGATCTACGGCTACGCAGCCACCAGTTCGTTTGCGGACTGGTCCGTCGGCCGGGTGATCGAGGCCCTGGACGGCACGTCTTACGCGGATAACACCATTGTGATCGTGGCCTCCGATAATGGTTACCACATGGGGGAAAAGTTTAAATGGCAGAAAGGCACGCTCTGGGAATTGTCCGCCTATTCACCACTGCTGATCCGCCTGCCCAACGGACGGAAAATGGAATTGCCCCACACCGTCAATCTGCTGGACATTTATCCCACCCTGGTCGATTATTGCTCGCTGGATCCGCCCACGCATTCGCTGGACGGCAACAGCCTGCTGCCGCTGATCGAAGATCCCGATCAGGAAAGAGCGCCCAGTTTCATGACCTACGGGGAGGAATACTCCTCCGTCAGTGACGGCCACTATCGCTATATCCGCTATCCGGACGGGACGGAAGAACTGTACGATCATGAGTCTGATCCTCACGAATGGCGCAATCTGGCCAGCGCGGATTATCGGGAGGTCATGGACCGGCTGGCCCGATCCATTCCCAAAACTTTCGCGCCCTCGCTGGGTGGCCGCACCGAAGCGTTCCAAAAGATCAGAAATGTGAACCTTAGTCCCGGCGGCGATTAAGCTAATCAACGGCGTTGATCATAGTGTGCCGGTTAGAAGGCTACTCCATTTTAAAGACTTTAAACGACCAGAAAATACCGATGAAACGACTTTTTACCCTTTTTATTTTAAGCTGGATCCTTCCCACCGGACTGCAAGGTCAGGGCGAGACCATGACCACTTCGGAGATCCGGATCCGCGATCCCTTCATTCTGACGGATACCAGTACGGGTACTTACTATATGTACGCCCAGATGCACAATCGGCAGGATGATGCGGACGCTCCCCAGGGGGTTGAGGTTTACACGAGCCGGGATCTGAAAAACTGGACACCGCCCCGGACCGTACTTCGTTTGCCCGCCGGCTGGAGAAGTGTCTGGGCCCCGGAGGTACACGCCTACCGGGGCAAATACTATTTGTTCGTAACCCTCACCTCGGAGGAGAAGATCACGGAGAACCCCAACTCCAGGAACGGAGAAACGCAATGGCAACGGGGCACGCACGTCTTCCGGGCGGATTCGCCTACCGGCCCCTTTACTGCCCTTCGGGATGCGGCCCATACCCCCGCCGAATGGATGAGCCTGGACGGCACCCTGTTTACCGAAAATGACCGGCCCTATATGGTATTCTGCCACGAATGGGCCCAAACACTGGACGGTACCATGGATGTCGTGGAACTCCGACCGGACCTCTCCGATCCGGTAGGGGAGCCCCGACTTTTATTCCGGGCTTCCGAAGCGCCCTGGGTGCGCAATATGCAGGATGTGGGGATCAAACGCAACGGCCTGGTTACCGACGGCCCGGCTTTCTACCGGAATAAAAAAGGAGCACTGATCATGATCTGGTCCAGCTTCGGAGATCACCAGTACGCGATCGGTCAGGCGATTTCCCGTAGCGGATCGGTATTTGGACCCTGGGAACAAATTGCGGAACCGCTGGTGCGGGCCAACGGTGGGCATGGCATGTTCTTCCGGGACCTGGACGGTCAGTTGCAACTGGCTTTCCATCAACCCAACGGCGGGGGAAAAGAACGCCTGCATCTGGCTCCCGTACGGGAAAACGACGAGGGATTGCTGGAATTGAAGCGCCCCAACATCGTCTTCATTTTTTCGGATGATCTGAGCTTTCGGGATCTCAGCGCCTATGGCCAGCTCAATTACCGGACGCCCAATCTGGATGCACTCCTCCGGGAATCTACCCGCTTTACCCAGGCTTATGCCGGAGCCCCCGAGTGCGCGCCTTCGCGGGCGACCATGCTGACGGGCCTGCACGTCGGGCGGGCGCCGATCCGACTCAATAGCAGCGCCCGGGGTTTTGAACCGCTGCCGGCGGACAGTTATACCTTTGCCGAAATGTTGCAAAAGGCAGGCTATCGTACCGGCGTGGTGGGCAAGTGGGGACTGGGCTATAAGGATACCGCGGGACGTCCGACCCGGCAGGGTTTTGATTACCACTTTGGCTACCTGACCCACTACGAAGCGCATTCATACTTCCCGTTACAACTGTACGAAAATGGCCGGGAGGTTCCCCTGCCGCAAAATGCCGGCCACCATATTCAAATGCTCTATGATAAACAACGCAGCCGGCAGCAGTCGGACTACGAACTATTGTACGATACCACGGGAAAACTGGTGAAACTGGACAACCGGGCCGATGCGAAAAAGACGGACCGGAAGGGTGCCGTATACGCACCGGATCTACTGGACGAAAAGGCGCTGCAATTCATAACGGATAACCGGGAACAGCCCTTTTTGCTGTATTACACCACCAATCTGCCGCATGGGCCCACCATCGTGGATGATCTCCGCCAAATGACCGGTCAGCGTGAAAAGCAGTTAACCGCCAGAGAGTGGGGCGCTATGGTCGAACGGCTCGATATTTCGGTCGGAAAGATCGTCCGGAAGCTTAAAGAAGAGGGGCTGTACGAGCGTACCGCGATTGTTTTTGCCTCGGATAACGGTTACTCCATGCACGGCCCGGTAGCGCAGGCTGATGGCAGTCGCGTGTGGCTGGACGACCGGGATCTGGCCAATAAAGGACCTTTTCGCGGCGGAAAGTTTGGGGTGCTGGAAGGAGGGATGCGGATTCCCTTTTTTATTCATCTGCCCGGTCAGGAAGGGGCGCAAATGGTGAGTACGCCGGTCTGGCTACCGGATCTGTTCCCGACTTTCGAAGCACTCGCCGGAACGGAAGTTTCGGATACCCTTGATGGCTACGATCTGCTGCCTGTACTGGCCGGAGACCAGGATGCGATCCCCGCCGATCGGCTTATGTACTTCTACAAGCAAAACGAACAGGCGCTCCGGCAGGGGCCGTGGTTCGTCTATAGGGATCATCCCGATCAGCCGGTACAATTGTATCTGCCGGAGGAGGATCAGACGCTTTCCGTTAATCTTGCCGATTTCTATCCCAACGAAGCCGCGACTTTCAAAGCCAAATTGGATACGATCCACACTCCCCATCCCTGGTACTGGAATCCCGGCGACACGGCCGAACAGTTTGAAGCCAAAAAGCAACGGGCGGAAGATACCGGTCAGGTGATCAAACGCTACCGGCCGAACGGTTTGGAACTGATGCCCTGGGAACGGAGATAGGGGAGCGGGCATCCGGATTCCAAAATTACTTTTAGCAAACCGACCAATAATGGATAAACGCCAAGACATTTTACAGACCTTATTGTTGCTCATCAGCTTGTCGATACTGGGCTGCCGGACCACCGCGCCCGAACTGGCCCCGGTCCTGGAGCCGGGCTTCCAATGGCTTTTCAACGGAGAAAACCTGGATGACTGGTACACCGTGATCGATGAGAAGGGGGTCGAAAAGGACCTGTTTGCCGTAGAGCGGGATCAGATCCACGTCTACAAAAACCAAACGGCACTTTCCACCCAATCTTTCGGCGGCCTCATAACCCGGCAGGAATACAGCGATTTCATCCTCACCTTTGAGTACAAATGGGGCGAAAAGAAATTCCAACCGCGTCATGAATTCGTGCGCGATGCCGGCGTCATTTTCCACATGCACGGCGAGGATATCATCTGGCCAAATGGCGTAGAATGTCAGATCCAGGAAGGGGATACCGGTGATCTATGGCTGATCGGCACCCGCGCCGGCTCCCGGGTACAACCGGTGATCCGGAATTATGCACCCGGCGGACGACTGGAAGTGCGGGGCGAACGGGGACAGCGTTTCAGCCGCTTCCATCGCGCCTACAGTTGGGAAGTACCCGGCTGGAACCGCGTGGAATTGCAGGTCCGGCGGGATCAGGCCAGGTTTCTGGTCAACGGACACCTCGTGAACGAAGCGATCGACATGCAATACTGGGACGAGACCACCGCCGCCTGGCAACCGCTGACGTCCGGCAAGATCCTGTTGCAGGCGGAAGGGGCGGAGATCTATTATCGCAACATTCAGATTAAAGGCTATCCAGAATGATTACCGAAAGAAGCACTATACCGTGGTTTTTCAACTATTGTCTCGGTTTGCTACTCCTGTTCCTCCTGCCGGAGCCCGGGCGTTGTACCGTTCGTACCTATCCGGCGCCAACCTCCGAATTTCCGGCGTCTCCCTTTTACAAGGTGACGGTTACTCAGGGGGAAGAAAAAGAAACGGCCTTCGTGTACATCAGCCACGCGCGCACCGAGGGCCCCGGTACTCAATTCGTGCAGGAGCGTACCCTTTCCTATACCGGCTTCATGGCCACCGGGGTCGTGACGGTGGAAGTGGAACGATTAGCGGATGAACGCTTGCTGCCGGGTGCGCCAAAGGTGCGGCCCTCTCGCTGGGGCATTGAACCCGAGATCAGCGGTGAGCGAAGAGTGCGTTTTGTACTTCCCCGTGCCGGCCAGTACACCCTGGAATTTGGAGAAACCGGTTATCGCCACGGGCTGGTGATCGCCTATGATCCCTGGGAAACCTCAGCTCCCGATCCGACGGACGCCGGCGTCTTTTCGGTTCCACCGGATCTTCGGGGAGATCCAAGTTCGGAGCTTGGGCAAGCACACACCCTTTATTTCGGAAAAGGAATGTACGACCTGGGCGGGCGGCTGGAACTGCCCCCGCAGATCAAACGGGTGTATCTGGCGCCGGGTGCCTTTGTTTACGGTGCTATTTACATTGGCCATTCGGACGTTACGGTTGACGGACGGGGAGTACTTTCGTCCGCCCGGCTGGCCCACCGGGAAGCGCACACGCTGGAAACACCACCTGCAGCCCGGCGGGTAGTGATCGAAGGGATCACTGTGGCCGATTACGCTCAGTTTGCCGTTCGAACTCTCGGTCGGGATAATGTAGTGCGCTGGGTGAAATGCGTCGGCGGCTGGATCTACAATGCAGACGGCCTGGTCGGCTGGGCGGGTACCACCCTGTCCCATAATTTCATTCACGCCGATGACGATGCCATTAAACTTTACGATGACCACGTAACGGTAGAGGATTGTGTCATCTGGCAAATGACTAACGGCGCCTGCCTGCAACTCGGCTGGCAATCCCTGTCCGCCCGACAGGTGCGGGTGCGCAATATCGATGTGATCCGGACCGAATGGCGCAACAACGGCGGGGCCAACAATAGTGTGATCAATTTACGACTGGCTTCCGGCGGCGAAAATGGAAAAACCCAGCGTGATTTTATCTTCGAAAACATTTACGTAGAAACCCCGGTCGACCGCTTTCTGGATCTGCGGTTCCGGGATAAGAAAAAGGGACGGGAAGACGGCGGCGCCCATCGCCTGCTGGACTTTACGTTTCGGAACATTCACGTCCGCATGACTTCCCCCAATGAACACTCGGGCAACCTGCTGCTACCGTACAATGCGGCATACGGCTACGAAAATATCCGCTTTGAAGATCTCTACATCAACGGCCTGAAGATCACGAAGGACAATTACCGGGAGGCGGGGTATTTTAAAATGCCGGATGAGGTAAAATTGGCCATTTCCTTTGAATGAAAAGAAGTTTCAATGTGCTAAGGTGTGAAAGTGTGAAAGTGTTGAAGTGGGGGCATTGGTGAAATTTGATTGAGGATTCATGTTTTTTTGGTTTGTTGTTTAGCTCATTTAATTGAAAATCAGCTTGTTGTTGTTCGATTAATCAAGATCGGGCACACTTTATCGCAAGCCCCTAAACTTGTCGGATACCCACATTAACACATTTCCACCTCAACACCTTAACACATTATTGCTTAACAAAAACCATAAAATGCTGCCACGGCAGATTAGACTTATTCTCCTGCAGCCGAAGGCCAACCGTGGCCATCTCCCGTTCGGCCTGCTCCACGGACATTTTGTGCAGTCTTTTGATGGGTACCTCGGGGTCTTCCATGCGGTATTCCAACAGGATAAATTTACCATCGGGGCGCAGCGCCTTCACCACCACTTCCATCATTTCCCGCGGGTGGGACAATTCGTGGTAGACGTCCACCATCAACACCAGATCAACCGAATTTTCCGGTAATTGCGGACTGGTTTCCCGGCCCTGGATTAATTCAATATTGTCGATGCCTTCCCGCTCGGCCTTTTGGCGGATGAGTTCCAGCATCTCCGGTTGGATGTCCACGGCGAAAACTTTCCCATTCGGTACTTGTTCGGCCATGCGAAAAGTATAATAACCCGATCCGGCACCGATGTCCGCGATGCGCATGTCGGGCTGTAGCTCCATGTTTTGGAGAGCCGTACTTACATTTTCTTCCTCTTCTCTTTCCGGTCGTTCCAGCCAGCTGGCGGCGCGGTGGCCCATGACGTGGGCAATCTCCCGCCCCAGATAGAACTTGCCGATACCGTCCCTGGACGCAGTGCCCTGGGTGTAAGGATCGGTTTGGGGCTCGGGTTTTGATTCGGGTGGAGTAGCGGGTGTTGATTGCCCCGCACAACTGACGAGGGTGATCAGACTCAGCCAAAGGATGACCAGACGAATTGACATACGGTTGAACATTGATGTGCAAGGAAAACGGAAATTAATAAGATTGGTTTGGAATACTGCGGTCAATTTTGCTTCCGGTGGCAGCCGGAATACCATCTATTACGCTGCTTACCTCCACATACCCCGGACTCACCGATCCATTTTCCGGACCCAACGAATATTCCCACCGCGCCCTGGTGCAGTGGATAACTTTGCCTCTGAAACCTGGAATTATCAACGCAGGGAACGTAAAGGCCGGCCGGGCTAGATGCTCATTGCCGCGCCATTGCTTTCCGCTAAAAATATACCAACATGAAAAACCTAATGTATATCGCCCTATTGGGTTTACTGCTTTTCCCCGCCTGCCAGAATAATCAATCAGAGGAAGCGTCTGCGGAAGAGGTACAGGCTACCCTGGTGGAAGAGACCGAAATTGACGAAGTACCGAATATATCAGATCTGGAACTGGACGAAGCGATTGCGGCTTTTCTGGATGGCGACAATACCGCCGCATCCGCCTATATCGAGCAGGCTGTTACGGATATCGAGGAGGAAGGAGAGGAGTTGACCGGCAACCACAAAACATTACTGGAAATGGCCGTCGGCAACCTCAATACCCTGGCCGATAAGGTAAAGCAGGGCGAAGTGAAAGACGAAGCGGAATTGAATAAGGTATTCGCCAATGCGGAAATGAATGTGGCCCACGCCTATCTGACCTTTACGGATGTTTACGCCTTGGAATCTCCCGAAAATGCCCGAGGGGCACTCGAGAAAGCGATTGCCAGAATGGAGAGTGCGTCCGCCAGGTTAGAAGGTCGGGCCAAAACGGAAGCGGAGGACATGATCCGGGAGGGTAAGGCTTTTCTGAAAAAAGAAGATACCAAAGCCAATGACTGGGGTAATGCGACCGGCCACCAGATCAATAAAATGACGGGTTGGCTGCAACAGCATTCTTAGAAGTTTGATCGATAGGGCAGTAAGTATTGGGGTCAATAAACCAGAAACGTATCGCCCCATAATTTTTAAATCATCGCCCGGGTCATCCTGCTGGAGGCCCGGGCTCATTTATTGGCCATCATTGGATCGCTAGTGGAGGATGGTCGGTTCAAATGGCAACATCGTGACTTTTACTCAGGGAAATGTGCCGGTGTTCGACGAACAAGGCGAGTCCGAAAGATAAAATGCCGATCCGGCCGATGAACATGCCCAGCGCGAGGAGCAACTTACCTATATCGCTCAGCCCGGAAGTGATCCCCAGACTCAGTCCTACCGTGGAAAAGGCAGAGACCGTTTCGAAGAAAAGGGCAAAGAGGTCGGCTTTTTCCGTCACGGCCAGCAGTAAGAGGCACACGCTCACCGCAATGATATAGGTGCTGAACGTAGCGAGAGCCAGACGAACGCGATAATCGGGCAGCAGGCATTTTTCGAGTACAACCTTATTTCTCCCGTTAAAACTACTCCTGATCTGAGCCAGCACGATGCTGAAAGTGGTTACTTTGATCCCGCCGCCGGTACCGGTAGGGCTGGCGCCAATGACCATCAGGATCGTCAGGATCACCAAAATGGCGGGTGAAAAACTACTGACCTGAACGGTATCGAATCCCGCCGTGGAACTGGCCGAAACGACATGGAAAAAGGCCGTTATGAATCGCTGCCAACTCCAGGCCGGATAGGCTGCATAGTCCAGCAGGTATACCGATATGGTGCCGATCCCGATGATCAACAGACTGTATTTCAAAATGATCAGGGAGGTGAAGCTGATGGATCTACGTTTCTTGCGCAGCCGTTGCCACAGATCAGCAAATACAATGAACCCAACCGCACCCACATAGCAAAGGACGCTGATGGTGATACTGATCACGGGATCGTCGGCAAAATCCTCCAGACCGTTGCTGAACAGGCTCATACCCGCTGTACAAAATGCCGATACGCTGTGGAAGACCGCCTGCCACAGCGCATCATCCACGCCCCGGCTGCGAAAGGCAAAATAGAGCATGACGGCCCCGGTAATTTCCAGAACGAGCGATAACAGCAGTTTGACCTTCAACAAATCCAGCAGATTATAATGGTGGGGTAGGGCCAGATCAGTTTTGATCAGGGTGGTCTCTTCGGGATTCCAGTGATGTTGGACCAGCAGCAGGGCGAGCGCGCCGACCGACATATAACCGATACCGCCAATCTGGATCAGCAATAGCAGGATCACCTGGCCGCCGAAATTGTAGACTTCATGGATATCCGCGGGTACCAGACCGGTGGTGGAAGCGGCTGAAACCGCAAAGAACAGATCGTTTACCCAACTGCCGGCCCGCAGGTGGAAAACAGGAAAGCTCAGCAGGCCAAATCCGACCAGGACAATGCATACATAACCCAGGATTAATTTGTTAAGTGCCGTCATGAAGGCCTCGCTGGTATTTTGTTAAGCGGAAAGGATCTTTACCCGGAAAGGAGTTGTGGTTATATCATCAATTGCCGGTTTTATGACCCTTACTTGGACAAAGATGCAGATTATCGGTCTAAAATATACCTTTTGGGATCGGTCTAACCGACACAGAGCAGTATTCATACTTTTAATGAACGCCGAAATCAAATACCCAAAACCACCGAAAATCCAACGGACCACCGGAAAATCCAAAAAGAATCCAAAATTCATGAGTTACTTTGGACTATGAAAATTCTAATTATCGAGGATGAACCGGCCTTAGCCCAGGCTATGACTACCTATCTGGAGCAGGAAGGTAATCTCTGCGAAACGGCGGCTACTTTCGAGGAGGCCTGGTTAAAGTCCGGAGTATATGAGTACGACTGCATCCTGGTGGATATCGGCTTGCCGGGCGGAACCGGTCTGGACATCATTCGAAAGTTGAAAAAAGAACACAAGCAGGCCGGGATCATCATTGTATCGGCCAAAGATTCCATTGACGATAAGATCACCGGCCTGGAGATCGGTTCGGATGATTACCTGCCGAAACCATTTCACCTGGCGGAACTCAATGCCCGTATCAAAGCATTGTTGCGGCGGCGAAAATTTGGGGGCGAGCCCCAGATCCGCTTTCGGGAAATTGTGGTTGATCCGCAGAAACAGGAAGTACTGGTTAACGAAATGCCTATCCGGCTGACCCGCTCGGAATACGCTCTGCTGCTGTATTTTCTGGCTAATCCCAATCGCGTACTCACCAAAGAAAGTGTGGCCGAACACCTGAGCGGCGATAGCGCCGATCTCCTGGACACTATCGATTTCATCTATTCGCACATTAAAAATCTGCGAAAAAAATTAATGGATGCCGGCGCCGGTGACTATATTAAGTCCGTTTATGGGATGGGTTATAAATGGTCGGTAACATGAAATTGCTGCAGCGAACAGGCTACTACTACCTTATTTTTTCCCTAATGGTATTTCTATTGGGAGCGCTGGTGATGTTCCTGGCACTGCGCCTGGTACTGGATTACGAAACGGACGAGGGCCTTCGGCACACGAGCAAGGTGGTGAAGCAATATTTGATGGATCTGGATACCCTGCCCGACAGGCTGAAGATCATGGATGAGGTCGTAGAATTGCAATTGGCACCTACCGCAACCGAGGTCGAGGTATTTTCCGATACCTCATTTTTTGATCCCGAAGAGCAGGAGTACGAACCATACCGGAAGTTTACTTTTCTCGATTCTATCAGAGGCCAAAATTACCTGGTTTCCATCAATCATAGCCGGGTGGAAAGTCAGGATCTGATCACAACTATTTTATTGGTAAATCTGGGCATTTTGAGCCTTTTGCTGGTATCGCTCAACCAGGTAAACCGATTTTTGTCGCGTCAACTCTGGCGGCCTTTCTACCAGACCATCCAACAAATACAGGGGTTTTCGATCCAGGACAATGAAAAGCTGGAATTATCTCATACCCAAACCGAAGAATTCGATCAGCTGAATCGGAGCCTGGAAAGAATGACGGAGAAATTGCAGCGGGATTACCGGTCCCTGCGACGGTTTACCGAAAATGCCAGCCACGAAATGCAGACACCACTGGCGATCATGCGCAACCAGGTGGACCTGCTTTTGCAAAATGCCGACCGGCCGGCAGCGGATTTTGCCAGCATAAGCCACCTGAGTGAAGCTATATCCAGACTCCGTCGGCTCAACAGTGCCTTACTGCTGCTGACTAAGATCGAAAATGAGCAGTACCAAAATACCGAGCGGGTTCAACTACTTCCGCTGCTGGAACAAAAACTTGCTGCGCTCCAACCGCTGTTGGAAGAAAGAAATATTAACCTGCAGACCGAACTGTCGGAACTCACCCTGGACATTCACCCGGTGCTGGCGGATGTGCTCCTCAATAATTTACTCGAGAATGCCATCAAACACAACCTTCCGAATGGACAGATCGGTATTTTTCTTGGTAATGGTAAATTACGGATCACTAATACCGGAGCACCGCTGAGTACCCCTCCCGCAGAATTATTTGAACGCTTTGCCAAGGAGAGTACCAAACAACAATCCCTCGGCTTGGGGCTGGCCATTGTCCGGGAGATCTGTACGCTATACGGATGGTCGGTGCATTACGATATTCAGCAGGGAGAGCACCAGATGGAAGTATCGTTTCACGCTCAGTGATCCACTTCCATACCGGGCCGTCCGATTTCACTCTGTCGTAAAATCTTAGTGCTGAGCTAGAACCAGCTTACCTTTCAGATACCACCTTATGATCCCGTACAGGCACAACAGTCCTACCATAAAACCCGCTGTGACATCGGTCAGCCAGTGGGCGCCGAGATAGACCCGGGAGAATGGGACCGAGAAAATGAGCGCCAGGCAAAAGATGCCCACCGTCCAGCGCAGCCTCCGGGGAAGCTTCTCCAAATGATGCATCAGATAAGCCAGAAAGCCGAAAAAGGCGACATACAATACGGTATGGCCACTTGGAAAGCTTTGAAATTTGGCACTCTCAATGATATTGACGAGATCATCGGTTGGCCGGGGACGGTTAACCAGAATCTTGAGTAAATGGGCTACACCGGCCGAAAAGATCGAAAGGACAATGAAAAGCGCTTCTCTTTTGTACCCGTTCACCACAAAGATCAGCGCGGTACCCAAAACAACCGCCAGCGCCACGGGAGGATGGCCGAACCAGCTGATAGCCTTCATGATCGCATCCAGCCAGGGATACTGGTGCTCCTGCATCTCCTCGGAAAATTCCACATCGATATTGGAATTGGGCAGTAGGTGCACAAAGGTCGTGAGCAGCAAAAAAGCGGTGGCCAAAATAACTACAAAATAAAAACCCAGCCGGGGATGATGCCGCAGCCGCCGGAATTCATCGATCAGATACTGTTTTATGTTCACCATTTGTATTTTAATCCCAAACGCACGACCTGGGTCTCAAAATAATTTTCGTAAAGGGCGCTGAAATCTATGCCGTTGATCTCCTGGCGGATCCCGAACCCATTAAATATATCGCTAAAAGCCAGGGTGAGTTCGCCCTTTTTACCCCAAATATTTCGCTGTACGCCAAGATCGACAGACGAGCGGGCCAGTTGCCGGCCCTGAGGAATGTTCTTCGGTGCCATGTAAATCCCGGTCAGCTGGATCTGCGTATGGCCGCCGAGGTCAAATTGATTGTTGATCTTGAGGTCCCAGGTCTGATCGGAGGTCTTCTGGATATCGAAGGGACGCTCCGTAGGGAACAGCAGCGTGCCCCGATAGGCATCCACTACGTTGTTATAGAGGTTCATGCCGGTGGACAGCTTCCAGAAATTCTCAATGCGCTGGGATAACAGGACTTCGATCCCGGTATTCGTACCGCTGCCTACATTCTGATAGATCTTGTTGACAATGGCGTAGTTCGGATCGGAGCTGTCGATGCTGTAAACGCGGGTAAACGGATTTTCAATGATCCGGTGGTAAGTAGCCAGATAAACGGAACCGCTGTTCCAGATCCGCTTGTAGGCAACTTCAAAGGTTTGGGTGAACTGGGGCCGCAGATAGGGATTACCGACTTTCAGCAACTCCGGATCATCGTATTTGGGAAAGATCCGCAGCTCGGGTTCTCCCGGCCGGTCCACCCGCCGGTTGTAGAACAGCGATAAATTGTTCTGCTCACTGATCTTGAAGGTGAGCCGGATATTGGGGTACAGCTCGAAATAATCGTAGGCGTCATTCTCCGGATAGAAGGTGTTCTCGGGAGAGATGTCGTAAAACACGTTGGTCTGCTCGGCCCGCAGGCCGCCTTCGATGTCGAAGGTTCTTTTTTCCAGGATGTAGTTGGCGTAGGCCGCCACGATATTCTCGCCCCAGTCCGACCAGTCGCCCAGGCCCTCGTAAATGATCGACTGCTGGCCCCGCAGGATATCGTAGGTGACGGGGATCGTCCGGATCTGTACTTTGGCCCCGGCCTCCAGGCGTCCCCATTTCAGCGGTTTGATATAGTCGCCGGTAAATGAGGTCGTATGCTCCGTAGCGATAATGTGCGTCATATCGTTGGCCTGGCGGATTTCGGAACTGTCGTTCAGAAAGTAGGATTCGTCTTCCCAGCCCCGTACGTACTGGGCGGCAAGGTTCAGCCGGTGCCCCGGTTCCCGGAAATCGTGCTCGTAATCCAGGCGGAAATTCAGATAGCCGGTGACTTCGGCTTCGCGCCAGTGCCAGTAACGGTACCGCTGCCCGGTATTCAGATTGATGTAGGGGACCTGGGCCGTATCCACGTGGTTCTCATAATCGTAGATGCTGGAAAAGCGCAGGGCATTCCGATCGTCAAGCTGATAGTCGATACCACCTTTGAGGACATAATGGGTCTGCGTGCGGTTTTCCGGGACCTGGGAAACGGTATTGGCGCCGTCCGCGTAGTGCCGGGTGGTAAATTCGTTGTTCGGCAGCTTTTTTTGCCGGATGACCTCGGCCTGTAAATAGGTGTTGACCTTTGGAGTGCGGTAGTTCAGGCTGATGCTCGGAATATATTTGGGATTAACGGCGTATCGCCCCAGCTGCGTGGGCAGGCTTGCTTTCCGGGTGGTAAGTTCTCCCAGTCCGTAGGTGAAACCCACCGAGCCGTTGAAGCCATTCTGCCGTTCTTTTTTGTAAATGATATTGATAATCCCGGCCATGCCGGCCGCATCGTATTTGGCCGAAGGATTGTTGATGATCTCTATCCGGTCGATATTGGCCGCGGGAATATTATTCAGGCCCCGCTGATTGCCGAAGCCGGTCATGCCGGACTGGCGACCGTCGATGAGGACCGCTACCTTGTCACTGCCCCGTAAGAGTACATTGCCATCCTGATCGATCGTCACGCCCGGCAGGGCCTTCATCGCTTCCGCCACCGAACCGCCCGATTGGGCGATCTGATCGGCCATACTAAATGATTTTTTGCTCAGGCCTTCATTTATGATAGCTTTCTGGGCCGTGACGGTGACTTCCTCCAATTGCTCGGATTCCGGTTCCAGGTAAAGTTTGCCCAGGTCGTAAATGTTGTTCTTTTGTCCGATCAGGACATCCGTGTTCAGGGTCGTAAACCCGAGATAGGAACATTGAACGACAAAATTTCCCCGCTCTCTCAACTGGAGTACGAAGCGACCACTTTCATCCGAAATGGTTCCGCTTAAAATAGCGGCTGAGGTATCTGCTTTTAACACGACGGTCGCGTAGGCAATTCCCTCCTCGTTGCTGCGGTCCAGGATCCTTCCGGATATAGTGATATCGTCTTGTCCCAACAGGGGCGTGCCGCAAATGACCAGTATACAAAGGCGGAGCAGTGCTCTCATGAAATTATCTTTTAATGGTTGTTTATTCCCGTATGTGCCTCATAGTGCTTACACCGGAACGCAGTACAATACTGCCCGGTCGGGCGCTGCCGTACCGGATAAACCACAAAATAGGGAACAATTTTGGAGAAATTTTGGAGGCGACCGGAGATTGTCCCCTGAAGAGCAGAAATGATCGCCCGTCTCCAAATTGTCTCCAAATTGTCTCCAAATTCTGTACTGATCTTTGACCCGAAGACAGATCAGAACCTTAAATGACTAATTTCTTATGAATACTATTCGGAAGTGCAGTTTTATGCTCCTCGCCCTGCTATTTTGCTATCTCAGCTCCTGGGGACAATCGTCGGGGCCCTATTATTTATCTTTCAAAAAAGAGATAGTGTACGGTGGTGCCGGAGCGGCCACTACCTTGCTGGGCAATTATCTTCGATCGAAAACTCCGGATCTGATGCGGTCCGATCTGGAGTTGGAAGGGATCAATTTCATCGACCGGGTCGCCACTAATTTTAGTTCCGAGAAAGCAGACCGCCTGAGTGATAAAACACTGCTGGCTTCGGCGGGGTTACCGCTGTTGCTGCTGGCCGGGCGGGATACGCGGAATGATTTCGGGAAGATCGCGATCCTGTTTACCGAAACGATGTTGCTCAATCAGGGCCTCACGGATATTATTAAATCGACTTCACTGCGGCCCCGGCCCTACGTATTTGATGAAAATTTACCGCCTTCAACTATCCTGCGCAGTAACGACCGGGCTTCTTTTCTATCCGGGCACACCTCGGGTTCGGCCGCCGCGTCTTTCTTTTTTGCCCGTGTATTTTCGGACTATTATCCGGATAGCAAACTGCGTCCGTACGTTTGGGGACTGGCCATCGGCATGCCGGCCATCACCGGCTACCTGCGGGTAAGAGGGGGCCAACATTATCCGACTGATGTAGTGGCAGGTTATCTCCTGGGCGCCAGTATCGGCTATTTTATCCCCGTTCTCCACCGAAAACCCAGCCAAAAAAGCAAGCTGAGCTGGTCACCGACCGGAAATGGATTGTATCTGAATTATCGTTTTTAAATCCGCCTGTACCAATGGGAGGTCGGACGTTGGGAGAGCAGGGGAGAGGTGTTCAGTTGTCAAATTGCAGGATGTATAAAATTGCAAATTCAATGGCAATAGCAATTTCAATTACTTAAAATCAGACGAAAAGGTTAATAATTAACTCGGCAGTCGCCGGTTAAGGATATTGTAGTTGCCATTGCAATTGCCATTGCCATTGAAAAGATCATCATTGCTTGAACTCAATAGCTCGAGTGCAGAAGGGATCGCTGCCGCTTCATTGCTCAGGAATCACTGGAGGTGAGCGACTGGTAGCGGTTACTATCCAGATCAATATCCACCCAGGTGAGGATCATGAACCGAACGGTTTTTTGAAATTTTTCTAAATTTTGCGAACGCAACAGATAGCCGTTTGCGCCCAGGTCTTTACAGACAATCGCATCTCTCAGGTAAGCAGTTGGAGAAAAGATGATGATGGGGATTGGGATCAGTTCTTTTGTACTTCGCAATTTGCGGATGACCTCCCGGCTATAACAAACCGGGCTACGCAGCGCAATGATGAACAGGGCGATGTCCCGGATATCGGTCTGTTCAATATACCGGAACAGGGCATTCTCATGCAGGATATGGATCAGTTCAATTTCTTCCAGAAATGGTTCGCAGGCAACCCGCATTAACACAAAACCCGCTCTATTTTTCTCAAAGACAACGACTTTGGCCATT
This sequence comes from Flavilitoribacter nigricans DSM 23189 = NBRC 102662, assembly GCF_002646595.1. Classification (GTDB taxonomy): domain Bacteria; phylum Bacteroidota; class Bacteroidia; order Chitinophagales; family Saprospiraceae; genus Flavilitoribacter; species Flavilitoribacter nigricans. The sequence continues at coordinate 73,302 of NZ_PDUD01000044.1, forward strand.
TTTTACCGGATTTGAATCGGTTAAACAGTTGGGATTGAAATCCAAAATATGGACCCGGAAAAGCGATTCCGTCACTTTTCCCGGGCCTGATCATCCTTACTGTTCCGGATCAGTCTAAACTTACAGCGGTAAGTTGAGGACCACGCGGGTGCCGGCCGCTTCGCCGTCCTGATCGTAGAGATCCGTGATCTCCACATTGGCACCGGCATTGTACAATTCGTTGATCATCCGGATACGGTCTTCGGTGATCCGCATCCCGAAGGAGCGGCGCTTGGAAGAGCGGTGGGCTTCCAGCTCACGGGCGCGGGCCCGGCCCACCCCGTTATCTTCCACCAGGCAGGATAGATATGCTCCCTGCTGCCGGATGGTTATGGATAACTTACCGCCCTGCTTTTTGTGCATCAATCCGTGCCAGATCGAATTCTCCACGAAGGGCTGGATCATCATCGGTGGTATTTCTATGCCTTCCGGGTCGATCTGATCGTCCAACCGGATCTCGTAGTCGAAATTGCCGTTAAACCGCAGGTTTTCCATTTCCAGATACAGTCGCAGGGCTTCGAGTTCTTCATTGAGCGGGACGAAACTGACCCGGGAGTTCTGCAGGGTCAGCCGCATGAGCTGGGAGAAGTTGCCGAGGTACTCCGACGCTTTGGCAATATCGTTCTTGATGATGTAATGATCGATGGAGTTGAGGCAGTTGAAGAGAAAATGTGGATTCATTTGCGCTTTCAGGGCGCTGAGTTTCTCGTCGGCCAGTTTTCTTTCGAAGGCTACCCGGGTTTTCGCTTCCCGGCGGATCTGATTCACCCGGTAGCGGTAGATATTGTAAGCCGCCAGTCCCAGAACGAGTATCATCAGCGTGCGGAACCACCAGGTGCTCCACCAGGGAGGCTGGATCTTGATCTGAACGAATTTGCCGGCTTCGTTCCACACGCCGTCACAGTTGGCGGCCGATACCCGGAATGTGTATTCTCCCGGCCGCAGACTGGTATAGCGGGCCTCGTGACGGCTGCCGGCGTAGACCCAGGCTTCGTCGTAGGGATCCAGGCGATAGCGGTACAGGTTTTGGGAAGGATCTCCGAAGTGGAGCCCCACGAATTCAAAGGTCAGGTCATTTTCGTTATATCCCAGTTTAATTTCCTGCTCTGGTTCCCATCCGGGCGGTAGCTTTTCCAATTGTTCCGGTTCACCCCGGCGGAGGATCTTTAATCCGGTCAGCGCCACGCGGGGAGGGGTCAGGTTTTGGACCATCTGGCCGGGATTGACGAGCACCACTCCTCTGGGGCCACCGAAGAACATCCGGCCCCGTGCATCCTGAAAGGCGCTTCCGATGTTGAAGCTATTTCCCGGCAGGCCGTCCGATGCGTCGTAATTGATAAACTGCCCGGTTTCGGGATTGAAATGGGCCAGACCGTTCCCGGTGCTGATCCACAACCAGCCCGCCGCGTCTTCCAGGATCGCAAATACGGTATTGCTGGGTAGGCCTTCCGCGTGGGTAAAGGCCTCGACCATCGCTCCCGTTTCGGGATGAAAGCGGATCAGGCCCCGATCGTTGGTACCCACCCAAAAATGGCCGTCGGCCGCCGGATGCACCCAGTTGGAACCGATCCCCTTGAGAAAGGGAATGGATTCGCCGGAAGCCGGATCGAAACGATAGAGGGCGTCGAGGTAGGTGCTGAGCCAGAGCATCCCATCCTCATCTTCAAAGATGTGGTGGATCCGGCTATCGCTGGCCGTTATTTCTCCGGCATAATCGAAGGCCTGATATTTTCCGGTTTTGGGATCAAAGCGGTACAAGTTGCTGTCCCAGCTACCCACCCACAGATAGCCCTGCCGGTCTTCGTAGATGGTCAGGACGGTATTGCCGCGGAAACTGCCGCTGCTCCCCATTTGCTCCATAAAATGCCGGAAGCTTTCGACGACGGGGCCGGTAAGGTCCATGCCCTGGTCGGTACCCACCCAGAGTTGGCCCTTGCTGTCGTGCCGGACGGCCCAGATCGTATTGCCGTTCAGACTGCCGGGATCGGCAGGCTGGTGCAGCCAGGAGGCTACCTCACCGCTGCGCAGGTCGATCCGGTTGAGTCCGCCCTGCTGGGTGCCCACCCACAGCAATTCTGGCGTCTCATCAAAACTTGAGATCCCCGAAATAAAGGAATGGCTCAGCCCATCGGGATCCTCCCGGAAAGTGCGGAATTTTTTCGCGAATGGATTGACCTTCTGCAGGCCCGATGCGTGCGAAGCGATCCAGAGGATGCCGGAGCGATCGATGAAGAAAGACCAGACTTCATCGGTCGCCAGACTTTCTTCATCCGTAGGATCGTTGGCGTAGGCCTGCAGGGCTCCCGTACTCAGATCGTAACGGTGCAGACCACCGTTGTAGGTGCCGATCCAGAGCCCTCCCTGGCGATCTTCCCCGATCAGGGTAACGGGCGGACAGGCCGACCAGGGACCGGGATCGCCAATTGGGGCGCGGATGGACAACTCCGCACTGGGTAACCGCATCATGTTGTCGGTACTGGGATCGAGGCGGTGCAGGCCGCTCTGGCAGGTGCCGATCCAGATCATGCCCTGTTCATCTTCGTGCAGCGCACTGACCCGGTCATCGATCAGGCTCTGCGCATCGTTCAGATCGTGACGGTAGGTCTTTACTTCGCCGGTTTCGGGATGGAGTTTAAATAGTCCGGCGCCGGTGATCGTGGGGTTGAAGGGCTCACCGGTCCCGATCCAGACGTTTCCTTCCCGGTCGCCCAGGATGACCCGTACTTCTTCATTCAACAGGGAATGGGATCCGGCTTCGCTACCGAGGAAGCGTTCGAACTGGTTGGATACCGGATCAAACCGAAAGAGGTCTCCGGCCTGCGTGCCGACCCAGAGGTCTCCCCGGCTATCTTCCGCCATAGCGTTCACCTGACCGAGCAGCTTTTGATCGTCCGCCCCGTTGACAAAGCGGATCCTTTCGAAAGCGTCGCGGTCCGGATGGTAGCGATTGATGCCATCCCAGGTGCCGACCCACAGCCGGCCGCTCCGGTCCACCAGCAGGCACTCGATACGGTTGTTGGTCAGCGTGGTCGAATCACCGGGATCGGTGCGGTAGGCACGCACTTCGTAGCCGTCGTAACGCGCCAGACCTTCCCAGGTAGCGATCCAAAGAAAACCCGCCGAATCCTGCACCACGGCATTGGTGCTGTTGTTGGGTAGCCCTTCAACGGTGGTAAGGGATTCAAAACGCAGGATGGGTTGCACGGCACCGGTTTGGCCGAGCAGTGGAGCAATGGAAAACAACAGTATTGCCGGTAGTACCCAAACTCCTTGCATCTTCAAACGAAATTGCCCGGGGAGTATATTCATTGAATTCGATTGATGGTATCCAATGTTAAAGATACAAAGTTAACGGCTTGGTTGCAGAAGCTGATCCCGGGAGGTGCTCACCGCGGTTCCGGCTATCTGCCCGTCTATCCCCGCCATTGTAAAAAAAAGAATATTTTCAGTGGCTAAGATCGGAAACCGAAGCAGGGGACAGGTGCAATTTTCAATCATATACCTGGATATTTCCTGCATTGGAGGGTTATTAGCGGTTTTTGTTCTAAAAATAAAGAGAGGAGGAGTGAACCATACAAATGGTACTTTTCGTGGTATAAACGATGAAAATGAATAAACGAGCCAGGAAGCTGAAATGGATCGGATCTTTGGGAGGGCCATCGGTGATCATTGGTGCTCCTTTGCTCAAACTTTGGAGTGGGATCGGCTCCGTCGAAGGGGCCGGGAGGGGGGAATACGAAGAAGTGGAGGATTCCATGGATCCCCAACAGAGTCACTATGGATTAGCGTGTAGCGTAGAAGATCCCATTGCGTCCGTCCGGATCGCTGAAGGTGGCGATGCCGTTATCGTGATCGGTGATCTTCCGGATTTAATGACGGTCATCGGCGAAAGTCGATACGGGAATAAAATTATCGCCAAGTGGGATTATGGAGATAGTACGGAGGAATTTGAAAGCTTTCTGGATTATGAGCGGCTGAACCAACTCAATGGCTGGACCATTAATTTCGACATTCAGCTGGAGGACCGGAAGTTTTATTTATTAGACGCCACGGTATCCGGATTCGATCTTTTCGGGCAGGACGTCATCATCTTTTATCTGCAGCCCGGCCATTATCAGGTCTCGACCCTGCAATACCAGCCGAACGACCGAACGTCCATGCTGCTGCACCGGATCAGGAGGAATTGAGGATCTGTACGGTGCCGATTTCATTTGCCGAAGTAAGCTGCCACCGCCCGGGCAGACGGTGGCAGATTATTAGGTCCAGCCCCTTTATTCCGTCTTTACGAACTGCACATTCCGGATCCGGTCCCCATTCAGAAGCAGCCCCTGGTCTTTACAAAATTCCAGGGTATAGTTTCCCGCCAGTATACTGCCTGGTGTCAGCAAAAGCCCGGGGACCTCGTAGGTGCCGATCTTCACCGCATAATCCCTGTCGCCCGTAGTCTTGATCTCCACGGTAGTACCGGTCTCCCGGTTGGCGTAGACACCGTTCAGCGTCTCGGGTACGAAACCGGTGAAATCGGCTTCGATCTTGCTCAGGGTGTAGGGTGCATGCGTAGGGTAATAGGCCGTCACCGTCCATACGCCCGCTTCGTCTCTTTTAAATTCCTGCTTAAAATCCGGATCATTTGCCTGGTGAAAAATGCCCTGAGCTTCCCGTTCCAGTCGGACATCATTGCGGCCCCATCGAATGAGATACAGACCGTCTTCTTTTTCCTGGAACCGGAAGGTGGTTCCGGACGCGTCGCGGTAGATACCGCATACTTCCTCTCCGGTAATTGCGTCTCCGATGCCCCGAGGAGCGGTTAGGTAGCCAGCTTGGTCCTCATCGATGGACAGGAGCACATCGGCGATCTGCTGATTTTGGTCCACCACTATGGTTTTACCACTATTGCTGAGGGTAATGAGGGAGAGGTTTTGCTCCGGAAACCGCAGGACCGTAGCTTTCCAGGCGCCGGTGCCACCGTGGTGAAAAACTACTGGATGGTCTTTATACGTAGAGAATTCGAGCCCGTAGCCGTAGTCCAGATCATCGAGTATCCTTTCCTGGGAAAGCTCAATGACCTCGCTACTCAGGTAGTCCGAGCTTCGGGTTTGCAGGATCTGCTCAAATCGCAACTGATCGGGTAGGGTAGTGAAGAGGTTGCCGTCGCCGACTGCATTCCAGATCCATTCGTAGCCGGTCCAGGTATTAAAATTGAAATAAGGCCGGGCAATGGGATCCTCGATGCGCGTGTAATCCGGCTCAAAGTGGGTGTCGGGCATCCCGAGTTTCCGAAACATTTGATCCAGATAGTCGGTAAATGGCCGTTCCGTAACTTGGGCAACAACCTCCGCCAGAAGGATGTAATTGGAATTTGAATAGAGGTAATCGGTACCGGGTTCAAAATTCAGGCCCTGTTGTTTTTCCAGGATCCGGATCACGTCTTGATTATCCAGCGTTTTTTTCCACCAGGTGATGTTTTGCAGACTCAACAGCTCGTATATGTCGCGGATGCCGCTCGTGTGGGTCAGCAGGTGTTTGATCTGGATCTTTCCCGGCACTTCCTCCAGCAGGTCCGGGAAGAATTTCCGGAGGTCATCTTCCAGGCTGAGCCGGCCGGCATCTACCAGCGTCAGTACGGCGAGTGCAGTGTACTGTTTGGCGGTGGAGGCAATATTGAAGCGTGTGTCCTTCCCGATCTTCAGCTCTTTTTCGAGATTCGCATAGCCCGCATATTGCGTATAGGTGACCTGGCCGTTTTGTACGATCCCAAAAGCGACGCCGGGCGCTCCTTCCGGAACATCCCTGGTTACCAGCGCCGCTATGGCCTTTTGCTGGTCCGGGCTGAGCGGTGTTTGCGGGTAAACTTCCAGAACGATTGAGCACAGTACTAAAATAAGTAGGGTGATTTTTCCTTTAAACATAATTTTGATTTGGTTGAATTTTGGGCAAATATTGGCAGAAAAGCCGCGCTCTGCGCTCCAAATCACGATTTGGCACCACCTTGACGGTGCTTTCGTACATATTCGTTAGGGCTCAGCCCGAGCTGTTTTTTAAAAGCTCGATTGAAGGTAGACTTGGAATTAAATCCACAGGAAATGGCAATGCCGAGCAGGGTGTGTTGTTCGTGCGTACCCGCTTCGATCTCCTGCAGGAAGGCTTCGATCCGGAACCGGTTCACATAGTCGTTGAAATTTAGGCCCGTTCCCTTATTGATGGCCTGGGAAATATTCTTGGAAGTGGTCTGGAGATGTTCCGCTAAGCCGGAAAGGGTCAGCGTGGAATTTTGGTACAAGTGATCCCGGTGCATAATCTGCTCAATCCGCCTGACCAGCTGAACGTGGTCTTCACTTAAGGCCTCACTTTCGGATGCTTCCCGGGTGGTAGCGTCGGTCGTCGCAATTGCGGGCGGCATCACTTCCGGGACCAGGTTACGCAATCCGAGCGAGGTGCTCAGCAAGATACTTTGCCGATAGCCCCGGATGGCTAAAAAATACCCCACTATGGAGATGGACAGATAATACCAGAATTTGCGGCCGAATTCACCCCATTCGGGATTGATGATGAAGAACAAAGCCCGCAGGATAAGGATAAGCAAAAAGATCAGTAAAAAATTGCGGACCCAATTGTAGGCTACTTCCTCCGCGTAGCTGAGTTGATCGAATATCTGCCGGCGGTAGCGCTGGTAGAGTCGCAGACTCAGCAAAAAATAGGTGATCATGGAGATGAAGCCGGCGATCTGATACCAGAGATCAAAATCTTTATCCCGCCCGTCCTGATAAAAGTACACCTGATCGAACAGGAAAACATCGAAAATAAATACCACCAGGCTATAGAGTAGATACAGACTGCCCGGTAAAAAATGAAGTTGGTCCCGTTTGCTCGGGGAATATTCGGGATACAAGAGGGTTTTCAGATAAAATAAAAAGACGGGACCGATAAACAGGATCTGCTGTAGCGGCAGGTAGAAAAGCGTCTCCCGGTATCCATCCATACCGTACCATCCGGCATAACCCAGCATAAAGGGCGAAATATACAGCGCCACCAGCACGAGCACCAGGCTCAGCCATTGAGCTGATCTTAATCTGTGTTCCAATCCCAGTTTCAGGATAAGTGCACCGGACACTACGAGGTGAAAGAAGAAAACCAGTAAAATTGAACTATATGGCCCGAAACCGAACTTCATAGGAAATACTGAAATTTAGCCCGGACAGAGATCAATTGATCGACTGTTCAATTGCTGTAGCCGGGTTCCAATACGCTTTTCAGTACCAAACAATCGAACCCCCAAACGGTTGAATCATCCAATCATCTGATGAATCCCCTCCCGATAACTCGTGATCGCAAATGACGGGAATTTCTTTTTGAATTTATCGGAAACGAAAATATTGTCGTGCCGGTAGCGGGGAAGTAACTCCTGTAATTCCCGCAGGCGGCTGCTGAACAGGCCACCTAGTTTAAACTGCCACATTTTTACGACCGAATATTTGAGATCCTGCCCCGATATCTCGGAAGCCATGTCGATCAGTTCGCGGTAGGTGGGACGGTCATCGTCGCAGGGCAGATGCCAGGTTTGCTGATAGGCTTCCGGTGTATTGCCAAGCAGGGCCATGGCGCGACTGGCATCCGGCGTCCAGATTAAAGTTCGCCGGGTATCGTCCCTGAGCGGTACTCTTGGGGATCTGCTTTCCGCAATGCGATCAAAGATCAGGGTATTGGTAATACTTTGCGTTTTATTTGGCCCGTAAAATTCGGGTGCCCGGCAGATCACCGCTTCTATGGATTGACGGCTTATTTCCTGTAACACCATTTCCGCCATTGCTGCTCGCACACTTGATTTCCGACCGATTGGCACGAAGGGGCTCTCCTCGGTTTGCGGCTCACTGGTCTTGGCGTACATATACGTATTGTCGAAAAAGACCAATTTGCAACGGTGCTTTTTGCAAGCCGCGATGACGTTTTGCATCATCGTGGGAAACTGCTCTTCCCACATTTGCGAGTTCATGGGAAGGCCAACGGTAAAATAGGCGATATCACTACCCTCAACTGCTTTTTCAGTCGCCTGACCATCCAGCAGATTAGCGGAAAAAAGTTGATCGGTTGGCTGTACTTTTTTTGGATTTCGACTGACCAGCCGAATTGCTTGGGTATGGTTTCGGTACAATTCCCGGGTCAGTTCTTCGGCAATCTGGCCGTTTGCGCCAAGTACGGTTTGCATATTTATGATGATTCTGTGTTAGTAGATCGTATTCAGGCGTGGTGCTAACGATTAGTCGACCCACGCTTTATGGAGCAAACAGTCTCTTATCCCCATATTAAACCGATCATTACAATTGAGGCCAGGGAGTTGATTTGGAGGCCGGGTATTTGTTGTGCCACAGTCCGAAAAACTCCAGCTCCGCATTTACTTTTTCAATGGGGAAAGTAATCGGATCAAATCCTTCCTCCGCGTCGTTCGCCCAAAATGCCGAATCCGGATGTTGCGGATTGTTCCTAGCCTCCAACAGGCATAAATAGCGATCGATCCCGCCACTGTTTTCCGTCGGACAACGGCCGGCTCCCGCGATACATTCCGGGGCCGTCAGCATTCCACCACTGATCGATTCCAGCTTAAGCAGATGTTGCCAGTGATCTCCGAAATCGTAAAGATATTCCAGGTGATCCTGGGGCTTTAAACGAAAATCTTTGAGGCGCAGGGTCGTTTCATCTTCCGGTTCCGTGGTCTCATCGTCAATCCCGAGTACCATACCGACGCGCCGGCTCTGGATGGAAAATTCGTGCAAATGATAATTTTTCCAACCCATAACCAGCTGAATAACCTGGTGAAAACGGTCGAAGCGATAATCTTCGGTTACCCGAAAACGACGCCAGATCGGAAAACTACAGCCGGGAAGGCTGATATGAAATTGAAAAATACGCATAACATCTGGACTTAAGGAGTGATTAAGAGCCTCTCCAAAAACCATCCTTTGGTCTTAAAATAACCATCAATGGAACCTCATTTCCTCTTCCGTAGCGCTGCTACGAAACTCGAAACTGACTTCGTGAGCACCCAGATCTGGTCATTTTCGACAGCAAAAACGGTTGCTGAATAGGCTCTAAGCCGTATTCAATAATTGATCCTTCCTGCCTGCATTTTCTCCGTTGGAAAAAAAGAGCATAGCACACAGTTGTACACTGCAGCTCAGTAGAAGGAAGTCCTTTAGTCTCTAGTAGGAAGCATGGAATATGCGAAAGATAGGTAGTCAATATAGTTATAACAGGTAGAGTTGCTGAAAGTTTGGATAGAACAAGAGTTTAAATTTCAGTGTCTACCGCGAGCCGGCGGCAGGTATTTAACCGCATCGGTCCGGTCGCCCTCGAACTGCCCACATATTCCTGTGGTTTTTCGTACGCTCAGCCCATCTAATTTTGTACCTGATAATCCGCATTCACCAATTTCCTTCAACCAGGATACGGGTTCGTATTCTGTTAAGGGGAATCATTTCCACAGCTCATAATCTTCAAACTTATGCTCAGGTACTGGCTATTCTTATGCTTTCTATCCATCTGGGGCAGCCTGGATGCCCAATTTACCTATCTGGCTGGAAAATTTCAGGACGAGATGGTAACAATGAACATCAAACAAAACAACTTTTGGGTAGGCGGCTTCGATGAGGATTCGCCCTATCGTTTTTTGTTTCAGGCGGCCGGTTTTGATGCTGATCGATCGGTCTTCATCATCCAGAAAACGGAAATGGCTAACTGGTATAAGATCTATCATGTCGCCTCCGGCCGTCTGGTAACGGTGATCTCTCCGACCGGCAACCCTTATCTCAGTCTGGAAGCGGATGCCGATTTTGACGACGAGCAGCAGCTGTTTCAGTTTATCCAGCAGGGGGCCACCGATTTCTACAAGATCCATTCCCGCTATAAACAGGGCGGAGTGGCTCTGGTCATTTCTATTGAAGACGACAATACCGACAACGGCAGTCCGATTATTCTGCTGAAAAACGACAATATCGGCGACGAATCCTACCAGAACTTTGAACTGGCGCTCGTCGAAGAAGATCAATTGACTAAACGAGCCATCCTGAACGATCAGAATATCATCGGTAAAGCCTACCAGATCTACAATAAACTGGACGAGCGTAAACTCGGTACGCTGAATGGCCTGCCCCAGTATTTCTCTTCGGCGGACAATGGTCCCCAGGCTACCTTCCTAATCGAAGATGGTTCGGATGACGGACAGTGGTGGACCGCAGACAAGCGCTGGTTTCACATCCGCAGCCTGGAAAACGGTCAATATCTGACGGTTACGGGTAGTACTTCCGGCAGTGCTGTCACCTTTGCCGATCTGGGGCCAAATCTGGACAATGCAGATCAGCAGTTCCGGCTTATCCCGGCCCCGTCCGGCTCGGGTTGGTACAAGCTGCGATCCCGCCTGGGCAATCTGGTGCTGGAGATGCATCCGGGCGGGCGACTCATCGTGAGTACGCCAACGGCCCTCCTGCCTACCAATACCCGGCAAAAGTTCGCTTTTCAACTGGACATTCCGGATGATCCGACCGTGCGCTACGCGGTGGTCGGAAAGCAGCATACGGATTTTCTGTCCGATAAAGGGATCTACGGTGAAGGGGAGGAATTGGTGGATATGAAACGTATCCGTCGCGCGGATCAATCCGTTTACTGGCGCTTTATCAACCAGGGTAACGGTTATTTCAAGATCCAGAATGCCCTTACCAATCAGTACATCGTGGCCACCGGCGGTCAGGGCCTGGGTGGTGATATCGATGCCGTCCGTATGGAGTCCTCCATCGCTAATACCGGCGACTATGCCCTGTGGGAACTGATCCGGCGGAACGATCACTTTGTCTTCAAAAGCAAATACACCGGCTATTTTCTGGGTACTCCGCCCGGTACGGAAAATATCAGTTTTCAGATCACCACCCAGGCCAATATTAAATGGTATCTGTACCGCGTTCTGCTGGAAGAGCCGGAAGGGGTGCCCACCGAAATGGATGAAATAGAAGAAAGTGCCCTGCCTGCTGGTTGCCTGCAAGCTTTCGGAACCTCCTTTAAGCGCGGACTGGCCGAACGTGTCGGATTGCCGGCTGAAGCGCAGTATTTTGATTTTATCCGCAATGCCCTCGGCTATCATTCCGAATTGACGGGTGACGAACTGGATAACTATATCGCCCGCATCAATCTGAACAACCCGGATCACCGGGGCTACCTCGCGATAGCCGTTCGGCGCTATGTTTCGGAAGATCTGGCTTTTCGTAATCCGGCAGAGTGGTCCGCTGCTGATGTCGCAGCGGTCAATATTTATCAGAACCGGATACAAACTAACCGTCGAAATTATGCCGCCAAGCTAGATCAGTCGCTGGATGCTTTTTTACAGGTGGTGAATGAAGGGGATATTGCGACCCCCTCCGATCTCTTTTTTTATAATGATGCCAACGATTTTTTGTGGCCGTCCCAGTACAATTACGACGAGCTGACCGAGGAGCAGGTCGTCCTGTACGGTAATTACATACAGGCGGGGGCTAATCTGGGACTGCGCAACCGTTTTGTATCAAAAGAAGCATCTGATGCCTTTGAATTGGCCGGGGGTATCGGAGCCAGTATTACAGCCGGGATGATCCTCCATAAAACGCCCATTTATTCGGCCATAAAGGCAGCAGTCGATGTCGCTGCAAAAGCCGGTTCTATTGCCAGCGCCACCACCGTTAAGATGATCAGTACCCTGGTCTCTACTTCCGCTTCGGTAATATCGGTCATCACCGTATCTATTGAGTTCGCGGTGATGCAGATCAAGGATGCGATCGATGTGAGAGAACTGGAAAAGGACGTGGAGACAACGGTTGATTGGGCGAATACGCCGGTCAATATCTATCAGATCATGACCGCCAATAATCTGGTGGATAAGTCCAAGCTGTTGGAAGATCTCGATTTTGTCATCGCTATGCCCGTCCCTAATACGCCCGTTCCGGTGATTGGTGGCAAAACCTTCACGGGCTATCTGCACAATAGCAACGACAACCAATTCACTGCGGCCAACTTCAGCATGAGTTGCCGCCCGCTCACCATTCAACTCGATGCCGACGGGTTCGGTACTCTACCGCTGGACGATATAACCAGCTTCATCACCGTATACGGTTATCCCTGCAACGAAGCGGTAATTTACACTGCTTCTCAGTCGGAATTTGACTGTAGTGATGTAGGTATCCAAACCGTAACCGTTTACGCCGACAACCGCCTGGTCGATAAAGAATGTGCAGTGACGGTAACGGTTGTCGACTTCGCCGCCCCGACGGCTCGCTGCAAACCGGCCACCGTGCTGCTGGATGGCAATGGCCGGGGCAATCTGGAAGTCGACCAGATCGATGACAACTCCACCGATGATTGCGGCATTGTCAACCGCTGGGTCACCGGTCTGCCGGCCGGCGGGATCGATTGTGATGACTACGAACTAAGCGTTACCCTGCACCTGAAAGATGCCGGAGATCGGGAATCCTCCTGTACCACTACCGTCACGGTGTTGGATGGTATCGATCCGGCGGCGGTTTGCCAACCGGCTACCGTCATCCTGGATGCCGACGGCCGGGGCCACCTTACTCCCGCTGAGGTCGATGGAGGTTCTTCGGATGCCTGTGGTATCAGTGCCTTTAGTCTGAGTGCCGAAAATTTCAGCTGTTTGGATACGGATGCTCCGCGCTATGTGGTCATGACCGTTGTGGATAATCGTGGGAACACCAGCAATTGTACCGCAACGGTTATGGTTAAAGACAAAACCTTCCCGGTAGCTAAATGCCGGGATATTGCAGTAGTGCTCGGGCCGGATGATAAAACTACTATTCAGGCCGTTGATCTGGATAACGGCTCGTCCGATGTCTGCGGTATCAGTCATCTGGCGGTCAACCAATCCATTTTCACCTGCGATGATCTGGGAGAAAATACGGTACGGCTAACCGTCATGGACAGGAGCAATAATCTGGCGGTTTGCAACAGTACCGTTACCGTAGCAGAAAATACGCCACCGCAAGCTGATTGCCGGGCCTTGGAGGTATATATCGAACCCGACGGCACCTATACCCTGAGTCCGGATGATGTTGACGCGATCGGCGGCAACAGCACAGACAATTGCGGTATTGCAGCTTTGGACGTTATGCCCAGCCACTTTAGCGGCCTGGGACCCAATGCCGTTACCCTGACGGTAACGGACCTCGGCGGCAATAGTAGTGATTGCTCTACAAACGTGACCGTAATAAAACGGCCGACTACTCTGACGTATACGGGAGAACAACGGGTGCAGTATTCGGATGCGGTACAGCTTCGCGCGCAATTGACGGATGATGTAAATGGTGCGGGAATTGGCGGTCAAACCGTTAATTTTACAATCGGTCAACAATCCGCTTCGGCGCTTACTGATGCCAACGGCCTGGCAGTTACCAGCCTGGTGATCACCCAGCCTCCTTCGGAATCCTGTGGGCGCGATCCGGTCTATGGCTATTCCGTAACGGCTGGTTATGCCGGTACGGAGGTTGTGTACGAACCGGATGCCGATGAGCATCTATCCTTTTTCATTGCACCGGAGGACGCCCGCATTACTTATACCGGAGCCTTGTTTGTCTCCACCGCAAACGCCAAGAGCAGTTCAGCCGACCTGTTGCTGACGGCTACCATCCAGGATATCAGCCTCACGGCCGACGCCAACGGTGATGATCTGGCCGGAAATATAGGTTACACAACGGTCAACTTTATTGACCGGGACGGCAGCGTGATCAATCCTGCCCCTATTCCGGTACTGCCCGTTGATGCCGACGATCCGGGCGTTGGTGTTGCTGTTTATACCTGGGAGGGAGTAGATATCGGCAACAACGATTCCCGGCAATTTGTGGTCGGCGTGGAAGTTTGCGGTCATTACATCCGTAATACGCCCGAGGACGATGTGGTGATCACGGTATCCCGTCCGCTGGACGACTTTGTGACGGGAGGTGGTTCTCTGCTCCTACAGCATTCTGCCGGACCTCTGGCCGGTGATGTGGGGTCCAGACAGCACTTCGGGTTCAATATCAAATTCAATAAAGCGGGGACGAATCTGATGGGGGATATCCGGGCGCTGATCCGGCGTACGGAGGCCAACGGCTTACGCGTTTACCAAATTAAAGGCAATAAAATGACTTCCCTGTCGACGGAAGCATCCAACGGAAGCGCTGTTTTCTACGGCAAAGCCAATGTAGAAGATGTAACAGATCCCAACAACCCGATTCCCGTTTTCGGCAACGGCGATTTCCAGGTAGTAATGACGGATAACGGCAACCCGGGTACACTGGACCTGCTCGGTCTGACCCTCTACGACAACAACGGCTTCCTGCGCTATTCCAGTCACTGGACCGGTGCGGAGACGGCCCAACAATTGCTGGCAGCCGGCAATCTGGTCGTGCGCAACGGAAATAACAAGGGCATCGGACGCTCTCTGCCCGGCACTTACGAACCTTCGGGATCCACTACCGTAAATAAGTCATCGGGTTTCCAGGCCAGGGCATTTCCCAATCCCTTCACCAATGAGGTGAACATTTACTTCAACCTGCCCGTCGAAGGGTATACCACCGTTCGTATTTTTGATGCTTCCGGACGTCAGATTGAGGTATTGACGGAACAATTCCTGGAGTCAGGTGAACACCGGCTGAGCTGGAATGGTCGCCACGGGGAAGGTAATTCCTTACCGCCTGGTGTTTATCTGATCCGCCTGACCTCCGGCAGTTTAGTTTGGACCAACCGGCTGGTTCGGCAATAAGCACTTTCAGAGACCGTTCCAAAATCCATCTTCTGGTTTTGGAACGGTCTCTCATACCTCCAACCTTACGAAAAATCCATCCGGTTGCTGTTCGTAGTTCAACCGGCCGCCAATCCGCTCGGCCCGCAATTGCATACTGACCAGCCCGGACCCCGCCACCTTTTTGTGATGGATACCCTGCCCATTGTCTTTAATCGTCAAGTGGATCCGGTTGTCTCTCTGTTGAAGAGAAATGTCCACCGAAGTAGCATTGGAATGTTTGATCACATTGGTTACCGCCTCTTTGAAAATGAGGTAAATATTTTGCCGGATCAGTGGCGGCAGGATGGCTTTGCGGTCAAAATGCTGATGCTCAAAGCGATAGGCAATATCCCGCGAGGTGAACATATCGTACGCAAAATCCTCCATCCGATCCAGCAGATCTCCCCCCTGATCGTTGCGGGCGTCAATGGCCCAGACCACATCGCGAATTTTGGTAATGGATTCCATCAGGATCTCGTTGCCTTTTTCAAAATATTGTCTGGATTGCTCATCATCCGTAACTTTCACCGCATTCATGATCATCGAAATGCGGGTAAGTGAGCTGCCGACCTCATCGTGCAGATCACTGGAGATCTGACTCCGCATGTTTTGCATTTTCAATTGCTGTTCAAGCCGGTTTCGGTAGTAGTATAAGCCTCCAACCAGCAGCGCGATCAACAATAGGGCACCCAGCAGAATATTTCGGTTTAAGGAGGCGGCGATCCGTGCTTCCTGCACTTTCTGCTGTTCGGCCATCAGCCGGATCTCCTGTTCTTTTTTATCCGTTTCGTATTTGGTCTGGAGCTCGGCCAGCGTTTTGGAATGCTGTTCGTTCAGCGTGCTGTCTTTGTACGCCATCATACGGTCTGCCCAGAAAAAAGCCGACTCGTAATCCCGCAGGATGCGATAGGCCTCTTTGTAGTAGCCCATGACCAGGGTATACTCGTAGCGCAAGCTTTTTAACGATTCGAACCGCATGGCCTCATCCAGCAACGGCAGTGCTTCCCGTCGCACCCGTTCCGGATCCTCCAGGGTAATGATGGCGTACGCCAGGTACATAATGGCATTGAGCTTGGGTTGAAACCCACCGTTTTCGCGGGTATATTCGTAATAACGTTCGTAGTAAGGAATGGCTTTTTCTATTTCCTGCTTCAGCTCGTACACATTACCGATCTTGGTGAGTGCGGCCATACTCTGTACCGTATCCCCCAACAGCAGGTATTGATCACTACTGATCGTGAACATCTCTACCGCCGTTTTGAAATTATGGGCTATTAAGTTGCCGATACCATTGATAAACCCGGCTTTAGCCAAGGCTAAATTTTGGCCGTAGGCGACGGCCAGTTCGTACATGCTGCTGGAGTTGTTAAGCACCGCGGCGGTATCGATGACGGTTACCGTTAGATAGGCGGCCGTCATCATCTGGTAGGATTCGATCATATTGAAGGTATCCTTGACTTCCAGAGCAGCCTGCAAACCCTTCTGTGCCAGTTCAAGCGCCCCGGTCGGATTTCCCTGATTCCGCAGGATCCGGGCCAGTTTAGGATAGAGCTCGGCGCTCCTGATCGTATTTCCCCGGCCCTCTTCGTACTCCAGTTGCTGCTCCAGGATCGGCTTGGCCAGATCGTACTGGACCATCAGATAGAATTTCTCGCCGATCTGCCCGCGGTAATGTTGACGAAGGGTGTCGTCCTGCACGCTCTCTGTCTTTTCCAGCGCGAGTTGCAGTAAAGTGATGATGGAATCTCGCCTGGTTTCGGTATCCAGGCCGTTGGCAATTGATACTAAAGAGTCGATCGGTAAATCAGATAAATGCTTTTGAGCATTTGTAGTCCCAGGGATGACCAGGCATCCAATGGCCAGTAGCAGGGTCAGAAATTTCATGTTACAACAATCGTGCTTGTGTAGGTTAATGAGCGACGGTGAGGCTTTATTTTATCAAGACTACGAACTGAAATATGCAGGGGCTACAAGTATCCGATAGATAGCGGATCGAATTTCAGCTATCAACTGTACGCTCGAAACAATATTATCAAAAAGATCTGAAAATTTGGTATGCAAGGATTAGAATTTTCCGTTTCGGAATAAGGCGCAGGGGGAATTACTCAAGCTGAATTTAAAACGTCCGGCACCCAGAGGGTAGAGTAGGGCTGTTCAGTTCTCAAATCATTGAATATAAAAAATAGCAATTTCAATGGCAATAGCAATTTCAATAACTCAAAATCAGGCGAAAAGGTCAAAATCGGAGCAGAAAGCTGCCTTTTGCTTGCTATTGCTATTGTGCTTGACATTGTAATTGAAAAATTCGCATTGCGTTTTATAGAACTGAACAGCCCTGCAGAGGGTAGGGGGATGCGCTGCGCACTTAACTGGTCAGGCCCGGCAACCTGGTTACACTTCTCCCTTTAGTGATTTGGCGATGACTTCAGCTTTGGAGTTCACCTGTAACTTGCGATAGATGTTCTTCACGTGATAGCCGGTCGTATTGACGGAAATCATCAACTTATCTGCAATGAGTTTATAGCTAAGTCCTTCTACCATGCACTGTACGATCTGCAGTTCGCGGGCAGTAAGTACCGTACTTCTTTGCTGTTCCGGCCGGAAATATTCCATGACTTTGCGGGCAATGGACGGTGACATGGCTCCTTCGCCCCGGTATACCTGCACAATGCTTTCGCGTATTTTGGGTACCGGTGTGCTTTTTAGCAGATATCCACCGGCACCGGCACAGAGCGCTTTGAAGATCTTTTCGGAATCGTCATAGATGGTAAACATAATGATCTCAGCCGCGGGGAAAAGGTCTTTTAAATGCCGGATGGCTTCCAGCCCCGACATGCCGGGCAAACTGATATCCTGGAGGATCACGTCCGGTTTGCGGATTAATTTTGCCTGTTCCAGAAATGATTCCACGGACTCGGATGCCAGCAGAAAATCAAATTCGGGATCCTTTTTCAATTGTTCGGCAATAAACTCCCGGATATATGGATCGTCTTCGATGTAAACGATTTTGATCAGTTCCATGCAGTAAATATTCTTCCCGTGTACGCAGAATTAGATGGATAGATCCGGCTTTTGCCGGCTAATCGCATGGTACGCAAGAATTATTTTGATAATAAACAGCTACGGCGGTTGTAACCTGAACTTCCCCGTACAAGGGGATCTGGAAACGCTGGACTTTTCAGGTATCTCGTCCGACCCGAAGTTTGCTCGTACCTCCAGGGTTTCAACTTGTGATCTTGGGACCCTTTCTCAGTGGTTGTCACCTTTGGGACAAGTCACCGACGACTAAAATTAGTACAAATACCCGTTAAAGTTTACTACATAAATAGGTGGTGGGAAGATGACTATTGAAGAAGAACGGCAATTCCCGCTGCCCTTAAGAAAGAAATGGCATGACTACTCAATCCCCTTCTTTTTGCCCTGCTTCGTAGCGGTAGAGGTGATCTGTACGTGAATGATCCCGCCGTCGCTGTAACATTTGAAATTATCGCCGGAATGAAAGGGGATCAATCTGGGACCATCGTTGCCGGAGCAGGTATAGAGGTAGCCGTTTTTCCAGGCGTTTTCGTAACTCGCGCAATCTCCTCCGGTTTTGTTGGCCGGTACACAAAGGTTTTTGTAGGTAGAGCCATCGATAACTAAAACGTTGGCCTTAAATACTTTGGGGTCCTTCATGTCAACTGATAGTTCACTTGAGGCCGCTTCCTGTTTGATCAGGTCTTTGCTCGGGGTGATCTGCGCCTGGGCTATTTGAAAGAGAGCAATCGCGAGTGTTGTAAATAGTAATTTTTTCATTTTAGGTGGTTTGGTCATTGATGTCAACTGAGATGATAAGGTAAAAATAATTATGGATTTCCATACTACCGGATTCCGTAGATCACTTTGTAGTGAAAATTCATATTGGCAGGGCTATCCTGGATTGCTGCTACTTCCTGTTGGAACGCAGTTACTCCAATCACCTCCTCGCTGAATCCCCGTTTGAGCAGAGCCTCCAGGCCACCCTGACTGAGTGCCAGTCCGATAAATTTTTCCTTGTGAAATGTTTCGCTTTTATGAAAATAGGCCGCTTTTACAAACCTGAATAGGCCGCTCTTTTTTACCTGTTCCAGGTGTTGGTCTTTATCCCATTTATGAGCTATCACTTCGTTTAGGGCCAGCGTCATCTCCTCAACTTTTTGGAAGAGTTTGCGGTAGGCTACCTCGTATTGGTAGTTAACGGATGGTGGCCAGGTGACGTCATAGATCACCAGTATTCCCTTATCGGCTAGTATCCGGCCAATTTCCTGCAGTGTGGAAACGGGTTCCATCCAGTGGAAGGACTGTGAACAGGCAACTATCTCAACGGATCCAGCCGGTAATCCCGTATCATTCGCAAACCCGGTACGGTAGGTTATTTTCCCCGAGCGGTTGTTTTTTTGGGCGATAGAGATCATGGCTTCACTCGGCTCAATACCGTAGATGGCGACGGCGTAGCCTTCCCAGATCCTGGTCGAAATTCCGGTGCCGCAACCCAGGTCCGCCACCCTGACCGTTTCCGGTTTTGGTGAATTCAGATAGGACAAGCCCTGGGAAATGATCTCGATAGGAGGGGAGGGCCGGAACTGATCGTATAAGTGAACGTATTGCTCTCCGGTAAATCTTGCTGCATTTAGTTGCTGATCCATTGGTGATGGTGTTTAGTGGGGGCAGGGCGTTATTACGGTTACTTACTTGCACGAATCGATCCGGCGAAGTTAAGTTTTGCTGCTTAAACTCAGCTTTCGCGGCAAAAACTTCAGGGGGACTGTGCCAAAATTGCGTTTTATGATCAGACTATCCCTTATCCACATGAAAAAAGACAGAAGAGCATTTTTGCAGACCGGCTTCGCCGGCTTGGCCGGAAGCATGGGCATTTCCGCTTGTGCGACTCCGCCTAAAACCAATCTGCAACAGGAACGGTATCCGGAACTGGATCGCATCCTCGCCCGCCCCGTATTGAAGACGGGGCTCTTACCGGATCCGGTGCTGATCGAATCGCTGGAACTGCTGCGGTACGAAGATAATTTTATCTGCCGGGTCCGGTCGAAAGACGGAGCGGAAGGCCTCTCGGTGAGCAACAACATGCAGATGATCTCCCTGTATCCCATTTTCGTCAATCGGCTCCAGGGTTTTTTCCTGGGAAAAGACGCGCGGGACCTGGAAAACCTGCTGGAAGGGGTCTATGTCCACCAAAGCAATTACAAATTACAGAACCTGGCCCTCTGGGTGCCACTGGCTACCATCGAGTTTGCGATTCTGGATATGCTCGGCCGGATTGCCCGCCAACCGATAGGTGCGCTCATCGGAGATATCCACCATCCGGAGATCGCCGTGTATCAGGCTAACAACAACCGGGGACGTTCGGCCAAAGAATCGCTCGAACGGATCCAACAGAACGTAGCGGAATCTCAGGCTAAAGCTGTCAAGTTCAAAGTGGGCGGTCGGATGAGTAAGGATGCCGATGACCCGCCGGGACGAACCGAGGAGTTGATCCCGCTGGTTCGGCAGGCTTTCGGCGATGACATGACCATCTACGCCGATTCCAACGGCTCCTACAGCGTGCCCGAAGCGATCCGGGTAGGAAAAATATTGCAGGAATACCGTATCGATTTCTACGAAGAACCGGTTCCGTTCGACTGGTACGAGGAGACCAAAATGGTAACCGACGCTCTGGAAGTGCCCGTTGCCGGCGGCGAACAGGAGCCCAGCCTGCACAATTTCCGCTGGCTGATCGGCAACGATGCGCTGGATATCGTACAGCCGGACATCTTCTATTTCGGCGGTATGATCCGCTCCATGCGGGTAGCCCGGATGGGGGCGGCTTTCGGGAAAGTCTGTACGCCGCATATCTCCGGCTCCGGTCTCGGTTATCTGTATATGCTTCACTTCGTTTCTGCGGTACCCAATGCCGGGCCCTTTCACGAATTCAAAGGCCTCAACCGGTCCCTGCCCCTGACTTGCCCGACTTCTCCTCTGGAAAGCGAGAATGGTACGGTGAAAGTGCCAACCGGTCCGGGTTCGGGCGTGGAGATCGATTCGGATTATTTAGCGCGGCACCAGGTGGTGGGGTAGGTACCCGGCTAGAAGTGGGTGAAATTTGCTAAATAGGCTCCCGGTAGAATGTGTGAATGTGGAAACGTGGAAATGTTTGAATGTTGGCTGTAAGTTAGAACAAGAATGGAACGGATATTTTACATATTCTCATTGCTGGTTTTACTGAGTTGTGGACAGGTAAACTCAGAAAAAAGTGATGGTTCGGAAATTCCAATTGAAGAGGAGTTCGTAGATATCGGCTCAAAAAGCGAGGAAATCAGATCAGAAAAACCATTGAATTTATCGGACTCGGCTTATGATTAAAGGCAAAGATTGAATACTGAATTTAAAGAAGTAACAGTATTCAAGTTGACGGATACCCTAATAGCGGACTTTAACGGAGATGGAAATTCAGATCGGGCAATTCTAAAAAAAATTGGCGAGACTTCCGGACTGCTAATTCAACACGGGGAAACCATGGAAGAGATCAGGATAGGTTTTGGCCAGAGCTTCGCAATCTGGACCGATTTTAATTTGAATTGGATTGATTTATGGGCCCTAGTGAATGACTCCGGAACTTATGAAATAGTAATCGAGAATAATGAAATAACCGGCACCAGAAAGATTGAGCTGGAAAACCCTTCCATTGCCGTGAGAAAGGAGGAGGAAGGTGGTGGATTGATAACCTTCAAAGACGGAAAATATCAATGGATTCACCAGGCGGAATAAATAAGGATACTAAGTCCGCAGCCAACCCGCGCTATCCGACCAACCCACGCTAAAATTCCGGGCGATCGTCTGGCGCAATGTATAAGTTGAGTGTCCGGGAAACAAACATTCACACATTTCCACATTCACACATTAGCACGTTTTATGAGAAGGTATTCGCCCAGGTCTTCATAATGAAGCGGACGGCTTTTTCAAAAGCTTCGAGGTTTGCCGGTTTAACCACATAGCCGTTGGCACCCAGAGATTTGCACTCTACCATTTCGACAAAATAGTTGGAGGTTGAAAAAACGACGATCGGGTGTTTATCCAGTTCCGGCATGGCTCTCAGGTTGCGCAGGATATCCTTGCCGCAAAACACGCCGTTCCGAAGGTCAACAATAAAGAGGGAGATCTCTTCGGTATCGGCAGTATCGAGATATCGGACCAGTTTATTACCATCCTTGAAATGGATGAATTCGATCTCTTCTACCAGGGACTCGCAGGCGATCTTCATTAATGTGAGATCCGCTAGATTATCTTCATAAATAACAACTTTCATCATCATTCGATTCAACTTGGTCTGTAAGGTTTTATTACAACTTGTGATAATATGGACCGCAGGATGGCTTTTGGTCACATGGGCTAAGGCTGGTGATCGGCAGTTTGAAGTGAATTGTATTTGCTGACGGTGAACTACCGCCGGCAAACAGGATGTCATTAGTTTTCCCTACGGGAGCAATGTATCTATGTCCAATACTCAACCAGCGCGCCCGATACTAATTAGTAGTGGTTTGGATTGGAAGAGTCCTGTATTTTGAAAAGATCGTGTAAAGTCCGGTGGTTGCCCCGGGAGCTATTTATTGTATCCGCATGCCAGATGCCTGGGGCCGGTAGTATCGGATTTCACCCTAATTACCCACTTGGAAACCTACAAGGAAGAACCGCTGCAAAAAATGTGTATTTTTCTGCTAATAGAACTAAACACAACCATGAGAGCCACCATTACCCTGCTTGCGCTGCAACTCTGTGGCGGATTACTGACTGCCCAATCTGTCTACCCGCTTGCCTACCCGTTTGACAGCCTCAATTCCGAGCAGGAACGGTATAACGATCTCTATACCTATACCCAAGTCCTCGTCGATCCCACCGGCGAATGGACCTACGAGGACATCCTGGCCCGGACCGATCAATTCGGCCCCAACACCACCCGGACGGATCGCGATCTGGAACAGGTGTTCTGGGTGAAGTTAAAATTACAGGATACAATGGGTGGGAACCATCTCTTTTCCGCCGGCTATCCCTTCGGAGATTACGCACTGGTGGACCTGTACTACGACCAGGGCGATACTACCATCCACCAGCAGGGCGGGGCGCAACGCCTGGCTGCCGAAAAAACCATCCGGCGCAGTGGTACGTATTTCTGGGTAGAGGTGCCGCAGGACACGGTTTTGACCGTTTACTTACGCCTGGATAATGCGGCCTGGAAAAATGACTTCTGGCGGCGCTATCCGGTTTCACTTTACCATATCGATCCCACCTCGGTGCCGGATCTGACCGGAGCTTACGTTTTACTGGATTTTCCGGAAGACCGGGTGGCGGTGAATACCTGGGAACCGCAGTTGTCTAAATTTCCGGGAGAGTTCCCGGTACCCGATTACTGGCTGACCGAACCTCCAAAAGTAATTTCTCTGGGCCGGTATTTTGAATATTTTCCCGATCCGGCGTGCCAGTTTACCCTTACGGATGTAAGAGACCGATGGGATGACGAGGCGTTCTTCCGGGGCTACCAAATTCGCAGTTTTGACTATAATACCTGCAACTGGGCCCGGCTGGTGGTCATTAACCCAAAGCCCTACGCCCAAAGCCGGACGTTTGCCTACTGGCGCTATCCCTGGAGAGAAATTCAATATTTTCTACCTGATGCGGATGGGAAATACCAGGCATTTACAGCTTATCCCAATGCCAGCCAGATGGAGGCGTTCTCCCTTACGGTGCAGGCCCGGGATACCCTCACCCTTTACATCCGATATCCGGCAAGACCCGACGGGTGGGCGAGAAACGGTTCCCTGCTGGATGTAGAGCCCGCAAGTTTAAAAAAGCAGCAATTGCTGGTGAAATATAAATTCTTCCTGTGTGGCGGTATGACCTTTTTCCTGGGCTATTGCTTGATACAGCTCATTTTGAGTCGGGATCGGATGCTTTTTTACTATTTTTTAATGGTATTAGGTTCATTTCCCTTTTGGATTATCATGTTGGAGGATGGAGAACTTTTGGGATTTACCCAGGTAATCTATCTGCACCTTCCCAATCCGGAGCGCTCCACTGTCACGGCTCTGGCCGGTACGCTGGGACAAATTGGGCTACTTAATTTTACCAGGATTGCCCTGAAATTGCCCGTTACTCTCCCAACTTACGACCGCATTCGAAAATATTTCATTTGGGTTGTTATCATACTTGGTCTGATCCAGATCGGTTTTGAGATCTGGTTTTGGGAAGCTCCCGGTTTTTATGCAAATGACTTTCATCAATTTTTGCATTGGTTGATCTATAATTTCTATTCCTTAAGTGCGGCCTTCATTTTGTTCACTGTTATCCGGGCCGCTTACAAAAGAATTCCTCTAAGCGGTAGCTTTCTGATCGCACTGCTTCCCTTGTGTCTGGGTATAGTCTTAATTTCCTCCCCGTTTTCGTTTGTTCCGTTACTGGTCAGGCAGATTCTTTTTGTCGGTGGTTTACTCCTCCCCACCATGCTGTTCGGGATCATAGCGGCCGGCCGGTCTAACCTTCTGAAACTGGAAAAAGCACAGGCCTCCCAGCAAAAGACCCAACTGGAGAACCAACTCCTTCAGATCGAATCCAAGGCGCTGCGCGCTCAAATGAACCCACATTTTATCTTCAATTGCCTGAATTCGATCAAAGGTCTGATCCAGGAGACGGCCAACCAACAGGCGATCCACTATCTGACCTTGTTTTCCAAATTCATCCGCCGGGTGCTGCAACATTCCGAAGAGAAGCAGATCAGCCTGGAGGAAGAGCTGGAAATGTCCCGCCTGTACATCGAGATGGAACGCTTACGGTTCGAAAAGTCTTTTACCTATAAAGTGGAGATCGATCCGGCCGTGGATACCAGTTTTTTTCGCGTACCACCCATGATCCTGCAACCCATTCTGGAAAATGCCATCTGGCACGGACTCATGCACAAACAGGGCGACCGGGAGATCCGTTTGGAGGTCAAAGCCGAAGGGGAAGGCGTGAAATGCATTGTGGAAGACAACGGTATCGGTCGGAAACAGGCCGCGGCATTACAGGTCAATACCCGCAACGAACACCGCTCCTTTGGCACCAAACTCATCCTGGACCGGCTACAGGTCAATCAACAACTATTCAACCATCACTTCGTGATCAATATAATCGACAAGATCGTAAACGGCCGGGCGGCGGGTACACGGGTGGAGTTGAGTTTGGACTGATGTACAGA
Organism: Flavilitoribacter nigricans DSM 23189 = NBRC 102662; assembly: GCF_002646595.1. GTDB lineage: Bacteria > Bacteroidota > Bacteroidia > Chitinophagales > Saprospiraceae > Flavilitoribacter > Flavilitoribacter nigricans. The sequence continues at coordinate 98,366 of NZ_PDUD01000044.1, forward strand.
CCTTCTAAGTCTCGCAGACTTAGAAGGTCTCGGACCCAAATAATCACACTTATGAAAATCCAAAACCTCCTCTTCCTTCTGCTGAGCTTCGCCGGTCAATTGTCCGGGCAATCGGCACCGGTCTATCCCATTACTTCCGAATTCGCGGGCACCAATTACGAGCAGGAACGTTATAACGACCTGTATGACTATACCGAGATCCTGATCGATCCTACCGGGGAGTGGACTTACGAAGACGCACGCACCCGTAGCGATCAGTTTGGGCCCAACACCACCCGCACGGATCGCAATGTCGATCACATCTACTGGGTGAAACTCCGGCTACGGGCGGATACTGCTGCCAGGTACCTCTTCTCAGCGGGTTACCTCTACGGGGATTTTGCCCAGGTGGACGTTTACTACGAGCATCAGGATTCTCTGATCCGGCAGACCGCCGGCTATCAGCTAAAAGCAGCGGAAAAGATCATTCGCCGGTCGGGTTCCTATTTCTGGATAGACGTCCCGGCGGATAACATCCTGACCGTTTATCTCCGGGTAGATGATGTTACCTGGTACTGCGAATGCATGCAACGCTATCCCGTTTCCATTTACCATATAGATCCTCAGTCCATCATGAGTTGGCGGGCGGCCTATACTTTACCGGACATGGAAGCTCCCGAATTTATTTCGCTGGACCAGGAAACCGGGGAAATGGTGGGTCGAATGGACAAAGTCAGGGGAACTGATAACAGCTGGCTGGCCACGAAAAGGAGAGTGGTGTCGCTGGTACGGTATTTCGAATTTTATCCGGATACGGATTGCAACCGCAGTCTGGAAGAAGTGCAGAGAGATTGGGACAACAAGGCATTTTTCCGGGGCTATAAGCGATTTGATTTTGCTCGGGATACCTGCTACTGGGCCCGTCTGGAGGTGATCAATCCCGAACCTTTTCCGCAAACCAGGACGTTTGCCTACGCCTTCTGCCGATGGGACCGCATCGATTATTACCTGCCGGGTTCTGACGGCCAGTACGCAGCCCACGAAGCCTTTCCAAACGCCAATGATCAAAAAGCCTTTACTTTTACCATTCCGGCTAATGATACCGTGGTATTATATATTCGTTATCCCCGCCAGACCAATGCTTATGGGGCCAACGGCTCCATGGTAGATATTCACCCGGAAGATCTTCATCGGAGTCAGCAACTCATCCGGTACAAATACCTGCTGGCGGGCGGCATGCTATTTTTTATGATCTACTTTTTACTACAGGTAATCGTTACCCGGGAGAAGGTCATGTTTTATTACTGCCTGCTGCTTTTCGGATTATCGCCCTACCTGCTGGCTTCCCTGAACCTCACGCCGATTTTTGAGTATACCCAGAATATCTTTCACGTTTCCCGAACCTTACACTGGATCAGTCTTTTCGTGGGAGCAACCCTGGCAACTGTCGGGTTTTTAAAATTCTCTCAGATCATCCTCGATTTTAAGACTACTTTCCCAAAATTCAATCGCTTGATCGGCTACATTCTTTTCGTAGAATGCATGCTGGGTCTGGTCGCTACCATTACGGCCATCATCATCACCAATGTTCCCAATTTTTTTTCTAATTCAACCTTCCGACTGGTAGAAAAAGGATTTAATTCCTTCAATGGAATCCTGATGATCTTCATTATTTCTCTGGCCGTAAAGGCTTACTTTCGGAAAGTTCCTTTGAGCGGCAATTACCTGATCGCCATCTTACCCCTGGCGATCGGGGTTTTAAACAATACCATCGTACGCCCCTATTTTTTACCGGAGATCCCCGTCTTTCTTCCTTTTATCATCTGCATGTTGGTTTCCCTGATGCTGTACGGCATTTTGATCGGCGGGCAGTTCAATCGCATGAAACTGCAGGAAAGCCGGGCTACCCAGAAAAGTACCTACCTCCAGAATCAGCTTCTCCAGGTAGAATCCAAAGCGCTGCGCGCGCAGATGAATCCCCACTTTATATTCAATTGCCTGAACTCGATCAAAGGCCTGATCCAGGAGACGGCCAACCAACAGGCGATCCATTATCTGACCTTGTTCTCCAAATTCATCCGCCGGGTGCTGCAACATTCCGAAGAGAAGCAGATCAGTCTGGAGGAAGAGCTGGAAATGTCCCGCCTGTACATCGAGATGGAACGCTTACGGTTCGAAAAGTCTTTTACTTATAAAGTGGAGATCGATCCGGCCGTGGATACCAGTTTTTTCCGCGTACCGCCCATGATCCTGCAACCCATTCTGGAAAATGCCATCTGGCACGGACTCATGCACAAACAGGGCGACCGGGAGATCCGATTGGAGATCAAAGCCGAAGGGGAAGGCGTGAAATGCATTGTGGAAGACAACGGTATCGGCCGGAAACAGGCCGCGGCACTACAGGTCAATGCCCGGAACGGACACCGCTCCTTCGGTACCAAGCTCATTCTGGACCGGCTACAGGTCAATCAACAACTATTCAACCATCACTTCGTGATCAATATAATCGACAAGATCGTAAACGGCCGGGCGGCGGGTACACGGGTGGAGTTGAGTTTGGACTGATGTATGCTCCAGACCTTCTAAGTCTCGCAGACTTAGAAGGTCTTGGACCCAAATAATCACAATTATGAAAATCCAAAACCTCCTCTTCCTTCTGCTGGGCTTCGCCGGTCAATTGTCCGGGCTATCGGCACCGGTTTATCCCATTACTTCCGAATTCGCGGGTACGAATTACGAGCAGGAATAAACTGGAAATGAGTTTGAAAGGGGAAGTTTGGCATACGAGCCCTCCTTCCCCCTTTGGTACAAACGATTACCTACTAAAACGCTGGCTAACCTTAAAGTTATAAGCGCCTGAAAGATCACCAGAGTGATGAGGTACTTTTGTAAGGTAGGTTTTTAAAAAAAGCTGCTGGAGGATCTACGTTGGATTGGTCATTAAGCCTTGGTAAAAAAGACCTTTCTCGGAGGCTTACGTCCCTCACAGCTATCCTCAATGGGGTCCATCCAAAGCTTTTCGCCATCTACGGTGAATTCGTAGGTCCCCTTTGCCGTACATCCTTCATCATTTTGCACCATAATTTTGTTGCCTTCCACCCAGTATTTGCCGGTAACCTCCACTGTGCCATCCAGATCGATATCCACTTCGAAAGTGCCGTCTGTTTTCACGGTCCATTGCCAGGTCATTTCCTTTTTATCCTGACAGTCGCAGGGAGTGGTGATCACCCAACTCCCCTGGGGGTTTTGAGCAGAAAGATTCAGGGTGAAACCCAACATGAGAAATAACGGAAGTAAAGTTTTCATGGTCATTTTTTTTGTTTAAGAATGGGACAAAGCTATGGGGAATGGTGCCCGAAGGGTAGTGCTGATGAGTATTGGGAGAGATCTTTTAGTATTCTACATCGGCCAGCAGAAAGATTTGAAGCGGCGGGGACGCGGGTGGAGAGGAGATTGGGTTGATGTACGCCCGGTGACCTAAGTCTGCGAGACTTAGAAGGTCTTAAATCCATCACATCAGATCCAATCAAATATTTGATTATCTTTATAAGCAACTGATGAGCTCTCTACATAAGCTCATTTTTCTCTTTCCTCCGGTGGCTACCGTGCTACGTGGATCTGAATAATATTCGAGTGAAAACAAACTAACCTGTAACCTGCTCACCGGGGACTGTTTTCTGCATTATCCTAAAAACACCGATCTCCGATATGCAAAATCGATGACCGGTTATTTTTTTAATATCAAACCAAAGCTCCTATGAAAAACCCGATCAATCTATTGATCCCCATGCTCTTATTTTTATCCACTGCAATCACGCTTACCGGGCAGATTTCTTCAAAATTAACACCAACCGCGCTCACATTTGACGACCTGGGGAATCCATTCGCCGGGGCATTCTTTAACATTGGAGCGATCCATATCCAGAATGGTTTCAGTTATACCGATATTACCGAGAATACGGTTTCGGCCGGAGACGATCTGCAGCGCGCAAAGATCAATGCTGCGGGGCTGACCGTAGAAGACTTCGCCCTGTTTCCCGCCAGTAAAGGCAATTTTGATCGCCGGGAGTTATCCTTCTCGACCATTGGCGGCAGCGAGGGGAATCCGGATGAGGAAAGCTGGAGAGTCGGGCTTACCGATGCCGGTATTTTTGATGGTGGAGACCCGGTGGTTTCCGCTTTTTCCCTGGAATACCATCGTCTGCAGGGAGTCACCCCAACGGATATTTCTTTTTTGTTTGCCAATCCCTCACTTGGCAATCTCACGATAGGCTCTTCCGCTGCAACGGGGGATGCCCAGTTGTACATTTATGAGGACGGCTCCCAACAGGTTGGGGTCTGGACTAATCAGCTCGCAACCGCGAATTTTACTACCTGGGGCGCTTATTTTGCAAATTCCGGCTCCGGTTCGGGGAACCGCTACGGGGTACACGGCTATGCTACCACCGGTGGCGGCACCAAATATGGTGTGTACGGAGACAACGATGGAGTAGGCACTGCTTACGCGGTATACGCCAACGGCGATTTGGCTTATACCGGCACATTGAGTATGGTATCCGACCGAAAGTTCAAGAAAAACATCACATCTTTTAGCGCTTTGGATCGCGTTATGAAACTACAGCCCCGGTCTTTCGACATGAAGCGGGAAGAGTTTAAACGAATGAATCTCGCCGCTGGCCGGCAGTTTGGGTTTATCGCCCAGGAGTTACAGGAAGTATTTCCAGAGTTGGTACACCAGCAAAAAAACGTCATTACCAACGAGATCGAACCCGGTAAACTGACTACCGAAGAGATCGATTACCTGGGAGTCGACTACCTCAGCTTGGTCCCTATCCTCACCCAGGCCATGCAGCAGCAACAAAATATGCTGGAAGATAAAGAGACCCGGATCAGCGCGCTGGAAAGAGACAACGAAACTCTGGAAAATCGGCTGAACGAACTGGAAGCGCTGGTCCGGCAAATGGCGCAGAATAATACCGCTCAGGGTGATCCGAATGTCGGCACCCTAAGTAGTGCCCGCCTCGATCAGAATCAACCCAATCCGTTCTCCGGCAGCACGGCCATTTCGTATTTCATTCCCGACACGGTGCGTACGGCGGAGATCCGGTTTACGGATGCTGCGGGCCGGGTATTAAAATCGATGATCTTGTCCGAACGCGGCCAGGGAAAAACCATCCTTGAGACCGATCAACTGAGCCAGGGGATCTATTTCTACAGCCTGGTCCTGGACGGAGAACTCGTGGATACTAAAAAAATGCAGGCGGTGAAGTGATGAAACTGCTAAGACCTTCTAAGTCTCGCAGACCTACGGTATGCACACAAATGTGCCAATAGTTCTTTGACAAGATTGCTATCTTTCCCAAATGGGAAAGCGATTAAATAGTAAACTAGGAGACAAACGTCTAGAGAAGGGCTTTGAAGCCTTACTCAATAGTATGTTGATACATTATTCGGTAATCCTGCGCCAATTAGCCACTGGTCGAGGGGAAGAAGTACAATTGGGGCGGTTTGTAAATAACCCTAAAGTCACCTCAAAGGGCCTGGTAGATCATTGCTGCGAGCAGCTTGGAGTTGATGTAAAAGGTCGCCCGGTATTGGTGATCAATGACACTTCCACAATTTCATTTGCTCCCAATGCTCGACGTGAGGAGCTAGGATTTGTAGGCCCAAATAGTACCAAAAGTGGTTTTGATGTCCATCCGGCGATTGTATTAGATGGTGAAAATGGAGCCTGCTATGGCTTGGGCGGCATCTCGATCTACAAGACAGAATTTGCTCGCACCGAGCAAGAACAGGCCGACCAGGCTCAGAGGCGTCGCGATAAATGGAAGACCCCATTTGAGGAAAAGGAGCGCTATAAATGGTTTGATGCGCCTCGCCAGGCTATTGCCAATTATGCTGATGCATCCAGTTATACCTTGATAGGAGATCGCGAAGCAGATATCTACGATCTGATGGGGTTGGGCCTGCAACAGCAGTGGGATTTTGTGTATCGTAGCCGAACGAATCGATTATTAAGTACTCCTTCCCATGGCCAGACTAAGTTATATCAAGCCATTGAACAATGGCCGGTAGCTCATACTTATGAATTAGATCTGCCTGGGACTAAAAAACGTACTGCACACCAAGCTATTATAGATCTGAAATTCGGATCGGTAGCTATTGCAAAACCGGAAAGTTGCCGTAATACTGATTTAAGTGATCAGATAGACCTCTGGGTAGTACAGGCTAAGGAAAGATCACAAACCATAGTGGGCAAAGAAAAACCTGTACACTGGATCTTGCTGACTTCCCACCCTGTTCAAAATACCGAACAAGCCTTGCAAATTGTTCAATGGTATTTATGGCGATGGACTATCGAACAATTATTCCGAACCCTTAAATCTAAAGGGCTCAACGTGGAAAAAGCGGAAGTAGAGTCGTTCCATGGACTGGTTAATTTAGCTACTATGGCCTTAATAGCGGCTGTGCAAGTCATGCAACTAGTCCAGGCCAGAGATGGGCAAACACTACAAAGAATAGGCGATGCCTTTTTTGAGCCCGAAATACAATGCCTGACTGCCCTAAATACCAAAGTAGAAGGCAAGACCCAAAAACAAAAAAATCCACATCCTCCAAACACCCTCTCTTTTGCCGCTTGGATCATCGCCAGACTCGGAGGATGGTCAGGTTACCAAAAGGACAAACCACCAGGACCCATTACTTTTATTAGAGGCTTAAACCGCTTCTATAACATCCTCGAAGGATATTATTTATTCAGGTAGCAATCTTGTCAAAGAACTTACACAAAATGTGTGCATACCGTAAGTCTCGCAGACTTAGAAGGTCTTAAGTCTTCGTATAGCTCCTCACCATCCGCCTATCCTACGCTCCTCCCGTCCGTTACTAAGAAGGGCCCCCAAATACTAACTGCCTGTAGTTTCCTCCGCATATTCTTTTCATTTTGCAGTACCGATCAATATCACGAATGGCCGGTTCCGACTCCGTCAAGCCGTTTGTGATCCACTATTTTATCACTAACCAGCCTCAGCCATGAAGCCTAAATATCTGTACTTCGTTTTTTGCCTTTTCCTGCTCAATCTGGCCTGCCGTTCGCAACGCAACCCAATTGTGCTGACCCTACGGGTGGACGTTACGCCGATTCTGGATCAGCTGCAGGATCCTAATTCCGTAGGCGTATTGGGCGAAGGCCCCTTGCTGGCCAGATATAAGAGAAAACTGATGAAACGCAATGGCAACATTTATGCTATCCGGCTTACGGTGCCGGATACGCTAATCGGTCGTCGTCTTACCTATGCCTTTGTCGTGGATACCTTCAATCTGGAGAACCGGGGATACCATTACCGCCAGATCTTATTGCCCGAGAGGTCTACCGTACTACCGGTAGCGCTTTTTAATGACCTGGTCGGTACGACGGGGGAACACATTCTGCCATCGCCGCCCATGCCCGTTCGGCAAACCAATACTTCAGAGGAAGCAGCCGTACTCGCCCAACCTTATACGGGTATTACGACCAATGGGCAAGCCCGGGAAAACTTGTTTTCCATCAGATCCACGGGATTCCCAACCCAGGATATTCAGCAGGCGGCCGAATCCCTGTTGACGGCTTTTACACCGGAACAGCGGAGTCAGTCTACCTTCGGCATCGAGGATAAAGAATGGCACAAGTGGCACAATATTGAGACCTACCGGCGGCAGGGCATAGGGCTGTATGAAATGTCCGAAGTACAACGGGAACTAACTTTCCAGTTACTGGCCGCCAGCCTCTCGCCCCGGGGATTGCAAAAGACGAGAGACATCATGGCCATGGAAGATTATCTGAAGTTACTGAGCATCCGATCCGGCGAAGTAGGCAGCAACCGGACCGATCTGATCGGGCACGACCGCTACCACCTGACTTTCATGGGGCAACCTTCTGCAACCGAGCCCTGGGGCTGGCAGCTGGATGGACACCACCTCGCTATTAATTACTTCATTCTGGGCGATCAGGTCGTCATGACGCCGACCTTTATGGGCTCGGAACCCAATTACATCGAAGAGGGACCGGATCAGGGCATTCGCACTTTTGAACAGGAAGAAAAATTGGGCTGGGAACTGTACCGCTCCCTCAATGAGTCGCAAAGGTCCCGGACCACATTACTTGATCGCAAACTGTACAATTTTGCCCAAACCGAAGCTTTTAAGGATAACCGTACGCTGCCGTACGTGGGCATTCCCGCCGGGGAGTTAAACAGCCGTCAACAGGAACAGTTACTCACCCTGACCCGGGAATACGTCGGCAATATGCGGGAAGAACACGCCGGGGTGAAAATGGAGGAAGTGGAAGCTCATCTGGAAGAGACCTGGTTCAGTTGGGTAGGGGAGGCCCGGGACGATGCGCCTTTTTATTACCGCATTCACAGTCCGGTGATCCTGATCGAATTTGACCACCAGGGACCGGTGTTTCTCTGGGATCGCAAGCGTCTGTATCCGGGGCCGGTCAGGAAGCACATCCATACGGTGGTGAGGACACCCAATGGGAATGACTACGGGAAAGATCTGCTGCGGCAACATTTGGAGACGCACCATAAACACGAATGATTATCGGTCATTATCCGAATTAAAGACCTTCTAAGTCTCGCAGACTTAGAAGGTCTCATACTCTGCAAAAAGAACCACCAGCATCTATGAAAAATATCGCTATACTACCGGTATTACTATGTTTGACTAAGCTCCTGTCGGCCCAGACATCACCGGTGTACCGTATATCATTTGAATTCGCGGAGGTCAACGCGGAGCAGGAACCATACAATGACCTGTATGATTACACGGAGATCCTGCTTGATCCTACGGGAGCATGGGGATATGAGGAAGTGCTGCAAAGGTCCGATCAGTTTGGCCCCAACACCACCCGCACGGATCGTGATCTGGCCCAGATCTACTGGATGAAATTGCAGCTTAGGGCCACTGCCCGGGACTCCCATCTGTTTTCGGTTGGTCGTCTTTACGAGGAGAATAATCTGGTGGACATCTACTACCAGCAGGGCGACTCGCTCTACCACCAGACCGCTGGTTTCCGGCGGCGTCCGGCTGAAAAGACCATCCGGCGTTCGGGTTCCTACTTCTGGGTGGATCTGCCGGCGGATACTATCCAAACGGTGTATATCCGGGTGGATAATCAGTACGGAGATTGTGATCATTGCTATTTTGAATTTGAAAAACGTCCGCTCTCTGTTTTTTATATCGATCATTCTACTGTTAGGTCTCTGGAGGCAGCCTACATCTTGCAGGACCTGGAAACGATGGAGGAGCCGAACCGTTTTGAACCACCCAGAATGGTAGATGTCTCCTGGTATTTTGAATTTTATGTGGATACCGACTGCAACCTGGATCTGGAATCTGTACGCCGAAGCTGGGATAGCGGATCGTATTTCAAGGGATTTCAGAGGGTAGAATTCGACTATACCAGCTGCCATTGGGCTAGACTCCGGGTGATCAATCCCAAACGTTACGCTCAATCCAGGACTTTTGCGTATCCCTCAGATCCGTGGAAAAGCATCGAATATCACCTTCCGGATACCGTCGGTCGCTACCATAAAATGGAAGCCTTCCCGAGTGCAGAGGGGAGGGAGGCATTTTCATTTTCCATTCCGGCCGGAGATACCCTGGAGCTCTATATTCGCTACCCCCGACGGACCTCCTCCTACACCTATGCCGATGACGGCGACATGGCGGATATTCATCCGGGCGATCTGCAAAAGCGACAGTATCGAGACAAGTATAAAACTTTTTTTATCGGCGGACTTGCTTTCTTTCTAATCTATATTTTCCTACAATTAATCGTCTATCGGGATTCCCTGCAGTTATATTTTTTCTTACTGCTGGTTGGTTTATCACCCTATTTAATGATGGCGCTGGATCATAGCCAATTTCTTAATTTCACCGAGGCTATTTTCCGGTTTAGTACCCTGGAACGGGATTGGATACTCGGATTGGCCGCTCCTCTTGCCGTATTCGCCCTGTTGAAGTTCACCCAGCATTTGCTGAATCTAAAAAACACACTGCCTTTATTTTTTCGGATCGCCAATTATCTTATTAGCCTGTATATAATAATAAGCATAATAGATTTATTGGATATACTCTGGTGGTCGACGCATGGATTACCAACCACAGATCTGTGTATCACCTGTTATGCCAATAGTATCAAAGGGATGCTTCAAGGGTGCTCAGCCATATTAGTGCTATGCGCAGGCATCAAATCCTATTATCGAAAAATCCCGCTGAGTGCTAGTTTTGTGCTGTCTTTTCTACCTCTGATAATGGCAATGGTGATTGCTTCACCGCTTGGCCAACTCCTATTTCCTCATTTGGAAAGAGCCGCCCCTTTTATCGCTGGTCATTTCCTAACCTTAATGCTATTTGGTATCCTGATCGGCATCCGCAACAATCGGATACAAATGGAAAAACTGGAATCGGTTAAGCAAAAGGCGCAACTACAGAATGACCTGCTTCAGATCGAATCCAAGGCCCTGCGCGCCCAGATGAACCCGCACTTCATCTTCAATTGCCTGAATTCCATCAAAGGACTGATCCAGGAGGCTGCCAACAGACAGGCCATCCATTACCTGACCTTATTCTCCAGATTTATCCGGCGGGTGCTGCAACATTCCGAAGAAAAACAGATCAGTCTGGAGGAGGAACTGGAAATGTCCCGGCTGTACATCGAGATGGAAAAACTACGCTTTGAAAGATCCTTCACCTATCGTATCAAAATCGCACCAGAGGTAGATCCCAGCTTTTTTCGCGTGCCCCCGATGATATTGCAACCCTTCCTGGAAAATGCCATCTGGCACGGGCTGATGCATAAAGCAGGGGATCGGGAGATCCGGCTGGAGATTCGACCGGAAGGGGCCGGCGTGAAATGCATCGTGGAGGATAACGGTATCGGCCGGGAACAGGCAGCGGCATTGAATCTCAGCCGGCAACACCAGCATCGCTCCTTCGGCACCCGCCTGATCATGGATCGCCTGCAGGTTAACAAGGCGTTGTTCAATAGCAACTTCGTGGTCAACATCATTGACCAGATGCAGAACGGCCGGGCGGCGGGTACACGGGTAGAGTTGATCCTGGGAGCTTGAGACCTTCTAAGTCTCGAAGACCTACGGTATGCACACAAATGTGCCAATAGTTCTTTGACAAGATTGCTATCTTTCCCAAATGGGAAAGCGATTAAATAGTAAACTAGGAGACAAACGTCTAGAGAAGGGCTTTGAA
>NZ_PDUD01000045.1 GCF_002646595.1 Flavilitoribacter nigricans DSM 23189 = NBRC 102662
TAATAAAATGTTTACCCCGAAAATAGGCAAATGTGCCTAGATTCGGGGTATTTTATTTGCCTTTTCCTAAGCTAATTTATTGAAAGTTAATCACCTAGAATTTACAGGGATGGCCTACTGTAACGCTGGCTTCCAGTCGGCCGGTGACTTTCGCGGTAGTGAATTATCCGACTTCCAGTCGGATTAACGAGCGGGTTGATGGGATATACATAAGAAAAGCGGCTGGGAAAAATTCCCAGCCGCTTTTCTTATGTATTAATCCGACTGGAAGTCGGATTTACGGCGGATCAACGGGTGCTCCGGATCAATTCGATGTAACCACTTAGCTCTTCCTCCAGCGGCACGATTCCATCTACCGTTTGGGCAAATACCCGGCAGGTATAATAGTAGGTACCATCGGCCAGTTGTTCGCCCCGTAGGTTATCACCGTTCCAGTTCAGGCTCGGATCACTGGTCTCGTAAACGACCTGCCCCCAGCGGTTGAAGACCTTGAACTCTACTTCCGCTACAAAACAGTAGGGATACGGTACAAATACATCGTTCTGCCCGTCCCCGTTCGGGGTGAATGCGTTCGGCAGATCGTAGATCGGGCAGTTCTCCACGCAGACGATATTACTCCGTTGGCTTTCGTTGCCCAGCCCGTCCAGAGCGGTAACTGCGTAGCAACCGGCAATACTTTCACCCGGCTGATGATCGAAGAAATTGTCGTTTGCGTCATTGGTCATGCCGATCAGCGTGAATTCTCCGTCCTGAGTGGGGGAATAATAGATATTGTAGCTGGCTACGTCATCCGTATCCTCGCAGGTCTCGTTCGGATTGGTCCAGTCCAGTTGATTGACTAGCAGGTCGATCTGCGTACAATCCACATTGTCATCACAAATATCATCTACGACCAGTTCCGGCGGGCAGGGAGGTACATTGTCAAATGGCGTTTGACAGGCGATCTGGGAATGGTTGATCAGTGGGCTCGGCACTCCGTCTACCCGGTAGGAGCCGCTGCTGCGGATCTTGTAGCAATACTCCTGTCCGTTGGTCAGTCCTTCATCGCGGTAATTCTGGGCCGACACCGTAGCCAGTTCCTCAAACTCGCCCTGATCGTTCTGCCGCAGAATGGTATATTCATCATTTTCCCAGGGAACCATTTCCGACCAGGATAACACATTGGCCTCATCGGTCGGGGCCACCGTCAGGAATACGGAAGATGCCGGGTTGGTGGATCCGAGCGGCACGTTTCCACCGCCTACGTAGAAATTGATCTTGTAGGTATACGCTTCGGCGAGGGTGTTGAGTCCCATATCCGTAAAACACGTATCATTTGCTCCGGCGAAGGTTTCACTGGTAAAGGAAATATTAATCGGGAAAAAGTCAGCATCATCCTCCGTGATCCCTGTGGCGCGCAGCACTTCGTAGGTATAGGGTCCGGGGTTCATCACCGTATCCAGGTCTTCGGCTTTCGGTTTGGTCCAACACACCCCAATCGTTCCTTCCGAAGCGGAAGTCGTTTCCACATCGACCTTCGTGATCAGCGGAATATCCCGGTTGAGTTGAACGCATACCTCGTCCGAGGGCAGGCTCTCCACCAGATTGTAAATGTAATTCCCGGTTTCCGTTATCCTCGAGAACTGCGCCGTTACCCGATAACAGTAATTACGCCCTCGTTCTACCTGATCGTCGAGGAAGTAATATCGACCATCTACAATAGTGGGTGTAGGATCGAAATTGAGTTGGGTATAGCCAATGAGTTCCGGCGCACAGGTGTCGATCGGCGGTGGGTTGCCACCTTCCCGGCGCCAGACGATGAATCCGCGGAATCCGTCATCCAAAGTCATATCACAAACGTAGGGATTGTCCCAGAACAGTTCTACCTGCCCCGATCCGGCCTCAACGTCCAGGTTTTCCGGCGGCGGTCCGATCACTTTTATCCGCAGGGTTTTCAGAGTCGCCAGCCCAGTCGTATCTCCAAACCAGTTATCCACGCCCCGGAAGACGACCGAGTAGTATTGATCGGAAATGTGTTCACACTGCGTTTCCCAGCGGAACGTCTTGGTCAACGGATCGGCCTGGAAAGAATTATCGTTCGGCAGGAAAGTAGCCGGACTGATGTCCACTTCGAAGGGTCCACCCAGCGCGGTAAGACGCACGAGTTGTTTATCTTCAAAAGCCGGAGCCGTCACCGTTACCGGCAATTCGATCACTTCACCGGCGATCACACAGATCTCATCGTAGGCCGTTTCCACGATCGGCGGCTGGTTCGCACAATCCTCGATGAGGATCTGCATGTCCCGCACGACCGTATCAATGGGTTCACCGTCGCGGTGGGACACAATGATCATGGCCAGGTTATATTCGCCCGGTTTCTGGGGGGCATTCCAGACGATATCCCCCGTGACTTCATCGATGGTGATCTGATTATTACTCCCGCTGTTGATCATATTCGGGAAGAAGTAGTTCGGAACTACCTGCCCGACCTCCTGCAGGGGTGTGATAAAGTGATAGGAAAGACTATCACCGTCCACATCGTAAGCGTTAGGGTTATGGGTAAAGATCTGCCCGACACAACCGATATCTATCGGAGGCTGTAAGAGCACCGGCGTATCGTTACACCCCTGAAACTGGGGGTTCGGGATGGTATACGTCGTTTGTATATGGAACCGGATCTGTTCCGAGTTCGGGAAATTCACATTGAGAATGCCTCCGTTCCGGTTGGGGTCCGTCATCGAGATCACGTAAGTACCACGCGCAGCGTAGGTATGTTCCGCAATGTAAATGTTGAATTTGGTATCGTTTTCCAGCAGTTCGCCATCGGGCGGATTACCCGGGCCGTTATTCCGCAGTACCCGCTGGCAGTTGCCGTCGCCCCAGCAAATGGTGAGCGTATCCCGGTCGGCGGGTCGGCTACTGGCCTTGGTGTAGGTAATGATCGTCGCTTCAATGGTGAGGCTCTGGGTACAATCTCCCACCTGCCGCACCGAGATCTGTCCCGCGCGGTTGTGCGTAGCCAAAGCTACCTGGCTCGCCAGAAGAATGATAAAAGCACTTAGGAGATAGCGTAGCATGTAATTGTTCTCAAACATAGTATCTGGATATAGTAGGTAAACGCAGATACCTACTCGTGGTTTGTATCGTTAGTAAACTATTTTTTTCAGCAGCTGCCGGAATTTATGGTTCAGGGGCTTTACCGGCCGTTTTCGACCCGAAGACCCGTGGGGATTTACCCGGGCAGCACTTACAGTCCCGGTCAGGGGGGACTCCAGAATTTGAATCGGCGTGTTACAACTAGTTTGGTGTAAATATCAGGTATACGAGTACCAATTTAACTATTTCAACAATAGAGAACCATAAAAAGATGGGCCAAACGGTAAAATGTGCGTGTAACCGACGAAAAATGCAAATCAATTGGTCCATCTATCGGCCCCTTTACAATAACTTAAACCAAGCGTATTATGATTTATGATTCCCCTGCTTATTTTTGCCCGATTAATTTTAGCTATCTAACTGAAGAGAAAACTTCATGAAAAAAATATTCCTTGTGGCCATTATCGGCCTTTTTGCATTCAGCGCCTGCCAGAGATCAGGTTCCGTTGCGTCCAGTTCCGTGGCCGCCAATCGTTCCCAATCCCCGAAAAACGTCATCCTGCTGGTCGGTGACGGCATGGGGCTGACGCAGGTGTCGACCAGTTTTTATTTCCAGGATAAGCCTTCCAACTTTTTGCGCTTTAAACATATCGGTCTACACCAGAATACGCCGACCAACGCCAAGATCACGGATTCCGCCTCCGGAGCTACGGCCTTCTCCACCGGTTACAAATCCTTTAACGGAGCGATCGGTGTGGATGGTGATTCGATCTCCCGCGGCACCATTCTGGAATACGCCGCCCGGGCCGGAAAAAGCACCGGACTCGTAGCTACCTCTTCGATCACCCACGCCACCCCGGCTTCCTTTTTCGCCCACGTACCGAGCCGCAACCAGCACGAAGATATCGCTATGGCTATGGCCGAACACCCGATAGATTTTGCAGCCGGCGGTGGGATCAAGTTTTTCCACAATCGCACGGATTCCAAGGATCTGCTGGCTACGCTCTCCTCCAAGGGCGTGGTAGTGGACACCACCAAACTGGGTGAGCACTATACGGCTTCCAAGCCCTATGTGGCTTTCCTCGCGGCCGACGGTATGCCGCCGATGACCGATGGCCGGGGAAAATTCCTACCCAAAGCTTCGGAAATGGCGATTGAACACCTCAATCAGAATGATAAAGGCTTTTTCCTGATGATCGAAGGTTCCCAGATCGACTGGGGTGGCCACGCCAATGACGGCACCTACATCATTGAGGAAATGAAAGACTTTGACGAAACGATCGGACGGGTAATGGATTTTGCGGAGAAAGATGGAAATACCCTCGTGGTGATCACCGCTGACCACGAGACCGGTGGTCTGGCGCTTTCTTCGCTCACTACTTTCGGCCGCAGTGACTACGGTCAGCTGAATCCGACCTTTTCTACCGGGGGGCATACGGCAGCCCTGATCCCCGTATTTGCCTACGGCCCCGGAGCGGACCGCTTTATGGGGATCTACCAGAATAATGACATTTATGGCAAGATGATGGAGGGATTTGTGAAAGAAACGCCGGGTCAGTAATGTCCCGGGCTTTGGGACGTTACTTCCGTGGACGGGTGCCCTCGCGGGTTATTGCCCGATAGCGGCCAGACAACGTCCCAAAGCCTCCCTCCAGTACGGGATCTCCAGCTGAAAGGTCTTTTTGATCCTGGTTTTGTTCAATACGCTGTAGTGGGGCCGCTCTACCGGACTGGGAAACTCGTGGGATTCCACCGCGTGGACGGTGCACTCCAAACCGCTTAATTCGAAAATGGCAAGGGCAAAGTCGTACCAGCTGCAAACACCTTCATTGCTGAAATTGAAGATACCGGCCATATCCTCCCCACTTACGGTTCCCTGCCGCCAGGCTTGCAACATCTGCAGGCTGGCCGCCGCCAGATCCGGCGCGTAGGTCGGCGTGCCGATCTGATCCGACACCACCTTTAATTCATCCCGCTCGCTACCCAGACGCAACATCGTCCGGACGAAATTGTGCCCCATACTGGCGTACACCCAGGAGGTCCGGATCACCGTAGTACCGGCGTGCGCCGCGAGGGCCGCCCGCTCTCCTTCCAGTTTGGTTACGGCGTAAACCCCTTTCGGAGCGGTCGCATCCGTTTCCCGAAAGGGAATTCCCCGCTCGGTATGATAGACGTAATCGCTGGAATAATGGAATAATGGAATGGCTTTCCGGCTGCAATAGCGAGCCAGGTGTTCCACGGCATCGACATTGATCTGCCGGGCCAGAGCTTCATCCTCTTCGGCCTGATTAACGTTGGTATAAGCGGCACAGTTGATCAGAACGTCCGGTTGCGAGGCCTCCAGCCACTGATCTACGGTGGATAAATCACTGAGATCGGCGATGGAACGATCCGCAAAATGGAATTGCCACTGAGGATAGGCGCCGGTAAGGGACTTAAACGACTGACCCAACTGGCCACCGGCCCCGGTAATACAGATATTCATGGTTTAAATTTATTGGAGGACATCAGTTGCTACACCCGGTGGGCTCCCAGATCGGGCCAGGTCCGGTCCCGCTCGGTCAGGATCGCCTTTTCCAGGTCAATTTCCCAGTCAATCTCCAGGGCCGGATCATCGTAGCGCAGGCCACCTTCGTGTTCCTTCGAGTAATAGTTGTCGCACTTGTAACAGAAGATCGCCTCTTCGCTCAGTACGGCATAACCGTGGGCAAAGCCCCGCGGAACGAACAACTGCTTTTTATTCGCGGCACTCAGCCGGATACTGAAATGACGGCCGTAGGTAGCCGAGTTTTTCCGGATATCCACCACAACATCCAGTACCTCTCCCAGCACTACCCGCACCAGCTTGGCCTGGGTGTACGGCGGCACCTGGTAGTGTAGTCCGCGCAAGATGCCGAAAGTAGACTTCGCTTCGTTATCCTGGATAAAATCCGTAGTGATCCCCGCTTCCGCAAAGATTTTCCGTTGGTAGGATTCGAAGAAATAGCCCCGATCATCGGTAAATACCCGGGGTTCGAAAACCATCAATCCGGAAAAATCAGTAGAGAGAAATGGCATGAAAACAATTTTTATTGGTTGAAACTCAAATGCGGTATACGGGGGGTACCGGACCAATGAGGACCTGATCCAATGAATATCGAACCTTATTTTTGGCGGAAAAATATGCCGATAGGCACGCCGGTAAAATCAAATTTCTTCCGCAGCTGATTTTCCAGGTAGTTTTTATAAGGCTCCCGGATGTGCTTGGGGTGATTGCAGAAGAAGGCAAAGGCCGGATAGTAGGTCGGCAACTGCGTCACGAACTTGATCTTGATCAGCCGACCCCGGTAAGCGGGCGGCGGGCGGCGCTCGATGGCCTCCAGCATGAATTCGTTCAACTCGCTGGTCTTGATCTTGCGTTCCCGGTTCTCGTGTACCTGCAGGGCAGCATCGATCGCCTGAAAGATCCGCTGCTTTTCCAGCACGGAGATAAACAGGATCGGCACATCGTTGAAAGGAGCGATCTTTTTGCGCATCTCCTGCTCCATGTCCCGGGCGGTATTGGTTTCCTTTTCCAACAGATCCCACTTGTTGACCAGTAGCACGATGCCTTTATTACGCCGTTGGGCCAGGCGCAGGATGTTCATATCCTGGGATTCGATACCCGTCTGGGCGTCGATCATGATGATACAGACATCAGCTTCTTCCACGGCCTTGATCGCCCGCATTACGGAATAGAACTCCAGGTTTTCGTGTACCTTGGATTTTTTCCGCAACCCGGCGGTATCGATCAGCAGGAATTCCTTGCCGAACTTGGAATATTTGGAGTGAATGGAATCGCGGGTGGTACCGGCGATATCCGTTACGATGTTGCGTTCTTCGCCCAGCAGGGCATTGGTGAAAGAGGATTTTCCGACATTTGGCTGGCCGAGGATGGCAATCTTCGGCAATTGATTCGGTTCCGGTTCTTCTTCTTCCGGCAGTTTTTCCACTACCAGGTCCAGCAATTCACCGCTACCGCTACCGGTCATGGAAGACAGGAAGAAGGTCTCTTCAAAACCCAGTCCCCAAAACTCATTGGCTTCCATTTGCCGTTCGGCATTATCCACTTTATTGACCGCGAGTAATACCGGTTTTTCGGTACGGCGCAGCATATCGGCGATCTCTTCGTCGAGATCCGTAATGCCGGTAGTCACATCCACCATAAAGATGATCACCGCCGCTTCGTCGATCGCGATGTTCACCTGGTCCCGGATCGCCGCTTCAAAGATATCATCCGAGCCCTTTACAAAACCTCCGGTATCGATAACCGTAAAGGTTTTACCGTTCCAAAAACTGCTTCCATATTGCCGGTCGCGGGTTACGCCACTGATATCGTCAATAATGGCCTGGCGTTCTCCGATGAGTCGATTGTACAAGGTACTTTTTCCCACGTTCGGGCGCCCCACGATGGCTACTATATTATTCATTGAAAATTACTGTCTGTTTGTTGCCGCAAAAATAGGGAAATACTTACTAATAAGGTAGGCCGGGCCCGACCGATACCCGGCAGCGGGAATATTATCGCTGCGGGCCGGCTCAGATGGCCACATTTTCATTGCTACCTACTGATAGCCAAAGGACTGGAGAGAGCGGTCATCATCCCGCCAGTTCTCTTTCACCTTTACGTAGAGTTCGAGGAAGACTTTGCGCTCCAAAAAGGTCTCCAGGGCTTTCCGGGCTTCGATGCCCAGCTTCTTGATCGCATCACCGCGCTTGCCGATGATGATGGCCTTCTGACTGCGCCGCATGACATAGATGAGGGCCCGGATGCGCGCGAGATCCTCGCCGCTGTTGGTCGTGGAATCCTCAAAACTCTCGATCGCTACTTCCACCGAATAGGGGATCTCCTGCTCGTACTGTTCCAGTATCTTTTCGCGGATGATCTCGGTGGTGAAGAAACGTTCGGGCCGGTCGGTAAACTGATCCTTGGGATAGTATACCGGACCTTCCGGCAGGTATTTCACGATGTGCTCCAGCAGGCGTTCCGTATTGGTGTGATGCAGCGCGGAAATGGGAAATATCTCGGTAAAATCAATCCGGTCTTTCCAGTCTTCGATCAACTTGAGGATCTCTTCCGGAGAGGCCTGGTCGATCTTATTGATGATCAGGAAAACGGGAGCTTTAACATTTTTCAGTTTTTCGATGGTGGCATCATCCGGATCGTATTTCTCGTGTACTTCCGTCACCAGCAGCATCAGGTCCCCGTCTTCGAAAGTGGATTGCACAAAGCGGTTCATCGCGTGGTGCATCTGGTAAGAAGGGTCTTCGACGATACCCGGCGTATCGGAAAGGATGATCTGGTAATCATCCGAGTTGACGATACCGATGATCCGATGCCGGGTGGTTTGGGGTTTATTGGTAATGATCGACATCCGCTCCCCCACCAAAGCATTGGTCAGGGTAGACTTGCCTACGTTGGGTCTGCCGATGATATTTACAAATCCGGATTTATGCATGTTTTAACTTAGCGTTTCCGCAAAGGTAAGCAGTTTATTCAGATCCGGCGCAGATTCCAGGTCCAGCTTGTGTTCTTTGATATAAGCCTCCAGTTCCTTTTTGTGCCCCAGGAGTTTGATCAGGGTCTTTTTATTCGGTTTGATGGTCTTCAATTCCCCGTTCTGCATGAGGTAATAATCTACCTTGGGAAAAAACCGTTTGAACTCCACGGTCTGTCCCACATTCTGGACTGTCTTCTCGGAAACGATCGCCCGAAAATCCCGGAACACCACCATCGTACTGCCCGAATAGATCAGATTCACGAAGTGATCCCGGAAGCGGGGGTGGAAACTCGCCTGAAAGACCAGCTTTTCATCCGCATTGTCGACCTTTTCGCCATCTTCGTTCACTTCGAATTCGATCCGCATAAACCGGTCATTAGCCAGCCGGATGAATTTATCACCCTGTCGCACCTCAAATTCGCCGGTATAGATATTGTAGCGCGTCGGCATATTGGGCACGCGCTTCATTTCTTTGGTGAGCAGATCCGCCGGATGCCATTCGTCACCGAACAGATAGGGCGAATCCTTAATATCCGGATATCGTTCTTCGTTGACATCCAGACCGTTGACAAAAATGAGATCTTCGGATTGAGCGCTCAGGTTGGTGGCCAAAATGACCAGAATGAACCAGTAAGTATATTTCATAATATTGGATTGATTATTTCGGTTGGGCGGACGTTAGGATACGTCAATCCTAATTTTCAGAACCCCACATCCTCTCAATACAACCGCTTCGTTGTTGTCTGCAATAACCCTTCAATCGCCTCGTAGATCGTTTTTGGTTTCTGCGGCCGCCAGTTGATATCGCTGAACGGGCCACCGAAATTGATAAACGACTGCAGGCGGGTATCCTGCATTTCCTCTTCCACGTGGGGCAGTGTATTCAGCAGGCAGACCCAGCCGTCCTCATCGCGGATATCCTCGTACCATTCTTCGTAGTAGCTGTCGTCGTCACCGTGGAAATTCAGTACATTTTCGCAGACCAGGATAAACTTGTAGATCTCTTCCTGGATCAGTGCATCGATGATCTCCCGCTTGAGGAACATAATGTCGTTGTGTAAACAGTCGTTCCATTCCCCGATCAGTTCCAGGATGGCGTACTGCTCGATATAATCGACAAAAATGATCTTCAGATACAGTGTAGCCGATCCGAAGCTGTCCCATTGAGGATGAATATAGTAATTATAGACTTTCTGGCTGAATTGAAATTCGTCGTATTGACGACCGAAGAAGGGAGAACGGGCATCTTCTTCCGCAGTATACTCGTCTCGCCATAGATAGTGTGGCTCAATATCGTGCATAATCTTAGTCCTTCATTTTTATTTTCACCGAAGGATCGTACGAAATTACGACCTTTACGGATATGTTATCAGTTAAAAAAATAGTGATCACCGGGCCGGAATCCAGCGGAAAATCGACCCTGAGTCAGCAACTGGCCGCGCACTACTGCACGCAGTGGGTACCCGAATTTGCCCGCAGCTATCTGGAGCAGCTAGACCGACCTTATCGTCAGGAAGATCTTTTGGAGATCGCCCGGGGGCAAGCGGCTATGGAAGATCGGAAAAAACTGGAAGCTTCGCAATACCTCTTTTGCGATACCGGACTGGAAGTGATAAAAATCTGGTCTTTATTCAAATACGGGACCGTCGACCAACGTATTGAAGACCTGCTGGCGAACCGGTCCTACGATTTCTTCCTCCTCTGCAAACCCGACCTGGAATGGACGCCTGATCCACTAAGAGAAACACCTAATTCGGAAGATCGTTGGCGGCTTTTTGAACTTTATCGGCAGGAGATCGAAGAATTGGACGTACCCTTTGCAGAGATCGGCGGCCAGGAGAGCAGGCGACTGCAGCTGGCGATCGCGGCGGTGCATGAGCAGTTTGTCGTTCGTACCTGATGGATTGGCTATAAAGCCGGATAAGCAGTATATGGCCGGATGAGTCAGGTTCCTCCTTCCTACCTATTTTGTTACTGTAATTACGATTGAAAAAATTTTCAGACCTTAACCATCCTCCCCCACCGGAACGGCCTGCGCTTCTGCTTTCACGAAATATTTGACATACAACAGCACCAAAATCGGTACCAGGATCATGCCCGTGAGAAAGTTCAGCAAGGAGGTCGTATCCGTCAATTCTTCTGCTCTCTGCAACACCAGCAGCAGTTCGCCCAGCGGACCTTTGGAAAAGACGGTATTGTAAAAGAAATTCCAGCCCAGATGAAATCCGAACGGCAGCATAATGGATCTGGTCTTGGCGAAAGCCCAGGCCCAGGCGTATCCCATCAGGCCGGTCCCGATGAATATCAGGATCATCGCTACGATATTACCTAAAATACCGAAGGAAAACCAGTGATATATACCGAAAGCTATGGCCGAGATCAGAATGCTCTTTGCCGTACCGATCCTCCGGATCAGAATATACAGCAGCGCTCCGCGAAAAATCAGTTCCTCCGTCAGGACCGACCGGACGTCCCACCAGAATGAACGGGCAATCGTGGCTCCGGAAATATTTTCATTCAGTACCCAGATGCCGGACCGCAGGAATGCTTCCAGATACTGGGCCATGATGCACAGCAGACCGGTAATTAGAAATCCGGTCAGAAACTGCCGGATCCGTTTAGTGACCGGCAACAGGCCCAGGGCTAGAATGTGTTGCTTTTCAAAGAAGTAAAGTAATAGCCAGGAAATGGCTATCGCTACTAAAATTCCAATCATTTAGTGTATAAGTTTTAGGTGGCAGACTTCCATTCACTTCCTCTCCGCCCGAATCCGCTCATTCTTTTGGAACAAAGGGGCATCCGCATCGCTCATTTTCCACAAATCCGCACGCTGGTCCCGATCGCCCTTAAGATACACATCAAAAAAACTTTTGATGAATGTAAACCAGAAATTGTGCTGGGCAACTACTTTTTCGGGCAATTCGGGTAGTGCGATCATGTTGCCCGTCAAAGGCGCATGGCCGAATTCCTGCAACACAAAGGAAAAACGATCGATGCGACTGAGAGAGTCAAAGATGGCCGTATTCAATTGGAGGGATTCATTCGGGGGATCCTCGTGCTGGTGAAATTCGGCAAAAGGCACCTGAATGTTATCCGGATTAAAATAAATGGAATTGCTGACGTATCCGTTGCCGTTGTTCTTTCCATCCCAGCCGTCGATATTGACAATAGCTTCCGCTTCCAGGTTTTTCATCTGATACAGCAGTGTAGACATGCCATCGGCATTCAGGCCCAACAAACCGCTTTGGTCTTCATCCACGAAATCAAAATGACGAAGCATTCCCCGCAGGATCTCGAACGTTCTTATTCTTCGATTGATCGCGATCTGCGGAGATTGCCGGAACAGCCGGGAGGTTTGGGAGAGCAATCCGGTAGAGATCACCACGTATCCGTGACTCGCCAGATATTCGGAGAGGGTACTCATCTTCCACACGCCACCATCGTGACCGGCCAGGATCACCGGAAATTTCCCCCCTACAGGTGGAGCCTCGGGTAAGGCCGCCGTTGCGGTATTGCCGATCGCTTCCAACTGGGCGGCACTCAGTTCAACTTTGAAACCGAATTTGGCAAAACTGGAAAAGATCTCCATAGCATTTTCCCGCTGCTCTGCGGACAGTTCGGCGAAGTCATTCTTTTGGGCGGTTTTGTAAAAGTATGCTTTGAAGCGGCAGGCACGCTCCTGATCCCATTCCGCGTCGGTCGGATACCAGATGGAGATCTGAATGGGAAAAAACCGGTTTTCATTTATAGTTCCGTTCTCGTCGTACTTTGGTCCCGTGGTCCGGCTGGAATCAACGAGTTCAATGGTTTTAAAACCGACATGGTAGCGGCCGGCCTCCATTTCCTGCCAAAGTGGATAAGTATTTTGTCCGAAGCAGAGCGTACCTGGAAAAAGCAATAATAACAGATAGGTGATGGGTAAGTTTTTCATTATTTAGCGGTTAATTTTCAATAATAATATTCCACGCCTGTACACAAGCTGGTACATCTGGAGATCCGGTGCAAACCGCATCGTTCAATAGCTTAGATCTTCAAAATTTTCGAATGAAACAAACTTGCGCAGGTGGGGCGTGCGGAGTGCAAGAGAAGCGGCCGCTGATCAGTATCGGCACTTCGTTTTAGAAATCACCTTCGTTAAAATAAACAGGAACAAGCAGAATGTACTACCTATCAAATTCCCGACCAGCTTTATTTCGAAAAAAGTCGATTAGCTTGCATAAATTTTCGTTGATCTCATGATCGGAATTCCATTCGATCTTCTTGTCTCCAAATTCGAGCCGGCAGAACAATCCATCCAGAGTGATCCCATCCCAGCCGGTCAACGCGAATTCAGCCTCCAGATGTCCTGTGAGTAGATCCATTTCTTTAGCTTCCAATTTTATTTCCCGACGTTTAATCGACAGCCGGTCGAGATTATAGATCCCTTTGTCAAACCGGGCATTATCGTACGCGGCATTCCAGGATAATAGGATCAATTTGCTTCGATCGGGATCGAACTGACTGATTGAAAATGCATGCGTTAGTAGCTGCCCGAGTTCCGTGTACCGGAACCTCAATTCGCCGAAGGATTCACTCCGTGGTCCGGATAGTTCGTGTATGATTTGATCCCAATAGGCGGTCCTGCTGTTTGAAAATCTTTCCATGTATTCTAAGTTGCCGGTGCAAATGATTGTAAATGACGGAATAGCGGCTACTGTATATCTGAAGTAGTCAACGTTTCTTTATTCCTTCCCGGTCCACCTGCAGCAGATATCGTCCTTCGCTTGTTCTCAGTAAGCATTCAATATCCGGGCGGTTGCTGACGAGTTGAAGCATGTAATTTACGGCAGCTTCCCGAGTTGAAAACCTCTTAAATATTTCCCCTACCCTGGTGTGAGTTGCCAGATCGACGGTAAGGATGATCCCGGTAGAGAATTCTGCATGGGCCACTAAAAACTCAGTTTTTGACATTTTCTGCTTTTCAGGATGGGTACTAATGACCATGGGGCCAATACTCAAGTTAAGGAAAAACCTGCTTAATCCGAATCCACTTTTGTTTCCACAAGTACTCCCGACAAACCGCCCCCAGGTCCCTCCAATTTCTTTTCGACTTCCACATCCCAAAATTCCTGTGTATCTTTGCGGCCACTTTAAGGGGTGCTACCCGTGGTGATGATTTGATAATTCGATAGTGTGTTGATTTGATGTGAAAAGCCTTAAGATCATAAACTGATGAGCAGGCGTTTGTTTCCACCTCATTCTTTCCCTCTCATTTATCATTCACAACACAGGCGGCTGAGATCATACCCTTTGTTCCGGAGGAGCAACGGAACAGGAACCTGCCCGGGTAATTCCGGGAAGGGAAATCCTACGGCTCCTAGTGGAGAACATGATTTTACGGTATTCGGTATCCTAGTATTCAGCTTTCGGTAAAAACCTACCGTCAACCGAACGCGCCGTACACCGTCAACCGTGACCTTTCTCCACCTCCGCACAAGGGTGTGGTGATTCAAACAACTTCCAGCGACCCCTGCCGGAAGTATTCGATTCACCCACAATGTCTTTTTTATGTTTCGTTATTTATTTTTCACTTTGTTCCTAAGTCTTTTCGTTGGCCAGCTTGGGGCGCAGGTAGCGATATCCGGCAGGATCACCGATACCGATGGTAGCCCGCTGGTAGGCGCCAATGTCCTGATCGAGGAAACTCAACAAGGCGCCATCACGGATACGGATGGGCAATACCGGCTCAACCGGGTCGATCCGGGCCGGTATACGCTGCAGGTATCCTACGTCGGTTACCAGGGCGAAAGCCAGTCGTTTAGCGTTCCGCAAAACGGTACTGCGGGGATTACGCTGAATTTTCGCCTGGCGGCACAAAGCACTACCCTGCAGGAACTAACCGTTTCCGCCACCCGGGCCGACGCCAAAACGCCCATGACCTACACCAACCTGAACGAGGAAGAACTCCAGGCCAACAACCTGGGCCAGGATGTGCCTTATCTGTTGCGCTGGACGCCCTCCACGGTGGTCACCTCCGACGCCGGCGCGGGCATCGGCTACACGGGTATTCGCATCCGCGGCACCGACCCCACCCGCATCAACGTCACCATCAACGGCATCCCGCTGAATGACGCGGAATCGCAGGGCACTTTCTGGGTAGACCTTCCGGATTTCATCAGTTCCACCAGCGATGTGCAGATCCAGCGGGGTGTAGGTACCTCCACCAATGGTGCCGGGGCATTCGGCGCTACCATCAACCTAAATACCTCCAAAAAACGGGATGATCCCTACTTTCAGACGAATACTTCGATTGGGTCTTTCAACACCCTCAAGGGGAATGTGGAGTTCGGCACGGGGGTGATGCGCAATAAGTTCAGCCTGGACGGACGGCTATCCCGCATCGGCTCGGATGGCTACATCGACCGGGCGCGGGCCGACCTCGACTCCTGGTACTTATCGGGTGCCTACTACGGCGAAAAGAGCATTCTGCGCTTTAATGCTTTCTCCGGCCACGAGGTCACCTATCAGGCCTGGAACGGCGTACCGGCCGACCTCGTCGACGACCGGGAGACGCGGACTTTCAACTCCGCCGGTACGGAAAAAGCGGGCGATCCCTACGACAATGAAGTAGACGACTACCGGCAAACCCACTATCAGTTGCTGTACGATCAGCAACTCGCCGACCAACTGGAACTCAGTCTGGCTTTTCACCTGACGCAGGGGGAAGGTTTCTTCGAGCAGTACAAGGCCGGAGAAGATCTCGAAGATTACGGCCTGGAACCCGTTGGAGAAGTAACTTCGACCGATCTGATCCGCCGCCGCTGGCTGGACAATGACTTTTACGGTACGGTCTACGCCCTGCGGTACACCAGCGACGACGACCGCCTCACCACTACCCTTGGCGGTGGTTATCACATTTACGAGGGCCGTCATTTCGGCGAGGTTATTTGGGCCCGTTTCGCTTCCAACAGCGAAATCCGGGAACCTTATTACGACAATGATGCAGAAAAACGGGATTTCAATATTTATGGGAAGGTCAACTACGAACTATTGCCGGACCTGAATGCCTACGTTGACCTCCAGATGCGCCGGGTGAGCTACGATTTCGTCGGCGTGAATAACCAGGGTGTACCGGTACCCGCCGGAGATGAGATGAGCTTTTTCAATCCCAAGGCCGGTATCTTTTACCAGATCAGTCCGCGCACCGAAGCATACGGTTCTTTTGCCGTGGCCAATCGCGAACCCAACCGCAATGATTATACCGAAAACCCGATCGGCAGCTGGCCTCTGCCCGAGCGCCTGTACAATACGGAGATCGGCCTGAGACATCGCTGGAACAAAGCCGCGCTAGGTGCCAATGTCTACCATATGGATTATCGGGACCAACTAGTACTGAACGGTCAGATCAACGATGTGGGAGAATACATGCGGATCAACGTTCCAAAAAGTTACCGTCTGGGGCTGGAACTGGTCGGTGGATTTGAGGTGAGCCCCAGACTGAACGTCAATGCCAATGTGACCCTCAGCCGGAACAAGGTGGACAACTACACCGAATACGTCGATGCCTACGATGCGGATTTCAACTGGCTGGAGCAACAGACCATCCGCCGGGAGGATACCGACCTGGCTTTTTCTCCTTCCGTAATTGCCGGCGGTGATATAAATTTCCAGGTATTACCGGAGGGCGGAGACCACCAGCTCGCCCTTAGCCTGCTGGGCAAATACGTCGGTAAACAGTACATCGATAATTCATCCGATGAAAATAATGTGCTGGATGCTTACTGGTTCAGTGATTTCCGTCTGCAATACCGCTGGAAGACGAGCTTTTTCAAAGAGATCGGACTAACGTTTCTGGTACAGAACGTATTCGATCAGCTCTACGAGACCAACGCCTGGTCTTATCGCTACAACTATGACGGAACGGATCTGGTGGATCAGGGACTATATCCGCAGGCGGGCAGGAATTATCTCCTGGGGCTGACCATCGGCTTCTGATAAACTTTCACAGGTCATTAGTAAGCCAACGGAGCGAAGGACGCCGGCTATTTTGAAAATGGCCGGCGTCTTTTCTTTTAATCGGTAGGTAATGTCTTGCGCGTCCGGGAAATCTAGAAATTATAGGTGATCCCGAGGCGGTAATCCAAGGGAGACTCGAAGGAATTACCCGGCTGGTTGACGTGATACATCAACAGCGCTTCAAAGGCGATCGGTCCGCCGCTTCCGGCATTGTAACCGCCGCCGATATAAAATGCCCCCCGCTCAAAACGGGATACAGAGAGGTCCGAATTGAAGATCGGTTCGTTCTCCAGGTTATATTCCAACTGTGCGAAAAAGGTCGGGAAAGGCCGAATACGACCAAATACCCCAACCGCCCAACTTGTGGTATTGACCTTGTCGACATTACCACCACCGTAATTGACGCGGTAATTGTAGTACAGGAGCGAAGCCCGTGGGCCTACCGAAATAATATCATTGAATTTGAAGCCGACCATGGGCGCCAGTCCGAACTGAAACAGAGACGTAAAACCGTTGCCGTTGAATCCCAGGGTAAAGTGGCTACCGTACCAGAGACGGTGTCCGATATTGCCGCTTTCATCAAAGTACTCATCGGTATCGCGTTTGCTCTGAGCCGAAACTTCCATCATGCTGCCGCAAAGGGCCAGCACAAAAATTAAGGTAAGGATCTTCTTCATTATTGGATGTTTTGTGCAAATATAGGCTGATGCTCATTTTATAAATGCGCATACCGGCCTGAATTGTAGGTTTTAAACCTTTTTTAACTACATTTTGCCCAAAATGGAAGGATAGCCGCGAAAGGGTGGATCGTTTTTTGAGGCCTTCCACCCGCGGTATTCCTCTAAGCCTTTTTCCGTCAAAAACGGGACCAGGCCACTCACCATCAGGTCCGCATAAAAGTGGAACATCCGATCCCCGAATTCATCAAAATGGACCAACGCATCCGACAACCAGGCATCGGAAAATATGATGGTCTGAATGATGAACCGGTCATAAAGGCCGGCCACCCGCTCTTCCTGCATGATCCCGTTGGCGATCATCTGATCAGCGAACATACGGAATTGTAATTGCCGCATGGCCACCAATTGCCGAAAATGATCTTTCACCTGCCGGTTTTTCCGGGTGACGGTCACAAAATCCAGCAGCAAAAAGCGGTAATCCCACATGACCCGGTAGTTTTTCACCGTTTGCTCGTAAAACCACTGTGTACTCAGTTTATGGGGCTGGAATTCCTGAATAGAAGCACTCAGCGCCTCCACCAGTTCCATGTACAGTTCGTAAACAATGGTGTCTACATTTTTAAAATGGTAGGTCAGATTGCCCGGACTGATCCCCACTGCATCGGCAATACTGCGGATACTCACCCGGTCGAATCCCTGCTCATTCAGTTGTCGTTTCGCTTCCCGTATTATTTTATCTCTGGTTTTCATCGATACGGCAAATATACTCGTCGAAATTCACTTTTAGTACACTTGTACTATTTTTCCATTTTTAGTACATTTGTACTAAAATTACAAAATCCTGGCTAAATGAATGAAGAACACCACAATAGCGAGCCGCCGGGCGCGGACCCGTCCGCCAAAATGATGGACTGGACCGGCAAAAAATACCGAAACTTCATGGATTACGTTGCTTTTCGCGACGACGATCCGACCTGGATGCTGGGCTACAAACTGGTCCTGCGCTTTTTCGGTATACTTTTTATTATTATTCTTTCGCCCTTTCTGATCCTCGGCCTGGCCATTGCGTTTATGGCCGTGTTTTAGATCGATAAACGTTTACACCCTTTTCCTTTAAGGCCCCGTGGCAAAAGCGCTGTGGGGCTTTATTTTGGAAATATCAATAGCCTTTCATCACCCAATAAGCACTCCCTTCCAATGTGGATCCATCCAATGTACCTGCTTGCCGGCACGATTTTCATCGCGCATCAACTGCTGCAAAAGGCCTGGCAGATTAGCATTCCCCTGGCCGATCAGTATCTGGACCCGCTGCTCTGCATGCCACTCCTGCTGGGCATCTGGCAGTGGGAAAAGAAATTACTGTTCCGGCACCAGATCACCACCGGAGAGATCTGGTTACTCACCCTATTGCTGAGCCTGCTCTTTGAGATCGGCTTCCCGCTACTCTCCCCCAACTTCACGGCCGACTGGCGGGACGCCCTCCTCTATTTCGCCGGAGCGTTCCTCTTCCTAACTTTTCGCACCAAAACCTCCAACTAAAAGACTGCCCACCCACTCTCCCACATTCAAACATTCATACGTTTCCACCTTCACACGTTTAAACATTTAAACGTCTAAACGTTCATCGAATTTGCCCCTAGGCTAGCCGAGAAAAGATCGATCTGTGGCGTTAAAGGAGTATTTTATAATTCTGAATTAACGTAATTTACAGTCCAATTCAGGCAGTATTCCAGCTATGGATCGCCTGTAGGCTAAACACCATTTAAATACTACGATCATGACTACGCGCTTGCAAACGGCTCTCGCCCGCCGGGAGCAACTGAAAAAAACCAAAGCTCACCTGCAGGAGTTGGATCAGCGCCTGGAGCAGATACAATTGACCGTGGGCGAGATCAACGAACAGATCGACCGTAACGCTTCTCCTTTACAAACCATTGCTATGGCTATCGGCCGGACGCTGGTCACGGCGGACGGTAACAGCCCGGAAGCTATTGCCGAGAGGGATCACCAGTTGCTGCTGCAGCGCAAAAGACTGCAGGATGAGATGGAGATGCTCCATTTTGAAAAGGAGATCCTGGAAGAGCAATTAAGTAGCCTGCCCGAAGTGGAGCGCGAGATCGAGCACCTCAAATCAGTACGGGAATCCCAACTGTTGCATTGCTCCGACGAGCAGAGTGAGCTTTTGCGCGACGTGTATCGCCGCCAGAGTGATCTACACGATTTCCGGCAGCAGATACAGCTCGTGGTGATCAGCGGCAGCCGGGCCAGTGCCCAGTTGTTGACGCTGGCCCATCAGTTGCAAAAACTGGCGGAAGCCGGTGGCCTGTATCTGGAAACCTATATAACGGAAAACGGTGACACCTTTGCGACCTATGATTATTTAGACCGCTTAAAATCAAAAGTCATCAATGTCGGTCAGTTGTTCCCGAAGTACGATGCCGACGTCTTCGAGTTGTATCGACTGTCCCGGGCGCGCCTGCCGGAGGCCCCCGAGCGTTTTTTCCGTTTCGGTCCGGCTTATTTCAACAGCTTACTCTACCGTGGTGAAATGCAGAACGACTTTCATCCGATCTATCTCGAACTGATCGAGCTGTGGCGGAGAGTGAATGCTTCCGTTACGCAGTTTAAGAATATGATCCGGCAGATCCAGCATCAGATCGATTACCTGGATACAAAAAAGGATCAGCTTTTGGAGAACGTTTAAGGTGCGATGGATATCTTTGGTGGTTCCTAATTACCAAATCCAAATTATTCATGCACCACTTCTTTCGAACTTTGGTCTTACTTTTTGCTTTCACCTCCTTTCAGAGCGCCTTTGCCCAAATGCCCGCCATTCTCTCCCTGCAGCAACAGGGAGAAGTGCGGGATCGCTGGTTGCAGGAACGGGTAGCCACCGTCCTGCCGGAGATCATGCGACGCGAAGGGATCGACATGTGGATCCTGATCTCCCGCGAATACAACGAGGATCCCGTACTAAAAACCATGTTGCCTTCCTTCTGGCTATCCGCCCGCCGCACCACCATGCTCGTGATCTACGACAACGGCGAGGAACTCGAAACACTGGCCTGCGCCCGCTATGATGTGGGTGAGGTATTCAAAAAAGCCTGGGACAAAGAACAGCAGCCCGATCAGTGGCAGCGACTGGCCGAGATCATTGCCGAACGGCAACCCCGCAAGATCGGGGTCAATCGTTCGGAACACTTCGGCCTGGCCGACGGCATCTCTTCCTATCATTACGATCAATTGCGGGAAGTCCTACCGGAAACTTACACGGACCGGCTGGTCTCCGCCGAGCGACTGGCTATCGGTTGGCTGGAAAGCCGGACACCCGATGAAATGGCGGTTTACCAACAGATCGTGCGCATTGCCCATCAGATCATCGCCGAAGGGTTTTCCGACGCCGTGATTCAACCGGGCGTCACCACTACTGACGAAGTGGTCTGGTGGTACCGGGAGCGCATCCGCGAACTCGGGCTCGTCACCTGGTTCCACCCTACCGTTGATATCCAGCGAGCCGATCCGGAATCCTTTGATCACCTGCGCGCTTTTTCCAAACGCCCGGACCAGCAGGTGATCCAGCCCGGAGATCTGCTCCACGTCGATTTTGGGATCACTTACCTGGGCCTCAATACGGATACCCAGGAGAACGCTTATGTGCTCCGGCCGGGTGAGACCGAAGCGCCGGATTATATTCAGGATGCTTTCCGGAAAGGTTTGCGTCTCATGGATATCCTCACCGGCGAGTATAAAGCCGGTCGCAGCGGAAATGAAGTACTCGCAAGTGCGCTGAAAAAAGCCAAAGCGGAGGGACTTCAGCCGACTATCTATACCCACCCCATCGGTTTTCACGGTCATGCTGCCGGCCCGACCATCGGTCTCTGGGACCAGCAGGGCGGTGTGCCGCACAAGGGCGATTATCCGCTTTTTCACAACACGGCCTACTCCATTGAGCTGAATACCGCCGTCGAGATCCCGCAGTGGAAAAAGACCATCCGCATGATGATGGAGGAAGATGCCTACTTCGATGAAACGGGCGTCCGCTATATCGACGGACGGCAGACCGAGTTGTTCCTGATCCCCCGGCAATCCCCCTATTTGGGTAAATAACCGACAGCCGGCCGGGAGCTCCGGATGCGAAAAACAAAGTCGATCGCATCCGGGGCTTCGTCTCTTGGAGTCCGCCAAGGTGGTCGAGTTTCTCCTAGGCTTAGCCGTGAAAAATGGCCATTTCAGCCCGAACGGCCTATTTTATGGAGAAATTAATTTGTTGTTGATCCTTCAACAATGACCAAACCTGCGTGCTCATGGAAAATACTCAAAGCAAAGTTCAATCTTCAACCCCCGAAAAGCAGCACAGCCTGGAGGCCGGTACCTACGAGATCATCCGGAACCGCCTACAGCAGCAGTCCGATAAGCTGGAACTGCGCCTGGAACAGCTCAACGCGCTCCGTAAAGAAACCTTCGGAACCGTTGAGCCGCAACTACTGGCCAACGAGCGGCTCAATACCGGCAACTTTTGCATTGCCCGGGATATGTTTGCGCTGGGGCAATACTGCATTTTCGGTTATAACGTACACATCGGACTCCGCTCCGGCATTCAGCTGGCGGATGTCTTCAATGTATACCGGCTGGAAGGTAACACTTTCCGCGAGGCCGGCCTGGAATTGCTCAAGCACGAGAAGTTCGAGATCGATTTCCAGAACCTCTACCGTTATTATAAGGACGCTTTTTTCGTGCGCTTTGTCCGGCAGGGCAGCTACTTGTACATGACCTTTCAGGTATCGAACAATGCCGGCGATATCAAAGCTTTCAAATGGCTGATCCGGGAAAACGACCTCCAGTACGTAGACGCCCGGAGTGAGCACGAGATCCGGGCCGTTCAACAGTTCGAATTTCGCTGGAAACGCATCGACCGGGATCAGCACCGCAAAGGGCTTCATCCCCACGTATCCGTGCTGGATCGCGTATTTGTGGAAACCGTCGGTGGTGATCTGACGATCAAGGTGGAGGATAATACCGAAGATGGTCGGGGCATTTACCGGGAGGAAGTGCTGCATCAGGATCAGACCCTCGATGATGCCGAATACCTCTACGCCGACCTCGGCAACCTCATCGTTCTGAAGATCCGGCCCTATCAGGAAGGCTTCCGCTATTTTGTTTTTAACGAAAAAATGCAGGAAGTCCAGCGCATCGATGCGCTGGCGGACAGCGGCGTCCTGCTGCCCGACGGACAGGGTCTGATCTTTTCCAACGGATACTATCTGCAAACGGGAGAATACAAACTGTTCGAATCGGTGGGACGGGGCTGGAAATTCGAGAGCCGGATCAATGCGCCGAACGGTGAGGATTACCTCTACAGTTTTTACAATCAGGCGGCCGGACAGTCCATACTCATGGCCTATAACGTGATCACCCAGGCCGTGGAAACGCCTATCCGCTGCCACGGTTTCGCCATTTTCGCGGACGGCACCATGGGCTATTTCCGTTCGGAAGAAGAAGCAACCAAGCACCACATGATCCAGCTCTGGCAAACGCCTTTCGGCAGTAACCCGGTGCTGGCGCGCGAACACACGGACAGTTACCTGTCCAAGCTCGGCAATAAAGAGATCGTCAAGGCCATGGCGGAATGCCGGGAGATCCTGAGCCTTACCCATAAAGAAGACAGCTACGCCGACCTGTACGCAGATCTGGTCAGTCGCTGTACCGATGTGCTGGATAGTTATTACTGGATCAACCACCAGGAGACCTTCCGTCTCGGGGAGGTGCTGCAGGAGTTGCGCGACACGGCGAAAACCGCCATTGATGAGTACGAAAAGAAACTCAGCATTCAACGTACCACCCAGTCCGCTATCGAGCGGGTTCGCGCTCAGGCCCTGGACCTGTTCCGGCAGATCGGGCAGGAGAATTTCGAATCTGTTGACGTCTTCGTATACGCGCTCAGTGAATTGCGGCGTCTGAAGGGAGCCATCGTTTCCCTGGAAGAACTCCGCTATACGGATAAGGAATTCATCGCGGAGATGATGGAACGGGCCGATCAGTACCAGGAAGACCTTTCCGGGCAGTGCATCCGGTTCCTGTTGAGTGACACAGCGCTTCTTCCCTATCAGGAAAGGATCAACCAGCACCGGGATGAACTGGAAAAGATCACAAGTGCTCTCGATGGAAAGGCCCTGGAGGAAGCAATAGAAAAAACCGCCCAGGAACTCCAGCTTCTGATCGAGATCGTCAACAATCTGCACATTACCGATGCCAATGATTCTACCCGGATCATCGACCAGATATCCGCTCTTTTCGCTACCCTCAACCAGCTAAAAGGCGGTATTCAGAAGAAACACCGGGAGCTGGCCGGTACCGAGGCGCAATCTGCCTTTCGGGCCCAGATCAAATTGCTGGACCAAAGCACCATCAATTTTCTGGATCTCGCCAAGACCGGTAAGCAGTGCGATGATTACCTGACCAAATTACTGGTCCAGGTCGAAGAACTGGAAGGTCAGTTCGCGGAATACGATCGCTTTATTCCTATCCTGAGTGAAAAGCGGGAGGAAATCTATATCGCGTTTGACAGCCGGAGAAAGGCCATTGCGGAAGCGCTGCACAAGCGTACCGATCAGTTGCAACTGGCGGCGGAGCGTATTCTAAAAGGAGTTTCCTCGCGTTTACAAAACTTTCGGGACGCCGAGGCCATCAACGGCTTTTTCGCGAGTGACATCATGATCGAGAAGGTCCGGGACATCATCCGGCAACTGCAGGAGTTGGAAGACTCCAATAAGGCCGCCGCACTGCAGACCCAATTGAAAAGTCTGCGGGAAGAAGCCGTCCGTCAGTTGCGCGACCGTCAGGACCTGTATCTCGACGGAGAGAACATCATCAAGCTCGGTCAGCACCACTTCGACGTCAATGTGCAACCGCTCGATCTGAGCATCATTGAACGCCGGGGTGCGCTGTACTACCACCTGACCGGA
The DNA here is from genome assembly GCF_002646595.1 of Flavilitoribacter nigricans DSM 23189 = NBRC 102662. Taxonomy (GTDB): domain Bacteria; phylum Bacteroidota; class Bacteroidia; order Chitinophagales; family Saprospiraceae; genus Flavilitoribacter; species Flavilitoribacter nigricans. Next base: position 24,232 of record NZ_PDUD01000045.1, read on the forward strand.
ACGGATTTTTACGAACTGATCGAAGACGCCGAACTGAATGAATTGCAGGAAGTATGGTCTCAGGAACTCATTTCCGAAGATGCAGGCGTTTACCGGGCCGAATATCTCGCTTACCGGGTTTTTCAGCAGTGGCTCCGGCTCGAAGACCGGCAAAACGCGGATCTGGAGGCTCTGGTAAAAGAAGCGGTCAACCAAAGATACAACGAAGGTTACACGAAAGGTATTCACGATCAGGATGCCCTGCTGATCCTCGACGAACTCGTAAAGCTTTACGAGACGATCGATCTGCTCCGTTATCCTTCCGATATCCGGGCTTTCGCCTACCTGCTATGGCACCACGCCCTGACGGAAGCGGATCGCCAGCTACTGCAAACGCAACTCCGGGGAGCAGGGACACTACTGCGGGTATTCCCGAACGGAAGTACGTTTGATTATCTGCGGGAGGAAATTCAGGAGGCCCTGAGCAAGCAGGTAGAATAGATCCATCGAGCAAGATCTGATCCGTAGCAGCGGGTCTGGGGGCCGATTACACCGGTGTAAAAAGTTTCCCAGTTCCCGCTGAACCGGTTCTCCTTTCTGCGCGGAGATCCACCGGCCCGGCGAATTTTGGTTGGCTCAGCGTAAAAAAACTGCATTTAGCTACTGATTACCGGCATTAAGTTGATTCAATGCGCTCGTTCCAGTATTTTGCCGAAAATTTCAAAAGGTATGTTTACGGGAATAATTGAACAGTTGGGTACCGTTAAGGAGATCCGCCGGGAAGGTAGTAACGTTCACTTTACAATTGCGTCCGAGCTCGCCGGATCGCTCAAGATCGACCAGAGTTTGTCCCACAATGGCGTTTGCCTGACCGTGGTGGATATCCGGGACGGCGCCTATACGGTCACGGCCATTGAAGAGACCCTTAATCGTTCCAATTTGGGAGCGTTGAAGGTGGGCGACAAAGTAAACCTGGAACGCGCTATGGTCTACGGAGGACGACTGGACGGACACATCGTACAGGGCCACGTAGACGACACGGCCGTTTGTACCCGGATCGAGGAAGTGGAAGGTAGCTGGTATTTTCAGTTTCGTTACCGGCCAACGCCGGAGCACTTGCTGGTGGATAAGGGCTCCATCTGTGTGAACGGAGTAAGCCTGACTATCGTAAATCCCGAGGAAGACCTGTTCTCGGTAGCCATTATCCCCTACACTTACGAACATACTAATTTTCAGCAGTTTACCGTAGGCTCAAAGGTCAACCTGGAATTTGACGTACTCGGCAAATATCTGGCCCGCTACGCGGCGCTTTACATGAAATAGCGTTTAACGAATAACAGGCTGACAAAAGAAAAGGGACCCAGAACAAATCCGGATCCCTTTTCTCGTTTCTTAATGGTAGATACACTTATGCGTATCCAATATATAAGCGATCAGTTAGGTAGATCAGCAACTGACCGGCCTGATATTAGTACGACCAAAGATCGTGTTCGAAGTTGAAGATCTCCTGACGGATCTTGTCCGATTCCCACAGACGATCCACACCGGACAGATAATCCTGGATACGTTCGTCTTTTACGTTGGAAGCTTTGAAGATATAGCTGGCGAACTTACGCATCTCGAAAATATCTCCCCAAGATAGCGGAGAGTTATCATTTTCGCCGTTAAATGCGCGTTCACGGGCCAGGATTTCCCGGGCAGCCGGGTAGTATACCCAGAACAGCGGGCGCTCGTATTTGAAGTTACCGTTTTCATCGCGCTCATCCAGCAGTGGGGCGATACCCATGATCCGCACCTGCAGCGTAGAAGATTCCTGGTCGAAGAACCAGATCTCTTTCAGACGAAAACGTTTTACATCTTCGGGGTTCAGGTCGTTGGATACGATCTGAATTTGTTCTTCGTAAGTTTCGGGGTCGAAGGTGGTCACTGTGTCCACACTGGAACCGATCGAGTTAACTTCGTCGATGGTCATTTTGTTGGAGAACTTATCATCTTCCGCACTGTAAACAGTGATCTCGCCGGATTTGGCAGCATCCATCAGAATGGTAAAGAAAGGACGTTCCGGATAAGAGAAAGGAAGGTTCATTTTTTCGCGGACATCGATTACACGCCAGATGCGTTTTTCCCAGAGGATGTCGGCTTCGCGAACGTGATCATAAGCGAGTACCCGCTTTTGAACGATCGTTCTTTTTTCTACAATATCATCCAGCGGACGATCTTCTTCTACTTCTTCCTCGGCCCCGATCATCATAATATTGCCGGGCTCCTGGGCAGTTAACACACCGGAAAAGCAGAAGAGGAGCATGCTAAGCCCCAATAATTTCACAGCGATCTTCATGGTTCAATAGATTTTTTGAATAGCAAAAGTGCATCAGTTTAACGTAGTAAACAAGCAGGCTATTACACTTTAACAGGAATAAATACCCAAAAATAAGGTTTATCCCTAAAATAGTACACCTGCTTAAGCTAACGAGCTAAGCAGGTGCACTATTTTATCTAAAGGAAAAAATTTTTCAGGCTTGGGGCGGAGAGCCGGGAGCCTGGGTGATCCCAAGCTCCAAGCACCTGGCTCCATGCCATTTATTTAATCTTGAATACCATGGAGTTGATGGTACGACCGGCTTTATCACCAGGGCATCTTGCCTTCACATTTTCGAAGTAGTAGATGTCTCCGGGTTTGGCCTGGCCTACCAGACGACGTGACTTATCGTTGTAACGAGCACCCGGGTTTACAGATTCAACCGGATCCTGACGTTTCGGTACGTATACCAGGTTATAACCCTGAATATCGCACTTCGCGTCGAAGTCGAAGTTGTCCAGGAATGCACCTACACCCTGCTGAGCTTTGAACTCACCGTTACCCATTTCACCGCCAGAGCTTCTGGACAGACGAGCAACGGGGTCAGGGATACGCTTCACGCGGAAGTCGAAAGAAGTAGAGGACAAACCACCACCGGATACCGTGATCTTGGCTTCACCCGGCTGGCTTACGGTTGCGGTATATTTACCGTTACCGGCCCGGGACAGGCTCAGTCCGCCACCACTACCGGATACGCGCAGGTCGTTACTGGATACACCGGCAGCAACTACAGATACCGGGTTTTCAACACCGATGTAGAATACGTTCATCTTATCGGCAGAAACCGTTACCGAACGACGTCCAACCTCATATTCGAAGTCTTTGGAGTACGTTTCTACCTCACCGGTAGTCGGGTTGGTCAGGGTGATATCTACTTTGTAGGATTTCACACCCGTACCGCTTGTTCTGGTCTCGTAGCTGGCGATACCGTCTTCTACATTCAGAGAAGATCCGTTCACCTTGATAGACATGTTCTCGTATACAGATCTACTGGAAGCACCGATCGTGATATCCGCTTTGTAGGGCTCACCAGCGATCACGTAGCTCTTGGGAGCAGAAGCGATCGGGATGAAGTTGTCCACCTTGAAGGTTGTAGCACCTACCTGGTTCACGAGGTAGTTCAGTACAGCAGCTTCGGAAGATTTCATATCGTTCTGGAACTTCCGGAAGATCGGGAAAGTAGATGCCAGCGGCATGTGGTTGAAAGTGAAGTGTTGCCAGCTTACCGGCTTTTTCACCTTGGTTTCCCAATCATCACTGATGTTCAGCGTGATACTTTTCTCCAACTCGGCCAGTGATTCCTCGTTGATGCTGGTACCTTCCGTACCGTCCAGTTGGTTGATAACGCTCAACAGTTCCTGACGAGAGTTCAAGATCTTCTCTTTCAGTTCGGCACCTTCCGGTCCTTCACCGAGTACACGAGTAGTGATATCTTTATTTTTGTAGCCTTTCGGGCGGCCGGCATACTTTTCGTGATCTTCCGGATAGTATCCTCCGGTAGCGTCTACCAGTTGTTGCCGCAGGCTATCAATGTAGGTATTGAATTCGCGGGACAGGATTCTTACCTCTTTGGCCGCATCCACGAGAGGGCGGTATTTGGAGAGGTCCTGCTCTGCGTTTTTCTCCAATGCAGTCAATGTAAACTCATTGGACTCATCGATAACATTATTGGAACCTTCAATCCCTCTATCGATCATAAAGAAGGCGTTGATGATCTCAGCTGATACGTTCAGTGCCAGCATGGCAGTCAGTACCAGGTACATCAGGTTGATCATCAACTGCCGCGGTTCCTTTGGAATTGACATAATTTTCTAATTTTTTTCGGTTTTACAAAAGATTCCCGTTAAACGTCGCCGGCAATTAGCCTCTTACGCTTGACATGGCAGAGATCACGTTACCGTAAACGTTGTTCAGGGCAGCGTACTGCGCATTCAGGGAACTGATGTTGGAGTTCAGATGAGACAGGTTCTCCTTGTAAGCCTTAGCCTCTTCCACACTATCTCCCAGATCGGCCATCGCCTCGTTCAGCTTAGTGTAGAAGTTACCCATTGCTCTGATCTGATCCTTGGTACCGGAAAAGTCAACTTCCTGCAGGGCCTTCAGAGAAGAAAGGCTCTTAGACATTACCTGTAGCTCAGAAAGCATACCTCCCAGTTGCTGCTCCACTACCTCGCCGTTCAGGGCAGGAGTCTGGATCTGCGGCTGCTGCGGGCCGGCAGTCAGTGGCTGGAGCGTAGAGTTGTATTTGTCCAGTCCTGGGTACAGCTTGTGCCAGTAGTAATCCGGCTCAGGTCCAATGATACCCAGGAAAGCAAAGATAACCGCCTCAGTGATCATACCCACGGTCAACATAAAGTCCGCACCTTCCCAAGATTGAATTTTGAAAAGTGCTCCCAGCAGTACTAATGCAGCACCAATACCAATAATGAAATTCTTAAAATACTTAAAGCCTTTTGTTTTTACGAAGCTCATTTTATTAAAGTCTTTTACTGTGAATAAATGGATGGAGTTTTACCAATTTTCGGCTTTCGCCAAAAGCTTTTACGGTTTTATAATGCAGGAAACAAAAAAAGTAACACCCTGCAGAAAAAAAATTTAAATCTTTTTTGAGGAAGCGGTTTTTATACAATTTCCCGTTCTATTCCGGGCCGTTTCACCGTACTCAGCCAGGATTAGGGCCCCACGACCTGCCGGGTCGCAACGGCCGGAAAGTGCAGAGATCCTAACGGAATTTACTTGGCTTGTATCAGGTAATAGGCGCAGGTAGTCACAAAATTCCTCAGGTAAGGGACATTTCCCAGGATACCCATTTGCCTTCTTGGCTGAAGGTTGAACTTGTAACGATAAATCGGATTGATCAGGTATAATTGCTTGCCTAAAATGTTAAAATTTGTCTGTCGGGCTATACGCTCGAACTGACCGATGGACAAGCCGGTGTCCTTGATCTCCAATAATTCCTGCACCACGTGTGGCGCTTCGCCACCGGCTTCGAGTACCTTTTTATAGGCCGGGGCCGGCAACAGGTGATAATAGGGTAATTTGGAAAGCACGCGATGGCGGCAGATCTGCTGATGGCCGCCGAAGGGCATTTGCCAGGGTGGAAAGCCCAGAAAAATATATCCTCCCGGCCGGAGAAAAGAGCCCAGCTTGCGCAGCAGCTTTTCCTGATCGGGAATATGTTCGATCACATCTTTGAGTACAATGAGGTCGAAAGGGCGTTTAAAATCCCGTTCCGGCACTACATCGTACACATTTTTGGCCATCAGTTCCACCCGTTCGTCCCGCAGCGCGTCCGCCAGATAGTGGCGGGCCAGTTCCAGGCGTTGCGGCAGCAGCTCTACGCCCACTCCGGTGCACCCCAGATCCAGGAAAGCCTGCAGCACGCCGCCTTCGGCGCAACCCACTTCCAAAACGTGATCGTCCGCCCGTATACCGGCGTATTGCTGAATGAAGGGGACCACGTATTCCGCAGCGTTCTCCCGCTGCATTGCAAAATACCGGTCTTTATCCTGGTGAAATTCGAAGGCCATTTAACTAACGGGTCGAAAGATCTAAAGGTGGAAATGTTGAAAGGTCGGGAAATGGAAAAGTACAGAAATCCGATTCAATTGCACCTACAAATACTTTTCCACATTAACACCTATAAAACTTATACACATAATAAAACAATATGGATACCAGCCCGAGAGCTGATATCCATATTGTCACTACTGAGCAAAAATACTTGCCAATAGCTTAGAAATCATTGATAGAACGACCCAGGAAGGTCAATGCACAACGGAAACCGATGTAGGATTTGGTTGTGTCCTGGTATTCCCATTCGCGGGTACCGGTCTGCATCATGTACATGATGTCTTTCCAGGAGCCGCCGCGTACCACTTTACGCTTCCAGGCATCGGGATCATCGTCTCTCGCCTCGTAGGTAATGGTTGGGTTCAGGTCGTGTATGAAGGAAACTGCGTTTTCGTCAAAATAGGATTCGGTCCACTCGGCCACGTTACCGGCCATGTTGTACAGACCATAATCGTTGGGGAAGTAAGCATCCGCTTTTACGGTATACTGACCACCATCTTCCGGATAGTTACCTCTACCGGGTTTGAAGTTCGCCAGCAAACAGCCTTTGGCGTTGCGGACGTAGTAACCACCCCAGGGGAATGGAGCGAGCTCTTTGCCACCCCGTGCTGCGTATTCCCACTCGTATTCGGTAGGCAGACGGAAGTCTTCGGTGTTTACATCACTACCTTCGTAGGTGTTCCACAGGTTCGTACGCCAGTAACAGAACGCACGGGCCATGTGCCAATCTACCCCTACTACCGGATAATCATCGAAGGCTGGGTGCCAGAAATAGTTACGGGCCATCGGCTCGTTGTAGGAGTAAGCGTAGTCACGGATCCACACCATCGTATCCGGGTAGACACCTACTTTCGTACGCTTAATGAACGAGTTACGGGGAGACTTACCGCGATCGTGCGCAGCGCGTTTCCAGTCGTAGACCTCGTATTCGTATTCGAATTTATCAACATCCCATTCTTTACGGCCGGCAAAACGGTCATCGCCCTGATAGTAAAGATCTTCGAGGGTTTCATCTTCCCAGTCGATCTCATACTCCCAGTCGATCCGTTCTTCACCCGTCACGTCGTCCTCGATGTAGTGATCGAGATAGGCGTGCGCCAGTGAGTCTCTCACCCAGTATACAAACTGGCGGTACTCATTGTTGGTGATCTCCGTATCATCCATGTAGAATCCCTGGATGGAGATGGTCTTTTGTCGTTGAATGTAGGTATTACTGATATCCTGATCACTCGGACCGATGGTCACGGTTCCGGACGGGATATACACCATACCGTAGGGATTGATACCTTTCCAGGTGGGGCGGTCTAGTACGCCGGTCAACTGACCGCTTTCGCGTCTACCGCAAGAAGCTACCACTACTGCGAGCAGCACCACTAAAACTTTGACGAAGTTTTTCATGTTAACACCCAAGTTTTCCTTCAGATAAATAAAAATAAAAAAGAGCCGTAAATATAGACTGTTTATTGGTCTCCACAAAATCACGCCTCCACTTTCACACCCTCCAGTTTGTTAATTAACAAGCTGGAACAAGTTCCGGTAACTATTGGATGTGAATATAATATACTTTTCAATAATGTATATATCAATTTCACTGCAGCCGAACAGTGCAGCTGCGGGCAGCGAATGGGGCCATTTAGAGCGATCGGGGGTTGTAAATGATCGCCGGTGGCCGGCCACCCATAATCCGTTTATTCAAATTGTAGTTGATCATGATCTCGTGGGTACCGTTCTGGACGGTATTGAAACTGGAGATCGTGATGTCGTAAGCATACCCCAGTGTAACTTTTTCACTGAGTTTTAACCCTGCCAATATGCTAACGGCATCATTGGAAGTATTATTATAACCTCTAAACGCGGCACCTAAAAATATATTGTCGTTGTACTGAAATATTGCGGAAAAATCCATCTGAGTTTGCACCGCGTCCGACCGGACAAAAACGGAGGGATGTAAGACGATATTGTTGGTGAGGTCAAAATGGCCGGTCAGGGTAAGATAATAGGCCCGATTTAAAGCGAGTTGCAGGTTCTCCAGCGTCACCTCCGGCTCGGTAATATTCTGCACCGAGATCCCGCCTTCGATACGTTCGTTCTGAAAGTATACGCCGGCCCCAAAAGTAGTGACGTTAGCCGTTTCGATGGTATTGAACAATCCGATATCCTCGTGGTTGATGGCGCCATCCTGGTAGCTGCCGTCCGGTGTACGCAGCAGGCTGCCGTCAATACTGCGCTGGGCCCAGGCCGCCGAACCGCCAATGGACAGTATACTCTCACCGATGAATTTCTGATAATTGTAGGAAAGGGTCGCGGAGGTAAACTTGCGCGCCCCGGTGGCATCGTTCTCCAGATGAAGTCCCACCCCGCCGGAAGCGAGATACAAGGGCATGTGTATACTCACATTCTGGGTGGTCGGGCTGCCTTCCGGCCCCACCCACTGGCTGCGGTAAACGCCGGTAAAACTCAGGGAGTGGTCCAGCCCCGCGTAGGCGGGATTGAAGTTGACCCGGTTGTACATGTACAGGGAGTACTGTGCCGGCTGCTGAGCCTGCAACCCCAGGTAAAAGCCTAAAAAAAGGATCAGGGTAAAGCCGTACTTCATATAGCTGATAGTATGATGTTAGGATGCTGTGAGATTAAGCGTGTATCCGGAAGCTTTTCCCGGCAGTAAAAACGATCATTTTTGCAATAGCCCGTAGGCCCGCTATCTAATCCTCCTCCTCCAGCATCAACAGTGTTCGGACGCACCGCAGTGCGTCGCTTATTTAGTTTTCTCGATCTGTGTCATCAATGCCTCTATATTCGAAACGGGTAGTTGACAACTATAGTTTTGACAGAGGTATATTTTAGTGTCGTCCGTTACACTTTTTCCCCGCAACAGCGGAAAAGTATCGTTTTGCGTCTCGCTTAACATTATAATACTTCCCGGCAGATAATGTTCGCGCAACTTCCGAATCGTGGTTTCCGCCTCCCTTCCGAGTACGGCGATCTCCAGCGGAGGGAACACCGTGGCGCTCAAAGAAGCCGCCCAGTTGGCGAAGGAAGTCGGATATTTCCCGACGGTGTCCTGTACCTTACGCAACATCTCCTCCGCGATCTCCCGCCAGTCGTTCCGGTCGAACAAAATACTTAACTGCAGCAAATTGGCCAGCATGACCGAATTGCCGGAGGGAGTAGCCGAATCGTAGAGATCTTTACGGCGCAGTATCAGGTCCGATTGTTTGCGGGAAGTAAAATAAAATAATTTATGTTCTTCGTCAAGGAACTGCGTCACTACCCAGTCGGTCAGTTCCGCTGCTTTTTCCAGATATTCTGCCTCAAAGGTCAGGCGGTAGACCGCCAGTAAGGCATCGATCATGAAAGCGTAGTCGTCCAGAAAAGCATCGTACTGCCGGTGCCCCTCCTTATAGACATGGTAAAAGCCTTCACCGTCTTCCTGCAGGAAGTGTTCCCACAGGAAATGCAGGTTATTGACGGCTTCGCGCTTGTACTGCTCCTCTCCCAGCACGGCCGCCGCCCGGGCGTAGGCCTTTATCTGCAGGGCATTCCAGGAGAGAATGATCTTGTCGTCCAATCCCGGACGAACGCGATGCGAACGCGCGGCCAGCAGCAATTCCCGGGATCTTTTCAGGCTTTCCTGCAGATCCGGAAGCGCCATATTATGCCGTGCGGAAAATGCTTTTTCGTCATACGGACGCCATAATATATTGTGTCCTTCCCAGTTGCCGCCCTCGCTGACATCATAAAAGGCACAAAAAAGGGCGGCTTCATCACCCAAAATAGTTTCGATTTCGGACTTTTCCCATACGTAAAACTTCCCTTCTACTCCTTCCGAATCTGCATCCAGGGCGCTATAAAATCCTCCTCCCGGAGCGGTCATCTCCCGCTGGATAAAACCGAGCGTTTCGGTAATGGCCCGCCGGTATCGCTCCGCTCCTGTTACCTGGTAGGCATCCACCAGCAGGTCGACCAGCAGGGCATTGTCGTACAGCATTTTTTCGAAATGCGGCACCAGCCAGGCTTGATCCGTAGCGTAGCGGGCAAAACCTCCTCCCAGCTGATCGTAGATGCCGCCCCCGATCATTTTATCCAGCGAAAGCTGTACGTGCTGCAAAGCCTCCGGCGTATCGAAGTAAAAATGGTGCCGCAGGAGATATTTGAGCCCCATGGAACCGGGAAATTTCGGGGCGCCGCCAAAACCACCGTAAGTTCGGTCAAACTGCTGGGCCATCTGCCGGTAAAGGGCCTGGAGGTAATTCCGGTCCACCGCTACCGCCGCTTCCTTCCCCTGCGGCGCCCGCAGGAACAATTCATCACTGCGACGAATGGAATCCGTCAGCTGCTCGGCCTGGGCTTCTACTTTTTCCCGTTCCTCCCGAAAATTGTGGATCATGTATTCCAGCAAACGCGACCAGGACGGCCGGTTGCCCATCGGTCGCGGCGGATAATAAGTGCCGGCAAAGAACGGCCGGCCGTCCGGCAACAGGAAGCAATTCAGCGGCCAGCCCCCGGAACCGGAAATAGCCTGGCAGGCTTCCATATAGATCTGATCAACATCCGGGCGTTCTTCCCGGTCCACCTTGATGTTGATGAAATGCTCATTCATAAAGGCGGCCACCGCTTCGTTCTCAAAAGATTCTCGCTCCATTACGTGACACCAGTGGCAGGTGGAATAACCGATACTGACCAGGATGGGTTTATCTTCTTTTCGGGCCCGCTCGAAAGCCTCGGGTTTCCAGGCGTACCAATCGACCGGATTGTGGGCGTGTTGTAGTAAATATGGGCTGGTTTCGTGTTGCAGTCGATTCATAGACAGTATTCGCAGGTCCGGTGGTTAAAAATTAAAAGAAGGTTATTGGCGGTGGCAAGGTCTTCGGCATACGGCCAACCCGCCACTTTTCCGGCATGACGAGCATGTACCGGTCAAACCTACGCTATTTTAACAATATTTGGTGGTAATAGTTAGCCGGCGGCGGTATTGCGGTAAGGATGGTCGGCTCCAAGGGATTAGCCACGCCCGTACTGTTGTATTCTATGCTTGGCGCAAAGTGCCATAGTCCAAAAGTGCTGGTGGCAGTCAACTTCCCCAAACACTTCGATCCGTATAACCGAAGCGTCGGCTTCCGGCAGCCCGGTGAACTAATAGTTCTGAAGCACGTCCTTCCGGTGCAGCAGGAACTGATCATCCGGGATCAGTGCCAGCGCTCTCTGGATCAGCCAGCGGGCATTCACATAATCCGCATTCCGAAAATAATAGGCCGAAGCGGAAGTGTAGGCGGTAGTGATCCAGGATTCGCTCCGCGGTGTAAGTCCGGCCTGGGCCAACACCTGCTCAAAAGCTTCCAGGCATTCTCGGCCACGGGCTTCATCTTCACCATCGAAGGCCCGGCGGGTTCGTTCGGCCCGGTAGCAGAGCTCCATATCCAGAAACAGGGCTTCGTTGCGCAGAAAAGGATAATCCCGGCGATATTCTTCTACGATCTTCAACCCCTCGTCCGGATCCTTCTGATTGCAGAGTGACCGCAGCAATAGCGGCGTCAGAATGGCCTGTATCTTGGGATCATTGGGCCGGTAGTGGCTCAGACTATCCAGGTAGGTAGTTACCTGGTGCGGTTCGTGCCTGCCGGCGTGAAACTGTGCCATCTCAATAAAGTAGATCTCTTTCAACTGTTGCAGGATCGCTAGCTGACCGGAAAAAACCCGGCGGTATTGGTCGTACAGCCTTTCAAAGGAGGGCTGATCGTTTTCGCGAAGCAGATAATACTCTGCCAACTGGGCAAAACGACGAACCAGTTCCAGCGATATTTCGGAACGGGGATGCAGGCTGTATAGCTCAAACAGGGGCTCGACCATGGTCGAATCCTGACCGCTTTCGCTGGCCTGCCGGTAGAGAATGGCGTAGCGGACCAGGTCCAGCTTTGGGTCCGTGTAGTAGGTCCGGGCCCGTTCCAGTGCTTCCACGGCCGCAGTGGCCTTACCCTTCGCGTAAAAATCCAGGGCGCGGCGGTAGAACAACATGCCGGTCAGCTCTGCCGGCAAAAGACTTCTTTTTTCGGCTCCCGCACTGTAGGGCGTGACCATGGCCCGGTGCAGTGAATTTTCCGGTCCGAGTTGCAGCGCATCCAGCACGTTCAGCAAATGAGACTGTTCCTCTTCGCGGGCGCGCCGGGCCGGCCGGTTTTTCCCCCACTGATCGATGGGCAATAAGGTGCCGTCTTCCAGGGTGATCTTCGCCTGCCCCTGTTCCCAGTACAGCTCGTGTTCCATGGCCAGCTCGTCCAGCAGCATGGAGATCAGGGCCGCTGCCGTCAGTTCGTTGTATTGCCGGGCTTTAAACAGACTGCTAAAATCCGCCAGCCCCCTGTAGGAGCGTAGGTAGCGGTTTTCTACTTCATCCCGGATCAGTTCGATCGCTTTTTTCTGGCGTTTGCGTTTCACTTTCTGCCGCTCCAGCTTTTTGGCGGTAGCCCGGATCTCCTCCATGACGTAGGTCAATCCCCCGCCTTCATTCTCGGAGGTGGGCGCCAGGTACATCCTGATCTTGCTGGGGGTGGAAGTCTCACCGGTAGTTTTGAAACTGATCTTTCGGTTACTGTAATCGGTCGGAATATAGGTCTGCGCGCCGGCAAAACCAAGGGTGAGCAGACTCAGTAGAAAACATGGGATTAATGATCTTAGCATATCGGTCGGTTCTTATTCTCAATCCGCCGGCTTTTCGCCGGTACTCCGCAGGTTGACGATCTTTCGCAACAGATCGAACCAGAAGGGCGCTCCCAGAGAAATGGCGATGGCAGTAATGATCCATCCCAAAATCTTGACGGCCCAGTTATACACGCTCATCTCCGCCAGGTTGATATTTTGCCAGCCCATTCCCAGCGGAGAGCGCAAATCGTCTACATTGCCCTTCATTCTTCGCACCTGCTCCAGCGCGGCTTCGTACTCCAGGTCCGTCCGGACCATCCCGTCCACACTTTCGTTCTCCGCCACTGCTTCGGCCGCAGCTACCAGTTTGTCCAGAGTTTCCGGATTGGTTTCCAGGCTGCGGTACAGCGCCAGGGTATCCGCGTTGAGCACTACGGCCATCACGATACCGACGATGATCAGGATCTTCTGCGTCATGCGTTTGTAATAGCCCGATGCGCGATCCATGATGCTTTCGTACCACTCTCCGATTCGCTGCTTGAACACGTCGATCTTGCCGTCGGCATCCCGGATCAACTGCTTGAGGATGCGTCGCATCTCGTCGTTCTCCAGAGCATCGATCTTCGTCTTCAATTGTGATTCCAGACCATCTTCTCCCAGAATAATATCAAAGAGAATGGTTCGAAAGGAATCATTATCGATATAAGAGGGTGGGTTGGAAACGCCTCTTCCGTATTTAAAAGACAGCTGTTTATAAAGGGGATTGGTAATAAAGGCCTCGTAAACGCCACTACTACCTTTTTTTTCGTCTATCAACAAATTCTTGAGGGTCATCTTAAGGTTGCGCCCCCGTAATCTGAGCATCGCCGCCAGTAATTCCATGATACTGGTAGCAAATAAACTCAACATCAATAGCACAAATATAACGCCAAGTACAACGGTTAAAATTGCCATTTATTATGGATGATAAGGTGATTTAGTGTGGTAATGATCTGATTGTTTGACAGTTTGATGGCCAGATGCCTAAAGATAAGGAATCATTTCAATGTCTCTTGAAAAAGCCGGAATATCCTTTTGTATTCGTCGGTCCAGCTGCTGGGCTCCACAAAACCGTGGCTTTCCAGCGGAAAAACCGCAAACTCCCAATTGTCCTTACCCAGTTCGATCAGGCGCTGAGCCAGCCGTACCACATCCTGAAACTGCACATTGGAATCGACCATTCCGTGCAGGATCAGCAACTGATCTTCCAGGCCTTCCGCAAAGTTGATCGGCGAACTGCGCTGGTAGGCGATGCTGTCCGTAGTCGGCGTATTCAGTATGTTGGCAGTGTAGCCGTGGTTGTAATGCGCCCAGTCCGTTACCGAACGCAGCGCGGCTCCGCTTTTAAAGGTACCCGGATTGTTGAAAAGCGCCATCAGGGTAATGAAGCCCCCGTAGGAACCGCCGTAAATACCGATGCGGTCCGCGTCCACATCCCATTCATCCACCAGGTATTTGGCTCCATCCACCTGGTCGGACAGGTCTTTGCCGCCCATGTGGCGGTAAATGGCCGTCCGCCAGTCGCGGCCGTAGCCATCACTGGCGCGGTAATCGATGTCCAATACGGTATAACCGTTATCCACGAGGATATTGTGGAACATATACTCCCGGAAGTAACTGCTCCACCATTCGTGGACATTTTGCAGGTATCCGGCGCCGTGTACGAAGATCACCGCCGGTCCGTCCGGTGTCGGATTTTCCGGACGATAGATCCGGGCCGGTACCTGAGCCCCGTCCGCAGCGCGGAAGCGTACGATCTCGGGTTTGCGCCAGTCATAAGTACCGAAGGCTTCGGTGGTGGATTCCGTCAGGCGGGTCATTTCCGCACCGGCTTTATTCTCCATGACGTAGAGTTCCCAGGGTTGGTTGGAAGTGGAAAAGCGGATAGCCAGATATTTTTCGTCGGGCGAGATATCTACTTCGTGCCCGCCCTTGCTTTGGGTGATCTTCTGCATTTTACCTCCCATGGCCGGCAGGTGATAGAAGTGGTGTTCGTGGGGACTTTCGGCGTTCGAAACGATATAAAAGGTACTGCCGTCATTGGAAAGCTGCGCGCTGATGATCTCGAATTTGCCGTTGGTCAGCGCCTTCTTATCTCCGGTCTTCACATTCAGCAGATATAAGTGGGAAAACCCGGTTGCTTCGGATTGAAAATAGATGTGCTCGTTGTCCGGCAGCCAGCCGATGGTGCCTCCGGAAAAATTCCAGCCGGAAATACCGGGGCCGCCGACCCAGGCCTCGTCCCGCTGGCGATCCAGCAATTTCAGGGATCCGGTTTCCAGGTCCAGTTGCATGATCCAGCGATCTTTGTTATCCAGCGAACGAATGACGACCACGGCCTGCCCGTTATCGGAAAAATAAGGGCCGGCAACGATCACATCCCGGTCGTTCTTATACTCGCGTTCAAATTCCTCCTCTCCTTCGTGGTATTCGAAGAGATAGGCCGGTTTTTCTTTAATGCCGGGAATTTCACCCGTCTTGATGGTGTAAAAAGTATCCCGCTGACGATCGTATAAGTAGGAGTCGTAGCTATCCTGAATATCGCCTACCTTCGGGCGGGTGCGGGCCATTTCCGCGTATCCCGATTCGGTGACGTACTGGGGCATTTCGGATATTTTATCATCCACAGTGGTCGTCAGGCGGTACGCTACGTATCTCAGATCGGGACTGGCCGTCATCCCGCCGATCCGTTTGCTGCCGTAGTAGATCTCCACCGGCCGGTCCGGCTCCAGTTGCTCGCGACGTTTGCGGCGGGCGTCGCTCACGGCCTTGCGTTCGCGCAGCACGTCGAACAACTCCATCTGCTGGTCTTCCAGCCACTTTTTCTGGCCCTCGCTGGAACGGCTGGACCGCTTGTTGCCCTTAATGAAATTAGTCAGCTGGGTGATCTCACCGGTAGCGATCTCCCAGGTGAACAGGTTATTGTCCGATTCGTAGACGATAAACTGATCATCTCCGGAAAATTCCGGGCTGGATTCATACCCGACCGTATTGGTCAGCTGCCGGGTTTTTCCCGTGCCCGTTTCCATCCAGTAGAGATCCCCGTTCCGGCTGTAGACCATCTGATCCCGGTCCGTATTGTAACTCCCGCGTCCGGGCATAGCTTTGAGCTCTTCATCGGTCACTTTTACCGGGCGGTTTTCGCCAACCCGTATGCGGTAGTCCGAACGCAGGGTATCGCCATCGGGATTCCAGCTGAAATATATGGTGCGACTGTCCGTTCCCCAGCGAACGCTTTCCGGTAAATATCCCACAAAGTCCTCACCCTGCATGATCTGGCGGATCTCCAGGCTGGACCGGTTGGTGACGGAAGGTTGCGCGTAAGTGAACAAGGGAATGGTAAATAGGCAAAGGCAGTAGAAAGTTAAACGCATACTATCTCGAATAAATTAAAGTGGTCATGCAAACCGGCCAAAGACAACGGAAAGGAGAATAGAACACCGGACCTTTTTACCGGAAGCGTTCTTAATCCGATCTTCCGGCCGATCCACCGCTACCCCGCGACTTGCATCAATTAGGTGAATTCTTCAGCTGGAAAGATAAGGAATTCAGGCGCGAATATGTTTAGAATGTAAAAAATTAAAATCCCCCGCACGGCAGGCTCCAAATGTCCCGTAGCTATACTACCTTAGCAACCATCCACGAAACTATGTCATTATAGTTTCTAACCAAAAAAAGGCTATATGTATCAAATTCTAAAACACGCGCACTCCGGCCTGCGCTGGATTGTGCTGATCTTACTGATCGTTGCCATCGTGGGAGCATGGCAAAACTGGCAAAAGAAAAATACTTACGAACCCAAGGAACAACGGCTGGCGCTCTTTACCCTGATCGTTTGTCACCTGCAACTGTTGCTGGGTTTGGTGCTTTATTTCATCAGTCCGATGGTGCAGTTTTCCGGAGAGACCATGAGTAATGATGTACTTCGCTTCTTCACCGTGGAGCATACGACCGGCATGGCGCTCGGGATCGCGCTGATCACGATCGGATACAGCCGGGCCAAGCGGCAGGCACCCGCAGCGAAAGGGTTTAAAACCCTCGCTACCATGTACTTACTGGGGTTGATCCTGATCCTTATTTCCATCCCCTGGCCATTCCGTGGTCTGGGTGCAGGATGGTTTTAAAAGATCAGTCAAATAGCATATATTTGACCAGCGGCTGGCTTAACCTGGATTAAGTCAGTCGTCTCTTTTTTAACCAACGCAAAACGATGGCCATACAGATTATCGGTGCGGGTTTTCCGCGCACCGGAACAACGACCCTGAAGCGGTCTCTCGAAATTCTGGGATTCGAAAAATGCTACCACATGAAGGAGCTTTTGCTGAATCCCGACATGCTCCCCTACTGGCAGGAACTGGAAAAAACCGGGAGCACGGACTGGGACACGCTCTACGAGGGCTACGTCGGTTCGGTAGATTTCCCCTGCTATCCTTTCTATAAGGCCCACATGGAGCGCTATCCGGATGCCAAAGTGATCCTGACGGTCCGTCCGTTCGAATCCTGGTACAACAGCCTGTACACTACCGTCTGGCAGGCCGGGCCGCAAAACCTGCAACAGAAACTGGTGATGATGGCTAAAATGGCCTTTAACCCCCGGTTGCGGAAAGTGATCAACTGTATCAAATTCGTGCGCGGTTTCCTCTGGGAGAAACAGTTTGAGGGGAAATTCGAAGACAAAGCATTTGTGGAGGAGATCTTCCGCGACTACATTGAATCCGTCAAGGCCTTCGTACCCGCTGACAAACTCCTGGTTTACGATGTGCGCGACGGCTGGGAGCCGCTCTGTACATTCCTGGGGGTACCCGTTCCGGACGAACCCCTTCCCCACCTCAATAAAAAAGAGAACTTCAAGTCCATGCTCGGGGAATTGGTGAAAGGAAATAGAATTTGAGCCTGGAGATTTATACATCAGGACTTTGGAGTGACGGGAGAACTGCAGCTTCTCTTTTCAATTCCAAAGTCCTGAGATTACCTGCTAAAAACTATGGTGCAGGCTCAATTGTAGCTGGCCTTTGCTGATGTTGTCGGTAGTTTGCTGCATGTAGCCCAGTTGGGTGCGGAAGTTGTCCGCCAGGCTGTAACCGAGGGCCCCGTAGGTACGATTGCGGTCAAAAACTTCCACCATACGACCATCCCCGATATTTCGCCCACCGTTGATGAATAATTCATTGTACAATGCCAGATAGACGGCACCTTTTTCCAGGGTACTCTTGTTGAAGGGTACGTTCAGGAAAATAGCGTAACGCCAGCGGGTGCGGGTATCCTGGCCTTCCACCCAGCGCTGTTCAAAGCGGAAGCGGTGGGTCAGGTAAAAACGCGAGCCGACTTTCTGGGGCAGCAGTGCTTCCTGATAGATCCGGCTTTCGGCTACGGTAGCCGTTCCATCCCCGAATTCGCCGGTCGTGATGTTACCGTAGCCCAGAGTGAATTTGATGGATGAATTATTGGGTTGGTAGGTAAGTCCTCCACGGAGCAATAGTTGCTCCAGATCTCCGCCCAGGTCCCAGTTCCGGTACTGGATATCCCCCTGGAGTCCAAAATTACTCTCTCCAAAAGTTGTGTTCCAAAAATACATGTACCAGGCGCCGGTCTGGCTTTCATCTACCTGGCTGGACAAGGTAGTGGGTATAAGGCTCATACAGCTTAGGGCGAATAGGATAGGTAGTTGTTTCATCATTTGCAAGTGCTCTAATTCTTTTATTGATAACAAAGTTAACATTGATAATAGCAACACTTCAATATTAAGCATTGTTTTTAAGGGACCAGAAGCGCAAAGATCAAAGGCAGGTAAGGACACGAGCTATATTCCCGAAGGCCCGGGCTTCGGAGCCGTTGGATTAACGGCCCCGTTTTTCGGATTGGGTGAGGGTTTGGTTGGTTTTGTTTGCAAGCGAGGCACGTGCTCCGGATGACTTCATTGCAGCCTTGCGTGCGCAAGGCCGCAATTGAATGCTTAGGATTCCGAAGTCGTTAATCAAAACATCAGACCGCCACCGGTCAGGAGCGGCGGCCTTTCAACAATGAACAATTTTTCGCTTTAAATGCTTTCGCTAAGATAAAAAACTATCTAGATTAAAGAATAAAAGAAAATGTGAAAACTTTCGATTATTTGCCTTTTTACTATTTTTGTTCGTAGGAGTCACCAATTCACAGCCAAGTAAAACCATTTAGCAATATGAGTAAACAGGCCGCGGGTGAGCATACCAGGTGTGAGATCTTCGGGCAGCCCGATCTATGGCAGTCCGTCTATCAGTTGATTCTGGCTCAGGAAACCGACCTGCAGCTCTTCCTGACACCCCTGCTCCAGCGTGCCGATCTACAGATTCTGCTCACGGGTGCCGGTTCATCGGCCTTCATCGGCGAAGCCGCCCAGGGTATCGTCCAGGAAAATACGGGCATTCCCACCCGGGCGGTAGCCACCACCGATCTCGTGACCTATCCCACCCATTATCTCCAGGCGCACCACCCTACCCTGCTGGTTTCATTTGCCCGCTCCGGCAACAGTCCGGAAAGCGCGCAGGCCGTTATCCTGGCCAATAAGCACTGCCGGGAACTCTATCATCTGGTGATCACCTGCAACGGGGAGGGCCAGCTGCTAAAAAAAGTAAGCTTCGATCCCCGGAACGCTTTTTGCCTGGTATTACCGGATGCAGCCAACGACAAAAGCCTCGCTATGACGGGGAGTTTCACTTCCATGCTGCTCAGCATCCTCCTATTATCAGATTTCCGTAATATCCGGGCAAATGAGGCCCGTGTGGATTGCATCATTGCCCAGGCAAACCGTATCTTGGACCGGCGAAAAAACATCAGACTTCTCGGAGAAGCGGATTACGAGCGGGTAGTGTTTTTGGGATCCGGGCCTATGCTGGCAATTGCCCGGGAGTGTCACCTCAAATTGCAGGAATTAACCGATGGAAAGATCATTTGTAAACACGATTCCTTTCTCGGTTTCCGGCACGGTCCCATGGCAGTGGTAAATGCCAAAACGCTACTGGTTTATCTCTTCTCGGAAGATCAGCACGTTTTCCAGTACGAACGTGATCTGGCCCGGGAAGTGATGCGATCCGACCGGATAATGGGTACCGTTCATCTCGGGCGACACCTTCCCGGAGATCCGCACGAGCGGTTAAACATCGATCTTGATCCAGGATCAAAAGGTTTAAATGTTATTCCCGCCACACTGATCGGGCAACTACTTGGGTTCTATAAGTCTCTGGCTTTGGACCTGGATCCGGATAACCCATCGATATCCGGTACCATCAACCGGGTAGTGAAAGGTGTAATTCTCTACGAAAACCGGCCCAACTACACGGATACCCCATAATTTGCGTTAATAAAGAACCTACACTAGCCTCCCACTTTATGTCTGCACACCGTAACCGGAGTGTAACTGACGAACTGTGTAAATGAATATGATATGTCGATCCCTAAGAAGGGTTTGTTTGTAGTAGGCGAACTTAATGTAGATCTGATCTTTAACCAAATTAACGGATTTCCGCAGCTGGGCACTGAGATCGTGGCGAACGATATGGTCCTGACCCTCGGCAGTTCTTCGGCAATTCTGGCCGCCAATGCAGCGGCCATCGGCATCCCGACGGCTTTCTGCGGAGCGGTGGGCCATGATGCCTACGGGGATCTGGTCATTCGCGAGCTACAGGCGCAAGGGGTCAACACCGACTTCATCCGGATCTCCGAAGAACATTCCACCGGCATCACCGTGGTCATGAATTACGAACAGGAGCGCGCCAACGTCACCTATTGCGGTGCCATGGAAGCCCTTCGTATGCCGGATATTCCCTGGGAACATATCGCCCGCTTTAAGCACTTCCACATTTCCAATTTTTTCCTCCAAAAGGGGATCCGGGCGGATATCACCGAAATTTTTCAGCGGGTGAAAGCGGCCGGGCTTACCACTTCTCTTGATCTGCAATGGGATGTAAGTAATCGCTGGGAATTCGATTTCCGCGCCTGTCTTCCCCACGTGGACGTGTTCCTGCCCAACGAGGCGGAAATGCTGGCTCTGGCCCAATGCGACAACCTGGAGGCCAGCATCGAGCAACTGGCCCCCTATACCAATATCATGGCGATCAAACTGGGCCAGCAGGGCAGCCTCGGTATTCAGGGGGGCAACCGCTTTCGGGTGAAAGCCTTTGAACTGCCCGATTACGTGGATTCAGTAGGAGCCGGGGATTCGTTCAATGCCGGATTTCTTAAAAAATTCCTGGAAAATGCACCGCTGGAAACCTGCCTGAAGTTCGGCAACCTCATGGGAGCCCTCAATACCACAGCGGCCGGCGGCACTACGGCCTTCAGGTGCGGGCTGGGCATCGAACACCAGATCAAAAGGCTGCTGCCGAACGGCTGCTAGACCGCCAGTGCCAGCCGGCGGGATGTCTCCTGGCAACAAAGCGACCGATTTACGATCATTTTTTTTACGCCTAAAGAAAAAGTTACGAACTTAGTCGGGCAGAACTTAAAGTTGTGAAAATCGTCGTTTATGCTCAAGCGCTTTATTGACGCCCACGTCCATTTAAACGCTTACTCTCCGGCACTGATGAAGTTCGCCGAAGAGCAGGGGGCCCAATTCCTCTCCATCAATACCGATGTACCTATTTTTCCCAGCCTGGATGAGCAGGCCCGGGTGATTGCCACCTATCAGTCCGGACATCCCGAAAAAGTACGGCATACCACCAGCTTCGACATGCAGGACTGGCAGAAGAAGGACTGGTCCATGCGGGCAATCG
The DNA here is from genome assembly GCF_002646595.1 of Flavilitoribacter nigricans DSM 23189 = NBRC 102662. Classification (GTDB taxonomy): domain Bacteria; phylum Bacteroidota; class Bacteroidia; order Chitinophagales; family Saprospiraceae; genus Flavilitoribacter; species Flavilitoribacter nigricans. The sequence continues at coordinate 45,562 of NZ_PDUD01000045.1, forward strand.
ACCGGATCAAAAAAGGGATAGACCAGGGAGCAACCGGGATCAAGATCTGGAAGAATATCGGTATGGACCCCACGCTGGTCTATTCCGACGGCCGCTTCCTGATGATCGACGATCCCAAGCTGGCCCCTGTACTGGAATTTATTCAGGAAAATGACCTCCTGCTGATCGCTCATCTTGGAGAACCGCGCAACTGCTGGCTGCCCCTCGAAGCAATGACCGTGGATTCGGATCGGGAATATTTTGAAGAGCATCCGCACTACCATATGTACCGCCATCCGCAGTATCCGTCCTACGAAACTCAGATCCGGGTCCGGGACCAGATCCTGGAACGCTATCCGAACCTGCGATTTGTGGGGCTCCACCTTTTCAGTCTGGAATGGAACCTCCGGGAAGTAGAACAAAGACTCAATCGCTACCCACACACCATGACGGATCTGGCCGAGCGGATCTGCCACGTGCAGCTGCAAAGTATACAAGACCGGGAAGCGGTGCGGGATTTTTTCATCCGGCAGCAGGATCGGGTGATCTACGGAACGGATTTCATCTACGATGGCTCCCAATCCCCCCGAGAAGCCGGCCGGCATCTCCGGGATCTCTGGGAAAGGCACTGGCGTTTTTTCGCCACCGAAGACCGGTTGCAGGCACCTCAGTTTTCCGGTACTTTCCGCGGCCTCGGGCTGCCTCTCCACGTTCTGAAAAAGATCTTTTACGAAAATGCAGTCAAAACTTACGGCTTTAGCCAGGCAGTACAGCACGCAACTGTCGAAAATTTTTCTTAACTACGCAATCAGTTGCGTAAATGTCCTCACCAAAGCTGGCTTTATCGGCTGATTAGGCCTTTCTCCAGGAATAGATTCCTATCTTTGGGGAGATAGGAGAATTTTTGACGAATTCCTGCTAAGGAAGGAGCCGCGTTTTTTTGTTGTAGTTTTCAGCCACAAAGTATACCAGTCTGCCCCTGTATGAGTTAGTGAACCGATCGCTCAAATTATCGATTCTTATAATTTGGGGATCTTTTGTGTCAACACCACTTGTACTCCGGCTCTGGTGGATTGTCCTTCGAAAACCCAATAACAAGATGTAAGCCCCCCTTGAACAACCAATACTTGCGAATACCGGTAATGAAGAAAAGCTTTATAATCAGTCAGTAAACACCATGAGTAAAACCGCAGAACGTAGATCCAGGATCCTGAAGGAACTGGATGAGAAAGGACAGGTGAACGTATCTTTTCTCAGTGAAACCCTGGGAGTTAGTGAAGTTACCATTCGCAATGACCTGGATAAACTCGAAAAAAATAAATTGCTGATCCGTACCCACGGAGGAGCATTTAAAGCAAGTAACATTGCGCTTACGGTTAGTGAAAAGAAGAAGATCAACCTTGAGGTCAAAAGGTTGATCGGCAAAAAAGCGGCTACCCTCATCAAAGACGAGGACAGCATTATCCTGGATTCCGGCACGACCACTTTTGAGGTATCCAATCATCTCGGACATTTCCAGAAACTGACCGTAATCACCAATGCCCTGGATATCGTCAACAACATTTCCAAGTACGAGAATATCGAGGTATTTATGCCGGGCGGGTATTTGAAGGAATTTTCCATGTCGCTCGTCGGCCCCATGGCCGAGCGCAATTTCCGCCAGTTATTCTGTAACAAACTTTTCCTCGGAGTGGATGCGATCAAACCGGAGATCGGGGTTTTCACCCACCACGTAGAAGAGGCATACCTTAACCAGATCATGATCGAGATCGCCGAAGAGGTGATCATCGTGGCCGATTCCACAAAGTTCAAGAAGTCCAGCCTGGCGTTTATCTCAAGCTTTGATCGCGTAAGCCGGATCATTACGGACGATAAGATCGATCCGCTCTTCGCCAAACAGCTCGAAAAACAGAACGTAGAAGTGATCATTGCCTGACCCCGCGTTGCTAATTCAGAGTTTTTTCATGTTGCGGGCCAGCGCTTTCAACTCGGAAGGCCGGGGGGCGTAGACTTTAGCCAGTTTGGCTTCTTCGTCGAAGATCATATACCAGGGGATCTGTACCCCGCCACCGTTATTGAAGAGTGCCCGTAATTGTTTTTCCAGAGCCGGATTCACCAGCAGGTGATATCCCTTGAGATTGAAATGTTGGATAGCTGCTTTCCACTGCTGCTCCCGTCTGGGTTCATCTACCGAAAGGTAGAGAATATCAAAATCATGTTCCCGGGCCAGTTCCTGCAGTTTTTCATTGTGCTCGAATTCCTCAATGCACGGTCCGCACCAGGTCGCCCAGATATCAACGTATACTTTTTTCCCGTTCAGAGCGCCTACTACCTCTTCCAGAGACTGGAATTGCTCACTGTTCTCGATAAAATGAATTTCATTTTCAACGGACGTACCCGTGACTACCGTCGATGTAGAAAAGGCCAGGCTGCCCTCTGCCACGGGTAGTTCCGGCGTAAGCATACTCAGTATCAGATATAAGATCACCATAGCGCTACTTTTTAATTCGGAAAAAATTTAAACCAACTCATCCTCACTGTAATCCGGTTGTTCCGGCCGCTCATCCCGGGGCCCTTCCATATTGATGCCCTTCGCTATATCAACGTGGGAAAAGCCGGACCAGTTACTGGCTGCCGGGTCAATTTTGTAGATCCCGGGGCCGTTGGTCCCAACCTTATCCAGATATTGATCGATCAGCTGGATCTCCGCCGGTGCGAAGTGGGCGAGCAATTCGGCCATCCGCTTGCGGTCCGTAATCCCGTGGGCGACCGGTACCGGATGGAATTCGGCCCAAAACGGGTAGCCGTGCGGGTTGTCGTTGTAAAGCGCAACCGTAGGGATAAGTTTTCCGGGGACCAGATCCTCTTTCGGCAATCGGGTCTCCACGATCTTCAGCACCGGGAAGCGACCATACCCTTTAGTCATATCGGAAGCGACAGCCACCAGCACGGGATCCAGTGAAATGACCCGACCGGGATTTACGTCCCCTCCTTTGAAACGGTTATAAACGGTAGCCCAGTACCAGACATTGTACAATAAAGCCCCCAGGAAAATGAGCCCAAAGATCCAGTGCACTTTCAACATTAAAAAAAGAGAAACGGCCACACTTCCGAGCGCCTTGAGCGAGCGGGATGGGTTCATCTTAATCCATTGGAAATAGTTGACCTGCATTTTACCGGGAACGGTAGGCTGGGCCTGCCCGTCGAAGAAAAGTCCTTTATGGGGCTGATCATCAGAGAAATCGCTCATTGCTGTTATTTTTTAAAACTCCCATCAATATCGCCAATAAAAATTACCGATAAAAACTTTAGCGCATGCTTTTGCCGGAGGCCCGGGAAAACGCCGACCGCAATGTTTAAAAATCGAATGCTACCGAAAGGCGAAAGGCGAGGTTCTCCCCCACTCCACCCGGCAGGTGATAGGCCCCGTAGCGGTAATATACGCCACCGCCGAATCCCAAGTAAGCAAAGTTCACATAGTTGAGTCGAATGATGTTATCCAGTACCAGGCCGGCTTCCGCGTAGCCTTTCTCCAGGGTATTGAAGGTGATGCCCTCGTGCCGGTCGGGATCGGATAAAGTTCCGACAGTAAAATGATGTTCCAGGCTGATAGACGGCTGCAGCCACTTCGTTTTGAACAGAAGGGTACCGAATTCCTGTCGGAAGAAAAAGGAGACATAACGATCCGACAGAAATTCGTACGGATCCATGGTCTGAAAAGTATTGCCCACCGTCAGCCACTGGAACTCGCGGCCCGAACCGGCGCTGTTGTAGAGTCGGCTAACGGGTACCGCACCATCCGTGACACCGCCTTCCAGCCGATAAATGGTCTTGCCCAAATAAAGCAGACGAAAACGCTGGTCAATAGCCAGCCTTACCTGCCAGTAGGGATACTCGCCTTTCCACAAACTACCAAAGCCTCTTTTTACGCTGAGCGAAAGTGCGGGATAAGCATGCTCCGAGCCATCCGGTACCCGGTTGCCAAACAGGCGGCGATACTGCTGCCCGTAGGCATAATGCAGATGAATTGCCGCTTCCGGAAGATCATACTCCCGATCCGGCTCCGATTCCGGCGTCGGCCGGAAGGCATAATCGTAAAGGGGTTCCAATACGGAACGTGAAACTTCCAGTCCAACCTGAAGATACCGTAGGGACTGGATACGTAGGAAAGTCCCGTAGCGCTCTTCGCGATCCATCCGTCCGGCGTACAGCCGCCGGGAAATGAAGTCGGAAAGCAAGGGAAAATCCATGGCTCCCGCCTCCCGAATGTCCTGCTGGTAATACCACTGCCATTCCCAGCGCCGGTCCCAGTCCGGAAAAAAGCGGATCTCGCCACCGTATTTCCAGGCTCGGTCCCGCAAGCCATATCCGGCGTATCCGCCCAGGGTGAACCAGGAAGCCAGGTTTTCGCCGGTGTAGAGTCCCAGCCCGAGTCGAATATTCTCATACTGATTGAACTGGACCAGTTTGGGTAGCGAAAGATCCAGCCAGCCCAGGGGCCACCGGCCCCTTCCGAGCGCTTCCAGCCGCTGCATCCAACCATCAAAATTATGCTCAGCGCCCAGGCTATCCACCAGCTCGTAGGTCCGGGTTTCCAGCGTATCCAGCGGTTGGGGACGGTGCTGGATCCAGGTTTCGTCGGCCACCTGGAACGCCGAATCCGTGAAAACGTAGCGGTCATTTTGTTTGAATGCCTGCCGGTCCAGATCTGGGTTCATCTCTGCCTCCCGGATATAACTTTTCCCGCGGATCTGCAATCCCAGGTCAGGGCTCGGATATTTCGGCATTCTAATCTCATAGTTCAGTTGTGCCGGAAACCAGTGAAGCGTATCCGGCCGATCGTATAATTGCTCGATCCGAAAATGGATCAGTCCGGTGTCGGCCGGCTCGGCAATGATATTTTGTAGGCCGTAGCGATGGGTATTGACGTACAGTACCCCTTTCAGTCCATTGAAATTCTTATGTTGCCGGGGATGGAAGGTGATAAGGTAGATCGTATCGGTTTGCCGGTACAGGGTATCCTCCAGGTGGAAAAAATACCGCTGCGGGCTACCCGGGCTGATGGGGTTCAGGAATGCCTTATCCAGCAGCATTACCTGCTCATCGTAAAAGGAAAATGGCTGTACATCATTGGCCAGAGCGGTGAAGGGGGCTTCCTGCAGGCCGGACACCCGGTTCGCCAGGATGGTTTCCGCATAAGCGGCCGGGGAACGATATCGCCGCTCGGTCAGCGATTCCATAAGAAAGAGGTGGTGCTCATCGGCGCTCTCCATCAATTTCAGCAGGTTGGCCTGCTGCCGGTTGAGCGTCACACTATCTGCCTCCTCGTTCTCTTCACTGATCTTTTCCCGAAAATTGTCCGTTCGGGGCAGCCAGGACATCACCACTTTATTGTAGGTGCGGCAACGGTAGCTGTCCAGCTTTTCCGGATTGTTCCGGTGTCGGTTCCGGATCACCTTTTGCATGATCAGATCGGCAGGATTGACGCCGGCCACTACTTCCACCGCCGCAAATTCGTAGGCGGTCTCCTGCATGCGGATCCGCCAGGGCGGCTTTGTATCTATAGTATCCAGTGATAAATACAGGTCTTCATAACCCACAAAACTAAAATGGAGCTGCCGAACCGGAGGCGCGGCCGGCAGTTGAAAGCGGCCGTCAATATCCGTGGTGGTACCCAGTCGGGTATCCTGGTTGACAACGATATTTACAAAAGGGAGTGGATGTCCCGCCGCATCGAGTACTGTTCCGGACAGAGGTATCTGTGCCACCGTGGGGAGGCAAATACCCAGCAGCAGCCACACTACAGCCAGTACCCGGTACGGATGGAAAAATAGCTTCAGATCGGATATCGAATTTACGGATCGGTTCACTTCGGACGGACTTATGGTTTTTTTTCTGAAACTCAAAGATGGAGCATTTGTTGGGAAGCGGATTGCATTTTAGACCAGTAAGTCCGATCCCCATTCCTCATTAGGTTTTTGATTATGAATGCAAGGGTGAGAAGGTACGGGGCATACATTAGGCCTAAAACCAGAACAAACTATACTGGAATAAGAATGAATTTCGCCTCTGTCAATTATCACCAGTAGGTCCAATACTATCCCTTAGGGTGCACGAAATTCTCAAAGGGCGGATATCCCTGTAATGGAACGAATAAAAAGTCGTTTTCGTAACCGCTGGGATCATAAGGATGGGCTTTATTAAAGGCTTCTCTTATCAGATCCATGGCCCTTTCTTTATCATTTTGCCGGGCGTAAAGATGCGCCTGAGCGATCAGATAACCGGCATCCTTGGTTTTATCGTACCATTTATCCATCTCCAGCAGCGTATCCTGTGCTTTGGCACGTTCGCCAAGCGCCAGATAGCAACTACCCAGTCTCGATAACTGCAGCCAACCCGGCCCCTCTTTGGTCACCTGTAACCAGTTCGGTCCCTTTTCCCGGGTAGCCTTCTGTAACCATGGCAACGCCTTTTGGAACTGGCCGGCCAGATAATACAGATTGCCCAGCAGGTAACTATTGGTTTCCTGGGTGTCGCTCTGTTCCATCGCCCAGGCCAGGCCCCGTTCGGCCCAGTAGTTCTGCTCCGTTTCCCGCTTTCGGTGCCCATAGCGCTCGGAAACAAACAAAAAAGTCAACAATTTATCCGATACTAAGCGGTCGCTGTGCAGCAGGTCCTGCATCAGATCCTCCAGCCTTTCTTCCTGGTGTTTGGCGATCAGGATCTCCGCCATCCGATCGTAATAATTCCAATGCTTGCGCAAATTGGGAGGAATACGCTTCAGGATCTGTTCCGCCTCTTCGTAGCGCCCGAGTCGATAGAGATTATGAGCGTAATGCCGATGCCACCAGGTATTGAACTCATGCCTCAGATCGACGTGCTCCGGGTCGATTGCCCCCAGAATACGCACGGATTTTTCCGGCATATTCAGGTCATTGGCGATGATTCCCGTTTCCAGATTGGTCATCAATTGCTTCGGGTCGATCTCGAAATTCTTGATGATCGCTTCGTAGGCAGTCCGCAGGTCTTTATTCAAAATAGCCTTCCAGTGTAAATACCACTGCATATGCGTCTGGGGCAGGCGTTCGATATCAATCCGGCGATTGATCAGGCCAAAAACAGAATCCGCCTTCACTTTTTCGCCATCCATGAAATAAGCTCCGGTCACAAACAGATAGGGCATGAAAAAACTACTGTCTTTCTGAATGGCCTGATTGAGTAACTCGATACATCCCGCAAAATTGGTACTGTAAAGATCCGTTCCTTTCTGGTACAACTGGTAGGCATCATAGGCCGGCGGATCCTGGGCGACTCCCGGGGAAAATTCGTGTCCCTTTGCAGCAAATGCAGTTGCAAATTTTTGCTGAAGCTGACTGACCAGAAGCAGTTGCTTCCCTTTTGGACCCTTCACGGTAGGCATCACTAATTCTGCCTGACCGGTTTCCGTGTCAATTACCTCGCTTTGAAAAACCAGTTCCTGCCCATCAAGCTGGTAAGTTCCCTTCAACACCTTTTCGGCGCCCGTCCTGGCCGCAAATTGTTCCCAACCATTATCGTTTTGGGCAAATTTGAGGTTATCCTGAATGTTTTCGAAGCTGACGATTTGTACGTTGCCCAGATAGACCAGCCCCTGGATAATCCAATCAGAAGCCATGACCCCCAGCACATCCAGACTGGGATCATCGGTATGGTTCTCGAACGGTAATACGGCAATTCTGGCTTCCCTGATCGCCCTGGACACCAGACGATTAGGAGTAAACAGGAGGTCCTTGAGGATGGTCCAGGAAATTATAGCTGTAAATAGAATGGTTATTATTACAAAAATCCTTGACCACCCGATCGTTTTTTGGGAGGGATTAGCAGGTTTAGCTGACATTCTTCAGATTCTTTTAAAAAAATCTAATTGCTACAACTTGTTTCAGTCGATCACTGAGGAACAGCGGAATCAAAAATGATACTTTTTTTGCTTACGAAGGTCACTATTCGCGGGTTTCCTTTACGACTTTTGGGAGAAAGTACCCAGCCGATACAAAACCTACCCGGCGATTTGCCAAAGATTAATGGGAATTTGCTTACCTTTTCTTTTCTGAATAAATCTACGAACGCTACAACCGGGATAATGCAATCATGCCATTTTACTGCTTCTTTCTATTGTTGCTAGCTTTATGCTTGAGCGGTTGCCACGCCAATCAGGAGGAGGAAACCTATCCGAACCACTACTCTGTCAAAGCCGAAAAAATTACTCCGATCCCTTTTTATGTCACGCCAAACGGAGATACCGTAGATATCAGCCAACCGATCCGCGCAAAAATTTCCCTGGATACCAGTTATGCTTTATCAAAAAATGCTGTTCCCATTCTAGGTCAGCAGGTATCCCTACTGACCGCGAATAAGCAAGCAACCAGCTCTCCGGTCCGGATTGCCCCGGGGGCAGCACTTTCGGACATTTTGGTCCACGGCGATACTTTGCGCACACAAGAACAGGCGCTCCGTGGAAAAAAAATGAAGATCTCCAAATCCGCCTACCAGAAGCTGGACCCACCGGTCTTACTCGATAACACGGATCAGGCAATCCGTACGCTCGGCGCCGACCAGGGCCTACCCCCCAGGCCGCACCAGTTACAACTTAAGGATAACAAGGGCAATCTTTGGTTTACTTCCCCTTTGAGTATCAGCAGGTACGACGGCGTGTCCATGAGCGATTATATTTTGCCCAGCTCGGGGCTGAACGGGAACAAAACCCTGTTTCAGGATTCCCGGGGAAATATCTGGATCGGAACGCAAAACAAAATCATCCAATACAATGGAACGGATCTTACGGTATACGACAAATCCGACTTTGGAGACACCGAATTTGCCGAAGATCAGCGGGGAAATATCTGGTTCGCCAGCGGAGGCAGTCTGTCTTACCTTAAGGATTCTACACTTGTCCGGTTTACGGACCTGGATCAACACGGTCTTATTGCTAAAAAATTGTGGGCAGACACCCGGGGGCATATCTGGGTATCCGCCCAAAGCCGGGCGCAGTCTGCATCCCCCACCCGGCAATATCTGCTTCTATACGACGGAAAAAATATCCGCAAAATCAGAGATAGCATTCCGCAGGTCACAAGTATGCCGTTTAGCAGTATCCAGGCGGATAATAAGGGAAATATCTGGATGCTGGGCGTTTGGCAGGAGCAAACCACCCTGGTGAAATACGATGGGACCTACTTTTATCAATACCAGGAAGTACCAGGTTTTGACCGCAACTCCCCGTCTGCCGATCAGCTCTTTTTAGCGGGGGAGGATCGCATGATCATCAAGCGCTCAGATGGAAAGCTGATCGATTTTGACGGCATGCACTTTGACCGGATCCATCTGGATACCTCAATTGCGGATATTAACGGAATCATCCTGGACGATGCCGGAAATAGATGGTTTACGGTCTCCGGCAATCCCAATCTCTATGTATACAGCGCCAAAAAATTCGAGTATTTTGATCAGACTGACATGCAGGAACTGGGAATGGCCGACCCCAATTCCTTCATGGACCGAAAAGGCCGCGTGTGGTGGAAAAACAGTAAGGCAACTCAGCAAAACGGTTGGTCCGTACTCTCGGGAGATACACTGACCAATCTCACTTTCCCGGAATCCATCAAAAATCCTTTCTGGTCAGACAGCGATGGAGGGATTTGGGATAAAGGGGAAAATGGAGTCAGCCGCTATTCCAATGGATTGGTCGAAACTATTCCAAGCAGCGGAGCGGTAGAGCGGATTGCCGAGGATAATGCAGGCAACTTTTGGATACCAACCGCCGATCAGCACCTGCATATGCTGACTGACACTGGTTTATTGACTACCACCTACGAACAGGACCTGTTCGAGAGCATCACGGGATATAATATGGACGGTATCCTGGTGGACAGTCGGCAGCAATTTTGGACCATAGGAAAGCTCAATTCCAATATTGCCCGATTCGATGGTACCTACTGGACCTACTTTCGTTTCCCTACAACGGAAGAAAAAAGCCTGAAATTTAATGCCGCCATCGATCCCATTGAGGATAATGCCGGTAATATCTGGTTCATCCTCGGAAAACATGCCCTGCTCAAATACGATGGGGAAGCATTCTGGACCTATAACTTTGACCATCTTAGCGAGATCAGCACCTTCATCAAAGATGATAAGGGAAGGATCTGGCTGACGACTACAAACGATGGGATAGGCGTGTTTGACGGGCAGCAGCTACAGCTCTTTTCCCAAAGGGAGGGACTGCTGGACAATCAGGTATATTCCATTTATAAGGATTTTGATAACAGGATCTGGGTCACTTCCGTGAACGGCATCTCTATTGTTGAAGAAAAGAGCGCTCAAAACTTTGCCGTTCTGACCATTGGAAAAGCAGATGGACTGACCTCCAATTTTTTCCCATTGGATAAAACGATCTACTTTTCGGAAGACAAACAGAAAGCCTACATCAGGGCCCTTTCGGGTGTTGCTTTTTTGATTACCAAAGACCTGCAAAGCCCCGAATCGCCGCCCCGTGACCTAAGTTTATGCCAGATCGATATCAATCAGCAATTCATCGATTTTGGCCGATTGATCGAATACGAATCCATATTGGATGAGTCCTACTCAGCAGTTCCCGAATTCCTGAATTATCCGAATAATTTATCCATTCCCCATTACCTGAATCATCTCACTTTTTACTTTACGGCGCACAACTGGGAAGCCCCCCACAAGATCCGGTATAGCTTCAAAATAAAGGATATTGATCAGGATTGGAGTTTACCGCAAGCGGAACCAAGCATTGATTACCGCAATCTGACCTACGGCCAACATACCCTTCTGGTAAGGGCAAAGAACGAACTGAACAGTTGGAGTGAGCCTTTTGCCTATCAATTCAGCGTACGTCCGCCGTGGTGGCGTAGCGGATGGGCCTATAGCCTTTATTGCCTGATCATCGGTACCGTCCTCTATTGGATATTCCATTACTTCCGGGCGAGGCTGAGGCTGCAAAATGCGCTGGCATTGGAACAACAGGAAGCCAAACGCCTGAAAGAGCTGGATACTTTCAAAAGCCGGTTGTATACGAATATCACCCACGAGTTCCGGACCCCGCTGACGGTAATCCTGGGCATGACGGATCAAATTCAGGAGAACCCCAAAAGTTTTCTGGGAGAAGGCCTACATCTGATCAAGAATAATGGCCGTAACCTGCTGCGCCTCATCAATCAGATCCTCGATCTGTCAAAAATAGAGGACCAATCCTTTAGTCTGAAGCTGGAGCAGGACAATATCGTTGCTTACCTGAGCTACCTGACCGAATCTTTTCGAACGTTTGTCAACAGCAAAAACCTGGCACTAGAATTTTCCTCCGATCTCGAATCGCTGATCATGGATTATGACCCCGAGCAGGTCAAACAGGTGATGACCAATCTGCTGTCCAATGCCATCAAATTCACGCCTCCCGAGGGACTCATTCGTGTCGCCTTGTCCAGGGAACACGATCAGCTCCTCATTAAAGTTTCGGATACAGGTATCGGCATTTCGCAAAAAGATCTGCCCCAGATTTTCGACCGTTTCTACCAGGTCGATAATTCCGCTACCCGCAGAGAAGAAGGGACGGGCATCGGTTTGGCCCATACCCTCCAGTTGGTAAAGCTGATGGGCGGAAATATCGAGGTGGAAAGTCAGGTTGGTGAAGGAACCGCCTTTATTATTACGCTACCCATTGCCCGCAATAGCCCCCTAGCACCTCATACGGACGAACGCCCGGCCATTCAACCGCCGACCAAAGCCGAATTCGAAGCAATTGAGGTGGAGACCAGCGCGGAGGAGGAAGACGCGAAAAAACGTCCCCAACTCTTGATCATTGAAGACAATCACGATGTGATCCGCTATCTGCAATCCTGTCTGGCGGATAACTACCAGATCGTTGCGGCTTACAATGGTAAATCCGGGATAGAAAAAGCGCTGGAGAATATTCCGGATTTGATCATCAGTGATATCATGATGCCCGAAAAGGATGGCTTTGAAGTATGCGATGCTTTGAAAAATGACGAGCGGACCAGTCACATCCCGATAATCCTACTTACCGCCAAGGCAGATGAGCCCTCCCGGATAAAGGGCTTGCGGCGGGGAGCCGATGCCTATCTGCTGAAACCTTTCAACAAAGAAGAACTGCTGGTTCGCGTAGCTGTGCTGGTAGAAAGACAACGAAAGTTAATTGCCTATTTCAGGAGTCTAATGACCGGTTCGGAAGCGCAAATTCCTGCCGGGCCGTTTGAATTAGAAGAGGAAGCGATCACTATTGAAAATGCTTTTCTACAGAAGATAAAGGATATCCTGGAAGAAAATTATCAGGATGAACAGTTTAACCTGCCTGAGCTGTGCCAGGAAGTCGGCATGAGCCGCTCCCAATTATTTCGTAAACTGAAAGGAGTGATCGACCAGTCCCCGTCGCACTACATTCGTTCCTTCCGATTGGCCAAGGCAAAGTACCTGTTAGAGCATTCAGAATTTAATGTCAATGAGGTGACCTGGAAGACGGGTTTTTCCAATCCTTCTCATTTCTCAAAGATCTTTAAAAAAGAGTTTGGTATTTCCCCCAGCGACTTAAGCAAATGACCGCCTGCTCGACATCAGATCTCGGAAACCACTTCTACCGGTAACCAGCCGATCTCGCCGTTGGGCAGTCTCACCTTGTACCAGTCGGAAATGCGGTCCTGCAGATCAAGCTTGAGACCTTCGTGGATCGTCAGTACGACCTGACTGTCGGTGTCGGGTGCGAAATGCAGTTGCGCCTCCGGAGCAAGCAGGATGGCTTCCTTGCTGTGAAGATCATAACTTTTCCGGCTGATGGCCAGGGCAAAAGGTAAAACGCAGAGTGCTAAAGCAATAATGCCCACCAGAAACCCCTGTTTCCGGCGCTTGCGCTCCTTGCCCATCAGCCACAAGAGAAAACCCGCAGCGCTGACCCAAAGTAAAAACAGTCCGAAGATCGTCCAGCCATTGGTACTCAGGCGGGAGCGCAGGCCACGCCACCACTGGCTCAGGAAGAAAGCGGGCAGCGGTTCCATTTCATCTACCTGCTGGCCGTAGGCCACTTCCAGGTTGTGTTTTATATCCTGATCTCCGGGAGCCAGTTGTTGCGCTTTTTCGTAGTGCAGGATGGCCTTGCCCAGTTGTTGGGTGCGGAAATAGGCATTGGCGAGATTATAGTGCAGGGCATCGGAAATAAATCCGTCCGCCAGTATCTTTTCGTAAGCTTCAATCGCCCGCTCGTAATTTTTATTGGCGTAGGCCGCATTGCCTTCTTCCATGAGCTGATCCGGTTGGGCCCGGGCTGTCATCCCGGTAAACAGGAATAGAAAGATCAACAGTAAACTGACCGGGCTTAGCCGGCGAAGCCCTTTACAAGCGGTTGTATTCATGGTATACATTGCGTTAATCGCCTATCGTTCTTTTTCTTCGGTAATCGGTTTTCTTTGTCCCCGGTCCAGCGTCTGCGGAGGTCCGTCTCCCGTGGGTGGGCCGCCCCGCCCCCTTGCCGGTATTAATTTAACGGCCGGAGCCGGCTCCGGGATCATCGATGCCGGGCGTTTTTTCTCTTCGGCAAAAAGATCCTCCCTGCCTTCGGGGCGGAAAGTCGTATCCCAGTTGAATCCCTTGATCTTGATCTCATTGTGATCAATCTGGGTCATGGGATAGGTATTGCCTTCCGGCTGAACCAGAAATTTGATCCGGTCGATCTCATTGTTCCCAAAATAGAGGATCATATCGCTACAGGCCGTTTTATTCACCCCGATATAGGCATCGCCCTCGTCGAGTGCGTAATAAACCGATTCGGCACTTCCCCGTACATCCATTACCCGGAGGTTTCCCTCCCGAAAACTTGCGGTAATATTTTTCCCTTTGATCTGGTTAAAATACAACTCGTCCGGCGAATTGATGATAAATGAATTCTGCTTGAGAAAGATCTTATCGATGCTCTGATCCGCCATCTGCATAAATATGGAATCAGCCGAAAATTGCGAAGTATCCGACCAGATCACGGGTGCCCGGAAAAAGCGGAACAGCGAATCTACCGTGCTGTAGGCCATGGAATCGCAGATCACCTGCAGATCACTTTTGAAGATCCGGACATCCTTGTAGGCCAGCAACAAGCGGCTGCTGTCGTTGGCAGCACTATCCGCCCGGGTGGAATACAGGGTATCCGAGGTCATGAACAGGGAATCACCCTCCATCAGCGAGATCAGCAACGGACGGCCCATTTTACCGCCGATCGCCTTGAGGTAACCGGTGGCCCGGTTGTACTCAGCTTCTTCACACACGATGGTCAGATTTGCCGAGGTATCCCGCCAGGTAACGTTGCCGATGGCGATCCCCAGTCCCAGTTCCTCGCGGTAGTCTACCTGATCGGCTTCCAGGATCTGCGGGGGATCACTGATGCGCGACCGCCCGCGGGTAGAGTAGGTATCCGCCCTGGCATCGTAGACAATTTCATCGGCTACAATATCCCGGGTTTCGTCCTTAAAGCGGGCGCTACCCGTCAGAAAGGTCTTTTCCGTTATTTCATTGTACAGGATCTCATCGGCCACGGCTACCCGTTCTCCTTCGCGAAAACGAGCGTTGCCATCCAGGGCATATTCTTTTTGATTGCCGTTGTAGCGGATCGTTTCCGCCGTGGCTTTCTGCTCTCCTTTTTCGTACTGGGCATTTTCGGTAAATTCCGCCATGTTATTCTCCGTATCGTAAAAACCGGCCTCGCAGTACACCCGGCTGCTGTCCGTACTGATCACGGTGGGTCCCAGGAATGTCACCACATTGGTACTGGTATTGTACAGGAGTGTATCCGATCGCAAGCCGAACAATGAGTCTACCACCACCACACTATCCTTAAAGTAGGCCTCGCTGCGGTCGACGTAGTAGTAGCCCTTTTTACTCGTCAGCTGGGTTTCACCGTTCACGATGGTGGCCCCTTCGAAGTAAGTCGCTGTTTTAGTCCGGAGATTATAGGTCAGATGATTGGTAAAGAGTTTCTGTTCGGTCGTCACCAGGATCACATCTCCGTAGAGGTCTGCGATCCGCTCTACCCCATCGTAGTTCAGCGAATCCGAAAAAACGCTGAGAGAATCTCCCTGCTGAATGATCACATTGCCCTGGGCCAGTACACGGATATCATCCTCGATCAATGCCGAATCACAGTACATGAAGACACTGTCCTGGTGTAATTCCACATTGCCGATCAATTTCTGAAAAGTGCTTCCCTGCCGCTGGGAAAGTTCCAAAACATCAGCATGATCCACATCCACCGGCGTTTTGGCCGTATCCGGCTGCACCTGCTTGGGTTTAAAGATCGGCTGCTGGGGTCGCTGACCAAAAGCGGTCCCCACCATACTCCAGAGCAGCAAAGCCGAAAAGATCCACTTGAAATATTTCTTTGTCATGCCATTTTGTGATTAATGGAAGTTAGGGCGTATTTCCAACAAAACGTCCCTGATATCCATCCTGTTAAGTCGCTTGAGCTGCTTAACCTTCCATTAACGGGATTTTATAAAACCCATGCAAAAGTAAGGGATATTAGCGACACTACGATGATCGGATGCCATCCCGGACATTGATTAAAAGTCAGGTTGGGGTTTGATGCGGCCCCTTTCCCACATCAGACCAGCATCTCTCCGCCCCGTTCGCCCACCAGGCTACCGATGGCCACGCCCATTCCGCCCATGCGTACGGCAACCACCACGTGATCGCTCAGTCTTTGGACGATTGGCTGTTTTTGAGTGCCGACCCCCATGATGCCGCTCCACCAACTGTCCACCTCAACCGGCCGGTCCGGTAGAATGAGGCTGTGGAGCAGTTCCAGCAAGGCCCGGCGAATCGGCGGTGTCGTACCAAATTCGGTAGTCGTTTCTCCGGTCGGGTCGATATTGCGGCCACCACCCAGCAGGATCCGTCCGTCGATGTTACGAAAATAGTAGTATCCCCGGTCGTAGTGGAAGCAGGCGGCAAAGGGTAAACCGGGCACCGGTTTGGTGATCAGCACCTGGTTGCGGGCCGGAGCTACGGCTAGGTCCGGGAGCAAACGAGCCGCAAAACCGTTGGTGGCGACCAGCACATTTTCCGCCCGGAGGATCCATCCCAGCTCCGTCCGGACCTCCACGCCCTGAGCGCTGTCCTCCAGCCGGTCTACCCCCACTCCGTTGTAAATATCCACGCCCAGAATACGGGCCCGACTCAGCAAGGTGGCCATCATTTTTCCGGTATGGATCTGTCCCTCCGCCTGGTTGTGGATGAGTTGTTGCACGCCGGCAAAACCAAAATCGGCAAGTTTTTCTCCGGCCAGACGGTAGGTATCATCCCGTCCGGTCACCGAACTGAGCGCCCGGTTGTAGGTGTCCATCATATCCCGGCAGCTCTGAAAACGCTCGTTTTCACTTGCCCGGAATAGCTCGTAGCCGCCGTAGGGGCGGTAATCGATCGTGGCATCCCCCAGGCGTTCCCGCAGCCGGCGCAGACCGCGGTATCGCTCTGCGGCCAGGGTGATCACTTCGTCCAGCGGCCTTTCGGATGCGTCATCGAGGAGTTCCGACAAACTGCCGAAACAGGCAAAGCCGGCATTCCTGGTACTGGCCCCGATCGGCAGGGGGCCCCGCTCCAATACGACTACCCGGCGATCGGGCCGACGTTCTTTTAAATGGATCGCGGCACTCAGGCCCACGATGCCGCTGCCGATGATGAGCGTTTCGATGTTGGAAAAAAAACTTTCTTTTTCCCAATAGCTGAGGGAATAGGACGGAAGAGCTGAGTTGTTACCCATGAGTGGAAAGTCATAAGTTCCCGGCTAACGAATTTTACAATTCTTGGCCTATCTTTGCCGGGTAAAAATATTGAAGAATTAAATTAAATCTGATGATCCAAAGGATTCAAACGATCTTTTTAGCTTTAGCCACCATGGCTGCGGGCGGATTACTGGGTCTTCCCTTTGCTTCCACCCCGGAAGCAGAAGCCAATTCCAGCTTGTTTGCAGACCAGGTTTTCAACATTAACGACCACATGGTACTGCTGGTCACTTTCCTGCTGGCCGGCGTTTTCAGCCTGATTGCCATTTTCCTGTTCAAGAACAGGAAGCTACAGATGAACCTCAGTATCATGGCCATCATCGCCACCATTATCGGACTGGGTTTCGGCCTTTTCATTTTTCTGGGTGATCCCGAACACGGGGATGCCGGATTTGAGATCGGCAGCCTGATGCCGGTGTTGATCCTGATCTTTATCATTCTGGGCTGGCGCAGTATCAAAAAAGATGACAAACTGGTAAGATCCATGGACCGGCTTCGATAGCGGATTTCCTACCTACCGGTATATAACAAAAAAAGGTCTTCTCGATAACAAGAAGACCTTTTTTCGTTTTACTCGAAAGTGTTCAGTTCACAGATTATTTTTCTGCTTTCTTCTTAGCCGAGTAGTTTACTTTAAGCTGTCCGGATTTACGAAGCTGGGTTTTGATATCAGAAACGATACCCATGGTTACTTCGCCGTCGATCCGGAGAGAAGAAGTGATCCGATCCCGTTTGTTCTCGGGAAGTTTCACTTTATGTTTTTCTAAGAACAGCGGAATATCCCGTACCGTAGCAAACTTATCTCCCAGCTGGAGACGGGGTTTGGTACCGTAAACGTTTTGATATTGCTGTGTTGGTTTTCCTACGTATAGATAGTTTACCAAAGATTTCTCTTCCAGCTTTGTTAATTCAGAAGCAAAAGGCGTTACCACTTTCACCTTCAGTTCAGCGTCCCGCAGTACGGTAACCACCATAAAGAAGAACAGCAACATGAAAATGATATCCGGCAACGAAGCCGTAGAAATAGCCGGTTTGGCCTTTCCTCTCTTTTTTGAAAATTTTGCCATGGTTTCCCAATTTTAACCGGTACTCATGCTAAGACCGGACGGTGAAAGAAATAAAGTGGCAGTTTTTCGACAACTAGCATCCAGATTATTCCTCACCAAAGGCAGTAGGTTCTGCTTCGGAAAGTACCATCGGGATCTCTTCCCGAATAGCCTTCCGGTAAGCATAAGGCATATCCTCACTGTAATCGCGGCCGTATTTTTTCTGTGCCAACTCGTTCCAAAGCTCGTTGTAGGCAGCTTTGAGTTCGTTGTATACAGACAGGTAGGTACCGTATTCCGTACCCCGGTCGTTTTTCAGTGAAATAATGGCTTTGGTGGGTTTCTCTGACAGATCCGGACGGTTGGTTGGGTTGGCGATGAACTCCTTCGCAAAGTCTTTCAACTCTTCCACGCGCATGGGTTCTCCCCGTACCAGCAACTGATTCTGAGCGTTTACCAGTACTGCAAAAACATTACGTTCCTTCAGTTTGGTAATATCGGGCTCTTCCTCTGACCAGATCGGCAGTTTTACCAGGATACCTTTATCTTCCACGATGGTAGTAGTTACCAAGAAGAAGATCAGCAACAGGAACGCGATATCTGCCATAGATCCGGCATTGATCTCATTGTTCATCCGATCCCTGGAACTCGTCTTAGCCATAGTAATGTTATTTAAAGAAATTGATAATCTCGAATACGATGAATGATACGAACGCAACGGCGATCAACACCAGTGCGGTAGTAATACCTCCTCCGATCATTTTCAGGGTTCCGTCAGTAATTTCGGATTCCTGAGAGATCTGAAACTTATTGATGGATTCCTGGATAGCAGGAGAAACATCAGTTGAAGTTGAGGAGTAGGCGATCACAAAAACAGCAATCAGTACGCCGAAGCCGATCAGGCCCTTAACCGAACCCTTCAGGTTGGAAAAGATCTGGAACAATCCAAAAAGAACCATGGCTACGGTAGCGATAGCAATCAGAACAACTGCCATTTGCAGGCCAAAGTTGAACATGCTGGTCGCATATTGCTCTTCTCTGGGCAAATCGGTGAAGCCGCTGGAGTTGGGAATAACCATTGCGAGGAAAACCACAACGATTAAAGCACCAAGACCAAAAGCTAACGCCTGCCCGTTCTTAACTAAAAAATTATACATAACGGCTTGGTTTTTTCAAAAACGCTCGCAGTAAGGAAAAGAGCAGCAATTCCGGACAATAATATACAATTATTTTCCGGAACTGCCATATATGTCTTTACCTCTAACTAAGCGTTCGATTATCTGTTAAATACATTATTCTCGGCCAGAATGTCTACCAGTGCGATAGAAGCATCTTCCATGCGGTTTACGATACCGTCAATCTTGTTAACGATATAGTTGTAGAAAATCTGGAGAATAATGGCCACAATAAGACCAAATACCGTTGTCAAAAGGGCTACTTTAATACCCCCGGCCACAACTGAAGGAGAAAGGTCACCCACAGCTTCGATCCGGTCGAAGGCCTGGATCATACCGATTACCGTACCCATGAAACCCAACATCGGGGCAATGGCGATAAAGAGTGAAATCCATACGAGGCCGCGTTCCAGCAAGCCCATCTGAACGCTACCGTAAGATACGATGGCTTTTTCAACTGCTTCAGGACCGTCTTTAGCGCTTTTCAGTCCTTCGTAAAGGATGCTGGCAGTAGGTCCGGGAGTTGAACGGGCAACTTCCATAGCGCCTTCTACGCTACCGTTTTTCAGCTCTTCATCGATACGAGCCAACAGTTTGTCAGTGTTCGTAGTTGCGATGTTAAGCGTAATGATGCGCTCAATACAAAAAGCAAGACCGAGGATCAGACAGACGAGTACGAAACTCATGAAGCGCCAGTCTCCGTCGATGAAATACTTTTTAAGTAATTGGAATCCACCACCATCTTCAGTGGCAGCAGCAGCGTCACCCTGTGCGTATAAAGCAGAAGTTGCGAATACCGCCAAGCCCAGTACGAGCAGCGTTACAAATAATTTTCGCATAGTCAGTAAGGTTTTACGATTGTTTAGATTAAAGACCTCAGTGTAAATGAATAAAATTCGCGGAGAGAGAGGGATTCGAACCCTCGATACCCTTGTGGGGTATACACACTTTCCAGGCGTGCGCCTTCGACCACTCGGCCACCTCTCCATACGTTCTTGTAATGAATGGCGATCATTACTCAGCAAAATTAATTATTATGCTGTCTCCAGCAACCCTGGACGTCACAAAAATTGCAAAAAGATGTTACAAATCAAAATTTTTTTAGGCTCATGCCGTTCCCGGACACAGTAAACAGGCCACCAGCACCGGATTGTCGTCAACATGCCATTTCCGTGTTTTAGTTGCTCAACACTTGGCGCTGTGGCTTTTGCGCAAAGATTTTCTCTGCATTAGCCGTAGTAACTTTCGCAATTTCCTCCAGAGAGATACTTTTTATCTCCGATAATTTTTCCGCTACAAAATATACGTAGGCACTCTCGTTTCGTTTCCCTCTTTTCGGTACGGGGGCCAGATAGGGCGCATCCGTTTCGAGTACGAGGTGCTTCAGGTCGATATCGGCAATGGTTTTATCCAGACCGGCGTTCTTGAAGGTCAGCACGCCGCCGATCCCCAGGTGGAAACCCAGGTCGATCGCACGCTGTGCCTGCCCGGCATCGCCGGTAAAGCAGTGAAAGATCCCGCGCAGCCGCTCGTCCTCAATGGTTTCCAGTATGGCCAGGATCTCTTCCGTTGATTCCCGGGCGTGAATAACGATGGGCACATCGAACTCCAGCGCCCAGTCGATCTGGGTCTTAAAAGCTTTCTCCTGGATCGGCAGGGTACTTTTGTCCCAGTACAGATCGATGCCGATCTCCCCGATCGCACAGAAGGATCGTTTATCCAGCCACGACCGGACGATCGCCAGTTCTTCCTCGTAGTTTTCCTGTACCGAACAGGGGTGCAGCCCCATCATCGCAAAACAGCGGTTCGGATAAGTGCTTTCCAGCTCCAGCATGCCCTCGATCGAGCTGCTGTCGATATTCGGCAGGTAAAATTGCTCTACTCCCTGTGCGACGGCTCTCTCGATCATCTCGGACCGGTCGCTCTCAAATTTTTTCGAATACAGGTGCGCGTGCGTATCTATCAGTTTCATCTCATTTTTCCTTTGCCACAAAAGTATAGATTAAATTTCAGATCGTTTTGGTGTACGAACACATTGATTTGATCGTTCGATGATCCAATCATCTGATTATTTGTAATATTGCATTTTGGGTTTCTGGAAAATAGAATCACCCTATTACCGCATCATCAGATCATCAACGAATGACAGGAAAGAAAAAATACTATGTAGTCTGGCAGGGCAATCAACCGGGTATTTACGAGAGCTGGACGGAGTGCCAACTACAGATCAAGGGATTTCCCAACGCAAAATATAAAGCCTTTAAAACCAAAGAGGAAGCCGAACAGGCTTATCGTTCGGGTTATACCTTTACGCCCAAGGCCGCATCTGCGGGTACCAAAAAACCCACCAGTGTGCCGGATTCGGCCCGCAAGGATATCGTCTGGGACAGTATCGCCGTGGATGCCGCCTGCAGTGGTAATCCGGGGGTGATGGAATACCAGGGAGTGGACACCAAATCCGGCATGCAGATCTTCCATCAGAAGTTTGCCCTGGGCACCAACAACATCGGAGAGTTCCTTGCCATCGTACACGCGCTGGCCATGTTCCAGAAACAGGGCAAAAATACGCCTATATATACGGACTCCAGGATCGCCATGGGCTGGGTGAAACGGAAAAAGGCCAAAACCACCCTGAAGCACTCCCCGAAAACGGCCCGCCTGCACGAACTCATCCAGCGGGCGGAGACCTGGCTGAAAAACAATACCTACAAAAATCCGATCCTGAAGTGGGAAACGGAAAGCTGGGGCGAGATCCCGGCGGATTTCGGACGGAAATAAACGGAATAGAGACAAAGATCACCGTGCAGCATCCGGACAGGTGAAAAAAATTACCAAAGTTCTCCGTTGGGTCGCCTAACTTTCTGGAAACAAATTCCAGAGCTATGCGAATATTTACCCTAAGCCTCCTTTGCCTGCTGCTGAGCATCCGGGGGCAGAGCTTCCCGGTACACAGCGTCACGCCCGATGCAGCAACAACTTCCACCATCAGTCTGGAAGACATTCGGGACCTGAAAAACAAGGAACTCGGTAAAAAACTGGGCCGCCGCCTGTCCCTGCGGGAATCTCTCACTTTTTCCCTGATCCGGGGAAAACTCAAACGAGCCGCCAAAAAGGCGAAAAAGCACGGGAAAGGAATGCAGGAAACGACGGTCGCTGACGTCGGTATGTATTCTTTCTTCGGTGGGGCCCTGGCGGCGGGCATAGCCAGTGCGATCAGCGCTCCGGCTTTACTTTACGTCGCTCTGCTGGGGTGTCTGCTCGCCGTTATCCTCGGAGCGATCGGCATGAAAAAATTCAAGGCGAACAATCCCGATAAATATCGCATCGCCAAGACCGCTTTCTGGCTGGGACTCAGCACGATGCTGGTCGCGATCCTGGGTCTGATGCTAATTTCCATCATCTTCTCCAATCTGTTTAACTGAGCCGAGCCGGCACAACTAGTCACGGATGGTCTTGCGCGAAGCTTGACCGCCGTTGGTGACGATACCGGGCATTTCTCATGGGAATCAGGAGTTAAAAGTCCCGTAGGGACGAGATATAGGTAGCCCGTCTAAATAATTCGGGAGATTCAGCGTGCCGTAGGTACGCAATATGGTTTTACATGGCGTACCTACGGCACGCTAAACCGGGAAATGGTCATTTTGCTACCTACATTTTGTGCCTAAAGGCACATTAATTCCCAGTTTAATTCCTGATTGGCATTTCTCTCCTTTGGGATATACTGCTCTCTGTGTTTTTGGCCTGGATCTAACCTGGACTTTAGGTTTTTGAAAAATTAGAGAGAACTCCCCAGGGTGCGTAAATTTGAAGTAACCACACTTTAAATTTATGATCACACTACCCGAAGAGTTCTCCCAACAAATATCGGCATTTGCCGGGCTATTTAGCAAAAAGGTCTTTGAACATGCGAAGGTTTTAATTACCGGTTGCTTATTGGTAGTAGGCCGCCGAACAGTTTGCAGTGCTTTACGAGCAGTTGGCCTAAGTCAGTACAAGCGCTTTGATAAATATCACTCGGTATTGAGCAAAGCCAAATGGTCTTGTTATCGAGCCGCCCGGATTTTACTGCTACTGTTAGTGGATCACTTTTCACCGGCCGCATCATACTTGGTCTTTGGCATCGATGAAACGATCGAAAGACGCCGAGGAGCCAAGATCAAAGCCAAGGGAATCTACCGAGATCCGGTTCGATCCAGTAAGTCACATTTTGTTAAATGTAGCGGCTTGCGTTGGATCAGCTTGATGTTGCTTACCCCCATTAGTTGGGCCGATCGGGTCTGGGCCTTACCTTTTCTAACGGTTTTGGCTCCTTCCGAGCGTTACCACCAACAGCGGGGAAAGGCTCACAAAAAGATCACCGATTGGGCTCGACAAATGATGCTACAACTGAGCCGTTGGCTGCCTAATCGACTGATTATCATCGTGGCAGATTCCAGCTACTCAGCTATTGACCTGCTGGATAGTGTACGCCGGCACGTTTGTATGATCACTCGTCTGCGATTAGATGCAGCCCTTTATGACTTTGTACCTCCAAGACCTGCGGGGCAGGTAGGCCGCAAACGAAAAAAGGGGGAGCGACAACCAACCTTGCTGCAACGACTCGACGATCCCGAGACGAAGTGGACAGAGATGGTTATCCCAAAATGGTACAACCATGGTGCCAGATCAATGTGTATAGCAAGTGGAACTGCCATCTGGTATCATTCCGGAATGCCTCCGGCGCCTATTCGCTGGGTACTTACTAAGGACCCAGGTGGGAATATCGATCCGGCAGCCCTGCTGTCAACCAATCTAGACTTAGATTCGGCTCAGATTATCGACTTCTTTATTCGAAGATGGACCGTCGAGGTTACCTTTGAAGAAGTCAGAGCACATCTGGGAGTAGAAACCCAACGTCAATGGTCGGACCTGGCTATCGCTAGATCTACACCAATTTTGATGGCTATGTTCACCCTCATTACCCTCTGGGCAGATCATTTACAAAAGCAAAACCGACTAGTCATAAAACCTTGTGCATGGTATCAAAAATCACGCCCGACTTTTTCGGACGCTATCGCCTCGGTCAGATACCGAGTTTGGCGAAATCAGCATTTTTGCACATCCATTTTTCAGGCGGATATGCAAAAATTAAATCCGCCCTGGGCTGAGCATTTGATTTATATGCTGACCAGGGCCGCTTAAAAACCTAAAGTCCAGCTAACAAATGATCATATAATTGCCCAGACCCAAAAAAACATTGGCGGCGATACATAAGCCGGCGAGTACCCACCTTTTTTTCCAGATCAATTTTCGCAGGAAAAAGTAGACCAAAAAACTGGCGGTGATCAGGAAAAGCGTAATAGCTATTCCAAGTGCATGAAAGCGGCAGAAATTACCGAGGGTCCCGTCGATATACAGTACCAGATGGAGGATCATGGATACGCCCAACCATCCCAGATAGGGATCTTTCGATTCCGGGATAGGATCATCTGCGTCCAGTATATCTTTCATTTATCGGATCTTGAGCCGTTCCCGCAACGCTAAGCCAACTTTTCCACCTTGGTCTCGGTGGTCAGTTGCAGGTCGGCGTCCAGATTAAGCAAATTCAGGCCGGGCTTTTTGCCGGCTTCGATACTTCCCAGGCTATCCGCAAAACCCAGCGCTTCGGCCCCGTTCAGGGTGGCCCAGCGGATAAGGGTCTCGAAGGGCACATAGGACTGGTAGCGGGCAATGGTCTTCATCTCTTCGAGTACGGATAATTGCCAGTTGGACGTAAGGCTATCGGTGCCGATGGTCATCCGGGCGTTGTTGTCGAGGAAGGACTGGTAGTTCGGCAGGCGGTTCTCGATGTAAAGATTGGCATTGGCGCAGGTGGCCCAGTATAATTTATCGCTCCAGTCGTGAGCGGCCCGGATATCTTCCGGCCGAGTCATCGTATTGTGTACAAAGAGCGTACGGCTGTTCGGATCCATATTTTCCAGCGCGTAGTGGATGGCCGTCTTACCCGTTGCCGAAAACTCGGTGAGGGGAATATTGAATGTACGGTAAAACTCTTTGAAACCACCCGTTTTCGTCAGGAATAGCTCGTCTTCGTGCGGCGTTTCCTGATTGTGGATACTCACGGTGATATTCTTCCCCTTATTGAGCTCCCGGATCATCCGAAACAACTTTTGGGAAACCGTATAGGGCGCGTGGGGAACATAGCTCTTCACATTACCACCACCGGTACTCTGCCCCGCAAATACCGGCTCGTACTGCTCGTGGGTGGTCTGAGCGGCCCCGTCCTGCAGGAAGTCAAACATTTCCACAAAGGTGTGGTAGCGGATCTCGCTCTTTTCCTTACGCCCGGCGGTATCCAGTTTATTGGAAATGTCCCCTACCGCCACGATCCCCTGATCGTACATGTACTGATCCGCCTGATCGATCGCATCGAGGATCTGATCCTGGGGAAAATCCCGGAAAGCAACTACTTTTTGCAGGAATGGCAACAGGCCGGTACCCGTATCGACCAATCCTTTCATATGGGATAGTTCCAGGTGGCAATGGGTATTGACAAAACCCGGAACGATGATGCCTTCGTAATTCTCCACACTACCCGGATCGTGCTGCTCCATCTGATCGACGGATAAAATGGTACCGTCGTCTTCTAAAACGATTACTCCGTTAACGATCGGGGCTCCGGAAACGGGAAAGATGAGATCAGCCGATATTTTTCGCATGGATGCTTTTTCCTGCAAGTATAGGGAATTCTGGAAATTTCCGGCCTAGATGGGATGGGTTTTAGAGTTGATGGGGGTAGGCAGGTGATAATTATTATACTGACGTAAAATTGGTTTGGGAAATCCAAACCAGTTTAAGTACAGCATATCCTGACGCGAAGTGTTTTGAAAAAATTCCAAACCACTTCGCATCATGTATAGCGGACACCGACCGGAGGTCGGTGTTACAAGCAAAACGGCCAGGAAACTAATTCCCCGGCCGTCGCAAAAACGGTGATTTCTTACAAGAACTGTTTTTAATTGTCAGGTGTCAGGTTGTTAGGGGTCAGGTGTCAGATTATCAGGTGTCAGATTTTAGGGGTCAGATTTTCGGGGGTCAGGGGTGCATTTGGGTGGTATCTACCCCTAACTGCTTCAGGAGTTTCAGGGAATTGGCCCGGACGTTGGCGGGTGGATTGAGCGATAACGACTTTTTGAAAGCCTTGATCGCGTTGTCCTTATCGCCGACCGTGACGTATCCTTCTCCCAGACTATCCCAGACATTGGCATCCTCCGGATATTTATCGGTATTGGCTTTGAATATCTCGATGGCCTGTTGGGGTTTTCCACCGAAAAGCAACTGATAGCCATAGGTATTCAGCTCGGCATTGGTTCCCCGCTCGATGGCTTCTTCCTTCATTTTCTCCGCTTCCTTATTATCTCCCTTGGCCGCCAGATAGGTGGATTGGGCCATCATATTGGTCATTTGCGGACTCATACGAACGGAAGTTGCCCCCCATTTTACGGCGCGGTTCATGTCGCCGTTATTTTGGGCGAAAGCCGCGGCGGCATTCCATTCTTTCCAGGTGGTCGGAAACGCATCCAGGTCCTTTTCCAGTACGGTCAGGATTACTTCGGGATCCGGTTTTTTCCCTTCGCCGGCTTTCATCTGCGCGGTGATCCTGGCTTTCGTCAGCAGGTTTTGGGACGTCGGGTTGATGAATACCGAACGGGTCGCCCAGGCCAGGCCCTGCTTGAGGTCCAGATTATTTACCAGGCTGTAATTCGCCGCTTCGTTCCAACCCTGCCAGGTCCAGCCGGCCTTATCGCGTAGTTCTTCGCTGATGCTGGCCAGTACGGTGGATCCCAGATCAACCGTGTAGTTGAAAGCGATCCGGCGTTTGCCCCAACTGAGGGCACAGGTCCCGGCATCATTACCGTTGGGCAAAAACTCGTAGGTCAGGTATTCATAGAAATGATCGGTGGGTTCATTTTTCACTTCCACCCGGAGGGCATCTTCCTGCGGATCGTAGGAAAAGCTCCCCCAGGACGTGCTGTTGTTGGAGAAGATCACCGTGGAGTGCTCCTCCCCTACTTCCATGTGGAGACCGTAGGAACCGGCAGCCAGCGCTTTACCTTCTACCTGCACGTCCGTCGAAAAATGAATGACCGTATTCTCATTGGCGCCTGCCCGCCAAACCTGGCCCTGGGGCACCAGCGTACCCCAGATATCGCGCTCCTGGGCTGCGGGACGGTGGTATACCACCTTTACATCAGTGAGGCCGATCCGCTGGCTTACCATCGCTTTCGGACTGGCCGTGGGTGTGGAGAGTAGCTGGGTCTGTCCGCCCAGATAGAATGGCAGGCTCACGATAAGGCAGGCCAGCCACCATGATCTACAGTGGATGTTTTTCATAACAAAAAGTTCGGGTGATTTAATTACAGTCGTAGTGATTACGTCGTTGTTACCAAAGATACAGGCTCTGTTCGCCGAAGGCAAAGGATATGTGACGGATGAAGGAAATTGTGATGACTTGCGGCCGGAAATATTTTACTGCACCGGATCGTCGAAAAACTTTTCGATATCCTCGCGAAAGCTGCGGCTGGACTGGAGTTGGCGGCCGTTGCGCAGCGAGAACTGGTACTGGCCATTGCCGTCATAGCGTTTGCCGCTCAGATAATTGGTATTGATCAGGATCGAACGATGAATACGGAGAAAGGGATGCCCCTGGGTTTCTTCCACAAAAGCCTGTAGCGTCTGCCGGATGAGGTAAGTATCATCCGCCAGGAAAAGCTGCAGGTAATTGCCTTGCGCTTCCACGCACTGGATATCCAGCAGATTAATAAACTGGGTTTTGCCCCGGTCCTTTATCTCGATCCGGAGGCTTTCCGGCATCTGCTGGTGCTCGAACTCCTGCAGTACATGGAGCATCCGGTGGTGCAGTGTGGCCTGATCCCGGGTCTGGATCTGCCGGCGGGCGTGATCGAGCGCGCGATCGAAGCGTTCGTTATCGTAGGGTTTCAGCAGGTAGTCTACGGCGTGCACATCGAAGGCCTTGAGTGCATACTGATCGTAGGCGGTCACAAAAATGATAAAAGGGATCTTGTCCTTATCCATCTTGGCCAGCACATCGAAGCCATTAAAATCCGGCATTTGAATGTCGAGAAAAACCAGATCCGGTCGGTAGTCCGTGATCTGTCGCAGTGCCTCCTTGCCGTTGCGGCACTCTCCCAGCAGGGTAATGAAATCATATCCCTGCAGTAATTTACAGATCCGCGCCCGGGCCAGCGGCTCGTCATCGACGACCAGTGTTTTGATCTTTCTCATGCTTCCGGTCTTTTGATGGGCAGGAGAATGCAAACCGAGAACCCTTCTTCTGGACGGGTGGTAATTTCCATTTCGGCCGTTTCGCCGTAAAGCAGTTCCAGCCGTTTTTTGACATTACTCAGGCCAATACCCGCCCGGAGCAGTTCTTCCGGACTGAGGTCCGTACCGCAACCATCGTCGCGGATCACCATTTCCACTTTATCGTCGAGTTTGCGGGTGATCACCTCGATCTTTCCATCGTTGCTCCGGTTGGAGAACCCATGCTTGATAGCATTTTCCACCAGCGGCTGCAGGATCAGGTGCGGTACCCAGATCTCCTGGGTTGCATCGTCAATATCGTACTGCACGCTCAGCCGATCGTTAAACCGCGTCTGTTCAATGTCCAGGTAATTGCGTACAAATTCCAATTCCTCGCGCAAGGGAATGAAATTGCGTTCATCCTTATCCAACACGAAGCGCAGTAAGCCCCCCAGGCGGGACACGACCTTCTGGGCCGCATTCACATTGATCTCCATCAGAGAGGAGATCGTATTAAGGGTATTGAACAGGAAGTGAGGCTGGAGTTGCAACCGCAAGGCGTTCAAACGGGCGCTGGATAACTGGTTTTCCACTTTCACCAGTTCCAGTTCTTTATTCCGGAATTTGCGTTGCATGCGCATCGCAGTCAGAATGGCGTAAATGATCCAGTATTCCAGAAAGCGATCCGGCACGGCAATTCGCAGGCCTCTGATGATATAGGCCATATTATCATCGCCCAGCGGATAATATCCCAGCCAGTTGGCCGGTATGGCCAGCATCAGGCTGGAGGTGAATTCGTGGAAAAAGCAGATGGTCAGACTCAGCGCCAGGGCGATCCCCTTCGTTCGCCAGGGGGAATCGTGTATCGGGAAACGCTCAAAAAAATAGTTGAGCAGCGGCAACAAGAGGGCCCATAGCAAATAATTCACCGTGTGTACCCCAAGGGTACGGCCCAGCTTGAAATACTCCAGTTCATTAAAGTATTTCAGCCGCAGATAGGACTTCAACGTAAAAAGACAAGCCAGTAATAGAGCTACCAGTATACCCTGCCAATACGGGATGGGCGCATACTTTTTCCAATTCATACTGCAAAGAACGGGAAATTCCGACTTCTCTCCTACCTTCTGGTGATTAATGACTTGGGTTGTGACGGATGTTTGATGAGGGGGAGACGGGGAGATTGGGTGACGAGGTGAGGGGGGGATTGGGTGAGGGGGTGATTGGGTGAGGGGGTGATTGGGGGACGGGGTGAGGGGGGCGTAAAAAAAATAGTGCTGATTTTTTTATGGAAAATTGGTCGTTCTCTACTCTTTAGTATACAGGCTGGTTGAAAGGCCTTATTCTCTCTAACACCTTAAATCTAAAAGATGAAACAAAAAATTCGCGCTCATCATGATCTGGAAGTATATCAAATGGCTTTTAAAATGGCCATGAATATCTTTACCATAACCAAATCTTTTCCAAAAGAAGAGACCTATTCCATGACGGATCAGCTCCGTAGATCTTCCCGTTCGGTTTGTGCAAATATTGCAGAAGGATTTCGAAAGAGACGTTATAAAGCGGCGATGATCGCCAAATATAGTGATGCGGAAACTGAAGCGGCAGAAACCCAGGTCTGGCGGGATTTTGCCTATCACTGCCAGTATTTAGATCAAAAAAATTATCAGGATCTGAAACAACAGTATGACTATATAATCGGCAAAATCATCACCATTATAAACAGTCCGGATCAATGGGTCATTAAATAATATCAGCCAGGCCGGGGAGAGCCATCACCCAATCTCCCCGTCTCACCCCTCTCCTTGTCACCCCATCCCCTTGTCACCCCATCTCCCCCTCACCAAGTCTCCTTGTCAACTCAAACGTCTCCCAGCTGCGGCCGCAGCTGCATTTCTTCCACCACCGTACTCGGTCCCATCGACCAGACGGCGAAGACTGCTTCTGCAATATCCTCTACCGGCATGATGCGTTCTTTCGGGATGTCGGCCCCTTCCCAGGATGCCGTCCAGGTAGCGCCGGGCATCAGGGCGGTTACTTTGACGTGTTTTTCTTTTAGTTCCATGCGCAGTGCCCGGGTGAGCCCCAGCAAAGCGTGTTTGCTGATCACGTAAGAACCGGCATTCGGGAAAGAGATCTTGCTCGCTACGGAGCATATATTAATAATGTGTCCTTTTCCGGCATCGATCATCAGGGGGACCAGTTCCCGGCACAGCCGGTAGGGGCCGTATACATTCACCTGCAGGGAGCGATCCAGATTGCTTTCGGGCTCGGTGAGCAGATTGTCCTGCAAAAAGATGCCGGCGTTATTTACCAGGAGGTCCAGTGTGCCCCATTCCTTCCGGATGCGTTCGGCCAGCCGGTCGATATCATCCGACGAGCTGACGTCCGCGGCCAGAGCCAGAATATCGATGTCCGGGAAATCATTTTGCAGGGCCTGTTTCAGGTCGTTTACATCCGATTCGGTGCGTGCGGTAACCGCTATATCCATACCCGCCCGGGCGAAGCGAAAGGCGATTGCCCGGCCCATTCCCTTGGTGGCGCCGGTGATCAGTACTTTTCCGGGTGCTATATTATCCTTGCTCATCTCAACTTCTTTATCAATACTGGTGTTGTGTGGATTAGTAAAGTTTACAAAATAGCGTATTTTTGGCGATTCTACCGAAAACCGAGTCCGGAGAACATCTATTCATATGATCGTTATTAATTTTTTAAAAGAGCTGGGCCGCTACTTCATTATGCTCGGCACGGCCTTTTCCCGCCCGGAAAAATTTTCGATGTACTATCGGGAAACCATGCGGCAAATGAACGACATCGGCGTAGGCTCGCTGATCATCGTTTGTGTCATCGCCGTGTTTATCGGAGCGGTTACTGCGGTACAGTTCGCCTACCAGTTGGAGGGCAACCTGATCCCGATGTACTATATCGGTTACATCGTGCGGGACAGTACCATCATCGAACTGGCGCCGACCATTACCTGTCTGGTGCTGGCCGGTAAGGTGGGCTCCAATATCGCGGCCGAGATCGGTGGGATGCGGCAGAAAGAGCATATCGATGCCATGGAGATCATGGGCGTCAATACCGCAGCTTATCTCATCATGCCCAAAGTGATCGCGGCCCTGGTGGTGATCCCGATGCTCGTGGCCCTGGCGGCTTTTGTAAGTGTCATTGGTGGTTATCTGGCGGCGGTCCCCGGTGGACTGATGTCGCATTCGGACTATGTACTGGGGGTTCGCTCCTTCTTTGTAGAGCGGAACATCACCATTATGTTCATCAAAGCGGCGGTTTTTGCCTTTATTCTTACCTCGGTATCGAGCTATCAGGGTTATTACGTGCAGGGAGGTAGTATTGAGTTGGGTAAAGCCAGTACCAATGCCGTGGTATTCAGTGACATTCTCATCCTGCTGGCGGACTATTTAATTGCAGTGTTGTTAACCTAATATGTTATGATCAGAACGGAGGATCTTCACAAATCATTCGACGGAGTTGAAGTACTGAAGGGTATTACCACGGAGTTTTACCAGGGTAAGACCAATTTGATCATCGGCCGAAGCGGCGCCGGGAAAACCGTACTGCTCAAACTCCTGGTCGGATTGTTCCGCCCCACCAGCGGCCGGGTCTGGTACGACGATGTCGACCTGTATTCGCTGAATAAAAAACAGTTGCGGAATATCCGCATGCAGGTAGGTATGCTCTTTCAGGGTTCGGCCCTGTTCGATTCCATGACGGTGGAGGAGAATGTGCGCTTCCCGCTGGATATGTTCACCAATAAAACCCGGAAAGAAAAACTGGACCGCGTCAATTACTGTCTGGAAAGGGTTAATCTGGAGGGTGTCAACAGCAAGTTCCCTTCCGAGACCAGTGGTGGTATGCAGAAACGGGTTGGTATCGCGCGCTCCATCGTGCTGGGGCCGAAATACCTGTTTTGCGACGAACCCAACTCCGGTCTGGACCCCAAAACGTCCATCGTGATCGACGAACTGATCAAAAGTATCACCGAAGAACAAAACATCACCACGGTGATCAATACCCACGATATGAACTCGGTGATGGAAATCGGGGAAAATATCGTACTACTGAGTAACGGTCAGATTGCCTGGCGCGGGAATAAATCTGAGGTACTCACCAGTGACAGTGATACACTACGCGATTTTATCTTTGCCTCGCCTTTCCTGCAAAAGTTGCGGAGTACGGCTCTGGAGAAGGAATAGGCAACCAACGGCCGCTTGCAGGTAATGAAATTTCAATGCGATTATCTGTAATTTTTATTCGCTTTTCCGCTTTCATTTTAATTGAATAAGTATATCTTTGCAGAACTTTTTGAAAACGGTATCCGTTACTGTCGATAAGTCGATATTTTAAATTCCGTTTTCATCGATAATTACCATGCCCAGATGGTGGAATTGGTAGACACGCCAGCTTGAGGGGCTGGTGCTCAATTACGAGCGTGCAGGTTCGACTCCTGTTCTGGGCACACCACCAAAAACATCCAAGAGATCCGTTCCCTTGGATGTTTTTTTATTTCCGGATCAGTCATATATCCGGGGGCTTACTCCTCCAGACCGGCGATCACATCCGCAAGACCACCCTGGCGGATCATCTGGTCGTTCTCATCCAAAAGAATATAGTAGGGAATGCGGTCTATTTCCAGGTCTTTGGCGAGCGGATGCTCCCAGGCGCCCGGTAACAAATACTCCCCATCCAGTCGCTGCTCATCAATGAGGTAGTTGTGCCAGCGCGTGCTGTCAAAGTCGATCGATAGGCCGAGCGGTTGCAGTTGCGCCTGATATTGATCAACGACACTGTCCAGAGCCGGAAAATTCTGGATACAGGGCCCACACCAGGTCGCCCAGAAATGTAATAACTTACGTTTGCCGCCGGTATTAGCCAATATATTTTCTTTTTCGGAGGTAGAAGGGATCAGTTCGTAGTTCTCCCACGCCACATTTTTCCCGATATTGGATTTTCGGGTAAGCGCCCGCTGGATCATTCGGAGTTCCGTACCGGGTATGGCCGTGGTGTCGATCTGCTCGTATAAAGACCGGAGCTGTTCCTGCGAAAGCCTCTCGGCGGAACGTGCCAGTATCCAGCCCCCCAGGTTGTCGGAAAGCTTGATCTTTTCGGCGATTACCCGGGTCATTCGGGCATTCAGGGATTCGGGATTCTCCCGATCCGCGGTCAGCCGCTGGTAATCATTCTGCCAGTCTTCCAGTAGATCCTGCATTTTCGACCCGACGATGGAGTCCACTCTGATCCTCTGGGGGCGGGTATCCGTAGCCAGAATATAGTGGCCGTACATTTTGATGTGACTGTTTTCCAGGTAGACCCTCGCCGGGGCGATCGAAGTACCTTTCGGGATCACGGCTACCTGCTCCGGTACCGGCATTTCGCCGGTGAAGCGGGCGACCCCGTCCACCACCAGTACACTATCCATTTCTTCTCCGGCGAGAAAAAGGTAGTCATTGTAGTCCCCGGACAGGTGAACTTCCAGGATGTAGGAATTACGGTCCGGGAGCGTTTCCTGGTTGCATCCTCCAAGCAGAAAGCTGAGCAATGCAGTTAGGGTAAGGAGAGCGGTCGTTTTCATACTTTCGTTTATGCCCATAACGTCCCATCCTCCTAAAAGTCACGCCTTTATGACCTAACTATTATCAATTTACTGTCCTTCTTCCACCCGGCGTTTCAAGGCTACATTCATGCGTTCAAAAGAATTTCGGGTGTTCTCGCCGATCATTTTCATTAAGATGCCGACGAGTATGCCCCGGAAATTTTCGCCGTGTACCAAACGCGTATGCTGCTCGTCAATCGGTTCCAGCAGGAAGTAATGTTCCCCGTCAAACAGACCGGATACAAAAAGTTTACCCAGCCAGCGCAATTCGTTCGGTGCGTCCACGACCAGTAGCTCGGGTTTAAAAATCTGCGGCGAGCGTCCCTCCAGCATCATGGTGTTTTTTAGGTGGGTGCCCACCACCGGCTTCCCTTCGATCTTTATAAAAGGATTCCACTCCGGGTATTCAGCAAAGTTCAGCAGGACCTCCCAGATCTTTTCGGGGGATGCGGCAATAACGATCTCTGTGCTTAAATTTTTCATTGTTTTTAATTTATCTGGTACAAAAATGCCGGTATTTTGTCGATATCATCTTGACCGCAAATGCCGAATGATTGACATTTGGTGCCAAGTATTTATCTTCGCGATTGGCGGATTGCTCCTGCCTCTAATTCTTAACTTCATGCCATTCCGAGCGAGATTCGTTAAAAACATGATCCACTTTGCCGGTGAGCGCGGTGCCGACATCGGTGATCTGCTCCGGGCAGTTGACAGCCGGCATCTGGATGAGTTGAATGATGAGGACCGTTTTTTCGACCGGGTCCAGTACGACCGGGTGCTGCAGATCGCCCTGCGTCAGAGTCGGGATCCCAGTCTGGGTTTACATTTGGGCGAATTCCTTTCCCTTTCCGCAGCCGGCCTGATCGTACAGATCGTACAGAACAGCAGTACCGTTCTGGAAGCCCTCCGGTATACGGTAGAGTTCGCTAATCTCGGCTGTCAGGAACTCCCCTTTCGACTGGAAGAACTTGACCACGCCTGGGAACTTTCCCTCCAACCCGATGCGGCCTGGGAAAAGCAATATCCGCTGAGCGCCCACCAGACCATGGACGGCATGATGGTATTTACCCTCCGGGAATTCCAGAGTATCACCCTGCAGCAGCACCAGCCGATCAGCGTACATTTTTCCTACGCCAATCCGGCGGCCCGGCCGGAATACGAGCGGATCTTTCAGTGCCCGGTGCGCCTGGGCACCTCCCAAACGGCCTTTTATCTGAATAAAGCACAGGTGGCGGATAAAGTCGTCAATAGCGATTTTGAGTTGCTGCAAATGCTGGTGCGCTACGCGGGGCAAAAACTAGAGCATATGGCCCGGGAGGAAGACTTTGGGCACCGGGTCCGCAAAACGATCCTCAACATGGCCCGCCCTCATTTTCCAGGGATCCGGGAGGCCGCAGCTAATCTCAATCTGAGCGTACGTACCCTGCAGAGAAGGCTGAAATCGGAAGGTTGTACCTATCAGGAAGTGACCGATGAACTGAAAAGAGAATTTGCCCTGGACTACCTCCGGAATGAGGAACTGAGTGTCAAGGAGATCGCCTACTCCCTGGATTTTGCCGAAGCCAGTTCCTTTATCCGAAGTTTCAACCGGTGGTTCGGGATGAGTCCCCAAACCTACCGCGAGCAACATTTTTCTTCCTGACCTTCAAAGGAAAGGGATGCAAAAACCGGATTTAGTCAACATTTGTCGGCCAATTTGAATTATATTACGAAACAATTAAAAGCTCATATAAATCCAATTGCCATCATATTATGAGATGTAAGCCACTTCTAGTTTTATTAATTCTAACCTTTTTTTGGTCCTCCTGCGCCAATTTTAAGATAAATTACTCCGCTGAAGGAAAAGATTGGGAAACCCAGTTGCCACCCAGCGGCGAAGAGCCTGTTTACAGCGTTTACCTGATCGGTGATGCCGGAGGAGCCGCCTTTGATGAAATACCGCCGGCCATCAGGCTACTCGGCGAGAAATTGAAAAATGCCGACGAGAACAATGCGGTGGTTTTTCTCGGAGATAACATTTATCGCACTGGTCTGGCGCCCACCTGGGCGGAGGCGGAAAGGGCCTCGGACGAATACAAGATCAAAGTTCAGCTGGATGCGGTTAAGGACTTTCCCGGCCGGGTTTTCTTTATTCCCGGCAACCACGACTGGTACAACTGGAAACTGGAAGGCGTACAGCGTCAGGCCCGTTTCGTGGAAGACTATCTGGGCCGTGATGATATCTGGTTCCCCGATGCCGGATGCGGTGGCCCCGAAGTGGTGGAACTCACCGAAGATCTCGTCATTCTGCTGGTGGATTCCCAGTGGTACCTGCAAAATTGGGACGGCCTGCCGGAGATCAACGAAGACTGCGATGCCAAAAGTCGCGAGGTATTCGAACTGGAGGTCGGCGAAGCGATCAAAAGCAACCGCAACAAGAATATAGTCATTGCACTGCACCACCCGCTGTTCACCTACGGTCCGCACGGGGGGCAGTACCGGGCCAAAGATCATCTGTTCCCACTGACCAACCTCAACAACAACCTGCTGGTTCCCATGCCGGTAGTGGGATCGGTTTTCAACTTCCTGCGGGCCACCATCGGCCACGAGCAGGATGTTTCCAACCCCCGCTATCGGAATCTCCGCAACAGTATGGTCGGCCACGCCCGCAAAAATGGGCGTTTTGTCTTTGCGTCGGGTCACGAGCACAGTATCCAGTATATCGAGCGGGACAGTCAGGTATTCGTGGTGAGCGGATCGGGCTCCAAAAGAACCGCCGTGCGCAACGGCAACGGTTCGGATTTCTCCTACGCTCAGTACGGATGGGCCAAGATCGATTATTACGAAGACGGAAGTGGCTGGATCGAATTCTGGGTACCGGAGGGAGACGGCGAGGAAGGTAAGGTCGTTTTTCGCAAGAAAATTCGCGGCCCGCTTCCCGATAAGGAAGAACCCCTGTTCGACTATCCTCCGGTGAATGTGCTGAAAAGCGTTGAAGTACCGGTGAGTAAAGATAATTTTGCCCGGGGCGGGATCTGGAGTTTCCTGTTCGGCCAACACTACCGGAATGTGTACGGCTCCGAAGTGCAGGTGCCCGTACTCGACCTGGAAACTTTTCAGGGAGGCGTGCAACCGGTCAAACGCGGTGGCGGCTTCCAGACCAACTCGCTACGGCTCGAAAATAAAGAAGGAAGGCAGTTCACCATGCGATCCATCGACAAGGATGCGACCCGGACCATCCCCTACCCGTTCAACCAGTCGTTCGCGGTGGATCTGGTCAAAGACAATTTCAGTGCTTCCCATCCGTTTGCGGCCCTTGCGATCCCTCCCCTGGCGGATGCCGCAAAGGTCTATCACACCAATCCCAAACTCTACTACGTCCCTAAACAGGCCAGGCTGGATACCTACAATGATGATTTTGGCGGTGCGCTCTACCTCGTGGAGGAAAGACCAGACGATAAGGTCTGGAAGGACGCCGAATATTTCGGAAACCCCAAAGAGATCTTTAGTACCCGCGATGTACTGGAAGAGATACAGGGCGAACAGGACGATCAGATCGATCAGGCCTGGGTGGTCCGTAGCCGACTGTTCGATATGCTGCTCGGCGACTGGGACCGGCACGATGACCAGTGGCGCTGGAGTCTGATCGATACCGGTAAAATTGAGTATTACCGCCCCATTCCCCGCGACCGGGATCAGGCCTTTAGCGAATACGACGGCTTTGTGATGTCCTTCGTGCGCAACGCCATGGCCTCTTCCAAACAGTGGCAGCCTTACGGGGGCGATATCCGGCCCGCCAAATGGGGCAATTACAACGCCCGCCATTTTGACCCGACCTTTACTTCGGAAATGGATCTGAGCGACTGGGAAAGGGAGGCCAATTTCCTGAAAGAACAACTTACCGACGAACTGATCGACTCCGCCTTTATGACCTCCTGGCCGAAGAACATCTATGATATATCGGCTCCCGACATCATTAAAAGCCTGAAAAAACGCCGGGATAACATTATAGATATTGCCAAACGGTATTATCTCTTCCGGGCCAGAAAGGTAGATGTGGTCGGCACGGAAAAGCGGGACCTTTTTGAAGTCAACCGGATTGACCGGGAACGCACCAACATCAAGGTCTACGATACCAATAAGGAACTGGAAAAACAGGACCTGATCTACGAAAGGACCTTCATCAGCAGTGAGACCAAAGAGATCAATCTCTACGGGCTGGATGGAGACGACACCTTTATCATCACGGGTGAGGTGCCACAGGGTCCAAAGATCCGGTTTATCGGCGGCCCGGGAGAAGACACCTTCAACGATTCTTCCCGCATTGTGGGTGGAGGACGTAAAAACCTCGTTTACGATGTCGAATCAGAAAATAATGTCGTAAACGGTGGAGAGGATACCCGGATACTTATCGGCGATAATCCGGTTTACAATACTTACGACCGAAAGTCCCGGGATTACGAATACAACTTCGGCAGCCTGTTCCCGTTCTTCAGCGTGAATCCGGACGATGGTTTCCTGGTCGGTTTTCTCGGTAGTTATACCACCTATGGCTTCCGGAAGGATCCCTTTGCCTCCAAACACAGCTACGGCATCAACTACGCCCTGGCTACCCGCGGCATTCGCTTTACCTACAAGGGCAGCTTCAACGACCTGCTGCTCAGTGACTGGGACCTGATCCTGCAGGGCAAAGCCCAGACGCCTTTCTACGCCATCAACTTCTACGGATTGGGCAATGATGCCCAGAACCCCGAAGTGCTGGAAGACCGGGATCGCGATTACAACCGCGTCCGGCAAAGACTGATCGAATTTAACCCCATGCTGATGAAAAGCGAGGCCACCGGCGGCTGGGGAATTGGTCCCACATTCGAATCCGTCCGTATTGATCGCAC
This sequence comes from Flavilitoribacter nigricans DSM 23189 = NBRC 102662, assembly GCF_002646595.1. Classification (GTDB taxonomy): domain Bacteria; phylum Bacteroidota; class Bacteroidia; order Chitinophagales; family Saprospiraceae; genus Flavilitoribacter; species Flavilitoribacter nigricans. Next base: position 84,370 of record NZ_PDUD01000045.1, read on the forward strand.
CGCCGGTCGCTATATTGACGAAGTGGCCGATCAGTTCGATCCTAAGTTGTTCGACGGTATGCAGTATCTCGGATTGCGCCTCACGTTTGAATATACCAACCTGGACCAGCCCGAACTGCCCACCAGAGGTTTCAGTTTCCGCAGTGAAGGCGGCTGGAAATACCAAATGGGGAATATTAACAAGCACTTCCCCTACCTGAATGCCTCTTTTTCGGCCTACCAACGGCTGGACTACCGGGCCAATGTGGTAATCGCCAGCCAGTTCGGCGTACAGCATCGCTTTAGTAACGATTACGAGTTCTTCCAGGCGGCTACCCTCGGCGGTACCGGTACGGATGCCAATTTCCGGGGCTTGCGACGCAATCGCTACGCCGGTAAAACGGCTTTTTATCAGAACAATGATATTCGCTGGAAGATCCTGGGGTCACGCAACCGGACACTGCCCTTCTCTATGGGTATACTCGCCGGCTTCGACCACGGGCGGGTGTGGCTGGATGAGGATGTGGATGAGTCCGAAACCTGGCACTATAGTTACGGTGGCGGGGTCTGGATCAGCCCGTTCAATAGCTTCGTTCTGAATCTGAGTTTATTCCGGGCCGAAGACAACCGGAATGTATTTACCTTCCTCGGATCCTACTTCTTCTAAACGGCCCGTTGCTCCGCCCCCGGTCGTCAGTCCGGCATTGATCCCGACTGACGACCGGAGGCCGGACGAATAGCCGTCCGCATTTCCCCAAACACAAAAGCCGGACAACGATACGATATATCATTGTCCGGCTTGGAGGAAGTAGATCTCCGGGAAATTACGCGGGGATTACTTGCTTTCCTTGATGAAGGTACGCTCCTTGATACGAGCCTTCTTACCTACCAGTTCACGCAGGTAGAACAGACGTGAACGACGTACTTTACCACGCTTGGTGATGGTTACGTCTACGATATTTGGAGAAGAAAACGGAAAAATACGCTCTACACCAACACCGTTAGACATTTTTCTTACTGTGAAGGTTTTAGTGGAACCGTTTCCTTTAATTTGGATCACATTACCACGAAAAGACTGAATACGCTCTTTATCTCCCTCCACGATACGGTAGTTAACTACTACGTTGTCACCAGCACGGAATTTGGGTAGTTCCTTGGCCGGTGTCATTTGCTCGTGTACAAACTTAATAGCATCCATTTTTTATCGATTTATCTGACTGCTTCACTTAAAGCGGGGCAAAGGTAAGTATATTTTATAAAAAAAGGTAGAGAAACTTAAAATATTACACCTCAAAGTGCACATTCAAAGTCTCTCTACCTCCTTAAGATGCTAATGAGCCGAACGGAATTAGAATCCCGGATTCTGCGTCATATTTTCATTCACATCCAGTTCCGCCTGCGGGATCGGAGCAATGAAGCGATCGTCCGGATAATCCACTCTACAGGTAGAGTTGGTGCAATTATCCCGGATCAGATCCTGCTTGGTCCGCATCAGGTCCCAGAGCCGCTGGCCTTCGAACATCAGTTCGATCCTTCTTTCGGTAAGAATGGCGTCGATCAGATCCTGGCCGCTAGCCGTAGTCGGTGCGGCATCGGGCAGCGCCCGCATCCGGATGATGTCCAGATCGGCGATCGCTCCCGCCTCGTCATTGGTACGGGCGCGGGCTTCCGCACGGATCAGGTATACCTCAGACAAACGGATCACCGGAGTATTGTTCTGTACGGATGGGTTCGGGTATTTATCCACCCGTACGGTTCCGTACTCGCCACTCAGGTTTTCGTCCGTTTTGAACAATCCCCATCTTACGTCGTCATCCGGAATGAGATCCAGCAGATCTCCCGCCGGCAGATAATCTCCGTAGCCTTCTACGATATACATCCGGCCCAGGGCGTCGGAACCGTTGTTATCTACTTCGCTGAAAGCGATCTCGAACATAGTCTCCGAAGAGTTGCCGCTACTCCAGGCATCCACGTAGTTATCCGTAGACAACAGGGAGTAATCACCGCTTTCGATCACTTCCGTAGCCAGCGTTTCGGCGGAAGAATAGTTGCCCATATAGAGATACACCCGCGCGAGCAGGGCCTTGGCCGCCGTTTCGGAGATACGGGCGGAACCCGGATCCTGATTCAGCAGGGAAATAGCCTGCATGAAATCACTAACGACCTGACTGTATACTTCCGCTACCGTGTTCCGGGAGGGTCTGGAATCCTTATCGAAAACCGTTACGATGGGAATTCCTTCATGACTGTTCGCATCGGTATACCCATAGTGCTGGGCGAACATACGAACCAGGTCAAAATGAGCCAGTGCCCGGATAGCGTAAGCTTCACCGATCAGCTGATCCCGATCGTCCTGTACGGCCGCGGGAATATCGGATTCGGCATTGATCACCGTATTGGCACGGGCGATCACATTATAGATGGTGTTCCACATACCGGCAGCGATACCGTCCGTGGCGTTGGTAGCAAAGTCGGAGAACAACTGAGCGCGGTTGGCCTGGCTGTTCTGTTTAACATTGTCGGACATTACATCCGGCACCAGTACAAAGTAGCGGCCGTAGTAGTTGGAAGACTGCATACCGGAATACGTACCCAGTACGGCGGCCTGATAATCCTCTATCGTTTCGATGGCCGTTTCCAGATCCACGGACTGAAAGGGTTCCAGTTCGAGGAACTCTTTACTACAGCTGAATAAACTCAGGAAACCTACCAGCAGTAGGCTTTTTATATTGATAAACTTCATGTTTTGCATTATTTGTTGTTTTAGAATCCAAAATCAACGCCGAAAGAGATCGTTTTGAGATTGGGAACCGGAGAACTGATCACACCACTGATCTGTGCTTCCGGATCGTGGTAGAGACGATCATCCTTGACAAAAGTCAGCAGGTTGGTCCCGCGAACGTAGGCCCGGATGCTGGACAGACCGATACCCTGCAGGGCACTGGCCGGCAGATCGTAAGCCAAAGTCACGTTCCGCAGACGAACGTAAGAACCGTCAAACAACCAACGGGTCATGTTCGCAGCGTTACTGTTGTTGTTACCCCCCCAGCGGAAATAAGGCACATCGGTCATGTCACCCGGGTTTTCCCAGCGGCTCAGGTTGAGGTGGGTCTGGCTCCGGGGAGTCAGTGCACCGTCACCCTGCAGGAAGCGGGCTTCTGCGTCGTAGATGTAGTTGCCCCAGCTGAAGGTGAACTGTCCGTCCAGGGAAAGGTTTTTATAGCGGAAGAACGTGCTGAAACCACCGAAGAAATCAGGCGTAGCGGATTTGCCGTCTACCACGCGGCTGGCTTCACTGAAGTTGCCGGTAGTTTCCGTCATGCTTTCGTCCACGTACCACAGCGGCGTACCGTCATCCGGGTTAACTCCGGCCCACTGGTACAGGTAGTAAGACTGGAAGTCCAGTCCTTCCCGGCGGATCTTCGTACCGTCGATGATCTCTTCGTCCAGACGAATGATCTCGTTCTTCAGGAAAGAGATGTTACCACCTACGGATACCTGGAAGTCAGACGTCTCTACCAGCGCGGCGTTCAGGGTAAGTTCGATACCGGAGTTTTTCATGGCACCGAAGTTCTGCGTCAGTGAGGTAAATCCGGTCGTCGCGGAGATCGGACGATTCAGCAGCAGGTTGTCGGATTCCCGCTCGAAGTATTCCACTGTACCGGAAAGTACGTTACCCAGGCCAAAGTCCAGACCAACGTTGAAGTTGGTAGAAGTCTCCCAGGTGAGGTCCTGGTTACCGATGTTGGTCACGGCACCACCACCGGTTCCGTCGTAGTCAAATCCGAAACCGAAGAGGCTTTTGGCGTCGTAGTTGCCAATACCGGCGTTACCATTGGTACCGTAACTCGCTCTCAGTTTCAACTGGGTGATCGTTTCCGATCCGAGCAGGAATTCTTCCTGATCCAGACGCCAGGACAGACCTAAAGACCAGAAGGTACCGAAACGGTTGTTCGAACCGAAGCGGGAAGAACCGTCTCTACGGATAGAGGCACTCAGATAATACTTGTAGTTGAAGTTATAATCCAGGCGGGAGAATACCGATTCGAAAGAATACTCGGTAATATCACTGCTGGCCTGGGTCGGAGTGGCCGCACTGGCCAGCGTCCGCAGGTTCGGGTTCGGGAACCCTTCACCGGAAGCCCGGATACCTTTCGTGGTCGTTTTCTGTGATTCGTACCCCGCCAGAGCAGAAATATTGTGCGATTCACCGAAGGACGTAGCGTAGTTCAGCGTCTGGGTACCGATCCAGTTCAACTGGTTGCGGTAATATTCGTTGGCGTAGCCGCCTACGTTCCGACCGTCACCGTAGCGACCGTTCCGGAAGAAATTCTCTTCGATGTTGATGATGTCAAACGCCCAGGAAGAGCGGAAGGTCAGACCGTCTACGATCTCCCAGTCCGCGCTGAGGTTGTCCATCATACGGATCTGGTCGAATTCACGGGTATCGTCACCGGACAAGCTACCCACCGGGTTGTTACCGCCCATGAAGAAACTCTTGTGATCTCCGTAAAAACGGCCCTGCTCGTCGTACAGCGGAATAACCGGCGCCAGGAAGTAGGCGTTGTACATCGGGTTGGCCCAGCCGCTACCGCTACTCATTCCCTTCTGATTCAGGAAAGAGACAGACAGGTTGTTCGAGATAGATACGCCCGGCAGAATCTCCGCCGTGATGTTCAGGCGGGAGTTGTAGCGATCCAGACCGGAATAGATGATCGGAGACTCCTGGCTGAAGTAACCGGCAGAAGCGTAGTATTTCACTTTATCCGTACCACCCTGTACACTCAGGTCGTAGCTCTGGTTCTGGCCGACGCGGGTAATGCCTTCTACCCAGTCGGTTTCTACATTGACCTGCTGGATCTCTCCATTAGCGCCGAAGGTTACGGCGTCACCGTAGTATCCTTCAAAGCGCTCAATTGCTCTTTCAACCGTTTCGCCGCGGTTGACCCAACCTTCGATGAACATTTCGGTATACTGTTCACTTGTCAGTGGTTTCAGGCGACGGTTGTCAGTAACCGCCCAGTCGTTGAAACCGTACTGCGTGCGCAGTGCCACTTTTGGCTTTCCTTCTTTACCGGATTTGGTCGTGATCAGGATCACACCGTTTGCACCTCTGGAACCGTAGATGGCCGTAGAGGATGCGTCTTTCAGTACCGTAATACTTTCAATGTCGTTCGGGTTGATCGAGGCCATGGTGTTGGCCGTGGTGTTGGTACGGGTCAGGTCACCGGCAGTTACCGGAATACCGTCGATCACGTATAGCGGCTCACTGGAGGCGGAAATAGATCCCTGACCGCGGATCCGGATCTGTACGTTGGCCCCCGGCTGACCGTTACCGGTTACGGATTGCAGACCGGCTACGTTACCCTGCAGGGTCTGTTCGATGGAAGCCAGTGGAACCTGCTCCAGCTTCTCGGAGCCCAGCGACTGGACCGAACCAGTGAGTCCCTCTTTACGCGACTCTCCATAGCCTACAACAACTACTTCGGAAATACCGATAGCTGCGGAAGCCAGGGAAACATCGACAGTTCCTCTGCCGCTGACGGCAACTTCTTTCTTTTCAAAACCAGTGTAGGAAACTTCCAGGATAGCATTAGCGGTAGAAACGCTCAGAATGTAATTTCCATCAAGATCGGTAGCGGTACCGTTGATGGTGCCCTTCTCGAGTACGGTCGCCCCTGGAAGCGGCTCTCCGGACTCATCAGTGATTGTACCCTTAACCGTTGATTGCGAGTACATTGCACTAGCCAGGAACCCCAGCATAATGCAGAGTAATGCTTTTTTCATCTAGTCTCAATTTTTAGTGAGTGACAAGCTTAGTCCCCCTAAAAATAGAGCATAGGTTATTTTAAAAAAAGCTTCGTTACCTTATTATACCTTTCGAATGCTTACCAATTAGACAAAGATTATACGCCAAAAAGAATAAAACGAAAGTAAGTATATGCCTCACAAAATTTTAGTTAAGGAAACAGCTTGTTTTTTGGAAAATATACCGTAACCAGAGGCAGAAAATAAATTGATTTTTGTCTCCTTTTTTACAAAACAAAAATTGTAAGTTACCAAAATAGCGCGTAATTAGCGATGCTTTTCGAAGGTCTCACCAGGTCCTGTCCGGCACCGGCAGGACGTCATCGAATAAGGGTGGCGTAGCCCTTGAGTTCGATCAGATCTCCCCTCGGTTCGTTGTAACTCACCATAACCACATAGACCCCATTCGGCGAATCCTGACCGTTGTTCAGCTTGCGGCCGTTCCAGCCTTCTTCCGGATCTTCCGTTTCAAATACCAGCTCTCCCCAGCGATTCCAGATCGTCATTTTAAAATTGGTGGCCCCTTCCATCAGGCCTTCGCCCATATACACATCGTTGCGGGCATCGTTATTCGGCGTAAAAGCATTGGGCAGAAAATACCGGACTTCCGGAAAAATATCTATGATGGCCGTCGCTGTATCCTGGCATCCACTCTGGTGGGTAACGATCTGGCTCACCACGTAGCGGCCGGTATCCGGGAAGGTATAATTCGGACTCGGCAGATTGGAATTGAAATTCGTACCGAAATCCCACCGCCAGGCGATCGCCCCGCTGGATTCATCCTGAAAATAGACCGTGGGCTGAATATTGCTCGGCTCTTCCGGGGTAAAGGAAAAACCCGCTTCCGGCGAGGGTTGCACCGTGATCAGTTCACCGAACGTTGTATCCGTTTCACAACCGATGGGCGAGGTAATGGTCACATCCACCGTATAGGTCCCCGGATCTTCGTAGGTATAGAACGGGCTGATCGCCGAGCTACTGCCCCCGTCGCCGAAGCTCCAGTCAATATCGTAGGTGGTATCGATGGGAAAGGAAAGATTATCGAAAAATATCTCGGCCGGCGCACATCCGTCGAAGGCACTCGGGGCGATCACGATCAGCCCGGGCACCGGGAAATAAGGTAGATTTTTGGTAACCGATTCCACGCACTGGTTGGTATCCCGCACCGTCAGCGTGACGGGCAGGTTACCCGGTATGCGGTAGTTGTAGGTTGGGTTTTGTCGATTCGAAACGCCCCCTTCCCCAAATTGCCAGTTCCAGGACGTGAGGCAGCAACTTCCGGTGGCCGACAGGTCCATAAAGTTGACCGGCCCCGCTACACAGGTATCGTATTCATAGGAAAAATCGGCAGTTATATCCGGAAAGACGTTCACTTTGATGAAAGCGGTATCGCCGCAATCCGTGCCTTCGTTGAGCCGCAATTCACCGGTATAGGTACCCACGCCGGGAAAGGTCACGGTCGGATCCCATTCGTTGATGATCTGCGTATTGCCGTTGATGTCGAAACGCCATTCGAAGTGATCGATGAATTGCTCCAGGTAACTCTGGTTTTCAAAAGTAACCGTGTTGACCCCACAGGAATTGATGACAAATTCCTGATCGGCGATCTGAAAATCTTCCCGCACATCCGCCACTACCTGCGGATCACAACTGGCCACGTTAAACTGAAAGTCCCGGTAGACCTTACTGAGCAATTCGCCGTTCCGGTATTCCGACACGCAGACCCCCACCACAAACTGTCCGAGTATTTCCGGAACGCCGGTGATGATACCCAGCCTCGGATCGATCCGAACGGGATTGACGCCTTCCCCCAGCGGCATAAAGGGTGTAAAGTCCGGGGCCCGGAAGCTCACCTGCTGGTAAGGCGGGGCGCAGGCCGGGGCCGGTGCGGCGCCATCACAGGTGGTCAGGAACTGCTGATCCAGATTGTTCTCCCCACCATCCAGCGGGCTGCAGAATTCGTAAACCAGCTGATCGCCGTCCTCATCCGTTGCGGAGTGGTCAAAATCCAGTTCGGCCCCCGCACAGATGACGATGGGCGGAAATTCGTCAAATACCGGACTGTTGTTTTCCAGTTGCTGAGCCAGCGGAGTGATCTCCACCATATAGGTGGCGCCGGTGGCCTGGGGTGAAAATATATTGTTGATCGTGACGTTCCGGCAACACCGCTGGTAGGCCACGAAATAACTTTCCGTCGTTTTGGGCAGCTCCATTTCCCAGATGTAAACCCCTTCTTCCACACAGACATCGGGTGGGATCAAACAGGGGTAATCCGGTGCATCTACCGATCCCTGGCGGGTGAGGCTGACACTGGCCCGGGCAAAAGTCTGGGCCTGGTTTAGGTTCCCGCAATCCACTTCATTACCGCAGCGATACACACCGATCTCCGCACGAGGGTCGAACTGTGCGCATTCCACACAAAAACAATCCCGGTACATTTTCATGGTGAACTGATAGCGGTCGTTGCCCAGATAGCGGTAGGTGATCCCTCCCCCGACGATGTGGCGGGCCTGGGACTGGTCAGGACATAAAAAGAAGATCAGGGCCAGCGGTAAAAAAAATAGTTTCCTCATTTAATTGGTAGTATTGGATGTGGGATTTACAATAGCAGAGCTTTGGGTGCAGTAAGCAGGGGGTAAGATACACTCCATCTTCGTATCGGTGCTGAATGCCGGGCAGCAATCGTATTGCGCCGGGCTTTCGTCCTTTGCGAAGCGGCTGATCATAAATCGAGTTATAGCATACATTCGTTAAATCCTCACGTTAACATAAATAAAAATAGCAGGGTTTAGAACAATTGGTAGTAAGGAAGCTTGGCTATGCACGCCGGGCGACATTTTTTTCGCGAATATTCCGGCCGGAGAAAATTACCCAATTAACTGATCCTGGCCTGATCTTGAACCAGATAGTGCTTCAGCATTCCGGATATTTTCTCCCTTTTTCGGCAACGTACCGATCCCGGGCGGGTAGAACCATAAGCCCGGACAATTTCAACGAAAAGATAAGGGCTAAAATTTCTGAAATGTACTACTCCCCGGTAGAAAAAAGCAAAATTTGCACCCTTAACAAACAATACCATGCCCAAAAATGAGTTTTAGGAATGTATTTGATCACAAAGTCAACCCCAATTTTCCCATCGCTGTTGAAATTACACAATGAGTAGCCGGAATATATATACGATGCTTCAATAACTTTCGGCCGCTCGACTTCAGAGTTTGTCCCTTATTCATAAATCTCATCCCTTTTTTGTGTGTCATTCCAGATTGGAGTGATTCTATCTGCGTTTCCCAAAAGCAATTTGTAATTTAAAGGAACGATAAGGATAATAGCTTCGTGCTAATGCCCTATCCTAAAATTTACGTGTTTATGATGCTGATGTCTACAAACGTTAGAAAGTCTATGGTTCCGGACTACCCTCTTGAAGATGCGCTTTCCTCTTTACGAAACAGTGGTCTGATCTTGTTTCCTACGGACACCATTTGGAGCATCGGGACCGACGCCAAGGACCCGGTGGCCATTCTTCGGCTGCTTCGGCTCTATCATCTGGTAGAATCACCCCAGCCGGTAGAGATCCTGGTGGATTCCCTGGAAATGCTCAAGCAATATGTTCCCGGACTACACCCTAAACTGGAAACGCTGCTGTTGTATCACGTCCAGCCCCTGGCCATTCAGGTCACCAATATGGATCGCCTGCCCGTACAACTGCGGGACGCGGATGTTCCCGTTGCCTTCCGATTGGTACAGGACAACTACTGCCGTCAACTGATCCAGGCATTTGGCGGGCCAATCGCCTCCATGTTTGCCACTTTTGACGGGACGCGGCTACCGGCCCATTTCGGTAATATCAATTCGGATGTGGTCACTTCCGCCGACCTGGTGGTGGGTCTGGATGTACCCGCTCAAAAAAGTGGTCAGCCTTCGGTCATGATCCGGCTTTCACCGGACGATGAGCTGGAGTTTTTGCGGGAGTAAGCTGCGCTAAGTCCGAAAGTTACGGGTGGACCGGTGCGGTTGCCCCGTAACTTTCGGCTCCCAGCGGCTACAGGCCGGATCTATTTTGCTGAAAGCAGCGATGATCCCGGGCTGAAATTGACCCGATCCAGGGCCGCATTTACCTGATTATCACCGGCGTTTTTGAACACGAAGTACAGGTCATGTTTTCCTCCCGTAGCTTCCGGTGTAATCGTAAAAGTCTGCAATTCGTCACCTTCCGTGACCGTCAGGCTCGCTGAGCCCGCCAGTTTTCCTTCATTCCCGTCCAGATGCAGTTCTACTTTTCCGCTCCCCTTTACCTGGGCCAGTAAAGTGATCTCCTGGACTCCCGTGAGATCGATCCCCTCGAAGGCGATATACTGATTATTGGTCAGATCGACCATACCGTCGTTCCGGTCCCGCACCGAACCGATCTTGGTACCGTTGCTCTTCTGATCGTAGCGTTCGGCTTCCAGCTTCGGATAGCGCAGCACCAGCATTTCCTGGCTTGTGATCGACTGGATCGCTCCGTTCCCTTTATCGGCATAGGTCGCCAGCAGGATATAGGCGCCCTCTTTATTGTCCTTATCGTGCAGATTGGTCACAAACGCCCCTTTGGCCGGGAAGGTTGATTGCCCTTCCCCGTCGCCGGCCAGCGAGAGGATGTATTCCGCGATCGTTGTCGTTTGCTCCAGGGTCAGTTGCGGGTGCGCGGACATTACCGTTTCGCCCCATTTACCGCCACCGCCTTTTATGATCTTTTCGGCCAGATAAGCCGTAGCGCCGTCTTCCTCGGCGTAACGCTCGGCGATCTCCAGGTAGCTCGGACCGTTCACCTTGCGGTCGACCGCGTGGCAGGCTTTGCAGTCGGAACCATCGATCAGTTGCTGGCCTTTGGCAAAAGCACCCATCGGCTGATCATCGGCAGTCTGGTGCCCCATCGCCATTTCCACTACGTCATAACCTTCGGGAAGGTAGTCGATAGAGACCTTTACCCTGGAAGCATCCAGCGATCCGTCCGCCAGCGATCCGTCCTCCTTATCCGTTACCGCTACTTCGTAATCGATGGTAGCTTTATCCCAGTAAAAAGATTGATTTCCGTCCAGCTTCCATACGATTTGCGGAGCCTCGTTCCCGACCTGGATCTCCACGGTGGTTTCGTCGGTATTGCCGCTTTCATCCGTCACCTGCAGCTTTACGGGATAGATTCCGGCCTGTTCAAAAGTATAGGAAGCATCCGCTGTACGCTCCTGGACCGCGTCGCCTTCAAACGTCCAGGCGTAAGTGAGCCCTTCGCGATCGAGATCTTCGCTCTTTTCCGCCGAGAAGGCCACCGTCAGGGGAGCTGCACCCGCCGGTTTATCCGCCGTGATGCGGGCGATCGGAGCCCGGTTGCCGCTGACGTACTCCACCCGCGACAGGCGGGCATCCTGGTTGCGCGCGAACCAGGTCTGGCCGTATTCCAGCACATACAGCGCTCCGTCCGGTCCGAAGACCATATCCATCGGTCGGGAAAATTCCATATTCGGAACGAAGGGATCGGCCTGGATAAATTTGCCCTCCTCGTCCTGGTGGATGACAAAGATCCAGTTGCGCATCCATTCGTAAATGAAAAGCTTGCCGTCAAAATATTCGGGATAGCGGTTCTCCACTCCGGCAAATTGATCCTGGTAGTAGACCGGACCGGCCATCGGGTTTTTACCGCCGGTTTTCACCCAGGGAAATTCCTCGGACTCGTCGTAGGAGTACCAGATCAGTGAGGGGGTGAAGGGCGGCAGTTCCTGTAGTCCCGTATTATTGGGTGAATCGTTGATCGGGTTTTCCGGATTGAACGGTTCACCGCTTTGTTTTTTAGCGAAGTCGTAATCGTTATAGGCCTTGCCGTCTCCCCGGAAATAAGGCCAGCCGTAGTAGCCGGCTTTTTTCGCCAGGTTGATCTCGTCGTAGCCTTTAGGTCCGCGCATCTCGCCGTCCTTTCCGGCATCCGGCCCTACGTCTCCCCAGTACAGCCAGTCGCGTTTCTGATCGATAGAGATGCGGAAGGGGTTCCGGCATCCCATCACAAAGATCTCCGGCCGCGTATCGGGCGTTCCTTCCGGGAACAGGTTACCTTCCGGAATGGTGTAACTGCCGTCCGGTTCCGGGTGAATGCGCAGGATCTTACCGCGCAGGTCGTTTGTATTACTGGAAGTACGCTGGGCGTCCCAGGGTTCCCGGCCGGACTGCTCGTCGATCGGAGCGAAGCCGTCGGAAGCAAAGGGGTTGGTATCATCTCCGGTGGACAGGAATAGATTGCCGTGCCGATCAAATTCCAGCGATCCACCGGAGTGGCAGCAGGTGACCCGTTGGGTTTCCACTTTCATAATGACCTGCTCGGAAGCAAAATCCCAGGTAGTACCGTCGAATTTAAAGCGGGAGATCTGGTTGATGGATTCTTCGCCCGGAGGAGCGTAATACACGTACACCCACTTGGATTCCGGATAGTCCGGCGCTACGGCAACGCCCATCAGTCCATCTTCGAATTCATCCCAAACGGGAATAGACGTCAGTGAATCCGTGGCATTGGATTGCGGATCCCAGATGCGGATAGCTCCTTTGCGCTCCACGATGATCGCCCGGCCGTCGGGCAGAAAATCGAACTCCATCGGTTCGTTCAGGTTGGAGACCAACACGGTCTTTACAAAACGATTCTCAAAGGGCACGCGGAGGGTATGGGCCCGGGCGTAATCCAGCTGATCGTCGCCGATCGCCCATTCGATCCCGCCCTTGAGATGATCCAGAAAAAATGCTTCCTCGAAGGATTCGGGCGTATGCCCCATGCCGGTGTAAAAAGCCCGGCCGCCGTCGAATTCGTGGTACCAGACCAGCGGGTGGTAATCGCCCATGCCGCCGTCTTCGTAGCTGCTTTCATCCAACACCATAAGGACGTTGACTTTTTCCTTATCGAAATTTTTGTAGTCATACCATTCGTCGGTACGGGTCACCTTGCCCAGACCGGCCTTTTGGGAAGCCGGATGACTATCGTCTACTACTTCCAGTGTTGCTTCCTGGGTACGGGGGTGACTTTTAAACCAGCCACCGACCAGTTCGCCGTACCAGGGCCAGTCGTATTCGGTATCCGCAGCGGCGTGGATACCCACAAAACCGCCGCCGGCCTGAATGAAGCGTTCAAAATCCGCCTGTTGGGCGTTATCCAAAATATCCTGAGTAGTATTGAGGAAAATGACCGCCGAAAAATCGCGGAGTACCTCCTCGGTGATCTGAGTGGGATCTTCGGTAGCGACTACCGTCCATCCATTTTCCTGGCCCAGCTTTTCGATGGCCTCGATGCCGGCTTCTATAGATTGGTGCCGGTAGCCCTGGGTGTGCGAAAAGAGCAATACATTTTTTTCGCGCTGCGGAGCTGAGCAACTACTCCACAAAACGGTGAGAAGCAATGCCCAGAAAGTCAGTTGTTTCATTTTAATCCTTTGTATGATGATTTTTCGTTTGAACTTGCGAAGTTACTTTAGTTACGGCATTTTTTAGGAAAAACCGAATAAAATTAGGTTTGGCAAATTAACAGGGTGTAGACCAAAACTACCCAAATGGCCGGTTGTTTTTAATAAAAAAAGAGCTATGGATAAGCTATTAATGGACAAAGTTGCGATCGTAACGGGAGGTGCTTCCGGTATCGGGAAAGCATCGGCTCTTTTACTGTCCCAGCGGGGTGCTAAAATTACCGTATCGGATGTCGATGAAACGGGCGGTAAAGCCGTCGTAGACCAGATCAAAGCCGGTGGCGGAGCGGCGATCTTCGTACCCGCCGACACCTCCAAACCCGAAGATGCCGAACGCACCGTCCGGGAAACCATCAAGGCTTTCAAGCGCCTGGACATTGCGGTTAACAACGCGGGTGTCGGTGGAGAAAGCGCCCCGGTCGGAGCCTATCCGATCGAATCCTGGGACAAGGTGATCGCCATTAATCTTTCCGGCGTATTCTACGGGATGCGTTACCAGATCCCCGCCATGCTGGAAAGCGGTGGCGGTAAGATCATCAACATGGCCTCTATTCTGGGGCAGGTTGGATTTGCCAACAGCAGCGCCTACGTGGCCGCCAAACACGGAGTAGTGGGCTTGACCAAAAACGCCGCATTGGAATACTCTGGCCAGGGTATCCGCGTGAATGCCATCGGTCCGGGTTTCATCAAAACCCCGCTGTTGGCCGAAAATCTGGAGGAAGAACAACTGGAAATGATCGCGCAGCTGCATCCGATCGGCAGACTCGGAGAATCGAAAGAAGTAGCCGAACTGGTCCTCTGGCTGGCCAGTGACCAATCCTCTTTCGTCAGCGGATCGTACTACCCCATCGACGGCGCTTACCTCGCCCAGTAGATTGACGGCGGCGACCACATAAATCAGCCCGATGGCGAAAAGTACCATCGGGCTGATTTCGATCCTCGCGCCCGCTTTGGTGCCTAAGAAGAGGGGCTCCCCAGATCATTCAGCTCCCGATAACTTCATGCTCAGCGAACGGGTTACGCCCATGACGATCAGTAGCTGTCCACCCAGATAAGTGATCATGATCGCCCAGCCGATGACCACGGGCCAATCCGGCAACCAGTCCGTAAACCTGGAAATGGCAATGATACTATCCGACAGCACGAACAGGATCGCTCCTACCAGCAGCATCAGCTGATCACCGGGCAATAGATTGGGTCCGATCTGTAAAGCCTTCGCCGCCATGATGAGAATGACCGCACTGTAGATCAGCACCGGTACTTCCATGCCCGCCGGTAAGGGCCATAACAACCAGATCATCACTCCCCAATAAAGTAGAAAAGGCAAGGCCAATAAAGGTCTCTCGGATAAAAGGCCCCGCTGCTGCCCGGGCCAGTAATGAAAGGCCAGCCAGTAGGCGACATGGGTAAGCAGAAAACTCGAAAGGCCCAGCAAAAAGAAAAGTCCGCCGGAAGGTCGACCATCCGCAAACATCAAAAAGGTATCCCCGAGAAAGGAAAAGGCCAGACCGACGATCAGCCATTTGGCACTGGCGGTGCGCAGGGGGCGGAGTCTGGCGTAAGCGTACCACCCCAGCCAAATCATCAGGAAGGGTTTGGTCAGATAGTTATCACTACTGGATGCAGTGATCATTGCCCCCAGATTCGCCAGGGAAAAAAGCAGGAAAAGTCCTAAAAAGTGGTGTGCACTGTTTTGGTTGATGCCGGGCATAGGTTTAGGTGTTTAAGTTAGGTCATATTCAATGCCGGTGTTGTTCAAGGGTGTGCAGGATCTTCGGGAGGTGGACCACCTGAAACTTCGGAGAGCGTGGATGCGCTTGGCAATTAGGAGTTGTTTCCATTTTACCAGCCCCACAAGCTTGTTCCTCACCGCAGATACAATTTTCACTTCAAAGGGATGCTGGGAAAAGACGATCTATTTATCGGGGCAATATAATTTAAAGTCGCCATTTAGACGATTATAGCGGACGGTAATTCGTCCGGATTCCGGGGCAAAATTGAGTTTGCCAGACGGAGCACCATCGACCGGATGATCCGTTGAACAGAACGGCCGCTTCCACTGTTTAGCCTGTAAAAAATGGACCGATCCTTTGTGCAGGCAATTATGGCCCTACCTGTATCCCTGCTGGCGGCACTGGGCCTGGCCTGGGCCGGTAGTCAAAATGGGGTATCCGCATTCGGCCTGCCGCTTTTTGGCCTTTGCGTTGCCGTGAGTATCGGCATCCAGTGGCTGGCATTCATCCCCGCCTATCTGTTGAAAACGGAAAGATTTTACGACCTCACCGGCAGTTTCACTTTTCTCACGCTGATCATTCTGGCTATTTGGCTGGGCCCCGCTCCGGATACCCGATCCTGGGTACTGGCCGCGGCGGTAGCCATCTGGTCCGTACGTCTGGGGAGTTTTTTGTTCCTGCGCATTCACAGTAGCGGATCGGACAGTCGCTTCGATGAGATCAAGCAATCGTTCTCCCGCTTTCTCCTGGCCTGGACCCTCCAGGGGCTCTGGGTATTTTTTTCCCTGGCGGCTGCCCTGGCCGCTATGACCTCGATCCGGACGGAAGCGTTCGGCATCTGGGGGATACTGGGCACATTGGTCTGGCTGTTCGGCTTTACCTTTGAGGTGATCGCCGACTACCAGAAAAGCCGCTTCCGGGAACAGCCGGAAAACCACGATCGCTTTATCCGTTCGGGCCTCTGGTCCCTATCCCGGCATCCTAACTATTTCGGCGAGATCGTACTGTGGACCGGCATCGCCATCATCGCCTTTCCCGTGCTACAGGGCTGGCAGTACGTCACCCTGATCTCCCCGGTATTTATAACGCTGCTACTCACCAGGATCAGTGGTATCCCTCCTCTGGAAAAAAAGGCGGACGAAAAATGGGGTGGACAGGCCGGATACGAACAGTACAAAGCCGAGACGCCTGTACTGATCCCCGATCTGAAAAAGATCCTGGAATGAAATGAGCATAGCGCCTGAATTTCGAAGTGGGAAAAACCGGTGATCTGGACTACTGACTGCGGTTGAAAATGGCCTGCTGAATGCCCCGGTCCCGCTGGAAGAAATTCCCCGGCACCATTCCCGTAAAATGCTTAACCTCTTTGATGAAGTGCATTTGATCGTAGTAGCCGTTTTGGTAAGCAATATCGGTCAGGTTCAGGCCGGAAGCCGGACTATCCGTACTTAATGCCTGGAACAGACGGACCAGGCGGCTGTATTTTTTCGGGCTTACGCCCAAATGCTGCAAACATTTGCGCTCCAGGGTCTTAATGGATACGTTGAATTTATTTGCCAGTTCGCCGATGGGTAATTGTCCTTTACCGGCCTCCAGACTGGATAAAAGATGATCGAACAAACGGTCCCGACGGGATGGATTACGGTGGAGCATGGCTAAAAAGTAGCGTTCGATCAGATCCAGCCTTGCCTGCCAGTCTTTTGTTTCCACCAATGCCTCCTCCAGCAGGCGAAAACTTCGGCCGAAGATCGCTTCCGGATCGAAATTCCGATCGACGAATTCCCGGACATCCATTCCCGTGAGGCGGGCCAGTCCGTGCGGCCGAAACCGAACCGAGAGCAGGCAACTCCGGTCAAGTTTTATGCGTTGCGGCCGGGTTTTCAGTCCGGTCAGGTGGCTGGTAAAATGTTGCACGACGGCTCCGTCGGCCGAATGCCGTTCCAGTCGATGCTCGGAAATAACCAGCTCGACCGAATTATCCGGTACAATGAGGTGGAAGCGACCGCCGTTGTCCGGCTGATCGAAAAAATTCTCCGCCCATACACAGTCAATGTACGGACTGAGCGCCGGGCCCAAACGAAAACTGCGGTAATGATCCATCTTTCGGTATTTATCCACCAGGGGATTGTACCGGAAGTTCTCATCTAAAAAGCAGTAATTTCCTTTTTTTCGATGTAGCCGCCATTTGTGCCTATCTAATAGGAAACACTCACCGCTTCCACATAATGATCGGCCCCAATCCGGCATCCAGCAGCGCTTGGTTGTAGGCTTTCACCTCCGTATCCTTCAATTGCAGGGCTTCCGATTTGAGCGCTGCCCAGCGGTCATCCAGCACCTGGAGGCGTTCGAGTACCGGCCGGGTGACGATGGGGATCTGGTCGTCGATCTGCCCGCGCAGGAACAGGTATTCAGCCGATAATTTATTGGGAAAGTTGATCACGTCATCATAGCTCCGGGACTTACGCTGGATGATCTCGCCGTCCCAGGTGGTGATCTTATCCACCAGGTCCCGCCCCCGTTTCACCAGTTCCTGGTACGCCTCTTTGCTTTCCAGACGATCCGTTACATCCTTAATCTGCTGCTTCATATCTCCCAGCTCGTTCACCATGGTGTGCATTTCGTTGACGGCCTTTGCGGTCGCCTGCAGGATCTCGTGCTGCTGCTGGTAAAGCGCATCGTCTACCTCGATATTTGGATTGGACAGTATTTCAAAAGATGTGCTTTCCGTGTTGTCGTCGACCCGTAATTCCAGACTATAGCTGCCGGGTATGGCTTTATGGCCCCGGTAACTGCCCTCAATATAAGCCTGGGGCGCATCCTGCAGGGTCGGATAGCGCATATTCCAAACGAAGCGATTCAGTCCGGCCTTTTTGGAAAGCGTAGGATCCGGAGCGGGCGAACCCGGGTAACCCTGGTAATCGGGATCTTTTTGTGTAGAGAACTTTCTCACCAGATCACCTGCGGCATCACGGATGATGAGTTCCACCCTGGACGAATCAGCCAGGTCCGGCAACTGGTAATAAATGACCACGCCGGTAGGTGGATTTACTCCTCCCTGATCCGACTTGCCGTCGCCACCGTTGCTGTCCATTTCACTCCCCCCGCCAACACGGTAGCTCGGTTCGGGCTGATACAGCACGACCCCTTCCCGGGAGGCGTTGTACTGCCGGATGGGGTCCAGATTGTCCAATACCCAGAAAGACCGGCCCTGGGTAGCGGCGATCAGATCATCGTGCCGCTGGATCAGGTCGGTGATGGGTACAATAGGAAGATTAAGTTGAAAAGGCGTCCAGTTTCGGCCACCGTTATAGGAAATGTACAGCCCCAGTTCGGTGCCTGCGTATAAGAGGTCTTTTCGGGATTGATCCTCCCGTACCACCCGCGTGTAGGCACCATCCGGAATACCGTCGCTGATCTTGGTCCAGCTTTCGCCGTAATTCGTGGTTTTGTAAAGTCCCGGCGCAAAGTCATTAAACTTGTAACGGGTTGTAGCGATATAAGCCGTGCCCGGATCGTGGGGAGATACCTCGATGGCATTGATCAGACACTCCTGGAGGCCCCGCGGCGTTACATTATCCCAGTGCGCTCCATTATCCAGGGTCAGACTGACCAGACCGTCGTCACTGCCGGCCCAGATCACGCCCGCCTGGTGGGGTGATTCTACCACGTAGCTCAGGGTACCGTAATTTTCTCCGCCGGCGCCTTCGTTGGTGTAAGGGCCACCGCCTTTACCCTGCTTTTCAATTTCATTCCGGGTCAGATCGGGCGAGACTTCCTGCCAGCTATTGCCCAGATCCTGGGTCTTCAGCAGAATGTTCCCTCCGTGGTAAAAGGTATTCGGTTCGTGTTGGGACCAGATTATCGGCGCGTTCCAGTTGAAGCGGTATTTCATATCCTTCGGGTCCATCGCCAGATACTGGATAGGGGAGGACATGATCCGGGTGCCGTCTCCGACCTGGTTGTCGAGCGCCTCGATCGCACCCTGATAACTGCCCCCGAGTACATAGCGGGGATTGTCCGGATCGAAAGCCAGAAAGGCACTCTCCCCACCGGCCGATATATTCCAGTCCCGTTCCGAAATGCCGTAGCTGTTGGTGGTCCGGCTCGCGATCACTACGGAAGAATTGTCCTGTTGCCCTCCGTAGATCCGGTAGGGAAACCGGTTATCGACATTGACGCGGTAGAACTGGGCAGTGGGCATATTATCCTGAGTCGACCAGCTATTCCCCTGATTGAAGCTGATCGCCGCTCCACCGTCATTGGAGATCACCAGGTGTTTATTATTGTCGGGATCGATCCAGAGATCGTGGTAGTCGCCGTGGGTGCCCCCAAGTGTAGTCCAGCTTTTACCTCCGTCAATGGACTTCAGGGCCGGAGCGTTCAGCACATACACTATATGCTCGTTCTGCGGATCGGCAAATACTTCAATATAATACCAGGCCCGCTGCACCAGTCGGTGGTCTTTGCTGACCCGGCTCCAGCTCGCACCTCCGTCTTCGGAAGCGAAAAGCCCACCCTGTTCTTTTTCCGTATCGCTTTCGACCAGCGCGTATACTTTTTCCGGATTGGCCCGGCTAACCGAAACACTCATTTTGCCCAGTTCTTCCGGTAATCCGTTCTCTATTTGTTCCCAGTTTTCGCCTCCGTCTGTGGATTTATACAAGCCACTTCCCGGACCGCCACTGATCACCTTCCAGGGCAAACGCTGGTGCTCCCACATGACCGCATAAAGGACCTGCGGATTGTGCATATCCATAGAGATATCCGCACAGCCCGTCCGGGCATCCACATAAAGGACTTTTTTCCAGCTTTTGCCGCCGTCTTCACTTTTGTATACCCCGCGTTCCTCGTTCGGTCCGTTCAGTGCCCCCTGGGCGGCTACGTAAACGATGTTCGGATCCTGCGGATGAATAGCGATCCCGGCGATCTGCCGCGTCAGTTCGAGCCCCATTTTCGTCCAGCTCTTGCCCGCATCGTAGGACTTGTACACGCCATCTCCGTAGGAAGTCATTACCCCACGTACAGCGTGCTCGCCCATTCCCACATAAACGATCCGAGGATCACTTTCGGAAACGGCAACCGCTCCCACCGAACCGGTCTGAAAATAGCCGTCGGATATATTCGCCCAATGCTGGCCGGCGTCTTCTGTTTTCCAAAGTCCGCCACCGGTAGTGCCCATATAAACCGTCAGGGGATCACCGACAACTCCGGAAGAACCCACGGAACGACCGCCGCGGAAAGGCCCGATATTGCGCCATTTCACGGGTTGAAAATAATCACTCAGGCTGTTTTCGGTGTCCGGCTGTGCGTTGCGCTGCCCGCTAACGGAGACCAAAAGGCCCAGCATCAGCAGGGAAAGAAAGATATGTCTCATACTAGTCTTTGATTTGAAACCGTAGATGGTTGGCACCAAAGATAGCTATTTGACTTATCTCATCCGCACCACCTTTATACTTTTCACTTCCCGGCCGGAACGGATGCGTAGGAAGTAGATCCCGGCGGGAAGATCCAGACCTTCCCAGGAGCGCTGATAGTTTCCTGCCGCCTGGAGGCCGGAGGGTATCAACTGCCGCTCCACGCGCCCCGTCAGATCCAGTAGCTGGATCTCCAGAGCGGTATCTTCTTCCAATTTGTAATCAAGCACCAAACGGTCCCGGAATGGATTCGGATGGATGTGGAAAATGCTTTGACCGTTCCCGGAGGTCATTTCTATTTTGTTGGTTCCCGGAAGCGGAGCAATAAACGCTTCAGGATCCGGACAGAAACCGATCCGGGCGTTGAAATCACTGCCCGGCTGGGCGTGGAATCCGGCGGTCAGATGGACCGCCTCGCCGGAGATCAGGGTAACGGAAGAGTCCGTTGCGACGGTACCGTTGGCCGTGATCAGTCCGCTGGCCAGATAAGCGCCCGAATGGATATCGCCGGTGAAGTCCAGGGTAGAAAATTCTTCCAGAACGGTAAGATGCAGATTGACCGTACTATCGCATCCGTTACTGGCGATAAATGTCTCGCTATAGATCCCGGAGACGGTCAGCACCTGCCCTACAAAGTTATAGCTCTCCCCGGCGCAGATCTCTTCGTAAATGTCCACCTCATCGGTAGGCAGGACGGAAAGGTTCAGTTCGACCAGGCTGTCGCATCCGTTCGCTGCGGTAAAAGTCTCCTGATAGGTTCCCGATATATCTAGCATCAAGTCACCGAACTCATAGGTATCACCCGCACAAATAACTGCGGATATCATTTCACTGAGCTCCGGCAACACCGTCAGTTGCAGGGTGACGATACTGTCACAGCCATTCTCAGCGACCAGTACATTTACATAGGTGCCCATTACGGTCAGATTATTTCCACCAAAAGCATAACTCTCTCCCGCACAGATCTCTGCTTCCAGTTCCGTATTTTTCTGATCCAGCGTGGTGGTCACGATCACGGTACTGTCACAGCCGTATTGACTGGTCAGCGTGAGTGTCTCCTCCCCTACTTCCTCCGGCAGACAGGTGGTCTGCTGAATGTAGGTCGTATCCAGGGCACCGATCGTAAATGCCGGGCTGATCAGTTCCTCTCCGCCGGGAAGGGCATCCGCCAGGCGAATAACAGCCTGCTCGCTCCCGGCCTGCGATGCGGGAATGAAATAGCTGTAAGTCCCCATATCTTCCAGCACATTTTCGGCAATCAGATCGTAATTACTACCGCCATCCAGCGAAAGCGAAATATTGATAAAATCAATATCGGAAGTCGTTTGCCAGTTAATCTGGAGGTTCTCCCCCGCACAATAAACACTCTGAGCAAACGGAAGCAACTGGAAAAGACAGGGAGACTCATAATCCGCCAGTAGGGCGCTGAAAATATTATCCCCAAAGGTCCCTTCCAGGGAGCCACTGATCCCGTTGTTTCCTTTGCCACTGAGCGGCGTATCACCACCGGTTCCCGGATTCCCGACCGAGGAGGCGTTCGTTTCAATGGTTACTTGATCGCGTACGATGGTGCTGCCGTTGGCGTAAATGTGCACCACCGAGCCGCCATTACCACCGGCACCACCACCGCTACTCCCACCACGGCCACCGTTACCGCCATCTCCACCGGGGCCGGTATCGCTGGTGCCCAGTCCTCCATCCCCGCCGGCTCCTCCCGGCTGGCCAAGCGCACCGTTGCCGCCATTGCCCCCGTCGCCACCACTTCCTCCCGACAACAGTACCATTTTTAGTCCCAGATCGGAGTTGATCGCAAAAACACCAAAGCTGCTGCCGCCATGTTCGCCGCCCTGACCGACCGTTTCGCAACGCACTCCGCCGGCGCCACCGCCACCGCCACTGGCCCCTTTATCATCCGTTCCCGTATCGCAGCCGCCGGAGCCGCCACCGCCGCCGCCACCGCCGCCATTCGAGCCGAGCCCGCCAGAGCCGGATGTACCAGTGTTCCAGAAATTACTTGCAAGCGTACCATTATTAGTCGCCCTTAACCCACCGGAACCGTGATCGGTAAGGCCCTGTTCACCATTTTGTCCGGCACTGCAAACCGGCCCACCCAGACCGCGGCTCCCCAGGCCACTGCCCTGATTGCCCGATCCGTCGGTACCGTTACCACCGGCAGTGGCATCGCAATTGGAGCAGAAGCCGAAACTACAGGAAGTATCCATACTTCCACCGTCGCCACCGTCGCCGCCTTTATAACTATTGCCTATGAGCGTATTTACACCTCCGGCACCGCCCGGTTCACGAGTGGTATTGCAGGAGGAGGTGAAACTTGCTGCGTCCTCTCCCGGCGCACCATTCGGAGCGGGAGTTTGGGTCGCATTAGTGGCCGAAGTGCCCGCCGTTCCGTCTGAGGCCGGGCCGCCTTCTATATCACAATGCTGAATGTGGAGATTGCTGCTGTTCAATACATAGACCGCGTAGGAACTCATGCCCGAGCCGCCGGCTGTAGGTCCTTTGATAATGAAATCGGACACAATGGTCTGGGTAGTGATACTGGCGGCCTTTAGGGTCATCCACTGTCCATCGGGATTGTAAAGGGCTCCTTCCAGAGTGGTCTTGTCGTTGACGCCTTTGGTCCAACCGGAACCGGCATCAAATCCGCCCCATAGATTGATCCCGTCGGCCAGGACCACCACTTCGGTAAAGATCCCCAGCCCGACCCGAACATCGCTTAGGCCGTCCGTCTGGGCCCGGCCAATGCCGTAATTGACCGTTCTGCAGGGAGCCTGCGGACTACCGCAGGAGCCATTGTCCACTCCGCTAATTGCCACGTGGATGGCCGCATCACAGGCGTATTGGGCCTGGAGCAAATTCAAACTTAGGAACAGGAAAAATAACAGAGGTACCAGTCTTATCATGATCTCGTGATAAAAAGTGAAAAAGATGATGGGATGAAAGAGAGAAAAGCGCTACGAGCTCAATAAGTTTCACTGGTATTACAGATAGTGAAATATAGTGCATTTAAAATTTATATACAAAAATTCCCGGTTGAATGTGAGAATTTGGAAAGGTGACTTTGGTGAGGGGGAGACTTTGGTGATGGGGTGACTTGGGGAGAGGGAGACCTGGAGATGGGGAGATGGGGTGACCTATGGAATTCCTCATCATATTAGACAGTTGAATTCGGTTAGTTGCTATCTTTAAACAACAAATCGAATTATGGCAAAATTACGAAAACGCTTTACTAAGGCCGAGCGCCTGGAAATTGTTA
>NZ_PDUD01000046.1 GCF_002646595.1 Flavilitoribacter nigricans DSM 23189 = NBRC 102662
AATGCTGGGGCCATCTTCTTTAAATTTACCCCGGGTGGTCCACCAACTCATCTGGCATACACTGGGCACACTCCCAAGAGCCGACAGCATGACGGCCGTCCACTTAAAACCGGGTACGCTCGAATAAGAACTGATCAACTACCGATGCCGTCCACTTTTTAGACCGTAGTAAATTGCTGATCCGTTTGGTACCGGCCGGAGCGTGAGCCGGACCACAGATATTAAGCACCCAACTCACTCAGGAGTAGCCCCATTTTACTGTGACGAAAAATAAGAATGGAAACGAACAGATCGAAAAAGGTACGCACCAGGCGTTTGTCCAGTTGACGATCCAGTACCTGATCTAGTGGAGATAAATAAGCAGCAACCTGACACAGTAAAAATTGTGATGCTTTTGGTGCACTTTCCTGATTTAACTTATCTTGCAAACGTTCTTTGAACATAGCCCCTTGTGATTTGGTGTGGTCAGATACCCAAATATACAAGGGGCATTTCCTTTTCCTCCTAAAATAAGCATCCCGAATTTCAGCCTAGGCCAAAATTCGGGATAACTCATGTTCAGATCAGGGTAAGTAAATTAGGCTGCAATATCCCCCATGTTACCGAATCACGGGGATCATCCGCTCTCCTAACACACTGCACATTAGGGTAGTGCCAACCGGTACTTCCGCCTGTTTCCCTTTCACGAAGGGCAAAGCCAGAAAACCGATACCTCCTGTCAGTGCACCAGCGGCTACACCGCCCCAGGCTAGCCCTTTGCGGCCTTTCCCTTCAAAATTGGAAGGCATACCGCTTACGGGAAGAAATTGGCCGTCCACAGTCTGCACATACTGGGGTAGAAGCTGAATCTCCCCGGCTTTACCGAACATTTTACTCTTTTCCACTGCACTGACGACCACCCGGGCCGGAGCGCCGGCACTAATGACTTTGTAACCGTTTACAATGATATCGTACTTGACCCGCATATCCACGGTCT
The DNA here is from genome assembly GCF_002646595.1 of Flavilitoribacter nigricans DSM 23189 = NBRC 102662. GTDB lineage: Bacteria > Bacteroidota > Bacteroidia > Chitinophagales > Saprospiraceae > Flavilitoribacter > Flavilitoribacter nigricans. The sequence continues at coordinate 977 of NZ_PDUD01000046.1, forward strand.
GTCCCTGGCTTAACTGCTTCCCGTTCAGCGGATAGATGGTTTCCAGTTCAATCGGCGTGCCGGAGAAAATTGGGACCATTACCGGTGCGTGCTGCTGCTGCTGGTAATAGTAGGTTCCGGCAGGAGGTGTAGCTGGAATCGGTGGTTGACCTGGCATATTGACCGTTGGGTATTGTATCGGTTGTGGGGCCACGCCTACTGGATAACCGGTAACGGTTTGATTAGATACCGGTTGCGATCCGCTTTGTTGAGCAATGGCAGCTTGAGCAGCAAAAAACAGAATGAAAAGCAGGCTAAGTAGAAATTGTTTTTTCATGATATTAGGTTTAAATGAATGATATTGATCCTTTAGTGGAACCATTCATTCTATTGTCCCCCGAAATCACTTTTTTTTATTTTTTCTTAAGACCACTGCACATGTTTAGGAATTATCATGATTTTTTAGGAATGCCGTTCAAACACTAATACCCTAATACTGGGACATTTTTACCGAAATTCCGGAAATCTATCACCGCACTATTATCAGACGGATACTTTCCCGTACTCCTACCTGTTGGACTACCAACATATAGGCTCCGGCAGCCAGTATTGTGGCGTCCAATTCCACACGATGGGAGCCCTTATCTCGGGCAATGGCACTTTCGATGGTCCGGAGCCTACTGCCGAATAGATCGAAAAGATGCAAGGATACCTCGCCCAGATCTGACAATGTGTATTCTATAGTGGTCCGACGATTAAACGGATTGGGATAGGCCTTTAATCCGATCGGTCCCGGGTAGGTCTGCGTCGGGATGACTTCCTGCTCTGGCCGTTCAACTGCTATTGGCGTTTAAGCCGCCGTTGGAGGCACAGGGGTGCAATCCGCAATTTTTGCCACCACGGTTGACCTCTCCCAGAAATGCGTACCGGCTCCGAATGTAATGGATTCCCCGGCGTGGTAACTTGCACTGAACCCCGTAAAGACGACATCGTAGGCGGTGATTGTGTTCTGTGCCCTGAATACGTGAGTACTAGTGAGGAGAGTCTCGTCCTGTATCAGATCGATGTCTTGACAAACGGTAGAACTTGTTGTTACCTGGGGATAGGTCCAGTAAAATCCATTGTCGGTCTCGTCTTTTTCCGTTACCACACCGTCCGCATCGATGAAGTAAGCAATAAAGTAAGCGCCGGCCGGGATGCCGACCGTGCTGACATCTATGGTAATGCTTTCATTACTGGCACCGCCGGGTAACAAAATACCCACCGGATCATTACCCACTTCGTAAACTGCCGTGGCGAAGGATTCATCGATGGATAGATAGTAGCGCAGCGTGGAAGCTCCGGCCGGGGCGTTACCATTGTTGATTCTATTGTTCAAACCACCGCAAAAGGAGGTGGTTTAAACAATAGAATTAAATTAAATTTCATCATTAGTGTGCAATAGCTTCCTATTTAATAACGCTTACTTTTTTGATTGTCACTTAGTATTTTAGATTGAGCTAGGAGTAGGGAGAAAACCATTTACGAGCTCATAAAAGAGTTTTACATGAGTTTATGCGTAAGTAGCACGTTTTTGATACAATTTTTCCCAATGTATCAACGCAAAACTTCATTTGCGTTCATTAAGAATGAGCCCATTCTTTGCCATACTAACAACCCATACCCGATCTGCTTTATACACTTTAGTAGGAAAACAACCGGAGATTTAAGGAAGCTACAGATGATATCCGGGAGAATATCCATTTGTAAAAATTTTATCGGTGTTAATGGCTACATTTGACAAGTGACTATACTTGTAAGATGAAACCACTGAGGGTTAAATACTTGTTTATTGGAACCATAGCCTTGTTAAAGGCAATTGCTGGTTTTAGCCAATCAATTCCAAGTTTTCAGATTGGGACGCAGCAAAGCCAACTTTACGTATCGCCAGTATCTGTTCGAGTGGATAGTACTAACACAGCGACCTTAGAGGAGGTGCTGACTTCCGATTTCTTACCACAAGATCAACTCGTAGTTCATCATTTTATAAAGCCATTCTATACCTATTGGTCAAAGTTTACCGTAAAGAACACATCCGCTGATACGGTGGAGGCATTCCTTGGTTTTAATGAGTTCGATAAGCTGGCATTATTTGCCATTCATCCCCATCTTACGGCAGCTCCTCAAAGAGGTGGGGTTTTAACGAACGACCGTAACAAGGAATGGAATAATCCCATGTTGTTCCCCATCACCTTAGTGCCTAAAGATTCTGTTTTATTTGTTGCCAGGAGTCAGGATTTAGCCTCTATCGTGTTTGCAGCTGATACACTTGACTTCTCAGTGGAGGTGTATTCTAAGAGTTCATTGTATGTCAAGTTGCAGGAAGAGCATACAGGCCAACTTCGTTATTACACCTTTACTATTGCGTTCCTTGCTATAGTGATTTTTATGACCTTTTTTACGTTGATAAAATGGAGGTATAATCAGGATTATGCTTATCTGTATTATTCCGGTTACACATTTGCATTATTTTTATATTTTTTACGGGAGCTTGAAATTAATTACTATGGGATTAATTTTGTATTCTCTTACCTCACGGATTGGTATTACTTTGTGGAGATCGCGACTTCTATGTTCATGTATAGCATGTATGCGCTTTTTATTCAATATTTTCTGGATGTCAAAAAGGTAAATCCGACCTGGTATAGAAGAGCTATTCTGGGTAGTAAGGTTATGGGGATATTTACCCTGTTGTCATTGGTGGTTCTGTTGGTTTTTGGTAACCAAATCGTCACTATCGCTTCCCTTGTGTTTCGTATTTTTCTAGCATTTTTGGCTCTACTGTATATCCTCCATCTATTTAGAACGGCAAGAGAGAGTATCTTGATCAAAATTGTGTTGGGCGGCACTATGATTTTGATATTTGCTAATTTAGTAGGTCTTGGAATAGAGCATTTCGGCCTGTCTCCAGCGGCTGAATCCAACTCGGTTTTTAAGGAACCGCTCATTTATCCGCAGTTGGGGGTTTTACTGGACCTTCTAATATTTTTTATAGGATTAGCGTATAAAGAAAACCTACTGCGAAAGGATAAAATGGCCTCTGAGCGGGCCGCCTTAGCTGCTCGTATGCGACCACATTTTATTTCCAATGGCCTCAATTCGATTAAGCTGCTAATTCAAGAAGAGAAAAATAGACGAGCCGTCAGTTACCTGACCAAATTTGCGCGCCTGCTCCGGGAGATTATTGAGTTTTCTGTAAAAGATCAAATTACGTTGCGGCAAGAATTAGAATGGGCCAAAACTTACCTGGAGATCGAACACCTCCGGTTTAGCGGTGAGTTTGAAAGCGAAATCAGCGTGGATAACACTATTGATACTAATCAGGTCCTGATACCGCCCTTGGTCTTGCAACCCCACCTGGAAAATGCTATTACCCATGGTTTGCGAAGTGTAGAGGAGTTAGAATGGCAAAGGCTAGCGGTACCGCGTACCAAAAAAAAACTTGATATCTTAATAACCCGAATAGCCGACGGCATTAAATGTGTGGTAGAAGATAATGGAGTGGGCCGGGCAATGACAAGTAGTTTGAAAGAAAACTCAACAAAAAACGAATCCATTGGAATCAAAACCACCGCGGCCAGATTAGCGCAGTTTGAAATACAACAAATTATAATTGACCGGGTGGATAAGGGTGGAAATCCACTGGGGACTACCGTTGAAATTATCCTCCCTTCAAAAAATAAATGATATGCTCACCGCCATACTCGTCGATGACGAAAAAGATAGCCTCACAACATTGACTACTGATTTAAAGTATTATTGTCCGCAAGTAGAAATTATCGCGGCTTGCTCTACCCCCTTGGAAGCCCTGAAGACCATTACACGTGAGGAGGTGGATATTGTTTTCCTGGATATTCGTATGCCAGGACTGACCGGATTTGAGCTGCTAAAAATCATTGGTGAGATTGATTTCTTTGTGATCTTTATTACATCGTCCGAGGATCATGCCAATGCCGTCGAAGCATTTGGAATAAGGAATGCCAACTACTTACCAAAACCCATTGATGGAGATCGACTTATTGAGGCTGTCAAACGGGTCGAGTTACAAAAAAGTTTACAACTACAAGTACAGGAGCCTTCAGAAGCAGGAACCGATTTATCCATTGTGACCAGCAGATCATCCATAAAATGGACCGTCTTCCAGGACAGCACAGATTATATCTTCGTTCGGAATGATGACATTATTTATTTCCAATCCGATGGGGATCACGCTAAACTTTTCGTAGATCAACCCGAGTATTATGGGGTCAAAACCGCCGATAAATACATACATATTAATGACGGGCTCGGGAGAACCGCTGATCGCCTCAGATCCCACCACGTATTTTATAGGATCCACAATAAATATCTTATTAACCTGAACCACGTTGTGCGCGTCGAAACGCATAGCACGCAGCGTATGGTGCATCTTTCCAATGGTACGCAATTGCAAGTAGCCATCAATAGAATGCAAGACTTTCTGACTACCCTACGAACCATCCGCTAGTACAGAGCAACAGCCGGAATCATCAAATCTACCGCTGATCTACCTTAATTGGTCGGTATTCTACGGAATAGGAGTGGTAGCTTGAAAATCAAGGCTGATATACTGGGTTTCATTAAGACCATCGATTAATTTATAGGAGGATGACCTTTTAATAGGTTAGCTTATCTAATGTTTTAGCATTCAGATGATTATGTGTTTTTTCTAGTAATAGAGTAGTCGCATCTTTGCATTAACAAACTACTACTATACTAGCATTTTTTAAGAATCCGTCACTGGATTCACTGGGACCTTTATGTCCAATAAATACATCAAATCATCAACCTATGTTTTTCTTTGTAAAATTCAATCATGTATCCATTTTCCTGTGTCTTCTATTAAGTTATAGCGGACTCTTCGGCCAGGCAGACTGCTTTACAATAGAATCCGTTGGCTACGATCGTGGCAGTACCATCGAAGAGGACGTCATTCATCTGCGCGGACGGGTGCCTGAAGGGTGTACAGACCTACGCGGTATCATAACGTATTGCGGCACCGGGGATAAATTTCAGACGGTCAACATTTCTCAAAATGAAGATCAGGACTGGGTGTGGGAACAATCAGTCCGATTGGGGAATTTGGAGCAGCTAGCATGTCTAAGCTGCGGTAGCACTATTCGGATAGAGATTAATAAGTGTTATGGCACTTCGGTCGACTGTTCAGGGCAAAGTGCTTACATCGAAATTCCGCTACGCAATTGTTCTGAGCAGGAATGCCCGGAGATCAAGCTGGACCACCAGCCGATTGATTGTAATGAGATCCTTGAAGACGGCTCCTATACAGTACGCTTTAGTGGTCGTATTGAAGGCAGTCAGCCCTCTTACGACAACCTCAATTACACCTTGGTAGCGATCAACACAGATACACCGCCTATCACCACGGAGATAAATTGGTCTGGTACGGGGCCACCGTTTGAGTTTGCCTTCTCGAAAACATTTGCTTGTGCAGAGCTAAACGATCAGTATCGCGTCTACGTAATGGCTACTGGATGTAATGATGCCGTGGTAAATTCTAATATATCTTCCTTCAACTTCTTGGATTGCGAGTGTCCACTGCACCAAGCAATTGAGGTCGTACATGTCGAAGGGTGTACGTACGAATTTACATTACCAATTGTCGACACTTGTACTGTCTATTCGTACAACTGGAGTTTTGGTGATACCTCGCCAGGCGTTGATATTGCAAAATCGAATGCGTTGACACAGCGGCACTCTTTTTCCGCTGCGGGGGTATATACCGTAACCGTAGATGTTGAAGGTAATCGTGACTGTGTTACGCAGGTTCAAGTGAAAGTGGACTCAGGCTGTGCCGATACAGATATTGAAGAACTGAATTGTAGTGAACTACAGGCCAATGTTGGTGATCACTGCGATGACGGAAATCCGGCTACAACCAATGATAAGATCACATCAGACTGTAAGTGCATAGGGGTTACCACGCCAAGTACCAATTCTGATGGCACCACTGGTGATGAAGGCAGCGGCGGTACCAACGGCGAATGCGACTCCATCTGGCAATTTTGGAATTGTATCACTTTTAACCCCTGCTGGTTATTGGCTTTCTTGCTGATGATCGCCGTAGCGGCCCGGATCGTGGCTATCGCTACGGGTTGGGGAATAGAAGTTAACCTGCCGGGGCTTTTATCGCGTACGATTACTCTAGGCGAGATCGCCACCGAATTAACCATGCTCTTTGGAGCATTTGTGCTGTCAATTTGTCCGTGTGAGGCGGCAATTATGATGCTTGTTGGTGCCATCCTCGGGATGATCATCATTCTGATTTTACTCTACTATTCTAATGGTAGCTTACCCAACTGGCTCATGGCCATCATTGTGGCTGTAATTACCGCTATTATAGCAGTAAGAGCTATTCAGAGCATGGGGTGCTAGTGCCATTGATTACCCAAATATTTAACCAGATTTTAAAATTAACATACTATGTCATATACCATTTTTCCTCGCAATCGAAGTCTGCAGTTGAAGCCGACCCGGCAACCAGGCCGGATGTTGGCTCCGGATCGTGGGTGCCTCGAAAAGCATCGTATAGCACTCAATACGATTGGGATTTCCACGATTAGTGGGTTAGGGGGCATGCAGCTGAAAGAGCTTATCACACCCAGTCCGGGAGTCGTTCTTCCTAATATCCGAGGGGTGATTTCTAGTAGAGAGGTTTCGTTTTCTAACGCCTACCGCCCCACTGGAATCCCCGGTGATGTCGTGCGTTTTGACGGAAAAGCTAAGCGCCTTAAAACCAGGCCTTTTCCTGTGCGCTTTGATCGGAACAACCATCTGCAGATAGGAAATGCGCTGCTGTCTCAGCAAGCGATTACAATGTTGCCGATCCATACCGCCTACTGGGTAGCAGAGCATTTATACTTAGCGGATAATACCACCGTAGTATTTGCGGAGGCATACCGGGATTTAGTCATCATTGCAGAGCAAATTACCATCGGTGAGAACGTAACCTTCACCTGGGCTCGGGAGCCATTGGCACCGCCCGCAGCGCCTCCTAAGGCAGCACATGGCCAGGAAGGCACGAGAAGTCTTTATCTACGTGGACAAGGCGCAAATGGCGGTAATGGGGAGGACAACATAGCCGTTGCACCAACTGGGTACAGAGGTAAAGACGGCCCAAACATTGAGTTGTGGGCTTTGAACATAGATGGCCAAGCTATTTTCGATCTTGCTGGTCAGCACGGTGGGCAAGGCGCCAAAGGCGGTGACGGTGGCGACGGTGGTCGAGGCGGGCAAGGAAGAACCGCCCGGCTCAATAGTGCCAGATTTTGCCGATCCGGTCCAGGTACCGGTGGCCGTGGCGGAAATGGTGGTAAGGGCGGCCGTGGTGGTATTGGTGGCGATGGAGGGGATGGCGGCACCCTAAAAGTTTACGCTCCTCAATCCATCCTACAAGCTTTTGATACAGCGAATATTTTCGGTGATTTCTCTGCTGGTCAGGGGGGGGAAGGAGGTCAGGGGGGCCAGGGAGGACAGGCCGGTGCCGGTGGCCCTCGCGGTGCCTATGTGAATGACCTAGTTGGTAATCCTTGCTCAGGTGACTTTGCCCATAGCGGCAGTGCCGGCTCTCCGGGAACTAATGGAGCTGTGGGGAGTTCCGGTCAGCCGGGAAGGAGTAGCCGAAATGCGGTCCGATTGGTTGGGATTAGCACCGATCTCTTTCGAGAGCAGCTGCAAGCACCGGCGATTCATACCTTGTCTCAGTCTAATGGTAACGTAGGGGATTGGCTTACTTTGCACGGCCGAAATTTCACACAGACAGATACCATTTTGTTCAATGGGGTAGCCTGCGAGACGATTTTCAGTAGCGATACGACGCTGTCTTGTCAGGTGCCTGATGTGGAAGGAGGAGCCGCTACTTTAGCAATACTCCAACGAGACGGTACTCGATCCAATAAGATCAGCTTCGTGCTACGGCCCTTTCTTCAGGATGTAATCAATTCCCAGAATCAAAAATGGAGGGCTGGGGCTAAGTTTTACCCTGGGAAAGAGGCCGCCATAATCGGAACCGGCTTTAGTGAAGAAGTAGCATTATTATTTGGCGGGCACTACCTCGATAGGCAAGAGGTGCAATACATTAGTAAAAATGAGTTGCGGTTTACCGTCAACCGTTCATCCGAAGTGGCCTATCCCGAACTACTGGAGCTACAGGCGCGATTAGGTACGGGGGAAACTTCCAACGCACTATCCATTCCGCTGTGGACCTACGAAATTGTATGTCTTGGAGATTCTATCGTTTGGGGGCAAGGACTGCGTGATGAATATAAATTCACCTCGCTGGTAGAACGGCATATTGCGGAGGAAAGCGCAGGGCAAATAGGTGTCTATCGTCATGTATACGCTCGCTCCGGTGCTAACATTGGTGACCCTGATCATTGGAATATGCGGACGCAGGGAAATCCTAATCATGAGGTGCCGGACAGAAATCCCACAATTGGTCAGCAGGTGCAGCTATTTCAGGAAGCGGGAGGTGATCCTAAGGCCGTACGTTTAGTACTGCTCGATGGGGGGATCAATGATGTGGGAGTGGAACGGATACTATGTAACGACGATATTAGGGGAGATATCGAGTCCTTTTGCTACGGGCGTATGGGACAATTGCTCGATAGGGTTCACAACACTTTTCCCAATGCGAAGATCATTGTGACGGGTTACTTTAAGATCGTTAGTCCCCAGAGTGACAGAGCACTCATCAGTTTGTACCTGATCGGTACCGGTGTAAGCGCAACGGTGGGTGCCGCGGTAATGGTAGCTGGAGCCGGTGGCATCGTTGCAGGCGTGGCCTTATCTGCTGAGCTACATGACCATCTTACGGATCGCTCGCGAGTTTTACATCGACAGGCTCATGCAAGTCTTCGACGGGCAATTGATGAATTTAACGGTTCACATGCAGCTTCGGTGGCCTTCTTTGCCGATCCGGAATTTACGGACGAACACGCGATTTTTGCTCCGGAGGCACTGGTATGGGGAGTAAAAGGGCCACCTGCTCTTGATGCAGCAGACGAAAGTGCCTCCGGCGGCGTAGCCGAAGATCGAAAAGTGCTATGTGTAAGCGCTGGCCTGGGAGGAATGGCGAAATTCAAATGTATACGGGCTTCCGCCGGGCACCCTAATCGCGCCGGTGCTATCCGCTATGCCGAGCGTATTTTAAACATTTGGAACCAAGAGATGAACGATCTCAATGAGTTTCCACAAAACAACAACTAGTTATGAAGTATCTATTTCTTTTTTTCTTTTTACCGGGTTTGATGTGGGACCTTGCAGCGCAAAATTACCCTTGTGATTCAGATCTGGAATTTCAAGCTGACCTTGCTTTTCGTTGGGCGCCGATTCATCACCAGGATATCGACTCTCGTAAGCACAGTAACGGTTGGTTGCCTTGGAACTGGGTTCGCAGGACCTGCAAGCACGGCCTGCAGGGTAGAGCGGATCTCATCACCGCCTTTGACTTCGATCGAGATTCGGACACCTCCAACAATTGGGAAAATCTCAAGCGAGGATTAAACCACGATATATCGCCTGTTTGCTATTATTCTGTGGTAGAGACCGCATCCCATTGGTACATTGTCTACGCCTTTTACCACCCCCGTGACTGGGAGTGTCCCGGAGAAAGCTCCGTCGAAGGGCAGATTGCGAAATTTTTTCCCGAAAAAGTAGAACACGAGAATGATATGGAAGGCCTCTTGGCCATCGTTCATAAGGATGGTACGACTTTTGGAACCTTGCAGAGTATCGTGACGGTGGCGCATAACAGCTTCTATTCTTTTATTCCGGCTGGGAGCAGTTTACAGGGAAGTGTCAATGAAGATCAAGATGGTACTTTACAATTCGCTACCCTCGCCGAAGATGGATTGCCGCATCCCGTTACCGCCCAGGAAGCTCGGGGACACGGACTTAAGGCCGAGCCTGAATACCGCATTGATGGAGATGGTGTTATCTATTCTCCTACCAAAGGGGAGCGTGTGGCGCCCGCCGATCCGAAATACGCAGCGGAGGATATTCTTTACGGAAAGTACGCCCTCATCTCTATTTTTGATGAAACGGCTGGATTGTGGAATAAGCGTTGTCCGCGTGCCAGTTACCGCGTTTTTGAAGAAAGCAGCGGCCAGTTCATCGGCGATTACGGGGAAAGCCTGGCCAGCCCCCCTTGGAAATGGGATGACACCGATGGGGTTACGGTAGATCTTCCGGGAATTGGCCCTGTAAGTATCAATGGCACCGAGGACGGCTTACCCGCAGGATGGCTGGCCATTCATCCTGCTGATGTGGCTAAGCACTATTTTCGGGGTTTCTCCCCGGGATTTTCGAGCGAGTACCTCTTTAATCCATACACGGAAAATGGAGGGCTGCCCGTTTGCGAGCCTCCTCCTCAAGAGCGCGTTGTGTTTGATGTGCGTAAGCAGGGGGCTAACTTTGATATCGTTGATTTTTGCTTGACCACCGGTATTGTTCCGACCTACTGCACCTACGGACATGATATTCAGGTGCTGCAGGCTTCTTATTCTTCCGTCACGGGAGAACGTATCGGATTCCCGCAGCCCCTGGAGTTGAACTATCAGGTGTTCTACCAGCTAGAACGAACTTATGCTGGGACACCCTGCGCAGACTGTGAAATGCTTCCGCTAACGGACCAAAGCAGTTTCGTAGAAGAGCATGTTCGCATAGAGCGCAATGGAACCAACATTAGCCTACGGTTTTTCGATGAGAATGATGAGCTACCCGCCAATCAGCTGGGCAATTCCTTTCTGGCTGACCCCGACTTGATTGAACCGTACGCTAATAAAGCTCGCATTCAGATCAAGGTAATCGCACTGCTTTCCGAATGCGATACCATCGAGATGACAGCCAGCTATTCCGCTTTAGATTGTCGTTCGCTAAAATGTCCGGGACTGGAGTCGGAAATTCCCCAGCTGGTTCGGGATATTGATATCCTGATTGATCCTATCCGCAATCTACTGGTGATCTATTCGAAAGGGAAATTCCAAAACGAATTCCGTGGAGTGTTTGTACGTCAGCAATTTGCTGCTTCGTTTTTAACACTACTAGAGCGAATTCCCCGGGAGCGCATCAACCAAGTATATGTATTAGGGCAAGAAACGACCGCTCCGCGCACATCGACTAACGCTACGATGATACGCGAAAGAAATACGCAGATCAACGCTCAATTCCGACAATTACGGGTGGAGAAATTGGACATCGATGCGTTTGATCTGAGGATGCAGCAATCGCGGGAGTAGGTCCGTTGCATGGGCCTGGTTTGGGAGCGTAAGTAGAACTCGTCTCTTACAGTACGGACTAAAGCAGGACCTAATACTTCAGCATATTCAGGATATGGCAAATAGTCACTTCGGTGAGTGTCCCATATCTCTTCGTGCACAACTAGAAATACGAAAAGCCGAGGCGAATAGCCTCGGCTTTCAAAAATAAAAACTAAACCCCAGTTATATTCTTGATAATGCTGCCCCATTTGAAACTAACGCGGACAGATTATATTGTATTTATTAATAATCTTTATCGAAAATATCGTCCATTAGTTTCATAAACAGGAAGAATATTATAATTGTTCAATCCACGCCATGCCCGGGTTGACTCTACTTAACATATAATTAGCTATGAGGCAAGGAACAGGCTCTAAATTCGCGTTAGGTTGAGATTTCATTTTGAATTCGGGCCAGGTAAGCTTGCGGGTCTTCTCCCCAGGCTTGGATGATTTGAAGTGCAGATGAAATATAATTTTTTGTTTCTATAAGATCTGAAATAGGTAAAGCAGTTCTGATGGTTTCTTCGGCATACTTTAGGGAATTGTTTTTTTCGGGGACATACTTGATAAAAAATATAGCTAAATTGATGGTCGACATTGCCAGGTGTGAAAGATATACACTGGCCTGACCTTTAACGAGCTGTCGTCTAATTTCCAAAGATTCTTCATACATCTTCCTCGCCTGGCCAAATTCAGACTTTTCCAGAAAAACACTTGCCAGATTGTTGAGTAAAGTGGCTCTGTTGGCAGCATAGGTGGCAGGTAAATTTAAGGATAATTCGTTATAGATATCCAGCGCTTCTTCATAGAGCGATTTTGCGGCGTCCAACTGACCTTGATCTTCCAGCAAATTAGCTAGACTGTTCAGCCCATCCGCTAATTCGGGTAAGTATATTTCGGGATACGTTTTAGCTAAGTCTCTAAGGATGCTTACGGCTTCATTAACGAAATTCATGCCCGTCTCGTAATCTCCATGCTCTGCGTATACATTCCCGAAGTTATTTAAAAGGTAGGCTAAATGGGGCAGGTAAGTTTCCGGAAAAGTTTTCACTAATTCGCGATAATGCGATAAGCTTTCTGTGTAGAAAGAGACCGCCTGAACAGTGTTACCAACTGAGTAATTTACAATGGCCAGATTGTTTAAAGTTCCGGCGAGATAGGGGCGGTAGCTTGACTGATCACTTTCCGTCAGCTTCCGGTATATCGCTAAGGCCCGTTTGAAGGAAGATATAGATTTTTCAAAATTATTTTGAGCTCTATAGGATTCTCCCAGATTATTTAAGGTTGTGGCCAGATCGGGTAAAAAAGCCGGTGGATCGCTATCGGCTAATTCTTTTCTTACGGCAAGGGCCGCTTCGTACCGAAGGGTAGCTTGCTCATAATTCTTGCTTTGAAAGTAGGTGTAGGCAAGATTGTGTAATGTTCGGCTCTTATCCGGCAGATAAGCTTTCGCCTCCGTTAATTCTAAAGAATGATAAATGCTCAGCGCCCGCTCATAATAGGCCCTGGCTTTTTTAAAGTTATGCTCCTGGGTATAGAAATTGGCGAGATCTCCTAAAGACGCTGCAACATCCGGAAGATATCTCAATGGCTCCATCACTGCTAAACCTTCGAAGATGTGAAATGCTTCTTCCGTGTAGGATTTAGCTTGTTTAAATTGATTTTGTGTTCTTTTTAATTCGCCATAATTAGAAAGGGTGTTTGCCAGATTTGGTAAGTAAACTTTAGGTTCGGAAAGGAGGAGTTCCCGGTATAAATTTAAGGTGTCCTGAAGCAGGGACTCCGCTGTTTTGAAATCGTGAGCTGTTTTGCAAGAACTGGCGAGGTTGCCTTTTATTAAGGCTATGTGAGGCAAAAAAGCCCTTCTGGGAATTGGTTCGATGGATTCATATATCTTTAAAGATTCCAGGTAAAGCGACCTGGCAGAAGAAAAATTATTTTTCTTATCCTCAAGTATTGCAAGATTATTGAGCGTCATTGCCACATCGCTTAGTTTTACGGGGGAGCGATCTTCGGCCAGTTCCTTTTTTAGCTGCAGTGCTTCTTCGTATAAAGGAAACGCTTCATCAAGATTATTGCTTTCCTGATAGGAGGTAGCCAGGTTGTTTAAAATCTGGGCCAGTTCATCTTTTAGAGCGCCGGCATTATTTTGGCCGACAAGCTTTCTTGTAATCTGTAAAGAGTCCGTATATAGATTTATGGCTTCCCGGTACCTGTTCTGCCGGTGTTGATAGTAGCCATATTTAAATTGATAATTGCCAACTGCACGCGGGTTGCCCGAAAATTTTACGGATTTTAAGCCTTTTTCGAAATAGAAAATGGCTTTTTCGAAACGCTCTTCCAGTTCATAATTCAAATTGGTAATTTCTGCTTTCACTAAAAACTCATTGGCATTATCGATCAGTTGCCTCGATACTTGCTGTAGCTGTACCTGGTTTTGTTGATAGATTTCGAAATGTTCTAACAACTCATCTTCTGGAAGTATATCCCCTACCTGTTTTAATGCTCCCGCTGCATACGCATTTTTAATGCTGGCCATGTTTTCCGTATCTTGAATCCCATCTAAGGTAAGCGCCAGATCCAGGATATCGGCCCGCATTTTTCGCTCCTTATTAAGGATCACTTGCAGATCCGAAGCCAGCTCAATATGATTTGTTGTGCCCTTAGGAACTTCCACCATCTTGATTTCTAATTGCTTTTTTTGCTCTTGCAGGATTTGGTAGAGGTCGAAACTATCGTAAAAGGTATCCCACTCCAGGTGGGTGTTTCTACCCGATCGGATATCGTCTATAATCACCCGGATCTGGCGAGCTAAATTAACTTCCTCCGTGAACATGATGTTGGTATTCGCCCGGGAAATGATATTTTGTAGAAAAGTAGAATTGTCCACCAGATTTAGTTATTATGAAATACCACCAAGGTGTCCAGGAGCTGAACGTCGCCCTTTCCTAAATAGTCCATCTTTGCGATGGAGGCATCCTGGTCATTAGGTAAATCAGTTTTTAACAATATGTTATCGGAATCAAGAAGCAGGCTTGCTTAAAATATTTCTCCGGAAAAACATCAGCAGCCTATCCTGCAAGTATTTCATCCTGCTAATGCTGAGAACAATGAGCCGTTTTGGCACTATCGGCAAAAAAGCCTTTCGATATCGGACTGTAATTTAGGGAAACAAACTCGTAGACTGGATATAAATGTTCTATAATTTCCCTCGCCTGTGGTCGATCCTTGCTTTTGAACATGCCCTGATCCGCAGCCAGAATTTAATCAATCGGTACCGGAAAGATTTTGCACAAATGGGTGCCGTCTTCAATCACGGCGATGAACATGTTATTGTTCTGGTCTTTGAAAACGAGTGGCTCGTGGTGGATAGTTCGCTTTCCGGCATTGAGCTTTTGATAAGCCTTTAAGATTTCTAATTTTCTGTAACCTCGAAATAGACCACTTCGTTGATTTCGATGGGAGCGATTGCCTCCCCTACTCTATTGGCCTGCTGCCATGCCAATTCTATAACATGGGGACTCAACCCCTGTAGGACCATCGTACTTAACCGGTCCTTTGATAATATATAATTAGCTATGAAGAACTAATTTGATTCTTCGGGAAACTATAGCTTTAGCTTAAAGTAACTTTTCTACCGTTTCGTGGGTAAAAGCAAGTACCATTTCCCGGCTTATGGGCAATTGTTGCTGAAGATACGATTCGGAATAAATCCAGTTGACGTCAGCTATTCCGGATAACTCTCTCAATTGCCTACTGGCGGTCAGCAGGTAGTTAAAGAAAGCTGCTCCGGATAACTCTCGCTGTGTTCGAGCGGTCAGCTGATACCGGAGTTGTAGCAAATGGATAGCCGACAGCAGACTTTCACGGTGATGGACGGTTCCGTCTGATCCGATAGCAAAAAAGGACGCCCATTTGAATTCCAGGCTTTCTCGCACTATTTCCTCTTCCCTTCGCATTCCGATAAAGCTGTCTTTTGTGATCTTCAATTCCAATATCCGTTGGAAGTTTTCTTCCTCGAGCAGTTGGGTTCGGATTCGTTCCAGATTCAATTCCTGGGGACCAGCCTGATCGATAAACTCCATTATAGACAGCCGCAGGTGGTTCATTTCGACAAGCACATTCTGGCGATCAATTCGTTTTTGTTGCGCGTCCCTTTGTAGGTCATTGTACCGGGCAATCAATAGAATGAGTTCATTGGTGAAGTCAGGGGTTCCGGAATAGGAGGCCAATAGCAGATCAAGCACTTCACCTACGTGATAGGCAATCAGTAACTTTAGCTTACTTTTAATGTTTAGATCTCCCATTCGATATTTCCTGATTTTTGGCCTTTTGGTATATCTGCTATATTGCCTTTAAAATAAGGCTTCCCCGGGACTTCACCAATGAATTCAAAAGAGACAAATTACATTTGAGTTACTGCTTAGACCTCTGATAGCGTTCCATTCTCCTACTCATACTTTGTTCGAAGGCTTCCTGAGCTGCCGGCCAGATCGCTGACGTAGGAAACAAGTCGCACAGTACCTTGAAATACCACTTTTCCATCTGTAGAGCGATCAAGCCACACTGCTCCTGCGTAATGAGTTCAAAGTATTGAAAAGCTTCAAAATCAGCTCCTCTTGAGAGCAGTAATTTGGCCTGTAACCTACTTTGCATACAGGGATCTTCCTCCGCCATTTGTGTTTCCATAAGGCGGAGCGCTTCTACTGCAGACTGCTCTTTACCCATAAACTGGAATGCCATTGCCGTCCAAAAATGCGTAGGTGCATATGATTTTATACGAAGCGAATTTTGCAAATGGGCAAGAGCCGCTTCTGCCTGACCGAGGGCTAGATGCAAGATGCCTAACCACATTACACTGTTATAATCTTCTCCCCGCGAGCGTATATGTTGTTCCAGAACGGATAGAGCTTCTTCGTAATCATTTTTGAGTGCATACGCAATGCCCTGCCAGTACAGAGGGTCGACATCCTCGCTTGGAAAATCTTGTGATGCCTGAAAGTCAGCAAGAGCATCCTCGTAGTAACCCAGACCGAGTAGTGTCTGTCCGCGATCAAGGAAAATTTTTGCATCTGCCTTCAATTGAATGGCCCAGTGGTAATCCTCAAAAGCAAGATGAGGCTGGTCTGCTTTAATGAAAACCATAGCTCTCCAAACATAGAGATCACGGTTGTGAGTATCCTGCTCGGTCGCTAAATAGAGATCCTGTTGAGCCTGCTGGTATTGCCCCAGACTGGAAGCGGCAATACCGCGCGCGGTATAGTACCGGGCTCTGTTGGGTTGTAGTTGGATGGCGTAATCTAATGCGGCGATAGCGGCTTCATTTTCATTTAGACTTAGTGCTATGGATCCTTTCCAATAATACGTCTCCTCAACGGTGGGGAATAGCAGCATCCCACGGTCTTCCATTTTCATTCTGGCAAAGGCCCCATGCGTACGTTCCGTAACAAATTCCTGTTCCGGTATCTCTTCGGGTTCCAGACTTTTTCTGAGATTGATTGCTTTTTCAAGACAGCTGGCAGCTAGTTCTGGGTCCTGACCGTAAAGCGTTACTCCTTTCCAGTAATAGGCTTCGGCAAGCTCGGGATTGATTTTCAGCGCTTCGTCCAATAGGGCAACTGCCCGTTTATAGTCCCGATCAAAGTACCGGCAGGATCCTAATCCCATTAGACAAAGGGCCGTCTCATAGCCTTCTTCCAGTAAGGATTCGAAAATGGTTACGGCCTGACGGTGATCCCCCTCGTAGATTTTGTCGACTCCGGTTTGGAACTTTGCGTTCAATGGGATCAGATCGAGCGCACGCTCGATCCCTACATTTGCTAAGAGATGAAGGTGGTCGGATATAGTAAGGTAATTCTGCTTTCCTTCTATACCTGGCATCTCGTTGGCCAGCACGGCCGTAAATTGCTGTAAACCCGTAAAATCCACCTGCTCCTGCATCCGCTCCAGTAGCCGCCTTTTTTCTTCCGGCCTCTCATTCCCATAGAGGACATCGAGTAATTGGGAAAAATTCGAAGGCTCTTCTTCCCGGACATATAGACAACTCAGGGCGGAAAGCTTTACCTGTTGCCGGCTAATGCCGCTGCTGTGTTTCCAAATTCCCATCTGGTCCATCAATTCGGCCCCTTTCTCTAGTAACCGCCCGGCTGCTATTCGGTCTTTAAACAGATTCAAATAGGTCGTGCCAATTTCTATAAACCAGTCTAAGCGGTGCTGATCCTGCTCCATTTTGGGGATCAGTGCTTCGATCTGCTCGCAATTATGACGTATCTGCTCGTAGCGACGTAGTTGTTGTAGCGGCTGATACATGTTATTATAGCTAATGGCCTTGCCATTCCAATCCTGGATTTCTTCCTTTATAGATAAAGCATGCTCATAAGCCTCGATGGCCAGTTGCCATTCCTTGGCAGCTGCGTAACAGAGCCCCAGATTGTTATAGGCATTAGCCAACCCACTCCTGGCATCAATCGTTTCCATTGTTAAGAGGGTACGGATTGCATTTTGGTTTCTGCTGATGGCTGTTGCGAAACTGCCATTATGCCGGTCTATTTCCGCCTGGTTGACTTCTGTCAGCGCTACCTGGATCTTATCTTGCTGCGCGGACCGGATAGCTCGTGCTTTTTGGAGGTAGATATCTGCTTTCTCCCGCTCCCCCATGGCCAGATAAAGTATGGCTAATTGGTTACTACAACTGGCAATCTGTGGACTGGAACGTTCCTGCTCGCTGAGCTTCAGGGCTTCGGACAACAATTTTTCGGCAGCGGTGAACTCCTTTTTATCGATCAGGATTTCTGCCTGATTGATCTGCTCTTTTATAAATTGGAAAAAGGAATATTCCTGAGGTTGCTCGGAGCCCGGATCACTCGATTGCGTGTTTGTCTGAACCCGAAAAGGCTTTAACATTCCGTGCAATTCCTGATCGTGGAAACGCAGGATCTCATCCGTTTCCCGACTCCATTTATCTTTTATATCCGGAGAGAAATAAGGTGAGTTCTGATCTTCAAAAAGAACCGAGGTAATGATCTGGATGATCTCTTTTGGTTCGTCTATAAAATCCAATTGCTTAAATCTCGAATTCAGGCGGCCATCGTAGAATCCGTCTCCCAGATCGATCAGATCACCGGGATCAACGAGGATCTCCGAGGCGACCATCAGGTCATTGAATGAACCGACCAGGGCGCTCATTCGATCAGCTTGCGAAATATTACGCCATACTGGGCTTTTGCTTTTATTCAATCGATTGAGGGCTTGTATCAGTACCGTAAATATACGGGTGCGCGCATTGGGATAATTTTGCTGACTTCCATAGGTCTGCTGGATCTTTTGTAAAATGAGTACCGTGGCTCCCAGTGAGACCAATATCAGGCGCAAGCGCCATCCATAGGATTGACCGTAATCTGGTAAAGGGTAAGGAAGTACATTCTCTTGTTGTAAAACATCCATAACGCCCCAGGCTGCATGCCGGTCTGCCTGCCATTCCAACACTTTGTGAATAGCACTATCTCTCTCGAAAGTATATTGTTGATTGGTTTCGTTGATTTCCGGCTTGATCCCAAATTTGCTCTGTAAATAGTGCAAGTGCCCTTCCCAGTAATGTCCTTCCTCGTGGAGTAGTATCCACAGTAAGCCGATATAAACCATATTGGCGGCTAATTGCATCCGTGCCCTGTCTCCAAATGGCACTACATGGTAAAAGCCGGAAAGATACACTGATTTATAAGCATTGGATCGATTTACTTTATCCAGGCGTGATTGCTGTCGGTAGTCAAAATACCGGGTATGGGGGATCAATACGCCTCCTTTTTCTAACCACATACACTGGGTACCATCCCATAGTTTCTTGGAATAATTATCTGTCGAAAAATCTGTCGAAAAGAAATCGCTGTTGGTGCAAAGCCGAAAAAACAGATCGTCCAGTGAAAAGAGGGTGGCCAGGGAAAGCTCGATCTGGCACTGACCTGCTTTATTCAGGTTGATGAATGCATCCAGCTTTAGGTTGTCATTTTGTTTGTACTGAAAACGGTGACTGGAAATCGTGTCAGGACGGGAAATCCCAACCAGGTGATCTATTAAGCCTCGTAGATTGTTGGAGGTATGCTCCAGATAATCCCTCATGATGTGTTCATTCGGGCTCGTATCATTTATAATGCGTAGAATTTCAGCATCTACAATATCATAACGTGAAAAATTAGGTAGCCATTTATCCATATCCCAGGTTTTGTATAACTAATAAACGGCTGGAGTAGGCTATTTAGCAACTTGGAGCGTAACAAATTTTGCTTACACTAGTTTTTAGCGTCTCCTGTAAGGAGTGGACCTCCCCTGCCCTATCGGCCTGCTGCAATTCTTCATCCACAGCTATTAGTGCCCAATTCCTGATTGGTCATTAAATCGAATGGCCCTGGCGTCTGTCTATTGTAATATCGTAAGAAAATGATCAATAGGAATTTCTTGGAACTGGATTGAAGTAATCCAATGTAAGGATATTTGAAGATAAAATAAATTGCCTGAAAATCTATTTGATAAATCACAATATAAAAACTTTTGATGATTATTTTCTTGCCTATATGATATTCGAAACATTCATATTCCTAATCCATACTAATCTTTATATTTGAGAGTAATGGTCCCCATTCGGGACGCATAAGCTGTATACTTACCTATACTATCCATCCAGGATGGTACATCATACAGTTTTATTAAACGATCATATCAAGGTTGATGAAATGAAAGTATCTAAAAAAATTGGCGGTAATCAAGCGGTCATCCTTACAAGTTGATTACCGCCAAAAGATTTTCAGAATTCTGAGAACTCAGCATAACGTTCATAAGGATAATATTGATGGAATCGCCGGTCAGAATACCATTGTAAGCGAGCACCAGAAAGAAAGAAGGCTTACCGGAGAAGCACTAACTGAGCTAAGAGTTAATAACTTAATTAATAAATTGAGTTATGTCAACCCGAAAAATGAAATTCAGATTAAAAAAGAGTAGAGGCAATCACTGAATTTGCAGCTTTAGCATGTAAAGCAAGAAAGGCAGTTCCGAAATTAGTTGAAAAATTATTCGACAAGGACAGAGTAATTAGCGACAATACGAATTCTGAATTAATAACTGTAGATCTGGATTATTATAAGACCGGAGTATTTGCCAATCTTGCCTTAGATGCGCCAGGATTTTGTGCACTCCCTCAATCTGGAAGCTTTTGTGCTACGTTGATTGAACTAATTTTATATGCTAATAAAAAAAATATATTGTGAAGTTGTCACAAAATCCCCAAATTTCATAGTACTAAATAGAAGGAACCCTAAAGACCAATTGTTAGCTCGAAATTCCAAACGCTGACAAAAAAACGCCAATGAGAAAAATAGACCTCACTTCTGAACTATTACGTTTTCATCAGGATGCCTTTAAGAAATGGTCACATAAAAGGTGGCCTAACCATTTATTCGACGACCAATTGTTGGAAGATGAATTTACGGACGTGGTGTGTTTTTATTTAAAACATCACGAAAATGGGGTTTTGGACCATGCCGAGATTCAATGGGATTATATCGCCATGATGGGCTATTACAGGTTACGCGATAAATACAATAAAAAAAAAGCCCATAGAGTGATTGAGTTACCGGAAAACCTGATAGATAAGTTAACGTACGATGAAGATCGGAAAGAATTTGCAGCAATCGCAAGGGATGCCTTTGATCGCCTATCGGAGACAGAAAAAGATCTCCTGGCTGCCCGAACTATACATGAGCTTCGGTATCGAGAAATTGTAGAAGAAAAACACCGATTAGAATCATCAAACAATAAAGGTAAGCTGAACAAGAGTCTCCACAAAGATGAAGCGAAAACAAGGCAGAGATTTACGCGTGCACTTGATAAACTAAGGAAAAACTTTGCTCAGATCTTGGAGACCGGAATAAAGAGAAAACTTTAAGACACCTGAAAATTCCATAAAAGCGTCGATAGATGAAAAATAATGACCAATTCCTAATCAGTGCATTTTTTGAGAATAGCTTAACACCTGAACAGGAATTAGAATTCAAAAAGAGATTGGAAGATCAAGATTTCCGGAAGGAATACCTGAAGGAAAAGGCCATTCGGGATCTGTTACTGGAGCAACAAGATAAACATCTGGAAAAGGAATTTAGTGAGCTCGATTGGTCGCTGGATGTTACGCAAATCAGGCAGGAACTGAACGAGTTGCAAATGGAGGCCATTTTCGATGCCTCAAAAGTTTCAGGGAGCCCGTTGAATGGTCACGTAAACCGGCAACATGGTGAATTGCCGGACAATGGACAGAAACGGAATTTCCCAAACCGCAGGAAAGCACAAGCGCATCCGTCTTTCAGCCTGAAACGCAGATTGGTCAGCCGGTGGATGCTGGCAGCAGCAGCATGTTTGGGTTTGGCCATTGTTGCCTATTTCGGTTTAACCGGAACTTCACATAAAAATGCACTTACCGAAATAGAGCACTATGATTCTTTTTACAATACTGCCTCTGCGGACAGCTACTCTGGTCAGGACTCTCTTTCCCTGGTCCGGCAAGCCTTTGAACAATATGACAGCAGGCACTACGAGCAAGCGTTGCTTTTCTTTCAAAAGGTCCCGGATTTCAAAAGTAGTGATGATCTGCTCTTCTTCATTGGTGTTTGTCAGCTCAAGCTTAAGAAGTGGAAAGAGGCGGCCAGAAGTCTGAATGCAGTGATTGACAACACCAGTCAAACTACTTTTGAAGGACCCGCTCGGTGGTATTTGAGTCTGGCATACCTGCATGATGATCAAGAAGAGAAAGCATGGGGATTGCTGGACATTATTGTGAATGAACAAGATTACAACTGGATAAAAGCCGATGAGGTATTGGAAACCTTAAAACAATAGATGACAATGAAAAAAGTACAACAAATTTTGACTGCCATAGGAATCCTGGTTCTGATCTCTGCCTGTGTATCTTATCCGGATGAGGTATTTGATAAACTTACTAACAGACAGAAAACGGAAGACAATTGTGAAGGTTGTGGCGATTGTGATATTAATGATAGTTTGCGCGACAAATGCAAGAACAAATGCTTTTTTTACAATCCAAAGATCCTAAGGCTAGTTCCTCCTGAGGCGGCAAATCCACTTTGTAATCTAAATTTGCTCGTTCAGCAGACTATTCGCAAGCCCAATCCTGAGCCGTGCAATCCGCGGGTTTGTGCCTTCCGGATCACTCATCCGCATAGCCTGTTTCCGGACACTCTGACTTATGGTATGGCAGTTTTTGATAAATCCGGAAAAATCCTGTTCGAAAGCAGAAACGTACGGCCGAACGGTAATACGCTGGAATTCAATTTTATACCCCGGCAAGATATTAGCGCCAAGAAGTTGAAGAGGGTGCTGAGCTCCAGTACGATCAGTTTCGAGACTTTTTATCAAAATCAAAGGTTATCCTATTTTACTGTACCAAATGTCAGTTCGAACAATGCAATACTGAAGTAAATTAACATAATTTTCTCATATCATTATTTTCAATCACCACCTCAATCCCAACCCCTGCCATGCAAAAATTAATTTGCTTTCTTTTTCTTCTTTTGGGTTTCACCTCTGGTGTGAATACATTATTTGCGGAGACAAGGTGCTTTACCATATTAGAACAGGCATCCAATACAAATGACTATGAGGAGGCAGTTACTTTATATGCGAAATGCGATAAATGCCTTTCCGAATTACTAAAGAAGAATACTTCACGCGATGGGTCCGCTGAAATTTATATGGAATTGTTCAATTCAAAAAATTTGCAACTGTATCTCTATAGCCTTAATAACAAATTGAAAGAATGGGGAATGCTGATCGAACAGACCAAAACAGCATTGCCTGTATATCTTCAACACATCCCCGAAAGCCCTGACCGACGGGATATGCTTGCTTGGTTTAAGATATTGGAAACCAGTTATTATTACGAAAGAGGACTATTTAGAGACGCTAAGTCGATTGCAGCGGAAATTATAGCCGACCTGGAGCCATTACCGGTTGATGTGGTTGAACAGGATCGGGAAAATCTGGCCACTGCTTATAACTTTCTTGGGAAAATATATGCTGCATGGGGGGCACTACTGCAAGCAGAGAGCTGTTTTCTGAAAAGCATTGAATATCGGGGTGGGAAAAAGAATAGTTGGGCCTACAAGTTGCTTGGTGATCTTTATTTGGAGAAAAAGCCAGATGTAGCAGAGCGCTATTACAAACAAGCAAAAAACGAAATTGTGGGTATGTTACCTTCCTCCAATTCAGATGACAGTATTCGTTACCTAAATCGATTGAGAGAGATTTACCTGAAATTAGCTATTCGATACGCCGACCGTAAACAATTTCAGTTGGCGAAAAATGCGCTGGATCACGCAGAAGAATTCGACAAAAAACTTGGTAGTAAAAATGCGCTTTATCGGATTCTTGCTCTGCGGGCCAGGATCTTTCGAGAAGAGAATGATGCAAAAAATGCCGCAAAATCTATAGACTTGGGCTTTATTTCTCTCCGTGATAATGGAAAAATTCAGCACTACGAGTTTGCAGAACTTCAATTAGAGAAGTCCAGGCTACTAATTGCGCTGGGACATGCTAAAGATGCATTATCTGAGTTGGATAAGGCCAAAGAAGTGTTAGCGCCAAACTTAAGCTTCGCTGCTGGAAGTATTTCGGCAGCTGGATTGGAAGCTCCGATTACTTTCCTAGATCTCATCAAATTGCGTGTCGAAGTGCTCTATCAATTGAAGGTATTAGGTCAGGGGGAAGAAAGCTTATTACAGGACCTTTGGAATACGGCTAAGATCGGAGTTGATATCATCGATTCACTCAAGACCCAATTCCAATTTGAGGCCGACAAAACGTTAGTTTTGCAAAACTACAAAAGTATATTCGAATACCTCATCTGGGTAGGGAAAGAGCTTTGTGATCGTGGGAAATCGGACTATTGCGAGAAAGCGCTGATCACGGCCGACAAAAATAAGCATCTGCAGCTACTGGAAACCTTCAGAAAAAGGCGCTTGATGAATTTAGGAGATGCCTTGACGGGGCAATTGATACAAGAGATTATCTCACTGGAATCAGATATCCGGTTTTTACAGGATGGAACTTTAAAGAATCAGAAGTACATCGACTTGTTGAATAAAAAAGAAGCCAGTCTAAAGAGGCTGAAAGATTATAACCCTAAGGTATACTCAATGTTGTTTCAACCAGACTACATTACTATTGAAATGATCAGACAGACCCTGTTGTCGGAAGATGATCTGCTGATTGAATTTTTTGAAGGTGAAAAATACATCTTTACTTTTTTTATGACCATCGATACCCTGCTCATCCATTCCTACGAGCGAAATAACCAAAGAAGTTACGAAAATAATATTAGAGTACTCCAGAACTCATTGCACACTGTTAACAGCGATCTAAGTAGTATTCCGAAATTTCAGGAAGTCTCCTTTTGGGTGTATGAACATTTACTCCTCCCTCTGGGGGATTTTTCCCACAAATCTCATGTTATCATGATCCCTGATGAGACCATGACTAGTATACCTTTTGAGGTTATTCTCAATAACAAGATCGAAGATCGGGAAATTAGGTGGCAGGATCTGGTGCCCAATTATCTCGTCCAACATTATAGTTTCACTTATTTGTATTCATTAAATGTCTTAAGGGAAAATAACCAGGGTAGATCAAAAGAGAAGTCTACAAAGTTTGCAACATTCACTTCAAAATACTTAACTCGCAATCTTAAAGCATCGGAAGAAGTTGCCAAGAACATAACCAGACAGCTTAATGGCAGTCTGCATACGAAAGTTACTAAAAAGCAATTCCTGGAATATGTACAAGATTTGAATGCTTTTTTGCTGGTTGCGCACGCAGAATACGATGCAAAAAATCCTTTGGAGTCAAAAATTATAATTTCCGATTCCCAAATAGGCGATACCCTGTATGCTTATGAGTTGTACCAGTATGAAATACCTGTTGACTTTAGTTTTTTCATGAACTGTGATCTGGATCGCAAAGATCAGGGGAGACCCACCGGTGGACGATTCTTGCCCAACTTCACGCAATCTTTCAACTTTGCCGGGGTCAAAAGCGCCGTGATTTCCATTTGGGAAGCAACTGATGGAGCTTCCGGAGAGTTGATCGAATCCTTCTTCAATCAGCTTGATTCGCTTAAAATCTCGAAAGATCGGGCCTTGCAGCAAGCCAAGATCCAGTACCTCGATTATTACAAAAACAAGGGCGATGGGGGTAAGCTCCAGCCTTACTACTGGGCGCATTTCATTCAACAAGGTAATCCTGATTACATTGATTTGAGAACTAGACAGGACCCCGTAAAACTAATTTTAATAATACTTGGGGTGTTGCTTGCAATCCTCTTTTTCCTCAGCAGAAAAAAATCAGCCACCTCCTAGGCCCTTATTATGTATGGAAGATAAAGCTGTGCTCCTTCTAATTACCAGTAATTGATTTAAAACAATAATCAGTCAGGCAAATTCCGGCCAAACATCGTTTTGATGACCTCAGGACGGGAGGGCTTGCTTTGCCTTGACAGTGGCGATCAAGGATGGTATTAAATCTTTCGATCATGAATTCAACACAAAAGTATGTTATCAGTATACTACTTCCGGTCCTTGCCATCTCTTGTCAGTATACAAAACAGGAGCTGCAACCGGACTGCGCCCTCCACCTCATACCGTCAACAGAAACCGTGACCGACAGCCTGACCCAGGAATGGAGTAATGTGCTCACCTTCAATATTAATACACTGATGCCTGGAAAACTTCAGCTGTCGGCAGTTGATTCCTTGCGATTGAGCCATGTTAAACACGAGTTGCACCGGAAAAACTTTCACTTCGATGCGGAAGATATAGCCCGGCACAATCAATTTGTACTAGCTTATTGTCCACTTCTTGTACTTTTAGACAGCTTGATCGCTCCGGAAGACCAGAAGCAGAAACGGGAGCGACTGTACCAGATACTTGAGCAGTATCTGGATCTTGTAATGACCAGGATACAACCGCCCGAAACCCCAAAAAATCAACCCACCGCTCCGCGCATTTCACTGGTCAGGATCGAACCCAATATTTCTACGATGGGCCCGCTGGAAGTACCCTTAAGTAGGCAGTTCTTGGATGGTCTGCTATTGCCAGGCCATCAGATTACCAGTCGGGAAGATGAGGTGATTTCCCACCGAATAAAGATTCATTTCAGTGGAGGCATCGTATCAAGCGGCGTAAACCTTCACCGGCTGGAACCAGGTTACGTTCAGGTTTTGCTGGACGGTCTGATGTGTCTGTGCAAAGAGGAAGAACAGGCAGCCCTGCACCTTCCAATGCCCACTCAGTATAGTTCTGAGGCAAATCAAAAACAAGTTCTGGCCAGCAGGCTGGTTGAACTGCTGCAACTACAGCGGGAATTGATCTATCGCATCATTGAAAAGTGCATAGCATGAAGTATTGGCTTACACTGTTTTATGGATTCTTTTGTCCCATAAGTCTTTTAATGGCACAACCGGGGCAGCGGATTATCCTGTATACGGGAGATTCTCCCTTGCTGCTACCCTTTATCCAGGAAAGTCTGGAAGAAATGACTGACGTGGAAACGAAAAAACCGCTCTTCGCTCACGTCAGCAATCTGACCCAGGTTATCCGAGACGAGGCAGCCATGCTGGGACTGTATGACCAGCTCTTGAAAATTGCTGAAAAAGAGGGGCTGAATGTTGCTTTTGAAGTATTTCCCGATACGCTGAAAAAACGGCTGATCCATTCACTTCAACAACACGATCTTTTCCTAAAGGTCGATGTCACTGGTGAGTACCCCATCCAGAATTATTATTTCAGGCTTTATGAGATTGGGAAGGGAAAGGCATTGATAATGTCCAGTGGGAAGGGGGTGGCGTTGGAGCGACTGATTATAGATCTTACCCAACAATTTCATAATGCTCTGGCCGAAGATTTTCTCTTGGTTCGTCAAGCAGAGGGCCGCTTCAAGGAGGATATTCCTAAACTATTGAAGGGAATTTTCCCTCGAAGTCATCATTGGCCAGAGGCAGTCATTAAGGTCGATACCGGAAGACTCAATGGTCGAATAGGATACCGCAGGGAAGGAAATAAAGATGAGATTGTATTATACGCAGCAGTAGGGGATACCATTTTTCTCGATGCTTATCTTTCCAGGTTTCAGGGAATGCCGGCAGCGCTGGATTACCATTGGCTCATACAGCGGCACTCGAAACCCGACCTGAAATTGCAGCTCCATAACCGGGGAATGACCTGCTATGTGATTCCAGAAGAAACCGGCTGCTTTACAGTGGAACTCGAGCTCCATGATGGTATAAAGTCTGTCGACAGCCTGGGGCTTACGCATGATGAATTAAAAGTCATGGCCACGGCTACTCCAAAATTTACCGTTTTGCCGCAAGCGATTTATTCTCGCGCTTACCGCAGATTTGGCGAGCTTTACTCAAAAGGCATTGCCTCATCATCTGAAGGACTACTTGTGGGAGACCTCTCCGGTATGACGTTTAAGCAGATCGTTTCCGGAAAATCCATGCCGATCGAACTGATCGATCCGGCACCTGATTCTGCTAGGTTCAGGCTCCAGTACCCTGGCGCCTCCTTTTATGGTGAAGTCCTAATCGAAGGCAGCACAGCCGAAGGTGTGACCAACCACAAGGCAATCACCTGGTTACATCGCGTTTTTGAACCGGTTTATTTCGGCCTGTCTATGGCACAGAACGGGATCACACTCGATCCGGGTGACACACAACGCCAGGTCGTCCGCACTTTTCTTGAGCCCAAACTTTCCCTGTCCCTGCATCTGTCCGATTTCATAGATATAGGACTATACGTCCCTTATGTAAAACTAAACTGGGAGGATCAACCCCAAGGCCTGATCCAGGTTAATGCCTTGCCGGAATTAGAGATCGCTTGTCGATATCGTCGAGAATTAGGGAGTATTTCAGCTATCGGTAATTTGCGCTTTCTACAGTTGAATTATACAGACCGAAATGAAATATGGAGTATCCCGGGACTGAAAGTACAGCTTGGTCTCAGTTTGTTTAGGGGATCGGTAGATTGCAACTTTGCCCTGGGCATGTTCAACTGGGTGCCGAGGCATACGCTATTGGCCGGATTTCACGAATATTTCTCCACTGGGTTTACGTATCACATCACTCATAAAAGTATGACCTATCATGACTACTAATACCGTGATTCGACGCCTTTACCTAGGCTTATTCTCCATACTATTGGCGCTAAATACCAATGCTCAGGACAAGCTACATAAGGAATGCTGTAGATTACCATTAAGCGCCTATTTTATTTTTGGTGTGAGCTTCAATGGTGATCAAATTAAAGATATCAATGACCGTAACTTCGCCGATACGGTGTTCAAAAAGTTATCCGGCCCCTATGCCGGTATACGGACAAGCGTACCTCTTTTGAGAAGAATCCGCCTCGAATGCCAGGTTATATATCACTGGAAACGATACCATTCTGTTGAAGATAGCTTTTCTGTAAGTATGAAAATAAAAGATCTGGAGGTTATTCCTATGCTTTTAATTCCACTGGGTAATGATCCGAAATTTCCCATCCACTTGGCAGTCGGACTAGAACTGAATATCAATCTTCTGCGGGAAGCAAAAGCGCTGATCAATAATAAGCCCGTGCTAAGTGATAAATGGGGAAAAAAACCTTTATCTGGCGAATTGATGAGTGGTATTAATCTGCATTTGCACCGATACTTCAATGTGGAGATTCGGGCCGGTTGTCGCTTTACTGATATTCGTTCGAAGAGCAACATGGGAGATTTTGATATGGATCGGAGCCGGATATCGGTGAACATTGGCGGGTACTTCACACTTTTTTCCGAAAAGGCATTATCTAATTGATCTATTCCAGGCCAGTTAACAATGTAATTTGGGAAGAATGATGCTTATCTTAAATAATCAAGTTTAAGGCAAGTTTTATATAAATGCAATTTAATGCCAACATGGCTAAGCCAGGCAATAAGATTAAATAATTCCTACTTGAAGACACTTCAAAGAGTTTTGCGAATTAAATCTTCTCCAAAAGTTCTTCTTGCAATTGCCATTAGAGATGTAATTAACAAGAGGAAGGATGTTGTCTGTTATCGGTAATAAAATAACAAAACCTTTAATTATGTTTCTCCATCTAGAACTCATTTCCCGTAGCATAGAACTTAAACTGATCTGCTTTCTTCCTATCTGGCTACTTTTTTCCTACACTGCCCTGTGTCAGACCGGCGGACCGACTCAGCCGGAAGTGCAAACATTTGAGCCCCTCAGCACCACGGAGTTGGTAGACCCCTTTACCGGGGATTTTACTTATAATATCCCATTACTGGATGTGGGCGGATACCCGATCAATCTGATCTATAAATCGGGGATCACGATGGACCAGGAAGCAAGCTGGGTAGGATTAGGATGGAATTTAAACCCCGGAGTTATCAACCGGCAGGTGCGGGGTCTACCTGATGATTTTGCTGGAGATATTCTGGAAAAGCAGATGAACATAAAAGATAATGAGACCTGGGGAGGAACAGTAGGTGTCGACCTTGAAATTTTTGGCTTTGAAACCGATTATCTCAAGATAGGGGAAAAAATTGGAGTAAACTATAATAATTATCGGGGTTGGGGCTATGAGAAGGGGCTAAGTGCGGGTTTACGGGCATCCGAAAACTCGAAACCGTTTTTAACGGCTGGGTTAGGTTACTCTTCCAATAATGGCGTAAATGCTTCTCTTGGCCTGTCCGTTTCCCAAAAAATAAATGCGAGTCAGAGCACCGCCGCTTTGGGAGGTAATATCGGCGTAGATTATAATTCCCGGAGTGGGACGGTATCCCTTAATTTGATGGGGGGCTTTCAAAACAGCTGGAATAACGGCGCTCAAGGAAGTGGATCTTTTGGAACAAAACTTTCTTTTGCTTCTCCAACTTACACCCCGAGCTTCCCGGTGCCGATGGCCGACCAGTCGTATGCTTTTGCCCTAAAAGTCGGAGCCGAAGTTTTCGGCACGACTGGAAATCCGTTGGATATCGCAGGCTATTATTCTAAACAACGACTGGCGAAAAGAAGCGAAAGAATCCGTGCATATGGCTATTTGTTCGCGGAAAAATCGCGAAATGCCAGCCGAGTTTTGCATGATTTCAATCGGGAAAAAGATGGCAATTTCTACGCCAAACAGAAAAACCTGCCGCTAGCCTATCACACTTATGATCTCTATATGGTCAGCGGCCAAGGCATCAACGGCATGTTCCGGCCCCATCGCTCCGATATCGGTACCGTTTATGATGCAGTAAACAGTACCGGCGGCCTGGAGGATCCGAATATTTCCGGTGGATTGGAAATCGGAAGTGGCCAACTTTTTAAAGTCGGCGGGAACCTTTCGGTCACTACCATTAATCGCTATGGAGGGATCTGGAAGCAAGGCAATCCAATCCAGGAAAAATTACTGTTTAATACTTCCGAAGGCAAAGGGCCGTTGTACGAACCGTTTTATTTCAAGCAGGTCGGCGAAACTACCGCCCTACAAAATCCGGACCAATATAACGATTGGAAAGAGGAAGCTCCCATTGCGGTGCTCCTGAATGGCCAAAGAACATCCAACGCGCTGCAAGCAGTATATTCAAACCGAACCACGAACTTCAATATTGGAGGACTTAGTAATTTTCTATCGAAAAGAGTGTCCCGAAATATTAATTTTTCGACGCTTACGGCCGCTGAGGCAAGGGTTGCCGGTTTGGAGAAACGTATTTTCGATTATGCCCCGTATATTAATAGCCGACACCGAACTCAGCTTAATTTGGAACAGCCCAATGTGGGGGTAGATATTTCTCATCATGTATCCGAGATTACAGTCACGCGAGAAGACGGCGTTCGCTTCGTTTATGGTCTTCCTACTTATAATATAGTTAAGAAAGAGGTCTCTTTTAACATAAGTGCCGGCCCGGATGCATCGCCGGAAGTGACCGACGGCCTGGTTGATTTCTCATTCGGCAATGACGACACACCTGAAAATAAACGCGGGAAAAGTCATTTCTTTGAAAGTGTTACCACTCCCCCTTATGCTTATGCCTATCGGCTTACCGCCATGTTGTCTCCTGACTATATTGACCTTACCGGAAACGGCCCAACCCCCGACGATCTGGGTACCTATACCCGTTTCAACTACGACCGGGTGCATCAGCACTACAAATGGCGTAGTCCGATGGGAGCGGGACAAGCCTTCTATCTAGAAGGAAAATCCGCAGACTTTGAAGATGACCTGGCCTCTTACCTGTATGGTGAAAAGGAGATCTGGTACCTGCATTCGATCCAAACGAAGAATTATGAGGCCCGGTTTATTACCTCCGACAGAGAAGATGGTATTGCAGTGGAAGATGCTTCCGGAAAATTGCCTAGTGGAACGAATATTGACCGGCTACGTAAGCTGGATCGCATCGAATTATATACGGCTTCTGAATTGCGAACGAATGGTAGGAGTCCGGTACCCATCAAAACTGTTCATTTTAGTTATAATTATTCACTATGTCAGAATGTTCCCAACAGTATCGCAAGGAATAAAGGGAAGCTCACATTAAAGGAAATCAGTATTACCTATCAGGAATCTGATAAAGGGAGGTTCAGCCCTTATCGCTTTAATTATAACGGTCTCAACCCGGATTACAACCAACAAAACAGCGACCGTTGGGCCACCTTTAAACAAAGTGATCCCGAACTTTCCAATACCAGATTTCCCTATAGCCGGCAACCCGATCGACAACTGGCCGACCAGGAAGCTGCCGCCTGGCACCTTACGGATATTTCACTTCCCAATGGCGGCAAGCTGAATATCGAGTACGAAGCCGATGACTATGCCTATGTGCAGAATAAAAACGCACAGATAATGGTTCCGGTAGTTGGTACCGGTGCAGGCCCCGAATTGCAGGCAGGGACATTGAGTCTTTATGACGGCGAACGCAATTTCTCCTATTTCTTTTTCGATTTGCTGAAGCCGATCGCTGATGATGAACCGGAAAAATTGGATGGCTATTTTGAAAATATTGAAGAATTGTATATCAATGCCCAGGTCCGGATAAGGGACGACCGCAGTGAGACCATTCGCGAATTTCTGCCATTGGTAGGGGGCGCAAAACGTTATGGTTTCGACGAAAGCAGTAAAGTGAATAATGCTTACACCCGGGCTTGGGTACAAATCCGGGAAGTAGAATTTGAAAACGGAGGCATTGGAAAGAATTCTAAATACCGGGGCAGTATGGTCCATCCGCTTGCTCAGTCCACCTGGCAGTTTCTCAACCTACATCTACCCCATATTGCCTATGAAAACGGAGAATTCAATCAAGGAGACGCCAAGCGATTGATCTCTTCCTTTTTGTTTATTTGGGATAGTGTTTCGGATATTCTCAACGGCATCAACACTTATATGAAGGACCGAAAATACGCTAATGCTTTGTCTTCTAAAACCTCCTTCATCAGACTCAATCATCCCCATTCCCGGAAGGTCGGAGGAGGCAGTCGCGTAAAAAGGATCCGGCTGAATGATCAATGGGGCAAGATGACGGAACGGGAGGGCGAATTGCTTGACTTGCTGAACTTTGATTACGGGCAGGAATACGATTATACCACGGTAAACAGCGATGGTCAATCCATTAGTTCGGGGGTGGCCACTTACGAACCATTGGTCGGAGGAGATGAAAACCCCTTTGTACAGCCGCAAAGATTCAAACACAACCGCTTATCCCTTTTTCAGTTACATCCCTTTGGAGAATCTTTGTTCCCGGGGCCTTCAGTGGGATACAGCACAGTAAATATCCGCCAACTCAAGCCCGCCTCCGTAGTAGTTACCGGAAACGGTACTACCGTACAGGAGTATTACACGGCCAGGGATTTTCCTGTTATTGTCCGGCAGACGGACCTGGTCCCGGGGGAAAGCAAAAATCGCAATAATCCATTCCCCATCATTAGTCCGGTATATAACCGCGATATTGATGAAATGGCTCTAAGCCAGGGCTATAGCATTGAATTGAATGATATGCACGGTAAACCGCGGGCCCAGTGGTTATACGCGGAGGATCAGCCGGAAGCGCCGGTTTCCGGTATCAGCTTCCAATATCTGACCGAGCCCGATGCTCCGGATCAACTGAAAAATACGGCTCCCGTGATCCGGCAGGCTGACGGGGGGGGGCTACGGCAGGAAGAAGGCATCATCGGTTTAACCTATGATATTATTTTTGATGCCCGGGAGAGTTTACATAAAGTGAAAGCCACCGGAGTTGACATCAATGCGGATGGTTTCCTGGCGGGCATTTTCCCGATAACTATCCCTATACCCTATCCGGATCTGGCGGAATCTACCAACAGGTTCCGTTCCATAGTGGCGACCAAAGTGGTTCAAAGAAGTGGGATTTTGGCCTCGGTCACCACGCATGATATGGGAGCCAGCATAACCAGTACGAATCGCGCCTGGGACGCATTGACCGGAGAGGTTTTGGTAACCGAAGCACAAAGTGAATTCGGTCAGTCTTATTACACGATGGAAATTCCTGCCTATTGGGAATATCCCGGAATGGGAGGCGCCTGGCAGAATATAGGTGCCGTACTGGAACAGGTAGAAACTTCGGCGGATGGACTTTTGCCCTTGGCTTCCGGTTCGGATTTTTTCTTTCCGGGTGACGAATTGCTGCTGGAATACATAGAAGCCACCGGGGGTACGCCGGGTGAACCCATCCAAAAAGTGCTCAAAAGGGATAAAGCCTGGGTATTGGAGGTTACTGCGGAGGGCCTTACATTGATCGATGATATCGGACAAGCGATTCCGCCCCGAGTGCACGAAAAGATCAAAGTGGTGCGATCAGGTTATCGCAACCAGCAGTCCTTTTCCCAGGGAACGGTGGTGACCAAAGTCGATCCACTCTCGAATGGATTCGATTTCAAACAGGTTATTGACGCCAATGCCATGGAGTTCGCCGATCATTGGCAGACGTACGCTGCGTATCAGGTAAATACTCCAGGAGTTGCCTGCGATAATTGCCAAATGATTGAGGTCTTACCTCCGGAAAAAATATTCGATGATCGGGTAGCGCTATTAATGGAGTACAACACACCAAAATCTTCCGCTACCGCTCTTTTGTACCTATTGCAGGATGTATTATCTCAGGGCAATAAATTATTGTTGGAAGAGGATCTCCTGCCCATAATTAGAAGTCGTCAAACCGGCACCCGACCACTTCCCGCCGATTTTGAAGTCTTTGTGCTGCTATATCTACAGCAGGCACTTTCAGGAACCCATTATGCCGATTTGCCCGAAGACGGTGATTATATCGGAGCTCGCTCTAAACTGGTCCCTATCGATGTTACTCAGATTGAAACACCATTTGGCGCGATTAACTACAGCAAGGGTGGATTGACGGTAAGCCAGCAAACTTTTATTAGTTCGATTAAAGACTATTTTATCTGGTCTTGGGACGTTCAGTATGCCTACAGCTCTTTGGAAATTGTAATCAAGAACAAGATCACCAGTGAGACTATCTGCAGCCTTACCTTGCGCAATCCGGATGGGCCTTTTCCTCCACTGAATGGGATCTCCGCAATTCGAAATCTACAGATTGATCGCA
Source organism: Flavilitoribacter nigricans DSM 23189 = NBRC 102662 (assembly GCF_002646595.1). Lineage (GTDB taxonomy): Bacteria > Bacteroidota > Bacteroidia > Chitinophagales > Saprospiraceae > Flavilitoribacter > Flavilitoribacter nigricans. The sequence continues at coordinate 35,928 of NZ_PDUD01000046.1, forward strand.
CTTCTCCTTTCCAGTGTGGAAGTGTCGGTGATTTTCTCATCGATGTTGAATTTACTGATCCAGATGATCCCAACGGCATCGTTCAAAGCCTAAGCTTACAGGGCTTTGCTCCGTGTCTTCCCATAGCTGATTGTACCGAAGGGTTCGGCAGCAAGCCAATTCATTCCTGCGATGTGGTTCCTGGGGCGGCAATTAATCCATTCCGCGCCGGGATACTAGGTAACTGGCGTCCCTTGCGATCTTGGGTCTATCTATCCGAGCGTACCTCCGGAAGAGCACATCAGGCCGGAACCTTCATCAACTTCGAACCCTTCTGGTCCTCCTTCTCCGGTCACCGGCGCGATAACTGGCAATGGGAGAGCCTTTCCCGGGTAATCAATCCGTTGGGTAACGGACTGGAAAGTTTAGATCCGCTCGGGAGAAGCCGGGCAGAGTTATATGGCTATGACCATAATCTGGTCACCGCCGTCGGTGCGAACACCACTCATTCTGCCTTAGTGTTCGACGGGTTTGAAGATTATGATTACAAAAACCGGATTGGAGAGATCGGTGACTGCGATCCGCCGCGACATTGGAGTTTTCAGGAGGCCATCGAAGAAAGCAACATTCGTGGCCTAAAGATCGATCAGGAGCAGCGCCATACCGGTCGCAGCAGTCTAAGGCTGCCGGCTTCCTTCGATCGACCTCAGTCCGTAAGTATTTCCCGCTCATTGTCGGAACTCTGCCGGGAACTGCCTTCCGGTGGTATCACCAACCATCAATATCTCCTCCAGCCTTGTGATCTAATCCCTACTTTTCAGCCGCCCCCTGGAAAGTATATTATTAGCGCCTGGGTCAAAGACAGCGGGGAAGAGTTGTCTTCGGAAGGTCCCCCGTTCATTAGTATAGGAGATCAGAACTTTCATCCGAGAGGGCCCGTGGTAGAAGGCTGGCAACGCATCTTTTCTTCATTTGACATTGAGGATACCGACCCGGAGATCAAAGTAACCCTAAATAGTGGAAAAAGAGGCGGTTGGTTTGATGATATCCGTATTCATCCCTTCGATGCGCAGATGGAGACTTATGTTTTCGATGCCCAAAATTTACGGCTTCGAGCAATTTTGGATGCCAACAATTTTGCTACCATTTATGAATATAATGAAGAAGGTGCTTTGCAGCGAACTAAAAAAGAAACGGAAAGAGGCCTTATGACTATTCAGGAAATTAATACTGCCAAACCTAAAACCCTTGCTGAAGATGAATAAGCGATTAAAACTATATCTTTTATTAATGCTTTGCCTTGGGTTGGGGCAGGCTGCTGAGGCAAAGATCCGGAAATTCAGTAAGCTTATCAGCGGAGAAGAGTTATTATCAGCCATTGACGACATGACGCTGTACAACGATGAGATCTTTGATTCTCGGGGCTTTACCAGGCTGGGTTGGGACCAACGCTTGACGGTAAAAAGCTGTGATAACCTGATTTACCTGGAGGTATTGCCCTATGGTATCGAGCCGGTTCAGGTGTTTTTTCGTGCGGAATTGGAAATACAGATTCGCTACAAATCCTACGACCGAAACTGGCAGCCCACTCAGAACATAATCCTTGAAGTGGAATATGATCCGGAGAGAGGAGTAAGTTATCCGGATAAGACGCTTTTTACCTTTAAGGACGGACAATTTATGGAATGGACGATCGTTCAGCCGTTACGATTTTATAATCGGTTGGGGCAACTATTGGATCAAAATGAGCTAAAACCAAAGGTCCAGCTTCAGGCTCAGATTCAAGTGGATCGGTATTTTTCAATAAACCCCAGTCAGTCTCCAGCCAATGTCCAATCTGAACTACGAGATAGTCCTGATCACAGTTCTGGCAATCTTGATATCAGTTGGAATGTCTTGGCCTGGGCGGAGTATTATGAATTGGAATACACTTTCATCAACTCTTATTCCTCGGAACAGTTAACGCGCCCATTCGACCAGCGTCGGACACAGCTATTCTATGATTTCAGAAATAACAGTACACGGGTGAGATTGGATAGTAATTTTTATCAGATCCCGTGGATCTTCGAACAGGGAGTGTTGCTTTGGCGTATTCGTGGTGTAGGTCTCGACGGGCCCTCTTTTGACCAGTTGGTTGTAGGCCGATGGAGTGCTTACACCAATGATGCAGGCCAGTTTTTTAGGGGAGGGCGATCCAACCACTCAATCGCGACCCTATCCGGCCGTACCTCCTATATACATGAAAAAGAAAAAAAGAACTGGCAACATATTGCCACTTTTGCCGAGGGAGGAAGGCGAAAAGATGTGGTCTCGTATTATGATGGCAGCATGCGCAGACGGCAAACAGTCAGCCGTTTAAACAGTGACCAGGTATTAATAGGAGCAGAAAACATCTACGATCATCTCGGCCGGCCTGCGGTGGAAATACTCCCCAGCCCCAAATCTTTTCCTTCCCCGCCGACCAATCAACCATTTATAGCCTACCAAAAGGATTTTACCCTAAACCCAGAAGGTAATCCCTATACATTTGCTGACTTTGAGGCTAAGAGTTTGGGTGGGAAAGCACGGCCGCTATCGCAGCGTCATAATGGGACGGGGCGTTATTTTTCTCCCTATAATCCTGATCAGTCCGGTCACCAGGCATATTTGCCCGATGCTCAGGGGTATCCGTTTTCTCAACGGCAATACAGCCCGGATAACCTGGGTAGGATCATTCGGCAGGGCAGCCCGGGCCCACACCATCAATTGGGATCGGGTCACGAAGATAAATATTACTACGGTGTACCGGCTCAGGAAGAACTGGATCGAATTTTTGGCAATGAGGCCGGATATGCACAATATTATGAACGCAAGACGTTGGTGGACGCCAATGGACAGGCATACGTTGAATACAAAGACCCGAACGGCAACCTAATCGCAACGGCGCTCACCGGTGATGCTCCCGACAATGTGCTGCCCCTCAACTCTTCAGGGCTTAAGCCGCTGGTCTTTAACCTGCTCGAAAAAGAACAGCTGGCGCCATCTCCATCAGCCCTGCAGTCAAGTAAACGCCTGTTTGTCAGCGCGGACCATAGCACCTATCAATTCCGTTATGAATTGGATCCGGCGGATTTTTTGGATGACTCATGTCCTGAGCGGCCAGTTTGCTACGATTGCGTATACGATCTTCAGATCACTATCCACAATGATGATGGTGCATTGATATACGAAAAGACAGAACCGATCGGCAGCCTGACCGAGCTTAGCGCCTGTCAGGAAACCGATGGCAAACCTTTGCGTCTGGACTTTGAAGTTGAACTCGATCGCGGTTCCTATACCGTCGGCAAAACATTATGCGTCAATGAAGCGGCGGTAGAAGCCTATGTAGCGGATTATCTGGATGAACAACAAAATATCTGCCTGGATAAATGGAGACAGCAACTGGAAATTGACCTAAGAGAAGGTATCGATCTCAGCGATTGTGAAGAACCCTGTCTGGCGTGTGAGACGGAGGTATTTCCCGCAAGTCTCAAGGTGAAATTGCCCGGGGGAACAGTAGAAGAAGTAAGCTTTGATGCCGAAGCCAGGAAAAATATCGGCCGGGACTGCGTACTGAATTGTGGGGATGGCATGGTAGATGATCCTTGCATTGCCGGCTTGGAGGCCATCCTGGCCGATCTGCAACCGGGCGGTCAATACGCCCTGTATCTGGATACCCTTAGTTTTACATATCAGCCGGAACAATTTCCTCTCTCTGTACTCAATAACGAAAATGATCTTCCGCTGAAGGATGCCCATTGGCGAAACCCCGTTGGCGGTTATCGTAATGCCGACGGCTCACCGGCTCTGGTAGCCATAGAACGGGAAGAGCAATGTATCGGTACTCCGGTCGTCGGAGGCAATGGACAACTGCTATGTGCACCGGAAGAATTGGATTCACCGCAGGATTTCATTGACAACTGGGAGTACAGTTGGGCCGAAGCCCTGAAATACTATCATCCTGAGTACGGCTATTACAAATGGTGCCGCCAAAACAGCGAAAGCTTTTCCTTTGATGCCCGGATGCGGGAGGCTGATAATTTTGCCGAAGCTTCTGCCGCTGGTTTGCTCTCACCTATTGAATTAGATCCATTTCTGCAGAATGAGGGCCGAGGACAAAAAATGGAAGAGCGTCTGGAAAGCATTCAGGTAAGGTCGGAAGAATCAGACATCGACGACCGCCTGACCATCATTCAATTGGTTCACCTGATCGTCCATTGCAATAATCCCAACGAAAGCGGGTCCGGCCTGCTGGAATGTGCCCGGTCGATGACTACTCTGGGAGCAATTACGGGCAAAGAAGATCTGGAATGGGAAATGTTCCGGGCTATCTATCTGTCTCAGAAGCGGCAATTGTGGGATGAGGAGCGGCGCGCCTTCATCAATGCTCAAAGTCATTTTTACCGCAATAATTGTATTGGAGAAACAGCACCTTCCAATTGCCAGGAGCGGATGCGCAACGATGCTTACCAAGACAAAACCAAACGGTTCCCGGACGCGGATGAAGGACTGGACCGTATAGAACAGCTTTCATTGGAGGAACTGCGGCAAGAGCACGAACAAATTGTGCAGGAGGTCTGCGGAAAATGCCCCATCGCCACCGAGATCGAAAGCCTGCTGACAGCGGCCGCCCGCAGCGGTAAATTGCTGACCAGCGGCACCGTTCCGGATGCGCCCCTGGTATTGAGTCGAACCATACTGAACCTTTTTCCCGATCCCAACCAGCTCACGTATCAGTGGAAAGTGATCGACCGGGGAGACCTGCTGGTCATTCAGATCTTGTCGGCAAATACCGGGCAATGTGAGATCCGTTTACACAAAACAGATCCGGCGATATCCTGGAATGCTGTCGAATGGTTCACCTGTCTGGAATACCTGGATCGGCCGACAAGCCTGGATCTGGTTGCTGAAAATCAAACATTTCGATTACGGGCCTATCTAGCATCCGGAGCATATATGGATGTGGAAGGCTATATTTCCTGTGCGGAGCTGCTGAAATGTGCCAGTCCGATTGTAGTTGGAAATTGTGAAGTAAAGCCAATTGCCGACGAATTCCTGGAAGTGGTAAGATATCTGTTGGTAAATAACCAATTTTATGAAAGGGATTTGGATCTTCGGAATCAACTGGGAGAAAAAATGGGAAAATACCATCAGGAAAATATTACGGAGTGCGATGTTTTTGTTGATCCTTACTTTAGCTGGAATTTTTCAGAATGGAATACTACGGACGATGGCAACCGGCCGGTTGATCCGTCAAACAATTTGCCACCCCTTCAAGTTGATGATCCATCCCAATATACCCGTTTCAGAGGTAGACTGGAATTTGAAGTTTTTTGCCCGGATACCCCCCAAACTAAGGATATATGCGATATTTCGTTCGAGGCACTCGATGGATTTAACTTTCTTGATTTTTACCGCCTGGGAAGAGAATTAGAGCTCACAGTAGCAGCAATTATAGAAGAAGAGGAAGGCTCGTGTGCCGGTAGATCGATGATCATAAATGTAGGTAATGAAGCTGGCCTTCCAGTACGTATTAAAGTGACCAATAACTGCTACATCTTTGGCGACTGTTGCCGAAGCAATGATTGTTTGGCCTGTGATCTACCGTCCTGCTGTGTTGAACCTATTCCGGTACCAGTCTATGTGCCCCCCTGTTTTGAACAACAGGAAGAAGACTTGCAATGGACTGTTGATCTGCGTTTTCAGCGCTACCGGGATAGCATCGAACAAAACCTGCGCCAGAGATATCTTAGCAGTTGCCTGGCTACCAAAGAACTCTTCAACGCTTCCTTTAACGAGCAGATTTATCATTATACGCTTTACTATTATGACCAGTCCGGTAATCTGATCAAAACGGTACCTCCTAAAGGCGTGGATATTTTATCTGGAACTCGTTTGAAACGCGTGGCCGCCTATCGAACAAGCAATGCCGCCGCGCCGATCTATCCGGATCATTCGATGCTTACTACTTATCGTTACAATTCCCGGAATGAGGTGGTGGAGCGAATGACGCCGGATGGGGGTACCACGCGCTATTGGTTTGACCAATTGGGGCGGCCGGTGGTAAGCCAGGATGCTAATCAAAGAGCCCTACAGGAAAACGATGGTACTAATATTTACAGTTATGTACAATATGATCCACAAGGTAGAACCATAGAAGCAGGGGAGATGATTAGCCGTCAACCATTTACCGAGGCACTAGTACAAAACCCGGAATTGTGGAAGCAGTGGTACCAGAATGGTAATAGGACCACTTATACGCAGACTGTTTACGATAAGGCTTTCTCTCCAATGGTTGAAGATCTTTTCAAAAATGGCCAACGATGGTCAAGGAATAGAGTAACTACAGTAAGAAGTGTGAGCGAGCCGGAAGCCTATCAATATCTCACTCATTTCAGCTATGATGTACACGGCAATATTAGGGAACTAATTCAGGAGAATCCACAAATGCCGGAAGCACATCGGTTAAAGCGAGTGGTATATGAATATGACTTGATCAGTGGTTATCTGAAACGAACCACTTACCAACCAGGTGCACCGGATCAATTTATGCATCGATATGCATACGATGCTGATAATCGCTTATTAAACGTTGAGACCAGTACGAATGGTTTCATTTGGGAACGAGATGCTGGCTACCGCTACTATGATCATGGGCCGTTGGCCCGTGTTGAGATCGGTGAAACTCGCATCCAAGGTATTGATTATGCTTACACTATTCAAGGTTGGCTCAAGATCATTAATTCAAATGCGCTTCGTCCGGATAAGGATATCGGAGAGGACGGTTTCTTCTTAAACTACCCGCAAATGCTGAAGGCCCAGGATGCTTTTGGCCTCAGCCTGGGATATTACGATGGCGATTATCAACCGATAAAACGAGCCAAAAGAGCTGTGGCTGATACCAGGAATACTCCTCTGAGTCGCTATCAACAGTACAGCGGAAATATTCAACACGTAGTGACCAGTCTGGCCGCTATGCCGGATGAACAAAAAGTGCAGGCTAAAATATATCGATACGATCAATTGGACCGACTGAAGACAATGGATATCTGTACCGGGTTTAACCGAATGACGAATTCGTGGCAGGGAAGTAAAGTAGTAGCAGACTATCGTACGGAATTCAGCTATGATCAGAATGGAAATTTTTTGCGGGTAAAACGAAACGGATCCGGCAATAGAATAATGGATAATTTAACCTATCACTATTCGCCCAATAGTGACCAGATTCAATACATCGACGATCGGGTAGGAAAAGTATTCGGAATGGATCTGGCGGATCAAAAGCCCTTTAATTACGCATATGATCCAAAAGGACAAGTAATTAGCGATGTAACATCGGGTATAAAGGAAATCGAATGGACTCCATTTGGTAAAATAAGTGCTGTACAACAAGAATCGGATAAGATCAATTTTCATTACAATGGTTTTCTTCAGAAAACTTTTAGATCAGGAGCTGATTCCAGCCAGTGGTACGTCAGAGATATGAGTGGGAAACTTATGGCGCTTTACTCCATACGGGGAGATTCCGTTTACCTGCAGCATCAGCCTATCTATGCATCCAGTAAGATGGGTATGTACCAAACGCAAATGAACCTGACTAGTAATGCAGCAGCGGGATCGGAGATAAACCCGGTAGGGCAAAAACACTTCATCGGACCAGATCACTTGGGTAACGTTTTGTTAACCTTTAGGGATCATAAATACGGAAACTCGCCTGATGATATTTCCGAAGATCGGAGCATTTATGGCCCAGCGCAGCATACTTCCCGGGATTATTATCCTTTTGGGTTGGAAATGCCCGGCAGAATTATGCGTTTCGACGAGCAGTTGGGAGGGTTTGCCGGGGAGGAACGAGAGTTCAACGGAAATTATGATTTTAACCAAAGGATATTTTCTCCTGCAGTAGGGCGATTCTTATCAGTGGATCCGCTCTCGGATCAGAACGCAGGCGCTAGTGCTTACTTGTATGCTGATAACTCCCCTATTTCACGGGTGGATGAAGATGGACTAGATGGGGTAGATTATCGGGTAGCCGCTACTTTTCATTTGGGATTTCAAGGACAGATTGGTTCCGATGAGACCGGTCTTTCCGTATTTGCTGCCGGACAGTTACAGTCGCAGACGGAAATCATCGGGATTGAAGGGGGAGCCAGATTTGCGCTGTCTTTAAATTCCAGAAGATATGGGGTCAAGGGATTCAGCCCGAGAGTCGATTTTGGTTGGTTTGCAGGTTTAAATTTTGGTCCATTTATTAGCAGTGAAGGGGCGCCAATTGGCGATTTTAGTATACCGGGGTTTGCCGGTAGCAACTTCCTCAATGAAGGATCTTTTTTTACATTCGGATTAGGACAGAACCACACTTTGGGGAAATTAAAGGGTTGGGACATCAGCCAAACGCAGGGAATCTTATATGCTAGATTCAATTTTTGGAGGCTATCGTTACAATTCAATAGCCTTAATGATGGTTGGCTTGCAGGAGGCCTACCCTATTTGGGTGGCGGTTCGGATGAAGCACTTACTGCCAGTAATTTATTAAAACTCAACTACCACGATGATATAAATACGCTACAGCTGCGTCTACATATAGCTGATCGAACTGACTTCATTACTGATGAAGCCGGAGAGCGAGTCTTTGCGAATGAAGATCGCAGAGCGTCCGCCCCATATGCAATGACTCCTAATCCTAATTCTAGGGGGTATTATCTAACAACGGGACCAGGCGTCAGAATCCATCAATTTACTGGTGGGCTTTCCTTTAGACGTTACGGAGGCGCAGGAATTGATTCAGGTGTAAACGCCGATTATATCTCTAATAAATTTTCGCAAAATAAGATACACCGAGATTTATCCGAAGATCCTGATTTTAGAAACTCTCATTATGAATTACCGGCACTTAGACTTCGTGCGCCTACTATGCAAATTCGCAGGGACTGGCTGAGAACCAAAGATTAGTAATAAGCACAAAACAGCTGATGAGTTCTTTATGAAATCCGTAATTATGCGCACCGCTAGATCCATTGTTTTATCAGTATTGTTATTACTGACTATCTTCTCTTTGCCCGTTCATTCACAAAATTCATCAACCCGTCAACTCTACTGGTCCGATGTTACAGAAAACGCCATCGCTAAGGCCGGCCTTGACGGCTCCGGGCAGGACCCGTTCCTTTCTTCCCCGGTTGGCGATAACGCCGGGATCGCCGTAGACAGCCTCAATCACCAGATATTCTTCGCCAGCGGGGCCAGTATCAAGCGGGCCCGCCTCGATGGGAACCATATTCGAGAGGTGGTTCGACTGTCCGCGGGACAGCCCCTGAATATAGCGCTTGATATAAGAGGACGAAAGATCTACTGGACGGACAGCCAGAACCGCAAGATCCAGCGCGCCAACATGGACGGCAGTCAAGTGGAAGACCTCATTACCCACGACCTGAGTAATAGGGTGGATATCGAACTGGATCTGGAAAGTGGGAAAATGTATTGGATGGATTCCGGGAACCGCGTTCTGCGCCGGGCTAATCTAGACGGTACTCAAATCGAGACCATTCTGGACAAACAGCCGGAAAGCATCTTGTTTCGGCCGCGCGATCTGGTACTGGACCCTAGAAACAAAAAAATTTACTGGGCGGATTGGGGGTTGAATAAGATACAATCTGTAAATTTTGACGGTACTCAGATCGAAGATGTTTTTAGCCGCCAACAGGATGGCAGTCTTCGACCAATCGGATTAGCTTTTGATGCCAAAGAGCAGACTTTATATATAGCCGAGAGCTTTCGGATTAAGCAGATCGATATCGCTTCAAGGAATATTTTAGCAGTAATCGGAAATGTCTCTGAAGCCAATCATGTGGCGCTGGATCCGACCAATCGTAAGCTATATTGGACCTCCTCCGGATTGGATCTTGTGGAACGTGCTACATTAGACCTAAGTGATAGAGAAATTTTGATCCAATCATCTACCGTTCATCCTATTGCCGTAGCCGTAGATGAACGAAACCAGCATATATACTGGTCAGAAATACAAGGTAAAAACAGAGGGATCTATCGGGCTCATTTAGACGGTAGCCAACAAGAATCGTTGGTTTCGGTAAGGCTGGGGCGTGTGATAGGTATAGCCGTTGATACGCTACACGATAAGATCTACTGGACTAACGCTGGCGAGGGAAAGATACAGCGCGCCAATCTGGATGGGAGGGACGTGGAGGATGTACTGCAGCTAGATTCCTTCCAGCCTGCGGGTATAGCTATCGATATCCGGAATAATAAGATATATTGGTCAGCGAATCATTCGGGAAGCAGGAGTGGTTGTATTTTTCGTGCTGATTTAGACGGTAATGATATGGACACCCTGGTAAGTATGAAGAACGGCCTGTTTGGAGTTGCTCTCAATGGCTCACTTGGCCGGCTCTATTTCACCCGATTGAATGGATTGTACTTTGTTGGATTAGATGGTGGCAATTTGAAAGGGCCCATTACCCCGCCGGGTGGTGGTATTTTGCGGCATCTTGTAGTTGATGAGATCGGCCAGCGGGTCTATTGGACGAATCAATCGAACAAGATCCAAAGCGCAAATCTGGATGGCACACAAATAACTGACTTTGTTACTACAGGGCTGGCCAAGCCAAGCGGTATTGCACTGGGCCGGGAAAATATTCAATCTAAAGAGGAGATCCTGGTCAGTGACCATACCGGGCGAGGATATATACAATGGACCAAAAACAAAAGCTATATCCTGGACGGGCCGGTATTTATCGAGGCAGGAGACACTTTAGCAATAGAAGCCGGTACGGTGATCCGGGGCCGATCGAAATATTCGGCCTTGATCGTAGCCAGAGGAGGCTATCTAAAGGCTCTTGGGACTCCCGCTCATCCTATCATTTTTACGACCTATCAAGATGACCTCGATCATCAAGAGGATTTACCCACATTTGCCGGTCGTTGGTCAGGTATAGCTATTCTTGGTCAGGCCAGACTTAATTCCCTTCCGGAACAATCCCATTTAAGTAGCTTTCCTGAGGACGAAGTTCGAGCACGATACGGTGCCCAGGATTTAGACGAAGATGGATTGTTTGAAACCTACGACGACCAGGATGGATCAGGGGTCATGCGGTATGTTTCCATTCGGTTTGCGGGGGCTGAACTCACTGACACACCCAGGCAAAGTGCCCTTTTACTGGCCGGAGTCGGGAGCAACACCGAAATTGATCATATCGAGGTATTGTACAGTGACGGAGATGGGGTACGTATTTTAGGTGGCACCGTTAATACAGCTTATCTAGTTTCCGCTTTTTGCCAGAACTTTGCTTTTGTAACCAACGAAGGGTATTGTGGAAGTAATCAGTTCTGGTTATCGGTACAAAACCATTCCGTTGGAGCGAGTCAACACCTGGGCGGCACACAACCGATAGATGGCTATCCTTTTACTGCACCGGCCATCTATAATGCAACGTTTATAAGACTCTGGAGGAGAAATAATGCACCAGCACTGACTTTTCGGGATAATGGAGGAGGAAGCTATCGCAATTCTATTTTTCTGAATTACGGCACTGGTATTGAACTCGAACTAAAGTTAGATGGTCGGGAAAGTAGTTACCGTCGCTTTCTGGACCATCAGCTTGCTTTTACCAATAATATCTTCTGGAATGCTGCCGATCTGGATGCGAATGAGTTATTCCGGCTTCAAGTTTACCATTCTACGCAACCCGATGATGACTTCGCCGCCACTACCGCCGAAAATTTGTTTGCAAAGCACCTGGAACTGGGGGGCAATGCGATAGAAAATCCACAATTGATCAACATAAAACGTAGCAGACGAAGTTTAAACTTTAGACCGAAATCTACCGCTGTTTTTGATTTATTGGCTCCCCTTCCCCCAGAAGATCTTTTTATTCAGCCGGCTGGATTCAAAGGTGCTTTCGAACCGAACGCCGAAGAACTATGGATAGCTGGTTGGACAGGTTTAATAAAATTGGCTCTGAATATTAAAGGCGGAATAGGAATTGATTAGCGTGCTAATTGATATTTTATCCTTTTTTAAAGTGAGAAACTAAGCCACTGAGCGGCTACCTGCATTCCGATATGATATAGAGGACGTTATGGATGCGAATGTGGTTAATTTGCAACAGATCGCGTCCTAGTTGAGAATTGGGGATAACATTGAGCCGAAGGTGCGGTATTTTCGGCAGAAGGAAGTGCGCTAGGGGAAGAGGTTTATTTGAGATTCATATAAGCTTTAGTAAGTATACACAAACAATCAGTTGAAAATCTCTGCCAGCTATCAGATCATCTCCTCCGAACGGCTTCGACCTTGAAACAATTTTTTTCTAGGTTCCTATAAATTACATATAAAAATTATTAGTTTTAAGGAATCATAAACACCGCGTGAACAAGCATATAGAACTAAACTCACCATCATGAAAACGCTAATCGAGGACCGTTTGACAGAGTTGAAAACTGAATTTCAAAAAGGGAAAGAACGTCTGTCTGAGTTGGAAAAGGAAAGTAGAAATGTTGAAGAAGCTATGTTAAGGATCAGCGGCGCTATACAAATCCTCGAGGAGCTGCTTGCTAGTAATCAATCCGATACGGAAACTAAAAAGCGCCAAACTAATGGTGTGGTAGAAGGAGTATAGTTCTTATTGTCTAAAGCCCGTACATACAGAAGAGGTGGGCCGATCGAACAACACACCTTTTTGTAGGCCTATGCTTCGCTCAATTTTTCCGGCCATCTTGTAATTGATTAAAATTAGCCCAATGGCATCTCCCCCAGTTTCAAATATTCCCATCGTTTTATTTCCCTTAAAGCTGGAAACACGTTTTGTAGGAAATCAGCTATGGATCCGGGCCTTCCCGGACAGTGCTTTTCTGCAAAGTCACGATCCTCGCCTGACACAAGACGAACGGTCGGCCGCTGTTGCTTTCAAGGAGTTGACCACACGCGAGGAAAAAAAAGCCGCCTGGGAAGATCTGGTAAATCGGTACGGTACTTATCGTGCAGCTTGGTTGGCTCAAATTAGCAAAGAGGAAATTGCCCTCCAACAACAACAGGCGGCCGAGCATGGCTTAGAAAAAGCCGAAGACGAAGCTACAGCGTTTTTTCTCAAATGGCTTCCGGATCGACTGGTCTTTTCGCTTTACAAAAAGGATAAGCCTTATGATCCGATCGAAGTGAGAGGCGATAAAATCGATCGAGAGGGCTTAACGCTACTTAGTAAGGAGGAAAAGTGGCTAACTGATTTTGAAGAAGCGGTTCGTTTGGGCATGGGCACCAAAGTATTCTTTACGGAAACAGAAACAGAATTTGAAAAGGTCATTGTAAGTGGATTGCGATACGCAGAGGATCCACTCACTCCTGCTCGCGGATTGGCAGATCTGTTTCACAATCATCAGTACACGGAAGGTTTTTCTTTCCTTCACTACGGTACTCCTACCAACAATACAGAAACGGCTAAGAGTGGATATTCCGCCCGTGATGAATTTGACGCGACCGGTAGCTTTAAGCACAGCGTACAGGGATTTGATCTGGATTCGGATGATCGGGCGGCCGGGAGCCGGCTAGCAAGGGCGCTAGGTCTGGAAACCGATGATCTCAGGCACGTCCAGCATGCGGATATTAGGGACCCGGCCCTGAGTGTACTTTTTCAGGAAGCTACCTGGTTTGCCCTGGGCGCCCAGCCCTTATTGATGCTTTTCGGTGATCAGATCAGTAATGAAATGTACCAGGAGCTATGGGAACATTACGCACAATTCGTGAGCGCTAAGGGACGATATGCAGCTCTGAAAATCGGTAATCAACCCTACGGGGTATTACCGGTCATGCACTTTCGGAAATCACTAACCAACGATACCAAAGGTCGGGGCGGGAAAATCCGCAGCAGTGATCAGCTCAGTGATAAGATGTGGACCCTATTTGCGCTATTGCTTAACCGCTGGTCCCGTATGGCCGTGGATGACCCCAAAGTGGTACCCCGCCTCGGAGACGAAGAAGATACCTATCTGGAGATCCTGCGCATTCTATCCATGCAGGAATCCGCTCATACCTATCAAATCCGACCATTGGAATATCACCACTTCCAAAAGCGGTGGCATCGGTGGTTGCGGCAAGTGGCAACTCCGTCAACGGGTATGCCGGCTATAAATACTTCCGATCCTATCCGAGAAGACTACGATCTCCTTCGGGAAAATATTGAATCCATTAAACGGATATTTGAGGCGGTACGGATCGATGAGCATACGGTGATCGACCTTAAATCTACTTTTGGAATTGAGGATGAAACGCTCTACCGAAGCCCGTTACTAAGTTTTAAAGCAGCGGATACACAGCTGGTTGGATTCGAATCCGGCAATTCGGTTTTGCTGAATGAATTCGGCGTGAGTAACGACAATGAGACAGGCTCGGAACTGGCCGGAAAAGGCTTTTCTATAACCGAAGATAATTTGGATCAGTTGCAAGCTTTCATCGATCGCCTGCAGGCTACGGAGACAACAGATCTGTTGCAACTGATGCGGATAGGGGCTTCCAGTCTATTCAGTGATTTATTAATAAGAAGCTATCAGCAGGCGATACGATTATATTATCGTAACGTCACGTACAATCCTACTATTTCCGAATTGCAGGGAGCAGCCGTTATGCGTATCGGCACTATTTTGAAATCTGAAGGATCCGAGGTGATTAGAGGAGAAAATGTCTTGACGATTAGTCGGAAAGACCAATTGGGAAACGAACTACCTGCGATCCCGGTTAATGCCCCTTTTGACGGGGTCATCGAAAATATATCAGCGACACCAGGCGCAGAATTTTACCCCATAGATCCGCTCTTTACCCTCAAAGATGAAATCCATTACCGAGCGACTAAAAATCGTATGATCGGACTCATACAGCAGATTATCGATGCTTGCCGGGCCATGGAGACTCCAACCGCCAGGAAACAGGCCCAAACGGAAGCAATACGAGAAGTTATGGATCTCAACAGTTACCGCCTGGATGCATGGATGACGTCGTTGGCCGACAGAAAAATCAAAGAAATGCGGCGCCTACCGACCTTTGAGAAAGGTATCTACTTCGGTGCTTACGGCTGGGTCGAGCAGTTGAATAGAAACCAAGCGCAGCCGGTAAAAGTAATAGGAGATATCAATCACCCCGACAGGCTTACCGTCGATTACACCGGCGAAGGTGGGATTATCCATGCCCCCGGCCCAGCTCAGGCGGTGGCGTCGGCTATCTTCAAGAACTCTTTCTTGTCATATCGGGATGAAGCTGAATCCAGTAATCCCTTTACACTGAACCTCACTTCCGAACGATTGCAAAAAAGCAATTTCCTGTTAGACGGCATTCGCCAGGGGCAGCAACTGGAAGCGCTACTGGGCTATCAGTTGGAACGCCTTCTGCACGAGCACCCTCGTACCGAGGAGCAAAGAGCCTTATACAACGGGGATCTCCACGAAGAGATATACATTCTGCGGGAGGCTTTCCCGCTTTATGAAAATGTGAGTGCTGCTCAGACCGGTTTCGTACATCTCAGTGTGATCAACGGCAGTATGATCATCGAGAAAGCGAATGATGAGCAACATTTCGAAGAAGATCTCAAGAAAATTATTCAACAAAAGAAGATTGCCATCATCCGGCATTATGTAGCGAAACTGGCGGATGCACTGGATAGCTGCATGGATACTTTATTTTACGAGGCCGGCTATCAGGTAACACAGGGCAATCTGAGTCAGGCGGCTGCAGCCCTCGATGCTACCAAAGGCGAAGTTGATCCTCCATCAATCGAATCTACAAAAACGAGGATACCAGGAACGGGAATCTCGCACCAATTCATGATGGTTTTTCCCGAAGCGAACACCACTTATACAACCGATAACTGCCGAGCTTTAGCGGAGCCTACGCTGGAATCGTGGCTGGAGAAAGTGATCGGTGATTTGCAAAAGGTCAGCTGTATGGTAGATCTATTAGATCCGGAAAAGGAGGATCTGGTCGAATCGGTCGAAGTGAAGCTGAGCGACCTGAATATCGGCTATCTCGATTTACTTTATCTAAGCCGCGATGAACTCGACGAAGGTGCCGGTGAACTGGAACTGCGTATCTGGAATCAGGTGGTTGCTGAAAAAGGAACGCAAGCAAGGAACTTCCGCTATCGGATCAGTACGTTTGCGGGCGAAGGCAGTCAGTCGTTAGCCTCGGTGCAGCAAGTAGCTCGCTACACGCTAGATCTGCTGCAAAAATGCCGGCCTATCCAATCGGCAGACATTAAGTTGGAGGAGGAAGAAGCGGTCTATGAGCGATCAGCACTGAACGCTGTTAAAAGCCGTCTGGAAGAGATCGTAGAACGCCTACGCAACGTTGACCTGAAAGATACGAGTGATCTGGCATTTTTGGCCAGACTGGATATGGAAGATATCAAAACTACCATATTAAATAATTTACCGATAAATGAAGCAAGGGCAAATCTACTGATCCGGGAAAAGTTAGATGCGACGATAGCACTATTAACTCAGTACGAAGAGACCGCCCTTTTCGAAGCTGCTTTCGATCAGCTGAAACAGGTAGCTCAAACCTTGTTCGGGCCAGAATTCCTGCTATTGCCCCCAGCCTCTCTCAGTACGACTTTCACGGATTTACTC
The DNA here is from genome assembly GCF_002646595.1 of Flavilitoribacter nigricans DSM 23189 = NBRC 102662. Lineage (GTDB taxonomy): Bacteria > Bacteroidota > Bacteroidia > Chitinophagales > Saprospiraceae > Flavilitoribacter > Flavilitoribacter nigricans. Next base: position 52,545 of record NZ_PDUD01000046.1, read on the forward strand.
AATGACAACAGACCGCAGCTATTGATCGGAGACCATTCTACGTCGCAAGACGGCAGGGTCTGGGGGCAGAGTCGAATTCAGAACTGGATGCAGAGTGTTGCTCAGGTCTATGAGCAAACGGAAGTGTTTGAAGACTGGATGATGGTCAGTGAGGTATGGAGAACGCGCATGGACCTTGCCAACACGGGTAAATATAAAGTAGTACAAGGCCCGACTCGATTGGAGTATCCCTGGGTAGGGCTGCCTAAGAACGATATCTCTACCATTTTGCAGCAGCATTACCAATCCGGGGAAATCTATACACATACGGCGTCAGGCGCAGCCTATCCGCTGGATAACGGTGATTACTATCCGGAAGGATGTGAAAGCACTGTAGTCTATATTTCCGAAGACCGGTCTTTTACCACATCCCAGCCCATATTTGGGCTGCTGATCGAAGCTTTCACCGAGCATATACCTCATAAAAAAGTAGAAACCGGCCTTAGTTTCCACTATGATGCGCCGAATAATCAGGCACCGCAAGCCATTCTATTAGCGGTACATCCGGATGCTCTGGAATCCGGCAGTACGCTTTGGGAAGAAGAAGAGTTGAGAGACATCATTTACGACACGATGGATCTCTACAAGATTAGGATGGTAGACCTCGAAGCTCTTAAAGAATATGGCTATGTGTTGCCCATGCCCTATTGGATCAACACTTAAAGCAATTTATTGCCGGCGATCCGGGGACCGCTTTCTTCAATATTCGACCATTCGACCAACAAGATCAAAATGAGCTTATACTTCAAATTAAAAGAGCTGTTGTTTCCTCCCGAATCAGGGTATCAGAACTTTGTGCCGCAGTTCCGTCTGGAGGGACGATCCCGTAATGCCATGGACGAGACCAGCCTGGAAATGAGAACCGCCGATCCGCTGTGGATGCTGGGACGTCAGTGGCAATTCGGCGAATTTCGGGGTGAAGATAACGGTTCGCCCATTCAGGTGGTCGCCAATTATCGTAAAGAACCACTCCCCTATTACTCATTCCCCGGCGACAATCGACGCAGAGCCCTGGGCAATATTCCCCTTGAAGCCGGCGTAGAGGCCATTCCCGTCGTTCCGGGAGATCTGCGCAGCAAAGTACGCATTGGCCAAAAGTTCGAAGCCCTGATCCGCGAGCAGTTCAGTGATGCTATTGCTCAGCGGTATATAGGTTTACTACGGCAGGAGCTGTTTCTGCGGGCAGACGGACCGATGGACGAAAAATCACGGCGCTATTATCATTTGATGAAAGGACAAGTTGTAGACGGGGGGCAATTATGGCGGCTCATCCAGGACCATAAATTCCCCTTCGGAGATTTTCAAGATCTGGATGAGGCAACGGATAAACTCAAGCGCTGGTATAATGATCTATTTCTGGATACCGGAACAGGCTCCTCCTGGCAAGCACCACAGCTACTACACCGTTTTGAGGTGCACGGTGAACAGGATATCGATCTGCAAGCTCCGGATTACCAGAGCGGCCATCTGGACTGGTACTCCTTTGATCGGGCCGGCATCGGGATCTCGCCAGCGGAAACAGCTCAGAACTCTCAGGCTTTTATGCCGGTCAATGTATCTTTTGCCGCTATGCCCGACAAGCGCTTATTCGCTTTCGAAGACAGCCAGTTGGATCTAGCCGGAATGGAAGTGGAACCTACTGATCTGATGCGATTGATGATCATTGATTTCTCCCTGGTTTCCGGTAGCGATTGGTTTATTGTACCCCTGGAAATGGAATTGGGAGAGATTTGCTGGATAAATCATGTGGAAGTCAAAGACGTATTCGGGGTCAGCACCATTATCGAAAATAGTGACGGTCAGTTCCTGGGAGATAACCCCTTGAATGTATGGGACAATTTCAAAGTGCGCGACCGGCCGGTTAGTACCTTCGATGCCCGTGACCACTTCTTATATCTCGTGCCGGCCACCACTTTCCGCCAGGAATCCCGACCCATTGAAGAATTGCTTTTTCTGAGAGATGAATACGCCAATATGGTCTGGGCCGTTGAACGGACATTACGTAATGAGATGGGAACACCGGAAAGCGGCTATGAGCTGCACCTGGAATTGAACGGTCCTTTCGCTCGTGAAGAAAACGAAGCGTACTCCAGCAATAATATGCCGAAATTCCGGCTGGCTTCACCGGTACCTACCAATTGGATCCCCTATCTGCCTTTCCACCTGAAGGGCAGTAATCGGGAGATCGAATTAAAGCGGGCCGTCATGATGCGCAACGATGACAAGAATGATCCGGTGGATATCTTACCTATTTCCTGGCTGGCCGGCGAAGATCTGAAAGCTATCCGGGAAGAAGCTATCCCACGTGCAGGAGTGCGGGTACAGCTCACCCGACAACGGGTACGGTGGACGAACGGAGAGACTTATGTCTGGCTAGGTAGAAAGGTGAGTACAGGTAGAGGAGAAGGCAGTAGCGGACTAACTTTTGATCAATTATTAAGTTGAAATTATGGGAAATCGGGTTAACTACTTTATGCCTTATACGCGGCAGGGGCTAACTACCTTGGCTGACCACCGGCAATCCTCGGCCGGCCGACTCCAATTTGAGGTCAATGTATTCCTGGAGGGTAAAGATGGATCGGGTAATAAGCTGGAACGAACCGTTCGGCAAAAGATAGTCCTTTTGGGACCGGGGGATATTCTCGGAGTAGACCCACGTATTATTTCCAGAGTGGCGCCACCTCCCGACACCAACAGTTTCGAGGCTTCGCTCACTCCTTTTATTGAATTTAATGAACCGGACTTTTTGTGGCGTTTCAGTACGCGGCAAGCCGCGGACGGTGAAAACTGGCTACCGTGGTTAACGCTGATCATCCTGAAACGAAGCATGGGGGCAGAGGAAGGAGAGTTCGTGACCCTCCAAAATGATCAGGCGGACCTGCCGCCCCGCATTCAAGTCAAACCCAATGCCGTTCTACCAGATCTGAACGAGTCCTGGCGCTGGGCCCACGTGCATATGTTGGAGACTCAGGGGCTTAAGCATGAGGACCTAAAAGCAGCAGTCGCCCGCTCTTCCAAAAATACTGTCTGCCGGTTGATGAGTCCACGTCGACTGGAACCGGAGACTGCTTATGAAGTCTTTTTGGTACCTACTTTCCGGCTAGGTGTGCAGGTCGCACTGGGATTAGCAACAGAAAATACAGACAGAAAGGAGCTAAGCTGGGACACCCCGGCCGCCGGAGCCGGTCAACAGTTGCCGTATTATTATCGCTGGTCATTTCGCACGGGTACCAAAGGAGATTTTGAATACCTGGTCAGGAAACTGCAACCGCGCAAACTTCGCGGGTTGGGCATACGGAAGATAGATTGCCGTACGCCGGGTTTCGGCATCGAACCGGAGATAACGGAAATGGAGATGGAAGCAGCTTTGAAATCCCTGGATGTTGCTGTTCAAAGCTGGGGCATGGATAACAAGCAAGCGGACGGCCTCAATGCAACACAACGCGACATGGCGAATCTGTTAAATAGTAGCGAGCAGGACGATATACTCAGAGTAGCACCCCCAGTATATGGAGAGTGGTACGCCGAAAGAAGTAACGCCGAAGAAAAACTGGTAGTAGATCAGCAACACTGGCTGGAGGAAATTAATCTCGATTTCCGCCATCGGGCGGCCGCCGGTTTAGGCGTACAGTTCGTCAAGCAGAATCAAGAGAAGTTGATGCAGGCTGCCTGGACGCAACTCAATAAAGTTCAGGAAGTTAATCGTCGGCTTAATCTCGGTCGATTTGGTCGTTCGATTTCTAAGAGTCTACATCGAAGGATGGAAAAAATGAATCCCGATCACCTCTGGAAACTAGCACTGCCCGTACAGAATAAAATGCTGTTTTCGGAAGAAGAACAGCAAGTACGTACGCGTGGAGTCAACAACTCCAATTTGACTATCGGCGCTCATTTAAGAGCGAGTGAAATAACCAACAAGCTGGTGCAAGTAAAGGTAAAAAAATACCTGCCGAAAAAAAGATCCACTGCCGAAGCAGGAGACGAGAGCGGTGCGGTCGGCAGTGTTTTTTTTACTCCGGTAACGGCAAATCAGTTAGTAAGCCAGGCCTTTCAGGTAGCAGGGACCACCAGAAAAACGCCGCAATCGAGCAGTACTCTTTTTCAGATAGAAGACAAGAACGAGACCAGTGGCGACCTTTTTAACACTCTGGGAGCTAAAATGAAAATGGCGCTTGATCCGAAGGAGACGATCCAGGTACGCCTGGCCAACCGGGTCAGACGGATCAGGACCTGGGAAAAACACCGGCGGTACAATGAGGAAGACCTCGCTAAGACCAAAAGCCGCAGTGACCAGCAATCCGAATCCGAACTTGATCCACTACGTCCGGTACTGTGGTATCCGGAATTTCACCGTCCCATGTATCATTTTCTGCGAGATCTGTCTCAGGAATATATACTCGCGGGAGTGGAGCATATCCCTCAGGATACAGTCGGACTACTAGCCGCTAATCGCCGGTTTATTGAAGCCTATATGTTGGGAGTCAATCATGAGTTTGCCTCTGAATTAAGATGGCGGGAGTTCCCTACCGATCTGCGGGGAAGCTATTTTCGAAGTTTCTGGGATACCAGTATTTACTCGGTAGACGAAAAGGAAGAAGATGAATTCTGGGAAAATTCGCAGGACGGTATTCGGCTCTTAGCCCATATACACCGGGAGTTCGGTACTCACTACGATAGAGAGATGATCGTAGATGCCTATACGACCGGCGAACCTTCCGACACGCAGAAAGCGGTGGCGGCAATTTACGAAGAAGCCGTAGAAAAGTGGCTTTTGTCCAGAGATGAAGATAAGGATATCGCCGAAATTGCCGATTGGAAGAAGAACAGCCGTTTAGGGGAGCATCCGGCACCGGGCACCTGGACAAACAATAAGAAAAATGTAGACGCTTTAGTGTTGGTAGTCCGGGGTGAATTATTGCAAAAATTCGAAAATACACTCATCTATCTGGTTAACAGAAACGCTGAGGATAGTACCCAACCGGATCTCAGCTCGAATGCCGGACGGAAGTTTCCCGTATTCGAAGGCGCTCTGCCGCCTGACATGATCTTCATTGGTTTCCCCATTACTACCAAAGAGGTAGGTGACTATTTCCTCATTTTTGAAGAACGCATCACAGATTTGCGTCTCGGCCTGGACATCGATGCCAGCGGGAACGGAGAAAATGATCTGAGCTGGCTGCATTTTGAGGACCTGCATGCCGGCGACTATCTCAATGGTCGACGACCAGCTAATGAGTTGGCCAGCCGATGGGACAATGCCGCTTTTATCGGTAAGGTGATGTATCAAAAGCAGGTAAGGGTAGCTATTGAACTATCACGAATGGTACCGGAGCGCCTTTTTAAAAATTTTTAGTAATCACATAAAGTAACAAAAAATCATAGCTGATGGAATTTAGTGAACTGAAAATACCAGCCGAAAAAGAAGGACCTCTAAAGACAGCTCAATGGAATGATCTGGTGCAAAAAGTAGAGCGCTTATACTTCAACATCAGTGCTAATGATCTGAAAGTCGGGCTCGGAACTAATGATCCAAAAGAGGCACTCCAGATCGGGGATAATTGGGCTTTCCACAGTGGTGGGCATAAGGTGATCATGTACAACAGTTACTGGAACGGAACGAACCAGCTGAGGATCACGGACGGTGTTTCTTCTGAATTGCGGTTTCATTCCAACGGTCATCTGTATATCAGGACGGGACCTTCCGGTGCTGCCGGTACGGCAGTGGATTTTGAGCGAACTTTCAGTTTTGGCCCCTCCACCAATTTGATGGTTCATAACAAAAGTAATTGGATGAGAATCGGAGCTAGTGATGATGGCCTGGCACGGATTGAAACTAACCGTCCGCATTTCTATTTCAATAGAGAAATACGAGTAGATTCCGGCAAAATAGGGAGCCACACAGATCATCTCCGCCTCTGTATTGACGGAAAGCCGAGAATCACGATTGTAAGAAATAAGAAGGATATCATTTTCGATGGGGATCTCACTTGCAGTGGGGATCTCACTTTCAAGGGTAAGTCCGTCCTCACACTGGGAGCTACCTCCTCCATGCGTTTAGGCCCCTGGGAATTTCGTCAGACCGGCGGCGGAAAGGTTACTTCCTACTTCTATCTAGATCGCTATACCACCGGCGGGAAAAATACTATGGTGAAAATAGACTGGAGCGGCAATTTGAAAGCCAGGGGCTATGTCAAAGGATCTGACGAGCGCACCAAAAAGGATATCCGATCTTTTACCGATGGCTTGAACATAATTGAAAAAATGCGACCGGTTACGTATAAATACAATGGTTTAGGCGACACTATCGCTGAGCAGAGAGATCTGGGACTTATTGCCCAGGAGGTAGAAAAGGTCGCGCCCTATCTGGTATCCAGATACAAAGATAAATTACGACCTACTGATAAAGACAAGACAGAACTGCTGAATATTAAACCCCTACAACTTACTTATCTACTCATTAATGCCGTCAAAGAACTGAACCGGAAGTTGGAAACGCTTATGCAAACGGCAGCTTTAAAAGTTGATACGGAAATAAAGGAAAAAATATAATCACTATGCCCACTATAGCTGACATCGACCAATTGATCCTATGCGGCCCCATCGTACGCCGAGTTGAACCTAAGCAAGCCGCCATTTGGCTGGCACTAAAATCGGCGGCCGCCGTAGAGCTTGTCATCTGGGAAGGTCTGATCAAACACGATGACATCGATGACACACCAGTAGTGGGTAAAAGCGAGCGCAGGACCACCTCCATCGGCAAGCATCTTCATCTGGTGACGGTCAATCTCGAACTGGAAGCAGGCAAACTTTTGGAGTGGGGAAAAATCTATTCTTATAATCTCAGTATCACCCCGGACGGAGGCAGCAAACAAGATCTGAAGGACTTGAAATTATTGGATGCATTGGCGGAAAAGGAGGAGGGTAAGACAGTCACTGCACTAAGCTATGAAGTAGGTCAGCTTCCCAGTTTTGCCTTGCCGTCGGATCGCATCGAAAGCCTCCGTTTACTTCACGGCTCTTGCCGCAATAATGATGCTCCTTACGAAGACGCGCTATCCTGGGTAAACGATTTCATTAAAGCAGACCTGGAAGATATTAACAAACGCCCTCAGCAGCTGTTTCTTTCCGGAGATCAGATCTATGCCGATTCGGTGGTCGGTGAATTGCTACACGAGTTGACCCAATGGGGAAACAGTCTGCTGGACGATCAGGAAACGCTACCCACGGAATGGCGGGAAAATGCCGATACCGCCCCAATAAAACGCTGGAAGGCAGATACGATGCATTTCCCGGCCTATTTTAGGGCTAACCTCATTCTTTCCGAGGCCCGCTTCACTACCACCGATAAAAATAATCATCTCATCGCTTTCGGAGAGTTTGCCGCCATGTACATGTCGGTCTGGTCGAACGTCCTCTGGACCGTTGATCTGCAGGAAGGAGCCGAACAAAATGCGCCCCAACACTTCGAAAATATTTTTGATCAGATAACCGACCGGCCGGAGAATTACGGCGCTATTTTCCGAAGAAACCTCACCGATGAGCGCAACAATATTGTAGTAGAAGAAGCGGTGGAAGCCGGCGAGCAGCCGGTTAAAGCCCGGGAGGTGTTTAGCGATGACATTGTCAAAAAGAGCATAGATTTCCTGCTGGCAGCGAGAAAGGCCGACAAAGCAGGCTTTCGGGAAGCCATGTTGCAGAAAAAGGATAACAAGTTGAACGAGTTGCTCGCCGACTTTTTCAAGCAGGAAGTGGTGACCAGACGCGATAAGATACGCTTCAGAAAATACTTCGAATTCTTTAAAGGGTGGATGAAAGAACTACATTCGGGAGAGCAGGAAAAAGCAAATAAAGAAAGAGGCGATAAGCTCCGAACTTTACATCGAACCCTGACAAAGGTGCGGCGGGCCCTAGCCAACATTTCTACTTTCATGATCTTTGATGACCACGAGGTAACCGATGACTGGAACCTGAATCCTACCTGGCGCGATCAGGTCTATTCTTCCTATTTGGGGCGAGCTATCGTACGTAACGCACTTACTTCCTACGCACTGTTTCAGGATTGGGGCAATCGCGCAAAATCTTATAATCGGGAAAACAGCGGATTATTTGAAATAGAAGAAAACGTTGGGGAGTTGGTCCGGGAGCTCGACGGCGAGCAGTTTAGCGATACTTTGAAAGCAGCCTTTGAAAAAGCCGGGCTCACCCTGGAAGGAAGTAACACGACCGTACAGATCATCCGTAAGGAAGACTGGAAATTACTGGATGGCGCGAAGGAAGATGAATACATTGTTCGCAAATACCAGATCAAGGAAGGAACCGGGGAAGCGGCAAAGGAAAAAGAAGTAATCCGAATTATCCAGAACCCGCACGCCCTCCTGCTGAAACTGGTCAGTCAGCTATACCAGGAGAACAATACCAAACGAGAAGAACAGGAGGAACAGCTTGATTTTCTGCTGGGCCTGGATCACCACCATCGCGTTGTCAAATCAGAGAAGAGCGAACGCTACCAGCTCCGTGATAATCGAAGTCCGATCGTAAAATGGCATTACAGCTATGAGGGTATGACTCATAAGGTGCTGGTAATCGACAACCGGACCCGACGCAGCTATGTCTCCTTTGCCGGCGCTCCCGGGAATATTTCTGTAAATGGCATGCAGGATCTTATTCCCGAGGATCCGCAGCCCAAGGAAAACGAAGTATTGTTTGTAGTCGCTCCGTTGCCGGTACTCGGCCCGTCTATGCTCGATGAACTGATCGCCCCGACAGCCTATCGGGTATATGATCTCATAGCGGCGTTTGACGGGGATGAAACCATCAAAACGGGAATGAAAGGCACTAATCCCGACGCGATCGAAGCCTGGGTATTTGATCCGGTCGGCCAAGAGGAATTGTTCAAACGGCTAGCTCCCTTCCAACGGATCATATTCCTGTCCGGAGACGTTCACTACGGATCGACCCAGCGCATGCATTACTGGAAAAAAGGAGCGGATCAGCCTGCTTGTTTCGCTCAATTAACATCCAGCGGGTTGCGCAATATTATGCCGGGGTTCATTCAGTATATCAGCCAGCACTTTGGTATTGGACAGAAACTGATCCGGGGTGAGATCCGGGCGGAACGATTGGGGTGGCATGACAACGACCCCAAACCCCTCAAGTTTCCAGATGAAAAGAAGGTCAATGCATTCCTGAAATACAAACTTAAAAATAAACCTGTCCTGATCACGCCGCTCGGCTGGCCGGAAGGCACTACCTATGGTGAAGATAATGAACCTGATTGGTCCTGGCGGGTACATAACGTAATAGACGAACGCCGGGAGGAGGAACGCCCGGGTATCACCCAACTTGTTAAAATCGAAGAGACTGTAGAAAGCCGGACGGTGGATGCCTTCCGCAAAACCGCCGCTCGCCACAGTCGCCAGATTAAACAAGTCAATTTTACCCGACAGATCCTGTTCAAAGCTAATATCGGCCTGGTGACCTTTGAAAAGGAGGAGAAAAAGGATGGAGTAGAAAAGGAACCACCCATTCATCTGATCCACAATCTTTACGCTGTGCCTTTTCAAGCTGATGCCAAAGCAGCGCAGCAGCAGGAATTGTTCGCCGTTCATCGCATCGTTCTGGCAGCATCCGAAGCAGATCAACCGCCTTCCCTGAATCCAAAAAAGTAAGCATAACATGGCTGAAAATACTGACAATGGACTAGTGCAAAATGCTATGGGCGAGATGGGAGACCTTTTCTCCTGGATACAAAAAGCCCTACAGGATGAACAGGTAAGACGAACTACCCTGCTGAGTCTGGGGCTCGATCCTGATGCAGATAAGGAAGACGACGGTACAGCGGCCGAGCCGCCCAATCTCAACCTGGACAACATTCAGCGGTACCGTAAATCGGTCAATCCAGATGAAGTAGCCCACCAAAGTGCCGTAGCGGAGGCCAAGAAATTCGTGCAATTCCTGAAAGATTATCTCAAAGCTTTCAAGGCCGATCCCCTGGACCTGGATGAGCACCTTTACCGACTCTTCGAGATCATGGCCTCAAATTATATCCGATTGCGTTATCCAAAAGCCTATTATCTCTTCCAGGTGTTAGGTTTTTTAACGGAATTCAATACGGCACCCGTCAAGGTAGAATCATCTGCGGGTACTAATCTGGTGATGGGCGTAGTTAATACCGTACCGTACGGCTTGTTGAAAGTGCCCAGAATTGCGTTGCAAAACATCTGGGAATTCATTACCCATCCAATTCACTATCTGGAGAGTAAGGCCAGAGACCTGGCCGCGAACCTCCCTTTGGATACTAAAGAAGATGCAGAGGATTATTCGCTTTTATTTTTGTTACTGCCCCTGATCGTTGGAATATCAGATAATGACATCGATCTGGAATATTTGTACGGATGGGATGCTTCCGTGCGAAAGTGGTCAGATGATGAACCGGAAGCGCTCCGGGTATCCTCCCATGGGGCTCTGTTGCTGGCTGATATACGGCGGAATTACCAAGAAAAATTCCCCTTGCCGGAGGAAGATATTGCCGCTTGGGTAAAGGTGGAAAAAGCTGTAGCTGAACCTGCAGACGATATCCAGAAAGAAATAGCTGCCGCCTACCGACGGGCCACTCTGAATTGGGAAAGAGGAGAATGGGTCGATTACATTTCGGAAACTTTTTTCTCCTTCTCCATTAAATTGCCGGAAGAAGAAGGTAGTGAAGATTCCAAACAGCTGGGAGCGACTATGTTCTTTATCTCTAAGGAAGACGAGCCGGCCGAACTATTGGAATCGGAAGGTATTTTGCGGACGCCTTCCGGGGGCTTATTCGTTTCCCTGCACGGCTCCGGTAAGATGCAATACAAGATCACAGATAACTGGAAGCTGGGATTCGAACTCAGCTCCGGTAATTTACTGGATTTCTACCTCAGCAGCAACGCCGATCTAAATGTGATGGGCGACATCCGGATGGATCTTAGTATAATGCGGGAGAAAGACCCTGAGACTGGAGCGTCCTATAATCTGCCGAATGGATCAGGTACCCGTTTGGCGATCGGGGATATTGAATTGACCGGTTTCCTGAGTAAAGAAGACTTCGGTATCGAGCTGGGTTTAAAAGAAAACGCCCTAATCATTTCCAGCGGCAAAGCCGACGGTTTTTTGAAAGAGATTATGCCGGGCGGTGATACCCCCCTGAAGTTTTCTTTGGCAACGGGTGTTTCAAAAACGAAAAGCTACTATTTCAATCACAATATCGGTTTCCTCAATAAATTGCTGGGAACCGAAGAAGAAGAGAAGAAGACGGAGGCAGTGGATAATACCCGGAGCCGGAGCCGGAGCCTAGCGCGTAGCGCGGAAAAACCGGCGGTAAAGGAAGAGCAGGCCAAGCCATTGGATACCGTCATTCCCATTCACAAAGATATGGGAATTGCTAAGTTTGAAAAGATAGACTGGTCGTACGGACCCGTCGTGGACAGCGAAAAGCTGGGTGGAAAGATAGGGGTAACCTGTACTTTCTCCTCAAAAATAGGTCCTGTTTTTGTCCGGGTAGAGGGGATTGGGATGAAGCTGGAGGCAAGTATGCCGCCCGCAGGAGTGGACCTAAATAATATGGAATTGGGCTACGACTTTGTAACGCCCAGTAGAGTTGGACTTCGCATCGATGCGGAGATTATTTCCGGTGGCGGCTACCTGGACTTCGATCCGGAAAATCACCGCTATGCCGGAGTACTGGCCCTGAACTTTATGGATATCGAATTGGCAGCTATCGGCCTGATCAATACCCGACTCCCCAATAAACAGAAGGGATTCTCGATGCTACTCAGCATCAACGTCATTTTCAATCCCGCCTATCAGTTGGCCTATGGCTTTACCCTGAACGGAGTTGGTGGCCTGATCGGTATTCACCGTACCACCAAAGTGCGCATATTACAAGATCGCATCCGCAGTGGAGCGATTACTTCGATCATGTTTCCCCAAAACGTCATCGAAAATGCGCCTAAGATCATTAGTGACTTGCGGGCCGTCTTCCCGCCCAAGAAAAAGCACTATATCGTTGCGCCCTTTCTAAAGATCGGTTGGGGTACGCCCACGATCGTGGAGATCGATCTGGGAATACTGGTAGAGATCCCTTTTAAGAAACGCTTGATCCTGCTGGGCAGCGTCGGCATGTACCTCCCCAACAAGGCCATTGAAAAGCGTTTGGTGGAGCTGCACATTGACGTTTTCGGCGATTTCAATTTTGCCGAATCGTATGTCCTCATCGAAGGTCGGTTACGCAATTCGCATGTAGTAGGGATTAAGTTGACGGGGGGATTTGCCTTTGTCCTCGATTGGGGCCGCGAACCGCAGTTCCTAATGTCTGTAGGTGGATATCATCCAAGGTATAAAAAGCCGGATCGCTTCCCGGACATCCCGCGCCTAACAGCTTCCATCAAGGTGGGTAGCAGCGTTAATCTCACCTGCAAATACTACCAGGCGATCACCTCCAATTCATTCCAGTTGGGTATTCGGGCCGATCTGCTGGTACGTGTGGGCAGTGCCAGAGCAACCGGTTTACTGGACTTTAATGCCCTCCTGCAATTCGATCCTTTCCGCTTCATGGTCGATATCCGGATCAGCGTGGGCATCAGCTATCGGGGAAGAACTTTTGCCGGGGTGGATCTCTATTTTGAATTTTCCGGCCCCAAACCCTGGCGCGCCAAAGGATATGCCAAGATCAAGATTTTGTTCTTTTCCCTTAAAGTACGCTTTAACATTAGTTGGGGTGGCAAACAGGAAAAAGCCCTGGTTTCGATCAAAACCGAAAGGCTGCTTGATCAGTTGCACGAACAGGTGGCAGCTCCCAACAACTGGTCAGCTAAGTTAGCTCCTGGCTTCAGTAGCGGTGCAGCACTGAAAAAACTGGAGGCTGAAGCGCAAAAGGAACGCATATTTGTTCATCCGAGCGGATATTTGGAAGTCAGACAGATGCTCCTACCGCTGAATAAAACCCTGGAAAAATTAGGGCATAAGCAAGTTGACAAGGCCGATTTCAAGATCACAGGCTACCAGATTGGGAAACTCATGGTAAAACCTGCTAAGCCGGCCCATTTACGAGAATACTTTTCCCGGGGCCAGTTTGAGAACTTGTCCGATGAGGCCCAATTGTCGAGTGCTGATTTCGAACTGATGAACGCCGGGGTGGCCATCAAGGCGGATAAGGCGTTTGACTTTCCTCAGGAATTCGAAAAAGTTGCGAGTGATTTCGAGGACATTCTACTTTTTCCGCCGGAAAGGCCGGCACCAAGTACTACCGCCCGCTCCTTTGGGGTGGAGGAGTCAAGCGGATTCAACTGGCAACAGGATCGAAGAAAGAATATACTGGCGGCACGGCAATTCCGGCGCTCCGATCGGGCAGTGGATGTTTTCGGCCTGACCGAAGAGCTACCAGACTACGGTGCTAAACAATACCGAATAGCCCGAAGGGACACCTTAGAAACCCCACCGGAGTGGGAAAAGCAATATTTCGACACGTATTCCGCAGCTAAAGATTTTCTGGACTACGATTTTCAGGGGGATGCCTCCAAGTGGCAGATACTGGAAGCAGAGGTCGTCCTGTAATTGTGATGAATTTAAATAAGGAATAATCCGGGCAGTTTGCCTGGCGACGGCCATTAGCCTTTGAAGGTTAGTAGCAGATAATTTCCGCATAATAACAGCAGCTTTTTAGGTGTCTTCCTGATTTTTCTGTTCTTTTATTAAAAAAAGAAATGGCAGCGGAAAGCATCACCGGCATGGATGCAAAGAATTGGGATCATTTATTGGATAGCCTGGAGGAGAACAAATGCATTCTTTGTCTAGGTCCGGAAGTCTATTCTTCTACGGATAAAGGAAGACTAGAGACCCAATTGGCCAATTTTTTGCAAAAAGAGTCCGAAGCAATTCGTATCCGGGTTTATGAGGATGGATGGTTCCACTACTTGCCAAATGCCAGTGAAATTGATGCCTGGCAGCGAGTAAAGGAGTTTTACCGGCAATCTAATGATCGTTCGGAGAAAATGTTGCAGAAAATTGCTCAGATCCCTTGTCACTTTATCCTCAATTTTACGCCTGACTATAAGCTTAAAGTAGCGTTTGAGCAACAGGATTTTGCCTTCAACTTCTTAAGTTATCTGAAAAAGCAGCCCTTTGATCCCCAGGAAGAAGCTAACCGATATACACCTACCAAGCTCAAGCCGCTCATTTACAATATGGTGGGGGAGATCAGAAAACGGAACTCCCTGGTGATGACTTACAATGATTTCTACGCTTATCTCGAATCCATTTTTGAGGGAAATAGCATGGCGCCCGTCCTTAAGGAAAATATTTGGGAGGCTGATTATTTCATTTTCCTGGGAATGCCTTTCGACCGTTGGTATGTGCATATGTTCATGCGCATCCTGCAACAACACGAGCGGAACCGGGCCTCAAAAAAATACGCCGCTAATATTTATCTGAGTGACGAGATCACCACCCATTGTGCGGAGCAGTATACGATGACCTTCGTACCGAACGGGATTGAAAACTTTGTGGATACTTTTTACGAAAAATGCAAGACCCGAGGTTTTCTCCGTACTGCAGCCCAGGCGGCAAAATTACAACTCCCGATCGATCAGTTAAAATCTTGGGTAGCGGAAAACCAGTTCCAGGAGATCTTTGATCAATTGATCGTTCAGTTATCAGAGATCGGGCCTGCCGGAGAAGAATGGAAAAATCAGGTGTTTCAGCTGGAAGGGCGTTACAATGATCTGCGGCGAAATATACGAATGGGAACGATTGATGAGCGCGACCGAATGGTCGAAACTAATCGCTTAAGAGCAGTGATCATGGATTTAATCCAGGATTTGCAAAATCAGTTCAACTGATCACGGATGAACAGACAAAGATATCCGGGAGCACAACCTTTTGAAAAGGAGCAGCAAGAAGTCTTTTTCGGTCGGGAAGAAGACCTGGATCATCTGCGTCGTAAGATAAAATTGTCTCAGCTTACCGTACTGTACGGAAAATCCGGGCTTGGAAAAAGTTCGCTGATCAATGCGGGATTACTGCCCGAATTAGAAAAAGAAGGTGACTTCGTACCCGTACGGGTAAGGTTTAATGCCTGGCAGGAGCAATTGTCTAATGAACCGGTTGCAACTACCCGGGCTGCTATTTCCGGAAATCCTGAGAAAAAAACTTTTCTTCACAAAATAATTGCGGACGATCCCTCGCTGTGGCGTAATGTTAAAGATCAATTCATCACAGAAAAGGGCGAAAAAGGGCTTCTCCTGGTGTTTGACCAGTTTGAAGAATTGTTCACCTATCCGCAAGCCAGCATTCAGCTTTTTAAGCAGCAATTAGCGGAAGCGTTGTACACTCCTGCCCCTCAACGGTATTGGGATCTGCTGGAAGATAGCTATGATCGGGACGAATCAATTCTGGAACGGGAAGAGCTTCAGCTGTTCCAGATGAACATCAATCTGAAAGTAGTGATCGTTGTTCGTTCCGATAGGATGCATTTATTGGAAAAATTAAGTGATTACCTGCCGTCGATTCTACGAACCTGCCAGGAACTGGAACCGTTGAGCCGAAATCGGGCCAAACAGGCTATAACTGAACCGGCAATTCGCAAGGGCGATTTTGTTTCTCCTCGTTTTACTTACTCCTTCGAGGCAATGGAAAGGATCCTCAGTTTCCTTACCCAGGATGGGACCGATCCGATCGAAACGACTCAGTTACAGATCATCTGTCATCATTTGGAGGAAAAAATAAAACGTACGGATGCTTTGGAAGTGGAAGTATCCGATGTGGAAAACCTGGATGGGGTGATCGAGGATTATTACGATGAACGGATTAGTATAATTCTGGATGTGGAGCAGGAACTGGCTGCCCGGCGACTGGTGGAAGAGGGATTAGTTTTCGAAGAAGAGGAAAGGAGATTGAGCTTGTACGAAGGACAAATACTGCGATCCTTTGGATTAAAAGCGGAAACGCTTCGCATTCTTGTGGATAGTCATTTGTTAAGGGCCGAACCGAGCCTGCGGGGAGGTTATACCTATGAACTCAGCCATGATACCCTGGTGGGGCCGGTGCTTAAGGCAAAAAATATTCGCACCGCCGGAGAAAGGGCAGCGGCGGCCGAAAAACAGCGCCTGGAACAGGAAGCGGCGTTGGCGATCGAGCGTCGCAAGCGGAGGCGCGCCTATCTGCTTGCAATAATCATGGTACTCTTAGCAGCAGCGGCGGTGCTAACTACCATAATAGCCCTTAAACAAAAAAAGCAATTGGCCGCAGGGCAGGAGGCGCTGCTCCAATCCAACTTCAATTTGCAGAAAAGCAGAGTGATCAACTATAAAACTACCGGAGCCTATTCCAATGCGCTAAACTTATTGGATACGATCCGGCAACAATGGTCTGTCGGGCCTTATCATGCCGGAGAATTTTCGGAGAGCGTCTTGCAGGAGGTGGATAGCCTGTCGGTAAAATATTCACATATTCAGGCACTGGTTACGGGAAGTAGGGAAAATATGGAAAGCGCAGACTATAGAGCTGCGGTAGATAGCCTGGCGCTGGCAAATTCAATTAGTTCGGATAGCTACCTGTTATCATTGCAGGAAAATGCTGTGGAGAGGCTGGAAAAGGCTTTTAATGACTATGTGGTGCGCGGAGAACTGCTTAAAGGGACCTTTGATTATCAGGGGGCAATCGAGCAGTTCGAACTGGCTCTGGAATTGAGAGAAGATGCTCGGGTGCGCAAACTGCTGGAAGAGGTGCAAAGTCTGCAGTGATATTTGAATATTTGCTAATGGATTTGTAAATTGTCTGACAATAAGTATACAATATTACAAAACCCTACACCTCTAACCGTAATGTATCGATTAACCCAGTTATTATTTGCGCTTAGCATTCTGCTAACTAATGTTGGTTTGGCACAAGACCCGATAGTAGATTTTCTTTCCTATCCCAATACTATCAATGATTCCAATTTTAACAATTACAATAGTCCGGAGGAGAATGTTGAATTCGTCCTGCCGACCAGCGATGAAGGTTATTTGCTGGTTGGCCACCGTTTTTACAGTGGAGAAGATTATGATGGTAGGATCGTAAAGATCGATAAAAACGGGCAGAAGGTCTGGGAGCGGGCTTTCGGTGGACAGTATAGAGAATTTTTCTATTCAGCAATTGAATTGGATGGATCTTATTATGTAGTAGGAACTCAGGAATGGGAGCCGGGGAGGTTCGTGGCGGTTGTCTTAGAATATTCAGGAACTGGTGGACTGGAAGGTGGTATACGTTATGAAGATACCGATGAACGTATCAACGGTGCATCATCTCATGTGTTCACCACCATTGAAAAAACTTATGGTGGCAATCTTTTAGTGGGTGGAATCTTGTTTAACGGGGATCCGGACCACGAGCCTGCTTTTAATGATGCAGAAACGACCGGCTTTTTCATGGCTATTGAGCCCAGTTTTGATTCGCCATTTATATCTGGAAGCTTATCCTTATTTGGCACTGCAGTACTTAAAGTAGAAAGAGCGATCAGCGATGACGTTAATCACTACTATGTTTTTGGAGAGGAATATAAGAGTACGGATACTTACTGTTTAAACAGTCCCAAGCCTATTCCTTCCGGCAAAAAGCTTAGAGAAATTTATCAAAGCCCTCCTAGCGATATTTTTGTCCTTAGATTAAATTCAGGATTAAATGTGGTAGCTCCCTTTCCCAAATTGCTGGGAGGAACTACCGTAGATAACTATATTGATGCGGTAGCCACTCCGGATGGGGGATTTGGAATATTGGGAAGAACATTTGGCGATTGTACCACCTTGGTAGGGCCCGAAAACATTGGTAAGTCTTCCGGTGAATTTCAAACGTATTGGCTCTACAAAGGCGATGCTAATGGAAATACGGATCTGCTTGAGCTGGTAGAAGGCTATAATTATCTCGATGCAACATTAGAACCTTTTGGATTAATCAATGGCTGTGAGTACGGATCTTTTATCCTGGCACATAATTCTGGTGGCCAGGTGGGGTCATCCGTGAGGATAAGTGCTGATGGTGGCTTTTCTTTTTTCCAATTTGGAGATTTTTATTCAGGATCCGATATCAAGAGAGGGTCGGATAACGAAATCGTGATTGCCGGTAACAGTGCCGAAAATGTGCCTGATGAGTCCTTTAATTCCGATTTCGCTCTTTTCCGCTTTTCCCCCGAACAGGCATGTAATAATTGCCCGGATCCCCTATTTGCCTCCGATTGTGGTCGAACCGTTGATTATTACTACGACGGTCCAGGTTTAGCGTACACTTTTTCCGTCGAACCTTTCCCCGAGTATGCCAGCGATGCCCCATGGAATATCGATGGTAATTTAGTTAGTGCTGCCAACTATCAGAGTAGTTATACTTTCCCGAATGCTGGGACCTATAACGTATGCTACCCTTACCTGATTGATGAAGAGGGTTGTTACGACTATTGCTGCCAGACCTTTTGCATCGAGAACAAACCCGAATGCCTGGAAGGGCTGATTGATGACTGCCTGAGTTCCTGTAGCTGTGTAGAAGATAATTTTGGAGAAGATTTGCCACCGCCATTCCAATGCGAAAATTTTGAAAAATACGATGGCGGCTCCTTAGTTGCCCAGACAGATACCTGGGCATTGTGGCCGGGAACATCAGCGGAACCGCAAATAATAAGTGGTTTCAACAATAATCTGTCGCTTCATTTTTCGGAGAACGATCCCGGTAATGTACTTTACTATCTACAGAATGGCAAAAAAGATGATCTGCAATGTGGCCGCTACCGCCTGTCGTGGCGCATGAAGGTGGAAACAGGTGCCACGGGATATTACAGCGTATTGTATAGTAAAAACACAGGAGACTCCGGCGGGTCAAAAGCTTATGAATTTTCCTTCGGTTCCGATAATCAGGGAACTATAAATATCTTGGGGGGAGAATTGTCCTATTCCTTCTTCTACACATCAGGGATCTGGATGGAAATCATGCATATCGTAGATCTGGAGGCAAACCTCATCGAATTTTGGATCAATGGCAATTTTATACGATCTCTTACTTATGATCTTTCCGGTGACGGGCCGGAGTTCCCGGCGACTCTGGGGGCCGTGAATTTTGATACACCCACTGACGGTGATTTTTGGATTGATGATCTGTGTGTCAGAACAAGAAATAATTTCAGCTGTCCAACCGGTTTCGAAGTCTGTGTTGAGAACGGCGAACAATACAGTAGCGCCTGTACAGCTGCCAATAGCGGCTTGTACACGTTAAGGGAATTTGGTTCCTGTGCATCGATTTGTGATTATGGTGGTGAGCTTGTACATCGCGCTGATCAAAATGGGGCCACTTATCAACGCACTTTGAACCTGGCGGATCTCGCACCTGAATTGTTATATACGGAAGATATTATAAATGAATTTTATGAAGGCGTTTTTCCGCTATATACTGATATTTTTATTTTCGAAAATGAAGCTTTTGGAGAAATAAGCGTAGTCGGCAACTTTAACGCACTGGGTAATAGCCAGCAATTTGTTTTCCGCTGTGTTTGTGATGGTGAGGTATGTATGCAAGAATATATCCCCGAGGAGGATCTTGCAAGTCTAGAACCTGGCTTGTATTATATTGTAGTCGTTGGAACGCAGCCGGGAGATTACGATTTTCAGGTATTTCCTACCGGAAACTGTGCCGTCGAGCAGTTGTTGACTTGTAGCAATAATACGGTGAATGGCAATTTCCCGGAAGCTAACGCAGATTTTGAGCGTTTTTCGGTTACTGATACCTACGGGAACTGTTACAATGGAAACCGAACCTATGAACTGTCTGACTTAGAATACCGGTTAGAGCTAACCGAGCCCAGTATAGTTAATTTTGAATTTACTGCCTTTGGAGGCGCGGCCGGCATTTTCCTTTTCTCCAATATTTGCGGTGGAGACTGTTTTGAGTATACCGAAACGCCTTTAGCGGGAGGAACGGCCCGGCTGGATTCGGTGCGCTTGGGTGCCGGAAACTACTATTTAATCATAGATCAGGACACACCGGTATCCTCTTTTTCCTTATCCATAAACTGTGAACTGGATGCCGATAATTATGGATACGGCGGTTTTTTTGTAACCGATTTTGATGATGGTGACTGTAAGTTAGAGGAAGACTCTGCTTCTTTACATCGGGTAACGGTCGCTTTTGATCCACAAAAGCATTCACTGGGAGATGAATTCCAACTCTATCCGGGCCAGAATTTGCAAAGTTCAAATAACTCCCTGAATTTAAGTTACAATGGCCAGGATAAAATGACCTTCTGGTTACCCGAGGATCTGTCTGATCTACCCAATCAGTGCTCTTTTGAGGCCGGAGACGTGATCAAGGCCAAGTTGCGGGATAGTAACGGGTCGGCACCCGGCAACCCCGTCCTGCTAAATCTTCATTTTGCCACGCCGGACGGGGCAGAAATTAATGCAGCGGAAAAGTTTACCCAAGGTGGACGGAGTATTGTTAGTTCATTTGACCGAGTTGGTAACGCTATCAGTTTTGATATTCCCGGTAACCGGATCATGCGTTTTGCCAATACGAACCCCCAATCCGAAATATTTAAGGTAGTTGCATCGAGCGGTTTAACTTGGCAAGTGATCAATACCACTCCGTGGATTACCGTACAGAATGATTCCGGAGGAAGTGGTGTGCATCAGGTAGAAGTGTCGGTAACTGGAGATAATCCCTCATATACAGAAAGGAGCGCGCAGTTGATCGTACAAGTAGCTGATCCACCCCTTCAGCTCTTTGTAGACGTAAAGCAGGCACCCCAATGTACTACTCCTACAGTATCAATAGAAAGCTCGTCACCATCGGTTTGCGAGGGTGAACCGGTTACCCTTACCGTAACAGCCGGACCGAAGGGGGCAGATCAATATCAGTACGAATGGAAATCGGGTAAAACGGGCAACGTTATTGTGGAGCACCCGACCCAAACTACCGAATATCGGGTTAAGGTAAAGGAAACAGGTACCTGCTTCAACGAAAAAACTGAATCTGTTAAAGTCATTGTACATCCCAAACCCTTCTTTCAGTACATTACGGTTCCGGCTTGTGATGCAAGTCTCACTACTTACCACTTTACCTTTGAATCCAATTACGAACCGAGTGTTTCGGGTGGGGGGACAGTAGAAAAAATAGGGGACAATACCTATGAATATCGTGATATACCGGCCGGGCAGAGTGTAAAAGTGAACCTGGGGCCCGGAACCTGCTCCATTACGGAAGATATTGAGGCGCCAACCTGCTTGTGTCCATCCGTGCCTGTGCCAACAGCGGGAGATGATGTCTTCGTATGTTATGATAATACTGCTCCGCAAACACTGAGTGTTGAGATAGACGAGACATTGTACACCGTTAACTGGTACAACGAGGCTGGGGAATTGCTTCTGGAAGGCAACCGTGAATATACGACCAATAAGCCGGATACCTATTATGCTGAAGCCCGAAGTCTTATCGCTTCAATCTGTGCAAGTGAACGCCTCGCGGTCCGACTGATCAAACGTCCGGAGATAAGTCTAACGGTGGTGGCTGATACCATTGCCTGTTCCGGACAGACCCTTAGCCTAGCAGCATTGGCCGAAGGCGGTAGCGGCAATCTCATCTATGAATGGAGTGATAACCTGGGCATTGGACCTAATGTAAATTATTCTGCTTTGACTCCAGGAAGGCAAACCGTTAGCGTTATTGTTAAAGATCAGGAATATGGCTGTGAAGTGATGGGGGAAATAAATATTCGAACCGGAACCACACCACAACTGGAAAAGGTAACTGATCCGCAGTGTGCAGCGGATAATCAATCCTACGAGATCACTATTCGATCCGATGCAGAGACAATTTTATTTTCACCGGAAATGGTCACGGTTAATCAGCAGGGCGAAAACTATACAATATCCGGTATACCCGTGGATTCCAGTTTATTGATCCAGGCAAGGAATGCAAATGGTACCGTTTCCTGCCCGGCTGAGGAACTGACTGTTCCTGCACCGGACAACTGCAACTGTGGTAATGTCAACTTTCCTACTGCAATTGCGATCAATCAGTTCATCTCTATCTGTGAAGGAGAAGATATGCCGGAGCTATCAGTACAGTCTCTCGGCGAGGGGTTCACAGTAGAATGGTACGCCCAAAGTAATCCGGATGGCAGTACGCCTGTCCTGGCAACGGGAATTAGTATCGTACCGGAAGCTGCCGGCACTTATTATGCCTATGTACGGCATTCGGATAGCGACTGCCTCAGCTCCTCCCCCACTACGGTTGAATTGGTGATCCATCAATTGCCGACCGTTCATGCCGGGGAAGATCAGATAATCTGTGAGAATTCCGTTTATGCACTGGATGCACTAGCAGGTAGCTCAGGAGTAGGTCCGCTTTCTTTTAGCTGGACGCCGGCTAATATACTGAGCGACTTCAATAGTCCAAATCCAAGTTTTACCGTAAGCCAAGATCAAACTTTTGTATTGACATTGGAAGATGGAAACGGCTGCACTGATTCCGATGAAGTCTTTATTGAAGCGGCTCCTCTTCCTTCAGTAGCAATTAGCACGGTGCAGGAAATTAGCTGTTTCGAGGGGACCGAAGGGGAACTGATGGCTTCTGTCAGCGATGGGACTGGACCCTACAGCTTGATATGGCCGGGTCAAGAAAGTATATTACCGGCGATTAAAAATCTTCCAGCCGGTGAATATACAGTGATCGTGAGCGATGTAAATAACTGCCGGGATACAGCATCCGTCAACCTAATGACTCCCGAATTAATTAGTCTGACGAGTGTCAAAGTGGATACTGTTTTTGTGAATGAGGATGAGGTTGTTGTGCAAAATGGTGGCGTACAAATAGAAGTTTCTGGTGGTATAGGTCCATTTCAATACGAATGGACTAACAATGCCCAGATTATTGTTGGTAACGAAAGTATCCTGGTTATTGATGTACCCGGTGAATACCAACTCAGGCTGATCGATGCAAATGGATGTGTTTTCGAAGAAAGTTTCACCATTCCGGTCGAGACTACTGATGTGACAAATGTGTTGGATCCGCGATTGTTCGATGCGTATATTCAACTGTATCCTAATCCCTCTAGTGGTTTAATAAGTATAGACCTTGATCTCACTGAGCCGACTGAATTTCAGATTACCTTATTAGATGGATTAGGCAGGATGATTAGGCGGATTCCTCCTCGGGTGATCCAAAAGGAAACAATCATGATGGATCTGAAGGATTTGGCAACTGGACACTACTGGATAAAATTCCAGTTGAGTGAAGGTTATTTCCTAAAGACTGTCATTCGAAACTGATAGCAATGTATAGAAATTTATATATCGGGTTAATACTGCTATTAATTTTAGCTTGTCGGAAAATGGCTATTGAAGCATACAACTTTTTTGAAGTGGCCACGATTCCTTATGAAATTGTGGATGATGGTACGTTTAGCCGAATTCTGCTTAAAGGTAGGATAGTCAGCACTTCCACGCCGGCCGGTAATATCTCTGATCATGGCTTTTTATGGTCAACCAATCTGGATGATCTATTTGAATCCGCTATCCCGGTTGAGAAACGCATATCGTTAGGTCCGTACGCTGGTAACAGTATTGATTTTGATACGGTACGTCAGGTCTTATCCCAAGCCCAGACGTATTACTTTTGTGCATATGCAATTGGGACAGAAACAAAAAGAGTATTGAAAGGAGCGGTAGACAGCATTACTCTTAATATTCGAATGCATGTAGATTCTATTGCAAGGCTCAATGACAAGTTGAATATTGAAATTTCGGTCCAAAATTTGGATATCTGGAAGAGAAACGGCATTGCTTTGCAGGCTGGCACCTTAACCATGAGAGTTGCTACTAAACAAGACTTCATCGATGCAAAAAGTATAGAATTTTTCGAATTAAGATCTGATACCACATTTAGGGATAGTTTAGTTAATCTTAACCTCAACACCACCTACTATACCCAACTATATTTTAATACGCCGGAAGGAGAATATTCTGGTGAGGTGAATAAATTTTTCATTGGGGACGGCTGGAAGCGGATCCAGGATAACCGGGAAGAATTATTTGGTGCTACCGGCGCTATTTACGGCCAATCTGCTTATATAATGGGCGGATACGAGTCGGCGGTTAGCTTAAGTACCAACAGGGCCATCTACAGATTTACGCCTGATGCAGCTATTCAGACAAGCCAGTGGGAATATGTTGATGATCTGGCTCCATACGAAACCTTTGCATATGGGATCGCAAGTCCTTTTGCGGGAGGAATTTATTTCGGTCTGGGACTCTACGAGCATTTTAGTAACAATACTTTTTCTAAAGTGCTCCCAAGTCGGGATAATGTGTTGATCCATCCCGGCGGCAACGCAGTTCCTGCTTTAGAAAAGGCCGTAGTCTTCCGCCATGAGGATAAGCTATATTTTGGAACGGGTTGCAAATACCGGGACGATGGCACCTGTGAAACTACCGGCGAGTTTTGGGAATTAACCAAAGGAATATCCAGGGATACCATTCGGCCGATTGCCGGCTTGCCGGGTTTTTCCGGTGGAGATAACAAATTCGGTATAGGCCGGGACGGCGCAGTGGTCTTTGAGTTAGACGGTATGATCTATGTAGGCGGTGGAGATTCCGATCTGGGACCCAGAAATGATTTTTATCGTTTTATTCCTCCTCTATCTCCTACGGATACTGGTAGTTGGGAATTTGCTACGCTATTCCCTGGTCCGGCTCGTTACGATGCCGTTGCTATTTCCGCCGGCGATCGCGCCTTTTATGGTTTAGGATATTCCGATCAGATCATTGGTGGCTACCCTACTGATTGGTGGGAATTTAATCCTAATGCAGCCAACGGTGAGGAATGGACCCAGCGGGAAAGATTTCCCGGTATTGGAAGACAGGATGCCGTTGCCTATTTTTTAAATGATTTAGGTATCGTTACAACAGGACGCAGCATTGGGCCCGCCGAAACCGGTGGCGGGATCAAAACCCAATTGCTAGGTGATACTTGGCTATATTTTCCACCTGAAAAATAATCACTAAATGATCCGAAAAGGACTAATATTTCAGATTCTTTTATGCGGTGTTATACTGACCAATGCTCAGTCTTTAGAAAACCTGGCCAGTCTGCGAACGGAAAGGGACCGTATCCCTTTTTCAGTAATTGATGGAGAAATAGGTCTGGACATTCAATTAGGGGAATGGTCTTCGGAAGGTTTCGTAAAGATTTTATCGGTAGTCTTGCGGGATGCAGATCTGGTCATCAGTTTTCAGATAGATAGATCTATCAATGAGCATTATGATGTGCAAATGATATTGGAAGTGAATGATCGGGTCATTCGGCCTGGGCCTTTTGACCTATCCAATATCACGTCCTCTTTAGAAGATGAAGATATTTTTACCAGGATATGGGAAGATATAGCGGAGTATCATCTGCGCTTGGGGCAGCAATATACCCTGATCGTAGAAAAGCGATTGCTTTGTCAGGTTGATTGCTCTGTACTACCACCCGAATTCGATATAAAATACAAGTGGCCACATTATACCGGCGTGGCTGTGGGCGTCGGACTTATAGGTGCAGCGCAATTTTTCCGGCAGCGTAAAAAAGATCATTATGACTTATATATAGAACGCTGGGAGGATGGACTGGAAAATGGAGGCCAACATCTGCAAGATGCCAGGCAGGCCGAAAAAAACCAAAATTTGCTTACTTACACCGGTTTGGGAATCAGTGCCGCGAGTGCCCTATGGTATGTGCTGCGCGAAAAAAAATTTAATAAAAGAAAGCAGAATTATGAAAGATGTTGTGGAGGTAGGGAAGAAGATCTGTCGATCAATCCATGGTTGCCTTCATCCCACGGTTTTGCGGTAGTGGGTATACAATTGAGTATTCCGCTTTCTCGTCCTTTGGAATAAAAAACGATTATAACATGCGTAGTTACATATCGGTAATTTGTGTAATCATTTTGAACTTAGTGACGGTTAATCCGGTCCTGGCGCAGGAGGGATGTTATCAGGAGCGGAAAGAGCAGGGTAGGCAGTTGATGGAAAATGGCCAATATGTCTCCGCTGTAGTACAATTCAGTATCGCTCTTACCTGCCCGGATAGACAGCAAAATCAGGAAATTATCACACTTATCCAGGAAACGCAAAAGCGGCAGCAAGCCCATTACGAGCGTCTGGTTCAGGCCGCCGAAAAAGAAGCAGCATCTGCTCGAAGTGCGCGTGCAGATGAAGCAGAAGCAAGAGCGCTCGCTGAACAAAAAGCTGAAGAAGCCAGGATCAGCGGTCGGCAGGCAGAAGCACTGCGATTGTCATTATTGGCAGACATTAACCGGCAGCAAAGAAATTTTGGAGACGCGCTTTTTCTAGCTTACGCTGCTTTACAACTGAGTGACAGTATAACTTTTGCCGCCGCCCGGAAAGCTTTTGTGGAGGTTGTGAAGGATTCTTTCTCCCAAGTTGTTCCGACGGTAGGGAATATACAACATATGCATCTATCGGAAGGCCCCCTCCCCTATCTGAGTTTTTTGGATGAAGCTGGTATAAAGGTTTACGATTTGAAAAGCGGTCGGTTAGAAAAAGTTGGGCCGGTTCATAGCGAGCTACTTACAATTGGAGCATCAACTGTTGTTACAGCAAGAACTGATGGAGGAAATGAGGGACAATTAGTATCACTGCGTAACGAGACTGATCATACACTAACTGCCCACCTAGAACGACTTACTGCAGCCGCAGTTGCTTCCGATGATTCCTTTTTTGTGACTGG
This sequence comes from Flavilitoribacter nigricans DSM 23189 = NBRC 102662, assembly GCF_002646595.1. GTDB lineage: Bacteria > Bacteroidota > Bacteroidia > Chitinophagales > Saprospiraceae > Flavilitoribacter > Flavilitoribacter nigricans. The sequence continues at coordinate 79,356 of NZ_PDUD01000046.1, forward strand.
GGCTAGAGATCATCAAGCCATTATTTGGAATAAAGATGGTTCGATAAAGAGTCGACTGGTAGGTCATGAGGGTAATATTTACCAGATTCACATTAGTCCGGATGGGCAAATGATTGTTACCCGATCCTCGGATGGAACTGCACGCGTTTGGTCTGTGGAAGGCCGGCAGGTAGCAATAATTGGTCAAGATGAGGGCTATATTCGAAACATTCAAGTGATGAAAGGCACTCCGGTTTCAATCATTACAAATTCCGACAAAGGCGGCGTTAAGATCTGGGAACAGGGAGGGGCATTGCGGGCTGTGCTACCTTTGGATAACAGTGGTTCCATCCAGGTGGTTTTGCAAGGGGATCGCCTCATCACTTTGACGGCTAATGGATCGATGAGCGCCTGGGATATTCAGGGAAATGCCACTACCTCATTTTCATACGATGAAAAACTCCTGGGTGCGGTACCCTACGGCGATGGGCAATTGCTGAGTTGGTCGGAAGACCAGCGTATTCAGCTTTGGCAACAGAATGGGACGCTGGCACAGGTGTTTGTTGGCCACCAGGATATTTTATCCGGCCTGTCCGGTGCACCCAGTGCCGGATTGATACTATCCACAGGCCGGGATGGCTCCACCAAGCTTTGGGATAGTTCCGGACAGCTTCTGACGGAATGGGATCTCCAGACCCGAAGAGTAATGATGGGTCACATCGCCCAGCAGACCAATCAGATCGTGATCGCAGATCAGGGTAACCAACGTTTGTTGATCATGCCGTTTCCAGATATTATCCTGGAACAATTGATGAATAATCATGAACAGTTCCTATCCGTTAACCAAACTTTACTAGCAACCTATAACATTCAATTTTGGCCCTGAAACTAATCATTGTGCAGCCGGCACATATTCCCAAATATCCGTTGAATTATAGGCATTATTCGTACCTACCATATAGACTCGACCATTGATTTCGAAAACAAAATCTGCTGCCGTCGGGAATACCGGATCATTAGGTAGAGATTGTCGCTGTTCAAAACCAAAGGAATCGTTGGCAGTTGCGGGTATACTTAATTCATACCACGCATCGCTGGATAGATCTTCACTTAAGCCCAGGAATACACTAGATCCGATGGGAACGGTTACAATGCCTTGCCCTGAATCTTGCACATCAAAAGAACCACGACGGGCCCAGTTCTCCTGATTCGGGTCAAATTCCCATAAATCATTCAGGTCGAGTCCGGTATATCCGAATCCGGCAAATAAGCGGTCGTTGACCACAAAGGCCACCGCGTTGGTTCTTCCCCGGTTGATAGATTGATTGTTAGCATAAAGAGGTAACACGCCGATAGAATCCCAGGCACCCGCAATGGGGTCATAAGACCAGACATCATCCAGCCATCCATCAATGCATTCGCGGGTCAGATCCCGGCAACCGGTACCGATGTAGCCTTTCCCGTCGAGACTCACTCCGAAAGCATCCTTTCGTAAAATTCCGGGAAAGGGTTGCTCTCGCATCCACATACCGTTTCCCGGATCATAGGACCAAAAATCGGCCTGCATCTGATCTTCGATCTGACCTAAGCCGAAATAGAACTTTCCATTCAATTTAAATGATACGCTCCCCACTCTCGCTAAGGGAGCCATCATTGGTACGGATGATGGCAAGATGGTAGCTCCCTGATCTGTGCCGGGATTAAAAGTCCAGATAGTTTTAAAATCTGCGGCTTCGACAAAGCTGCAGGCCGTTAATCCGCAACCCATCAAAATAATGGCTTCCGCTCCAAAGCTCTCCCCTACCGGATCTTTGAACTCCTGATTATCGATAATGGCAAACTTTCGCCAACCACCGATCGTGGAGAAAATAATGGGCTCGCTGATGATCACCTCTCCGTTTAATACGGCATAAGCCCAAAGGTGATAATCTGTATTAAAATCGAGGCTATCCAGCGTAGCGCTGAACTCACCGTCGCGATCGGTCTGGCCTTTGGATTTGACTTTATCGGGGTCGGTCAATCCCGGAAAGGTTTCGGAAGGACAAAAAACAAAACCGTGATCCTCCAGTGTATCCTCACGATTAATGATCAAGACCGCACTTACTTCGGCCTGATCGTTAGTAATTGCCACTCGATCCGGCAAGAGCTTTATCTGAAAGTCTTCGCCAAAAGATAGGGTTCTGGTTTCACTGTAGACTTCCCGCGAACCAACTTTTACAAATGCGCGGCAGTAGTAGGAAGCAGTAATGAGTAGATCTGTCAGATCAACACTATAGTCCACACCATTTGCTAACGGCATATTTATGGTTTCCTTATTATCCGCCAGCGTCGGTTCCAGATTATCGGTCGACCAGACTAATCCAAATTCGGTCGGCAAATTTTCCGGCGCCAACACGCCATCAATACCGGTTATACCAATTTGAAAGCGTGCAGCATTAATGCCGGTTTTTTCGATAGCTAATAGCTCGGCATTAACAAAATCCAGTTCAGCGAATTCCTGTTCACAAGAAAACAGGAGTTGACCGAGTATCCATATTAACGCGACTCTGTTTATTAGAAAGCAGTTGACCAACGATTTTCTCACTATTCAATAATGATTTTGCGTGCGATGTAATGATTTTGATCCCGAATGAAAAGAACGTAAATACCGGCGGATTGGTTTTCCAAATTAATCCACGTTTTTCGGTTAGCCATTGGGATGGTGAATTCGACGATGGTTGCTCCAACAACATTGATTACCCGGGCCTCCAGCTCTTTCGGCAACACCTCCTGCCATTCCAGTTGGAATATACCTTTTCCCGGATTGGGATATACTGTCAAATTTTGCTCTAGGATATGGAGAGCAGCAGTGGGTACCGCCTGATCAATCCTGACGTCGACTACTTCCACCGTACAGCCGTTAGCATCCTCTACCCGTATAGTATAACTGCCGGCGGCCAGCGCTCCCGAATTGGGCATATTAGTTTGCCGGAAGCCTCCCGGCCAGGACCAGTAGAAGGTATAGGGCGGTACCCCTCCGGTAATTGACACGCTAATGAAACCCAGAGAATCCGTGGTTTCGTGTCGAATAGAATCAATGGCGAAATCCAGGGCGGGCGGTTCCTTCACTTCCCAGGTATCACTGATGAAGCAATTGTTTTCATCGGTGACCGTCAGGTTATATACACCCGGTCCCAGGTTGGAGGGATTCGGCAAATCACCGAGATCAGGCTCCCATTGATACGACAGTGTTCCTGTGCCTCCGCTTGCCTCAACGAGCAGTTTGCCATCAGCGGCTCCAAAACAACTAATCTCGTTCACTTCCGGCCGCAGACTGATTTGCGGGTTCACAAAAACGATTATTTCGTCTTCACCTCGGCAGCCTTTTTCGTCGGTAACGCTGACCCGATAAGTACCGCTGGTGCGGACCTCTATAGTTGATCCGGTGGTGTTATCACTCCAAAAGTAAGTGGTAAAGTCATCAGCTACGGATAAAGGAGAAGATTCCCCAAAGCACAACTCCGTATCGCCAATGATGGAAGGCAGGGGAAGTGGAGAGGCCGTAACGGAAAAGTCCGCTTTCCCGGTACAGCCTTGCTGGTCCGTTACCGTTACCCGGTATGTCCCCGAAGCAGTCACCGGGATCGTCCTGTTTATTGATCCGGTCGACCACTGGTAGCCGGCAAATGCTCCAGCATCCAGCGTAGTGACTCCACCTTCACAAATTTCCTGATCTCCGCTGATTTGGGGTTGCAGTTCTTCATTTTCAACGATGTTGACGGCAGCCGTGCCCACACAACCATCAGCATTGGTAACGGTTACTGAAACTGGTCCCGGAACAGCTCGTTGTATGAAAGGGCCAGTTTCACCCGTAGACCACTGATAGGAGCTGTACTCATCCACACTCAGTACAGTAGAACCGCCCGGACAGATACTGAGCGAGCCGGTAATCATCGGTTCCGGTTTTTCGTACATCGTCACGTGCGCCGAAGCTTCTATTTCGCATCCGTTCTGGTCGACGACAACGACAGAGTAGGTCCCGGAAGTTTTCACGGAAATAGAATTTGTAGTCGTCCCGTTATTCCAAAGGTAAGACTGAAAACCATCTAGGGACAGCTCCGTGCTGTCTCCGGCGCAAATGCTTCGGTTGCCGTCGATGGCTACCGATTGTAAGGGTAGCTGATCAACCTCGAACGTTTGAACTGTCGTACAACTTTCACTATCCGTTACAGTAAAACGATAATTCCCTGCTACGAGACTAGTCCTGATAGAACCGGTGGCACCGTCGTTCCACTTGATAACATATTCGGGTGTGCCGCCGGTAACGGTCACTAAAGCAGCCGTTACTTCATCAGCACATAGTGAAAAGTCCTGCACATCCAGATCGACTAGTAATGGTGTCGATGGTTCGGATAAAGAAAAGGTCTGGATGGATTCACAGCCTGATTGATCAGAGACCGTTACGGTGTAAATCCCGGCAGGAAGATTCGTTCTTTCAGGTCCTTGAATTCCATCACCCCAACTGAAGCTTAGCGCCTCAACATCTTCAGGAGAGAAGAATATGGCACCGGTAGCGTCTCCATTACAAGCAATATTAGTGACTTCCGGGGCAAGATCTACACCTGAAGACAAACAGAGATTGGGAACTTGTCTGATTAATACCCGACGGGCAAGTCCAAATTCCGATACGATCTCAAACACTACCTGCCGGCTCTCGGCTTCGGGATTTTCGGCAATGGTTACTAGTACTTTCCTGGGCCCTTTCCCCTGAATTAGTGGTGCCCCCCCGAGGCCTGTCTGCGCATCGAAAACCTGTAACCAGTCATTTGGTGGAAGGTTAGCGATCTCCCAGCTACCATTTACATCAATATGCGCCTCGAAGGAACCAGCGGTGTAGGGAATAGCCAGCGGATTTATGCTGAATGGTTCGAAGTCTACTTTTACCAAGCTTTCTGGGTTACTGATCTCAAACCCTTCTACCAGACTCACTCCGCCGGCGGTAAAGTTTTTTGGTGATGCAAATATTGAAGTCGTATCATAGATAGGACGAAGCGTATAAATCAAACCATTCTCCTTCAAGAGTCTGAAAGATATTGCTTCCCCTTCCTTGAAACCACATTTTTGGGGAAAGATATCAGGATTCGGGAGAATGGAATCTGGAGAGATAATCTCCTGCTCAAGCAGATCTAATGAAAGCAAATCATATTCACCGGATTGATCTCGGCTCACCGAATAGGGTTGGTACATTACTTCTCCAACATATTGCTTATCAATATAGTCAATATACAATCTATCTTCCGGCTTAATAATTTCCTGATTGAATAATATATTATTTTGGAAAGCAATAGTGTGTTTCTTGGAATCATCGGGATCGCAAAATATAAACAGGTCTTGAAATTCCCAAGATAAAGTAAAGGCCGCACTACCTTCTGATTCTGCCTTATCCAGCACCATGTAGTACGTACCTGGTTTATTGATCAATTCATCGATAAAAAGGCTGTCTTTTCCTCCGCCTGCCGGTAACTCCAAGCGCGCTAGGCAATTTTTTTGTCCACACTGGTAATTGAATAAGAACAGACCCATTGCTGATGCCGATTCCAGATGGATAATATTCGTACCATCGTTAAAAATTATTTCATCTTCTATATTTGAAGCAATTATATTTTCCGGTGAGGATGGAAAATCTAGCTGAAATAATCGATCCTCTCCATCATAGTCAAAATCGTATTTAGAGCAGTGCTGAAAAAAGTCCGATTGATTGACATCAAAATCATTTCCCGCTCCGTCTAATAACCCGTTTATCACTTGTTCTCGCTGAAACAATTCCGGCGTGTCACTACTGCAAGGACCATCCGGAACAGGGATCGTCAGAGTAAAGCTTTCATCGCCACTCGGCGGAGTGAGAATCAATAATTGAAAATATGTGTCACTATGTGCGGCGAAGGTGATTTTCTTTTCTTCTGCATTAGTACTTGCTATACAAGCTTGGTTTCGGTCATTAATACTACAATTATAGACATAGAGATTGGTTCTATTATCGTCACTGATCAACTCTATTGTAGTAGGGGATTCAGTCTCACTGTAATAGGTGAAGATATGGCCCTTGACGCCGGAGGAAAGATCATAATCATCAGCAATACAGTCAATCCCAGCCAGAGAGACTGTAGTTATTTCGGCCGTGCGTTTACTTAATACCGTATTACCGTTAGTGATGAATTCTCCGTTTAGATCACAAGGAGAGGGAAATGCTTTACAGTTCAGACCAAGTCTGAACACTCCCTCATTCGGCGGAAGAGCTCCGATCCAGAATCCCACTATGCCACCATCAATGGCAATCCAGTAAGTGCCGGCTTCCAGTTCTATGAACAACGATCGCTCACTGATGCTTTTGTATTCTCCTTTGGCCAGGCATGATCCCACAATTGGGGTATTGGGTAGAGCCGGTATGTAAGTACTTTCCAGCAATAGTAAATCCAGGCTGGAACCTTCTGAAAGTATGTCGAGCTCAATTTCTACAAATTGCGGTTCCGATAGATCCAGGCGATATAAAGCATCGTTGTATTCGTAGGCCTCGCCCAAAGAAAATTCTATGCATTCCTCATAGTCTTCAATGGTTAGATCATTGGAAAAGCCAACGGTACTCCCTTCCACCGTTTGTCCGCATTGAATAGGAATTGGACCGGTTTCGGCATTTTCCCGGCAATTCCAGTCTATCGAGAGGTCAAAAGTCCCGGAGGTCCCGTCTTTCCCCTCTACCATTACGTAGTAACGGCCTGCTTCGAGCGTTCTTTTGATTTGTTCCCCTACACCTACCGGGTTGGTACTGGCGGCTATCCCAATTGTTTCATCACAGTCCCGCAACAGAATTAACTCGAAATTCTTGGAAGCAGCGAAGTTATCCAGGGTTATCGTCACTTCCTCCGTGTAATAGATATCGAAGTAGTATAGGAGCTCCGGCCCGGTATTATCGCCCCATACCTGATCACCTATCTTAAAGGTGGTGCTATTATTACTACTGAAGGTATTATCCTGCTGGACTAATTTACTGTCACATTCGAGATACTCAACTGAAAAGCAGTCTAATAAATCGTCGGCATTATCAGAATTTGATTTAGCAATGCCAGCCACACTACGGTTTTCAATGATCGGCTGATTTCCAACGGACGAAAATACAGTGGGTAAGAGCGGGTGTGCAGTGGGTAGAAAGACGAGTAAGAATAGGACGAGGTTTAAGCTTATATGCCAGTTCATGATAGTCAGCTATTTAGGCATTAGGGTTTATGTAACTATTTCCAAGATAGTAAAAAATCCTCTGTTACAAGAAATGATTTGGCTGATGCTGTCTGGTCTTAGCTGGAGGGTAGATACAAATTCAAGTATTATTAAGGAGGAAACCCTTTAAAGGAAATCGGGAAACTAACTTCGGAAGTGAATAGTATAGATCATCAAATAATCTAGGTTGAATTTTGAAACTATTTCTTTTATTCAGCGTAATATAATTTCGTTATTAGAGCCTTAAGATTCGATTTAATTAATAAGAATCATTAAAAAACCACAGGAATTCCCAATTCCAGTAATTTAAATGGCTAAAATCCATCGCTCGCCTTCACGCTAGGTTGAATAGATAAAAAGATAAATTTTTATTATCCGGTATTATTGTTGCTAAAGGATATATTTCCCATTAGGAGTTTGAGAACACCAAATGGATATATTTCCCTCTAGTTGCCATAGCCGGATATTGCTAAGAGATGCTTGTCTAAAATTTGGTCTTTGAAGCGAAAAGCGTCAATAATTCGATTAGACGATCGGGTAGGTTAGGAGCTTAGTCTAAGCTAAGTGACCATTCTCACCGTGAAGTATAAGCGAATAAGTAGCCTTGCCCGAAACGGGACCGTACGCTTAGGCTGAATACTAAAACTTAGACAGGCTAAAACTATCCACCAGATAATTTATAGTACTATGAGTATTAAACCCCTTTTGTACTTTGCCTATGCAAATCCTGATGGTGATTTGCAAAATCTATCAATTGAAGCGGAAGCCCATCGTCGCATCGTTAATGAATGTGGAAATAACCCACCTTTTATATTTCGCTCAGAACCTACGTTCAAAAAGGGACATGCCGAAGATATAGTGCAGAAATACGGTCGCACCTTTTCCATATTTCACTTCAGTGGACACGCTGATAAAGATCGACTGAAGCTGGAAGATATCACTTCTTACGTCGAGGGATTTGCCAAGCGACTGAAAGAGGAGCTTACGCATTCTCATCGTATGGTGTGCTGTTTTTTGAATGGTTGTTGTACGGAGTATCATCAGCATGCCCTGTTAAGTGCCGGCGTTCCTATCGTCATTGGAACGCATTATCCGGTCGATGATAAAATAGCATCGGAATTCTCGCAAAAATTTTATGAGCATTTTTTATTCGAACGTACCTCTATCATGGAGGCATTCGAAGCAGCTAAAAATTATCTGTATCAGTATCAGCCCGGAATTCAGATATATCGGGGGATGAAGCCCGCCAAGGAGGATAATATGCCTTGTTGGGGCATATTTTACCAACCGGAGCACGAACCTTTTATCCATTGGAATTTAGACTACAGGCCAAGCCTGAGATCACGTATGCCAAATGATCATGAGATCAATGAATATTTAATGCGTCAGCTGTACCGCAAATTACTAAACCTGGGTATTAAGGGAGTAAAAGAAATCCATAATAGGGTACTGGAAGGTGATGACGAAGACATTGAGCAACTTAATACCGCCATCACCCAGGCCTTTCCGACCATGATTGAAAATGAATTGAGGCGATTACTGGCACCGAGTCGATACGTACGCTCGGAAGAAAGGCTTTTTGATACGATCAGTCAGGAACGCCTGTACCAGATCATGGAGATCTATCAGGTATTCAACGAATTGATGTTTTTTATTATCCTGTCACAATTATGGGAAAGTTGTGAACGGGAAGATAACGAACTGGTATTACCGATTGATAGGAAAGCATCTTCTTCTAATTTGGATTTGATCCAAAAATTTTTTCACACCAAACGAAAAGACCGAAAGTATACCGACTTTATACCGTTGATCCGGGCGGTACGGCAGATTATTGATCAAGTTAGTGTTCCCTACTTTATTCATGAATTACAAAACTTGGTTAGTTTGGTTAACACCGAAAATAACTTCTCCGCTGCATACCGGTTTTTCAGAGACCTACAGGAAAAGCTAGCACAAAGAACGATCAATCTATCGGATGCTCAGCAGGTAGAATATTGGTGTAAAGAAAGCGAAGTCCATCTGGCTCATTATTTATCGGATCTGGCTTTTTGCGCGCAATATGATCTAATCACGGTCAAAGTGATCGAACTGATCATGTACCGCCATATGGATATGCCGATCTTTGACCATAACTACTACAAGAATGCCAACAGCCGGAACAAAGGTCGACGACAGTGGGCTGATTATACCTGTTCCAAGTCAGTATTATTGGTCAATCTCGCCAACTCTCCGAATAATAAAGGCACTAAGGAAGTGATTGAGGACGACAAAAAACGAAAGGTGAACTCGGTGCTTTCGTTGAGTTTTTTCGATCACATCAACCTCAGCCCATTTATTTTGGATATGAATGCTTTTGGTGAAGAAACCAAAGAAAACCTGCTGATCTTCTCTCACTATGATAGTAGTGGGACTTTTCACTATCAGCTTGCTTTTGACCCGTCACGCATCGTATCCTTTGCTCCGGGAAATGAATTATATGATACCATAAACTGCTCTCTGAAACCTTTTCTGGGACTTTTCCTAGATGCCTAATCTTCCACAGTTATGAAAATTAGTCCATTCAAATTTCTGGAGTCCTACCGACCGGAAGATCAGCATCTCTATTTTGGCCGGGAAAAAGAAACAGAAGCGCTTTACCAGCTGGTGCTAAAATCTGATCTAGTGGTACTCTTTGGTAAATCCGGTGTTGGTAAAACCAGCCTGATCCAGTGTGGTCTGGCTAATAAATTTCGACCGGGAGATTGGCTGCCGATCAGTATTCGCAGAGGGGAGGATTACAATCAGGCATTGGATCGAAAACTAAGCGAAATACTAGAAAAGCAGGATCAAAAAGTTGCCGGATCCAGCTTAATGAAAAATATGGCTAAATGGATTCAGGAGGCTGATTTTGCTGATTCATCCACGGTTACGGCTAAAATAGATCATTCAGCTGTCTTAGAGGATGCATTTGAAAAAAATAAGGCTACCAATTTAGTGGTAAGGATCTACAATCGTTATTTGAGGCCGGTGTACCTGGTTTTTGATCAGTTTGAAGAGCTCTTTATCAAAGGAAGCGAAGCAGAGAAGCAAACGTTTATCACTACTCTTGCCGCTCTCGATCGTCTGGAGATCCCCTGTACCATGTTGTTCTCCCTGAGGGAGGAGTATCTCGCATGTTTAACTGATTGTGAAGAGCAGTTACCGCATTTTTTCGATAACCGTTTGAAGATCGAACCCTTACGTCAATCGGAAGTTGTCACTTTGGTAACAGATATGTTTCGCTCCATTCAGGATAAGTGGGCCATGGATTCCCGTAGTACTGTAAATATGGATAACGGAGCATTGCAATTTACCTACGAGTCAAAAACTCCTGAGCGCATTGTAGAAGAAATGACCGCAGATTGGTCCGATACATCGCGCGGAAGCGGCCAGATCGGTCGGACGTTGTACGTAGATCTACCCTCGCTTCAGATCTATCTGGAGAAACTTTACCGACAGGCTGCTTTGCAATTTGATTCCAAAATTGATTTTACTACGGAGCTCGTTACCCAAACATTGCCGTTTCAGAAAGCACTTTCTTTCTTCCTGGATGAAGTTTTGAGCCAAATTGCTGAACATGAAATATTTGATCAGCTACGAGCCTCGGTCGATGTCCGTAAATTGTGGGGAAAGGAAGAGCATCCACAGCGACTCATCCTACACTTTCTAAAGCATTTATTCGTCTCGCCTCGTAACACCAAGCAGCCGGTATCCCGATCGGAAATTATCCGGTTCTCCCATAAAAGCAAATTGTCCCTGGAACAACTTGAATACTGCTTGAAAGCGCTCAAGGATTCTTGGCTGATACGTCCTTTGGAAGAGGAAAGATTTGAGTTGATGCACGATATTCTGGCTGCTAAAATTGCCGGAAAGCGCGCTCGTTCACTGAATCAGACCGCTCGGATCGACGGCAACCCTTATTTGGGTTTGGTGGCTTTTCAAGAAAGAAACGCGCACTTATTTTTCGGTCGAGACCGGGTGATCTTTAGTATAATGGATGTATTGGATCAGCATCCTTTATTGGTCGTGATCGGCGCTTCCGGCAGTGGAAAATCCTCCTTGATCAAAGCTGGTCTTTTCCCCCGGCTTCGGCAAAGTGGTTTTGGGATGATTGAGATCCTGAGACCGGGTCAATACCCTATGCGAGCCCTGAGCCAGGCGGTGCAATCTATGGCAGCACAATCAGAAGATACCATCGGTATGGTTTTACTGATCGATCAGTTTGAAGAATTGGTCACCCGGGCCGTAGATCAGGAGGATATAAACAGCTTTGTGCGCACGCTGCTTGCTTTAATTGAAAACCCCGGCAACATCATCCCGAACTGGCGGGAAGACTTGACCTTCAAATTGATCATTACGGTTCGATCTGACTTTGAACCGCAGTTCCTGCGGACGGATCTGGAAAAATACTGGCAGGCCGGACGGTATGTGGTACCTACGCTTCGTCACAACGAATTATTGGAAATCATCGAAGAACCGGCTCATTTGGGTGCGTTTATTTTTGAACCCGAGGATCTGCCGGACCTCATTGCGGCTGAAGTGGCCGATCGCTCGGCTGCCCTGCCGTTATTATCTCTGGCCCTGCACGTAATGAGTGAACGGGCATTAGCTCAGTATGAGCGCGTCATCAGTAAGGAGATCTACCAGGAAGTTGGTGGCATCTTCGGTGCTTTGCATACGATGGCTGACGAGATCTATCAACAACTCCCGGATCATGCCCATCGCCGCACCATGCGTCAGGTAAGTTTACGGATGGTCTCCATGGAAGGATCCGAATTGGCCAGCCGGCGGGTGCTGCTCCAGGAATTGCATTATCCGTCTGCGGAAGAGAATGAACGGATCCAGTCCGTTTTGTCAGCTTTGGTCAGTGCCCGGCTGATCGTCAGAAACACTGATGCGGATCAGGAGCCTTACATAGAACCGGCACACGATGCTCTGCTCTGGAGTTGGACAACGCTATGGGAGTGGATCCGGAATTTTGGAAAAGAAAATATATTGTTGCGAGAGCGCCTGGCGGTCTCCCTGCTAGAGTGGGAAAACTCTAAGTCAAACGAACTGCTCTGGGAAGGTCACCGCTTACTAAGACTTCAGGAGATATTAGAGCACAAAGATAATTGGCTCAATCAACGGGAGAGTGATTTTGCAAGGACAGCAATTGAGGAGCATAAAGTAGCAGAAAAACGTATCAAGGCAAAGCGGAATTATATATTGATTGGAAGTACAACAATGAGTTTAGTGCTGCTGTTAAGTACCTTTTTTGCGATTGACCAGGCGAATAAAGCAAAAACCAGCGAAATCTCAGCTATCTATAATGCAGAACGGGCTGTCCTTGTTCAAATTCAAGCCGACTCTTTGCGTCTAATGGCTGAGTCGGCGGCTGCAGAAGCAATCCTGCAAAGGGATATAGCCAATGCTTCCAATTTATTAGCTCAGACTTTAGCGGATAGTGCACGACTATTACAAAGAATAGCTCAAATCAACGCAAAACAGGCGTACATATCCGCTGAAGAAGCACAAAAACAAGCGTTGAGAGCTGAAAGAAACGCAACAGAAGCCCTCCTACAAAAAGGAAGTGCACAAGCACAGGCAGATTCCCTAGCGAGGGTGCGGGACTCTTTATATCTCGTTTTCCAGCAACTTTCAGAATCGGAAGAATTAAATATGAATTTGGCAAATTTTGCTATGAACAGATCTGACAGTCTGATTAGTGTAGCTCGACGGATCGATAACCTCAATAGTCATTTACTCAATGTTACCGGTGCCATACTGGTACCGTACGAAACTAAAGGAAGTATTTTTTCTCATCCTCCGGCTAGACAATATCATAAGCAACTGAAACAGATGGAACCAGGGCGTACGTTCTCCGCTACCTGGCCGCCCTCCCGACAAATTACCATTGGCGCAGTTGGTAGATTTTACCAAGGTAAATTTCAACGGGATACTACTTTACAGGAACTGGGTATCCCTTTTAACGTAACCATCGATAGTGTAGAAAGTATCAGCTATACTTCCAATTGTAACGTTTTAACCAAACTGCCGGGAATTCAGGATAAAAAATTCAAAGCAGTGCCTAACGGTCAATCCGGCTTAAAATTAGAATTGAAAAGCCGCGGTATCTATATGGACTTCCAGGAAATGACCCGTTACCGCATCGAGGATCTGCATATCGTAGCTGCTTATGTCTTACAGTTGTACGATCAAGGAATATGGCGCCCCAACTGGCTGATCGTTCACGATGTATATCATACTTCCGACGGCACCATCGTGGTCGGCTATAGCTGGAATAGAGGTTTTGTCGAATTTGGAATTGAAGAAAATTACGACGTGGACTCTACTCTTACGAGATCTCTCGTGCCATTAGATTCGGCTAAAACCCACATAATCCTGTCTAACCAAACACTAACTCCCTTCTTCCAAGCAGTCGGTTTACGGCAGGATTTTAAGAAGAAATAAATATCAGTCATTTATTAACCTACAAATTATAGTACTATGACAAGTGCAATGAAAACTTACCTCCATCACATGAACAAGAAGTTCGGTTACCGCGCCACCTGGGAACCCAGTCGCCCCATGATCGTCGGCCGCTACGGAAAAATCCGTAGGGGAGTATTTGATGTTCACGGATCATTGGAAGATTTTGATATCAGACTGGAGATTTCTGAAAAGCGAACAAGCAATGATTTAGAGTACGTCAGCGAAGGTAGTACCCAGATTTCTACCAAACTGGGCGGGTCGGCTGGTGAGGCTTTCGACGCACTAACCGATGCGGAGGCCGGTATTGCTGTGGATTTCTCTGGCGAGAACGCTATTGTCTTCAAAGCGAACGGTATTACGCACCACATCGTCACGAACAAAGGAGAAATTGAGCGCCGCGTAATGGAACTATTTCAGCAGGGGAGGTGGCAAAAAGATTATGTTATTGTTTCGGAAGTATTAGCCGCAGATGCTGCAACTATTCTGATTACTAATAGCAAGGATGCCAAAATTGAATTAAAGGCAAAAAGTGATGTTAAGGCTGGAGAATTGGATATTGCTAATGCAGGCCTGAATTTGGAAGTAGTGCGCAATAGAGGGGTTGGAATGAAACTTATCGCTCAAAGTGGGATCACTCCACTGTACAAATTAGTGAAGCTGAAAAGTAAGCTTTTTGGTGGAATGGGGCTCGATACCAAGACTATTGATCTTGGGAATGGAAATGGGAATAGTATTGAATGGGCAGAAGTTCCCTACGAGGAAGAAGAACTGGTGACCGATTAATGTAACGGATCACCGCTAAACCTGAGCGTTGAAGTCGGCCGAGCTTATCTCCGTCTAGCTTCAACGCTCATATCAGAGACACTAAATCTTTTTAGCTATTCATTTTCAACATCTTATTATGGCTACGCTATACGCTCTACTGGTCAGTATCGATAAATATCCGATACCCCGGCATCGACTCAGGGGCTGCTCGAATGACCGGGCAGAAATGAATGGATTCCTGAAAAGATATGCCAAGGCTCAGGGGATGAGCTATAAAGGAAAAATGCTCAGCAACAAAACGGCAAAACGGCAGGATATTATCGACGGATTTCAGCACTTCAAAGCCGCTACATCCGGTGACTGTTGCTTGTTTTACTATTCCGGGCATGGCTCTCAGGCCAAAGCCCCTCAGGAATTTTGGAATAATCCAACCGGTTTGAATGAAAGTATTGTGTGTTATGATAGCCGGTTGGCTGACGGTAGAGACCTCATGGACAAAGAATTGGCCTATCTGATCTGGGAAGCCACCCAAAATAAGGGTATCCACTTTGTATCCATCATGGATTGCTGTCATTCCGGGTCCGCAACCCGAACCTTAGTCAAAGAACGCTACCGGTCGGTGGAAGCCAATAACAAGTCCGTTGAGCTGGAAGACTATTATGGCTATTCGACCTATTTCAAAGATCATTTGACGCCCCCTGGTGGCCGACATGTGCATTTGGCTGCATCTGCTGATTACGAACTGGCCAAAGAAAAATACCTGGACCATTCCGACCGCGGGGTATTCACTTATTGCCTGTTACAGGTATTGCAACAGGGAGGTACTTTTCAATCTTACGAGGAATTGATGCACCGAACGCGAATTAAAGTCACCGGAACTACTACCCAGCAACATCCTCAACTGGAACTGGTAGGAACGAATGGGAGTACCGGCTTCCTGGGAAGGAAAACCACAAAAGGACTCTCTTATTTGATTAGTTATGACCGACCAACGAACCGCTGGCTGTTACAAGCCGGGGCCGTCCAGAATATCGTTCCTTCTCAACCTGATTTTTCTACTACACTTGCGCTGGAAGACGGCACTGTCGTTACGGTGGTGCGCGTACATGCTCATCAGTCCGAAGTAAGCGGGATGGAAGGTAAAGATCCTGATCAACAGTATGCGGCTCAACTTCAGCGCAATGCTACTCCCCCCCTATCTATTGGGATTGATCCAAATCTACCCCAGAATTTAAAAGATGTTTTGACCCAAAATCTGGAAGACTATCCTACCATAATGGTCCACGAAGATCTACTATCACCCAAATACCTGGTGCAGTACTGGAAAGATGCATTGGTATTAGTGAGGCCGGGAGAAAAAATACCTGTTTTTAAACGGGTACCGGTCAGGAAAACTGATCAGGAAGATACAGATGTTTTTTTGCAACGTGTAGCAGCGGTAGCCCAGTGGGAAGGTTTACTGCTCCATTATAATCCAAATTCGGCCATTCATCAAGATGATATTCGTATCGAGATCAGCTTGGAGAGTTGTGATGGACAGTCCAAAGCGGAAGTTGTAACAGATCCCACTGTGCCGGTAATCCTACCCTATTGCCGCCAAACGGGTGAATGGCAAAAACCTAAATTCCGGTTGCGTATCGTCAATGAAAATCCATATGCTAACTATTGGGTAAGCGCAGTATACCTGTCCAGCACCTTCGGTATAGATAACCAGTATTTGCGGAAACAGCGCTTGCCTGCCAGACAAGAGGTTTGGATGACCTATTTGGAAAATGGACAATTTAAAATGCAATTTGAAGCCTTTGTCAATTCTGCTTACCTAAAATGGGGAATTAACCGGATTTCGGATTATATCAAAATATTCGTCAGTACAGATGAGGCGCTTGATACAGACTCCTTTTTACAAGAAGATTTAGATCTGGATTTTGGACCAGCTAGGGGGATACATAAAGCTATTGGTAAACCTTCGCAAGCAAACGATACCTCAGGCTGGATGGTCCGGGATGTCGAACTTGCAATTCAGGGACCGGATTGGGAAGTCCCCGTTACGGATCATCAATTCAATCATTTACCGGGATTATCCATTAAAGGATCTGAAAAATTAATAGCCAAAGCCAGTCTGACTGACTACCGATCCGCAGAGACGGCTTTTCAACAGGCAATCCCTAATTGCTTGACCGAGCATAAAGACCGGCCGGTACCGATCTCACCCGGTCTGATCCAATCCAATGGATTGCATGTCCTCGAGTTGTATCACTTGAATGATCGAAATCTTGTCAATACCGAAAATCCCATCCAGGTAAAACTCAATCGGGCAGATGAACAATCTGTGATATTGCCATTTGGTTATGATCGGGCAAATGGAGCGTTTTACAGAGTAGGATATTCCAACGGTAGTGGAATGGTACTACTGGAAAGTCTTCCTACAGCAACGCCTACAGAAAAAAGAAAAAGTAAGGACGGCTCCATCAAAGTGTTTTTTCAGCAAATAGATAAGGAGCTGGATTTAAGGAGTCGCACTTCGCTGGCTGATGCTAAGCTTGTTTAACTTTTCAAGTTTAAATAACTTGCAGAAGGCGTCGTTTCGGTCTTTGAAAAGGTTGTTTTCTAACAATAAAGTGTGAAGATTTGTCAGATTGGTCATTTCATCCGAAATGCCGCTCAGGTTATTGTAAGTCAAATCCAGGGTTTGGAGTTGTTCAAGCTGGTAGATGCTTTCCGGCACTTCCCTGAATTCATTGAAACCTAAAAACAAATGCTTTAGATCATCCAGTTCTTCTATCGCTCCCGGTAGCTGATCTAGGCTGTTGTCGCTCAGGTCTAAAGTTTGTAAAGCCTTCAGTTGACCAATGGCTTCCGATATGGCATTGGCTTCCAGCAGATTGTGGTGAAGGATCAAAGTTTCCAATTTTTGGAGCTTAGCGATGGCTTCCGGTAATTTTTTTAGTTCATTATTGCTCAGGTCTAATACTTCAAGTTCTTTCAATTGACTGATCGTTTCGGGAATAACAGTTAAGCCTATTCCTGACAATAACAATATTTTTAGTGATTTATAATCCAATACCTTATTGATATCTAGGTCTTTGTCCGCTCCTCTCAAATCCAAAGCTATCGTATTGGTATCTAGAGCGGCCATGTTATTGACTATTTTATAACGGCGTTCCGGATTATCCAAAAAATAGATACTGTCGGCGTTGGCTGTCAAAGCTACTCCCATGGACGGACTGAGTTCATGGGATACCTTCAACTGGTTTAATTCTGATGCTTTAGTTGCAATCGTTTTTTGCGCTTGCTCATACTTTTTTTCAGTAACGTTTAACTTTTTTTGCATCTGCTTTACTGCCTTATCCTTGCTGTTTCGTACACTATCCATAATTTCACCCGTCTCCCGGATCAATAAATCAACAGTTTCCAGTTTTTTTGTTTTCTCCTCCCTTTGAGCTTCATTTCCTGCAGTTCTATTTTCGTATACCTTCCTAGCTTTTAAATAGTTGTCTAAAGCTTTGTTGTATTTTCCATTTTTCCTGGAATCATTGGCCTCTTCTATATAATTTTTATAAGAACTACTCTGGGCCACCAGGTCAATTTGAACGAGCAGCGCAAACAAAATCAGGGGGTAAAATTTGAAAGGCATAGTTGATAGCTTAAATGGATTGTAAATTGTTGAGCAAGTGAGCCTTAACTGGACTCCTAACTGCTTCCACCTGAAGAAGCGGACTAATCTATTGTGACCGAGCTTAGACTCAGTCATTATCAAGACCTACTTTTTTATTGGAAATCAGAGGGGATGACGGGAAATTTTACAGGCAGTAATTGAGGCTAAAGCATAATTCCAACGCTCTAACTAAATAGTTTATTCAAATATAAGGAATTTTACCAATAATTTCCACCATGGGAATATGGCGTAGGAAAGATCAGTGGTTCCCAATCTAACTTTTATGGAGCAGTTATTTAGAAAGCCAATCTTATATTACCATTTTTATTTATTCTTTTCTTGCTTTAAATTTACAATCTTTAGGTAGCTGTTGGTACTCAGCCTTTTCCGGAGCCAGCGTTTTAGCTACCTTCCATCGGTCATCTATTACTACACTGTCATGAATCCCTTCCAGGCAATAATCAACGACAAATTGGTAGGCAGTCTCCGCTTCTATAGCGTTCTTGCGGGCCTGCTTCTCGTATAGTGTTTTCAAATTTATATTATCCGGAGCTTTCGCAGCAGCTTTTCCGATCAGTTTAAGTGCCTTATCCCACCCTAGCTTATCGCTTTCTTCCCAATTCCTGGCTGATAAACTATCCGCTTCTAAAATCCATTCATTAATTTCTTGGTAATCGTGCAGTAGCTCATTTAAACGCTTCTTTTGAATGGTATTCAGGTTTTTGGCAGTATTTACCTTAAGATCTTCTAACGTTTTTACCGCAGCACCAAACTCAAGGTTAAGCGCATAGCTTTCTGCCGACTTTATTTGATATTGAAAATTGGTACTGGTAAGGTCTGTATTGAGATTGAAAGCATATACCATAAAGGAAAAAGCCATAAGGCCCAATAGGCCGGCCAGAATTGATAAATTTCTTCGCCGTCGACTGGTTTTGCGTTCAATTTCCAGTTTAATATCTAATTCCCGTTGCCGCTTTCTTTCTTCCTGAATCCTGCGTTGCTCTTCTTGTTTCTTTACTTCTGCTAATTTGCTTTTCTCTACGAAATCTGCCAATTCTGGCTTCAGTTCCATTTTGGATAAATCATCTTCGTATTCTCTGAGAAACTTAGCATTTAGGAAATGATCGGTTTTATGTAGAGTTTCGATTTCCTGTCGAATAAGATTAAATCGCTTTTCTTCTTTCGAACGATTATCGTCAATAAGCTTGGCCAAACTGTCGTGCGCTAATTCAAAGCTTTGATCCCGCCTGCGTAAGATCCGGTCTTCTTCTAGTAGCAGGATACATGTTTGCAATATTTGGGGCGCAATCTCCGGATCGCTGATAAGTTTAAGGACCAACTGCTGGCCTCCCTGCTCGAAATAAACCGGTTGCTTCGTGCCTTCCTTTGTTACAAATTTATCTAATATTCGACGGACTATATCCTCTTTTAAGTTAGCTTCCGGATATTGTTGATCTAAATACTGATAAATCTCTTTTTCCTTGGCCAGTAGAAATCGCTGTAATACCCCGTCGATGTTACCCAACATTTCGATTTGTTGTTGGGTGAAAGTCAATTTTGGAAGCTCCTTGGCGGTCACGGCCACATCGTCTTTCTGTTGTTCATAAGCGTCGCTCCATAGCATATCCATATAGACCTGGAGGTAGGTCAGCTGAATGGTTTTCTGCTTTCCTTTGAGATTACCGATCATTTCTTCGATCCGATCCTCCGAAGGAGACTCTAAGGTAATTTTGAAAGTATCAAAAGAAGATTTTAGGATTTGATGGATACGCAGGTAATTCATTACCTCTACCCTAAACTTAAAATCAAAAAGGTGAGGTAGGTATTGTTCCAATTCGTAAAGCTCACCCAAAAACTCCTCCCGGATGATGAAGATAACTTTACAGGGTAAATCCTGAGTGAGTAACAGCTGTATGTCTTGGGCAAACTGTTGCTGTTCTGTCTGATCACCTAGAATAAACAACTCTTCAAACTGATCAAAGATCAAATAGATTGGACTCAAATATTCATCGTAAATCTCTTCGACTAGTGTTTCTAAGGGCAATCGAGGTTCCAGTGTAGCATCCATTACCTGCTCCAACTCTTGGCGTAGGCTGAGGTTTATATTTTCTCCCCGTCGGATATGGAAAGGAAACCACTGCGGCCCGTCAAACTGACTGGCTAATCCACATTTAATCAGACTGGTTTTACCGGTTCCGCTAAAACCGTAAACCAGCAATAAATTGGATTGATGGGCCAGCTGATAGAGTGCGCTGATCTCCTTGTCAAATCCGAAGAATACCGCTCTATCTTTTAATTCGAAGGAATCGAGAAACTTGAATGGGCTTTTCATGAGGCAGCAGATTGGATGAGGGTTCTGAATTTATTGAATTGTAAGCGCACAGCTTCTACCGCAAAGGGCTCTTCCCGCTCAAGTTCAAATTCGGTTACCGACAATAACTGTCCGTCGAGATCATAGATATGCTTGTACGTATACGTTTTTCCGCTTGACTCAAAGTGGTCGAAGCAATGCAACTTCACCCGGTCCTTCTTTGATAAGTAAGCATTTTCATCAATAACAAAAGGTGCCAGATTCAGATAATTGTCCAGGATATCGGATTTCTGCTTTCTTTCTAATAAGACGGACTCTCTGGGGAAAAAATGTTCTAGAGTTTTATCATCACTGGCTATACCTTCCCTATTCCGGAAAGTTAGTTTACTAATGTTATGTAGGTATTTCGCGGGATTGGCATGACGGTTATACAGCACACTGATATTGCGCACGTAAAACATGCTGTAGTTCGCTAAAAAACTGAGATGATTCAATACACATGCCAACATGGCTTCGGCTTCTCCACAGGATTGAGCTGTTTCCAGACTATCGAGTTCGTGTAAATCTCGTTGCCTCATTTTTTCTAAACCTTCAAAAGCATCTTGAAAGTCCGCCTGATTATAAAGGATAAATTCAGCTAACTCCGGAATGAAAAGAGGCATGTCATGCTGCTCTAATATTTCCCCGACCATCTGTAAGGTAGGAAAGTAGATATCCAGTAAACTGCTCTTATTGGGTTTGGATAGGAATCGATTTACCGTTTCATATTGTCCTTTGTGGATCTGGATCTTGGATTCAGTTTGGATAAGCAGATCAAAAAGTTGGGCCAGCATGGTGAAAGCGGGTAGCTCCATAGCCGTTTGGTAAGTCAGTAGCAACTGCCTTAAACGATTGGTAGAAGGTTTGTCGTAGAAAACCTGATGAATATCTCTGTTTTCGCTTTTACAAAATAATTTTTCTACTTGTACACTAATGGGGGCCGGAAGACATTTAATAATGATATTCCTCCGTGTTATTTTCTTCTTTTTTTCTGAATATTCAATGAAGTTACTGTTCCGAAAATCGTTAATCTTTTTTAACTTTTTGTAAGATTTATGATCAAAAGCTGCGAAAGCTTCCGGCAATTTTTCCAACAATAGTTCGTTGGGTGCAAGCTGATTTTCAATCTCTATGCGGGTACTGGGCAATTTCCATCTGGAACGACTCTTTTTTTCGGCAGGAAAAAATAGTGCCCAGAAATTTTCACTCTGGATTTCATCTTTGGCAGGTGATATGCCCCTTACCTCACCCTTATCCGATTGATTTGCTGCAATCATTCCCCATTTGAAGGCTTCTTCCAATGGACAATACTGCCGGCTCAATGCACGCCAGAATGCTATGGCGAAATCTTTGGCAGAAGAATCGTCAATGGCGACATTAGTAGCAATAACTGCCGGTTTACTGGGTAATTGCAGTAATCGGTCAACTTGCCCGGCAGTTGAACAACCATTTAAGATCACTAACTGCAGATTGGGGCATTTCCCTAATAGATCTGCAATACTCTCACCGTGAATAGTTTTCTCGTCAATTAACAGGGTATTCTGATCGGCATGGCCGCTGTAATGGAAAACCAGTAACTCTTCCCTAAAATTCGCGATGCGTTTTACTATTTTACTGTAAGCGACTGAACTGGCTAGTTGCACCTCATAGTGCTTCCTCTTTACACCTTCCGAAAGCAGATCTTCTATTTCTTCGTGCTCCTCCTTGAGGTTCGGTAATGGGCGGCTTTCATCATTGGCTGAAGCTAGTAATATAAGCGGCATGGTTCAGGGTTTATCTACGGTTATTAATAGTGGATATTAAATTGTAATATTTAACTAGCAAAAGGGGAGCACAAAGACTTAGATAGAACGTATAAAAATCAAGTCTCTGTCCGACAAATTATCAGACAGTAGTTGTCAATGCTAGATTTAGCAGGCGTAGGAATTAAGATGAGTGCTCTATCTTTTATTGAAGCGCAGCACCCAGTACAACTCCTCCAAATATTGAATGAAAAAGGAGATAAAGGAAGAAATCTGCGGGAACGGGATAGGCAGTTATCTCAAAGTATGTTAGGTGGATTATACGAAGAATAGTAGTATTTAGTTTCATGAAGAATAAAAAATTATGCAAGACTCTTATCAAGCATGAGTCATTCAACACCCACACCCCTCCCCCAACACCTCCGTCCGATAACTATAATCACTATTCGGATTCAAAAACTCCAGGCGGCGTCGGGTTTTCTGGTAGATATAGGAGCTAAAGAGATCCGTTCCGCAATGCCGTAGGATGCGCACCGCCGGGTCCTCACTTTCGGAAATATTCAGTCGGGCCCGGAAGAAAGTGCCCTGTTGACAAGAGACCTTTTCAAAACCTTCCGTGTACAGAATGTTGAAATACTCGTAAGCTTGCCCCTCAAAAGATACCGCTTGAAAGAAATGGCATTTATCCCTATCCCGGATCAATTGCAGTACACCGCTCAGGTCGTATACTTCGCTTCGACCATCGGCAAACAGCAGTCGGGCCCGTTCCTGGGTTAATGCTTCAAAATAGACCAGTTCGTTGATGTCGATGGTAGCGGTCGCCTCCCCTACCCTCTCGGCCTGCTGTAATGACGAGTCTATAGCATGGGGACTTAAACCCTGCAGGATCATCGTATCGAGCCGGTCCATGACCTGTTCCTCGTGATCTTGCAGGAGGATGGATTTTTCTTCTTCCAGGGCGATCAGCAGATTGCAAACTGTGCCTGCCTCTATGGCTTCCGGTGCCGGTTGCTGGAACTGGCTTTGGTAGCCATTGAACCAGTCCTTTAACCGGCCGTCTAAATTAAAGAGCTTTACTACTCCCAATAGGACAATCAAACCCAATAAAGTGATCCACTTCGATGACCTGCCTTTCGATGTGGTTTTGCGCTGATTGATCTGGGTGGGTACCGCTACTTCTCTTTTGCCAAATTGTAGATTGGAAATTTTACTAAAAACGCTTTTGTACTGATGTTCAGAGCTTTTTTTCCCTTCCATGTATCCTGAAATTTTACTGGTTTTAGGTGGAGCCTTCGGGCCTGTTGATCAAAAGATTTTTTGGACCTAGTGCTAAACCAAATTTGCTGGATATTGGAGGATTAGTCAAATTGACGCTCTTGCTTTTGAGTCGGTATGCGTTTTCGCGAACATTATTTGGGTTTAGGGTGGAATTGGTGTTGATTTCAGGTAATTATTTGGATTCGGTAGGTATGTCTGATACTGTTTGAAGATATCTAGGGCAGATTGAATGGTGTTCTTCATACTTCCTGCGACTTCTTTCTAAAGTTCAAATGAGCAATTTGGTCCGCTGTAATTGGTGCCACCCAATAGAAGAGCGGTACCGACCTAACTCGATACCGCTCCAGAGTTTATATCCAGCCAATTAGCTTTAGCTCAAAATTTGGAAAGCCCCATGTTGGGAAATAGCTAGATCGTCTTATAAGTTTAATGTCCGGTCCACGTAGGCCCGGACTATTTGGCTATCTATTGTTGATAATTAACTTCTTGGTCACTTGCTTGCCATCGGATGTTATGGTCACAAAGTAAACCCCACTTTTAAAGCGCTGATCTAGCAGGTCTATTCTAAAGTCAGCGGTATCTGCTGATCGTACTTTTTCAGTCCAGACTATTTGGCCCAGTTCATTTACAATTCTTATGACCATACCCGGCTGCGCTTTGAAAAGCCGAATATTGAATGTTGTACTTGCAGGATTCGGAAATACCTGTAAGTCACTTTTGCTTATTTGAGTATTTCCCGAAACTAAGCTGTTGCTTGGTGTAGGTGGTCCTTCCGGCGTACTCCCAAGGTTTGAGGTTTTCCCATTTGAATTTCTGGTGGTCTTCCCGGCCTGAACTTTTAAATTACCTCCGGCCAACGTTTGCATTACGGTTTCCACGCCGTTCCACTTACTGGAATACCATAGACTTCCTTTGTTAGAGTAAAGATCCATACCGATCAGGTCGGTATTGCCTGGTTCCCCATTATCCGTCATTTCGATTTTAAATATCAGATTACCCGCCACAGTAACCGGATTATCAGGATCAGTAACATCCTGTACATTCGCTTTTCCGTAAAACAAGGCATATCCGGTTATCGGGTCAATGGAAAGGGAGCTCATTTTGTTGCCTTTTATCTGATAAGTGTGCAAGACACCATCTTGTTCCATTCGCCTGGTCAAAACTCTTACCCGACCCTGCAGTTTGGTGCCGGCGGGATTGAATTTGATGTTAAATCCGAAATTTGATCTAGTCCCCGGACTTCCCTTCAAAATGCCTTCTGAGTCAGAGGAGAGTACGATGTAGCCCCCGCCAGTTACAAAATCGTTTTGAGGTTGGTATACCGTTATGACTACATCATCTTCGGAGTTGTTACCGGTGTAATAGTTAAGTACCTGGATGCCTACCGAAAAGTCTTCCGCATCAGCATTGCCAATGTCTACATTCCAGTTATAAAGTACCGTACCCGTAGTGGCATTGAGGGCGGAAACAGAGAGCGGAACGGGGTTGATCGGTTGTCCGTTATCCCGGTTGATAAAATTAACTTTTGCGTTTACGATCTGCCCCGGGTATCCGTCAGTGGCTGGATCTGCCGGTACCGCACTGATGTCCCGGATAGTCGCGGACAAAAGTACTGTCGCTTCGGTTGAATTATTACCTGCCGTGGATACAAATAAGGAACCGGTGAAGTCCGCTCGGGCATTTTCCTGTAATACCGTAAAATTATCGGCATCTTCATCACCCAGGTAAACGTCGTCTCCTTCGAAGCTGGCTCTTACAATGTAATTATTGCCAAGCACGGAAGGTGGCTGGGTTACGACTAGGATACTGCTGGCCTTCCCGGTTCCGTCCGTCAAAGCACTAACCGTTTGATTACCCAGCGTAAATACAATCAATTTATTGCTGATCGGCAGACCCGAGAGTTCATCTTTTAAATTGGCCTCCAGTTGAACGGGATCTGAGTATTGAACTTCCAGCTCTCCCTGGTAGGTCAGTATTGTCGGTCGCTTCAAAATTGTTACCGTAGCGGTGCAGGAAGCGCTGTTGTCATTGTTATCGATCACGGTAAGATCGATCGAATTGGGACCAAGGTCTGCGCTGGTGAAATTAAGAGGGGTAGCTCTTAGGGTAATACCACAAGCGTCAAAGCTTCCTCCATCGATCTCTGATGGTGTGATGGAAGCCGTTCCATTGGGGTCTAAGTATACGTCTATATCCTTACACACCGCTTGCGGTGCGATCTTATCTTCTACGGTTACGGTAGCCGAACAGCTTGCGGAATTATCGTTGTTGTCGGTTACAGTAAGCACAACGGGATTACTGCCTACATCGGCGCAACCGAAGCTCAGCCGGTCCAGGGCCAGTTCAGCGATTCCACAGGCGTCGCTGGACCCGTTGTCGATCTGGGCCGGAGTAATGAATGCGTTACCGGCTGCGTCGAGGGATACGGTGATATCCTGACAGACAGTTTGTGGTACGATCTTATCCTCTACGGTTACATTAGCCGAACAGCTTGCGGAATTATCGTTGTTGTCGGTTACGGTGAGCACGACGGGATTACTACCTACATCGGCACAACCGAAACTCAGTCGGTCCAGGACCAGCTCAGCGATTCCACAGGCGTCGCTGGAACCGTTGTCGATCTGGGCGGGAGTGATGGAGGCATTGCCGGCTGCGTCGAGGGAAATGGTGATATCCTGACAGACAGTTTGTGGTACGATCTTATCTTCTACGGTTACAGTAGCCGAACAGGTCGCGGAATTATCGTTATTGTCGGTTACGGTGAGCACAACGGGATTACTACCTACATCGGCACAACCGAAACTCAGTCGGTCCAGGGCCAGCTCAGCGATTCCACAGGCGTCGCTGGAACC